>JAHJWO010000010.1 GCA_018828145.1 Alphaproteobacteria bacterium | reverse complement strand
CCCTCACCCGTCGGCTGCGCCGCCGACCTCTCCCCCAAAGGGAGAGGTGAAGAGTGCTTCACGTGAATCACAAAATCCGCCGGCCCACCGGACCGGCGAAGCCATGTCCCAAGGAGGAGACCACCATGCTCGACAAGCCGATTTTCCCGACGCCCGATTATGCGCCCGATCGCTGGCGCAATATTGCCCGTACCTATAGCCAGGCCGATGTGGCGCGGCTGTCGGGGTCGCTGCCGATCCGCCATACGCTGGCCGAAAATGGCGCCAAGCGGCTGTGGGAATTGCTGCATAGCGAGGATTTCGTGCCGACGCTGGGCACCTTTACCGGCAACCAGGCGGTGCAGCAGGTCAAGGCCGGGCTCAAGGCGATCTATCTTTCCGGCTGGCAGGTCGCGGCGGACGCCAATACCTCGGGCAATATGTATCCCGACCAGAGCCTTTATCCGGTCGACAGCGTGCCAAGCGTGGTCAAGCGCATCAACAAGGCGCTGCAGCGGGCCGACCAGATCCAGACCATGGAGCAGGCCGACGGCGTGGCGACCACCGATCTCGACTTCTTCGTGCCGATCATCGCTGATGCCGAGGCCGGCTTTGGCGGCGCACTCAATGTGTTCGAGTTGATGAAGGCGATGATCGAAGCCGGCGCGGCTGCCGTGCATTTCGAGGATCAGCTCGCCTCCGAGAAGAAATGCGGGCATCTGGGCGGCAAGGTGCTGGTGCCGACGAGCCAGTTCATCCGCACGCTCAATGCGGCGCGGCTGGCGGCGGATGTCATGGGCGTGCCGACACTGATCATGGCGCGCACCGATGCCGAAGCGGCGCGGCTGATCACCTCGGATATCGACCCCTATGACGCGCCTTTCGTCAGCAAGGAGCGCACGGCCGAGGGCTTCTACCAGCTCAAGGGCGGCATCGACGCCGCCATTGCGCGCGGCATTGCCTATGCGCCCTATGCGGACCTGATCTGGTGCGAGACCTCCAAGCCGGACCTGGCCGAGGCGAAGAAGTTTGCCGAGGCGGTGCGCAAGGCGCATCCCGAGCAGATGCTGGCCTATAACTGCTCGCCCAGCTTCAACTGGGCCAAGCATATGGACGAGGCCGCCATGGCCAGCTTCCAGCGCGAAATCGCCGCCATGGGCTACAAATACCAGTTCATCACGCTTGCGGGCTTTCACAATCTCAGCCTCACCACGTTCGAACTGGCCCGCGCCTACAAGCAGGACGGCATGGCCGGCTATAGCCGCCTGCAGCAGGCCGAATTCGCCGCCGAGGCGCATGGTTTCTCGGCGGTCCGGCACCAGCGCGAAGTGGGCACCAGCTATTTCGACGCGGTGGCCATGGCAGTGAGCGAAGGCAAGAGCGCCACCACCGCCATGGGCGAAAGCACGGAGACGGCGCAGTTCCACTGAGGGGCGATTATCTCGCCCAACCCACCGGACCCACCCTCCCCCTTGTGGGGAGGGTGTCGACCGAAAGCTTTGTCTTCACCCAGAGGTGGGCAAAAGCGCGCCCAGCCAGCCGAAGGCCAGGGCGGCGAGGCCCAACGTGTGGACCAGGGCTATGGTCCAGGTCATGGCGACGAAACGCGGCTTGACCGTCTTGTGGCGATAGACTTCCTGCGCCGCCAGGCCACCGATAATGCCGAAGCAGAGGTCGACCACATGCAGGTTGGTTTCGCTGACGCGGTATTTGCCGGTCAGGGCATAAAGCTTGTCGAAGCGGTAGAGCAGGGCGGAAGCCGCGCCCATGCCGGCATAAAGCAGGCCCAGCCAGACCGGGGCCCGGTCGCCGGCAATAGCCCAGAGAATGAGGAGCGTCATCAGCGTCGCGGCGGCGGTGCGCAGGCCGAGCTTGAAGCGCGAAACCCCGCCCGAGCCCTGGCGGACATCGCGCAGGCTGGGCGATGGGGCCGGGGTGGTGGCGGTGATGATGACATCGATGGCCGAGGGGCGCCCCTTGCGGCCGGTGCCGGTGGCAAAGGACATGGTGTCGCCGATGCGCGGCCGGGCGCCCGGCGTGACCTTGGAAATGTGGACATAATAGTCCCGCCCCGTGTCATCGCGCACGAAGCCATAACCGCTCTTGTTATTCCACTGAATCAGTTCGCCGGCTTTGCGCATCGTCATCCTGCTGGCACCTGACGGCGACAATTATGGGGCAGGAGGTTAACGCGGCTTCACCAATTGCAGTTTATTATTGATCGTCATTCGACGATGGGTTTAGGCTTGCCCCTGCGTCAACCTGACTTCAGCTGCTGCCATGTCCGAATCGGCCAAACGCTTCGTTCTCAATCAACTTGAAAAAGCCGGCGTCGCGCTCAACGGCGCCGCCCCCTGGGACCCGCAGGTGCATGACGATCGCCTCTGGGCGCGGCTGTTGCGCGACGGCACGCTGGGCCTGGGCGAAAGCTATATGGAGGGCTGGTGGGATGCCGAGGCGCTGGACCAGTTCCTGTTCCGCCTGGTCAATGCCAGCATCCAGGATGCCTTTCCCAAGGACCTGGCGGTGATGTGGAGCGTCGCCCGCGGCCGGCTGCTCAACCTGCAGCGGCTGCGCGTCACCGAAGTGGGCGAGAAGCACTACGATATCGGCAACGACCTCTATGCCGCCATGCTCGACCGGCGGATGATCTATTCCTGCGCCTATTGGCAGGACGCCAGGGATCTCGACGCCGCCCAGGAGGCCAAGCTCGACCTGATCTGCCGCAAGCTGGGGCTCGCCCCGGGCATGCATATCCTCGATATCGGCTCGGGCTGGGGCGGCTTTCTCAAATTCGCCGCCGAACGCTATGGGGTGTCCGGACTGGGCGTCACGGTCAGCAAGGAGCAGGCGGCCCTCGCCAATGAACGCAATGCCGGCCTGCCGGTCGAGACGCGGCTGCTCGACTACCAGGCGCTGGACGGCAAATTCGACCGCATCATCTCGATCGGCATGTTCGAGCATGTGGGCTACAAGAATTACCGCGCCTATTTCGAGAAAACCGCCAGCATGCTGGCAGCAGACGGGCTGTTTCTGCTGCATACGATTGGCGGACAGCACTCCACCACGCATGGGGATCCGTGGAGCGAGAAATACATCTTCCCCAACGGCATGCTCCCCTCCATCGCCCAGATCGGCAAGGCCATCGAAGGCCGTTTCGTCATGGAGGACTGGCACAATTTCGGCGCCGACTACGACAAGACCCTGATGGCCTGGCACGAGCGGTTCGAGGCGGCATGGCCGCAGCTAAGTGCTTCGTATGACGGGCGTTTCTACCGCATGTGGCGCTATTATCTCAACGTCTTCGCCGCCCTGTTCCGCGCCCGCCACCTCAGCCTGTGGCAGCTGGTGCTGTCGCCCCGCGGCGTACCCGGCGGCTATGCCAGCATCCGCTGACGCGGATTCACGTGAAACACTTATCCACAGGCTTATGCACAGGCCTAGGCCACGCCCAGATTGAGCCGGTAGCTCAATGCCTCGGCAATATGGGGCCGCCCCACCGTCTCCACCCCGGCCAGATCGGCCAGGGTGCGGGCCACCTTGAGCACGCGGTGATAGGCGCGGGCGGAGAGGTTGAAGCGCTCGGCGGCCTGCAGCAGCAGGGTCTGGCTGTCCTTGTCGGGATTGACCACCGCCTCGATCAGCGTCGGTCCGGCGGCCGCATTGGTGAAGACGTCGGGCGCGCCGTGTTCGGCGAAGCGCTGGCGTTGCCGGGCGCGGGCGCGTGCCACCCGCTCGGCCACCACGGCCGAGCTTTCGGCTGCCGCGGCAGGGGCGATCATGTCGGCGGCGGTGACGGCCGGCACGTCGATGCGGATATCGATGCGATCGAGAAAGGGGCCCGAGACCCGGCTCTGGTAATCATCGGCGCAGGCCTTGCCGCGCCGGCAGGTGTGGCCCGGCGTGCCGGCCAGCCCGCATTTGCAGGGATTCATCGCCGCGATCAGCTGCACACGACTGGGATAGCTCACCCGCGCATTGGCCCGTGCAATCACCGTCTCCCCGGACTCCAGGGGCTGGCGCAGGCTGTCGAGCACGCTGGGGGCGAATTCGGGCAATTCGTCGAGAAACAGCACGCCATTATGGGCCAGGCTCACCTCGCCCGGCCGCACCCTCAGGCCACCGCCGACCAGCGCCGCCATGGAGGCGGAGTGATGCGGCGCGCGGAAGGGCCGGCGATCGGAAAGGGCGCCATTGACCAGCTCGCCGGCAATCGACTGGATCATGGAAATATCGAGCAGTTCGCGCGGATCAAGCGGCGGCAGGATGGAGGGCAGCCGCGCCGCCAGCATGGATTTGCCGGCGCCGGGCGGCCCCACCATCAGCATATTGTGCCCGCCAGCCGCCGCCACTTCCAGCGCCCGCCGCGCCACCAGCTGGCCGCGCACTTCGCTGAGATCGGGCAGGGCCGTATTGGGCAGTTGCCGGCGCGGCACTGGCCTGGCCGCCAGCTGATGACCGGTGAGATGATTTGCGAGGGCCAGGAGGCTCTCGGCGGCAACGATATCAAGCTCCTCACCGGCCCAGGCGGCCTCGGCTCCCGAGGGCTCGGCGCAGATCAGCCCCAGGTCGCGGCTCTGGGCGGCGATGGCCGCCGGCAATATGCCGCCGACATGGGCAAGGCGCCCATCCAGCCCCAATTCTCCCAGCGCCAGATAGCCATCGAGTGCATCCTGCGGGATGGCGCCAATGGCGGCCATGATTCCCAGGGCGATGGGGAGGTCATAGTGGCTGCCTTCCTTGGGCAGGTCGGCCGGGGCCAGATTGACGACGATACGCTTGGGCGGCAGGCCGAGGCCGGAGGCGATCAGTGCAGCGCGGACGCGCTCGCCGGATTCGTTGACGGCCTTGTCGGGCAGGCCGACCAGAATGATCTTGGGAATGCCCGGAGCGATCTGCACCTGCACATCGACCGGCACCGCCTCGATGCCCTGAAACGCCACGGTGGCGACGCGGGTGACCATGCCCAATTCCCCAAGCCCGCGGGCAGCTTAGCAAAGGCAATTTCGGCAAACAAGAACGTAAAGCGAACAAATTACGACCTGTTAACCACGCCCTTTGCCACAAAGGTAAACCTAATCGCTCATTAACCCGCCCATGTTGAATCAAAGGCTCATTTGTAGTCCTGCGTGAGTGGTTTCCTGATGTTTGCCAGCCGGCCTTTTCCCTCGTTTTCCACGATCGCAAAGGGCACGATGTGGGCCGTTCTGGCCGCGGTGCTGGTAGCCTGTTCCTCCGGGGGCGGGCTCTATGGCCCGATCCAGGGCGACAATCGCCCCCATTCGGGCGTCGACCGCGCCCGCACGCTGCCGATCCAGGGGATCGACGTGGCGCGCTACCAGGAAAATGTCGATTTCCGCCAGGCCTTTGCCTCGGGCATCCATTTCGTCTTCATGAAGGCGACCGAGGGCAAGGACTATATCGACCCCAATTTCCGCACCAACTGGGTGCGGGCGCGCGATGCCGGCATGCCGCGCGGCGCCTATCACTTCATGACCTGGTGTTCGCTGGCCTCAGAACAGGCAGTGTGGTTCGCCCAGAACGTGCCGAACGACCCCGATGCCTTGCCGCCGGTGCTCGATCTGGAGTGGAACAACCATTCAAGCTGCAAGGTCAAGCCGAACCGGGCCGATGCCCTGGAAAAGATCCGCTACATGCTCGACGCCATGGAGCGCCATACCGGCAAGCTGCCCATCATCTATACCGACATGAACTTCCACCGCGACATCATGGCGGGCGAGTACTTCCCCAATGCCTTCTGGCTGCGCTCCACCGCCGCCGAGCCGCATGAGCGCTATGGCAACCGCACCTGGACCTTCTGGCAGTGGACACAGACCGGGGTGGTGCGCGGCGTGCGCGGCGAGGTCGACCGCAATGCCTTCTATGGCAATCAGAACGACTGGATCACCTTCCTGCTCACCGGTTGCGATCCGCGCGCCATCGCCTCGCTGGGCCCGACCGGCCGTTGCCAATCAGCCAAGTAATCCGGGGACTTGCCAGCGATTCGCCACAGGTCTAGCCTCCGCTCGATATTGATCCGGGCACGTGGCCCGCAGCGAGGAGAAACGGGACCATGGCCAAAGGTCAGATGAAGAGCAACAAGGAAGCCAAGAAGCCGAAAAAGGACAAGATTGCCGCCGCCAAGCCGATCACGGGCCTGGGCTCGGGCAGCGCCGGCAACGCCAAGAAATAGGCTTTGATGCAGGATTGAACGAGGGGCGGCCGGCGCAAGCGGGCCGCCTTTTGCATGTCACGCGGCCGGGGCCTCGATCGGCAGCAGGATTTCGGAACGCGCCGTGGTCGTGGTGCTGGCACTGGCGGCCAGCATGGCCATGATGAAGAGCAGCAGAATGGCGGCAACACGCACTTGTCCGGTCCTCCAGGCAGGTCTGCCACCTTGATGGACTGCTTGCCCGGAACCGGTCAACAACGGCGTTAAGACTTGCTTAACGCGACAATTTTCTGAAAATTCAACGGGTTGTCAGGTCGCGGCGCCGAGCAGGCCGCTGGTCCTGATACCGTCAAAGACAAACTGCACGGCCAGGGCTGCCAGCAGGATGCCAACGACGCGCGACACCACGGCAAGGCCGGTGACGCCGAGCAGGCGCTGGATGGGAATGGCCACCAGCAGCGTCAGCCAGGCCAGGAACAGGATCACCACGATCGCCGCCAGCACGGCCCAGAATTCGAGGTCGGTCCGCGTGCCGGTGGTCAGCAGGATGACGGCGCTGATGGCGCCGGGCCCGGCCAGGAGCGGCATGGCGAGCGGAAAGACGGCGATATCGTCACGCGAACGGGCTTCCACCTCTTCCTGGTCGGTGATGTCGGTACCGCCGGAATGGCGGGCAAAGACCATGTCGATGGCGATCAGGAACAGCAGCAAGCCGCCGGCGGTGCGCAAAGCTGGAATGGTGATGCCGAAGATGTCGAGGATCGGGTTGCCCAGCACGCCGAAGAGCAGCAGGATCAGCCCGGCAATGATGACGCCGCGCGTGGCAAAGGCAAAGCGCTGCTTGGCCGTATTGTGCTTGGTGAGGGCGGCGAAGATGAATGCGATATCGGCCACGCCCACGGTGGCAAACAGGGTCGCGAAGGCGACCAGAAATGTCGTGGTGGGCATGACGCTAGTTCCCCCGCTGCGTCGGCTAGACCTAGCCGTTTCGCAAGAGCTTGCCCAGCCCCCGAGGTAATCAGGCGGCGGTCTTGCTCAGCAGTTCAAGCGAGAGATGAGCCCGGGCATCGGTCACCTCCATGCCGACAATCCGCCCGTCAGCATCGTAGTCGAGGACAATACCTTCAGAGACTTCCTCGCTATCCTCGACCTGTTCAGGCGAAAAGCGAATATAGGCAGCGTTTGCCTCCGGATCATAGGTAACTTTGGGCGTCATCGCGGCCTCGCACTGCGGTCCAAGAATGCCGATATTATACGAATTTCGTCATCAGTTTCCACGCAGACAACGCGCAGATAGCGATTGGCCCGCTTCGGGATTGACTTGAAACAGCGCAGGATCGCGGGATCGCCCGCATCCGGCTCTCGCCAAGCCGGTCGCCGCACTGCCTCCTCCACCCAATGCCGTTCAAGCTTTCGCTCCAGCATGACGGTCAGGGCATGCTGCGTATAGACGAGAGGCTTTTCCATACCCATTGCCAAGATGACGCCCAACTAAGGTAGCGGCAGGAAGGGCCGTACACAATATTGGAGCGCCGGCTTTGGCCATCACAGCATGCGCGCGCCGGTTGCCAGGCAGGCCAGCAGGATCAGGGCGAGGCCGTCGATCCAGCCGCGCCCGCGCGTCAGCCAGTCTGGCATGGGCCGTGTCGTGGGCAGGAAGCGGACAAGCCACACCGCGCCATAGAGCACCCAGACGCCAAAGAAGGCCACCATCAGCAGGTCCGCCCAGCCAGAGCGGTTGAAGCCGACCATGACCCGGGTAATGCCGGCGCCGAGCAGGATGGAGAGCAGATAGAAGCCGGTGACGAACAGGGTATTGCGCCAATAGGGCAGGGTCAGCCGCTGATCGACCGGCAGGCTCCGGCGCCAGCGGCGGAACAGGAACCAGCCGAGGCCGGACAGGACCAGCCCAACCAGCAGCCACATCAGGCGCGGCGCTTTTCGATGGCGTCCCAGATCATGACGGCAATGTCCGGCCCGCCGAAGCGCTTGATTTCGCGGATGCCGGTGGGGGAGGTGACGTTGATCTCGGTGAGATAGTCGCCGATGACGTCGATGCCGACGAAGATCATGCCGCGCTCTTTCAACGCCGGGGCGATAGTGGCGCAGATTTCGCGCTCGCGGGCGGTGAGTTCGCTCAGTTCCGGGCGGCCGCCGACATGCATGTTGCTGCGCGCCTCGCCATCGGCGGGGATGCGGTTGAGCCCGGCCACCGGCTCGCCATCGACGATGATGATGCGCTTGTCGCCCTTGCGCACGTCGGGCAGGTATTTCTGGATCATGAAGGGTTCGCGATAGTTCTGCTCGAACAGCTCGAGCAGGCTCGCCAGGTTATGGTCGCCCTCCTGGATGAAGAACACGCCGGCCCCACCATTGCCGTAGAGCGGCTTGACGATGATATTGCCGTGCTCCCTGCGGAAATCGTAGATCATCTCGCGGTCACGCGTCACCAGCGTGGGCGGCATCAGCTCGGGGAAATCGGTAACGAGGATCTTCTCGGGCGCATTGCGGACCGCGGCTGGCGGGTTCACCACGAGCACCTGGGGATGCAGCTTTTCCAGCAGATGGGTCAGGGTGATGTAGTTCATGTCGAAGGGCGGATCCTGGCGCATATGGATCACGTCCTGGGTCGAGAGATCGACCCGGCGCGCCTCGCCCAGCGCGAAATGCTCGCCCTTGGGCTTGTCGAACACCTCGATCGGCTGGGCCAGAGCCGAGACCGTATGGCCGCGCAGCGCCAGGGTGTCGGGCGTGTAATGCAGCAGCGCATGGCCGCGCGCCTGCGCCTCGAGCATCATGGCGAAGGTGGAATCACCGCGCGGATTGATGGTGGCGACATGGTCCATCTGGACCGCGACTTTGAGCGACATGAAAGCCCCTTAGCATAGCGTCGAGCGTAGATGACATGACGCGGGACGCCAGCCGATGCAAGGGGGCGGGCGCGAAGTTCTGCCGATTGGCACCTGTCACAATCGAGGCGCATGATGGCCCGACTGTTGCTGGGGAGGGCATCATGAAGATCGCGGCATTCAATGTGGAGAATCTGTTCGACCGGCCGAAGGCCTTCAATCTGGAGGATCATGCCAAGGGCGCGGCCATTACCGATGCGGTGGCCGAGCTCAATGTGCTGATCAACAAGGATGAGTACAGCGCTGCCGACAAGGCGCGCATGCTGGTGCTGATCGGGGAGCTCAAGCTGACCTCGAGCAACCCGCCTTTCGTCAATTTCCGCAAGATCCGCGGCGCCTTCTGGAAGAAGCCGCGCAATGGCCCGCTCGAGATCGTCGCCGATGGCCGCGGCGACTGGGTCGGCTGGGTGGAGCTCAAGACCGAACACAACAATGCCGTCGCGGTGATGAATACCGGGCGGGTGATCAAGGAGGTCGGCGCCGATATCCTGGCGGTGATCGAGGCGGAAGATCGCGTGGCGCTGATGCAGTTTTCCGACCAGGTGCTCAAGAAGCTGGATGGCGCCCCCTATGACGAGATCATGCTGATCGACGGCAATGACCAGCGCGGCATCGATGTGGGGCTGATGGTCACCAATGGCTTTTCGGTGGGGCTGATGCGCAGCCACATTGCCGACATGCTGCCCAATGGCGAGCGGGTGTTTTCACGCGACTGCCCGGAATATCAGGTGATCACGCCGAGCGGGGAGATCATCTGGGTCCTGCCCAGCCACTTCAAATCCAAATATGGCGGCAATGACCCCAGCTCGGTCAAAAAGCGCGCTGCACAGGCCGAGCGCACGGCCGAGATCTATGAGGCCCTGCGAGCGGATGGACAGGACAAGGTCGTGGTGCTGGGCGATCTCAACGATACGCCCGATGCGGCGCCGCTGCAGCGCCTGCTGGCGCAGACCGACCTCAAGGAGGTCACCGACCATCCCCGTTTCTCACCCGGCCAGTTCAGCGGCATCGGCACCTATGGCACGGGCAGCAAGGCGCACAAGATCGACTACCTGCTGCTCTCGCCGGCGCTCTTTGCGCGTGTGACCGCGGCGGGCCTGTTCCGCAAGGGCGCCTGGACCGCCTCGGGCCGCTGGGAGATGTTTCCCGAGCTGGAAAGGGACATCCATGCCGCCAGCGACCATCACCTGATCTGGGCAGACATTTCCGACTAGGCGCCCCTAGCCGCCAAAGGCATCCTGGATGTGGCGCGGCCAGCGGCCGGGCGTGAGGAAGATGACGTCGAAGCGCAGCGGCGAGGCTGCCCGTGCCGGGTGGCGCGCCTGCCAGTATTGCGCCGCGCGCAGGATGCGGGAGCGGTTGATACCCTCCAGCGTCTCGGCCTCGGTGGCGGCCCGGCTGCGCGCCTTGACCTCGACAAAGACCACGGTGCCGAAGCGCTCGGCAATCAGGTCGATCTCGCCCACCGGAGTTTTGTAGCGGCGCGACAGGATGCGGTAGAACTGGAGGCGCAGGAACCAGGCCGCCAGCGCCTCGCCGCGATGGCCGCCGAGATAGGCGGCGATGCGCGCCTTACTCTTGGGCTTTGAGGGCGAGGGCGGCATCGTAGACTTCCTTGCGCTTGAGCCCGTACTGCTCGGTCACCGCATCGACGGCGGCGCGCAGCGGCTGGTCGGCCATGGCGGCCAGCAGGGCGGCCTGCCAGTCGGCCGCATCGGGGGCAGCTGCTTCGGCCGCGCCGGCCACGACGATGACCGCCTCGCCCTTGGTTTCGCTATCGGCAAATTCGGCGGCCAGCGCCGGCAGGGTGCCGCGATGCACGCGCTCGAAGCGCTTGGTCAGCTCCAGCGCCACGGCAGCCTGCCGTTCGCCCCAGGCCGCGGCCATGGCGGCCAGCGTATCGTCGAGCCGGCGCGGGCTTTCGTAGAAGACCAAAGTTTCACGTGAATCGCGCAGGGCCTTGAGCGCATTGGCCCGCGCCCCGGCCTTAGGCGGCAGGAAGCCGTGAAAGGCAAAGGCATCGGTGGGCAGGCCCGCCACGACAAGAGCGGAGAGCAGGGCCGAGGCGCCGGGAATGGGAAAGACCGGCTGGCCGGCCTCGGCCAGCGCCCGGATCAGCGGAAAGCCCGGATCAGAGAGCAGGGGCGTGCCGGCATCCGAGATCAGCGCGATGGCATCGCCACCGGCCACGCGCCGCACGATGTCATCGGCCTTGGCCCGTTCATTATGTTCATGCAGCGCGATGCGCCGCCCCTTGATGCCGTAGTGGTCGAGCAGGCGGGCCGACATGCGCGTATCCTCGCAGAGGATCACCGAGGCGGCCGCGAGGGTCTCGAGGGCGCGGATGGTGATGTCGCGCAGATTGCCGATCGGGGTCGCCACCACATAAAGGCCCGGCGCCAGCGGCGGGGCGGAAAATGTGGAGCCGGCGATGAAATAGCCCGAATTGGTGTCAGCCATGCGCCAGAGTTCCGGTCGGTTGAGAATTGGTTAAGCAATGCGGTTCTAAATGTTAACAGTCTGCTAGCAAATCCGGGGCAAGCGTGACGGCACATCCAATGTCATGGCATGGCATAGCACAGGCCTTGGGCGCGGTGGCGCTGCTGGTGCTATCGGCCTGTTCACCCATCCAGCTGGGTTCGCGCACGCTCGATTTCGGCGCGCCGCCGGCCCAGACTATCCAAGCCCCGGCCACGATGCCAGCCGGGCCTTCGCAGAGCTTCGGACGCGGACCGGTCAAGGTGGCGCTGCTCTTGCCGCTGAGCGGAGACAATGGCATTGCCGCGGTCGGCCAATCGCTCGCCAATGCCAGCCGCCTGGCCATCGCCTTCATCGAGGCCAATCCCAATATCGCGGAAAACATCACCATCACGCTGCGCGATACCGGCACGAGTGTCGCGGGCGCGACAGCGGCGGCCAGCGCGGCGGTCACCGATGGCGCCAGGCTGATCCTGGGGCCGCTGCGCGCCGACCAGGTGACGGCGGCCGGCGCCGTGGCGCGCTCCGCCGGGCTGCCGCTGATCGGCTTTTCCAACAATCCGACGGCGGCCAGCCCGGGCGTCTACCTTTTGAGCGTCCTGCCGGACATGGAGATGAAGCGCTCGATGGGCTGGCTGATGGCCCAGGGCCGGCGCGGCATAGCCGGCGTCTTTCCCGCCACCGAATTTGGCCAGGCGCAGGAAACTGCGTTCCGGCAGCAGGCCGTGGCGGCCGGCTTTGCGCCGCAGGCGGTCTATACATTTTCGAACGTCGAAGAGGCACAGCAGATCGTCAACCAGGCACTGCCGTTGATCCAGAAGGGGATGATCGACACGCTGTTCCTGCCCGACCGCGCCACTGCGCCAAGCTTTGGCGTGCTGCTGGGCCAGGCGGGCATCAGTGGCGATGCGTTGCAGATCGTCGGCTCTGCCGACTGGGAGGGTGACCCCACCATTGCCACGGCCAGCCAGCTCAGCGGCGCGATCTATCCCACAGTGGACCCCGCCGGCATGCTGGCGATCAGCGCCGACTACCAGCGCCAGTTCGGCACCCAGCCGCATGCTCTGGCCACCATCGCCTATACCGCGACGATCCTGGCCAATGTGAACACGCTTTCCATGGCCAATCCGCCCTACAACCCCGCCCTGATGACCAGCCCGACCGGGTTTAACGGCCGCGACGGCGTGTTCCGGTTTCTGGGCAATGGCAAAAGCGAATATGCGCTGGCGATCAAGCGGATCGCGCCGGGCGGGGCGCAACTGATCGAGGGGGCGAAGCTGTAGTTCTAGCCTCTCCCTTTGGGGGAGAGGTAAGCAAGCTAGGCCGCCAGATCTGCCACTACGGCATCCAGTACCGGCCAGCCGCGGTCGGTGACGCGCAGGTTGCCGTTGGGCAGGGTTTCGACAAAGCCATAGCCCTTGAGCGTCTCGATCTGGCGCGGCGAAATCTGGCGGCCGGAGATGGCGGTGAAGCGGGCGGGGGAGATGCCCTCCTTGAGACGCAGGCCCATGACGAGGAATTCGTCGCCCTGCTCTTCCCAGGTCAGCACGTCGTCGACCACCATGCCGTGGCCCTTGGATGTCACCAGCTTCTGCCAGTCGAAGGGCAGTTTCTCGGCCGCCGTGGCGTGGCGCTGGTTGTTGATCATCAACCGGCCATGGGCGCCCGGACCGATGCCGGCATACTCGCCATAGCGCCAGTAGAGCATGTTGTGGCGGCTCTCCTGGCCCGGGCGGGCATGGTTGGAAATCTCGTAGGCGGGCAGGCCCGCTGCCGCGGTCAGTTCCTGGGTCAGCTCATAGAAATCAGCCGACAGGTCCTCATTGGGCATGGCCAGCTTGCCGGCCTGGTGCAGGTCGAAATAGCGCGTGCCCTGCTCGATGGTCAGCTGGTAGAGGCTGATATGGCCGCGCGCCATCCAGAGCGCTTCCTTGAGCTCGTCTTCCCAATCCTCAAGCGTCTGCTTGGGGCGGGCATAAATGAGATCGAAACTGGAGCGCTCGAAGACCGACTGGGCGATGCGCACCGCGGCAATGGCTTCGTCCACCGTGTGGCGACGACCCAGTTCGGCCAGCGGCCCCTCGCGCAGCGACTGCACGCCGAGCGAGACACGATTGACCCCGGCGCTGCGGTAGCCCTTGAAGCGGTCGACCTCGACGCTGGTCGGATTGGCCTCCAGCGTGATCTCGGCATTGCGGTCCATCGTCCAATGCCTGGCGATGGCGTCGATGATGCGGCCGGTCGATTGCGGGTTCATCAGGCTGGGCGTGCCGCCACCGAAAAAGATGGATTGCACCACCCGGCCGGGCGCCAGCTCGGCGGCCGTGGCGATCTCGCGCTCATAGGCGGCGACGTAGTCGATCTCGTCGAAGGGGCCGCGATGGACGTGTGAATTGAAATCGCAATAGGGGCACTTGGCCGCGCAGAAGGGCCAGTGCACGTAAACCCCGAACATGTCGTTGGGGTTAGAGCTCAATTTGCTGCTCCACGAACTTGGCGAAAGAGCGGGCGCGGTGGCTCAGCCCCTGCTGACCGGGCGCCCAGGAATGCTTCATTGCGGGCGGCATCTGGCCGAAGGTGATGTCATAGCCGTCGGGCATGAAGACGGGGTCATAGCCATGGCCCTGCGTGCCGCGCGGCGGCCAGACCAGCGTGCCGAAGCACTGGCCGTGATAGATCACGTCGCGGCCGTCGGGATGGGCGAGGCAAAGCGTGGCGTTGAAATTGGCGCGGCGCTGGCCGGGCGAGGTGGCATTGGCGGCCTGCAGCGCATCCTCGACGCGCTTCATGGCGTGATTGAAATCACGCGGCACGCCGGCCCAGTCGGCGGTATAGACGCCGGGATCGCCGTTGAGCGCATCGACGCAGAGCCCTGAATCGTCGCTCAGGGCCAGCATGCCGGAGGCCTGCGCAGCGGCATGCGCCTTGAGGCGCGCATTTTCGGCAAAGGTGGTGCCGGTCTCTTCCGGCTCGGGCAGGCCGAGTTCGCCGGCCGACACCAACTCCAGGCCATAGGGCTCGAACAGCTCCTGGAATTCCTTGAGCTTGCCCGCATTATGCGTGGCCAGCACCAGGCGATCACCTTCGCGGAGCCGGGCGATGCTCATTTGGACGTCCTTGGCTTGGCGTCGAGGGCGCGGGCCACATCGTGCCAAAGGGCGCAGTTTTCCGGCGAGGCGACGCGCGGGGTCACCTGCGGCTTGGATTGCGGCTTGGCAGCGAGGCGTTTCTTGAGCCAGCCGATCATGGGACGAGCGCCGTCTGCTGCATCAGGGTGAGGTCGCCGATGCCCTGCTCGGCGAGGCCCATCAGCGCATTGAGCTCGTCGCGGCTGAACGGCGCCTGCTCGGCAGTGCCCTGGATCTCAACGAACTTGCCCGAGCCGGTCATGACGAAATTGGCATCGGTATGGGCCTCGACATCCTCGAGATAATCGAGGTCGAGCACCGGGGTGCCGCGATAGATGCCGCAGGAGACAGCAGCGACGGAATCGCGCAGTGCCTTGCCCTTGGTCAGCTTGCGCTCATCCATCCAGGCAATGGCGTCGGCCAGAGCCACATAGGCGCCGGTGATCGAGGCGGTGCGCGTGCCGCCATCGGCTTCGAGCACGTCGCAATCGACGGTGATCTGGTTTTCGCCCAGGAGCTGCATATCGACCACGGCGCGCAGCGAGCGGCCGATCAGGCGCTGGATTTCCTGGGTGCGGCCGGACTGCTTGCCGGCGGTGGCCTCGCGGCGGGTGCGGCTGCCGGTGGCGCGGGGCAGCATGCCATATTCGGCGGTGACCCAGCCCTGGCCCTTGCCGCGCAACCAGCCGGGCAGGCTGGTTTCGACGGAGGCGGTGACGAGTACTTTGGTATTGCCAAACGAGACGAGGCAGGAGCCTTCCGCCTTCTGGGCGATGTTGCGCTCGATCGTTACGGCGCGCATCTGGTTGGGCTCACGTCCGGAAGGGCGCATTAAAAATCCACTGAGACATTATCGTTAACCGCCTCTTAACGCCCCACGGCCCCGCTCACAAGCCGCTGGCGCTTGGCGGGAGGCTGCAATGCGCTTAAATGAGAGGGCAAGGTTAAAGCGGACGATTTTATCGAACACCCATGGTCAAGCCGCCCGAAGACTTTTTGAGCGTGCTCAACGCCCGCAGCCAGGACATCTTCCGCAAGATTGTCGAGCGCTATCTCGAGACCGGCTCGCCCGTCGGTTCGCGTGACCTGAGCCGCATGCTGCAAACCGGGCTGTCGCCAGCCTCGGTGCGCAATGTCATGGCCGATCTCGAGGATCTGGGCCTGATCGCGGCGCCCCATACCTCGGCCGGCCGCGCCCCGACGCAGGAGGGCCTGCGGTTTTTCGTCGATGCGATGCTCGAGGTCGGCGCGGTCAACGAAAGCGAGCGCAGCCAGATCGCCAAATCCATCGAAGGCCAGCATAGCGGGCAGGTCGAGGATGTGCTGACCGAGGCCAGCACATTGCTCAGCGGGCTCAGCCAGGGCGCGGGCGTCGTCATCGCCACCAAGGCCGACATGGTGCTGCGCCATATCGAATTCGTGCGGCTCGACACCACCCGCGCCATGGCGATCCTGGTGGGGCAGGACGGGCAGGTGGAAAACCGCATCATGGATGTGCCGCCAGGGCTGACGGCCTCGGCGCTGACCCAGGCGGGCAATTATCTGGCGCGCTATGTGGTGGGGCGGACCATACCCGAGGCGCGCAAGGCCCTGGCCGAGCAGCGCAACGAACAGCGCGCCGAACTCGACGACCTGACCCAGAAGCTGGTCGATGCCGGCATTGCCACGCTGGGGCAGGCATCGCCGGCCAGCCAGCCGACCGTCATCGTGCGCGGCCGGGCCAACCTGATCAATGACGCGATGGCGAGCGACGAATTGCTGCGCATGCGGCAATTGTTCGACGAGCTGGAAAGCAAGGACGGGTTGCTCGAACTGCTCGGCGACGCGGAAAAGGCGCAGGGCGTGCGCATCTTTATCGGCTCGGAAAACAAGCTGTTTTCGCTCTCTGGCTCCTCGGTCATTCTCTCGCCCTACAAGGATGCCAATGACAAGGTGGTCGGCGTTTTGGGCGTCATCGGCCCAACGCGCCTCAACTATGCGCGCATCGTGCCGGTGGTGGACTATACCGCCAATGTGATCAGCGCGATGATGGCGCGGAAGCGATGAGCGCCGTGCCATTCGCCTGCGGCACGTACGGCCGGGCCGAGCGAAGGGTTGAAATCTGCAGCGCATTGGCCGATATGCGGGGCAAAGCCAGTAATCTTTGCGGAACAGCATAATGATGAGCGACGAGAACGCCGCATCAGGCGAGACGCCTGAAGTCGAAATCCCGGCAGAGCCCGAGGTCGATCCCATCGAGGCGCTGCGCGCCGAGAATGCGGAGCTCAAGGACCGCGTGCTGCGCACCATCGCGGAGATGGAAAACCTGCGCAAGCGCACCGAGCGCGACGTCAACGATACGCGCAGCTATGCCATTGCCGGCTTTGCCCGCGACATGCTGAGCGCCACCGACGCGCTGAGCCGGGCGCTGATGGTGCTGCCGGCCGAGGCGCGCGAGAATGGCGATGCGACCACCAAGGGCCTGATCGAAGGCATTGAAATGGCCGAGCGCGAAATGCAGCGCCTCCTGGCCAAGCACGGCGTCAAGCCGATCGAGGCCGAGGGCCAGAAATTCGATCCGCACCGCCACCAGGCCATGTTCGAAGTGCCCGATCCGTCCCGTCCGGAAGGCACGGTCGTGCAGGTGGTGCAGGCCGGCTTTGCCATTGGCGACCGCGTGCTGCGCCCCGCCATGGTCGGCGTCGCCAAGGGCGGCCCGAGCCATGCCCCGGCCGACGAAGCCGTCGACAAGAGCGCCTGACATCAGGTTCAGCGTTTCACGTGAATCCCCGCGAGAGCGGGGATTTTTCGTTTTTGGGCACAAGGCCCCGCCATTCGAGCATAGCTCTCATGGCCTAGTTCGCTAAAATCGCTCCACTGGAGCGATTTTGCCTTCGGCCGCGCCCTAGCCCAAAATCTCCTTGCTCATCACCCGTTCGACCCCTGCCTCGGCCATGTCCGACCAGGCCCTGGCGAGGCTGCCCGCATTGTCGATGGCGCGGGTGGCGTCCTCGATGACGGTCACGTCGAAGCCGCCGGCAGCGGCGTCGATGGCGGTCCAGCCGACGCAGAAGTCGGTGGCCAACCCGACCACATAGAGCCGGCCGACCTCGCGTTCATTGAGATAGCCGGCAAGGCCGGTCAGGGTCTGGCGGTCGGCCTCCTGGAAGCCGGAATAGGAATCGATCTGGCGGTTGTAGCCCTTGCGGATGATCAGCTGGCCATGGGGAATGTCGAGGTCTGCCGAGAGTGCCGCGCCATGGCTGGCCCAGACGCAGTGGTCGGGCCAGAGCACCTGCGTGCCGTAGGGGAGTTCGATGGTTTCGAACGGCGCCTTGCCCTCATGCTGGCTGGCAAAGGAGACATGGTCGGCGGGGTGCCAGTCCTGGGTGAAGACCACATTGGTGAACTTCCTGGCCAGCGTATTGATCAGCGGCACGATCTCGTCGCCGCCCGCGACGGCAAGGCTGCCGCCGGGCAGGAAGTCATATTGCACGTCAACGACGACCAGCACGTCGGTGGCTGCGATTTCGATGGCCATGCTCACTCCCTTACCCATTGCGCGCGCATCAGGCCGCGCACGGAATTGCCGAGGAAGATTGCCTCGGCGTCTGCAAGATCGGCAAGGGTCAAAACCTGCTCGACAGCCTTGCCCTGATCGATCAGCTCGGCCCGCAATGTGCCGGGCAGCAGGCCCGAGGACAGCGGCGGCGTCAGCAGGGTGCCGTCACGCTGGATGAAGAGACTGGTGATCGAGCCTTCGGTCAATTCGTCCCGCTCGTTGCGGAACAGCACCTCGTCGACCCCGAGCGCGGCATGGGCGCGCTGGCGCGGCTCATCATAGAAGGCGCGGTTGGTGGTCTTGTGCATGAGCCACAGGCTCTGCGAATCGAGCCGCCCGGGCGCCATGGCGAAGCGGAAGACGGGCGGGCTGGGCGGCAGCGGCACGGCGGTCATGGCAGGACCGGCTGCATCCAGGGTCAGCCGCACCCGCATGCGGTCGGCGGCAAAACCGCTGGAGTCCAGCGCTGCCAGGATGGAGGCGCGGTCAAAGGGCAGGCCGAAATAGCGCGCCGATTGCGCCAGCCGCTGCAGATGCCGGTCGAGCAGGGCAAAGCCTTCGGCCCGCTCCCAGAGCAGGGTTTCGATCAGGGTCACAGGCTCGGCGGGTTCGGTGAAGAATGCCATCTTGAGCAGGGCCTCGCGATATTCGTCGCCGGCCACGCTGTCGGCGACAATGCCGCCGCCAATGCCGATCTCGCCCTCGCCTGCAGCATTGATCACGGCGGTGCGGATGGCCACGTTGAGCGTGAGGTCGCCATTGGGCGAAAAGTGGCCGATGGAGCCGGTATAGAGGCCGCGCGGGCCGGCCTCGACGTCATGGATGATTTCCATGGCCCGCAGCTTGGGCGCCCCGGTGATCGAGCCGCAGGGGAAGAGATTGGCCAGCAGATCGGTGGTGGTGACCTCCGGCCGGCGGCGGGCGATGATGCCCGAGGTCATGGTGTGGAGCGTCCGGTAGGTTTCCACGGTGAAGAGGTCGGTGACCTTGACCGAGCCGATTTCGGCGATGCGACCGAGATCGTTGCGCAACAGGTCGACGATCATCAGGTTTTCGGCGCGGTTCTTTTCGTCGCCGGCAAGGGCGATGCGGCCGGCCTCGTCCTCGGCCAGGGTCCGGCCGCGCTTGAGCGTGCCCTTCATCGGACGGGCCGCCAATGCGCCGTGACGGCTCTCAACGAACAGCTCGGGCGAGCGCGACAGGATCCACTGGCTGCCGGTATTGATCAGCGCGCCATAGGCCACCGGCTGCTTGCGCACAAGTTCGCGATAGAGCCCCACCGGATCGCCCTCGAGGCGGAAATCGGCCTTGAAGGTGAGGTTGACCTGATAGGTGTCGCCGGCGGCGATCAGCGCCTTGATCCGGTCGAAGGCCAGGCCATAGGCCGCCTCATCCCAGCGAGGGGTGATGTCGCGCGCGGCGCCGGCCGCGTTGCCGGCGATGACCGCGAGGCGCCGGTCGACTTCCTGGGCACTCAGCATCTGCGGTGCATCGTAGAGACCCAGCCAGAGCAGGGGCGTGGCGCTGGCCTGCGGCAGGCGATCGGCCAGCCGTTCCTCGAAAATGAAGCCCAGCTCATAGGCGAGATAGCCGGCGGCATGGAGCCCTTGCGCGGTGGCGGTCTCCAGCCGGGCCAGCGCGCGCCGGGCGTCGGCGGCGTCATGCGCCACGATGATCTCGCGGGGCGCGGTGAACAGCAGGTTCTCGCCCTGGGGGTCGAGCGTATCGTGGAGCAGCACTGTGCCGGGGGCGAACATGGCCGCCTTCTAGATGGTTTCGCATGCCGCGTCACCTTGCAGCGGCGCGGTGACATTTACCCTCAGCACGGCCGCCGCTTGCCGATTGATTCCGCCGTGGTAGATAGATTGCGACCGGCAGCGGTGTCGCTGTCGGCTTCGGGAGCTTTCCATGACTTTCAATCTCAAGGGCGGCCTGGTCGCCCTGGCGCTGCTGGCCAGCGCCGTGCCTGCTGCTGCGCAGAATGTCGAATTCACGCTGATCAATGCCAGCTCGCAGTCGCTGCATTATTTCTACACCAATCCGAGCGACCAGGATGCCTGGGGCGAAGACCTGCTGGGCGAGACCGGCACGCTCGAGCCGGGCATGCAGGGCACAGTCTTCATCGGCGATGGCTCGGACCAGTGCCTCTATGACTTCCGCTTCGAGACCGGCGAGGGCGCCCTGCTCGAAGTCTATGAAGTCGATATCTGCGAGCTCGGCGAATATACGCTGACCGACTGAGTGCGTTTGGCGGGGCCAGCCAGGCGCTGGCCCCATCGGCCCGGGGCAGATTTGCCCGCGAGGCGCTTGAAGCCTTTGGGCGCCCCCCCTATATAGCCCGTAAGCCCTGACAAGGGCGCATTCCAGTGCAAGGAACCCGGCCCTTGCGGCCACGGCGCTGCTTCCCAGCGGAGGGCGCCAGTATGGGTTTGCTGAAAGAGAGGCTAGAGTAATGGCTAAAGTCATCGGTATCGATCTGGGCACCACCAATAGCTGCGTCGCAGTGATGGACGGCACCAATCCCAAGGTTATCGAAAACGCGGAAGGGGCGCGCACCACCCCCTCGATGGTCGCCTTCAGTAAGGATGGCGAGCGTCTCGTCGGCCAGCCGGCCAAGCGCCAGGCGGTCACCAATCCCGAAGGCACCCTGTTTGCGGTGAAGCGCCTGATCGGCCGCCGTTTCGACGACGCTGTCGTGGCCAAGGACAAGAACCTTGTGCCCTTCAAGATCGTCAAGGCGGACAATGGCGACGCGTGGGTGGAAGCCTCGGGTGAAAAGTATTCGCCGAGCCAGGTCTCGGCCATGATCCTGCAGAAGATGAAGGAAACCGCCGAATCCTATCTCGGCGAGACCGTCACGCAGGCCGTCATCACCGTTCCCGCCTATTTCAACGACAGCCAGCGCCAGGCCACCAAGGATGCGGGCAAGATTGCCGGCCTTGAAGTGCTGCGCATCATCAACGAGCCCACCGCTGCGGCGCTCGCCTATGGCCTCGACAAGAAGAATACCGGCACCATCGCGGTCTATGACCTGGGTGGCGGCACGTTCGACGTGTCGATCCTCGAGATCGGCGATGGCGTCTTCGAAGTGAAGTCCACCAATGGCGACACGTTCCTGGGTGGCGAAGACTTCGACATGCGCCTGGTCGACTACCTGGCCGACGAGTTCAAGAAGGAGCAGGGCATCGACCTGCGCTCCGACAAGCTCGCTTTGCAGCGTCTCAAGGAAGCCGCCGAAAAGGCCAAGATCGAACTCTCGAGCTCGACCCAGACCGAAATCAACCTGCCCTTCATCACTGCCGACGCATCGGGCCCCAAGCACCTGACGCTCAAGCTCAGCCGCTCCAAGCTCGAATCGCTGGTCGACGACCTGATCCAGCGCACCATCGAGCCGTGCAAGCTGGCGATGAAGGATGCCGGCATCACGGCCAGCCAGATCGACGAAGTCGTGCTGGTCGGTGGCATGAGCCGCATGCCCAAGGTGCAGGAAGTGGTCAAGCAACTGTTCGGCAAGGAGCCGCACAAGGGCGTGAACCCGGACGAAGTGGTGGCGCTGGGCGCGGCCATCCAGGCCGGCGTGCTGCAGGGCGACGTCAAGGACGTGCTGCTGCTCGACGTGACCCCGCTGAGCCTGGGCATCGAGACCCTGGGTGGCGTCTTCACCCGCCTGATCGATCGCAACACGACCATTCCGACCAAGAAGAGCCAGACCTTCTCGACCGCCGAGGACAGCCAGAGCGCCGTGACCATCCGGGTGTTCCAGGGTGAGCGCGAAATGGCCGCCAACAACAAGCTGCTGGGCAATTTCGACCTGGCCGGCATTCCGCCCGCACCGCGCGGCGTGCCGCAGATCGAAGTGACCTTCGACATCGATGCCAACGGCATCGTGCAGGTTTCGGCCAAGGACAAGGGCACCGGCAAGGAGCAGCAGATCCGCATCCAGGCTTCGGGTGGCCTCAGCGACGCCGACATCGAAAAGATGGTCAAGGAAGCCGAGCAGAACGCCGAAGCCGACAAGAAGAAGCGCGAGTCGGTCGAAGCCAAGAACCAGGGCGAAAGCCTGATCCACTCGACCGAAAAGTCGCTCAAGGAATATGGCGACAAGGTTTCGGCCGAGGACAAGACCGCCATCGAAACCGCGATCACCGAGCTCAAGGCCGTGATCGAGGGCGAGGATGGCGAGCTGATCAAGGAAAAGACCGAAGCGCTGGCGCAGGCGTCGATGAAGCTGGGCGAGGCCATGTACAAGGCCAGCCAGGCTGAAGCCGAAGCCAAGGCCAATGGCACTGACGATGATGGCGACGACGACGTGGTCGACGCCGACTTCGAAGAGGTCAAGGACGACGACGACAAGAAGTCGGCCTAAGCTCAAGTCAGTCTAGATCGAGAGGGTCCGGCGCAAGCCGGGCCCTTTTGTTTTGCCGGCGAGCCCGGACGCGCAGGGGGTCATGCCGCCTGCGTCATCGCCTTGACTTCACCGCCATTCGCAAATTCCGTTATCATTCGCTAATTGCGCCGGGATGGCCTATGGTGGCCCATGAACATTCCAGACCCCCAGACCTTCACCGACCCGGACAAGCTGCGCAAACTCATGGGCAATGCCGTCCGGCTTGGCTATGACGACCTCGCCTTCGGCTGCCAGATGCGCATTGCCGAGCTGGCCGGCGCCGCCCATACCGATGCCGTCGAGCGCGCCTTCTTCACCGGCCTCGTTGCCGCCGAAGAGTTCCGCACTGCCGACAATGGCCGCTCCACCAAGCTGATCAAGATCCGCTCCAAGCACAAGCGCGTCGGCGCCGTCAAAGTGCTGTCGGACATGATGATGGCCCCCGAGCTCAGCGATGGCTTTGAAAAGCTCGTTGCGCATAACCGCAGCGACCTGACCGGCGAGGCCATCGTCATCAACAATGAAGACGCCTTCAGCGTCGACGTGGTCAATGCGGCCCGCAAGAAGCTGATGGACCAGGGCGTGGCCATGGGCGAGACGGTGGCGGCTTAGTTGCCGGCTTGCCATGAGCCCCCTCGGCTCAGCCATTCGGCCATAGGCCTCATGGCCTTCTCGCCTAAAATTGCTCCACCGGAGCAATTTTGCCCGCAGGGCCGGCGATAAGTTTCACGTGAATCCGTATTCGGCCCTGGAGCGATCCGGGGCCTTTCCATGTCGTGGCGAGGCGTCGGAGCCGCCATGCATTCGGCTGCGGCCTTGAAATGCCCATGATTGGGCCAAATTGCGGGCCGGTTTTGGCGGTCAAACAGATGTCACGCAAAAGCGAGGCGCCGCCATGGACGATTCCCACCAGCCTTACCCGATGGCCGCAGCTCCGTCGGATTCCATTGGCCGCCTCGCCGAACTGATCTCGGGCGATCCGGCAAACCGGCTCGACGCCGATATGAAGCATGTGCTGGACCGGCTGGGCGAGATCGGCGCACGGCCGCTGGAAATGCTGACCCCAGATGCCGCCCGGCGCCAGCCGCGCGCGGCCGAGGCCATTGCCGCCATTCTCGGCCAGCAGAGCCGCGAGCGACCCGATGACGGCGTGGCCGTCGAGGATATTGCAGTGGCCGGTGCCGATGGCGAGTTGCCGGCGCGCCTCTATCGCCCGGCGGGTCTGCTGAGCCGGCTCAACCCGATGGTGCTCTATTTCCATGGCGGTGGTTTTGTGACCGGCGATCTCGACAGCCATGACGCCTCGGCACGCGCGCTGGCCCGGCGGACCGGCGCCATCGTCATGTCGCTGGCTTACCGGCTGGCGCCCGAACACAAGTTTCCCGCCGCCCATGACGATGCCTGGGCGGCCTGGCGCTGGCTAGCGGACAATGCGGGCAAGCTGGCAGGCGATCCGCGCCGCCTGGCCGTGGCTGGTGAGGATGCCGGTGGCAACCTGGCCGCCCATGTCGCGCTGACGGCCCGCGATGCACGCGGCGTCCAGCCGGTGCATCAACTGCTGATCCACCCCATTGCCGGAGGTGACCTCGCCACGCCATCCTATGGCGAGATGCTGCGCGCCCGGCCCATCGGCCTGCCGGCCATGCGCTGGCGCTACCGGCATCTGTTCGAGGACGAGGCGGGATTGGCGGATAGCCGTATCAACCTCGTATCGCGCGATGATCTCGCTGGCGTGGCGCCCGCCACTGTGGTGCTGGCCGAGATCGACCCGCTGCGCTCGGAAGGCGAGGCTTTCGCGGAGGCTCTCGAGACGGCCGGCGTGCCGGTCAATTGCTGGACCTATCATGGCGTGACCCAGGGCTTTTTCGGCCTCGGCCTCGTCGTCACCAAGGCGCTGTTTGCCCAGTCGGACGCGGCCGATGCACTGAGCAAGGCCTTCACGCCGAAGCGCCAGAGCTAGCCCCTGCCGAATCACTAATGTTGAAGCGATTGCCCGCTCTTGCTAAGAGCGGGGCAATGGTTTTGCCGCTCGCGACCCCAGACCCCTTGCGGGCCGCGGGGTCGATTGCCATCTAGGGTGTGCTTGGGGCTCAGATTTTGCGGGGCGCGCGTGACGCGACCGGCATCGCATTGGAGACGTGGTTTTTGTCCAAACGGGATTTCTACGAGGTACTCGGCGTCCAGAAGGGCGCCGACGACGCGGCGCTCAAGAGCGCCTATCGCAAGCTCGCCATGCAGCATCACCCGGACCGCAATCCGGGTAATCATGAGGCGGAAGCCAAGTTCAAGGAAATCAACGAGGCCTATGACGCGCTCAAGGACGGCCAGAAGCGCGCCGCCTATGACCGCTTCGGCCACGCCGCCTTCGAGAATGGCGGCGGGCGCGGCGGCGCCGGTGGCTTCGGCCCCGAATTCACCTCCTCCATGTCCGACATCTTCGACGATATCTTCGGCGACTTCATGGGCGGCGGCCGGCGCGGCGGTGGCGGCGCGGCCAAGCTGCGCGGCAGCGACCTGCGCTACAATCTCGAAATCAGCCTCGAAGAGAGCTTTGAGGGGCGCACCGTCGAGATCGACGTGCCGACCCTGGTGGGCTGCACCACCTGCGACGGAGCCGGCGCCAAGCCGGGCACCGGCACCCATACCTGCCGCCAGTGCAATGGCCACGGCAAAGTGCGCGCGGCGCAGGGCTTTTTCACCATCGAACGCACCTGCCCGGTCTGCCAGGGCCGCGGCCAGATGATGGACCAGCCCTGCACAGATTGCGGCGGCCAGGGGCGCCGGCAGGAAAACCGCAAGCTTTCCGTCGACATTCCCAAGGGTATCGAGGACGGCACCCGTATCCGGCTGGCCAATGAGGGCGAGGCCGGCCTGCGAGGCGGTCCGCCGGGCGATCTTTATATCTTCATCTCGATCCGCCCGCATGAGCTGTTCCAGCGCGACGGGGCCGATCTTTATGCCCGGGTGCCCATCGCCATGACCACCGCGGCGCTGGGCGGCGAATTCGAAGTGCCGACGCTCGACAATGCCCGGGCCAAGGTCAAGGTCGCGGCCGGCACCCAGCCAGGCCAGCGCGTCCGCCTCAAGGGCAAGGGCATGCCGGTACTGCGGAGCAAGGATGTCGGGGATCTCTATGTGCAGCTCGATATCGAGACGCCGCAGGCCCTGAGCCGGCGCCAGCGTGAGCTGCTCGAGGAATTCGCCAAGCTCGAAACCCAGGAAACCAGCCCGACCTCGGGCGGCTTCTTCGACAAGCTCAAGAAAATGTTCGAGGCTTGAGACCGTGAAAATCGCCCCGGTGGGGCGATTTCAGGTCCCAAGGCCATGAGGGCTGAGCCCGAATGGCACGAATAGGCTGGCTGTGAGGCGACATGATCGACATCGCATTGGCGTTCGATGACGGCTTCTGGGCGCCGGCCTATGCCAGCATGCGGTCGGTGTGCCTCACCACCAGGCATCCCGAACAGCTCCGCTTTCACCTGCTGACGCTGGGCCTTTCGGCCGAGCACCGGGCGGCCATCGATTCCATCGGTACGGACTATGGCGCTACGCTGAACCACATCGCGCTGGATGACCAGGGCCTCTTCGGCGACCGCATCGCCAGCTTCCCGACGATCCGCATGCGGCGCTTCCGGCCCGTCATCTATGCCCGCCTGTTCATGGGTGAGCTGCTGCCGGCCGATATCGAGCGGGTGCTCTATCTCGACAGCGACATTTTCGTGCGCAGCCCGATCGAGCAGCTGTTCCATATCGACATGAGCGGCAAGGCGATTGCCGCGGCCCTGCAGCCGGACCGGCTGCATTGCATTGCCGGCACCGACCTGCGGACCCGCAATGCCTTTTCCATGGCCGAGCCCTATTTCAACTCCGGCGTCATGCTCATCGACATGGCGCAGTATCGCGGCATCGACTTTGCCGCGGTACTGCGGGAGAGCCTGCCGCAGTCGGAAATCGACATGTTCTACTACGACCAGGACATCATCAATTTCGCCTTCAAGGGCCGAATCCTCGAGCTGGGCTATCGCTGGAACCTGCAGAAGCCCGAGCCGGCGCACGAGATCCTCGATCCGCATATCCTGCACTATTCGGCCAATCCCAAGCCCTGGTTCATCTGGTCGCGCGTCGCCTTCAAGCGGACCTATCGGCACCTGATGACCAACCGGTATTTCTACCAGTACCGGCGCGAGCGGATGGCGGGCCTGCTCCGGCGCTGGCTGCGGCTGGCCTAAACCGCTAGGTGGCGGGGATCAGGCTGACGTCCATCCAGAAGAATTCCCAGATATGGCCGTCCAGGTCGGCAAAGGCGCGGGCATACATGAAGCCGTGATCCTGCGCGGGGCGCGGTTCGGTGGCGCCGGCCGCAAGGGCCTTGTCGACGATCTCGTCGACCGCTGCGCGGTTCTCGCGCGAAATGGCGTAGAGCGCCTGCGTCCCCTGCCTGGCATCGGCCATGGGCAGGGTGATGAATTCGGCAAACTTCTCCCGCGTCAGCAGCATGAAATAGATTGTCTCGTCGATCACCAGAGCGGCCCCCGCCTCATTGGTGAACTGGGCATCGAAGCTGAAGCCGAGCGCGCTGAAAAACGCCTTGGCTTCATCCAGGTCGGCGACGGGCAGATTGACGAAGATGGATGTGGGCATGTCCGGCTCCCATTACTTAAGTTATGACTTAACAATAGAATGGCGCGGCAGACCTGTCAACGGGCGCGGATTCTCCGGCTTGCGCCACCTGTCGAGGCATCGCAGATTGGCAGGACAATCAGGACCGTGCCCATATGACCACTGCTCTCACGCTCTCCGGCTCCATCCGACAGGGTTCACAAAATCAGCGCCTGCAGGCGCATATGGGCCGCAAGCTCGAGGCCGCCGGCGTTGCGGTCAACGCCATCAGCCTCGGCGATTTCGACATGCCGATCTATAACGAAGACCTCGAACCCGAGCAGGTGCCCGAAGCCGCGGCGCGGCTGGCCGAGCTCTGGCGCAGCCACGACATCGTCTTCATCGCCAGCCCGGAATATAATGGCGGCGTCACCCCGCTCATGGTCAACACCATCACCTGGCTCAGCCGCCAGAAGCCGAGCGTTTTTCGCCACGCGATCTTCGGCATTGGCGGGGTCAGCTCGGGCAAGTACGGCACCATCTGGGCCCTGAGCCATCTGCGCGACACGCTGTCGAAGATGGGGGCGCTGGTCGTGCCGACCCTGCTCGGCATCGGCCCGGCGGAGCAGGCCTTCGACGACAAGGGCGACTTTGTCGAGCCTGCCATCATCCGCAAGGTGGATTCGATGGTGCATGAACTGACCCATTTCAGCCGCGGGTGAACATCGATGCGGGCGCTCTATGTCACTCATCCGCAGGTGCAGATCGACGCCAATGTGCCGGTGCCGCTCTGGGGGCTTAATGGCGAGGGGCGGCGCCGGGCGCTGGACTTTGCCGCCCGGGGCGTGGTGCCAGCCGGCAGCATGGTCTTTTCCAGCCGTGAGACCAAGGCCATGCAGCTGGCCGATATCCTGGCGGAGGCGGCGGGCAGCCTGGTGCTGAGCGACCACCTGATGGGCGAGAATGATCGCAGCGCCACCGGCTTCCTGCCGCCCAACCTGTTCGAAGAGATGGCCGACCGTTTCTTCGCCGCGCCCCGCAGCAGCGCCGATGGCTGGGAGCGGGCCGTCGACGCCCAGGCGCGGATCGTCGCCACCATCAGCACCGCCATGGCCAGCGTACCAGAAGGCACGCCGGCAGTGTTCTGCGGCCACGGGGCCGTGGGTACGCTGCTCAAATGCCATGTCGGGGGAAGGCCCATATCGCGCAGCGAGGACCAAAGCCGGCATGCCCATCGCGGCGGCGGCAATTGCTTCACCTTCGACCTCAAGCAGATGAAACTTGGTTGCGAATGGACCGCGATGGAGGATTTCGCGCCGGGCTGGTTCGGCTAGTGCCGGTTGCGGCGCGGGCGGATTTGGTCTAGTCCAGCCTGACATCGACAGCGGAGGAACCACCATGGCTGGCCAATTGATCGTGGGCCTCGACGTTTCGTCACGCGCCCGCGCCGAGGAGATCGTGGCGCTGCTGGGCGACACGGTGGATTTCTACAAGATCGGCTACCAGTGCTTCTACGGCGCCGATGGCTTCAGCCTCGGCAAGGCTTTGCTGGCCGCCGGCAAGAAGGTGTTCTTCGATCTCAAGCTGCTCGACATCGACAATACGGTCGAAAAGGGCGTGGCGGCCATTGCCGAGACCGGCGCCACCATGCTGACCGTCCATGCCTATCCCCAATGCATGCGCGCCGCGGTGCGCGGCGCCGCCGGATCGGACCTCTGCATACTGGGCGTCTCGGTGCTGACCTCGATGGATGATGCCGATGTCGCCGAGGCCGGCTTTGCGCGCGATACCGCGGGCCTTGTGGCACTGCGGGCGCAGCAGGCGCGCGATGCCGGCATTGGCGGGCTGGTGAGTTCGCCGCACGAGGCCGAAATGGTGCGCACCATTATCGGGCCGCGCATGGCCATCGTCACCCCAGGCATCCGTCTGCCGGGTGCCGCGGCCGGCGACCAGAAGCGCGTCATGGGGCCGGGCGAAGCGCTGGCCGAGGGCGCGACGCATCTGGTCGTGGCCCGCCCGATCATCGAGGCGGCCGACCCGGCCGCTGCGGCGCGCGCCATCCTGGCCGACATGAATTCGGGGACGCGCCTCGCATGACCCGCTTTTCCGCCTGTATCGAAATGCTCTTCGTGCCGGAAACGGACGACCCGGCCCAGCGCATTCGCCTCGCCAAGGCGGCGGGGCTCGAAGCTGTCGAATTCTGGTTCTGGTCCAACAAGGACCTCGACGCCGTCGAGCGTGCCCTGGACGAAACCGGGCTGGCGCTGGCAGCGATCGTTGCCGAGCCCTTTGCCGAGCTTACCCGCCAGGGCGATCATGACCGCTTCCTGCGTGGCCTCGAGCAGAGCCGCGACGTCGCGCTGCGCCTGGGCACAAAGGTATTGATCTGCCAGTCGGGTCCGCTGCTGGCCGGCATCGATCGCGCACGCCAGCATGACGACCTGACCCTTGCCATGGCAAGCGCGGCCGACGTGCTGGCCGGTTCCGGCGTGCGTCTGGGGCTCGAACCGCTCAATGACCGGGTCGATCATCCCGGCTATTACCTCACCAGCTCAGCTGAAGCCTTTGCCATCGCCGACGCGGTCAACCGGCCCGAGATCGGGCTGACCTACGATCTCTATCATTCGCTGATCATGGACGAGGACCCGCAGGACGTGGCCGCCGGCCATCTCGACCGCATCTTCCACGTCCACCTCGCCGACCACCCGGGCCGCCACCAGCCCGGCACCGGCCGGCTGGACCTGCAGCCGCACCTGACCTGGCTCGATGCGCAGGGCTATGACGGCTGGGTGGGGCTGGAATTCCGGCCGACGGGGAGCACGACGGATGCGCTGAAGGAGACGTGGGGACGGTTGGGCTGAAGCAAAAAGCCCGCACCACCACAGGTGCGGGCTTGGAATTTGAGCGGCTTCCAGCTCACTATTCGGGAGTGCCTACCCCGCCAGCCCATGCGCCTTGGTCAGGTCCTGCAGATCCAGCAGGGGCCGGGCGCCGATATGGCTGATCACCTCGGATGCGGCGAGGCACCCGGTCTGGAGCGAGGACTCCAGCGTCTGGCCGCGGGCCATGCCGAGGAGGAACCCCGATGCGAAGAGGTCGCCGGCGCCGGTGGCGTCGACTACCTTGTCGATGGCATAGGCGGGGACCGAGGTCACTTCGCCATTATAGACCGCCATGGCGCCGTCGGCGCCCATGGTGATGGCCGCCAGTTCGGCATCCTTGGCGATCTCGCGCACGGCTTCGCCCAGGTCGTCGGTCTGGTAGAGCGATTTGAGCTCATGCACATTGGCAAAGACGTAGTCGATGGTCTTGGAACGGATCAGGTCGAGGAATTCGGCGCGATAGCGATCGACGCAGAAGGGATCGGAAAGGGTAAAGGCCGCGGCCCGCTCGTTCTTGTGGGCATAGTGGGCGGCCAGCACGAAGGCCTTCTTGGCTTCGACCGGGTCCCACAGAAAACCCTCCATATAGGTGATGGCGGCGCCGCCGATCTCGTCGGGCCTGATATCCTGCTCGGTGAGCTGGTGGCAGGCGCCGAGATAGGTGTTCATGGTGCGCTCGCCGTCTTCGGAAAGGAAGATCATCGAGCGGGCGGTCAGGGCGCCATTCTTGAGCCGGCTGGTGGAATAGTGCACGCCGATGGCGTCGAGATCGGCCTCGAACACGTCGCCCAGCGGATCGTCGGCCACCTTGCCGATAAAGGCGGCGCGGCCGCCCAGCGAGGCGACGCCGGCCGCGGTATTGGCGGCGCTGCCGCCCGAGATCTGCTGGCGGCCCAGCGGCATCTTGGCATAGAGGTCCTCGGCCCGATCGGTATCGATCAGGTGCATGATGCCCTCGCTCATGCCCTCCCGCTCGATGAAGCCCGCCTCAACCGGCGCGATGATGTCGACAATCGCATTGCCGATGGTGAGGACGTCAAAGCGGGTCTGGGTCATGAACTAGGGTCCGGCGCGGGGAAAACCGTTAGCCGGTTTAGAGGAACAGGCGGCTCGCCGCAACCTTGCGCCGGGCGCTAATGCTTCTCGATGATCTGGACGATCAGCGCCTCGATATCCTCGCCGGCCTGGATGGCGATCTGGCCATCGAGCAGCAGCACGGCCAGGCCATGCACGCGGGCCCAGGCGGCGAGCGCGGCGACGCGCCCGGTATCGAGGTCCTCCCCGGTCACGTGGCGCAGCGTGCGATAGGCGGCATCGGCCGCCATGCGCAGGCCGGGGCGATTGTCGCGCCGCAGCACGGGCGAGAACATCAGGCGGAACAGGTTGGGATTATCGAGGGCGAATTTGACATACGTGCGCCCCATGGCCGTCATATGGTCCAGCGTATCGTCGGTGGCGATGGCCTCCATGCGCTGCGTGAAGCGCTGATAGCCGGTGACGGCAAGCGCCTCGAGCAGGGCGGAGCGGCTGTCGAAATGCCGATAGGGCGCGGCGGGCGACACGCCGACGGCCCGGGCGAGGTCGCGTAGCCCCAGCCCGGCCTCGCCTTCCTTTTCGAGGATGACCAGGGCCGCTTCGAGCAGGGCCTGGCGCAGATTGCCATGGTGATAGGGGGCATTGGGAAGGGATGTTGACACTGCTTACTTACTCGTATCTATATGTAAGCATTGATAACATAGCGCCGAGGCCCTGCAAATGGATAGCGACCTGATCCTGGCGATTGCCCACCATCTGGCGGTCTTTGCGCTGGTGGCTGTCTATGCCGCCGAATTCGCCCTGCTCCGGCCCGGCGTTTCCGGCCCACAAATCCGCCAACTGGGCCGGATCGATGCTGCCTATGGCGGCTTGGCCGCCGTGGTCATCATCGTCGGCATCTTTCGCGTGATCTTCGGGGCCGCCGGCTGGGAATATTATGTCGGCAACCAGGCCTTCTGGGGCAAGATGGCGGCCTTCCTCGTGATGGGCCTGCTCACCATTCCGCCGACGCTGGCCATCCGCCGCTGGCAGAAGGGGCTGGCGGGGGACGGCAATTATGCGCCGCCGGCGGCCGAGGTCAGCGCCAATCGACGCTATATTCACCTGCAGGGCGCCGTTCTGCTGCTGATCCCGATCTTTGCCGCCGCCATGGCGCGCGGCTATGGCAGCTAGGCGCCTCTGGGCGGTGGCGTCTTGGGCTCGAAGCGGCACCACTGCGCGATAGGACAACGCCAGCATTCGGGCTTGCGCGCCTTGCAGATATAGCGGCCATGCAGGATCAGCCAGTGATGCGCATGCAGCATGTATTGCGCCGGAATGACCTTGAGCAGGATCTGCTCGACGGCCAGCGGGTTGGCCCCGGGGGCGAGCCCTGTGCGATTGCCGACGCGGAAGAGGTGGGTATCCACCGCAATGGTGGGCTGCCTGAACCAGATATTGAGCACCACATTGGCGGTCTTGCGGCCGACGCCAGGCAGGGCCTCCAGCGCTGCCCGATCCTGGGGGACGTCGCCACCATGCTGGTCGAGCAGGATCTGGCTGAGCGCAAAGACGTTCTTGGCCTTGCCGCGATAGAGCCCGATGGTCTTGATCAGCTCGGTAATGGTGTCCACCCCAAGCGCCACCATGGCGGCCGGGGAGGGGGCCAGCTCGAACAGGCGCCTGGTCGCCTTGTTGACGCCGGCATCGGTCGCCTGGGCTGACAGCACGACGGCAACCAGAAGGGTGAAGGCGTTGAGATAATCGAGTTCGCCCTTGGGCTCGGGCTCGATTTCATGGAAGCGCGCGAAGATGGCCTCGACATCGGCCTTGGGCAGGCTCTTCACTTTTTTCGGCGTTGCCATTCTCTCGCCTCTGATTCTGCGCCTATAGTCAGGCGGAAGAGATCACGATGGCCATGCAAACCACAACCACGACGCCGTTGTTTTCCGCTGCGCTGCGTCCCGACCGGTCGCTGCGGGCCGCGGGCGGCTGGGTTGCGCTGGGCGTGGCGGCGGCACTGGTAGCGCCGATCATCGTGGCCGTGCCGGAATTTGCCGTGCCGGTGCTCGCCGGATTTGCGCTGACCGCAACGGGTCTGGTCATCCTGGGCGTGCGGCAATCGCGCAACCAGCGCATCACCCAGCAGATCACGCTCTGGCCCGAACAGCTCGAGATCGCCACGACCGACGCCAAGGGGGAGCGCATGCTCCGCCGGTTCGACCCCAAGGCGGTGCGCCTCGTGCTCGATCGTGACCTCAATGAAAAGACAAGGGCGCTGCGATTGCGCAGTGGCACCGAGGACATCGAAATCGGCGCATTTCTCAATGCCGATGACAAGGCGAGCTTTGCCAAGGAATTCGGCCGGGCCCTGCGCCAGGCGCGGCAGTAGCGGGACGCGTCAAAACCGGGTCGCATGGCGCGCCTCGCGGCCCTAGACAGGCACCCAGAAGATGAATGACGCCACGGGTGTTTCGATGAACCAGCTCGCTCCCATCTCGCCCGCCACCGATTACGACATGATCCGGGCGGCGATCCGCTATCTCTCCGAAAACGGCCCCGACGTCGCCGACCTGCCGCGCTTTGCGCTTGCACTGGGCCTCACCGAGCGCCAGCTGACGGACCTGTTCCGCCGCTGGTGCGGGCTCAGCCCCAAGAGCTTTGCCCAGGCGGTGGCGCTCGATCATGCCAAGTCGCTGCTGCGCTCCAAGCAAAGCGTGCTCGACACCACCTATGAGGTGGGGCTCTCCTCCACCTCGCGCCTGCATGACCTGTTCGTGACCTATGAGGCCATGCCGCCGGGCGTGTTCCGTGCCGGCGGCGCCGGGATCGACATGGTGTGGGGGGCGGCGCCCTCTCCCTTCGGCATGGCGGTGGCGACGGCGACCGATTACGGCATGTCGGGGCTGGGCTTTGCCGATGCGGAGACCAGTATCGAGCAGGCCTTCGAGGACCTGGCCAATCGCTGGCCCAATGCCCGTTTCACGCGCGACGATGCGCGGGTCGCACCGATGATCGCCCAGGCCTTCGATCCGGCCCACTGGTCGCCGGAGCGGCCGGTGCGGGTCGTGCTGATCGGCACCGATTTCGAGGTTCAGGTGTGGGAGACGCTGCTCAAGATCCCCTGCGGTCAGGCCACCACCTATCAGAGCGTCGCCAATCATATCGGCCGCCCCATGGCGGCCCGCGCCGTCGGCGCCGCGGTGGGCAAGAACCCGATTTCCTTCGTCGTGCCCTGCCACCGCGTGGTGGGCACGTCGGGCGCGCTCACCGGCTATCACTGGGGCGTGCCGCGCAAGCGCGCCATCCTGGGATGGGAAGCCGGGGTGATCTCAGCGGCGCATTAGCCATTCGGGCATAGCCCTTATGGCCTTCTCACCTAAATCGCTCCACCGGAGCGATTTTGCCTTCGGCATGGTTCGAAGTTTCACGTGAATCGGTGGGGGAACGCAGGTTTGGTGCCCATTGCCCCACCCCCTCCCAACCTCCCCCATCAAGGGGAGGTGCCGTTCAGTGGTTAGGCTGAATAGTGCCTCAGAGTGGAGGGGAACCTCCCCCTTGATGGGGGAGGTAGGAGGGGGTGGGTCCGCTTGCGCGGGCCTGGGCCTAAAGCGTCACCCGCTCCACCAACTTCCCATCCGGTCCAATGCGGTAGACCGTCGGCTCGCCGGTGGCGATTTCGCGCTTGAGGATCTGCTCGGGCGTCAGCCCCTCGATCGCCATGACCAGCGCGCGCAGCGAATTGCCGTGCGCGGCGATCAGCACGGTCTTGCCGGCCTTGAGCTGGGGCAGGATCTCGGCCTCGTAATAGGGCAGGGTGCGCGCAGCGGTGTCCTTGAGGCTTTCGCCACCCGGGGGCGGCACGTCGAAGGACCGGCGCCAGACCAATACCTGTTCCTCGCCCCACTTGGCGCGGGCATCATCCTTGTTGAGACCGGCGAGGTCGCCATAGTCGCGCTCGTTGAGCGCGGTGTGCCGCACGATGGTGACGTTGAGAATGCCCATCTCCTCGAGCATCAGATCGAGGGTGTGCTGGGCGCGGCGCAGGGCCGAGGTGTAATAGAGGTCCGGCACGATCCCCTTGGCCTTGAGCGCCTTGCCGGTGGCGCGGGCTTCCTCGATGCCCTGCTCGGTCAGGTTCGGGTTGCGCCAGCCGGTAAAGAGGTTCTGCAGGTTCCACTCGCTCTGGCCGTGGCGCACGAGGATCAGGGTACCGGTCATGGATATATCCTTGCTGTCTGTCGGTTGGTGGCGCCTTTGCAGCGCATCAGTCGGTGAGGCCGAGGACCTCGTTCATGGAATAAAGCCCGGGCGCCTGTCCGGCGGCCCAGAGGGCGGCGCGCGCGGCGCCATTGGCAAAGATGGTGCGATCCTCGGCGCGATGGTTGAGTTCGATGCGCTCGGACGGACCGGCGAGGATCACCGAGTGATCCCCCACGACAGTGCCGCCCCGCAGCGTGGCAAAGCCGATCGTGCCCGCCTCGCGCGGGCCGGTATGGCCATCGCGCACCCGTACGGAATGGGTCTTGAGCGCGATCTTGCGGCCGGCGGCCGCTGCCTCGCCCAGCAGCAGGGCGCTGCCGGAGGGCGCATCGACCTTCTTGTTGTGGTGCATTTCAAGGATTTCGATGTCGTAATCGGCCAAGGCGGCCGCAGCCTTCCTGACCAGGTTGGCCAGCACCACCATGCCCATGGAGAAATTGCCGGACTTGACTACGCGCGCGCCCTTGCGGCCCGCTTCGGCGATGGCGGCGTCGTCGGCTTCCGAACAGCCGGTCGTGCCGATGATATGGACGAGGCCGAGCGTTGCCGCCTTGTGCGCCAGCGCAACGCTGGCGCCGGGAGCGGTGAAGTCGATGATGGCGTCGGCCCCAACCAGGGCCGCGTCCATGTCGTCGGTGATCTTGACGCCGAGCGCCGCAATGCCGGCATAGAGCCCCGCATCCTGGCCGATGGCTGCCGTGCCCGGACGGTCGACGGCGGCGTGCAGGGTCATGCCGGCGGCATTGGCGACGGCACCATGCAGCGCCAGACCGCCCAGCGCGGCCACCGCGCGAATATTGGCAGCGCCCATGCGTCCGCCAGCGCCTGCCACTACGACCTTCAGAGCTGCCATCAATCCATCTCCGCGATTGGGCTCCGCCTATAGCAGCGCCCCGGCAAAACGCCAACAGCCGTGCCCCATTGCCGTCATCATGCTAGGGTTGTGCTTAGTCAGAAACCAAGGGAACTGATTTGGCCATCACCAATGCGCTCGCCGGTATCGCGGTGGACGACATCACCGAGGCGCTCGACTATTACGAGCGCCTGTTCGGCCGGCCCGCCGATGCCCGCCCGATGAGCGAGGTGGGTGAGTGGAAGCTGGCGGGTGGTGGCTGGGTACATGTCTTTACCGATGCCGACCGGGCCGGCGCCTCCACCGTGACGCTGATCGTGGAAGACCTGGCCGAGGAGCTGGGCCGGCTGGCTTTGCTGGAGCTCAAGCCGGTGGCCAAGGCCATGGGCGACTTCTTCAAGACCGCCAAGTTCCGCGACCCCGACGGCAACCAGATCATCTTCAGCCAGCCTCAGCCGGGTACGTATTAGTCTTACCTCTCCCCCAAAGGGAGAGGTGGAGAGAGACCCGCCATGCATGGTGGCGCTAAACGCGCCGCAGCTGTACCGTCTCGATCAGGTGGCTCTTGCCCTTCTTGAGGATCAGGTCCGCCCGGCCGCGGGTGGGCAGCACGTTGTCGATTAGGTTGGGCAGGTTGATGGTGCGCCACACCATGCGGCCGAACTCGCCGGCCTCGGCCTCGCTCATTTCGGCGAGGCGGCGAAAGAAGGAGGTCGGGTCCTTGAAGGCGGTTTCGCGCAGGCGGAAGAAGCGCTCCATGAACCAGTCTTCGAGATCGTCGGTATCGGCGTCGATATAGACCGAGAAATCGATGAAGTCGGAGGCAAACAGGATCGGCTTGCCGTCCTTGGGCAGCTCGCCGGGCTGCAGGATATTGAGCCCCTCGACGATGAGGATGTCGGGCCGGTCGACAATGACCTCGCCGCCTGCCACCACGTCATAGACCAGGTGCGAATAGACCGGCGCCTTGACGCCGCCCTTGCCCGATTTGATATCGGCGAGGAACTGCACGAAGCGCGTCCGGTCATAGCTTTCGGGAAAGCCCTTGCGCTCCATGATGCCGCGCTCGGCCAGGATCGCATTGGGGTAGAGGAAGCCGTCGGTGGTGACGAGGTCAACCTTGGGGCTTGCCGGCCAGCGCTGCAGCAGCGCCTGCAGAATACGCGCGGTGGTGGATTTGCCCACCGCCACCGAACCGGCGACGCCGATGATGAAGGGCAGCTTCTGGTCCGGTGCCTCGAGGAACCGCGTCGAGACGCTGTGCAGGTGCTGCACGGCCTCGACATAGAAGGAGAGGAGGCGCGTCAGCGGCAGATAGACCTCTTCGGCCTCTTCCAGCGAGATCGGATCGGAGAGCGTGCGCAGCCGCGAAATATCCTCTCGTGTCAGCGTCATCGGCTCGTCGGCGCGCAGCTCGCTCCACTGCGCCTTGGTGAAGTGATGGTAGGGCGCAAGCACGGGGGAACGTCTGGCCATCAATGCTGGTCCCTGCGGCTGGCCTTTTCGGCGAGACCTGACTGGGCCGTGCGCGCATCGAGTTCGGCCATGACCTCGCTCAAGGGAATGTCGGCAGCGCGCAGCACCACCAGCAGGTGGTAGAGCATATCGGCCGATTCCTTGACCAGCTCGTGCCGGTTGCCGGTCACTGCCGCGATCACCGCTTCGGTGGCTTCCTCGCCCAGCTTCTGCGCGCATTTTTCCATACCGCGGCCAATGAGTTTTGCGGTGTAGCTTTCATCAGGCGAGGCCGCGGCGCGCAAGGCAATGCGCGCTTCAAGGTCATCCAAGGTCATGGGCATGTCGGGTGTCTCCGGCCGTTGACGGCTTAGAGCAAAAAACGGAGCCGCCGTCACTACGACCTAAGCCGCCATTCGAGCGCAACTCTCATGGACTTAGTCGCTCAGGCGATTTGCCCTGTCGGTCGCGGCCAAGTCCATCCGGACGGCAACTCCGTGCTCGCGCATATATTGCTTGGCCTGGGGAATGGTGAAGGTGCCGAAATGGAAGATCGAGGCGGCCAGCACGGCGCTGGCATGGCCCTCGGTCACCCCGTCGACGAGGTCCTGCAGGCTGCCGACACCGCCCGAAGCGATGACCGGCACTTCCACCGCATCGGCAATGGCGCGGGTGAGCTTGAGGTCAAAGCCCGACTTGGTGCCGTCGCGATCCATCGAGGTCACCAGCAATTCGCCGGCGCCGCGCTCCACCATGCGGACGGCAAATTCCACCGCGTCGAGCCCGGATGGCTTGCGCCCGCCATGGGTGAAGATTTCCCACGCGCTGGCATTGTCGCCACCCACCGCCTGGGACAGGCGCTGCTTGGCATCGACCGAGACGACAATGCACTGATTGCCGAACTTGTCGGCGGCGCGGGAGATGAAATCGGGATCGTTCACCGCCGCCGAATTGATCGCCACCTTGTCGGCCCCGGCCAGCAGGAGCTTGCGGATATCCTCGATGCTGCGTACCCCGCCACCCACGGTCACCGGCATGAAGCAGTGCTCGGCGGTGCGCGCCACCACGTCGAAAATGGTGTCGCGGCCCTCATGGCTGGCGGTGATATCGAGGAAGGTCAGCTCGTCGGCGCCCGCCGCGTCATAGGCCATGGCGGCCTCGACCGGGTCGCCCGCATCGCGCAGGTCGACGAACTGCACGCCCTTGACGACGCGGCCGCCCATGACATCGAGGCAGGGAATGAGACGGGTCTTGAGCGTCACAGGCGGGTTTCCTTCCGCTGCTGGCGCCGGCGCATCAGCACGGCAAATGCCGTGAAGGCCAGCGAGAACAGCCACATGAAAAAGGCGAATACGGCGACCAGCAGGGCCCAGCTCGGCAGCCAGTTGAGCAGGGCCGCATAGCCCAGCGCCACTATCGGCACGATCGGCGCGAGATACCACCACCAGTTGACCTTGCGGATCATGATGTGGCGCGGCGCGGCTTTCATGCTGCAGCTTTCAGCATGGCCAGTGCTTCACGTGAATCAATGCGCCCGTCATAGAGCGCCCGGCCGGAAATGGCGCCTTCCAGCACGGCAGCGTCGGGCCGCGTCATGCGCTCGATATCGGCCATGGAGGCGAGGCCGCCCGAGGCGATCACCGGAATTGTGGTGGCCCGCGCCAGCTCCAGCGTCGAATCCCAGTTGATGCCCACCAGCACGCCATCGCGGTCGATATCGGTATAGATGATGGCCGCCACGCCAGCGCCCTCGAAGCGCTTGGCCAGCTCGATCACCGAGAGTTCGGAGGTTTCCGCCCAGCCTTCCACCGCCACCATGCCGCCGCGCGCATCGGTGCCGACGGCGACCTGGCCGGGCCATTTGCGCGCCGCTTCGCGCACCAGTGCCGGATCGCGCACCGCGACCGTGCCGAGAATGACGCGGGCGAGGCCCTTGTCGAGCCAGTTCTCGATATGGGCCAGCGTGCGGATGCCGCCGCCGAGCTGGACCGGGAAGTTCACCGTCTTGAGGATGGCTTCCACTGCTGCGCCATTGACGCTCTCGCCGGCAAAGGCGCCGTTGAGATCGACCACGTGCAGATATTCAAAGCCCTGGTCCTCGAACGATTTGGCCTGGGCGGCGGGGTCGTCGTTGAAGACGGTCGCCTGCTCCATGTCGCCCAGCTTGAGGCGCACGCATTGGCCGTCCTTGAGGTCGATGGCGGGGAAAAGGATCACGGCGTCCACCTCAGGAAATTCTCGATCAGCTGCAGGCCCAGCGCCTGGCTCTTTTCCGGATGGAACTGGGTGCCGAACATGTTGTCGCGGCCGACACAGGCGGTGAGCGGCCCGCCATAGTCGGTGGTGGCGAGGCACTCGTCCGGGCGCTCGGTCACCAGGTGATAGGAGTGGACGAAATAGGCGTGCAGCCCATCGGGCCCGTCGGGAATGCCGGCAAAGAGCGCATGCGGACGGGTCACCGAAATGGTGTTCCAGCCCATATGCGGGATCTTGAGCGCCGGATCCGCCGGCGTGATCTTCTGCACCGCGCCGGCAATCCAGCCGAGGCCCGGCGTCACGACCTTTTCGCGGCCCTCGCTGGCCATGAGCTGCATGCCGACGCAGACGCCCAGGAACGGCACGCCGCCGCGGATCACCCTCTCCTCGAGCACGTCCACCATGCCGGGCACGGCATCGAGCCCGGCCTTGCAGTCGGCAAAGGCGCCGACGCCGGGCAGCATGATGCGGTCGGCCACACGGACCCGCTCGGGGTCGGCCGTCACTTCAACGGTAATGTCGCCCAGGCCATCGGCCATGCGCTCGAAGGCCTTGGAGGCCGAGTGCAGGTTGCCGGCGCCGTAGTCGATAATGGTGACGAGGCTCATCGGATCGCCTCGAGCTGCGCCAGGTCGGGGCTGAGCGCGACGCGGGTGCCGCGATGGGTCCAGCCGCGCCAGGCCAGCGCATGCCGGCGCAGGCCGGGCGCGGCAAAGCCGAGCCAGACGGCGCCCAGTACATACAGCGGAACAGTCGCATCGTCGCCGATCACGCGCGTGAGAAGGACCAGCGCCACCACGGCCAGCGCAAAGCCGAGCAGTTCCAGCCACAGCCCGTGAAGAACCAGGAAGACCGGCGGCAGGAGGGCAGCCAGCCAGGAGAATTTTTCCGGCACGGCGGCCGGCAAGGCTGGCTTGCCGGGCTTGGGATCATAGATCGCGTATAGAGTCACCGAACACTCCAAACTCTCGATGTCACCCCGGCCTTGAGCCGGGATCCATCCTGAGATCTCGAGATGGGCCCCGGCTCAAAGCCGGGGTGACACCGTGGTTGGGGCTGACTTAGTGCAAAATGCCTGGCGTTGAAAGCCCGTCGGAGCGCCTGGGGCGCTCAGAGCGTGCCCTTGGTGCTCGGCACCCGATCACCCACCCGCGGGTCGATCTCGACCGCCTCGCGCAAGGCGCGGGCGACGGCCTTGAACATCGACTCGGCCAGATGGTGGTTGTTGTCGGTGTAGAAGTTCTCGATATGCAGGGTGATGCCGGCATTCATGGCGAAGGCCTGGAAGAATTCGCGGAACAGCTCGGTATCCATCTCGCCGACCTTGTCGCGACTGAACTCCGCCCGGAATACCAGGAAGGGCCGGCCGGACACGTCCAGCGCCGCACGGGTCAGCGTGCCATCCATCGGCAGGTCGGCCGAGGCATAGCGGCGGATGCCCTTCTTGTCCCCCAGCGCCTGCGAAATAGCCTGACCCAGGGCGATGCCCACGTCTTCCGCCGTGTGGTGGAAGTCGATGTGCAGGTCCCCCTTGCAGGCGACGTCCATGTCGATGAGGGAGTGGCGGGACAGCTGGTCGAGCATGTGGTCGAGAAAGCCGATGCCCGTGGCCATGGCATGCGCGCCCGTGCCGTCGAGGTTTACCGAGACAGAGATCTCGGTCTCGTTGGTCTTGCGGGCAATGGTTGCTTTGCGCATGGGCGGGTCTCCGGACAGGGCGGCTCTCTAGCAGATAGGCACGATCCCGTGAAGATTGGGTTGAGGCCCCGCATCGGACGGCGTTGCCCATCGCCCATCATTGCATTCCTCGGCGACGCTCCTAAATATCAGCCAACAGTTCTGGAGTATCTTCCGATCATGAGTGACTCTGCATTTCCCGGCTGGCACGGGACGACGATCGTTTCCGTGCGCAAGGGCAATAAGGTCGTGGTGGCTGGCGATGGCCAGGTGTCCATGGGCCAGACCGTGATGAAGCACGGCGCCAAGAAGGTCCGGCGGCTGGCCGGCGGCAATGTGATCGGCGGCTTTGCCGGTTCCACCGCCGACGCCTTTACCCTCTTTGAGCGGCTCGAAGCCCGGCTCGAACAATATCCCGACCAGCTGATGCGTGCCGCGGTCGAACTGGCCAAGGACTGGCGCACCGACCGCTACCTGCGCAAGCTCGAAGCCATGATGATCGTGGCCGACAAGCGCGAAACCCTGGTGCTGACCGGCACGGGCGACGTGCTCACTCCCGATCACGGCGTCATCGCCATTGGCTCGGGCGGCAATTATGCGCTCAGTGCCGCCCTGGCGCTGGCCGATGCCACCGAGCTCGACGCCGAGGATATCGCCCGGCGCGCCATGAAGATCGCCGAGCAGGTCTGCGTCTATACCAATGGCAATGTCACGCTCGAAGCCATCGAGCTTTCCGCGTGAACTACTCCGTCCGGCGCCTCATTCCCGACGATGCGGCGGCCTATCGGCAGGTGCGGCTCGACAGCCTCAGGGATCACCCCGAGGCCTATGCCAGCGTCTATGAAAAGGCGGTGCAGCGGCCGGATTCCTCCTGGAGCCAGACCATCGAGGCGCTGCCCCTGTTCGGAGCCTTCGCGCCGGACGGAGAATTGGTCGGCCTTGCCGGCTTCATGCAGGAAGACGGTGACAAGGACCGACACCGCGGCTGGCTGATCCAGATGTATGTCCGGCCCCATATGCGGGGCACGGGCTGCGCCATGGGGCTGGTCGACACCATTCTCGATTATGCCAAGGGGCGGGTGATGCAGGTCCATCTTGGCGTCTGGGACCAGAATCCGGCCGCCATCCGCTTCTACGAAAAGGCCGGTTTCCACATCTATGCCAGCGATCCCCGTGCCTATTACTGGGGCGGACGGTTCTACGGCGATCATTTGATGGTGCGCTATCTCGAAGAGGCACCAGGAAAGACAGAACATGACTGAAACCAATTTCTCCCCGCGCGAGATCGTTTCCGAGCTCGATCGCAATATTGTCGGCCAGAATGATGCCAAGCGCGCCGTGGCCGTCGCCCTGCGCAACCGCTGGCGCCGGCAGCAGCTCGGCCCCGACATGCGCCGCGAGGTGACACCCAAGAATATCCTGATGATCGGGCCGACCGGCGTCGGCAAGACCGAGATCGCCCGCCGTCTTGCCCGACTGGCTCAAGCCCCCTTCATCAAGGTGGAAGCCACCAAGTTCACCGAGGTGGGCTATGTCGGCCGCGATGTCGAACAGATCATCCGCGACCTCGTCGAGGCCGGCATTGCGGTTTTGCGCGACAAGCGCCGCGCCGACGTGCAGGCGCAGGCCCATGCCAATGCGGAAAACCGCGTGCTCGATGCGCTGGTCGGCACCTCGGCCACGCCCTCGACGCGCGACAGTTTCCGCCGCAAGCTGCGCAATAACGAAATCGACGACAACGAAATCGAGATCGAGATGCAGCCCTCGGCCAATACCGGGGGCTTCGAGATCCCCGGCATGCCCAATGGCGGCATCGGCATGATCAACCTTTCTGACATGTTCAAGCAGGCCATGGGCGGGCGCGGGGTCAAGCGCAAGATCAAGGTCAAGGACGCCTATGAGCCGCTGATCGCCGAGGAAGCCGACAAGCTGCTCGACCAGGACCAGCTCAAGGCCGAGGCCATCGAGCTGGTGGAAAATCACGGCATCGTCTTCATCGACGAGATCGACAAGGTGGCCCATCGCGAGGGCGGCGCCCAGGGCGGTCCGTCGCGCGAAGGCGTGCAGCGCGATCTCCTGCCGCTGATCGAGGGCACGACGGTGTCGACCAAATATGGGCCGGTCAAGACCGACCATATCCTGTTCATCGCCTCGGGCGCCTTCCACGTCAGCAAGCCGAGCGACCTGCTGCCCGAACTGCAGGGCCGCCTGCCGATCCGGGTCGAGCTCAAGGCCCTGACCCGCGAGGATTTCATCCAGATCCTCTCGAGCACCGATGCGAGCCTGATCAAGCAATATGTGGCGCTGATGGGCACCGAGGGCGTCGTGCTCGACTTCACCAGGGACGCCATCGAGGCGATTGCCGACGCGGCCGTGCGGGTCAACAATTCGGTCGAGAATATCGGTGCGCGACGCCTGCAGACCGTGATGGAGCGGCTGGTGGAAGACATCAGCTTCGAAGCCCCCGACAAGCAGGGCCAGACCATCACCATCGACGCCGCCTTCGTGGCCGAGAAGGTCGGCGTATTGGCCAAGGACACGGACCTCAGCAAGTTCGTGCTGTAGGGCAGGCCGCCTTGCCCTCTCCCCCTGCGGGAGAGGGTGGGACCCGTCTCCCCCTAGATCAGCGCCGAAATCCTTGCATCGCTGAGCGCATGAAGACACGCATTGCGCGCCTCGCTCAGCGCCGGATCCATCACCGCGGCGACCTTGACCAGCGCGGCGTCGATCTCCCTGGCCATCTCGATGACCGAGGCAGTGCCACCGCTCTCCGCGCAGATATCCGTCGGACTGTAGTGATTGGCGGCCAGCACGCTCAGCACACCGGCCGGATTGGCCTTGAGGGCGCGGGACAGCGCGATTGCGAGGCTCTCCGAACTGCTGCCATCGGTACCGGGCGCCAGCAGCGGCACCAGGTCGATCCAGCCGCGTTCGCCGGCCTCGATGTGATTGAGAAATGCGGTCCAGGACTTGTCGTCGAGCGATTGAACGACCGCCGTCGCGTCCTGGTGCTCCAGCAGGGCGCGGAAGGCGCTGGGCGTCAGATCGGCGGATAGAGCGGGCATGGTCAGCGCGGCAAGGATGGCCGCGACACCAAAAGTGCGCATGATAACCTCCTCCAGCAGACGGGCATAAAATACGCCCGATCGGAGGGGTTTTCCAGCGCCTCTCAGTTCCGCGACTTGCCCGAGCGCCGCACCACCTCATTGAGCAGGAATTTCAGGTCTTCGGGGTCGAGCCTGCCGATATCGGCGGCCAGCCGGTTGGTCAGCTCGGTCGCCTCGGGCACCAGCCCGCCGGTATCGATGGTGACCTTGGGGTCGCTCATCTCGGCCAGGCGCTGGAGTTCCTCGGCCTCATCCCAGATGACGTTGAAAAAGGCGATCATGCGGTGCAGCAGGAAGCCGGTCGGCCTGCCGCGGCGGCCATGCTCGAGCGCCGAGAGATAGGCGCTCGACACGTTGAGGGCCGATGCCATGTCCTTGAGCGAAATGCCGCGGGCTTCGCGCAATTCGCGAATCTTGGCGCCGAGCGGGGTCATGCGCGGCGCAGGCGCACATACCACGCCCCCTCTCCGCCATGGCCGCGTGCCGCCACGCTCCAGCCCGAAATCATCGGCGAGAGCGACGGCTCGCTCAGCCAGACCGGCAGCATGGTGCGCAGCACGCCGCGCTCGGTCATGGCGGCGATATAGTCGCTGTCGGTCTTGACCCCCTTGCCGGTGATGACCAGCACGGTGCGGTCACCGCGCGAAAACCGCGCATGGATAAAGCGATGCAGGGCGCCGCGCGCCTCGTTCTGGGTCATGCCATGCAGGTCGATCCGGCCATCGATATCGATACGACCGCGCCCGACCTTCTTGCGGATCGAGGGATCGACGGCCTTTTCCGGTGCCGCAGCGGAGGGCAGGGGCGCCTGATAGGGCGGCAGGAAGGGCTGGCGCGGCGGCTTGCGCCGGGGTGGCGGCTTGGTCGCGGCAGAGGGCTGCTCCTCGACCGGCAGCGGCAGGGGACCCGCCGCCATTTTCAGCAGTCCCTTGCGGCGCAGCGGATCGATGGTCGATGCGACCGCCGTCCACAGGTGGAAGTCGTGCGGCAGGCGCTTGGGATCACGCTTGGACATGGAAAGGGTCGCCGGCCCGCCGCTTGCTCAGGATCAGTCGAGCTGGCTGGTCGCGATGACCTTCCAGTTGGGGTCGCGCGACTTGGGGTTGCGTGCAAAGGTCCATTCGTCGGCGACGGTCTGCACCTGGTCAGCATTGCCCTCGACCAGGGCGCCATCCTTGTCGCGGGTGGCCGAAACCACCTCGGCATGGAAGCGCACGGTCGCCAGCACGTTCTTCTTGTCGTATTCGGCATCGGAAATCTCGACCTTGGGCAGGCCGACAAAGGTGAAGTCCACGGTCTGGCCGGCGGCCTCGCGCTCGCTGATGGCGCGGTGGAAGCCGTCATAGACGTCTTTTTCGAGGAGATTCTTCAGCATCTGGCGGTCGCCCGTGGCATAGGCCGTGACGATCATCTCATAGGCCTGCTTGGCGCCTTCGAGGAAGCTCTTGGGGGTGAAGGTCGGATCGGCCTCCACCACGGCGCGGAAACCGGCGGCCAGTTCTTCATTGCCCTTGGCGAACTGTTCGATCTCGGCTTCGATCTTGCGGCTGCGGTGATCCTCGTCGAGCTCGGGCGCGGCCGTGCCCCGCGGACGCAGCGGCACCACCGTATCATCGGCCGCCGCTTCCGCTGCCGGCTTGCGGCGTTCCAGCGGCGGGCGTTCATTGCCGGTCCTGGTGCCCAGGACGGAGCGCAGTCGGAACAGCACGAAGACGGCCACGGCAATCACGATGAGGGTCGGCAGGTCGAAGAATTCATCCATGGGGCAATGCACCTTAGCGTGAGCGCGCCGAAGAAAACGACGCGGCGACGCTCGTTGAGCGCCTCGTTTGTCCTATATATAGGCAAAGCCTCACCCCAAAACCAGTTCACGATAGGGCGAGAGTCCTATTTTGCCGCAGCGCATACAGAAGGAAACCCCGATCTTGGCACGATTTTTCGCCCTAGGCCTGATCCTCTTGCCGATTATCGAGATCGCCATCTTCATCAAGGTGGGCCAGACCATCGGCCTGTTGCCCACGCTGGCCCTGGTGATCGGCGCCGCCATCCTGGGCGGTTTGCTGCTGCGACAGCAGGGCGTTTCGGTGCTCGGACAGCTGCGCAGCAATGTCAATTCCGGCCGCATGCCGGGCCGCACCATTGCCGACGCGATGATGCTCGGGGTGGCCGCCCTGTTCCTGGTCCTGCCCGGCTTTCTCAGCGATATCGTGGCGCTGGCCCTGTTGCTGCCGCCGGTGCGCAGCTGGATCTATTCCAGTCTGGCCAGCCGGGTCACGGTGGTCGAGACCGCCAGCTATCGTCGCCGCAGCGAGGCGGGCGACCCTCGGCTCAACGATGGCACGATCGATCTCGACGACGATGACTACCGCCCGCGCTGACGGGCGCCAGCTTGTCGCTCCAGCGCAAAGATGGTAGCGACCCAGCAACGATATTTCGGCAAAGGACTGCAAGCTCATGGCTGACGAAACCCAGGGCGGTGCCGCCCCCCAGGCAGCAAACCCGCCCTCGATGAACATGGTGGGCCAGTATATCCGCGACCTTTCCTTCGAGAATCCGGGCGCGCCCGGCTCGATCATGGCGGGCGGCGGCAATCCGGCCTTCAACGTCTCGATCTCGGTCGCCGTCAAGAAGCAGGCCGACGACATGTATGCGGTCGAGCTGACGCTCAATGCCAAGGCCAATCGCGAACAGACCATCCTGTTCAATGTCGAGCTGGTCTATGGCGGCGTGTTCCGCCTCAAGAACATTCCCGAGGCCCAGCTCAGCCAGCTGCTGATGATCGAATGCCCGCGGCTGATCTTCCCCTTCGCCCGCCAGGTGCTGGCCAGCGTCACCCAGCAGGGCGGCTTCCCGCCGCTGATGATGGAACCCGTCGATTTTGCTGCCATCTACCGGCAGAACCTGGCTGCGCTGGCCGCCAAGCAGCAGGGCGCGGCCGCCCAGCCTGCTCCGGGCAGCGAGCCCGAAAAGCTCAACTGATACAGACTGCCATTGACGAAAAAGCCCCGGGAGACCGGGGCTTTTTTATTGGGTGGCGCGGAGCGGGCCAGCGACATCGGCATATTGCGCCCAGATCGACTCTGCCCCCAAAGTGGCGACCAGGCGCTCATGGGCCAGCTCTTCGTCCGCCGTCAGGCGCGAGGGCAGCGGGGTGGGTCGCGGCGCCACCACGGTGCGCGTGGCAATGGCCTCGGCACCCGACATCCGCGTCTCGGCGATCAGCGCCAGGCTCACCTGCTTGCCACCGATCAGCTCGAGATAGACCTCGGCCAGGATCTCGCTGTCGAGCAGCGCGCCATGCAGGGTCCGGCGGGAATTGTCGATGCCGTAATGCTTGCAGAGCGCATCAAGGCTCACCCGGGCGCCCGGATGCTTCTCGCGCGCCAGCATGACGGTATCGATCACCGTATTGGCCAGCGGCCGGTGGCCGGCGCGTTCCAACTCGGCATTGAGAAAGCCCATGTCGAAGGGCGCATTGTGGATGATCAGCGTGGCGTCGCCGATGAAATCGAGAAAATCGCCCGCCACCGCCTTGAACAGCGGCTTGTCGGCGAGGAACTCCTCGCTCAGCCCATGCACGCGGAAGGCCTCTTCGGGCATGGAGCGCTGCGGGTTGAGATAGACGTGATAGTGCCGGCCGGAGGGAATGTGGTTGATCAGCTCGACGCAGCCGATTTCGACCAGCTTGTCGCCCATGGCGGGGGACAGGCCGGTGGTTTCGGTATCGAGCACGATCTCGCGATTCAACGGCTTGGCCCTCTGGCTTTGATCGCTGCCACCAGCGCGGCGACCATTTCCACCGTCCTGGCGATCGGCATGGACGTGTCGAACAGATAGGTGGCGCGCGCCTTCTTTTCGGCCTGGGGCAGCTGGCGGGCAAGGATGGTGTCGAGCTTTTCCACCGTCATGCCCGGCCGGGCCAGCGCGCGCTGGCGCTGGATGGCCTCGTCGACCCAGGTCACGGCAATGGCATCAAAGCCATAGTCATAGCCGCTTTCGAACAGCAGGGGCACTTCCACCACGGCCAGTTCATGCCCGGCGGCCTCTGCCTCATCCATGAAACGGGCAATGCGCGCCCGCACCAGGGGATGCACCACGGCTTCGAGCCGCCTGAAGCCGGACGGGTCGGCGGCCAGTATTTGCGACAATGCCGCCCGGTCGATGGCGCCATTGCGCGTCACGCCGGGAAACAGCGCCTCGACCGGGGCGACGGCCTCGCCGGCATAGAGTTCGGCCACGGCCTCATCGGCCGAAAAGACCGGCACGCCCAGATCGGCAAAGGCCTTGAGCACGGTGGATTTGCCGGTGGCAATGGAACCGGTCATGCCGATGCGCCACATGCTCAATGCTCCAGCGTCGCTTCGATGCGGGCGCGCAGGGCCGGCGTCACGCTGGGCCTGACGCCGAACCAGGCTTCAAAGCCCGGCACGGCCTGATGCAGCAGCATGCCCAGCCCATCCACCGTGCGCAGGCCATGCGTCGCCGCGTCGGCCAGGAGCGGGGTCACCAAGGGCGTATAAACGATGTCGGTCACCAGCGTGGCCATGGGCAGGAGGGCGAAGTCGAGCCAGTCGAACCGGCTGCCATGCATGCCGATGGCGCTGGTATTGACCACCAGCCCGGTATGCGCCGCCAATTGGGGGAAAGCGTCGAAGCCATGCGCCTCGAAGGGGCCGTCGATCTCGGCGACCAGGGCCTGGGCCTTTTCCAGCGTGCGGTTGAGTACATGCACCTTGCCGCCATCGCGCCGGCGCAGCGCCACCAGGATGGCCCGTGCCGCGCCGCCGGCACCGATGATCATCGCGTCATTGGGGCCATCGGACCAGCCGGGCGCACTGGCGTCGAGATTGCCGAGAAAGCCCAGATAATCAGTATTGCTGCCATGCACCTTGCCGTCGCGCACCACCAGCGTATTGACCGCGCCGATCGTGGTCGCCAGCGGATCAACGCTGTCGCAGAGCGCGAACACCGCCTCCTTGTGCGGGATGGTGACATTGCCGCCGGCAAATTCGCCGCTGCGCAGCCGCTCGAAAAAGCCGGGCAGGGCGTCAGGCGCCACATCGATCGCCTCATAGCTGCCGTCGATGCCGTGTTCGGCCAGCCATTGGCCGTGGATCAGGGGCGAGCGGGAATGGGCGATGGGGTGGCCGATGACAAAGGCTTTGATGGTCACGTGAGGGTCTCGGGGGCGAGGTTCCGCAGCGCCGCCAGCAGCGGCAGCAGGGGCAGGCCCAGAATGGTGAAATAGTCGCCGGTGACGGTTTCGAACAGGCGGATGGATGGCCCTTCGAGCCGATAGCCGCCCACCGACGCCAGGATAGCGGCGCCTTCGCGGTCGAGCACCTCGTCGCGCTCGGCGGGCGAGAAATCGCGCATCGTCAGTTCGGCCGTCTGGATATCGGACCAGAGCAGCAGGTCGTCGCGCACCAGGGTGACCGCGGCATGCAGGCGATGGGTCTTGCCGCGCAGATGGTCGAGCTGGGCTGCAGCTTCGCTCCGGTCGGCCGGCTTGTGCAAAAGTTCGGCGCCCAGGCTCAGCGTCTGGTCGGCACCGATCACAATGGCGCCAGGATTGACCGCGGCGACCGCGGCGGCCTTGCGTTCGGCGAGCAGCAGGGCGACGTCGCGACCATCGCCGCCAGCCTCCAGGGCGGCGCTTTCGAGGCCGCGCTCGTCGATGCGCGCCGGGGCTGTGGAGAAGTCCAGTCCGGCCTGCTGCAGCAAGGCTTTGCGGGTGTCGCTCTGGCTGGCAAGGATCAACATGGTGGCAATGTTTTCCACACTGTCATCCCCAGCTCAACCCCGTGCCTGTGACAATGACTCATGACTTTGGCCCTCGGCCCGATTTGTTCGACTTGGTTACCGAAGCGTTAACAGTTCAACCCGGCACCCGTCTTGAGCGGGGCGATGGATAGGTCTGGGGAAAACCTATTTGGCAGAGCTCGGCCCCGCCAAGTGGTTTTACACAGCGCCAGACGAATCGTTGACTCCGGAGTCGGCTCGTTAAGGCTTTGTTAATGAGTGTGGCGCCGCTGGGGACCAATGGATTCACAGCCTCTGTTAAGGCTCGATTAACCATAGCCCTGCGCGCATGTGCCGCCACGACCCCGATTGTGGACGATGCTGAATTGGCCCAAAACACCGCCATGATAATACAAATACCAAGCAAGAAAGACTCTTTAGGGGTTTGGAAGGGAAGGACGACGTGACCCACAGGCCTCTGCTGGCAACCGTGCTGGGCGAACGCCAGGAACGACCACCGATCTGGATCATGCGCCAGGCCGGCCGCTATCTGCCGGAATATCGCGAGACGCGGACGAGCGCGAAGAACTTCCTCGAGCTCTGCTATACGCCCGATCTGGCTGTCGAAGTGTCGCTGCAGCCGCTCCGGCGCTTTGATCTCGATGCGGCGATCCTCTTCTCCGACATTCTGGTCATTCCCGATGCGCTGGGACAGAAGGTTCGCTTCGAACAGGGCGAAGGACCCATCCTTGATCCGGTTGCTGCCGAAACCATCGCGGCGCTGAAGCCGGAACGGGCTCTCGATCATCTGGCGCCCGTGCTGGAGACCGTGCGGCGCCTGCGGGCGGCCATAGCGCCGGAAAAGACCCTGATCGGCTTCTGCGGCTCTCCCTGGACGGTGGCGACCTATATGATCGGGGGCCGCGGCTCGACCGATCAGGCCGCGGCGCGTCTGTTCGCCCTGCGCCATCCCGATGCCTTTGCCGCACTGATGGATATCCTGGTGGCGACGAGCGTCGATTACCTGGTCGCCCAGCTGCAGGCTGGTGCCGACGTGGTGCAGCTGTTTGAGAGCTGGGCGCTCAATCTCGACGACACCGCCTTTGCCAGCCATGTCATCGAGCCCAATCGCCGAATCGTCGCTGGCGTGCGCGCCAGGGTGCCCAATGCACCGATCATCGGCTTTCCGCGCGGCGCGGCCGGCAATCTGGCGCGCTATGCCGAGCTGACCGGGGTCAATGCGCTGGGTCTTGATTATGCCACGCCGCTCGATTTTGCCGGCAAGCACCTGCCGGCGACGCTGCCGGTGCAGGGCAATCTCGATCCGCTGCGGCTGGTGGCGGGCGGCGATCAGCTCGACCGGCGCGTCGATGCCATCATCGACGCCTTCAGCACGCGCCCGCATATCTTCAATCTGGGCCATGGCATCGTGCCGGAAACCCCGATCGAACACGTCGCGCGGCTGGTCGACCGGGTCAAGAAGGGCTGAAGCGCTCAACTGTTGAGGAGTTGAAATCCATGGAATGGGTCAAGGCACTGCATGTCATCTCGGTGATCGCCTGGATGGCCGGCATGCTCTATCTGCCGCGGCTGTTCGTCTATCATGCGGTGGCCGAGATCGGGTCGGACAAGTCCGAGACCTTCAAGGTCATGGAGCGGCGCCTGCTCAAGGGCATCATCAATCCGGCGATGATTGCCAGCTGGGTGTTCGGGCTGTGGATGGTGTTCGGCGGCTGGGTCGACATGATGTCCGGCTGGCTGCATGCCAAGCTGTTCCTGGTCCTGCTGCTGACGGCCTGTCACGGCATGCTGGCGAGATATACCCGCCTCTTCGCCCAGGACAAAAACACCAAGCCGCAGAAATTCTTCCGCATCATCAACGAAGTGCCGACGGTCTTAATGATCCTGATCGTCATCCTGGTCGTGGTGAAGCCGTTCTAGATCGTCGTGTCCCCACCCCCGATCGTCATCCTCGGGCCTGACCCGAGGGGACTTCACTTTGTGGGAGCGGGATCGAGAACGGAGCTGAGTGCCGCCCCTGCCATTCGGCCATAGGCCTCATGGCCTTCTCGCCTAAAATCACTCCACTGGAGTGATTCTCCCTGCGGGACGGCTCGAAGTTTCACGTGAATCCGGATGCCAGTTCGGTTTCATTCTTGAATAAGTGCCCGGTTCGCGCTACATGGCTGACAACGCATCCCAAGAAACAAGCTGACCTCCCCGGTCGCTGCGCGGTGCCTGCCCCTCCAAAATACCCAGCCTTCCAGATTTCCCTCAAGGGTCTATCCGCTACATGCAGAATATGAAGCTCAGTGAGCTTAAGGCCAAATCCCCGGCCGAGTTGCTGGTGTTCGCTGAAGAACACGAGGTCGAGAACGCCTCGACCATGCGCAAACAGGAATTGATGTTTGCCATTCTCAAGGAACTGGCCGCCCAGGAAGTGGACATTACCGGCGAAGGCGTCGTTGAAGTCCTGCCCGATGGCTTCGGCTTCCTGCGCTCCCCGGACGCCAACTATCTTCCGGGTCCCGATGACATCTATGTCAGCCCATCCCAGATTCGCCGCTTCGGCCTGCGGACCGGCGACACGGTTGAAGGCCAGATCCGGTCTCCCAAGGATGGCGAGCGCTATTTCGCGCTGCTCAAAGTCAATACGATCAATTTCGAAGATCCCGAGGCGGTCCGCCACAAGGTCAACTTCGACAATCTCACCCCGCTCTATCCCGAAGAGCGGCTCCATATGGAGCTGCCCGATCCGACCCTCAAGGATCGTTCGGCCCGCCTGCTCGATCTGGTGGCGCCGCTCGGCAAGGGCCAGCGCGCCCTGATTGTTGCGCCGCCGCGTACCGGTAAGACCGTATTGTTGCAGAATATCGCACAATCTATCGCGACCAATCACCCCGAATGCTATCTGATCGTGCTGCTGATCGACGAGCGGCCGGAAGAAGTGACCGACATGCAGCGCTCGGTGCGCGGCGAAGTCATCTCCTCGACCTTCGACGAGCCGGCTTCGCGCCACGTCCAGGTCGCCGAAATGGTGATCGAAAAGGCCAAGCGCCTCGTCGAGCACAAGCGCGACGTGGTCATCCTGCTCGATTCCATCACCCGCCTCGGCCGCGCCTACAACACCGTCGTGCCGAGCTCCGGCAAGGTGCTGACCGGTGGTGTCGACGCCAATGCCCTGCAGCGCCCGAAGCGCTTCTTCGGCGCCGCCCGCAATATCGAGGATGGCGGTTCGCTGACCATCATTTCCACGGCGCTGATCGATACCGGCAGCCGCATGGACGAAGTGATCTTCGAAGAGTTCAAGGGCACCGGTAATTCGGAAATCATCCTTGACCGCAAGGTCGCCGACAAGCGCATCTTCCCGGCGCTCGACATCACCAAGTCGGGCACCCGCAAGGAAGAGCTGCTGGTCGAGCCGGACATCCTCAAGAAGATGTACGTCCTGCGCCGCATCCTCAATCCGATGGGGACGATCGACGCGATGGAATTCCTGATGGACAAGGTCCGCCAGACCAAGACCAATTCCGACTTCTTCGATTCGATGAATACCTGACACACGTCGTGTGATGTTATCCAAAGAGCGGCATGCCGGAAGGCGTGTCGCTCTTTGCTTTGGACCTTCCGGCATGCAGACTGGCGATACAATTGTAGCCTTGTCCTCCGGCGCGCCGCCCTCCGGCGTGGCGGTGATCCGCCTGTCCGGTCCGCAGACCCGGCCGCTGCTGCGGGCAATCGCTGGCAAGCTGCCCGAACCGCGCAGGCTGACCCTCCGTGCCATCGGCCAGGAGAGCCTGCTCGATCGTGGCCTTATCGCCTGGTTTCCGGCGCCGCACAGCTTTACCGGCGAAGACTGCGCCGAACTCCAGGTTCACGGCTCGCCGGCTGGCGTCCGCGCCATTCTGAAGCTCCTGGTCAGCCAGGGCGCCCGCCTCGCCGAAGCCGGCGAATTCACCCGCCGCGCCTTCGAGAATGGCAAGCTCGACCTGGTCGAGATCGAAGGCCTGGGGGATCTGCTGGAAGCGGAAACCGAAAACCAGCGGCGCCAGGCTCTGGCCCGCTTCGAGGGTGGCCTGAGCCAGCGCATCGACACCTGGCGCGATCAACTGCTCGACCTGCGCGCCGAGATCGAGGCGCGGCTCGATTTCTCCGATGAAGGCGATGTCGACGAGGCCCTGCCGCCCAGTTTCGGCGACGCCATTGCCGCCCTACGTGCCGATATCGGCAGCGCCCTGGCCTCGATCGAACACGGTCGCATTGTCCGCGAGGGTATTCGGGTCGCGCTGGCAGGGCCGCCCAATGCGGGAAAATCCAGCCTGCTCAACGCCTTGGCTAAGTCCGACATCGCCATCGTTACCGACGAGGCCGGCACCACGCGCGATGTTCGCGAGGTCCCCCTCGACATCAATGGCCAGCTTTACATCCTGCTCGACCTGGCCGGCTTGCGCGATACTGACAGCAAGGCCGAAGCCGAAGGCGTGCGCCGCGCCCGCTTGGCCATCGACCAGGCCGATATCGTGCTCTGGCTCACTGCCCCCGACATTGTTGGCGAGGTCCCGCAGACACTGCCGTCCACACATATCCGCGTCGGCACGAAGAGCGACCTCGCCGCCGTGGCCAATGCCGACCTTGTGGTCTCGGCGCAATCCGGTGCGGGTCTCGACGCCCTTTTGCAGCGCATCGAGTCCATCGGCAGTACATTGTCGAGCGGTGAGCCAGCGCTCTTGAGCCGTGAGCGGGACCGTCTTGCTCTGGAAGCGGCGGCGGCCGCACTGGATACTTCCGCCCGGCAACTGGCTGTTCCCGAACTCGCAGCCGAGAGTTTGCGGATCGCGTCGCAATGCCTTGAGCGCCTGGTCGGACGGCTGGATGCGGAGCGCGTATTGGATCGCCTGTTTGCCAGTTTCTGCATCGGGAAATGATTCACGTGGAACAATCTTCAAGCCGAACGCTGCAGCGTGATCAGCTCTAGAATTGATTCACGTGAAACATTGGCCTATTGAGCCGGTCGGAGATCAAGCATGACCGACTATGCCGTCATCGTTGTAGGAGGAGGCCACGCCGGCTGTGAGGCCGCGGCCGCCTCGGCGCGTCTGGGCGTGCCCACCGCGCTGGTCACCCACAAGTTCGCCACCATCGGGGAGATGAGCTGCAATCCCGCTATTGGCGGCCTGGGCAAGGGGCATCTCGTCCGCGAGATCGACGCGCTGGATGGCTTAATGGGCCGTGTCGCCGACCAGGCCGGCATCCAGTTCCGCGTGCTCAACCGCCGCAAGGGCCCCGCCGTGCGCGGTCCGCGCGCCCAGGCCGATCGCAAGCTCTATCGCCAGGCCATGCAGGCGGCTATCTCGGCACAAGCCAATCTCGACGTGATCGAGGGCGAGGTCGATGATATCGAAGTCACCGATGGCGTCGTCAGCGGCGTTGTTCTGCTCGATGGCCGCCGCATCGGCACCAGGGCGGTGGTGCTGACCACCGGTACCTTCCTGCGCGGCCTGATCCATCGCGGCGAGGAGACCACGCCGGCCGGCCGGGTCGGGGAAAAGCCCGTGCTCGGCCTCTCCACGCGCCTCGAAGCCCTCGGCCTGCAACTGGGCCGCCTCAAGACCGGCACGCCAGCCCGACTGGATGCGACCAGCATCGACTTCTCCGTGCTCGAAGAGCAGCCGGGCGACAATCCGCCCGAAGCCTTTTCGGCGCTGACCCGGGCCATCACCACGCGCCAGGTCAGCTGCCACATCACCCGCACCACGGCTGAGACGCATCGCATCATTTCGGACAATCTGCATCGCTCAGCAATGTATTCTGGCCGCATCCAGAGCCGCGGCCCACGATATTGCCCGTCCATCGAGGACAAGGTAGTCCGCTTCGCCGATCGCGATAGCCACCAGATTTTCCTTGAGCCAGAAGGACTTGACGACCAGACGATCTATCCCAACGGCCTTTCGACCTCGCTGCCGGCCGATGTGCAGGAGGCCTTCCTTCGCTCGATGCCGGGGTTGGAGAATGTCCGCATCGTGCGGCCGGGCTATGCCATTGAATATGACTATGTCGATCCGCGCGAGCTGCGCCCCACCCTGGAGGTTAAGCGTCAGCCGGGGCTCTATCTCGCCGGCCAGATCAATGGCACAACGGGTTATGAAGAGGCCGGGGCGCAGGGCCTGTTGGCGGGTGCCAATGCGGCTCTCGCCGCTTCCGGAGCGGCGCCAATGGTCCTGTCGCGCACCGAGAGCTATCTCGGCGTCATGGTTGATGACCTGGTAACGCGCGGCGTTTCCGAGCCCTATCGCATGTTCACGTCGCGCGCCGAATTCCGCCTGCATCTGCGCGCCGACAATGCCGACCAGCGGCTGACGCCGCTCGGCGTGGGGACTGGTCTGGTGCAGGAAGAGCGCCGCGAGCTCTTCGCCGGCAAGGCCGAGGCTCTTGATCGTGGTCGCACCATCCTGATGCAACTCACCACGTCGCCGAGTGCTGCCCGCAAGGCCGGTATTGCGGTGAACGAGGACGGCAAGGCGCGTTCCGCCTTCGATTTGCTGTCCTATCCCGAGGTGACGAGTGAGGATGTCATCCGCCTGTGGCCTGAAGTGGCGCTGATCGAGACGGGCATTGTCGAACAGCTGACCGTGGACGCGCAATATGCGGTCTATCTCGACCGGCAGCAGAATGACATTGCCGCCGTGCGGCGCGATGAGCAGAAGCCTATTCCTGACGGCCTTGATTATGCAGCGATTCCCGGCCTCTCCATGGAGCTGCGGCAGAAGCTGGCGCAATACCGGCCCCAGACCATTGCCCAGGCACAGGCGATGGACGGCATGACGCCCGCCGCGGTGACGCTCCTGCTGGCGGTCATTCGGCGCGGTGAATTCCGCAAGGCTGGTTGATGAGCAATCTCGATGCGCTCGCGCCCTATGCGCCACACTTCACCCGGCCTGTAGTCGAAGTCGCCGCCGATCTGGAATCCTATGCTCAGCTGCTGCGCAAATGGCAGGCGGTGCAGAATCTTGTTTCACGTGAAACACTGGATGACGTTTGGTCGCGGCATTTTATAGACAGCCTGCAGGTTTTGCCGCTGCTCAAGCCCAGCGACCACGCCTTTCTTGACCTCGGTAGCGGTGGCGGACTGCCGGCACTGCCATTGGCTATCGCCTTGAAGGGTCCGAATCACCACTTTACCCTGGTCGAGCCCAATGGCCGCAAGGTCAGCTTCCTGCGGACGGTAGCACGCGAACTCAAGCTGATCGTCACGGTCGAGGGCGCCCGCAGTGACCAGATTGATTCACGTGAAACAGTGCCGCCGGACCTCATAACCTCCCGCGCCCTGGCCGGCTTGCCGCAGCTTTGCCAGTGGATGACCCCGTTCTTTGCCCCGCAAACACGGGCCATTCTGCATAAAGGCCGGGAACATGTTGAAGAACTTGCCGAAGCCGCTACGCATTGGGACTTTAACGTGTTAGTAAAGACCAGTGACACCGATGCGAGCGGAGTCCTGCTTACATTGAGCAATCTCCGTTTGAAATCAGTACGTTAGCGGCAACGAGCTGGAGGCCTGTAGTGGCGCCCCGTATCCTGACACTGGCCAACCAAAAGGGCGGCGTGGGCAAGACCACCACCGCCATCAATCTGGCGACGGCGCTGGCCGCGATCGGCGAACGCGTGCTGATTGTCGATCTCGATCCGCAGGGCAATGCCTCGACCGGACTCGGAATCTCGCGCACCGACCGCGAAGTCTCGTCCTATGACCTGCTGATCGGCGAAGCCACGGTGGCGCAGTCGGCCATCATGACCAGCGTGCCCAATGTGGCCATTGTGCCGTCCACCATGGACCTCTTGGGTGTCGAGCTGACCATTGCCGGCCATGCGGACCGCGCCTTCAAGCTGCGCAATGCCTTCAAGCGGCTGGGTGAACTCTCCATCAATGACAAGCCGGTCAGCTATATCCTGATCGATTGTCCGCCGTCGCTGAACCTGCTGACCATCAACTCCCTGGTGGCTGCCGATGCCGTGCTGGTGCCGCTGCAATGCGAGTTCTTCGCGCTGGAAGGCCTCAGCCAACTGCTTCAGACCATTGAACAAATTCGCTCGACGCTCAATCCGAACCTGTCGATCCAGGGCGTGGTGATGACCATGTTCGACAAGCGTAACAACCTCTCCGAGCAGGTGTTGCAGGACGTGCGCAGCGAGATGGGCGAGCTGGTCTATGACACGGTCATCCCGCGCAATGTGCGGCTGAGCGAGGCGCCGTCTTATGGCAAGCCGGCTCTGCTCTATGATTTGAAATGTGCCGGCAGCCAGGCCTATCTGCGGCTGGCAACCGAAGTGATCCGCCGCGAGCGGCAGCTCAACGCGGCATAGGAGCCCGGATATGAACGACAAACCCACACGTCTTGGTCGCGGGCTCGCGGCATTGATTGGTGACATGGCCACCGTCGAGGGCGCGCGCGTCACCGAATCGGGCGGCGTCAAGAAGCTGCCGGTCGAGTTCATCATCGCCAACCGCGCCAATCCGCGCCGCACTTTCGACAATGACCAGCTTGAAGAGCTGACCAATTCGATTCGCGAAAAGGGCGTGATGCAGCCCTTGCTGGTGCGCCCCAGCGACGATCCGAACATTTTCGAGATCATCGCTGGCGAGCGCCGCTGGCGGGCGGCGCAAAAGGCGGGCCTGCATGAAGTGCCGGTCATCGTGCGCGATGTCGGCGACAAGGAAGCGCTCGAGCTGGCCATTATCGAAAATGTGCAGCGCGCCGATCTCAATCCGCTCGAAGAGGCCATGGGTTATGGCCAGCTGATCGAGCAGTTCGACTATACGCAGCAGGATCTCGCCCAGGTGATCGGCAAGAGCCGTTCGCATGTCGCCAACACGCTGCGGCTGCTGCGCCTGCCCGAAGATGTTCGTGAAATGGTGGCCAGCGGCACGCTGACGGCCGGCCATGCCCGCACCCTGATCACGGCCGAGGATCCGGCAACCCTCGCACGCCAGATCGTCTCGGGTGGTTTGTCGGTGCGCGAGGCCGAGGCCCTCAGCCAGCAGCGCGAAGTGGCCGGCAAGAAGAAGCCAAGCGAATCGCAGGTGGATCGCGATGCCGATACGGTGGCGCTGGAGCGCCGCCTGTCCGATGCGCTGGGGCTTTCGGTGGCGCTGGCGCATAGCGAGCGCGGCGGCAAGCTCGAGATCCGCTACAAGACGCTGGAACAGCTCGACGGCCTCTGCCTGAAGCTGACCGGCTACGCGAACTAGCCGGTTCCGGGCTGCTTACCGACGATCGTTGGTTCGTTTCACATGAAACATTCTGAGGGCCGCTAATGCGCGGCCGCCATCATGCAGATGGCCAGCAGCGCCCGCCGCAGCCCGGCTTCCGCCAGGCCCGGCCGTCGCCGGCTGTCTGCCGTCGCCTGCAGGATGCGCTCCGACGCCGTCGCCAATGCGCTGTCCGACCACAGGCGCAATTGCTGCTCCAGTGCGGAAATCCTAGAGAAATGCGGCTTGGGGCGCAGCCCCTCCAGCACCTGGCGCGGCGCCTTGCCGGCGTCGACTTCGGTCCGCCAGCGGCGCAGATTGGCGAAGTGGATATTGCACATGGCGAGGAGCCGCTGCGGATCGACCGCCGAGGACAGGGCGCGGTTCAGCGCCAGTTCCAGCTTTTCGGCGTGGCCGCCGCCGGTGGCGTCGAGAATGGCGTCGATAACCAGCAGGCCGTTGTCAGCACTCAATAAAAGCACGTCCTCGCGCGTCAGCACCTTGCTTGACGCCGCATAGAGGCAGAGCTTTTCCAGTTCTCGCCTTGTGATCTCCCGGTCATTGCCGAGGATTTCGCGCAATGTCGTCACCACATCAGCGTCAATGCGGATGCCCTGCTGGTTGAAGGTCTCGCGGATCAGTGCCTGCAGCGTCTCGTCGCTGTCGGGATAGCAGGGCAGGGCGCGGCCCAGCCTGGCCGCCTCCACCAGGGCGCGCAGCGCATCCTTGGGGGTCAGGTTTCCCGCCTCGAGCACGATGGCGGCGCCGGCCGGGTCATCGCGCAGCTCGGTGAGCGTCATGACCAGGGATTTCCCCGCCCCGCGCACCCGCACGATGCGCTTGCCGCCGAACAGCGACATGGTCCGCGCCTCGACGGCAAGAATGGAGGGGTCCGCATCCACTTCCGCGCCATCCAGCGTGACGAGACTGACCGATTCGGGGTCGTCACCGCTCAGTTGCCGGATCAGCCGCTGCGCCGTCTCGCGGACGAGGCCCGCATCGGGGCCATAGGCGAGGAATATGCCTTCGGTCAGGTCCGGCCGCGCCAGAAAGCGCGCGACTTCGTGGGCCTTGAGAGCCGTCATCCGCGGCTGAGCGCGGCCAGCACTGCGAGCCGCAGCGATTCGGCGGCCGCCTTGGCGGCGCGCTCGGAGGCTTCGGTCGCCGCCGTGGTATCGGCCAGCACCTGGCTGTTTGCGGTATATTCGGCCGTCGCCCGGCGGGTGAAGCTGATGGGCTCGATATCGCTGCCATCGCGGCGGGCAATGGTCAGGGTCGCGGTGACGGTCACCCGGTAGGGCTTGCTGGGATTGGCCGTGGCGGTGAGGAAGCCGAGGCCGCCGGCCGAGGAAGAGACGGAAACCGTGGCCAGTGGGGCGGTTTCCGAGGTCGAGCTGCCCAGTCGCAGAGCGAGTTCCTGATAGACCACCTGTTCGAGCCGGCTGGTGGGCTTGGCATAGGCCAGGTTCAGCAGGGGCTGGCTGGCCAGCGCTCCGCTATAGACCGGCGAGAAGCTGCAGGCGCCCAGAGCGGCGCCGGTAGCGAGCAGGATTGCGGCCAGAGCGATGGGCCGCGTGCGTCTAGACCACGACATTGACGATCCTGTCCGGGACGATGACGATCTTCTTGGGTGCCTTGCCGTCGAGAATGCGGACTATCTCGTCCAAAGACAAGACCAGCATCTCGACCTCGGCTGCCGGCATGCCCTTGGCCACGGTAATCTCGCCGCGGCGCTTGCCGTTGATCTGGATCGGCATGGTGACGCTGTCGTCGACCAGCAAGGCCGGATCGACTTCGGGCCAGGGCGCATCGGCCACCAGCCCGGGCTTGCCCAGCGCCTCCCAGCAGGTTTCGGCCAGATGCGGCATCATTGGCGCAATCAGCTGGATCAGCCGCTCCACACCCTCGGCAAGGGCATCGACGCGGCTGTCGGGGACAGCGGCCACGAGGCCCGCCGAGCGCACCAGTGCATTGGTCAGCTCATAGATCTGCGCCACGGCGCGGTTGAAGCGCAGGCCCTCGATATCGCCGCCGACCTGATGCACGGCGCGATGCACTATTCTGCGCAGCGCCAGCGCCTCGTTGTCGTCAGAACTGCGAACAGTCCCAGCAGACTGTTCCGTCAAAGCGATGGTTTCACCCACCAGTCGCCAGACGCGCTGCTGGAAGCGGCTGGCGCCCTCGACGCCGGCCTCGGTCCACTGCACGTCGCGTTCCGGCGGGGAATCCGACAGCATGAACCAGCGCGCGGTATCGGCGCCATAGGTGGCGACGATCTCGTCGGGATCGACGACGTTCTTCTTGGATTTGCTCATCTTCTCGATCGAGCCGATGCTGATCGGCTCACCGGACGTCAGATGCGTGGCGCGGCGGCCCTCACCAAAGGTCTCGACCACGATATCGGCGGGCGCGACCCATTCGCCGGCGGGCGACTTGTAGGTCTCGTGCGTCACCATGCCCTGGGTGAAGAGGCCCTTGAAGGGCTCGTCCAACCCGACATGGCCCGTCGCCTTCATCGCGCGGGTGAAGTAGCGCGAATAGAGCAGGTGCAGGATCGCGTGCTCGACGCCGCCGATATACTGGTCGACCGGCAGCCAGCGATTGGCAATGTCGGGCACGGTCGGGGTTTCGGCCTGCGGCGCGGTGAAGCGGGCATAGTACCAGGAGGAATCGACGAAGGTATCCATCGTGTCGGTTTCCCGGCGGGCCGGGGCGCCGCATTGCGGGCAGTCGACATGCTTCCAGGTGGGGTGATGGTCCAGCGCATTGCCGGGCTTGTCGAAGCTGACATCCTCGGGCAGCACCACCGGCAGGTCCTTCTTGGGCACGGGCAGGGTGCCGCAGACCTCGCAGTGGATCACCGGGATGGGGCAGCCCCAGTAGCGCTGGCGCGATACGCCCCAGTCGCGCAGGCGATAGTTGACCTCGACCTTGCCCTGGGGCTGGCCATCGACGGTCCGGCCGGCGAAATGGGCGGCGGCAGCCTTCTTGGCCTCGGCAATCGCCAGCCCGTCGAGAAAGCCGGAATTGAAGATCACGCCGTCATCGGTAAAGGCCTCGTCACCCACGGCAAAGCCGGCATCCGCATCGGCGGGCCGCACCACGGGCAAGACGGGCAGGTCATATTTGCGGGCGAAGTCGAGGTCGCGCTGGTCATGCGCCGGGCAGCCGAAAATGGCACCGGTGCCATAGTCCATCAGCACGAAATTAGCGACATAGACGGGCAGCGTCTGGCCCTCGAGCACCGGATGTTTCACGTGCAGCCCGGTGAAGACGCCTTTCTTCTCGGCCTTTTCCAGCGTTTCGGTCGCCGTGCCCTGGCGGCGGAATTCGGCAATGAATTCAGCCAGTTCGGCATTGCCGCCCGCCAGTTCGGCGGTCAGCGGATGGTCGGGCGACAGCGCGATGAAGGAGGCGCCGAAGATCGTATCGGGGCGCGTGGTGAAGACGTCGATGCTGGTCGCCGCGGTGGCATTGGCCGGCACAAGTTCGAACAGCAGGCGCAGGCCCTCGGACTTGCCGATCCAGTTGCGCTGCATGGTGCGCACCTTCTCGGGCCAGTCGGTCAGCCCGTCGAGGCCGGTCAGCAGGTCCTCGGCAAAGTCGGAGATCTTGAAGAACCACTGGGTCAGCTCGCGCTGTTCCACCACGGCCCCCGAGCGCCAGCCGCGCCCGTCGATGACCTGCTCATTGGCCAGCACGGTCATGTCGACCGGGTCCCAGTTGACCTTGGACTGCTTGCGCGTCACGAGGCCCGCCGCCATCATGTCGATGAACATCGACTGCTGGTGCCTGTAATATTCCGGCTCGCAGGTGGCGATTTCGCGCGTCCAGTCGATGGCGAGGCCCATCGACTTGAGCTGCGCCTTCATGGCGGCGATGTTGGCCCGCGTCCAGGTGCCGGGGTGGGTCTTGCGCTCGATGGCGGCGTTCTCGGCGGGAAGCCCGAAGGCGTCCCAGCCCATGGGGTGGAGCACGTTCTTGCCCCTGGCCCGCTGGTAGCGCGCCACCACGTCGCCCATGGAATAGTTGCGCACATGGCCCATATGGATGCGGCCCGAGGGATAGGGGAACATCTCGAGGACGTAGTAGGGCTCGCGCTTGTCGTCATTGGAGCTGACAAAGCTCTGGTTTTCGTCCCAGACCTTCTGCCATTTCGGTTCCATCTCGCGCGGATTGTAGCGTTCGCCGCTCACTGGGTATCGTCCTTGAATGATCGGCGCTTGGCGCCCGGGAGTAAAGTGTCGCTCAGCGGCGCAAATGTCCGGCGCAGCTTGCGTTTCTTGGGGATTTTGGCTACCGGACCATCACCAGAAATCCCCCCCAAGGTCAACAGCAACAGGGCGAAAGCATGGACACTCGTGCAGCCGACCGGCTCGACGCCATAAGCCAGCGCATCGCCCGGGCGCAGGAGCGCTTCGGGGCGCCGCCCGAGCGGGTGCAGCTCGTCGCCGTGTCCAAGACCTTTGCCGCCGAGGACATCATCCCGTTCCTCGAAGCCGGGCAGCGCGTCTTCGGGGAAAACCGCGTGCAGGAGGCCCAGGCCAAGTGGCCGGCCCTGCGCGAAGCCTGGCCCGATATCGAGCTGCACCTGATCGGACCGCTGCAGACCAACAAGGCGCGCGAGGCGGTGGCGCTGTTCGACGTCATCGAGACGGTCGACCGCGAGAAACTCGCCAGCATGCTGGCAGCAGAAATGCAGCGTGCTGGCCGCAAGCTGCCCTGTTTCGTGCAGGTCAATATCGGTCTCGAAGAACAGAAGGCGGGCATTGCCCCGGCCGAGGCCGTGGCCTTTGTCGAGCGCTGCCGGAGCGTCCATGGCCTCGATATCGTCGGCCTCATGTGCATTCCGCCCGACGGGGTGCCGCCGGGGCCCTATTTCGCCCAGCTGGCCGAGCTGGGCCGCGCCGCCGGCGTGACCAGCCTCTCCATGGGCATGAGCGGCGATTTCGAGGTGGGCATTGCCATGGGCGCCACCCATGTCCGGGTCGGCTCGGCGCTGTTCGGCCACCGCCCGCCATTGGGCGCCTGAAACAACAGTATTTCGCACGTCCGGGGGTGAAACACTGCAACTTCCAGCCGTAATTTTCGTTGCTGATGACTGTAACGCCGTTGTGATTGGCTGGCCAAAAACCGGTCGCAATATTGTGACCATGGCTGGTTGGCGCGAAAAGACCGGAGAAAACAATGAACAAGCGACGCATCCTGCTGGTGGACGATGATGCGGATCTGCGCGAGACCCTGGTCGAACAGCTGCAAGCCCATCCCGAATTCGACATTCTGCAGGCCGGTACGGCCAATGACGCGCTCAAGGTTACCCGCGAGAGCAATATCGACCTGATGATCCTCGATGTCGGCCTGCCCGATATGGATGGGCGCGAGGCGGTCAAGGTGCTGCGCGCCGAGGGCTACAAGAGCCCCATCCTGATGCTGACCGGCCATGACAGCGATGCCGACCAGATCCGCGGCCTCGATTCCGGCGCCAATGACTATCTTACCAAGCCATTCCGCTTTCCGGTGCTGCTCGCGCGCATCAATGCCGCCTTGCGCCAGCACGACCAGAGCGAGGATGTGGTCTTCACCATCGGTCCCTACAGCTTCCAGCCCTCGGCCAAGATCCTCGAGGCCAATGACGGCAACAAGGTGCGGTTGACCGACAAGGAAACCTCGATCCTCAAATACCTCTATCGCCAGGGGCCCAAGACCATCACGCGCGACGTGCTGCTCAAGGAGGTGTGGGGCTACAACAACCGCGTCACCACGCATACGCTGGAAACCCATATCTATCGCCTGCGCCAGAAGATCGAGCGCGATCCGTCCAATGCGCGGCTGCTGGTCACTGAAGAGGGCGGCTATCGCCTCGTGCCGTGAAACCCGGGGACGGCGCCTCCCGGGCGCAAAATCCGGTATAAAATCACGTCAAATGCCCTATAGGATGAACCGGCTCCGCTCTGGCGGAGCCGTGACGCATCCGGATTGGGGCCTATGATCAGGGACGATGCGGCCGAGGCACTCGCTCTGGCCGAATTCTTCGATATCTGCGACGACGAGCAGCGGCGCATGCTGGCCTTTGCCGGCGACCTGCGCCAGTTCGAACCCGACGCGGTGCTCTACCAGGCCGGCGCGGTGCCGCAGGGCGCCTTCGTGCTGGTCTCGGGAACGCTCAAGGCCAAGCCGGAAGGCCCTGGCGCCGGCAAGCCCTATGCCATTTCCGAGCCGGGCAGTGTCGTGTCGTCCATGGCGCTGATCCTCTCCAAGCCGCGCCCTGTCACCATTACCGCCGTGACCGACAGCGAGGCGCTGTTCGTGCCCCGCACCGCCTTTCTCAAGCTGGTGCAGCAGTCACCCGACCTGGCGCAACGCGCCGTCGCCCGCGTCGAGCGGGAGCTGGGCAATTATCTGGGCGCTATCGAGCCGGTCGGCCGCCGCATGAAGGCAGGCGACAAGTAGCCTTTTCTTGTCTCTCCCTTGGGCGGAGAGGTGAAGGTCAGACCCCCGCAAAGCGCGCTATCACCGGCACGTGGTCGCTGGGTTGCGGGCTGTAGCCGCGATAGGCCTTGATGATCTCGGTCCCGATGCAGTGCTCGGCGACATCGGCGGTGGACCAGATATGGTCGAGGCGCCGGCCCTTGTTGGCATTTTCCCAGTCGGCGCTGCGATAGCTCCACCACGAATAGAGCTTCTGGTCATGGGGCACATGCTTGCGCACGAGGTCGACCCAGCCATGCCCGCCATTGAGGATGGCGTCGAGCGCCTGCGTCTCGACGGGCGTGTGGCTGACGATCTTGAGCAGCTGCTTGTGGCTCCACACGTCGTTTTCGTGCGGCGCGATGTTGAAGTCGCCGGCGATCAGGTGGCCGCGCTGGAACACGGGCTCGTTAAACCAGCCGGTCAGTTCGCTGAGGAAACCCAGCTTGTGCTTGAACTTGGGATTGATCTCGGGGTCGGGCTCATCGCCGCCGGCGGGAATGTAGAAATCGTGCAGCGTCACCGGGCCGTGGCCGAAATCGGTCAGCGCCGAGATGTGGCGCGATTCGGGGATTTCGCAGAACATCCGGCTCGACACGTCGGTCAGCGGGAATTTCGAGACGATGGCCACGCCGTGATAGCCCTTCTGGCCATGCACGGCATGGTGGGGATAGCCGGCCTCGGTAAAGGCATTGCGCGGAAACTGGTCGTCCGTGCACTTGATCTCCTGGAACATGATCACGTCGGGCGCATGCCGGGCGATGAAATCGAGCACCATGGGCAGGCGCAGGCGGATCGAATTGATGTTCCAGGTGACGATCGAGACGGGCATCTTTGGCCTTTGGCTGGCGAGGGACATTCTTATCGCCAAGAGCGTTGGGCAGGACAAGCCGGTTTTGTCGCAAAGTGGGCGTTAGGTCTGCCATGACTGCTGCCATCCGAGTGGAGCAGCACCTCTCCCTTGATGGGGGAGGGTAGGAGGGGTGTCGGGAGCCACGATCCCCGGCCAAACACCCCCATCCCTGATCCTTCTCTCGACCAATAAAAAACCCGGCCTTGCGACCGGGTTCTTCAATTCAATACGGCGCCAGGGCTTATTCGGCCTTGGGCTCTTCGCTTGCTGCAGCGGCCTCAGCCTCGGCAGCCTTGGCGGCTGCTGCGGCTTCCGCATCCTTGGCGGCCTGCTCGGCGGCAAAGGCCTCGGCGGCGGCGATCTTTTCGGCTTCGCGGGCTTCGCGAGCAGCCTGGGCGGCAGTGCGCTCGCCGGCTTCGATCTTCTTGGTGCGCGAATTGGTCGATTCGAAAATACGGGCCGATTTGCCGCGACGATCGCGCAGGTAGTACAGCTTGGCGCGACGCACCTTGCCGCGCTTGAGCACTTCAACCGAAGCCACGTTCGGGGAATAGAGCGGGAACACGCGTTCCACGCCTTCGCCGTAGGAAATCTTGCGCACGGTGAAGGAAGCGGTAATGCCGCCCCCATTGAGGGCGATCACGACGCCTTCATAGGCCTGCAGGCGTTCTTTTTCGCCTTCGCGGATCTTGACCCACACCTTGACGGTGTCGCCATGGGTGAAGTCGGGAAGCTCGCGCTTGGCGGCCAGTTCTTCGACATGCTCAGCATTGAGCTGCTGGATGATATTCATGATCCGTCCTGATCTTTTCAAAGGAGCGCTTGTCGCGTTTTTGAGGCGCGGCGCCCGGTCTTGGTTGTAACGGAGGTTTTCAGTCTTCTTGTTAGTGCGGCTCGGGTCCGATTAGCCCTGGCGCGCGGTAGTGGCGGCTCCATAGGCGAAAAACCGCCCTGAGTCCAGCACAAGTGACGGTTTTGTGGCTATTTGGCCGCCGGCAGGTCGGGCCGGCGCGCCCGGGTCAGGGCCAGGCTCTGCTCGCGCCGCCATTTGGCAATCTTGCCATGGTCGCCCGAGGTCAGCACGGCCGGAATGTCGACGCCCTCGAAGCTCTGCGGCCGCGTATATTGCGGATATTCGAGCAGGCCGTTCTCGAAGCTCTCGTCGGCATGGCTGTCGGCGCCGCCCAAAACGCCCGGAATGAGCCGCACCACGGCCTCCAGCAGCACCATGGCGGCCACTTCCCCGCCGGCGAGCACATAGTCGCCGATGGAAATTTCTTCAAGCTTCCGGCCGTCGATGACGCGCTGGTCGACACCCTCGAAGCGCCCGCAGACGATGACGGCGCCCGGTCCCAGCGCCAGCTGGCGGGCGCGGGCCTGGGTCAGCGGCGCGCCGCGGGGCGACATCAGGATGCGGGGCCGCGTGTCGCCCGGGGGAGAGACCGTATCGATGGCGCGGGCCAGGATATCGGGCTTGAGCACCATGCCGGCGCCGCCGCCCGAGGGCGTGTCATCGACGGTGTGGTGCCGGTCGGTGGCGAAGTCGCGCAATTGCCGCGCCTCGAGAGACCACAGCCCGTCGCTGAGGCCACGTCCCAGCACCGAGGCGCCGAGCGGGCCGGGAAACAGGTCCGGAAACAGGGTGATGATCGACGCGGAAAAGCTCAATCGGGCTCTTCCTCGCCCTCTTCCGCATCGAGCGGGACGACGATGGTCAGGTAGCCCTCCGCCAGGTTGACGGTGGGGACCACGGCCTTGGTGAAGGGGTAGAGATAGGTGTCCCCGCTCTGGGGGTCGCGGATCTCGATCAGGTCGCCGGCGCCGAAATTGGGCAGGGCCGATACCGTGCCGATCACCACGCCGGTGTCGAGCCGGGCTTCGAGGCCCAGCAGGTCGGCATGGTAGAAATCGTCATCGTCCTCGGGCGCGGGCAGCTTGTCGCGGTCGATGAAGAGGCTCACGCCGTTGAGGTTTTCCGCCGCGGTGCGGTCGTTGATGCCGTTGATGTGAGCAACGACCACATTCTTGTGCTGGCGCAGCTTGCTCAGGGTCACGACGAGGCCGGGCCGGTCGGTCTGCAGCGGGCCATAGCTGCCGATGGCCATGGGGTCCTGGGTATGGGTGGCGATGCGCACAGCGCCCTTGATGCCGTGGGCGGCGCCGATCTGGCCGACGAAAATGGCTTTGCTGGTGGTGTTCATGCTCGCTCCGGCAGTTCTGCAGGGCGTCTTAGCAGGGGTTGGCCGGCTTGGGAATTGCGGCGGAACCAACGCCCGGTTGCTGCTATTGTCGAAGCAGGCAACCGCACAGGAGTTCCCGATGGCCAGAATCCTCACCAATCGCGAAGACATTCGCCAATGGGCCGAGGCCCGCGGCGGCAATCCCATGCTGATGGATACGCCCGATGGCACCGGCATTCGCACGCTGCTGCAGCTGACCTTCGGCCAGCATGCCATCAATACCGACGGCAATGAAGGGCCGGACCGGATCGGTGGCTTTCACTTGGTGAGCTGGGAAGAATGGTTCGCGGCGCTCGATGAGGGCAACCTGGCCCTCAGAGTGTCAGACGATCCGGCTGGAGGCAGCGAGGCAGAGTTCGAATTCGTCGAGCGCGAATAGAACGGCCTCTCTGCTGCCTCCAACAATGCGCCCACCTTATTCGGTCGGGGCGGAGAGCGAGTTGAGACCGCCCTCATAAAGCCGCATGGTGGCTTCGATGTCCTCGATATGCATGTTGAGGCCAGCTTCCACGGCTTCGGCCTGGCGGCGCAGCAGGTCGCGGCGCGAGATCAGGTCGAAGCGCTCGCTTTCGAGCTCCTTGACCGCGAGGTCGATCTTGTCGCGATGCGCGGCGAGGCGCTGGACCATCGGGGCGGATTGCTTGGCAGCGTCTTGCAGTACAGCTTCCATTTCTTCGATTTCCGGCTGAACGATTTTCAGGGCAGTCTTGGACCGAACGGTCATGTCTTTCTCCACCAGTGAAACAGTTGTCCAGGGCCCGGTAGATGAGTCACCTGAACACAGGGGACTACTCATAGCCTTACTGTCGAAAAACCAAAGATTTACCCGAAATTTACCTTAACGGCCAAATGCCTGGCGGGGCATGCAACCATTCGGAAAGCCGCCAAAACCGGGCTATTGGTCCGCCGCCGCCTCGATGGCTTCCATATCCTCGTCCGAGAAGCCGAAATGGTGGCCCAGCTCATGGATCAGCACATGCGTGACAATCTCGCCCAGAGTATTGTCATCGTTCTCGGCCCAGTAATCGAGAATGGCGCGGCGGTAAAGGAAGACAGTATTGGGCAGTTGACCGGTCTGGGGCACGGCGCCGTCCTCGGTCAGCCCGATGCCGGAAAACAGCCCCATCAGCTCGAACGGGCTCTCCATGCCGAAGCCTTCGAGCACATCGTCCTCGGCAAATTCGGCCACCGAGCAGGTCACATCCGCCGCCAGCGAGCGGAACGGCTCGGGCAGGGTGGTGAGCGCCTGCGTGGCAAGGGCCTCGATATCGTCGAGGGTGGGCGCGAAACGCGCCCCCCAGTCGGTCTGGCTTACTGCCACTCGCGGATGTCGACGAAATGGCCGGCAATGGCGGCCGCCGCTGCCATGGCGGGCGAGACGAGGTGGGTGCGGCCCTTGAAGCCCTGGCGACCCTCGAAATTGCGGTTACTGGTCGAGGCGCAGCGTTCCTGCGGCTTGAGCTTGTCGGGGTTCATGGCCAGGCACATCGAGCAGCCCGGCTCGCGCCATTCAAATCCGGCATCCTTGAAGATCGTGTCGAGACCCTCGGCCTCGGCCTGGTCCTTGACCAGGCCCGAGCCGGGCACGACCATGGCGCTGACGGTGGAGGCCACCTTGCGGCCGCCGATGACGGCGGCGGCGGCGCGCAGATCCTCGATACGGCCATTGGTGCAGGAGCCGATGAAGACGCGGTCGATGCCGATCTCGGTGATCGGGGTGCCCGGCTTGAGCCCCATATAGTCGAGCGCCCGCCACTTGGAGGCGCGCTTGTTCTCGTCGGCAATGTCGTCCGGATTGGGCACGGCGCCGGTGACCGAGATCACGTCCTCGGGCGACGACCCCCAGGAGACGATGGGCGGGAGCTTGGCGGCATCGAGGATGACCACCTTGTCATAGACGGCGCCCTCGTCGGTATAGAGCGACTTCCAATAGTCGAGCGCCATGTCCCAGGCCTTGCCGGTCGGAGCGCGGTTGCGGCCCTTGACGTATTCGAAGGTCTTTTCGTCCGGGGCGATCAGGCCGGCGCGGGCGCCGCCCTCGATGGTCATGTTGCAGACCGTCATGCGGCCTTCCATGGACAGCGAGCGGATGGCCTCGCCGGCAAATTCGATGACATGGCCATTGCCGCCGGCCGTGCCGATCTCGCCGATGATGGCAAGGATGATGTCCTTGGCGGTGACATGCGGCGGCAGCTGGCCGTCGACCCGCACCAGCATGTTCTTGGCCTTCTGCTGGATCAGCGTCTGGGTGGCGAGCACATGCTCGACCTCCGAGGTGCCGATGCCATGCGCCAGCGCACCGAAGGCGCCATGCGTCGAGGTGTGGCTGTCGCCGCACACAATGGTCATGCCGGGCAGGGTGAAGCCCTGCTCGGGGCCCACGATGTGCACGATGCCCTGGCGCTTGTCGAAGGGGTCGAAATATTCGATGCCGAAATCCTTGGTATTCTCGGCCAGGGCCGCGATCTGGATCGCGCTTTCCGGGTCGGGATTGGGCAGCGAGCGGTCGGTGGTGGGCACATTGTGGTCGACCACGGCCAGCGTGCGCTCGGGATGGCGCACCTTGCGCTTGTTGAGGCGGAGCCCTTCGAAGGCCTGCGGGCTCGTGACCTCGTGAACCAGGTGGCGATCGATATAGATCAGCGAGGTCCCATCCTCGTTGTTCTGTACCAGATGGTCGTCCCAGATCTTGTCGTAGAGCGTGCGGGCCTTGGTCATAGCGATATTCCGGCAGGGGAAGTTTGGAGTGGTTCTAAGCCCGGACGGGCATAGGGTCAAGCACAAGCGTACTCATGGGTACGGTTGAGCGGCGCTATTGCGGCTGGGCACGCCGATTCATGCCGCGCAGGCGCAGGACGCCGAAGATGGTGGGGTCGACGCCCACTTTGGCGATGCACCAGAGGGCCATGAAGACCTGCGACACCAGCCGGGCGATCATGTTGACCGCGGCCACGCCCACCAGCCCATAGGCCGGCAGGATCAGCGCCTGCAGCACGAGGCTGGCCAGGGTGATGGCGCCCAGCGCGTAGACGAAGACCCGTTCCTGCCCGGTCGTGGTCATCAGCGTCAGGGTGGGGCCGGTCGCCGCATCGATCAAAAGCCCGGCCGATAGCAGCACCAGGATCAGGTGGGCATCGCCATAGACGGGGCCGAACAGCGACAGGATGGGGCTGCCGAACAGCACGAAGAGCCCGAAGGTGCAGACGGCAAAGACAAAGCCACCCCAGGCGCCGGCCGCCGTTACCAGCTGGGTCTTGAAGCGGTCGCCGGCGTAGTAGTGCCGGGTGATCACAGGGGCCATGACGAGGACGATGGCATAGCTGATCAGCGTCATGAGTCCCGCGGTGCGCAGGGCGTTGAAATAGAGCGCCGAGCTTTCCAGCCCCGCCATCAGGCCAACCAGCACCACGTCGGCATTGAGGGCGGCGGATTCGATCAGGGCGCCCAGCAGCAGCCAGCGGCTGATCCCGCCGCGCTCCCGCCAGTATTGGGCGGTGCCGGCCCAGCCGGCCCGCAATTCATAGCCGCGCCGCCGCGCCAGGCCATATTGCAGCGCCAGGGTGCCGAACAGCAGGCCCGAATAGAGGGCCAGCGCGTCGGCGCCGCTCAGCACGATGCCGAGGGCAAACAGCGCGATGGTGGCAGCGGGCATGGCAAGGCGCCAGAGAATGTCGCGCGGCAGCAGCGCGGTCCAGAGCGAGCCCTGGGCGCGCAAGGCGGCGGAGTTGAATTCGGCCAGCGCCATGGGCAGCACCAGAAAGGCAGCGCCATAGAAGTGGGTCGTCGTATCGGTCAGGGTCACGGTTCCGGTGACCACGAAGACGACGATGGAGAGGAGTGCCGTGATGGCGAGGGCGGCGAGGCCAATCAGCGTCGTTCCCGAGCGCACGGCCTGCAGGGCGTCCTGCGGGCGACCCGCCGCCTGCGATTCCGACCAGAAGCGCAGGATGGCATTGGGCTGTCCGAAAGCGGCAGCGACGGCGAGGACGGTCGCCAGAGCCAGGCCGAAGGCGAAGTGGCCATATTCGGCCTGTGTCATGGTCCGGGCCAGCACCACGAAGGTCAGGTAGGTCAGCCCGGCCGTCGCGACCTTGATGCCAAGCGAAGCGCCGGCGCGCCAGAAACCCCTGCGCAGCAGGGCCGACAGGTCGGAGGGTATGGAAAGTCGCATGGGGACGCCTCGGGCTGCGGACACCACCCGCAGCCAGGCCAATCTGCCATAGCCTCCCTCAAGAAGCTCTTACCTTCCGGTCGGGCGCATATTACGTTTTCGTAAGGTTGCGCCCGCGCGGTGTGGCCGCTGCTAGTGCCGGAAGTGCCGCATCCCCGTCAGCACCATGGCGATGCCCGCAGCGTCGGCCGCGGCGATGACCTCGTCGTCGCGCATCGAGCCGCCGGGCTGGATCACCGCCGTCGCGCCCGCCGCCACCAGGGCCTCGAGCCCATCGGCAAAGGGGAAGAAGGCGTCCGATGCGGCCACCGAGCCGGCCGTCAGCGCGCCCTCGATCCCGGCCGCCCTGGCGGCGTCGATCGACTTGCGATGGGCGGTGAGCGCCGAATCGACGCGCGACATCTGCCCGGCGCCGATGCCGACGGTGGCGCCGGCCTTCACATAGACGATGGCGTTGGACTTGACGTGCTTGGCCACCTTGGCGGCCAGGCGCAGGTCGGCCATTTCGGCCTCGGTCGGCTGGCGCCTGGTCACCACCTTGAGCTCGCAGTCGTCGACATTGCGATTGTCGCGCGACTGGACCAGCAGGCCCCCCGCCACCGACTTGACCACCAAGCCGTCGGCCTTGGGGTCGGCAATGCCACCGGTCAGCAGCAGGCGCAGGTTCTTCTTGGCAGCGATGATGTCCTGGGCTTCCTGGGTCGCCGAGGGGGCGACGATCACTTCGGTGAAGACCTTGACGATCTCGGTGGCGGTCACCGCATCGATCTCGCGATTGGTGGCGACAATGCCGCCAAAGGCCGAGACCGGATCGGTGCGCAGGGCGTCGCGATAGGCGGTCAAGAGGTCGCCGGCCACGGCCACGCCGCAGGGATTGGCATGCTTGATGATGGCGACGGCGGCGACTTCGGCAGGGTCGAATTCGCTGACCAGCTCGAAGGCGGCGTCGGTGTCGTTGATATTGTTGTAGCTCAGCGTCTTGCCCTGCACCTGGGTGGCGGTGGCGACGCCGGCACGGCTTTCGCCACTGGCATAGAAGCCGGCCCATTGATGCGGGTTTTCGCCATAGCGCATCACTTCGCGCAGCGTCCCGGAAAAGCTGCGATAGGGGATTTCGGGATAATCGATGGCCCTGGCGAACCAGGTCGAAATGGCGCTGTCATAGGCGGCCGTGCGGGCATAGGCCTTGGCGGCCAGCTTCTGGCGCAGCGCGAAGGGCACGCCGCCGCTCTCGGTCATGGAGGCAAGGATTTCCGGATAGTCGGCCGGGTCGACGACCACGGTCACATAGGCATGGTTCTTGGCCGCCGAGCGCACCATGGCGGGCCCGCCAATGTCGATATTCTCGATGATGTCGTCATAGGAGGCGCCGGAGGCGACGGTCTTTTCGAAGGGGTAGAGGTTGACCGCCACGAGGTCGATGGCGCCGATCTCATGCTCGGCCATGGCGGCGGAATGGGTCGGGTTGTCACGCACCGACAGCAGCCCGCCATGCACCTTGGGATGCAGGGTCTTGACCCGGCCATCCATCATTTCGGGGAAACCCGTCAGGTCGGAAATCTCGCGCACCGGCAGGCCGGCATCCTTGATCAGCTTGTGCGTCCCGCCGGTGGAGACCAGCTCCACGCCTGCAGCGGAGAGCCCGCGCGCGAAGTCGGCCATGCCGGTTTTGTCAAATACCGAAAGCAGTGCCCGCCCGACCTTGACCGTCTTGCCCATAAGGATTTTTCGCCCGTTGCTGTGATATGCGCGCTCGCTAGCACGAAGCGAGAGAAAGGCCAACTGGCCATTGCCGCACACCAGCAACGTGGCCAAACCTACCCCCACCCTTGATCCCTCCCACAAGGGGGAGGGAGACGATGAACACGGGCGATCGAGCTGGCGCCTCCCTCCCCTTGATGGGGAGGGATTGAGGGTGGGGTGGGGCCACACGCGCAGAGAAAGGCGTCTATGGCTGCTCGAGCGTAAAGATCCAGGCCACCTCGGCGTCGCCGGCCACATCGGCCTCGAGCACCAGCTGGCGCGTCTTGTGGAAGCCGACATAGGCCGACTGGCGCACGCTTTCCTCCTCGCGGAAGCTGGCGCCTTCCCAGAGAAAGCTCCACACCGCGCCATTGGGCAGCACCAGCCGCACGATGCCCTCGCCGCGATTGCGACGCACCATGGTGCCGGGCGCGAGGTGGAAGCGGATGGCGAGCAGTCCCGATGGGGTGCCCTTGGCGATCATCCGGTCCTGCCCGACCAGGGTCGTGCCGCCCGACAGAAGCGTCAGCCGGCGTTCCAGCTCGACGCCGAAGCGCTTGCCATAGCCGGTGGCCGTCAGCGTCAGCAGCTGGTCGGCGGCATCGAGCGTCAGGCCCGGCTGGCGCTGGGGCGGTATGTCCTCGGCGTCGATGGTGGGGGCCGAATGGGCCACGCCCTGGCGGAACAGCGGCTTGCTGTCGGGCAGGTCGGCGGGGGCCGGGCCGCAGGAGCCCAGGATCAGTTCGGTGCCGTGGGAGAATTCGAAGGCAAGGGCGCTGGCATGCAGGTCCCCGGCCAGGCCAGGCTCGGGCAGCAGGCCGGAATCGGCGATCACCACCGCCTCGCCATCGCGCAATATGCCATAGCCGCCCAGCAGCATGGAGCGGCGCTTGCGCGTCGGTCCATTGGCCTGGATGGCGATCAATACGTCATGCGGCAGGTGTCCGCCGCCATTGAAATAGACCGGCTCGCCGCTCGACAGGGTCAGGGCATCGAGGCATTCATGCATGCGGTCGATCTGGGCGACCAGCTCGTTGCCGGCCTCCGATTTCGTCGCGGCAGCGATGTGACGGATGCTGACCAGTTCCACCAGCAATTGCAGCTGCAGGCGGGGATTGCGCGAGCGGTGCAGGCCGTCGCTGTCGAGCTGGCCTGCCAGCAGCGCGTTGAGCCGCTCGACGCGCCCCGGCACATCGGTCTTGTCGGCCTGCTCGCAGAATTCGGCGCCGAGCAGGGCTATGGCGGCGAAGAGGGCGTCGACGGGGTCGCTGGCCAGCGGCGCGCGGACCTTCAGACTCTGGATCTGGGCGCCCAGCACGCGCTGGATGGAGCGGGCCTCGCCCGGCGTCGCGCCATCGAGCAGCAGCGGCAGGTGGCGCAGCCAGTTGATGATGCGCTGGGCGGTCAGCGTCGGCGTCCAGGTGTCATGCTGGAACTGGGCCTCATGGCTGATCCAGTCGAGCACCAGCATGCGGGCGAAATGGCGCTCGCCGCTGTCGCGCACGTCGCGGAAATGGCGCAGCCAGGAAAATCCATGCAGGTTGGCCCACCAGTCGGCATGGTCGACATCGAGGCTGAAGGGCGAGACGCCGTTGGTCTCGATCAGTTTGGATGCCAGCAGGTAACGGCCCGACATCATGTCGCGCACCGCCTCGCGATCGGCAGGCCTGAGTTCGGGCAGTTCGCCGCCAAAGGCATCGTCGGCCAGCCCGCGCCAGGTCCAGCGCAGGATGGGCAGCGTCACCACCGCATCGGCCAGGCCGAGCGTCAGGCGGCGCAGCGCATGGGGCGGGCGCAGCGCCATCAGCGCATATGCCCCCGCCGCGCGGCCTTGGCCAGCACTGCCTTGATTCTGCGCGTCACGTGGTCACGTCCTCATTCGGCGCCCTTTTCATGGCGCTCATTCTTGTTTTTTCAGCGACGCCGGAAGCGGGCCACGAAAAACCCGTCCATGCCGCCCTCGCGGCCGCCCGGCGCCATGCCCGGATGGGTGCGCACCAGACCGCGCGCGGTTACCGCGCTTTCCAGCCCCGGCAGCTCGGCCGGGGTTACCGGCCAGAGTTCGAGACCGGGGAGATGTTCCAGCGCCCACTCCACCTGGCCTTCGCCTTCGGCCGGCTCAAGCGAACAGACGCAATAGACGAGCACGCCGCCCGCTTCAAGACAGCGGAGGGCATTGGTGAGCAAAGCGCGCTGCAGCCGCACCCGGCCGGCGACATCGCCAACCGAGCGATGCCAGATCACTTCGGGGTGGCGGCGGAAAGTGCCGGTGGCCGAGCAGGGCGCGTCGAGCAATACGCCGTCATAGGGGGAGGCGGGGGCATAGTTGCCGGCATCGGCAACCACGGTCTCGGCCACATAGTCGAGCCGCTTCAGATTGTCCTTGAGCCGCTCCATGCGGGAGGCGTCGCTGTCGAGCGCCGTCACCTGGTAGCCGGCCTTGACCAGTTGCGCGGTCTTGCCGCCCGGGGCAGCGCAGAGGTCGAGCACGCGGCCACCCGGCTTGGCGCCGAGCAGGCGGGCCGGGATGGCCGAGGCGGCATCCTGCACCCACCAGTGGCCCTCGGCATAGCCGGGCAGGGCCTCGACGGGCCGGTCGCGCTGCTCGATGCGCACGGTATCGGCCATCACGGGCTCGGCGCCCAGGGCGTCGATCAGTTCGGCATCGTCACTCTTGAGGGTCAGGTCGAGCGGGGCGACCGCCAGGAGGGCAGCGGAAAAGCCATTGATGGCTTCCTCGCCATAGGCCTCGAGCCAGGTATCGCCAAAGGTATCGGGGATCAGCAGGTCGTCGCTCAGCATGCCGAACTTGGCCGAATTGGCCTGGGCGCTGCGCAATACGGCATTCATCAGCCCGCTCAGATGCCGCGCCTTGGGATCGCGCTTGATGGCCTCGACCGCGAGGAAGAGCGCGCTATGGGCGCCCAGGTCGGGCAGGAAGACCAGCTGCGCCAGGCTCAGCCGCAGCACGGCCTCGAAGGTGCCGGACTTGCCCGGCATGCCCTTTTCGAGCAGCGCGTGGATGATGAAATTGAGCTGGCCCTGCCGGCGTAGGGCCGTGGTGATCAGCCGGTTGGCGAGGCCGCGATCGCGCCCGTCCGCCAGGTCCGTGACGCCCAGCGGCACGAAATTGTCGCCGCCCAGCACGGCCTTGAGCCGCTGAGCCGCGACGAGGCGGAGCTTGAGCCCCGCCGGATCAGGTTTGTTATGCGCCACGCTTGTTCTTTATCCCCAGGGACCGCGTTGTCCGCCGTCCTCGTCGGTCCGTCCGACGGTCGGCACGCGCCAGCCGCCACCGATATCGCGACCGGTCGAAACCGGCTGCGGGCGAGGCTGAGGCCTGCGGCCCTTATCGTCCACCTGCATCAATGCTGCAAGCTTGCGCAGCGCCTCGATGCGATTGCCGGTGTCCGGGTGGGTGGAAAACAGGTTATCCATCCGCGCCCCGGAGAGGGGGTTGATGATATACATATGCGCCATGGCCGGGTTGCGTTCGGCCGCGACATTGACTTGGCGGCCGGCCAGGGTGGCGATCTTGTGCAGCGCCGAAGCCAGGGCCAGCGGGTCGCCGGAAATCTCGGCGCCGTCCTTGTCGGCCTCGTATTCGCGGGTGCGGCTCACCGCCATCTGCACCACCATGGCCGCAACGGGCGCAAGGAACACCATCAGCAGCGCGCCGACGCCGCCCAGCGGATTGTCGCGATTATTGCCGCCGCCAAAGAACAGGCCGAACTGCGCCAGGGCCGAGATGGCGCCGGCAAAGGTGGCGGTAATGGTCATGATCAGAGTGTCGCGGCTGCGGATATGGGCCAGCTCATGGGCCACGACTGCCGCGACTTCGCGCGTCTCGAGATGGTGCAGCAGGCCGGTCGAGACGGCCACGGCGGCATTGTTGGGATCGCGGCCGGTGGCAAAGGCGTTGGGCTGGTCGGTCTGGATGACATAGACCTTTGGCGTCGGGATGCCGGCCTTGCGCGAGAGGATGTCGACCATGTCGTAGAGCTCGGGCACCCTGGAGCGCTCCACCGGCACGGCATTCTGCATGCGCAGCACCAGCTTGTCGGAATTCCAGTAGCCGAACAGGTTGGTCGCCAGCGCAAAGACGAAGGCGATCATCATGCCGCTGGTGCCGCCAATGAAATAGCCCACCACCATGAAAAGGGCGGTGAGTGCGGCAATGAGGACACCGGTCCGAAACATATTGAACATTGTGAGCCCTTGGGTTCGCGTTCCTGGGCAATTATGTTGTGTGCCCAAGGGTTCCATGCAAGCGGCATGACCAAAACGTAATGCGGGCAGACCATGAGCGACGATCAGGATAATGCAGACCAGGCGGATCCGCGTCCGCCTCTGAGCGAAGCGGCCAAGCGTGCGCTGGCGGAGGCCGAGGCGCGTCGGCGCGCCATCGATGCCAGGGGCGCCTTTGCCCCCAAGGAAACCGGCGGCCGCGGCGGGCTCGAGCCGGGTCGCTATGGCGATTGGGAAATCAAGGGCCTGACCAGCGACTTCTGAGCCGGTCAGCCGACAATATCGGCCAGGCTGTATCCGGCGGCCGAGACGGCGACCGTGGTCGCCACCGTCAGGATGGCGGCGATCAGGACATATTCGATCGGCCCCAGGCCGGCCTCACGGAGGAAATGCAGAACTCTGTGCAACATCGGCATGCTTTCGGCGGGGGGCGTGGCAGAAAAATGGCAAAGCCCGGCTGAACGCAATCTGAACGGGGCTCAGCCCCGCGCCGCGGCAATGGCCGGCAGCAGCTCGTCTTCCATGGCAGCGGGCGTCAGCGGCCCGACATGCTTGAAGGTGATGATGCCCCTGGCATCCACCACGAAGGTTTCCGGCACGCCATAGACGCCCCAGTCGATCGAGACGCGCCGGTCGCGGTCGGTGCCCACCGCGTCATAGGGATTGCCCAGCTCGGCCAGGAAGGCCCGGGCATTTTCCGGCGCGTCGGCCTGGTTGATGCCGAAGAGCCGCACGCCGGTTTGTTCGCGCATATTCACCAGCAGGGGGTGCTCGTCCCGGCAGGGGATGCACCAGCTGGCAAAGACATTGACCACGGTCACTTCGCCCATGAGGGCCGCCGTGTCGAAGCCGGGCACGCCCAGTTCGGGCACTTCGGCCATGGCAAAGGCCGGTGCCGGCCTGTTGATCAGCGCCGAGCGCACCAGGGTGGGATCGCGGTCGATGGAAAAGGCGAAGACGGCAACCAGCGCGATCAGCGCAATCAGCGGCAGGCCGAACAGCAGGTAACGCATCATCGGGCGGCGCGGCGCGGCGCGCGCGCCTCCAGCTCGGCGAGCCTTCTGGCCGTGGAGCGCGCATCGTAGAGCGTCCAGCCCACGAGGGCCGCGACGGTCATGGCGACGCCGAGATAGGCCCAGACGATGAAGACGGCATGGGGTCCGAGATCGATCATGCCGCGTCCCCCTGGGCCATGCGGCGCTGCAGGCCCATCACCCTGCGGCGCTTGACCTCGGTATGCATGGCTTTGAGATGCAGGGTCAGGAACAGGAATGTAAACGCGAAAAACATCACGAAGAGCGGCGTCAGGATCGAGCCGGGCATGGTCGGCCCGTCGGCACGGAACACGCTGGCCGGCTGGTGCAAGGTGCTCCACCAGTCCACCGAGAACTTGATGATGGGAATGTTGATGGCGCCCACCAGGGTGAAGACGGCGATGATGCGGGCGGCGCGCAGCTGGTCGTCAAAGGCGCGCCACAGGGCAACGATGCCGAGATAAATGAAGAGCAGGACCAGGGTCGAGGTCATGCGCCCGTCCCATTCCCAGAACGTGCCCCAGGTCGGGCGGCCCCAGAGCGCACCGGTGAACAGGGCCAGCGCCGTGAACATGGCGCCCAGCGGTGCGGCGGCCTTCATCGACACATCGGCCATGGGGTGGCGCCAGACCAGCGTGCCGAGCGCTGAAACCGTCATCACGCCATAGACGAACTGGCTGAGCCAGGCATTGGGCACATGCACATACATGATGCGCACCGTATCGCCCATCTGGTAGTCGGCCGGCGAATTGAAGAAGGCGAACCACAGGCCGATGATGAAGAGGACCGCGGTGAGAATGGTCAGCGGCCACAGCAGTGGTGACGTCCAGGCCACGAACTGCCCCGGATGGGCAATCCGGCTCCACCAGCTCTGCTTGGGTGTGGTGTCTATGCTCATGGGCTCACGGCTCTAGTCTTCGGCTGAGCTTATCGCAAGGGCGGCAGCAAAGGGAGCCAGGCTCACTGCCATGAGGCTCAATGCCGCAAGAAACAGCAGGGCGGCACTCGACTGGCTGGCCGTAATGCTGCCCACTCCAAAGATCAGCACCGGGATCGACAGCGGCGCGATCAGGATCGGGGCAATCAGCCCGCCGCCCCGGATCGACACGGTCACGGCCGCCCCCACGGCGCCGAAAGCGGCCAGAGCCGGGGTGCCGACCAGCAGCGAGGCCACCATGCGCCAGAAGGTCTCGCCATCCATGGCCAGCTGCAGGGCCAGGAGCGGGGAGGCGAGGATCAGCGGCAGGGCCGAGACCAGCCAGTGCACCATCACTTTTGCGGCAATGGCGGCGCTGAGCGGCAGCTCGGCCTGGCGCAGCAGGATCAGCGCGCCATCCTCATGGTCGGGCCGGAACAGGCGGTCGAGCCCCAGCAGCATGGCCAGGAAGGCGGCCACCCAGACCATGCCCGGGGCAATGCGGGCCAGCAGCACGCTATCGGGTCCTACGGCGAAGGCCACGATGGCGCCGGTGATGATGAAGAACAGCACCAGCGTCAGCACGTCGCCGCCGCCGCGCAGCGCCAGGCGCAGTTCGCGACCCAGCATGGCCCGGAGCGCCGTCATGTCCGCACCCCCAGCGCCAGGGTTTCCATGCGACCCGGATCGGGCAGGGTGATGGGATCATGGGTGGCGGCCAGGGCCAGGCCCCCCATGTCGAGATGCCGGTCGAGCAGCCGGGTCACCAGTTCATGACCCTCGGCGTCGAGCGCCGCGGTCGGCTCGTCGAGCAGCCAGAGCGGGCGGTGGGTCACCAGTAGGCGGGCCAGAGCCAGGCGTCGCGATTGCCCGGCCGAGAGATAGCCGGCATCGAGCCCGCCCAGCTCGCCCAGGCCCACTTCGGCCAGCGCCTCCTGGATGTCCAGGCCGGTCGGGCCGTTGACCTGGGCCCAGAAATCGAGATTTTCCCGCACGCTCAGCCGCGGTTTGACGGCATTGCGATGGCCGCAATAATGCAGCTGCGGGCCGGCCTCGCTGTCAGTGCCTTCCAGCTCGAAGGTGCCGGCCAGCGGAGTGACGATGCCGGCCAGGGTCAGCAGCAGAGTGGTCTTGCCGGTGCCGTTGGGGCCGCGCAGCAGCAGGCATTGCCCGGGGGCAACGGCAAAGCTCAGGTCGGCCGTCAATGTCATGCCCCCGCGCCCGCAGCTGAGGCCGGTCGCGCGCAGGGTCAGCGGGGGAAAGACTTGCCGATCGGTCATGACCCCTTCTCGTATTGAACGAAAGGTCGGGCTGGCAAGCCCAATCGTCTTTCTCTATAAGCCCTTATAGATTGGATTCATTCCAGGAAAGGCAGCGCTGTTGCGTGGTTTCCGGGGCCTTCGCCCGGGCCGGCGCGCCTGCCGCAACGACAAGATTAGGGCGGAACACCATGACCTCGGTTAACAGCTTCAAGTCGAAATCGACCCTTGTGGTCGGCGGCAAGACCTACACCTATTATTCGATCGCAGAGGCCGAGAAGAACGGGCTCAAGGGCGTGTCCAGCCTGCCCCATTCGATGAAGGTGGTGCTGGAAAACCTGCTCCGCTTCGAGGATAACCGCACGGTCACCAAGGCCGATATCGAGGCCGTGGCCACCTGGCTGGTCACCCGCACCTCCGATCACGAGATTTCCTACCGCCCCGCCCGCGTGCTGATGCAGGATTTCACCGGCGTTCCCGCCGTGGTGGATCTGGCCGCCATGCGCGACGCCACCGCCAAGCTGGGCGCCAACCCGCAGAAGATCAATCCGCTGGTCCCCGTCGACCTGGTCATCGACCACTCGGTCATGGTCGACAGTTTCGGTACGCCCACCTCGTTCGAGCAGAATGTCGAGCTCGAATATGAGCGCAATGGCGAGCGCTACGAATTCCTGCGTTGGGGCCAGTCGGCCTTCGACAATTTCCGCGTCGTGCCCCCCGGCACCGGCATCTGCCACCAGGTGAACCTGGAATACCTGGCCCAGACCGTCTGGACCAAGGACGAGAATGGCGAGACCGTCGCCTATCCCGATACGCTGGTGGGCACCGACTCGCACACGACCATGGTCAACGGCATGGCCGTGCTGGGCTGGGGCGTGGGCGGCATCGAGGCCGAGGCGGCCATGCTGGGCCAGCCGATCACCATGCTGATCCCCGAAGTCGTGGGCTTCAAGCTCACCGGCAAGATCAATGAAGGCATTACCGCCACCGATCTGGTGCTGACGGTCACCGAAATGCTGCGCAAGAAGGGCGTGGTCGGCAAGTTCGTAGAATTCTACGGCCCCGGCCTCGATTACCTGAGCCTCGAAGACCAGGCGACCATTGCCAATATGGCTCCCGAATATGGCGCCACCTGCGGCTATTTCCCGGTCGATGCCGATACGCTGAAATACCTCACCACGTCGGGCCGCCAGGCCGATCGCGTGGCGCTGGTCGAAGCCTATTCGCGCGCCCAGGGCATGTTCCGCGAGACCAATTCGCCCGATCCGGTCTTCACCTCGACGCTCGAACTCGACCTGACCACCGTCGTGCCGTCCATCTCGGGACCCAAGCGCCCGCAGGACCGTATCGCGCTCGACAACGCCAAGCAGGCCTTCGCTGCCGCCCTGCCCAAGGAATTCGGCAAGACCGACGAGCCCAAGGTTCAGGTCGAAGGCGCCGACTACACCCTGACGCATGGGGATGTGGTCATCGCCGCCATAACCTCCTGCACCAATACGTCCAATCCGTCCGTGCTGGTCGCGGCCGGCCTCGTCGCCCGCAAGGCCCGTGCCCTGGGTCTCGACTCCAAGCCCTGGGTCAAGACCTCGCTGGCCCCCGGTTCGCAGGTCGTCACCGACTATCTCGACAGCGCCGGCCTGTCCGAAGACCTCGACGCCATCGGCTTCAACCTCGTCGGCTATGGCTGCACCACCTGCATCGGCAATTCGGGCCCGCTGCCCACCGAGATCTCCAAGGCCGTGCAGGCCGGCGACCTGGTCGCTGCCTCGGTGCTGTCGGGCAACCGCAATTTCGAAGGCCGCGTGAACCCCGACGTCAAGGCGAACTTCCTTGCCTCGCCGCCGCTGGTCGTGGCCTATGCCATTGCCGGCTCGATGAAGATCGACATCACCAAGGATCCGATCGGCACCTCCAGGGATGGCCAGCCGGTCTACCTCAAGGATATCTGGCCCTCCAACCACGAGGTCGCCGAGATCGTGCGCAAGCACGTCACCAAGGAGATGTTCCAGGGCCGCTATTCGGACGTCTTCAAGGGCGACACCAACTGGCAGAATATCGTCATCGAAGGTGGCGAGACCTATGGCTGGAATTCCAGCTCGACCTATGTGCAGAACCCGCCCTATTTCGAGGGCATGTCGATGGAGCCCAAGCCCATCACCAACGTCAAGGATGCCAAGGTCCTGGCGCTGTTCCTGGATTCCATCACCACCGACCACATCTCCCCGGCCGGTTCGTTCAAGGCCACGACGCCGGCCGGCAAGTACCTCGAGGAGCGGCAGGTTGCCCCGCGCGACTTCAACTCCTACGGCGCCCGTCGCGGCAATCATGAAGTGATGATGCGCGGCACCTTCGCCAATATCCGCATCAAGAACCAGATGCTCCCGGGCGTCGAGGGCGGCTATACCAAGGGTCCCGATGGCAGCCAGATGGCGATCTACGATGCCGCCATGGCCTATCAGGCCGCCGGCACGCCGCTGGTGATCTTTGCCGGCAAGGAATATGGCACCGGCTCCAGCCGTGACTGGGCTGCCAAGGGCACCAACCTGCTCGGCGTGCGCGCCGTGATCGCCCAGTCCTTCGAGCGTATCCATCGCTCCAACCTGGTCGGCATGGGCGTCATCCCGCTGCAGTTCAAGGATGGCGAGAGCTGGCAGAGCCTGGGTCTCGACGGCACCGAGACCATCGATATCGAAGGCGTCACCGAAATCGCGCCGCGCGCCCGGGTTACCGTCAAGATCACCCGCGCCGATGGCTCGGTGGTCAATGTCGACACGCTCTGCCGCATCGATACCGCCAACGAGCTCGACTATTACAAGCATGGCGGCATCCTGCACTACGTGCTGCGCAGCCTCGTCGCGGCGTAATTCAGGCGTTCATTCACCGTTCACAGTGGTGACGATTTCATGGCGGTCCCCTGGGGCCGCCATGCGCTTTTTGGCGGGGGATAAGTCCGTGCCGAAAGGGGATAAAGCCGCGGCACGGACAGAATCTGCGCCTGTCACCCTCTTTTGACTGGCGAGGGCGCGGCGGCCCGGCTTACAACCTTGCCCATGACGCAGAGACCCCTTTCCGGCACTGTCCTCATCCTTGCCGCGCTCGCCGCCCTGGCGCTGCCTGCTGCCGCCGAGACCACGCGGCCGCGGCCCAAGGCGGTGGTCGAACTGTTCACCAGCCAGGGTTGCGCCTCCTGCCCGCCCGCCGATGCGCTGCTCACCAGCCTCGCCGCGGAAGAGGACGTGGTGGCCCTGGCCTATCACGTCGACTACTGGGATTATGTCGGCTGGGAAGACACGTTCGGCAGCGAGGATTATTCCGACCGCCAGCGCGCCTATGCCAAGAGCTGGGGCTCGTCGCGGATCTATACGCCGCAGATGGTGGTCAACGGCGCCAAGGGCGTCGTCGGCTCGCGCCGCAACGAGGTGCATGGTGCGCTCGACGGGGTCACCCTGCCGCTGCCCGTGGATATCGTGCATGACGGCGACATGCTCAAGATCGCCATCCCGCCCAATACCAGCCTCGACGACGCCGTGGTGTGGCTGGTCACCTATCTCGACCGCGCCGACGTGGCGATCGACACCGGCGAAAATGCGGGCAAGTCAATGGTTTACACCCAGGTTGTGACCGGTCGGCAGGCGCTGGGCATGTGGGAGGGGGAGAGTGGCGCCAATCTCAAGCTGCCCCTGGCCGAGGTGCTCGATGCCGGCAGCACGGGCATTGCCGTCATCGTGCAGCAGGAGCGCAACGGCCTGCCCGGCCCGATCCTGGGCGCCGCCAGCTTCGAGCGCTAGGACAAAAAAATCCCGTCCCTGGGGGCAAGGACGGGAAGGACTTGACTGGTCAACTAATTAGGGCGGCTGGCACCCAGGCTTCTGGGTTTGGGGGCTCGGTCGGCCCGGATGCCAGCCACTGGAGGCAATGGAGATAAGCTGAACGCGCATTCTGGCGCGTTCACGGACAAACTGTGTTCAAATTGGGGTTTTTGCATCGCCCTTGCATCCACCCGAATTTCCCGCAATCATGACGGTGATTTGAACGTCGCCTCTTCGAACGTCCCCCTCTTGGAGTTGATCGGAACGGTGCAGGGCCGCACACCGAATGACAGGGCAGTCAGTCTGGCGCTGGTGCATGCCGGCGATGCGCCCGCGAGCCCGGCGCCGACCAAGGTCCCGGCCATTGTCGCCTTCGACCGCAAGGAGCTGAACCTGATCCTGGCGGTCTATGGCCGCAAGGTGGGGCAGGGGGAATGGCGGGACTACGCCATGGATTTCCTGCGTGACCGGGCCGTGTTCTCGATCTATGCCCGCGTCTCCGAGCGCCCGCTCTTCATCATCGAAAAGACACCCAAGCTGCGCAACAAGCAGGGCCAGTATGCTGTGACCAACCAGCAGGGGCGCATCCTCAAGCGGGGTCACGAGCTGTCGCTGGTGCTGCGGGTGCTCGATCCGGACCTGGTGGTCGTGGGGTAGTGCTGCCATGGCACCATCCATACAGACGTTCAGCGACACCGATCGGCGCTTAGTGGCAGGCTGGGCTGCCGCCTGCGCGGAGCGGGTGCTCTGGGTCTACGAGGCCGAACGGGCCGAGGATGACCGGCCTAGCGCCGCCATTGCACGCGCCAAGGCCTATGCACGTGGCGAGCTCGATACGGCCGCCGAGATTCGCCGGCGGTTCGGCGGGGGCAGCGCGGCGCGCGATGTGTCTCCGGCAGCGGCCGCCGCGGCGCGGTCGGCGGGGCAGGCCTCGGCAGTCTGCCATATGGGCGCCCATGCGCTGGGCGCTGCGGCTTATGCCGTCAAGGCTGTCGGCCTTGCATCGCCCGAACAGCCAGGCGCGGCCGATGACGAGATCATCTGGCAGATCCAGCAGATGACGACCGAAATGCGCGCTGTCCTGCGAACCTTGCCCGCTGTCGGCGAGGACCGCTCGGGTCCCCTGGGGCCCGGCCTTCTCGCTTCGGGACAGATGAAGCGCATTATCCAACAGCTGCAAGCCCGGCTTGCCGCACCTGATTCCACGCTGGTGGTGGGGTGATTTCCATTCGGCTGGCCACGGCCGCGGATGTTCCGGAGATGAGCCGGGTGATGACGGCATCGGTCACCGAACTGTGCGGCGCCGATCATCATGATGACCGCGCCAATATCAGCCAATGGGTGAGCAACCGAACGCCGGAAGGGGTCGCCAGCATGATCGCCAATCCGGCGCAGACGTTCTTCGTCGCCGAACGCAACGGCGACATCGCCGCCGTCGGGGCCGTCAATGCCCAGGGTGTCGTGATGTTCAACTACGTCTCACCACGGCACCGTTTTTGCGGCGTCAGCGATGCGCTGATGGCCCATCTCGAGGCAGTGCTCAGGGCCGATGGCCACGTTCAGGCCCGGCTGATCAGCACCACCACCGCACACCGGTTCTACCTCGATCGCGGATGGACTGATGACGGCGCGCCCCAGATCGAGGGCTTTTCAACCAGCTACCCGATGCGCAAATCGCTCTAGAGCCCCAGCTGCAGATGCACGATGTCGTGCCAGCGGTCGAACTTGTAGCCCACTGCCTCATAGCGCCCGACATGGCGGAAGCCGAATTTCTCGTGGATGGCGATGGAGTTGGCAGTATCGGCGGTAATCACCGCGATCATCTGCTTGAAGCCGAAGACGCGCGACTGCAGCAGCAATTCGGTCAGCAGCGCCTTGCCGATGCCGCGCCCCTTGGCGTCGGGGTGCAGGTAGATGGAATCCTCGCAGGTGAAGCGATAGGCGGCGCGCGGCCGATAGAAGCTGGCATAGGCATAGCCGACCGGCTGCCCGTCCAGCTCGGCGATGATCAGCGGGTGCCCGAGCTTCCTGAGGCCCGCATATTTCTCCGCGATCGCCTCCTCGCCCGGCACTTCGGTGTCGAAGGTGATCGCGGTATTTTCCACGTAGTGCTTGTAGATGGCAGTGATGGCGGGCACGTCGGCCCACTCGAACTGGCGCAGCTGGTAGTCGGACACGATGCAAATCCAGGCAAAAAAAGAACCGCAGCCTTTGTAGGCTGCGGTTCGATTTGTCGTCCAACCAAATTGCTTGATCCTGCGATCAAGCAGACCTGTGCTTACTCGCGGTTGCCGAACAGGCGGAGCAGCATCATGAACAGGTTGATGAAGTCGAGGTAGAGGCTCAGCGCGCCCATGATGGCACCCTTGGCCAGAACTTCGGCGCCATGCGCTTCGTCATAGCCTTCCTTGATCTTCTGCGTATCGTAGGCGGTGAGGCCCACGAAGATCAGCACGCCGACCGCCGAGATGGCGAATTCGAGCATGGAAGACTGCATGAAGATGTTGACCACCGAGGCGATGATCAGGCCGATCAGGCCCATCATCAGGAAGCTGCCCATATTGGTCAGGTCACGCTTGGTGGTGTAGCCGTAAAGGCTCATGGCACCGAAGGTGGCTGCCGTGATGAAGAACACCTTGGCGATCGAGGCGTCGGTATAGACCAGGAAGATCGAGCTCAGCGACAGGCCCATGATCGCGGCGAAGGCCCAGAAGGTGGCCTGTGCTGCGGGCACGGAGAGCTTGTTGATGCCAAAGCTCAGCACCAGCACGAAGGCCAGCGGAGCAAGCATCACAACCCACTGCAGCGGGCTGGCATAGAGCAGCGCGCCCCACTGGGTCACCAGCTGGCCATTGGCAAGCTGGCCCACGGCGGCGTTCGGATCTGTGGTGATGGCGGCGGCGGCGGCGAACCAGGCCGCGAGGCCCGTCACAACCAGCCCGACACCCATGTAATTGTAGACGCGCAGCATGTAGCTGCGCAGGCCCTCGTCGATGGCCAAGGCCGAGCCGGCCCGCGCACCGAGGGTCTGACGGTCATATTCAGCCATAGTCGGTTTCCTTTCCCAATTGAAAAGCGGCTATTGCACCGCCGGTGGGCATTGGTTGCCACTTGCGGGACAATATGGATGGGCGATCAGTCGTTTACAAGACTTGATGAGGACGTGCGACGAATGGGCTGGCTGCACATTGTCGTTATGCTAGGGTCAGGCTCGAATCGCGCACCTGATCCTTAGGAAGAGGAGGGCCACATGCCCCGGCTCTTTACCGGCCTCGAAATCCCGGCCGAAACTGGATTTGCGCTTTCTCTCAAGCGCGGCGGGCTGACTGGTGCCCGCTGGATTGATCCGGAAAACTACCACATTACCCTCCGATTTATTGGCGACGTGGACAATGTCACCGCCGACGATGTTGCCGACAGCCTCGACCGGCTGGCCAATTCCATGCGCTTTTCGGTCAAGCTTACGCATCTGGGAACCTTCGGCGGCGACAAGCCCCGGGCGCTCTATGCCGGGGTCGAGCCCAGCGAGCAGCTCAGCAGGCTGCAGGCTGCGCAGGAGCGGGTGCTGCAGCGGGCCGGCCTGCCGCCCGAGGGGCGCAAGTTCGTGCCGCATGTCTCGCTGGCCCGGCTGCGCGGCTGCAGCGCCGAGGAGGCGGCCCGGTTCATGGCCGAGGCCGGGCGGTTCGAGCCGCTCAGCTTTCCGGTGGGGCGCTTCGTGCTGTTTTCCAGCAAGGATTCGGTCGGCGGCGGGCCCTATGTCGTCGAACAGAGCTATCCACTGGCGGCGTGATCACAGTCACGCAGATGTTAGCGCGTTGTTAACTCTGACGGCCCAAACCGGAGGGTATGGCTGCCATCCCGTCAAATTGCCGCCGTGATTGGCTCGCACTTGATGCAAATACAGTTGGATGCGGCGGCGTTTGACACCTTGGTAACCATGTTCGGGGCAGAGTTGGCGGGCAGCTCGCTCCAGAACGGGGCCCCCATAAGATGAGGACAATATTGCGATGACGACGAAAACCGGTGGCCTTGCACTTGGGCTCGCGGTCGGCGCGATCATGGCTCTGGCTCCTGCCGCCCAGGCGCAGCAGGCGACCGAGCTCGGTACCTTCAATGCCTGGACTGCCTGGCAGGCGACGGACGCTTCAGGCGTGCTCTGCTATGTCTCGGCGACGCCGCAGTCCAGCGAGCCGGCCGGTGCCAATCGCGACCCGATCCATTTCATGATCATCCACCGCAAGGGGATGGGCACCAAGAACGAGGTGCAGACCATTATCGGCTATCCATTCAATGCCACGGCGGCCAATGCCAGCGCGTCGGTGGATGGGAAGTCCTACCCCATGGTGACGGAAGGTTCGGCCGCCTGGCTGGCTTCGACCGGCGATGAAGGTGGCTTCGTGCAGGCCTTCAAGGCGGGCAGCAACCTGGTGGTGCGCGGCACCAGCCAGCGCGGCACCAATACCGTCGATACCTATTCGCTCTCCGGCGCGACCGCGGCGGTGAACGCCATCGACGCCGCCTGCCAGTGATTTTTGGGTTGCCCCATGCGGGCGATCCGCCATATCTGGGCGAGGGGCCAAGCCGGTCCTTCGCCCTAGTCTGTTTGTTGAGGCCCTGATGCTCAAGACCGTCCCGGTGCTAATTCTTGCCGCCAGCCTGGCACTGACCGCCAGTGCCAGCGCCCAGCAGGTGCGTCTTCTGGGCGAGCATCGTGCCTGGTCGAGCTATGCGGCCACTGACGCCTCCGGCAATGTCTGCTTTGCCATGACCAAGCCGGAAAGTGTGACGCCCGAGCCCGATGGCTATAGCCAGGCCTATATCTATATCACCAGCCGCCCGGCCGAGAATGTCAGCAGCGAGTTCAACCTCGTCGCCGGCTTTGCCTTCCAGCCCGACAGCATGGCCACCGTCAATGTCGGCGGCCAGGTGTTCAATCTCTTCACCCAGAACGATGCCGCCTGGCTCGATGACACCAGCCAGTCCGACGCGCTGGCCAGCGCCATCCGCGCCGGCTCCTCCATGGTGGTCGAAGGCACGACGGCCGCCGGCATCAAGGTGACCCAGTCCTATTCGCTGTCCGGCGCCACCGCCGCGCAGCAGTCGATCAGCGCCGAGTGCTAGGCGGTCCGGCCCTTTGCGGCTCGCCGCAGGTGCGGCGCCGCTAGCCACCCCGGTCACAGCGTCGCTTCCGCCCGTTGCCATTCAGCCGGACCCAGCCATGACAATCGATCTCGCCAAAGTCGAAGCCACCCTCCTGCTGGCTGCCGAAGCGGCGGCGAGCCATACGCTGCCCCTGTTCCGCTCCGGCCTTGGGGTCGATAACAAGCTCAGCGAGGGGTTCGATCCGGTGACCGAGGCCGATCGGGCAGCCGAAACCGCCATTCGCGCCGTCATTGCCGAGCACTTCCCCGATCACGCCATTATCGGCGAGGAATGGGGCTCCAGCGGCGAAGGCCCCTATAGCTGGATCATCGACCCGGTCGATGGCACCCGCGCCTTCATCTCGGGCGCCCCCGTCTGGGGCACGCTGATCGGCTTTGCCCATGAGGGCGTGGCTATTGCCGGCCTCATGAGCCAGCCGTTCATCGGGGAAACCTTCCTCGCCGTCCCCGGCCGCTCGACCTATCGCCGCGGCGCCGTCACCCTTGCCAATCGCACGAGCGGCGAGACCGAGCTGGCGCCCGCCCGGGTCTTTACCACCACGCCCTCACTGTTCCGCACGCCCGAATTGATGGCCAAGTGGCAGGCCCTTGAAGCCGCCACGCGGCTGCAGCGCTTCGGCATGGATTGCTATGGCTATGCGCTGCTGGCGGCGGGCCATGCCGATCTGGTCATCGAGCCATTCCTCAATACCTATGATATCGCGGCGCTGGTTCCCATCATCCGCGAGGCGGGCGGCGCCATTGCCTGCTGGGACGGGAGCGAGCCCACTGCCGGCGGCGATGTCGTGGCCGCGGCAACGCCCGAACTGCTGGACAAGGCGCTGGACCTCATCAACGCAAGTTGATCGCATGGGCCCGATGCCGCTGCGAAGTTTTGCCTAAAGCGCGCCCATATGCTATTGGCCGCGCCAATCCCGCAGTTTCGAGACCTTTCGCACGCCCATGAGCATCGCGCTGAACCTTGACCATTCGACCGCTATCCGGCCGGCTGCGGCCAGCCGGCCGTCGCTGATCGGCCTCAGCAAGCCCCAGCTCGCCGAGGCGCTGACCACGGCCGGCATTGCCGCCGACAAGGAAGCCCGCATGCGGGCCAGCCAGCTGTGGAACTGGCTCTATGTCAACGGCACCACCGATTTCGACAAGATGACCAATGTCGCCAAGCCGGTGCGGCAGAAGCTGGCTGACACCTTCATCCTCGATCGCCCGGAAATCGTCTCCGAGCAGGTATCGTCCGACGGCACGCGCAAATGGCTGTTCCGCTTCCGCGACCCGGCCAATCCCAATTACCCGCCGGTCGAGGTGGAGACGGTCTATATTCCCGAGCAGGATCGCGGCACGCTTTGTGTCTCGTCCCAGGTGGGCTGCACGCTCACCTGCTCGTTCTGCCATACCGGCACGCAGAAGCTGGTGCGCAACCTGACCGCCGGGGAGATCCTGGGCCAGGTGCTGATGGCGCGCGAGCGGCTGGGCGACTTCCCCGGCGGCAGCCGCCCGGATGACGGTGGCCTGGTACCTGCCGATGGCACGCGCGCCATCACCAATGTGGTGATGATGGGCATGGGCGAGCCGCTCTACAATTACGAGGCCGTCAAGCAGGCTCTCCTCATCGCGTCGGCCGGCGACGGCATGAGCCTCTCCAAGCGCCGCATCACGCTCTCGACCTCGGGCGTCGTGCCCTTCATCGAGCCGACCGGGCGCGAGATCGACGTCATGCTGGCCATCTCGCTGCATGCCACCAATAATGACCTGCGCGACGTGCTGGTGCCGATCAACAAGAAATGGCCGATCGAGGAATTGCTCGAAGCTTGCCGCAACTATCCGGGCCTTTCCAATGCCCGCCGCATCACCTTCGAATATGTCATGCTCGACGGCATCAATGACAGCGATGCCGAAGCGCGCGAACTGGTGCGCCTCCTGGCCGGCATTCCGGCCAAGATCAACCTGATCCCGTTCAATCCCTGGCCCGGCGCCAATTACGGCACCTCGCCCTCGAGCCGCATCGAACGCTTCGCCGATATCGTCAACAAGGCCGGCTATGCCAGCCCGGTGCGTACGCCGCGCGGCCGCGACATCTTCGCCGCCTGCGGCCAGCTCAAGAGCGAGAGCGAACGGCTCTCCAGGAAAGACCGCGACGCGCTGGCGGGCGCGTAGCCTCCGTGCCATGCTGGCTTCTCCCAACCAGGGAGGAGACCCGCATGACCCATTCGCGATTGGGCCCCATCGGCCAGCTCAGCCGCAGCGTGGCCGATATTGCCGCTGCCGAGGCCTGGTGGCGCGATGTGCTGGGCCTGCCCCATCTTTATACATTCGGCCAGCTGGCCTTCTTCGATTGCGACGGCGTGCGGCTGATGCTGAGCGCCGAGCCGGGCGAGAGCCACAGCAACATCATCTATTTCCGCGTGCCGGATATCGCAGCCAGCCATGCCGCGCTCAGCGAACGCGGGGTGGCGTTCCTCGGCGCGCCGCACATGATCCATCGCCATGCCGACGGCACGGAGGAATGGATGGCGTTCTTTTCCGACAATGAGGGCCGTCCGCTGGCCCTGATGAGCCAGGTGCAGCCCGGCTGATCACTTGCGCCCTTCGGCCAGGAGGATCGTCGCGGCAAAGGCCATGAAGACGGCGGCAAAGCTCCAGTTCAGCGCCTTGGAGACCCACTTGCTGTCGCGCAGCGTCGTGGTGAGCCATTCGGCCGCCAGCACGATGGCGATGACGATGGGCAGTGACACGGCGACGAATTCGACGCCCAGGAACAGCAGCTTGCTGGAGGCGGCGGGGTCGTCGGCCGAAACGAACTGGGGCAGGAAGGTCACGAAGAACAGCGCCACCTTGGGATTGGTGAGGTTGATGCCGAGCCCCGTCATATAGCTCTGGGCAAAGCTGGGCTGCCTGCCGGCGGCGCGGGTGACCAGAAGGCCGCCGCCGTCGCGGATCGCCTGGATGGCGAGCCAGACGAGGTAAAGCGCCCCGGCGATCTTGAGCACCCAGAAGGCGGTCGGCGCCGCCACGATCAGCACCGAAATGCCGAATGCCACCAGCATGGTGTGCACCGCGATGCCGGTCAGCGCCCCGAGCACGGTGGCAAAGCCATGCGTGCGGCCGTAATTCATGGTGCGGGAGACAAACAGCGCCATGTCCGGGCCCGGCGTGATGGCCAGCACGAAGCCGGCCAGGGCAAAGGCGAGGATGACGGAGAGATCGGGGATGAAATCGGGCATGACGTTTTCCGCGCGTGTGGCGGTCATGCTTAGCGCGTCGGGTGCCGATAGGCGAGGGGTCGGTCCCTAGGGCAGCGGCAATTCATAGCTGCGCTTGATGGTCTCCATCGGCACGTCGGTCTTGACGCTCTGCACGCTGGGGATGCGCATCAGATAGTCGGACTGGAAGCGCCAATAGGCGTGCAGGTCCGCGGTGACGATGCGCATGATCGCGTCGCATTCCCCGGTGGTGAGGTAGCACTCGACCACTTCGGGAAAGTTGCGCACCGTCTCGGCGAACTGATGGGTGATCTCGGCATCCTGGGTCTTGAACCAGACCCGGGCGAAGACGGTGAGGCCAAGGCCGACCCTGGCGCCATCCAGCACCGCGACATAGCGATCGATGATGCCGGATTCCTCCAAGAGCCGCACCCGACGCAGGCAGGGCGAGGGCGACAGCCCGACCTCGTTGGCCAGTTCGACATTGCTCATCCGGCCATTGCGCTGCAGCGCGCGCAGGATACGGCGATCGATAGCGTCCACAGTATTTGGCATATTCTGCCTTCCAGTAGCTAATTAGTGATGTTTTCTGCCACACCATCATCCATGCGTGACTTTTTCGCAAGATTGTTGCGCCGCATCCGATCTATTGTTCCAATCGGACAAGCTGGGACCACATCATGGCAAAAGACATCAAAAAGGTCGTGCTCGCCTATTCGGGCGGCCTCGATACCTCGATCATCCTGAAATGGCTGCAGGAGACCTATGACTGCGAGGTGGTGACTTTCACCGCCGATCTGGGTCAGGGCGAAGAGCTCGAGCCGGCGCGCAAGAAGGCCGAGATGTTCGGCATCAAGGATATCCGCATCGAGGATCTGCGCGAGGAATTCGTGCGTGACTTCGTCTTCCCGATGTTCCGCGCCAATACGGTCTATGAGGGCCAGTATCTGCTCGGCACCTCGATCGCGCGCCCGCTGATCGCCAAGCGGCTGGTCGAGATCGCCCAGGAAACCGGGGCCGACGCGATTTCGCATGGCGCCACCGGCAAGGGCAATGACCAGGTGCGGTTCGAGCTGACCGCCAATGCACTCGACCCCTCCATCAAGGTGATCGCGCCCTGGCGCGAATGGGATCTGCGCAGCCGCACGCAGCTGCTCGACTATGCCGAGCGCAACCAGATCCCGATCGCCAAGGACAAGCGCGGCGAGGCGCCTTTCTCGGTCGACGCCAACCTGCTGCATACCTCCTCGGAAGGCATGGTGCTCGAAGATCCGGCCGTGCCCTATCCCGATTACGTGCCCCAGCGCACGGTCGATCCGGAACAGGCGCCCGATACGCCCGAGATCATCACCATCGGCTATGAAAAGGGCGACCCGGTCTCGATCGATGGCGTCGCGCTCTCGCCTGCCGCGCTGCTGACAAAGCTCAACGAGCTGGGCGGCAAGCATGGCGTGGGCCGGCTCGACCTGGTCGAGAACCGCTTTGTCGGCATGAAGAGCCGCGGGCTCTATGAGACGCCGGGCGGCACGATCATGCTGGTGGCGCATCGCGGCATCGAATCGATCACGCTCGACCGCGGCGAAGCCCATCTCAAGGATGAGCTGATGCCCAAATATGCCGAGCTGATCTATAATGGCTTCTGGTTCTCGCCCGAGCGCGACATGCTGCAGGCGCTGATCGACAAGAGCCAGGCCTATGTCACCGGCGACGTCACCGTGAAGCTCTACAAGGGCAGCGCCAGCGTCATCGCCCGCACCTCGCCGCACTCGCTCTATTCGATGGATCTCGTCACCTTCGAAGAAGGCGCCGTGGCCTATGACCACAAGGATGCCGAGGGTTTCATCCGCCTCAACGGCCTGCGCCTCAAGACCTGGGCCGCCCGCAACAAGAAGGCCGGCAACATCTAGCCGGCCGGATGGCTCGCCGGCCCCCTTTCGGGGGCCGGTCGGCACCACCCATCGGCGCCGAAGTTAATCGGTCGTTAATGGGAACGATTTAGCTTCCCCCCAGCGTCGCAATGATGGGGGAAATGCGCGTGCAGTCATCAGACGCTGGCAGCTTGAGCAAAATGGCTGAAGCGTTGCTGCTCGACGCTGCGCTCGAGAATATCCCCTATGGCTTCTGCGTCTGGTCGCCCCAGTTCCGCCTGATGATGTGGAACAAGCATTATCGCGACATCTATGGTTTTCCCGCCGACGCCATCTATCGCGGCATGAGCCTTGAAGAGGTGGTGCAGCTGTCGGCCCAGCTCGGCAACCATCCGGACCAGGCGTCCGAGGAATTCTACGAAAACTATACTGCCGACCTGCTGTCCAACCGCAGCGGCGCCCGCACCAAGAGCCAGGAAGTGGTGCATGGCGGGCGGATCATCGAAACCGCCCATGTCTATTCCGAGGCGCTCGGCTGGGTGGTGACGCATGAAGACGTTACCGACGAAATCGCGCGCACCGAAGTGGTGCAGAAGCGCAAGCTCGAGCTGGAGCGACAGAACATCCGGCTCGACGCGGCGGTCAACAATATCAGCCAGGGCCTGTGCATGATGGATGCGCGAGGCCGGCTGGTGATCTGCAACGAGCCCTATGCGCGAATCTACAACCTGCCCGATCACCTGCTCAAGCCAGGCACCCAGCTTGAAAACATCCTGAGCCACCTGTTCGACATGGGGATGAGCGCGGGCGGCACGCGCGATGAATATATCGCCTGGCGGCGCGACGTCATCGCGCGCCGCGAATATGGCAAGAATATCCATGAGCTCAACAACCGCACCATCATGATGCAGCACCATCCGATGAAGGATGGCGGCTGGGTGTCGACGCATGAAGACATTACCGAGCAGCGGCAGAACGAGGCGCGCATCCGCCATCTGGCCCGGCACGACGCACTGACCGACCTGCCCAACCGCATCGAATTTCTCGAGCAGATGGCCAAGACCGAGGCGGGACTGTCGCGCGGCGAAATGGCGGCCGTGCTCTATATCGATCTCGATCACTTCAAGGCGGTCAATGACACGCTGGGCCATGCGGTGGGCGACGAGGTCATCAAGCAGGCTTCGGCCCGGCTCTGGGGCACGACGCGCGAAACCGACGTGCTGGCGCGGCTGGGCGGCGACGAATTTGCGCTGCTGATGCGGCCCATCGACAGCGCGGCCGATGCCGCCAAGGTGGCCGATCGCATCATCAAGGCCATCGGCGCGCCCATGCATATCGGCGGCCAGCAGATCGAGATCGGCGCCAGCGTCGGCATTGCGGTGGGCCCGGGCGACGGGGTCAAGACCGATACCTTGGTCAAGAATGCCGATCTGGCCCTCTACAAGGCCAAGAGCGAAGGCCGTTCCACCTACCATTTCTTCGAAACCGGCATGGATGCGGACCTGCAGCAGCGCCGCTCCATCGAAGCGGGGTTACGGCTGGCGCTACAGCGCGACGAATTGCGGCTGGTGTTCCAGCCGCTGCTGGGGCTGGCGGAAAACCGCGTCATCTGCGTCGAGGCCCTGCTGCGCTGGGATCATGAAGGCCGCACCATTTCGCCGACCGAGTTCATCCCGATCGCCGAGGAAACCGGGCTGATCGTTTCCATCGGCGAGTGGGTGCTGCGCGAAGCCTGCCGGGTGGCCGCCACCTGGCCGGATGATGTGCGGGTTGCGGTCAACCTGTCGCCCGTCCAGTTCAAGAACCGGGATCTGGTGGGCGTGGTCAAGGCGGCGCTGGCCGAAGCGCGCATTCCCGCGACGCGGCTCGAGCTTGAAATCACCGAATCCCTGCTGCTGGCCGAGAACGACACCAATCTGGCAGCGCTGCATGATCTGCGTGCCATGGGCGTGCGCATCTCCATGGACGATTTCGGCACGGGCTATTCCTCGCTGAGCTATCTGCGCAGCTTTCCCTTCGACAAGATCAAGATCGACCGCTCCTTTATGCGCGACATCACCAGCCGGGGCGACAGCCAGGCCATCATCAAGGCGGTGATCGGGCTGGGCCAGTCGCTGGGCATGTCGACCACGGCCGAGGGCGTCGAAACCGAGGAGCAGCTCGAAATGGTGCGGGCGCATGGCGTGTCCGAAGTGCAGGGTTTCCTGTTCTCGCCGCCCCTGCCATCGGCGGCTCTCGCCAACCTGCTCCATTCCGATGCGGTGAAATCCCAGGTCAAGGGCAAGAAGGCCTCCTGAGCGCCAGCACCCGGGCCTGGGGCGCGCGATTGCCTTCCGGCAGGCCCTTTGCCAGACTTGCCCCATGCGTCCAGCCCTTCTAGCCCAGCTTCGTTCCATAGCCCGCCGCCACTGCCGCGATGCGGCGCTGGCTGACGATCTGGTGCAGGAGGCCATGATGGCCGCGATCCTGGCCGGGCGGACCGATTTCGACGCGCCCGATGCCGCGCGATGGCTGGGTGGCGTGGTGCGCAATCAGGCCCGCATGGCAGCGCGGGGCGCCGGCCGCCGCCGCAGGCGCGAGGGGCAATGGCAGGCCAGCCAGGTGGTGGCTTTGCCCGGCGAGAGCGGTCCCGACAGCGCCGCGCTGCTGGCCTCCCTGCCGCCCGCGCTCAAATCCGTGGCGGCGCTGGCCCTCTCCGGTCACAACCGGCGGGAAATCGCCTTTCTGCTCGGATTGTCCGACGCTGTCCTGCGCCAGCGCATCGCCGCGCTGCGGCGCCGCGTCGTGCTGGCCGGCCTGGTCCCGCCGGGCGACATGCCGGGGCTGAACCTCAACCTCGCCTATGGCCGGATCCGGGATGCCCTGCTGCCGCAATTGCTGCGCGATGGGGGCCTCTTTGCCAGCCATGACCCGGACGGGCATCTTTTCGTGGTGCAGCGCTCACAAAACGGTGTCCCGCGGCAACAGCAGGTGCAGACCATAAAGGAGGGCTCGCCATGAGCTTCAAGGCCAAAAGCGCCAGCATCGTGTTCTACGTGTCCGACATTAAACGGACCGAAAAATTCTACAGCGAGACCTTCGGGCTCGACCTGACCCGTATGGAGGGCGCCGAGCCCTTCTGGCTGCAGGCCTCGCTCGAAAGCGGGCTGGAGCTGATCTTCTTCGAGATGGAGGGGGTGCGGGGCAATACGCCGGCGCTGGTCTTTACCGTCGATGACGGCGGCATTGACGACATCGTGGCCGCGCTGGCCGAGCAGGGCGTCACCATCGTCACGCCGGTTTCGGAGGCTCCCGGCGGCTGGAGCGCCGATTTTCTGGACCCTGATGGCTTTGGCCTGGGGCTCTGGCAATCGGGGGAACTGCCCAGGTCGCTGAAGTAACAAGCTATTGCCCCGGCGAGATTTCGCCCCGCCGGGCGGCACCTCCCCCTTTGACTGGGGAGGCTGGGAGGGGAGGCGGTCGGCCCGATTATCCGGGGCGAACATCCCCATCCTTGATCCCTTCTCACGGTGAATTGCTCTGCGGAGCGATTCACCGTGCGGCACGGTTTTGAAGCCCCGCAACCCACCTCTGCGTCCCCTGCGCTTGTGGAAAAGGCCATCTTCCTGTAAGGCAGCCGCAAATGCACCAATCCCGCCTCGGCGAGGATCGGTGCCCTGTTTATTCCTGCATGGTTCAGCCGTTTGCCGCCGCCCCTTTCGCGGCCCAAGGTTTTGGGATCATGCCAAAGAGGCCTGACCCCATATGTCGCTGCGCAATATCGCCATCATCGCCCACGTTGACCACGGCAAGACCACGCTGATCGACGTGCTGCTCAAGCAGTCCGGTTCCTTCCGCGAAAACGAACGCGTCGAAGAACGCGCCATGGACAGCAATGATATCGAGCGCGAGCGCGGCATCACCATTCTGGCCAAGGTCACGAGCCTGCTCTGGAAAGATACCCGCATCAATATCGTCGACACGCCCGGCCACGCCGACTTCGGCGGCGAAGTCGAGCGCATCCTGTCCATGGTCGATGGCGTGGTGATCCTGGTGGACGCGGCCGAAGGCCCGATGCCCCAGACCAAGTTCGTGCTCGGCAAGGCGCTGGCCCAGGGCCTGCGTCCGATCGTTGCCATCAACAAGATCGACAAGGCCGACGAGCGCCACATGGAAGTGCTCGAGGAAATCTTCGACCTGTTCATCGCGCTCGACGCGTCGCCCGAGCAGCTCGATTTCCCGGTGCTCTACGGTTCGGCCAAGCAGGGCTGGATGGCGCTGGAGCCCGAAGGCCCCAAGGACGATCTCGGCCCGCTGCTCGACAAGGTCATCGAGCATGTGCCCGAGCCGGTCGTCGAGGAAGGCGCCTTCCGCATGCTGGTCACCACCATCGAGCGCAACCCGTTCCTGGGCCGTATCCTGACCGGCCGCATCACTTCCGGCACCGTCAAGGCCAACGACCCGATCCACACGCTCAACCGTGAAGGCAAGGAAGTCGAAAAGGGCCGTATCTCCAAGGTGCTGGCCTTCCGCGGCCTCGAGCGCACCCCGGTCGACATGGGCGAAGCCGGCGATATCGTCGCCATTGCCGGTCTCGTCACCTCGACCGTGGCCGACACGCTCTGCGCCACTTCGGTGACCCAGCCGATCGCCTCCAAGCCGATCGATCCCCCGACCCTGTCGGTTACCTTCCGCATCAATGACGGCCCGCTGGCCGGCCGCGAGGGCGACAAGGTGCAGTCCCGCGTCATCCGCGAGCGCCTGATGCGCGAAGCCGAAGGCAATGTCGCCATCAAGGTGACGCCGGGCGACGACAATGATTCCTATGACGTGGCCGGCCGCGGCGAATTGCAGCTGGCCGTGCTGATCGAAAACATGCGCCGCGAAGGGTTCGAGCTGACCATCGGTCGCCCGAAGGTGCTGATGCGCGACATTGACGGCGTGCGCCACGAGCCGATCGAGGAAGTCATCATCGACGTCGATGACGAGCATACCGGCACGGTCGTGCAGAAGCTCACCGAGCGCAAGGGCGAGCTGACCGACATGCGCCCCTCGGGCGTCGGCCGCACCCGCATCCAGCTGCTGGTGCCCACCCGCTCGCTGATCGGCTACCAGCCGGAGCTTTTGAGCGATACCCGCGGCACCGCCATCTTCAACCGCCTGTTCCACTCCTTCGTGCCGTTCAAGGGTGACCTGCCGACCCGTCGCACGGGCGTGCTGATCTCCAACGGTACCGGCCAGTCCGTGGCCTTTGCGCTGTGGAACCTCGAAGACCGCGGCCCGATCATGATCGATGCCGGCGTCGACATCTATGAAGGCATGATCATCGGCGAGCATTCCCGCGAGAATGACCTCGAGGTCAACGCGCTCAAGGGCAAGCAGCTCACCAATATCCGCACCACGTCCAAGGACGAAGCGGTGCGCCTGACCACGCCCAAGAAGCTCACCCTCGAGCAGTCGCTCGGCTATATCGCCGAAGACGAGTATGTCGAGGTGACCCCCAAGTCGATCCGCCTGCGCAAGATCTGGCTCGACCCCAATGACCGCAAGCGCATGAGCCGCGCCGCCAAGTCGGCTTGAGGCGGGGCCGGCATCAGCCGGCCGCCCACACCCCTTGATCCCTCCCCACAAGGGGGAGGGAGACGATGGAATCGAGCGGCCTCAGCCTGCGCCTCCCTCCCTTGATGGGGAGGGAATGAGGGTGGGGTGGGGCCACGAGCGCCAGACGCCGCGGAGACCCCATGACCGACCTGATCATCCAGACCATTTCCGATCTCGGCTATGTCGGCATCTTCCTGGTCATGCTGGCGGAATCGATCTTTCCGCCCATTCCGTCCGAGCTGATCATTCCCTTTGCCGGCTTTGCCGCCGCCAATGGCGATCTCAATTTCTTCGGCGTCCTCGCCGCCGCCACGATCGGCGCGGTGGTGGGCATGCTGCCCTGGTATTTCGCCGGGCGGCTGTTCGGGCTCGACCGGGTGCGGGCGCTGGCCGACCGCTTCGGCCGGATCATGACCTTCAATGCTGAGGAGATCGACGTCGCGGTGGGCTTCTTCCGCCGCTTCGGCCCGATCATCGTGCTGTTCGGGCGCCTGTTGCCCATCATCCGCACGTTGATCTCGATCCCTGCCGGGCTTGCCCGCATGCCGCTGCCGGTGTTCCTGCTCGCCTCCACCACCGGGGCGCTGATCTGGAACACCATCCTGACGCTGGCGGGCTATATCCTGCATGAGCATTACGAGCTCATCGAGGTCGTGCTCGATCCGCTGAGCTATATCGTGCTGGCCGCCGTGGTGCTGATCTATCTCTACCGCGTCGTGACCTGGCGCCCGAGCAAGCCGGCCGAATAGCACCGACTCGCAAAATGCAACGCGCCTTGCATTCTGCCACGCGCGCGACGCCGCAAAATGCGACTGTTCACAACATGTTAAGCCCTGGCCCCCGGATTGCGGGGTCGCAGCACTTGGCACGCTTCATGCAATGGAGTGCCTGTCCGGAGAGTTAGTGTTGCGTACCGGATGTCAGTCATTGGGGCCTCGTTCCGTGCGACCGGAGCGGGGTCCTGCTGCTCTTGCGCGGCGCCCTTGCCGCAAGCTCCGCCAGCCACTAGATAATTTGCGACCTTATCCCGGAGACGCCCATGCGCGCCGTGCTCGACATCATCCTTCTCATCCTCCAGCTCTACTGGTGGATTGTCCTCGCCATGATCATCATGAGCTGGCTGATCTCGTTCAACGTGATCAATACGCGCAATCAGTTCGTCGAGGGCCTGTGGCGCGTGCTCAACCAGCTCACCGAGCCGGTGCTGCGCCCCATCCGCAAGATCATGCCGAATTTCTCGGGCCTCGATATCAGCCCGATCATCCTGTTCATCATCATCTTCTTCATCGAGCGGATCATCATCTACTACATCTATCCCAACGTGTTCTGATCCCGTTGGATGATCCAAAATGCTACCGGCTCAGCCCCCAGGGGCTGAGCCTTTTCGTTCGCGTCACCCCCAATGCCGGGCGCGACGCCATCGCGGGCGTCGAGCGCCGAGACGATAATTCTGCCGTGCTGCGCCTGCGCGTCAGCGCCGTGCCCGACAAGGGCAAGGCCAATGCGGCCGTGCTGGCGCTGCTGGCCAAGGCGCTGGGTGTACCGAAATCGACGCTGAGCGTGGCAAGCGGCGAGACGAGCCGGCTCAAGACAATTGCAGTGGCGGGGGACGGGGTGGCGCTGCTTGCTGCACTCACAAAGTGTACCCCCACCTAACCTCCCCCTGAAGAGGGGGAGGAACAGATCGGGGCTGCGGCTCGATCTCATTCCATCCACAGCGCGGTGCCTCCCCCTATCAGGGGGAGGTTAGGTGGGGGTATCCAAGCAAAGACTTGCTTCCGCACTCCCCGCCACCGCGACAAAACATCGCAATCTCCATTGCTTAACCAATCAATCTGGCTAATCTCAGCCGCGGAGGGGGCTCAGAGGAGGGCAGGTCCGTTGCCGGTTGGAGGACCGGTGCCGGTCATGCGGTTGAGTCCCCGGAGGAAAATCTAGAGGGACTTTCTATGACTTTGGCACTCTGGCTGATCGTCGTGTGTGGCGCTCTGTCCATCGTCTATGGGGTCTATACGACCCAGCAACTGCTTGCCGCCGATAGCGGGTCGGCCCGCATGCAGGAGATTTCGGCAGCCGTGCGCGAGGGCGCATCGGCCTATCTCAAGCGGCAATATACCACCATCGCCATTGTCGGCGTGGTCATCCTGATCGCCGCCTTCTTCCTGCTCGGCATCTATGCCGCCATCGGCTTCCTGCTGGGCGCGGTGCTGAGTGGCGCGGCGGGCTTTATCGGCATGAATGTCTCGGTGCGCGCCAATGTCCGCGTCGCCCAGGCGGCGATTTCCTCGCTCGGCAAGGGGCTCGATCTGGCCTTCAAGTCCGGCGCAGTCACCGGCATGCTGGTGGCGGGATTGGGCCTGCTCGGCATCACGCTCTATTTCATGGTGCTGACGCAGATGCTGGGCTTTGCGCCCACCAGCCGCACGGTCATCGATGCGCTGGTCGCGCTCTCCTTCGGCGCCTCGCTGATTTCCATCTTCGCCCGTCTGGGCGGCGGCATCTTCACCAAGGGTGCCGATGTGGGCGGCGACATGGTGGGCAAGGTCGAAGCCGGCATTCCGGAAGACGATCCGCGCAACCCGGCCACCATTGCCGACAATGTGGGCGACAATGTCGGCGATTGCGCCGGCATGGCGGCCGACCTGTTCGAAACCTATGTCGTCACCATCGTCGCCACCATGGTGCTGGCCGCCATCATCCTGCCCGAGCAGTTCAAGCTGATCGGCATGGTGCTGCCGCTGGCCATCGGCGGCGCCTGCGTCGTGACCTCGATCATCGGCACCTATTTCGTCAAGCTGGGCGCCGACAACAACATCATGGGCGCCCTCTACAAGGGCATCATCGCCACCGGCGTGCTGTCGCTGGTCGCGCTGATCCCGGTGCTGTGGTTCGTCTTCGGCGATCTCAATGTCGTCATCGAGGCCACTGACAAGACCTTCACCCCGTGGAGCCTGTTCTGGTGCGGCGTGGCGGGCCTGGTCATTACCGGCCTGATCATCGTCATCACCGAATATTACACCGGCACGGGCCGCCGCCCGGTCAATTCCATCGCCGAGGCCTCGGTTACCGGCCATGGCACCAATGTGATCCAGGGACTTGCGGTGTCCCTGGAATCGACGGCCCTGCCGGCCCTGGTCATCATCGGCGGCATCATCGTCACCTACAACCTGGCGGGTCTGTTCGGCATCGCCTTTGCCGTCGCCACCATGCTGGCTCTGGCTGGCATCGTCGTGGCGCTCGACGCCTTCGGTCCGGTTACGGACAATGCCGGCGGCATTGCCGAAATGGCCGGTCTCGACAAGGAAGTGCGGCACAATACCGACGCGCTCGACGCGGTGGGCAATACGACCAAGGCCGTCACCAAGGGCTATGCCATCGGTTCGGCGGGCCTGGGCGCCCTCGTGCTCTTTGCCGCCTATACGCAGGACCTGATCTACTTCGCCAACCTGCCCGATGCCCCGGCCATCTTCCAGGGCATGGGCACCCTCACCTTCTCGCTGGCCGATCCCTATGTCGTGGTGGGCCTGCTGTTCGGAGGCCTCTTGCCCTTCCTCTTCGGTGGCATGAGCATGACGGCGGTGGGCCGCGCCGCCCAGTCGGTGGTGGTGGAAGTGCGCCGCCAGTTCAAGGAACGCCCGGGCATCATGGCCGGCACCGAAAAGCCCGATTACGGCCGGGCCGTCGACATGCTGACCAAGGCCGCGATCAAGGAAATGATCGTGCCGAGCCTGCTCCCGGTTCTGTCACCCATCGTGGTGTTCTTCCTGATCAACTGGATCGCCGGCCCCGCCGCTGGCTTCTCGGCCCTGGGCGCCATGCTGATGGGCGTCATCGTCACCGGTCTCTTCGTCGCCATTTCCATGACCGCCGGCGGCGGCGCCTGGGACAATGCCAAGAAGAGCTTCGAAGACGGCTTCACCGACAGCCACGGCGTCACCCACCACAAGGGCGGCGACGCGCACAAGGCCTCGGTCACCGGCGACACCGTCGGCGACCCCTACAAGGACACGGCCGGCCCGGCCGTCAATCCGATGATCAAGATCACCAATATCGTGGCACTGCTGCTGCTGGCGGTGCTGGCGCATCTGGGCTAGCCCCGATGCAGCCCTCATGGTGAGCGTGTCGAGCCACGAGGGCGGGTGATAGAATGAAGAAGGCCCGGGCGCGATCCCGGGCCTTCTTGTTGTTTCCTGGAGTTCCTAGCCGAGGTTCAGCACCACTCCGGACAGATCAAGGCTTCGGTTGGTAGCTTGCGCCTTGGGCTGCTTTATTTGGGCCGTTGATCCAAAACTGCTTGGCTGCTCACGTTGATAGCCATACTCCGGCATAGGCAATGGCTTTAGTGGTTGCGCTTCCGTTGGAGTTGGACGCTTCGTGGCCTTATCGGACATGGTCGGTCTCCCGGTTGAGGTCTGGTGGGTAGAAGTGTTTCCTTCTTATCCACCTAAATCCTTCGTATTTGGTCACTGTGGCTATATCCAATTCGCCACCGACCGTATCCGCCCCCGGCAGAAACTTAACGAACGAGGCGGTGGTTTGTGCCAAAAATTCTCCCAATGCAATGGCATCACGGATGGGCATTGCAGGTTCTACCAAACGCACGGTGCTGCTTGCGCGGATCGCTTGAACAAGGGCGGTCGATTGGTCTTCTGATAGTCCAGCTTGCATCAAAACAGAGGGCGTTTGCGAGGAAATGCCGAGTACCAACCGCACGCAAGCTTCTGGTTGGCCAGCCCAAATGATGTCAGATACGCCGTTCCCAACTATGCAAACTGGCTCGGGTGCTTCCCCATTGGCAAACTGGAATTTCCAGATTTCGCTACCACCATTGCCAGATGAACAACCCCCCACAATAAATTCAAACGACGCGGCAGAACGCACATTGGCGTCCAAGGCCTGGAACTTTGCAAGGAAGCGATCGCGGGCAACGGCCTCTACTTCGTAGTTATCGCGATCAATGCCACCTTCGGACATCAGCTCGACACGAATGCCTTTGGCAATGGTTGAAATGGACTCGCTGCCGAACGCACCTAGTCCACAAGTCATGGCGGCGATCGGAAGGCCACGAAAAAGATTGAAGACCTTGTTGCCATGGTTGTAAACGCGCGAGATTATCTGCTGGCCTTCGGGCCCCGTTTGCGCGAGCGATGAAGCGCTGTCGGCCACAAATACAATTCCGTCGTTGACCTTTACCCCAACGCAGATCGTCATAAGCAGCCCCCTAGTGATTCGATTGTTGCCACAGATCTGCCGATTTCACGAGAGTCAATACTGCAACACTCTTAGGCGACGGGGGCAAGCTTGCCATCCCGACACCTACCCACGGTGTCACCCCGGCCTTGAGCGGGGGCCCATCCCCGGCGTGCGCCGCAGCCGCAAGGTGGTCGAGATGAGCAGCGCCACCTGGCGGCAGGACCAGCATATCAGGATGGATCCCGGCTCAAGGCCGGACGACACCCGGGGTGTTGAGGCATAGTGCCCCGCCCACCCACAGATCGTCACCCTCGGGCTTGACCCGAGGGCTCTTCTCTGCCGAGCCTCGGTCAAGTGCAGTCCCCTCAGGTCAAGCCCGAGGGTGACGACCGAGTTTGCTGGAAATTTCGAGCTTCATCCCCAACTTGTCCCCGCCCCGGCCGGCTCGACTAGAATAGGTCCATCACTCCGCATGGGCGGCCTGCAGGCGAACAGTGGCGGGGTGAGCCGGGCGCGGGTTTTGCCTCTCGCGCAGGTTCGAGATCCGGCCGCAGCATGGCGAGCGATCATGCTGCGCGATAACCGGGACTGTTCCAAAAACCGGCACCCCGAGGCGGCTATCGTCTCATTTTTTAGTTTCCAGAGGCGGCATCCGCCTCGGGGTCCGTCCATCCTGCACAACCGGAGGCCGAATGGCTGTCCGGAGCGATGTGCTGCCCCAGAAAAACGCGACGCGTGTCGAAATCGGCCTGCTTCGCCCGTCGCACAAGCAGATGGCGGCCGGGAGGTTGCCAGACCAATCGGGAGACCATGATGCGTAAACTCACTGCCGGCCTGTTCTACTCCGTCGATGGCGTTGCCGAGGCGCCGGACACGTTCCAGTTCGACAGTTTCGATGACGAGCTGGGGGCGCTGCTGGGCGGCATCATGGCCGATGTCGATGCGGTGCTGATGGGGCGGGTGGGCTATCAGGAATGGGCCGGCTACTGGCCCAATGCCGAACAGGACCAGGATTTTGCCGGCTTCATCAACGCCGTGCCCAAATTCGTCGCCTCGGACACGCTCAGGCCGGGTGACCTCGGCTGGAGCAATGCCAGCCTGATCGAGGGCGATCTCGAGGCCTTCGTGCGCGATCTCAAGGCGCAGGCGGGTTGCACGATATCGGTCATGGGCGGCATGTCGCTGGTGAGCCAGCTGCTGCTGGCGGGGCTGATGGATGAATTGGCGCTCATCATCCATCTGGTGGTGGCCGGGCAGGGGCGGCGGCTGTTCGAGGACGGTACGCCGACGACACGGCTCGTGCTCACGGGCAGCCAGCAGACCTCCAAGGGCAATGTGGTGCTGCGCTATGCGCGGCGGGAGGCGTAGCCCGCTAGGCCGCGTCCTGGGCTTCCAGCACGCCGATCACCCGGCGCAGAAGGCCCAGGAACTGCTCGCGTTCGCCGGGGGCCAGCTGTTCGAGCGCCAGCGTATTGATGGCGCTGACCACGCGTTCCACGGCGTCGATCTGGCCCAAGGCCAGCGGCGTCAGCGTCACGAGGGCACAGCGCCGGTCCGCGGGGTCGGGCCGGCGGGTGATCATGCCGTCGCGCTGCATGCGGTTGAGCGTCGCCGCCATGGTGGGCTGCTCGACAGCGGCGCGGCGGGCCAGCGCCTTCTGGGTCAGCGTGCTGCCATCGGCCAGGGCGAAGAGGACGGGCATATAGGCCGGGGCAATGCCGGTGGGCGCCAGCTGGCGCTCCAGCTCGCGGGTAAAGAGCCGCGCCGCCCAATTGGTGAGGTAACCGGCCGAGTTCTCGCGAATCAGGGCCATTTGCATAGCTTGCTATCTGAATACATAGTATGCTAATTATATGGCATTCGCCGCGCTGTCGCAAGGAGCCAGCCATGTCGCTCAAGAGCAGTTCAACCCGCTATGGCAGCGTGGCCATCGTCCTTCACTGGGTCACCGCCATTGCCATTTTCGGCATGCTGGCCAGCGGGCTGGCGGCGGAAAACACAACCGATGCGGCGCTCGAACTGACGCTGCTGCGCGGTCACGCCGTCACGGGCGCGGTCGTTGGCCTGCTGACCGTGCTGCGCATCGTCTGGTGGCTGTTCTTCGACCGTCGCCCGGCCGATCCGGCCGGCATGTCGCGCGGCCAGGCGATTGCTTCCCGCGTCGTGCATTATGGGCTCTACCTGGCCATCCTGGTCATGGTGGCCAGCGGTTCGGCCACCATCCTTCTCAGCGGGGCCAATCTGCAGTTGCTGGGCGCCGCGCCCCTGCCGCTGCCCGATTTCAGCCAAGTCGCGCCGATGGGCGTGCATGGCCTCCTGGCGCGCCTGCTGATTGCCCTGCTCATCGGCCATGTCGGGGCCGCGCTCTGGCACCAGTTCTTCCGGCGCGACCGGCTGCTGGCCCGCATGGGCGTGGGGCGCTAGAGCCGGGCGAGGCGTTCAAAGGCACTCGGCTCGGGCGGTTGGGCCAGTGCCGTGCCGATAGCGCTGGCGCAAGCCTCTGGGCTCAGGGCGCCGGTATTGAGGTCGAGGTCATAAAGGCCCGGCACATGCACCGCCTCCTGCCAGTGTCGCACCGGATCGGGCACGCCGGGGCCGGCGACATAGCCCTGCGGATCGGCATTGCGGCGGGCCATGATGGTCTCGATCGGGCAGCGCACGCCCACGAACAGCACGGCGAGCCCGGCCATCCGGCGGGCACAGGCGGGCAGGATGTCGAGGGGTCGGGAATAGTGGTCGTGATGGCCCAGATCGGCCACGATATCAAAGCCCTGAAGTGCATGGGCGGCGATGGCGTCATAGAGGGCAAGATAGAGGCCCGGCACGAAGGGTTCGAGGTCGGGCCGTTCACCGCCCGGCCGCAAGCCTATCCCCGGCAGCAGCGCCTCTGGCAACATGGCGTTCTGGGCATCGACGCCCAGATTGATCCAATGGCCGGGCAGGCTGTCCTGCACGGCCCTGGCGATGGAGGATTTGCCCGCGCGCGGGGCACCGTTGAGAATGACGATGCGTCCGCTCATCGGGCTACTTGGCCTTGTTGGCCATTTCGATGGAGTCGAGGATCACCTTCTTGGCGTCGTCATAGCCCCCGACATGGGAGATCTTGGCCCATTTGCCGGGCTCGAGATCCTTGTAGTGGGTGAAGAAGTGCTTGACCCGCTCGACCTGGATTTCCTGCATGTCGCCGATATCCTTGATGGCGTCATACATGCGGGTGAGCTTGGAGACCGGCACGGCGAGGATCTTTTCGTCCTGGCCGCCATCGTCTTCCATGAACAGCACGCCGATCGGGCGGCAGCGCACCACGGCGCCGGGGACCAGGGGGCGGGAATTCATCACGATGACGTCGAGCGGGTCGCCATCGCCGCACAAGGTATGGGGCACGAAGCCGTAATTGCCGGGATAGCGCATCGGCGTATAGAGGAAGCGGTCGACGAACAGCGCGCCACTGGCCTTGTCGATTTCGTACTTGATCGGCTCGCCACCCATCGGGACTTCGATGATGACATTGAGGTCGTCGGGCGGATTCTTCCCGGTCGGGATGGCGTCGATATTCATGGCTTCATGTCTCGTTCATCGTGGAGGCGACAAAGTGGCAGCGTTGTGCCCACAACAGGCCGCAAAGGCAAGCCAGTTTGGCTGATGCCCGCCATGCTCGGCACGGGACCCCGGAAGGAATGACCATGAAATCGATGTTTATCGGCCTGCTCGCGACGCTGCTGCTGGCCATGCCGGCCCAGGCCGCGTTCAACAGCGCCTATACCGATATCGATCTCGACGAGTGCCTGGTGCTCGATGCCGATGATTTCGGCGCCAGCTGGTCCTGCCCGGGCTACAAGGGCTATCCGCTGATGGTGACCGAGGGCGACCTGCGCTTCTCGCTGATCTATGGCTTCGGCGCCAGGATGGCCGATGGCCAGACGCTGCCGCCGTTCAACACGCTGGGGCCCAAGCTGGAATGGCGCTTGTCGAATGCGCTGGGCCGCTGGATGCCGATTGCCACCATCGTGCGCTACCACACGGCCGATCCGGAAACCGGCGAGGACAAGGGCCAGGTTCTGGTGGTGACGCAGCTGGTCGAGGGCAATAGCTGCCACATCGCCTATATCGATGCGCTGGCCAATGCCGATGCCAATGTGCTGGCGCGCGAGGCGGCCGACCGGTCGGGCGATTTCGACTGCGCCAGCGACGAGGTCGAGGTCATCGGCGAATTTGCCGCCTGGTAGGCGTCAGGCCTTCCCGGCCTTGCCGATCTGGTTGCGCAGGATGGTGCGGTCGCGGCCGGAGACGCCAATCAGTTCGGCAATACGCCAGACCATGTTGTCCTCCAGCTCGTGGTTCTTCTTGTCGGAGAAGACCACCATCCACATCATCCGCACGATCTCGACGCGGTCATCCATGGGCAGCTGGGTAATGCCCTGGGTGAAGCGATAGAAATCCACGGCCTCGGCATCGCGCAAGGCGGCCTCGCGGACCAGCTTTTCCACGCTCACCTCGTCGAGGTCATAGTGGTCCTGCAACGCGCCCTTGATGGCCTTGCGCTCCTCGTCCTTCATCTGCCCGTCCACGGCGGCCAGATGTACCAGCAGGGCGGCGACGGCCAGTTTGGGGTCGTGATTGTCCTGGCCGGCATCGGGCCGGTTGAACAATCGGGTAATGGCCTCGAACATGGCGCAAGCCTCCTTCGGGGAGTGGCGGGAGCGACGAAATGGGTTGCGCACCGGGGAGGGCGGGCCTGAGCAGAGTTAGCAGTCCGGGCGATTTCCTCAATGGGCTGCAGGCGAGGTCACGCGGTCTTGACCGGGCTTGATGCGGAAGCGCCACACCATGCGGCGTGAAAAGGACTCGACTCTGCGCAGATTCGGAGTCTAAATGTTCCTGTTTTGTTCACATCAGGAAGGTTGGCGCGATGCCATCGCCCGATCGCCAGCAGCGCATCGCCGCGCTGCGGGACCGTATTGCCGATATCGAGCGCAAGCCGGCGCTGGCCGAAGCGCGGGCGCTGGTGCGGGAGGATGTGGCCGGCTTTCCGCTGCCGGCAGGCGGGCTGCTGCAGGAGGTGTTTACCGACGAGCGGCGTCATGCCGGGGCGGTGCTGGGTTTTGCCCTGGCCCAGGCCAGGAGCCTGCTGAGCAGGCAGCGACCGGCCGTCATCTACCTGCAGCTGGTCAAGGATGCCCAGGAAATGGGACTGCCCTACGGGCCGGGCGTGCTCAGCTTCGGCTTTGATCCCGATGCGCTGGTGCTGGTGCGGGCCGCCAATATGATGGAGCTGCTCTGGGCGGCCGAAGAAGCCCTGGCCTGCAAGGCCGTCGCCGCCGTGGTGGCCGACATAGCCGGACATGCGAAAATCCTCGATTTCACGGTCAGCCGGCGCCTGAGCATGCGGGCTGCCAGTCGGGGCTGCTCGATCTTCCTGCTGCGCTATGGCCTCTTGCGCGAAGCCAGCGCCGCCCATCTGCGCTGGCGCCTCGTGCCCACATCGAGCGCCCGCAAGCGCTTTGATCCGCTCGCCCCGGGAGCGCCGCGCTGGCGGGCGCAGCTGGAGAAGGGCGTTCTGCGCAAACAGCAAACCGAATGGCTTTTGGGCTGGACCAAAGATGGATTCACAACACGCGATGCTGCACGCCGCCATGCAAACCGGATTGTTGCCCAGCCGGCGCTACCTGGTGCTGTTCCTGCCCACCTGGCCGACCGATTGCCTGAAACGGCTTGATCGCCAGCTCAAGGGTCCGCTGGTTCTCTATGAGCGTATCAAGGGCGGGTTGCGGCTGGCGGCGGTGGATGCCGAAGCGCGCCAGGCCGGGCTCAGCGTCGGGCAGAACCTGGCCGATGCGCGGGCAATGGTGCCCGACCTGGTGGTGCGCGAGATCGACCGGCCGCTGCTGGAGGCGGTCTTTGCCGATTTTGCCGACTGGCACTCCAATGCCAGCCCGCTGGTCGCCGTCATGAGCCATGCCAGTGCCTTTGGTGACCTGGTGCTCGACATTACCGGGGTGGCGCATCTGTTTGGCGGCGAGAGGGCCATGCTGCGCCTGCTGCTGACGCGGTTGCGCGACATTGGCTACACGGTTGCCGGCGCCATTGCGCCGACGATCGGGGCGGCCTGGGCGGTCAGCCATTTCGCGCGCAGCCAGGTGGTGGAGCCGGCCGATCTTGAGACCATCCTCGATACCTTGCCCGTCAATGCCCTGCGGCTGAGCGAAACCCAGATCGCGGGCCTCAACCAGATGGGGCTCAAGACCATCGGCCAGTTGCGACCACGCGAGCGCAAGCCGCTGCAGGCCCGTTTTGGCCTGTCGCTGCTGGAGCGGCTGGACCAGGCCTTGGGTCTGCTGGAAGAACGCATGATGCCGCGCCTGCCTATTGCCGAACGCTATGCGGAACGACGTTTTGTCGATCCGATCGGGTTGATGGATGATGTGCTGATGACGGCGCATGACCTGGCCATCCAGCTTGCCATACGGCTCGAGGCGGAAGGCCTGGGCGGACAGGCGTTTCACCTGTTTCTCTATCGCGTCGACCACAAGGTGATGTCGCTTTCGGTCAATTCGGCCCGCCTGACGCGCGATCCCGAGCACATCACCAAGCTCTTCTCCAACCGCTCGGAGCGTCTCGAAGGCGAATATGATGCCGGCTTTGGCATCGACATGATCCGGCTGGCGGTGAGTTCGATGGGCGAGCTCGATGCGGTGCAGCTGGGCGCCTTTGCCAGCCAGGACGGCACCGAGGATCTTGACCAGCTGCATGACCGGATCAGCAGCCGGCTGGGCACGCTGGCCGTGCTGCGCACCCAGTTCGTCCAGAGCCATGTTCCCGAGCGGGCGGCGCGGCTGGTGCCGGCCCTCGCGCATGTCCCGACTGCATCGGTGCGCCCGCCGCTGGACCTGGTGCGGCCGCTGCGCCTCCTGCCGCGGCCTGAGCTGGTCGCCATCAATGCCGAAGTGCCCGACGGGTTGCCGGCTTCCATGATCTGGCGGCGGGTCGGCTATCGGCTGGTCAAGGCGTCGGGACCGGAACGGCTGGGTGCGGAATGGTGGCGCAGCGGGCAGCGGCTGCAACTGGTGCCGCCGCATGTGCCCAAGCGGCCCGAGCCGGGCGAAAAACCGGAACAACCGCCCTATATTCCCGATCTGGTGCTGCTCGATCCCGATGGCATGACGCGGGATTACTACAATGCCGAGGATGCCGAAGGCCGCCGCTTCTGGATTTACCGGGAGGGCCTCTATGGCGAGACGCGCTGGTATCTGCACGGGTTTTTCGCATGAGCGAGATTGTCCGGCTCCAGCCCCAGGAGCGGGTCCGTCCGCGCCCGCCGACGCCGGCCTTTGCCGAGCTGATATCGACCACCAACTTCTCCTTCCTGCATAGTGGCTCCTCGCCCGAAGAGCTGGTGACGGCCGCCATGTATCTGGGGCTGACGGCCCTCGGGGTGACCGATCGCAACAGCTTTGCCGGGGTGGTGCGGGGCTATGTCACCGCGCGCGACCGGGACATGACGCGCTTTGCCGACTTCCGCTATCTGGTGGGCGTGCGTCTCTGCTTTGCCGATGGAACGCCCGACATCATCGCCTATCCCACCGACCGGCTCGCCTATGGCCGGCTCTGCAAGCTTTTGACCGTAGCCAACCAGCGCGGCGAGAAGGGCAAGCCGGTGCTGCATTTCGGCGACCTGTTCGGCTCGGGCGATCCGTCGGAATTCGAACAGGGGCCGCCGGAAAACTATGCCCAGGGGCAGCTCTTCATCCTCGTGCCGGATGAGGCCGACTGGGGGATGACCGAGAAGACGCTCGACAGCCTGTCCAGCCGGGCGCCCGGCCAGGTCTGGATCGCCGGTTCGCTGCGCTTTGACGGGCAGGATCGCGCCCGCCTCAACCGGATCGACGAGATGGCCAAGCGGCACCGGGCGGCCATGATTGCCAGCAATGACGTGCTCTATCACGAGCCCAACCGCCGCATGGTGCAGGATGTGGTGACCTGCATCCGCGAGCACCTGACGCTGGACAGTGCCGGCTTCCGGCTTGCCGCCAATGCCGAGCGCCATCTCAAGCCCGCCGGCGAAATGGCCCGGCTGTTTCGCGAGCATCCCGATGCCATTACCGAAACCGCGCGGTTCATCGACCGCATCGGCTTCTCGCTCGATCAGCTCAAATACAACTATCCCGAGGAAACCGTCGGCACGGGCGAAACGGCGCAGCAGACCCTGGAGCGCCTGACTTGGGCCGGGGCGGCCAAGCGGTATCCGGATGGGCTTTCGGACAAGCTCAAGCGCAGCCTGTGGTCCGAGCTCTGCCTCATCGGCTACAAGGGCTATGCCGCCTATTTCCTGACCGTGCATGACATCGTGATGTTTGCGCGCAACGAGCGCGGGATCATGTGCCAGGGGCGCGGCTCGGCCGCAAATTCCACGGTCTGCTTCTGCCTCGAGATTACCGAGGTGGACCCGGAAAACGCCAATCTGGTGTTTGGCCGCTTCATCTCGACCGAGCGCGACGAACCGCCCGATATCGACGTTGATTTCGAGCATGAGCGGCGCGAGGAGGTGATGCAATATGTCTACCAGAAGTATGGCGGCAAGCGCACCGGGCTGACGGCCAATGTCATTTCCTATCGGTCCAAGAGCGCCATTCGCGAGACCGCCAAGGTGTTCGGCGTCTCGGACGATATCGTGGCCGCGCTCAACCAGCTGCATTGGGGCTGGGGGTCCAGGCTGGGCCTGACCGAACTGACGTCGATCGGCCTCAGCCCCGATGATCCGACGCTGGCGCAGATGTTCGAAGTGGTCAAAGTCCTGCGCGGCTTTCCACGCCACCTGTCCCAGCATGTCGGCGGCTTCGTCATCACCCGCGATTCACTGGAAAGCCTCGTGCCCATCGGCAAGACGGCGATGGAAAGCCGGCAGATCATCGAGTGGAACAAGGACGATATCGATGCCCTGGCCATCCTCAAGGTCGACGTGCTGGCGCTGGGCATGCTCAGCTGCCTGCGGCGCGGCTTCGAGCTGATGCAGGTGCATTACGGCAAAAAGCCCGCGCTGACCGAATTGCTGGCCGAGGAGAATGGCAAGGGGCCATTTGCCAGGGAGCGGGTCTACGCCATGACCCATCGCGCCGACACGATCGGGGTGTTCCAGATCGAAAGCCGGGCGCAGATGTCCATGCTGCCCCGGCTCAAGCCGCAGGCCTTCTACGACCTCGTCATCGAGGTGGCCATTGTCCGGCCCGGTCCGATCCAGGGCGGCATGGTCCATCCCTATCTCAAGCGCCGGCAGGGCCTGGAAGAGGTCAAGTATCCCAGCGAAGCGCTCAAGGCCGTCCTGCACCGCACCCTCGGCATTCCCCTGTTCCAGGAGCAGGCGATGCAGATCGCCATTGTCGGCGCGGGCTTTTCGGCCGGCAAGGCAGACCAGCTGCGCCGCGCCATGGCTGCCTGGCGCCGGACGGGAAAGATCGCCCAGTTCGGCGACGAGTTCATCGCGGGCATGGTGGCCAATGGCTATGATCTCGATTTCGCCAAGGCCAGCTTCGCGCAGATCCAGGGCTTTGCCGAATATGGCTTTCCCGAAAGCCATGCGGCCTCGTTTGCCCTGCTGGTCTATGCCTCGTGCTGGCTCAAATGCCATTACCCGGATGTCTTTGCCTGCGCCCTGCTCAATTCTCAGCCCATGGGCTTTTATGCGCCCAGCCAGATCATCCGCGATGCCATCGAGCATGGCGTCGAAGTGCTGGCCGTGGACGTGAACCTGTCCGATCTCGAATGCGTGCTGGAAGACAGCCGCTATCCCGATGGCGCCATTCGCTGGACGCGCGACCATCTGTGGCCCCAGCATGCCGAAATGGCCGCCGACATCCATTCCAACAAGGCGATCCGGCTGGGCTTTTCCCAGGCCGTCGGCCTGCCGGAAGCCGACATCAATATCATCGTGGCGCGGCGCGGCGCCGGTTACGACTCGGTGCGCGACCTGTGGCTGCGAACCGGCGTGCCGATAGCGACGCTGGAAAAGCTTGCCCGCGCCGATGCCTTTGCTTCACTGGGCCTGTCGCGGCGCGAGGCGCTGTGGGCGGTCAAGGGGCTGATCGGCACGCATGGGGCCGATACGCTGCCGCTGTTCCAGGCGTCCGGCGCGGTCGAAACGGCCCGCGACGCCGAAGCCGGCCTGCCCCGCATGCTGCCGGGGGAGGAAGTGATCCACGACTATTCGACGCTGTCCTTTTCGCTCAAGGGGCATCCCTTGCAGTTCATCCGGCCGCTGCTTGATGCGCGCCGCATCACCCGGTCGGACCAGCTCATGCAGGTCAGGCCGGGCAGCCGCATCGAGGTGGCGGGCCTGGTTCTGGTGCGCCAGCGCCCCGGCACGGCGAGCGGGGTGATCTTTGCTACGCTCGAGGACGAGACCGGCATTGCCAATATCGTCATCTGGCCCAAAGTGTTCGAGGCCAATCGCAAGACGGTGCTGGGGGCGCGCATGCTGGCGGTGCGCGGGCAGCTGCAGCGCGAAGGGCTGGTCGTTCACATCATTGCCGAGCAGTTGAGCGACATGACCAGCCACCTGCTCGATCTGGCGCATGGTCTTGATATTGGTGACCGCGTCCTGGCGCGGGGCGACGAAGGCCGTTCCGGCCCACAGCCCGGGCGCGACAGGCCTGCACTGCTCGAAGTGGAGCGGGCCCGGCGGCAAGCCTATGCGGCGCTGCCGGGTGGCCGCAATTTCCATTGAGGGCTGGTCAGGCGATGATCCTGTCGATCGCCTGGGCCAGGGCAATATCCTTGACGCTGAGACCGCCAGCATCATGCGTCGACAGGCGAATGGTGACGCTATTGTAGCTGTTGGACCAGTCGGGATGGTGGCCGGCCTTCTCGGCCGCCAGCGCTACCCGGCTCATGAAGGCGAAGGCCTCGGAGAAGTCCTTGAACTTGAAGACATGCTCAATGGCATCATCTGCCTCGTGATAGATCCAGCCATTAAGGCTGGCCAGGCCCGTCTCCCGTTCCTTGCCGCTGAGCTTTTCGACCATGCTGTCACCTGTTCCAACCGGACTATTCATAACCCGAAAACTCGCCTGGCGACGCTTCCGGGGCGGTTATTAACGTGCTGGCAAGCAGTTTGGTCGCAAGCTTGCGCTGCAAGCCTTCGTTCGACCCAGAGCCGGACCGGCAACAGGCGATCCTGCCTTCAGATCCGTGGTGGAGAAGAGCGAGTGGTGTGGACCCGACGACTTGCCCACCATCTCCTTGCCCTCACCCTTGCCATTCCTGCGGCCAGCGCCGCCGACATCGTCGTCTATCACAACTGGGATTCTCCCACCGAACTTGCAGCGCTCAACGTGTTGCGCGAGTCGGTGGAAGCCAGTGGCCTCAACTGGGTGCCGCTGGCCATTCCGCATGATGCCGATGGCGACATCACCGTGCTCGAGCTGATCGAGGCCGGGGCCACACCCAATGTGTTCCTGCAATCGCAGCCCGATATCTACCGGGCGCTCGAGGCCGGTGGAAAGGTGCTGCATCTCGATGAGCAGTTCACCGCCAGCGGCGTCCTGGAGCAGTTGCCGGCCGTGGTGCGCGAGGCGATCACCATCGACGGCGCCATCGTCAAGACACCGGCCACCATCCATGCCGACGCCATGATCTACTACAGCCGGGCAGTGGCCGAAGCGGCTGGCATCGACCCTGAAGGCTGGACCTCGCTCGAGGATATGTGGGCCGATTTCGGCGCTGTGCGGGCCGCAGGCTTCCAGCCTATCGCGCTGGGCGCCCAGCGCTGGCAGGTCGGCTACCTGACGCATGCCCTCGTGGCCAGCCTCGGCGCTCCGGAGGTCTATGCCGGATTGTACGGACAGACCGTGGAGCCTGCTGTGCTCGATGATGACAGCATGATCGATGTCTTTGTCTGGCTGCGGCGATTCCAGCAGCTTTCCGATGCCCAGGCCCTGAGCCGCGACTGGAACGTCGCCACCAATATGGTGATCAACGGGCAGGCGCTGCTGCAACTGCAGGGCGACTGGATGAAGGGTGAATGGCATGCCGCAGGCAGAAACGAGGGCGTCGATTTTGGCTGCCGCTTCGTGCCCGGCGCCGCTCACCTGCCGGTTACCATCGACAGCTGGGGCGTGCTGGCCGGCAGCACCCCCGAGGAAGAGGCGGCGGGCCGCGCATTTGCCGACGCCACGGTCGATCTGGCCATCCAGACCCGCTTTGCCGCCGTCAAGGGCTCAACGCCGGTTCGCCTCGATGCCCATACCGCCATCGACCGCTGTTCGCAAAAGGTGCTTGCTGCGCTGGACCGTCCCGATTTTGCCCTGCCGACACCGCATCTGACGGCGTCGCAGGCCTGGGTCACGGCCGTGTGGGATGTGGCCAATCACTATTGGAACGATCCGGCGATGACCCCGGCCGCCGCGATCATGGAACTCAAGGCGGAACAGGCCGGTCTCCGTACGACAGGATGAAACGCCAGCAATTTCATTAATTTGGCATTCACCTTGCCATTGGGAAAACTCCTGAGTCCGGTACGTTGGAGGAGCATGGCAAGGCGTTCTTAATGCCTTGAAGCGCTCTCATGGGCCCGAAAAAAGGGGAATTGGGTGTTTACCTCAGCCCGGAAGACAACGCCGGCTCTCGACTATGTGTCGATCATCCGCTCGGTCTATGGCGACCGGCGGGCGATGCTGGCTGGCGCCTTTGCCAGCGCCTTCACGGCCGGGCTCTCCGCCTACAAAGCCCAGTCCGGGCCCCTCTATGTCATTGCCTTCGCCTTCGTGGTCATCGGTCTGCTGCGCTATTTCAACATGCGCGCCTTCTGGAAGGCGGCCATCGAAAATGACGATGCCGCGGCGGCCGAGCAGTGGGAAAATCGTGCCGTGGCGTCGGGCAGCGCCCTGGCGCTGGTCTATGGGTTCTGGTGCCTGTTCGCCATGGTGCTGGTCAACGATCCCTTTGCCGAGCTGGCCAGCGTCTCGCTGTCGATCGCGGTGATGGTGGGCATCTGTGCCCGCAATTTTGGTCTTGATCGGCTGGTCGCCCTGCAGATGCTGGGCGTGATCGTGCCGATGTCGATCGGCTTCTTCCTCAATGGCGATATCTATCACTCCGTTCTGGCGGCGCTGCTCATCGTGATGCTGGCCAGCTTCCGCAAGCTGGCCGGCGATATCCGCTCCATTCTGCTCAGTGCGGTACATGGCAGGGTCGAAGCGTCCCGGCTCGCCGCGGAACTCGACATGGCCATGACGACTCTCGAGCACGGCCTGTGCATGCTCGACGAGCGCGGCGTCATTTCCGTCGCCAATGAACGGGCGACGCGGCTGTTTGCACTGGTCGGCCTGCCCGAACTGGTCGGGCGCCCCTTCGGGTCGGTGCTGGCCGATCTAGCCGATGCCAGGGCCTTGCCCCGCACGACGGTCGACCGGCTGGCCGATCTCATCAGCACGCGCGGGGCCGGCAAGGTCCTGCTCTGCCTGCCGGGCAATCGCTATTATGAAGTCACCGTCAGTTCGCGCCGCGAACGCTGTGTGCTGCTGTTTGAAGACATCAGCGAACGGGTGGCCTCCGAAGAGCGCATCAATTTCATGGCGCGCCACGACACGCTGACCAATCTGCCCAACCGAACCTATTTCGGCGAGCTGGCCGGTGAGGATATGGCGTCCCGCCGCCTGCCCGGCGCGCGGGAGCGGCTGGTCTCGCTGATGATCATCGACGTGGATGACTTCAAGCATGTCAACGACACGTTCGGCCATATCGTGGGCGATGACCTGCTGGTGCAGGTTGCAGGCCGTCTGCGCCGGACCCTGCCGGCCGAAGCCGTGCTGGCCCGTCTGGGCGGCGACGAATTCGTCATCTATCGCGGCACGGTGGGCGATGCCGAGCAGGCGCGGGCCGATGCGGCGGCCATCCTGGCGGCCTTCACCAATCCGTTCAAACTGGACGGGCTCACGCTTTCGGTTTCGGTCAGCGTCGGCGTTGCCACCAGCTCGGTGGCGTCCGAGCCGGTGGATGATCTGATGACCAAGGCCGATCTGGCGCTCTATTCAGCCAAGGGCGACGGCAAGGCCCGCAGCCAGATCTTCCATGCCCAGATGGATATCGACTATCACTATCGCCAGCGTCTCAAGAACGATCTGCGTGATGCGGTCCATGCGGGTGAGCTGACCCTGGCTTTCCAGCCCCTGCTCGACATTGCCACCCGCAAGGTGGTGACCTGTGAGGCGCTTGCGCGCTGGAACCACCCCGAACTGGGCAGCATCCCGCCATCCACCTTCATTCCGCTGGCCGAGGAGATGGGCCTGATCTCCGAGATCACCGAATGGGTGATCCAGAGGGCCGCGCAGCAATGCAGCCGCTGGCCAGCCGACGTCGCCGTGGCGGTCAATATTTCGGCGCGTGATTTCCGTGCCGCCGACCTGGCCACATTGGTCGACCGGGCCCTGGCAATGTCGGGCCTGTCGCCGTCGCGGCTCGAGATCGAGGTTACCGAGACCGCCGTCATCGAGGAGCGCGAAATCGCCCAGCGCGTACTGACCGACCTGGCCCGGAAAGGCATTGCCATTGCCCTCGATGATTTCGGCACCGGCTATTCCTCGCTGAGCTATCTCAACGCGCTGCCCTTCACAAAGCTCAAGATCGACCGGTCCTTTGTTGCCGACATTGCCAGCAATCCGCGCTCGCTTCGCCTGCTGGCCAATGTGGCCAGGCTGGGCCGCGATCTCGATCTCACGGTCATCGCCGAAGGGGTGGAGACCGAAGCGCAGCTCGAGACCATGCTGGCGCATACCCAGATCCAGCAGGTACAGGGCTACTACTTCAGCCGACCGCTGCCCGAGCGCGATATCAGCGAGCTCATCAGTCGTCTCAATGCCGAGACCTATCAGGCCGCGACAAACCGTCGGCATGGTTAATCCCGTTACATCATTGTAATTGAATAATTTTCGCCGGTGAGAGGATTCCCGGGCGGGACACAGCTCGAATTTAGCGGTCCCGTTATGGCTAACAAAACATTAATGTGCCCGTGACTATTTCAGGGGCAATTGCATGAGTGCCGTTATTGACAGGGGCAGCGCCACCTCGCGGTTTGCCCTGACTCTCATCGACCTCCTCGATCGTGTGCAATATAGGCGTGTATCGGTGGATGAGCAGTTCGACCCGGTCTACCGGCTCCGCTACGAAGCCTATCGGCGCGAGAACTTCATCCCCGTCAATTCCCAGCAGATCACCCGCGACGCCTATGACGACGCGCCGAACTGCTACTGCTTCGGCGTCTATATCGACGACCGGCTGGTGAGTTCGATCCGCCTGCATGTCGTCAGCGCGGCCGAGCCGATCTCGCCCAGCCGCAAGATCTGGCCGGATGTATTGGGTGCCATCATCGATGGCGGTGGCAGCTATGTGGATCCGAGCCGGTTCACCGCCGATCATGACGCTTCGCTCGAATTCCCAGCCTTGCCCTATCTCACGCTGCGCATGGCGGTCATGGCCTGCGAGCACTTCAACGCCACCTATTGCATCTCCTCGGTCCGGCCCGAGCACGGGCCGTTCTACAAGAGGGTGTTTGGCCTCGAGCAGATGGCCGGCATCGGGTACTGGGGCGAACTGACGTTTCCGGTATGTCTCTATGGCGCCCGCGTGCCGGTCATCTATGACCGCATCATGGACCGCTTCCCGTTCTTCATGTCGACGCAGCAGGAGCGCGAAGTGCTGTTCGGCGCAACGGGTCGCAGCGTGCCCGCCATCGGGCCGACAGCGCGCCAGGCGCACCAGCAACGGGTGCTGGCCGAAACCGAGCGCGTCTAGTGATTGGGGAATGGTGCCGCTTAGGTGACTCGAACACCTGACCCCATCATTACGAATGATGTGCTCTACCAACTGAGCTAAAGCGGCAACGGGTCGCCTTTTACGTCGGGTTTGTGGCCGGTGCAAGAGGCAAGGGCGCTTCGGCCGGCAATTGCGGCTGGGCCGGGTTGGGCAGGGGTCGGCCGGTGATGGCTACCGGTACCTTCCACTCAAACGCATCGAGCTTGCCGGTGACGGGGGAGATCGGCTCCCATTCGTCGCTGACCAGGCCATCGGCCGTCCAGGCGGGATCGCGCGGGGCGCGCACGGCGCGGGCCAGCCATTCGCGAGCCTTGCCCTGATCGCCACTCTGGCCTTCCTCGATTTCCGCCATCAGGCTGGCGACGCCCTGGGTGGCATCCGAGCCGGCAAATGGCGCCAGTGCCTGGCGCGCCAGTGGCCAGTCATAGGCATCGATGGCGGCACGGGCCAGGGCCATGCCGGCCGCGCGGTGCGGCGGGGGGGTCTCGATGATTTCGCCCAGGCGCTTGAGACGTTCCACCGCCGAAGCACCGGGCTGGGCATGCGCATAGAGCGCGGCCACGTCGGGATGCCCTGTGGCGCGCCAGATGCGGCGCAGCAGGCTCATCGCCTTGCGTGTCTCGCCGCGATTGATGTGGATGCGCGCCGCTATAAGCGCTGCCGGGACGAAATCAGGCAGCAGCTTCAGCGCTGTCAGGGCGTGGTCAAGCGCCGCCAGGGGATCATTGGTCTCGGCCTCACGAGCGCGGGCGGTCTCGATGACCGCCTGGCGCCGCCGCTTGCGGGCGCGGTCCTCGCGATTGGTGGCCTGTTCGACATTGACCATGGCTACGGCCTCGGCCCACTGGCCGCGCCGGGTCAGGTCGTCGAAGACGGCATCGGCAGCCCAGCCATTGCCGGGCGCCAGCGCCAGTGCCTTGCGCGCGAAGGTCAACGCGGCCTCTGGACGATTCTGGGTGCGTGCCTGGTCGTAAAGTCCGGTCAGGGCGGCCACGGCGGTCTTTTCACTGGCGATGAGGGCGCGGTAGTGCTCGCGCGCCGCCGGCATGTCCCCCAGTGCCAGATCGGCGCGGGCTTCGAGCAGGCGCGCGGCGGCATTGGCCGGCAGGCGGGCCTGCGCGTCGCGGGCGAGACTGCGGGCGCGCGCCGGGTCGCCAGCCTGCAAGGCAATGATCGCATCTGAAAGGGCTTCCACGCCCTGCTCGCGCCGGCGTTCACGGCTGCGGCGGGCCAGGGTGCCCGGCGTCGACAGGATGCGGCGTATCACGGTCCAGATGACGATGACGACCATGGCGATCAGGATAAACATGAAGACCGCGGCACCCAGCCGCGGCTGCATGCGATAGCCGGCCACTTCCAGCGTCAGCGTGCCGGGCAGAGATATCATCCAGGCCACGAGGGCGGTGATGACAAGACTGCCGACAATCCAGGAGGCAAGACGGATCATTGCATGGCCTCGCCGGATAGGGCGCTGGCGCGCAGTGTGTCAAGGAAACGGGCGGCTTCGGCCTGGCTGGCGACCAGAGCGGGCACGTCTCCGGCCGCGGAAAGCATGGGCTCTGGCAAGCTGGCCAGGAGGGTTTCCGCAGTGGTGAAATCGCGCCGCGCAATGGCGCCCTCGAGCCGCGACATCACCGCTTCGGGATTGTCGCCCTCAATCTCGCCGGTGGGACGCAGGGCAATGGCCGAACGGAACCAGTCGAGCGCGCCGTCCTGCCATTGTTCAGTGGCATCGACAGGGCGCCCGGCCAGCATGGCGGGCAGAACCTCGGCAAAGCGGCTGGCGATGATGTCGGGACGGGTCAGCCCGGTTGCGGCATTGTTGGCGATGGCGGTGGGAATGGCGGCGTCCGGCACGGCGGCCCGCAGGGCGGAAAGCTCGGTTTCGAAGGGCCGGCCGGTCGCAAAGGCGGTCTCGAAGCCGGAGAGGATCAGCGGCAGCTGCAGCACCGCGCCGATATCACTGGGCTGGCTGGCCAGGGTGGCTGACGTCTCGGTGACGGTGGTGTCGAGGTCGCGCAATCCGGCCTCGGCGGTGCCGAGGCGTGCCGCCAGCTCGGCGAGGCGCGCATCGAGGGCCGCCAGCTCGGTGCGCAGCGCATCGACGCCAGTATCCGCTGGGGGGGCCGAGACCGAATCGATGCGCTGGGTCAGCGCGGCGATGTCGGCTTCGATCGTGCTGAGGTCGACCGGTTCGGCTGTTGTCGCTGCGGCGGCGGGTTCGGCTGTTTCCAGCGCGCCGATGCGCTGGTTGAGCGTGGCCAGTTCCGCCTGGGTGGTCTGGGTCACCGTTTCCAGTTCGGGAATGGCGGTGGCAAAGCTGGCCAGGCGCGGATCGGCCGGCGGCGCCACTGCCGGCGCTGCGGGCCAGAGGCCGAACCAGGCCAGGCCATAGGCTGCGGCAAGGCCGAGCACGCCGCCGGCCAGGGTTGCCGCGAACGGAAACCCGCGCTGCTGCGCAGTGGTCGTCACCGGTTTGTCGGCCGGCCTGGGTTTGGCGGTCGCGGTCGTGTCGGCCGGCTTGGCCTCGGGTTTGTCCGCACCGGTGCTGGCGCCGCTCTCGCGGGCCTTGAGGTCCAGCACAGGCGGCTTGACCGCGCCGGACTTCACCTCGGGCTTGGCATCGGCCGGCTTGGCGCCTGTCGGCTTAGGATCGTTTCCCGGGGTGTCCGCCATCGCAGGGTATCCTCTTGTTGGAGCCGATCATGGCCCAGTTTGCTCGCGCGCAAAAGCCAAAGCCAGCGCCATCATTGCGTCTTCGTCAGGCCGGTCGGCCAGGCTGATGCGGTTGAAGCGGGCTTCGAGCAGCGGCTCGGCCACCGCTTCGCTCATGCACAGCATGGCAAGGCGCCGGCGCTGCGGGGCTTGAAGCGACTGCGTCAGGGCGGCAAATATCTCGGCGGTGCGGCGGGAATAGGCCAGCACGGCGCCCAGACTGCCGTCGGTTAGGCCGGTCAGCACCGTCTCGGGCAGGGCGTCGACGGCCACCATTTCATAGACCTTGGCCGTCGCTACCATCACGCCGGAGGGCGCCAGGGCCTTGGCGAGGTCGGCGCTCTGATGCTTGCCGGTGGGGTAGAAGATCGGGCCGGGCACGCGCGCGATGGTCATGGCATTGACCAGATCCTGGAAAGCTCCGGCCGCGCTGCTCACCCGGAGAAAGCCGGCTTCCGTCGCTTCCAGTGCCGTCCGGTCGCCGACGGCAAAGACCGGCAGATGGTGATAGTCGCCGGCCACGCCCCGATCGACCAGCGCGCGGACGGCATTGGCGCTGGTCAGCACCATGGCGGTGAAGCCCTCGGGCGGTGGCAGGCTGGCCTCCAGTGTCTGCCGAACCATAACGGGCGCGGCAATCGCGTCGATGCCGAGCGCGTCCAATCGCGCCAGTGTCGATTGCGCATCCGGTTCGGGTCGGGTCACGAGCATCCGCATCAGAGGCTCGCCCATTGCGCCAGCCATTCGGTGCCGGCCTGGGCGATCAGATCCTCGCCGACCTGGCGGCCGAGTGACTCGGGATCAGTCCCCGTGGCCGCACTGTCGAAGGCGGTCTTGCCATCAAGGCTCAGAATCTGCCCCTTGAGGGTCAGGGAGCCGTTGTCGAGCCGGCTCAGGGCGCCCACCGGGGTTCGGCAGGAGCCGTCCAGCACGGCCAGCATGGCGCGCTCGGCGGTAATTGTGGTGTGCGTAGGGGCGTGGTCGAGCGCTTCGACCAGACCGACCATGCGCGCATCATCGCTGCGCACGGCAAGGCCGATGGCGCCCTGGGCGGGCGCCGGCATAAAGATTTCGGGATCGAGCAGGGCCGTGGCGCGGTGGCCCTCGCCCAGCCGGTTGAGCCCGGCCATGGCCAGCATGGTGGCGTCGGCCACCCCATCGAGCAGCTTTTGCAGCCGCGTGCCGACATTGCCGCGGAAGGGCACGATTTCCAGATCCGGGCGAACCCGCAGCACCTGGGCGGCGCGGCGGATGGAGGAGGTGCCGAACCTTGCCCGTTCGGCGAGGTGGTCGAGGCTCTGCACCTTCACCGACATGAAGGCATCGCGCACGTCCTCGCGCTCGAGAAAGGCGGCCAGCATGATGCCCTCGGGCAGGCGCGTGGCCACGTCCTTGCTGGAATGCACGCCGATATCGATGCGACCGGCCAGCATGGCCTCGTCGATTTCCTTGGTGAACAGGCCCTTGCCGCCGATCTCGGTCAGGCTGGCATTGCTGGCCTGGCTGCGGTCGCCGCCGGTGGAGATCACCTCAATGGCAATGTCATCCTCGGCCACCCCATGGGCCGCGCCCAGCAGGCGGCGCAGCAGGCGCGCCTGCGCCAGCGCCAGGGGGCTGCCACGGGTTCCGATGCGGGCGAAGGGAGCTGGCGATTGCAATGTCGGAACGTCCTATAGTAGGCAGAGACACCCTCAGGGAGTAACCAGTTCGTCGTGACCGGGCAAGCGCCAGCGATCATCCTCGGCATAGAGACCAGCTGCGACGAAACCGCGGCCGCCGTGGTCATGCGCGACCAATCCGGCAGGGCAACGATTCGTTCCAATGTGGTCCGCAGCCAGCTCGATGAACATGCGGCATTCGGCGGCGTGGTGCCGGAGCTGGCGGCGCGGGCCCATGTCACCTGGCTCGACCATATCATCACCCAGGCCTGCCGGGAGGCGGGGATCGACCTGGCCGATGTCGACGCCATTGCGGCGACAGCCGGTCCGGGGTTGATCGGGGGCGTGCTGGTGGGTCTCACCACCGCCAAGGCGCTTGCCGCGGCGCTGGGCAAGCCACTGATCGCGGTCAATCACCTCGAGGCCCATGCCCTGACGGCCCGACTGACCGATGGCGTGCAATTTCCCTATCTGATGCTGCTGGTCTCGGGCGGGCACAGCCAGTTCGTGCTGGTGCGGGGCGTGGGCGATTATGAGCGCTGGGGCACGACGATAGACGACGCGCTAGGCGAGGCCTTCGACAAGGTCGCCAAGCTGCTCAGCCTTGGTCATCCCGGCGGTCCGGCGGTCGAGCAGATCGCCAAGTCGGGCGATGCCAAGCGGTTCAAGTTTCCGCGGCCGCTGCTGCGCGAGCCGCGGCTCGATTTCTCCTTTTCCGGTCTCAAGACTGCGGTGCGCCTCCAGGCCGAGGCGCTTGCGCCGCTCAGCGACCAGGATGTCGCCGACATTGCCGCCAGCTTCCAGCAGGCGGTGGCCGATGTGGTGGCGACGCGATCGCGCCAGGCGCTGGAGCGGCTTGCGGCCGACTATCCCGGCCAGAAGATGCAATTGGTCGTGGCCGGCGGCGTTGCCGCCAACCGGACCATTGCCGCGGCATTGCAGGCGGTTTGTGCTGCCGCTGGCGCGACGCTCGTGGTACCGCCGATTGCGCTTTGCACCGACAATGGCGCCATGGTGGCCTGGGCGGGGGCCGAGCGCTTTGCGCTTGGGGCGCAGGATGGGCTCGATTTCACCGCGCGTCCGCGCTGGCCGCTCGATCTCGACGACATGAGGATAGCGCCCGATGCGGCTTGAAACTGTCAGCGTCATTGGCGGGGGCGCCTGGGGCACCGCCCTGGCGCAGGCTGCTGCCATGGCGGGCCGGCAGGTATCGCTGGTGGCGCGCGACGCCGCCCAGGTCGCGGAAATCAACAGCGCGCGAACCAATCGCAGCTATCTGGGCGAGCAGCGCCTGCACGAAGCCATTATCGCCACCATGCAGGCCGGCATGGCCGATTTCGTCATCCTCGCCGTACCGGCGCAGTCGAGCCGGGCCGCCTTGGGGGCGCTCGATCCGGCGCTGCTTGCCGGCAAGCCGGTGGTGCTGTCGGCCAAGGGTCTTGAAACCGGTACGCTCGACCGGCAGAGCGAAATCCTCGCCGACATGGCGCCCGACGCCGTTCCCTATGTGCTGTCCGGCCCCAGCTTTGCGGCCGATGTGGCGGCCGGTCGGCCGACCGCTGTGACGCTGGCAGGGGACGATGCCGGCGATACTTCGATGCTTGCGGCGGCCCTGGCCGGCCCGAGCTTCCGGCCCTATGCCGCCGATGACCGCATCGGGGTGGAGATCGCCGGGGCGCTCAAGAATGTCTACGCCCTGGCCTGTGGCGCCATTGAAGGTGCGGAGTTGGGCGCGTCGGCTCGCTCGGCGCTGATTGCCCGGGCCTTTGCCGAAATGGCACGCATGGTCTCGGCCATGGGCGGCTCGGCCAGTACGCTGACCGGGTTGGCGGGGCTCGGCGATCTGACGCTGACCTGCACCTCGGTGCAGTCGCGCAATTACCAGTTCGGCATGGCGCTGGGCCGGGGGCTCTCCGTCGAGACGATCATGGCCGGTGGCGCCAAGCTTGCGGAAGGCGTCTCCACCACGCCGGTTGCCGAGGCGCTGGCCCGGAGCCTTGATGTCGATGCGCCGCTGATCCAGGCCGTGCATGCCGTCTTGAGCGGCCAGGCCGATATTGCCACAGTGGTGGCGGGGCTGATGGCCCGCCCGCTCAAACGAGAGGACTGACTTCAATGCTGTTTGCCATGATCGCCAAGGACAGGCCGGGCACGATCGACAAGCGCCTGGCCGTGCGCCCGGTGCATTTGCAGCATCTGGATAGCCTAGGGCAGCAGCTGCGGCTGGCCGGGGCGCTGCTCAATGCGGAAGGCACGCCCGAGGGCTCGCTGGTGGTGATCGAAGCCGAAACGCTCGAGGCCGCCACGACGATCTTCAATGCCGACCCATTCGTCTCCGAGGGCATTTTCGATAGTGTCGAGATCAAGCCCTGGCGGCTGGCCTACGACCACATGTCTCCGAAGGTGTGATGCGATGGCCTATTGGTTGATGAAATCGGAGCCGGACGTCTTCTCCTTCGATGACATGATGGCCAAGACCAAGCGCGGCGAGCCCGAGCAGTGGCATGGCGTGCGCAACTACACCGCGCGCAACAACATGAAGGCGATGGCACTGGGCGACCTGGCCTTCTTCTACCATTCCAATATCGGCAAGGAGATCGTGGGCATCATCAAGGTGATCGCCCTGGCCCATCCCGACAGCACGGCCGAGCCCAACGACAAGGGCAATATCGTGTGGGAATGCGTCGATGTCGAAGCGGTCAAGCCCTTGCCCAAGCCGGTGACCCTGGCGACGGTCAAGGCCACGCCGGAACTGGCCAACCTCGAACTGGTCAAGCTGTCCCGGCTTTCGGTCTCGAAAGTGTCCCCGGACGAGTGGGATCTGATCTGCAAGATGGGCGGGCTGTAGGCCATCGCAATGCTGTTGGCGCATAGCGCCGGGGGCGTGGCAGGACGGCCCGTCACGCGCTAATATCTCCCGCGCACAACAGTGCTTCGGGGGAGTTCAACATGTCGCATTTTGCCGTCAACTGGCTGGCCGTGGTCCTGGCGACCGTCGCCAGCTTCGCTTTTGGTGCCGCCTGGTACATGGCCCTGTCAAAGCAATGGCTTGCCGCTATCGGCAAGACAAAGGAGACGATGGGCAACGACTACACGCCGTTTATCTGGTCGGCGGCGCTGCTCTTCGTCATGGCCTATTTCATCGCCCTGCTGACGCCGGCCCTGCTGGAAACAACCAGTGTCACCAATGGGCTGATCGTCGGCGCCCATATGTGGCTGGGCTTTGTCATCACATCGATGATCATCAATCACCGCTATGAAGGCGCGCCCTGGACGCGGACCCTCATCGATGGCGGCTATCTGCTTGGCGTGCTGCTGATCGACGGCGTCGTCATCGGCGTCTTCGGCTAGCTCTCCACCACGATGGGCGGCACGTGCTTCGGCTCGGCCGCCGGCGCATACTTGTTGAGCAGGCTTACCTGGCTGATCGAGAAGATCACGGTCAGCGGCATCACGCCCCAGACCTTGAAGGCGACCCAGAAATCGGTGGGGAAGTTGCGCCAGAGGATTTCGTTGAGCACGGCCAGCACGACGAAAAACAGGCCCCAGTTGAGCGTCAGCTTGCTCCAGCCCTCGGGGCGGAGCTTGTAGACATCACCGAAGACATATTTCAGCAGCGAATGCCCGAACACCAGGCCGCCCAGCAGCACCGTGGCGAACAGGCCATTGGTGATGGTGGGCTTGATCTTGATGAAGGTGTCGTCCTGCAGCCAGAGCGTCAGGCCGCCGAAAACCAGCACCACGACGCCGGTAACCAGCGGCATTACGGCGATCTTCTTAAGGATCAGCCAGCTTGCGGCCAGCGAGATCAGCATGGCGCCCATGAACCAGGCCGTGGCGACAAAAATGTCGGCGCGCGCATTCATGATGAAGAAGACGACCAGCGGACCCAGTTCGAGTGCCATCTTGATGAGCTGGGGGCGAAGCTCGTCCCAGTTGATCTCCGGCTCGGCATTCTCGGTCATGGCAAATCTCTAGTGGCAACAGGGGCAATGTGAGGGCAAGCGCCCCGGCTTGCAAGGTCGGCATAGCCCGCAAGCGTGTTAAGATTGCGGCTAGTCGCCTCCCGCAATGGCCCGGGCAAACTCGGACGCGGTAAAGGGTTCGAGATCGCCCACGCTTTCGCCGACGCCGATGAAATGCACCGGCAGGCCGAATTTGCGCGCGATGGCCACGAGAATGCCGCCACGCGCCGTGCCGTCGAGCTTGGTCATCACGAGGCCCGTGACACCGGCGCGCTGGCCGAAAATCTCGACCTGCTTGAGCGCATTCTGCCCCGTCGTGGCGTCGAGCGTCAGCAGCGTTGCGTGCGGCGCGCTGGGGTCGACCTTCTTGATGACGCGGATGACCTTTTCGAGCTCGTTCATCAGCTCGTCACGGTTTTGCAGGCGCCCGGCGGTGTCGATGATCAGCACGTCGCGCCCCTCGGCGCGGGCCTGGGTCACGGCGTCGAAGGCGAGGCCCGAGGCGTCGGCGCCGGCGGGGCGCGAGATGACCGGCGCATTGGTGCGCTGGCCCCAGATCTGCAGCTGCTCGATGGCGGCGGCGCGGAAGGTGTCGCCGGCCGCCAGCATAACCGAGCGGCCTTCATCGGCCAGTTTCTGCGCCAGCTTGCCGATGGTCGTGGTCTTGCCCGAGCCATTGACCCCGATCATCAGGATGACGAAGGGCTTTTGCGATGGGTCGATGACCAGTGGCCGGGCTACGGGACCCAGCACTTTCTCGACCTCGGCGGCCAGCACGGCGCGGACGTCCTCTCCGGTTACGTCGCGATCGAAGCGGTCGCGGCGCAGCGTTTCGGTGATGGCCATGGCCGTCTCGATGCCGAGATCGGCCTGGATCAGGACGTCTTCCAGCTCGTCGAGGGTCGCGGCATCGAGCTTGCGCTTGGTGAAGACCGAGGTGATCGAGCCGGTGAGCTGGTCGGAGGAGCGCTTGAGGCCGGAAGCCAGTCGGGCGAACCAGCCCTGGCGCGGCTGTTCCAGCGGGACTTCCACCACGGCGGGCGGGTCGAGGGGCACGAAAACCGTCGGTTCTTCAATGGCTTGCGCGGGCGCAGCGGCCTGTTCCTCGATGTCTTCGATATAGTCCGGCGTGGTCTCGGGCGGGCCCGGCAGGGGGACGGGTTCCGGCTCGGGAACAAGGTCCGGGGGTGGCGCCGGCGTGGGGGCAACGGGCTCCGGAACCGGGGTCGGCCCGGGTAGCGTTTCGGGCGGCGCGGGCGGCTGGGCGGGCGTTTCGCCGCCAAACAAGCGCTTGAAGAATCCCGGCTTTTTCTCGGTCATACTATGCCTTTAGGTCCGTGCCCTGAATCAGGCGGCTTCGCGCAGCGCTTCGCCGACAAGGCCATCGGCGGTGACGCCCGTGACCCGAACGGCCAGCAATTCGCCCGGTTGCGTGCCGGGTACGGCAATGGGAAGGAACTGTTCGGTGCGGCCGAGATCGTTGCGCTCGATCAGCACATTTTCAATGTGGCCGACGCGGGCAGAACTGAGTTTTGCCAGCTGCATGCTGCCGGTTTGCCGCAAGCGTGCTGCACGTTTTCTGGCGATCCGGGGGTCGACCTGCGGCATGCGCGCGGCCGGCGTGCCTTCGCGCGGCGAATAGGGGAAGACGTGCAGGTAGGTCAGGTTGGCTTCGGTGACGATGCGCAGGGTGTTCTCGAACATGGCATCGTCTTCGGTGGGGAATCCGGCAATGATATCGGCGCCAAAGACCATGTCGGAGCGGAGCGCGCGCAGCTTGGCGACGATGGCCAGCGCGTCGTCGCGGCTGTGGCGGCGCTTCATGCGCTTCAGGATCATGTCGTCGCCTGATTGCAGGGACAGATGCAGATGCGGCATCAGGCGGCGGTCGCTGGCGACGGCGTCGTAGAGGGCGTTATCGGCCTCGATGGAGTCGATGGAGGAAATGCGCAGGCGCGGCAGGTCGGGCACGTGGCGCAGGATGGACTGGGTCAGCTTGCCCAAAGTCGGGGCGCCGGGCAGGTCGGGGCCATAGGAGGTGATGTCGACGCCGGTCAGCACCACTTCGCGATAGCCATTGGCGACGAGCTTTTTGACCTGGTCGACCACCATGCCCATAGGCACCGAGCGCGAAGGGCCACGGCCGAAGGGGATGATGCAGAAGGTGCAGCGGTGGTCGCAGCCATTCTGCACCTGGACGAAGGCGCGGGCGCGGCCGTCCATGCCCTCGATCAGATGGCCCGCGGTTTCCCGCACGCTCATGATGTCGTTGACCTGCACCTTGTCGTTGAGGGGGGTGCCGAACACCATGGGGGTGTAGCTGGCGGCCTTCATCTTGTCATTGTTGCCGATAACGAGGTCGACTTCGGGCATGTCGCCAAAGCTGCGCGCCTCGGTCTGGGCGGCGCAGCCGGTGACGATGATGCGGGCATCGGGATGGTCGCGGCGCGCCTTGCGCACCGCCTGCCTTGCCTGCTTGACGGCCTCGGCGGTGACGGCGCAGGTGTTGATGATCACGGCGTTTTCCAGCCCCGCCTTGACGGCTTCGGCCTTCATCACCTCGGCTTCATAGGCATTGAGCCGGCAGCCAAATGTCAGGGTTTCGACGGCCATCAGGCCGCGGCCTCGGTGCGGGTCCAGGCGCCTGTGGCCGGGTCGAGCGTGCCGGTCCATTCCAGCTCGGCCGGGCCGGTGAGCACGACGTGGTCATCGTCGCGCCACTCGATCAGCAGGTCGCCGCCCGGCAGTGTGACGGTGGCCTTGCGGGCGGTGCGGCGGGTGCGGGCACCGTTGACCACGGCGGCGCAGGCGGCAGTGCCGCAGGCCTCGGTGAGGCCGGCGCCGCGTTCCCAGGTGCGCAGGATGATGCGGTCTGGCGCAAGTACCTGAGCGATCGAGATATTTGCGCGCTCGGGGAAGATCGGATGGTTTTCCAGCATGGGGCCGAAGCGGTCGAGCGCATAGCTCCAGACGTCCTGGTTGACCCAGAAGGTGGCCTGCGGATTGCCCATGGAGGCGACCGATGGTGAGTGCAGCACCGGCGCGTCGATGGGGCCGATCTGCAGCTCGATCTTGCGGGTATCGGCGAATTCCTCGGCCAGGGGAATGTCGTACCAGGCGAACTTTGGCGTGCCCATGTCGACGGTGATCAACCCATCTGCCATGACTTCGCCAAACAAAATCCCTGCCACGGTCTCGAAGGTGAACGACTGATGAACGCCTTCCGAGGCCAGAAACTGGGTAACGCAGCGCATGCCGTTGCCACAGGCCTGGGCGCGCGAGCCGTCGGAATTGATGATGTCGATATAGGCGGCGGTGCCGGGGACCTGAGGATCATGGATGGCCATGATCTGATCGAACTTGGTGCCGGGCGTGGCATTGATGGCAATTGCGGCTTCGGGCGTGACACGGCCGGCGCGGCCGCGCATGTCGACCACGATGATCTGGTTGCCCAGCCCGTTCATCTTGAGAAACGGCACGCCGCTCACAGTCTGCCTCGCCTGAGGTTTGGTAGGATTGGCCCCTATATGGCCGATGCCGGTGAAAATTGCCAGTGGCAGGCCGGCGCGAGGGCCACGCGGCAGGCGTCCGGCCGGCAATTGTTCATATGCCGTAAAGACTTCCCGCTCATGGCGCTTTAACCAGGGTCGGAAGCTTTTGCCCATGGCTGCACCATTCCCGCTATTTGTGCAGGCGAGAGAGTGGGAGAAGCGGCCGAGATGAGCGGAACAGCGATCGAAAGCGCGGGCAATCTGCCGGCCGGGGTCATCGCGACGCCGGGCCCCGCCAGCACGCTGCCGCTCGACCAGGTCCCCCGTGCGGCCTGGGACGGGCTGGCCGAGGCTGCCATCGAACCCAATGCGTTCTTTGCGCCGGGCTATGCGCTGCCCGCCTTTGGCTGCGGCCCCAAGCAAAGCAGTCCACAAGCCCTGCTCGCCCATAGTGGGACGCGGCTTACCGGCTTGCTGCCGGTCGTCTGGGCGTGGTCGGCGCTGCGCCTGCCGGTGCCGGCGCTGGTGGCCCAGCAGCCCTATAGTCCGCTCACCGTGCCGCTGCTGTGCGGCGCGCATGCCGAACAGGCGGCCGGGGCGTTGATCGATGCCGCGAGAGCGGCCGGGGCGCGTCTGCTCTCGCTGCCCGCCATGACACTGGATGGACCGGCCTTTGGTGCGCTCTCAGCCGCCATGAGGACCCGCGGCCTGGTCGCCACGATACACAATGAACACGAGCGCGCGGCGCTCGACGCCAGCCAGGACGCGGAGAGCTATCTCCGGGGCGGCTTCGGCTCAAAAAGGCTCAAGGACCTGCGCCGGCTGCGCAACCGGCTCGAAGAGGAGGGCACGGTTGCCTTCACGGTGGCGCGCGATCCGGCCGCGGTGACTGCGGCGCTGGAGCGGTTCTTCGCGCTGGAAGCGCGCGGCTGGAAGGGACAGGCGGGAACCGGGCTGGGCCAGAGGGCAGATGACGCCGCCTTTGCGCGCGAGGCTGCCGGTGCAGGTGTTTTCACCATTGCCGAACTGCGCGTCGATGACCGGGCTGTCGCCTCGGGCATTGTGCTGCAGCATGGGAACCGCGCCCTGTTCTTCAAGATCGCCTATGACGAGGCGCTGGCGCGCTACTCGCCCGGCGTGCAGCTGACGGTGGAACTGACGCGGCTGTTTGCGGCCGATCCGGGCATTGCGCTGGTCGATTCCACCGCCGATGCCGGCCATCCGATGATCGACCATGTGTGGCGCGAGCGCCTCTGCGTGGGCGACATGCTGATCCCCACCCATGCCAATGACCCCATTGCCGGCGCCATCGTGGCGCTGATGGCCGCGCGACGCGGCCTGCGCAGCCAGCTCAAGGGGCTGGTGCACCGTATCAAGACAGTCAAGGAGACCAGGACATGACGACACCGCTGCTGACCGCTGACGACTCTGCCTTCAAGGCGCTGTTTCCCAACCAGCCGTTCCGCATCCGCCATGGCCTGGCGGGCGATCCGTGCCTGACGCTGCCGGCCATCCTCGACCTGGTCAAGACGCTGCCGCGCGACCGCATCGAATACAATTCGGGCAAGGCCAATGTGAGCCAGGACCCGTCCTCGACGCCGCTGGTCGATCTCGACCCCGAAGAGGTGATCAAGCAGATCGAGACCGCCGGCGCCTGGATGGTGCTCAAGCGCGTCGAGCATCACCCGACCTACAAGGCCCTGCTCGAGGAGGCCCTGGCCTCGGTGGCGGTGGCGCAGGGCTTTGCCAGTGCCAGGGAAGCCCGGTTTACCGATATCCAGGGCTTCATGTTCGTGTCCTCGCCCAACTCGACCACGCCCTTCCATCTCGACAGCGAAGACAATTTCTTCGTGCAGGTGCATGGCGACAAGCAGTTTGCCATCTATGACAATAGTGACCGCTCGATCGCCAGCGAAGACCAGATCGAGCATGCGATCACCAAGCATCGCAATCTCAAGTTCGACGAGGCCTTTGCCCCCAAGGGCACGATCAATGAGCTGCAGCCGGGCGAGGGCGTCTTCGTGCCCTATATCTGGCCGCACTGGGTCAAGACCAAGGACACCTATTCCATCTCGCTGGCCATTACCTGGAAGACACCCGAGGTGAAGCGCCGCAACCACCTCTATGTCGCCAATTCCATGCTGCGCGACCGCGGCTTCCCGCAAAAGGCGCCCGGCGTCAGCCCGGTGCTGGACGGGGTCAAGGTTGCCGCCGTGCAGGGGCTGGCGCTGCTGGCCGCGCCGCTGCGCAAGAGCGAGGGCCTGCGCAAGCTGATCCGCTCGCTCGTGCTGGGCAAGGATGCCAACTACTATTATCGCGACAAGGCCAAGCCCAAGCAGATCGGCATGTAAGGCTGGTCGACTGATCGATTGAAGCGGCCCGGGGAAATCCGGGCCGCTTTTTTGCCTGGCTGCTTTCTAGCGGCGGGCGCGCAGCTGATCGCGCCACTGGCGCAGCTGGTGGTAGGCCTGTTGATAGGCGGCGGCGAGGCGATAGGACAGACCGGGACGCGGCGTGGCCGAGAGGACGAGATCGACCGTGGTCTTGCGGCCGCTGAAGAGCTGGCCCATGAAACCGCTGTCCAGCGCGCAGGAATCGATCAGGGTGATGTCGCCGGCCAACAGGGTCTCGGTGAGCCTGTCGACGAGGACCGAACCCGGCGAATATTTGGCAAAGGCGCCGTCGAAGGCGATCTTCCAGGTGAAGGCATGCGGCCCGCAATGGAGCAGGACCTGGCTGGCCAGCACGGCGCCATCGAGCCGCAGCTCGATGATCGAGGCGGCGCCGGTCTCGGCGAGGCCGGTGAACATGCGGCTGGCAAAGCCGGCATCGGCGGGCTTGCTGGAGAGCGCGGTGCCCTTGCCGCCCTTCCAGCTGGCCGCTTCGAGCACGAGGAAACGGTCCAGAGCGGCGCCGATTGCCTCCGGCGCGCGATGATCGACGATGTCGACGGAACCGAGAGCAGCCAGCCGGTTGAAATGCTGGCGCAGTTTCTTGCGGGTGGAGCCGCTGGGCTTGATGCCCTGCTCCCTTGTGGCCACGGGGCGGCTCAGCCGGCGAATGCTGGTCTGCGGCAGGGCAGCCAGCGCGGCGAGGGCCGGGCCATCGGCATCGAAATCCTTGAGCCAGAGCGCTTTGGGCAGATCTGGGGCGGCGGCGATGGCAGCGAGGAAAGCCGGCATGACCGCAGCGGCCTCGCCCTGGGCGAGCAGGGGCGTCGAGAGGAAGGCATAGTCATAGGGCAGGGCTTCAAGCTGCACCGGCAGGAGGGGCTGCGGCCGGCCCCGACGGAGGGCCCAGAAGCCCACCAGGGCCTCGCCGCGCCAGGCGCAGAGCGTCACGATATCGGCGCCGGCCTCTGCCGCGGCAGCGAGGGCGGCGGGATGCATGAAGCCATTGCCTCCGGCCGATGCCAGGGCCTGCCAGGCAGGCAGGGACACGGCATGGGCATCGCCCAGGGTGACCCTTGGGGCGGGATCCGACCCCGCCAGGAAAGGGACGGCGCTCATGTCAGGGCCTGCCGCGGAAGCGCAGCAACTGGCGGCGCAGGGCGCGGGCGGCGGACCAGAGGGCGGGCGTCTGCTTGATCACCCGCTTGATGGCGGCGCGCTGCTCGAGCAGGCGTGCGGCGATCCGGCCCCTGGCGGTCAGCGCGATGACGCTGTGAAAGACCGGCTCGGGCTCGGTCCACTCGACCTTGTACTCGAAATCGCCCAGGCCCATGTCGAAGGTGATGATGCCCGACTGGGTCAGATCGTCCATCACCTCGGCGATGAGCACGGCCATGAGGCTATATTTGGCGGCCGGGCCGGCGGCGGTGGAATTGATATATTGGGAATAATGATTGCCGGCCATGGCGCCCCAGCAGGTGGCGAGGATTTCGTCGCCCGCATAGAGCGCATGCAGCGTCAGCGCCGGTCGCTCCTCGTCGAAGCTGTCGATGGCGAGCTGGCGGAAGAAGCGCATGAAACCGGGCTCGGCAAAGATATTGCGGATGCCCATTTCCTCAAAGCGCAGGGCGCGCTGCTCGAGGAAGGCGGCGTGGACCTTGTCGAGCGTCGCCGCATCGCCGACGCGGACCACCCGGACCGGGCCGTGGAGCTCGACCAGCCGGCGGATGCCGCGCTTGATATTGCTGCGGCGCTTGGTGGCGAGGCGATGCTCGATATAGGGCACCGGGGTGGGGCCGATGGTGGCGGTGTAGAGATTGGAGGCGCCGGGCGAGCGGCCCAGCGCCAGCATGGCATTGGGCTTGCCCTGCCATTGCGCCGGCTGATTGAGCAGGGAGAGAATATCGATGCCCCCGGCCTCGCGGCCGATGCGGGCGAGCAGATCGCGCAGCTGGGCGGCGTCGGGGGCAAAATCGGGCAGGGTGACCAGCCAGTCGCAATTGGACTGGTCGGTGCCCAGCATCCGGGCGGTGGCAAGGCCGAAGCGGCGGGTGATGCGCAGGGGCAGGAGGGCAACGGCGCGGCCATTGCGGCGGACCAGCGCGACGCAGAGGCCGGCGCCGCTTTCGAGCCCCGAGGCGACGAGGCCCGCAAGCCAGTCAAAGCGCTGATACGGAGTGAGCACCGCCACGGCTTCGAGCGCGCGCCAGGCGGACTCGGCCGTCGCCAAGCTGTCGAACAACACGAAATCGAGCGCCGCAGGGGCGCTCGTTGTGGCATTGGTCAGGGTCGGCCCTGCCGGCAGGCTCATTGGCTGATCGTCCGAAATTGACGTGGTGGGCCCGATTGTAGCGGGCATTTGGCACAAGTTCCTTAACCGGTGCACAGAATCGGTGGCGATGGGTAACGCGGCCCAGACCGGGGTCGCGCCGCCGGGCCGCTTGCGCTTTCCTTGACTCAGCGGGTGGTTTCCCCTACACCGCGCCCATTCATCAGGCTTTGCTCCTGACCAGCCGACCGGGACCCCCCAAGGGTATAAACCGATCCCGGAGGCCACCATCCGCCAGCGCGTTGCGCCCGCGGGTGGGTTTGGCGTTTGGACTGATGGATCCTATCTCTGCCGGATCGACCGGTGAGAACAAGGACGGACAATGTTTGAGAGCTTAAGCGACCGGCTTGGCAAAATCTTCGAAGGACTGCGCGGACGCGGTGCGCTCAATGCCGCCGACGTCGATGCGGCGATGCGCGAGATTCGCCGCGCGCTGATCGAGGCCGACGTCTCGCTCGAAGTGGTCCGGGCGTTTGTCGAGCAGGTGCGCGAGCGCGCCGTGGGCGCCGAGGTGACCCGTTCGGTGACGCCGGGCCAGCAGGTCGTCAAGATCGTCAATGACGAGCTGGTTGCGGTGCTCGGCTCGGATGCCGTGCCGATCGACCTCAATGCCAAGGCGCCGGTGACGCTGCTGATGGTGGGCCTGCAGGGCTCGGGCAAGACCACGACGACCGCCAAGATCGCCAAGCGGCTGACCGAGCGCAACAAGAAGAAGGTGCTGCTCGCCTCGCTCGATACGCGCCGCCCGGCCGCGATGGAGCAGCTGCGGGTGCTGGGCGAGCAGGTGGGCGTCGATACGCTGGCCATCGTCACGACGGAAACTCCGGTGCAGATCGCCCGCCGCGCCGAGCGCGAGGCGCGCCTGGGCGGCTATGACGTGCTGATCCTCGATACGGCCGGCCGCACCCATATCGACGAAGAGCTGATGGCCGAAACGGCCGAGATCAAGGCCATTGCCAGCCCGCATGAAATCCTGCTGGTCGTCGATGCGCTGACCGGCCAGGACGCGATCAATGTCGCGCGCAGCTTTGACAGCCGGCTCGATGTGACCGGCATCGTGATGACGCGCGTCGATGGCGATGGCCGTGGCGGCGCGGCGCTCTCGATGCGCGCGGCGACCGGCAAGCCGATCAAGCTGATCGGCGTCGGCGAAAAGATGGATGCGCTGGAGGATTTCCATCCTTCGCGTATTGCCGACCGAATCCTGGGCATGGGCGACATCGTCTCGCTGGTCGAAAAGGCCGCCGAGCACGTCTCGGCCGAAGACGCGCAGAAGATGGCGCGCAAGCTCAAGAAGGGCAGCTTCGACCTCGACGACCTGCGCAACCAGCTCATCCAGATGAAGAAGATGGGTGGCATGGGCGGGTTGATGGGCATGCTGCCCGGCGCCGGCCAGCTCAAGAAGGCCATGGCCAATTCCAATGTCGACGAGAAGGTGTTCGATCGCCAGATCGCCATCATCAATTCGATGACCAAGAAAGAGCGCGCCAATCCCGACCTGCTCAATGCCAGCCGCCGCAAGCGCATTGCCGCCGGCGCGGGCGTCGAGGTGAGCGAGATCAACAAGCTCGCCAAGCAGCACCGCCAGATGGCCGACATGATGAAGAAGGTCGGCAAGGGCGGCATGGGTGCGCTGGGCGGCATGTTTGGCGGCAAGATGGGCAATATGCTCGGCGGCATGCCCGACATGAGCAAAATGGACCCGGCCCAGCTCGAGGCCATGGCCCGCCAGGCCGGCATCGACCCCAACCAGCTCAAGGGCCTGCCCTCGGTGCAGACACCCCAGCTGACCGAAAAGCTGCCGAGCGATGTCGGCGCGCTGCTCAAGACCTCCGGTTCGGGCCTGCCCGGGCTCGGCGGTGTTCCCCGTTTCCCCGGCCTTCCCGGCCTGGGCAAGAAGAAATAATCGTCTCAACCTAACTCAAGGATACCAAAATGGCCCTCAAGCTCCGTCTCGCCCGTGGTGGCACCAAGAAGCGCCCGTTCTACCATATCGTCGTTGCCGATGCCCGCTCGCCCCGCGACGGCCGCTTCATCGAAAAGCTCGGCACGTTCAACCCGCTGCTGGCCAAGGACAATGAAGGCCGCGTGGTGCTCAATGTCGAGCGCGCCAAGCATTGGCTGAGCGTCGGCGCCCAGCCGACCGACCGCGTGCTGCGCTTCCTCGACACGGCTGGCGTTGCCAACCGTGAAGCCCGCAGCAACCCCAACAAGGGCAAGCCGGGCGAAAAGGCCGTGGCACGCGCTGACGAGAAGGCCGCCAAGGCTGCCGCCATCGAAGAAGCCAAGAACGCTCCCAAGGCCGCTCCGGTCGAGGAAGCCGCTGCCGACGAAGCGCCTGCCGCCGAGTAAGCTGCTGGTCGCATGAATTGCAAAAGCCCCGGTGCGCGAGCGCCGGGGCTTTTTGTTGTTCAAGATCGACGAGCACCTGCCGCGCGGCACCGGGGGAGGGTGTCGACTGAAAGGCCGGTTACGACTTCAGCTTGGCCAGGATGGCTGCGCCCATTTCCTCGGTGCCGACGGTCCGGCGGTTGTCCTGGGCGATGTCGCCGGTGCGCAGGCCGTCCGAGAGCACGGCGGAGATGGCGTTTTCGATATTGGTGGCCAGCTCGATCATGCCGAAGCTGTAGCGCAGGGCCATGGCGACCGAGGCGATCATGGCGATGGGGTTGGCAATGCCCTTGCCGGCAATGTCGGGGGCCGAGCCGTGCACGGGCTCGTAGAAGGCCTTGCGCTTGCCGGTGACCGGATCGGACGCGCCGAGGGACGCCGAGGGCAGCATGCCCAGCGAGCCGGTCAGCATGGCGGCGACGTCGGAGAGGATGTCGCCGAACAGGTTATCGGTGACCATGACGTCGAACTGCTTGGGATTGCGCACCAGCTGCATGGCGGCGTTATCGGCCAGGATATGGTGCAGCTCGACATCGGCATAGTCCTTGCCGACGCCCTTGACCACTTCGTCCCAGAGCACGCCGGACTTCATCACGTTCTTCTTGTCGGCCGAGTGCACCTTGTTGTTGCGGGTGCGGGCGAGGTCGAAGGCGACGCGGGCGATGCGGTCGATTTCGTAGGTTTCGTAGACCTGGGTGTCGATGGCGCGCTTCTGGCCATCGCCGAGATCGGTGATGGTCTTGGGCTCGCCGAAATAGACGCCGCCGGTCAGCTCGCGCACGATGAGGATATCGAGGCCTTCGACAAGTTCGCGCTTGAGCGAGGAGGCGTCGGCCAGGGCCGGGTAGCAGATGGCGGGGCGCAGATTGGCGAACACGGCCATTTCCTTGCGCAGGCGCAGGAGCGCGGCTTCCGGGCGGTGCTCATAGGGGACATTGTCCCACTTCGGGCCGCCCACGGCGCCGAAGATCACCGCATCGGCGGCCTTGGCCTTTTCCGTATCCTCATCGGTGATGGCGACCTGATGGGCGTCATAGGCGGCGCCGCCGGCCAGACCCGTATCGGTCGAGAAATCGGTGAGCTGCTCGGCATTGGTCCAGGCGATCAGCTTTTCGACCTCGACCATGATCTCGGTGCCGATGCCGTCGCCGGGCAAGAGGAATAGGGAATGGGTGGCCATGATGGGAAAGCTCCTCGCCGTACTGGTGGGTACACCTTGGCGGGGCACATAGCGGGTTTTTGGGGGCTCGCGCAAGGACGGGCGGCGCGGATTCGTCCAGCAGCGGCGCCGCGATCATGCCTCAGGGCTGGAACAGCAGTTTGACATAGCTGCGGAACAGCAGAATCTGCTTGGGCAGGATGGATGGGTCGCCCAGCGTCTTGCTCATGATAATGCCGCCATCGACGATGCAGCTCATCATGCCGGCGAGTTGATCGAGGTCGACCGGCTCGGCCGGGGGATGGGCGGCGGCGATGGCGTCGATGCGCTCGCGGAAGAAGGCATTCCACTTGTGGACCGAGTCGGCAGTGAGCTGGCGCACGGTGTGGTCGAACAGGCGCTCCTGATAGCAGACGCTGGCGATGAGGCACCCCGGATGGCCATTGGGCAGGTCAGCCATGGTCTCGGCCAAGAGCTTGAGGCCGATGAGAAAGCTCTGCAGCGGGTCATCGGCGAGTTCGGCGCCGCGGCCGAACAGCTCCTCGAAGATCTCGTCATTGGCGGCCACGTAGCGCTGCAGCATTTCGTGGGCCAGGGCATTCTTGTCGGAGAAATGATAGAAAAAGCCGGACTTGGTGATGCCCGCCTCGGCGATCACCTCCTCGATCGAGGTGGCGGCAAAGCCCTTGGCCAGTACCGAGGTTTCGGCAATGGCCAGGAGCCGTTCGCGGGTTTCCTGCCCCTTGGTCGCCTTCCTGAACATGGGTCCGCCCTCGCTGCTGACTGTACCGCCAGTACAGTTTTTGAGCTTTGCAATGCGGGCGAAAACGCGGTCGTGGGCCCGCCTGGCACTGCAAACTATTGATCGCAAAAGGAAATAGCAGGCTGCAACAGACTGGACCGCAAGTCTGCTAGATGCGCGCTGCCGATCCGGGGCATCACTTGACCACCGGCGGCCAAGATGTAGCGCCGCCTCACTGGCTAAATCAAGTCGCAATGGAGGCCAAAATGGCAAAGCAGAGCAAGACCCTGCCACAGCTATCCGGACAGATGTTCGTCACCGATGGCGGTATCGAGACGCATATGATCTTCAACGAAGGGCATGACCTGCCCCATTTCAGCGTGTTCCAGCTCAATGACAGCGAGCAGGGCCGGCAGGCGATGCGCGAATATTACCGGCCCTATATCGGGATTGCCCGCAATGCCGGACAGGGTTTCCTGTTCGACACCAATACCTGGCGGGCCAATCCTGATTGGGGTGCGCTGGTGGGCTATGATGCCGAGCGCCTGCGTGCGGTCAATATCGGGGCCGTCCGCTTCTGCCGCGACGTGGCGGAGAGCTTTCATGCATCGGGCGTGCCCACGGTGGTGAGCGGGGCTATCGGGCCGCGGCGCGATGCCTGGCAATATGATGGCGCGATGAGCGTCGAAGAGGCCATGCGCTATCATGACGGGCAGGTGGCAGCTTTTGCCGAGGCCGAGGCGGACCTGGTGACGGCCTATACGCTCACCAATACGCCCGAGGCGATCGGCATTGCCAAGCTGGCCGCGGCGGCGGGGTTGCCGTGCGTGCTGTCCTTCACGCTCGAAACCGATGGCAGGCTGCCTGGCGGCAAGCCGCTGGGCCAGGCGATTGGTGAAGTGGAGGCGGCGACCGGCGGGTCACCGGCCTACTACATGATCAACTGCGTGCATCCGATCCACTTCGCCAGCACCATCCGCCATGCGGGGAGCTGGGTGGACCGGATCGGGGGCCTGCGCGTCAATGCCTCGATGAAGAGCCATGCCGAGCTCGATGAGAGCGAGGTGCTCGATATCGGTGACTGGCAGGACCTGGCGCAACGCTACCAGCGCATCCTGCCGCTGCTGCCCAATATACGGGTGATCGGCGGGTGCTGCGGCACCGATCACCGCCATATCGGCGCCATCTGCCACCACTGCCTGCCGCAGCTGGCTGCCTGATCCATCCCAACCAATAGCCAGGGGCCATGCCGCGGCATGGCCCCTGGTTTTCAGGAGAAGTTCAATGACCGTTATCGACAGCGGCCTGCGTTTTGACGCCCGTCCGCGCCTCACATCCCTGACTGCTTTCAAGTGGCGCCTGCTGCGCCTGCTGGTGCGGCTGCGCCGGCATAACCGGGCCGCCCAGACCCATATCATGCTGTCCCGGCTCGACAGCCGGCTGCTCTATGATATCGGCCTTGAGCCGCTGGACCTGCATGCCGTGCTCAAGAGGCGCCAACCGCCGCCCATGCTGCTCGACGCCATGCGCAAGCAGTTCGACTATCGCAACAGGGATAGGCTAGATTGACCCTGGGGCCGGCGGTCGGCACGCGCCGCCGCCGGCTCACACGAAGCCGTTGCCGTCGAACAGCACCCAGAAGGCCATGATATTGGTGAGGGCGTGGGCGATGGATGTCCAGAAGACCGAACCGGTGCGCCAGGCGATCCAGTTCCAGAACAGGCCCAGCGCGGCCGCGCCGCCGACCAGCGCCATCCAGCCGCCCTCGAAGACGATATCGTGGCTCAGCGCCAGCGGCACATGCCAGAGGGTAAAGAGCAGCCAGCCGAGCCAGAAGCCCAGGCGCGGCCGATCGGCAAAGCGGGTCATGAAGCCGCCGCGCCAGGCGATTTCTTCAAGCGGACCATTGATGACGCCGATCAGCGCCGCGAGCATGGCGCCATGCGTGGTCAGCATGGAGGTATGGGGCGTCATCGCCACGAGGCTGATCACGCCCAGCTGCAATAGCAGGAGAGCTGGGATGAACCAGTCCCGCCAGGCCAGCCGCTCGGAAAAGAGGTGTGGACTGCGCCGTCCGCGTACATGCAGGGCGATAACCGGCAGGCAGAAGCCGAGCCAATAGGCGAGCAGCGACAGCAGATAGCCGGTGGGGCCGCCAAAGGTCCGGGTCAAAGCGGGGACCAGATAGGCCAGCGCCCCGATCAGCAGCAGGGCATGCAGGACAAGGGCGATCTGGGGCCGGCTCATGAGGTCTCGGGAATCGTCAGGGTCGGCCTATTGACCCCGAAGCGGCAATTTTCGCAATGCCGGATTGGCGCAGGCCAGCCTCCGCCGCGGAGGGCGGTGGGTGACGTCATGCAAAGGAAAGGGAAATGGCCCCCGGATCAGGTCCGGGGGTTAGCGGTGGGCTCGCGCGAAGGTCAGCTCGCCGCGCGACGCTCGACGATGGCGCAGTCGTCGGCCGCCATGTCGACCTGCAGCGCCAGCTGCTGGCGGTCGAGTTCGGCAAGCCAGGCGGTCCAGGAACAGGGGCTGAGGCCCTCATCCTGGCTGGCAAGGCCCGGCCGGTTGCGGCGCTGGAAGCTCAGCTTGAGCTGGGCGCGCTCTTCGCCGAAGCGGTTGCGCACCCGGGCAATTGCCGGAATGCCATGCCGATCGGTCACCCAGTTCTGGATATCGCGGTGTCGTGTAAGGGTATGAATCTGAGTCATTATTGGCCTCCCCGCCAATATGCTTGCTAACCTGATGGAACGGTCCGGTCCTCCGCCGGTTCCGCTGTCAGGCGATCAATTGTTTGCCAGTTGCGTGACAAGCTTGAGACGCGTCATCTCCTCTGCCGTGAAGTAATAGAGCCGGTCGGGCGGTGTCTCGAGGGCATGCAGCCACAGGGCCGGATCGACGCCGGTCTTGGTGAGGTGGCTTATGATCTCGGCGGTGGTGGTCTGGGCGTCGCTCATGGCGGCGCCGGCAACGCGCAGGGCGCTCTGCGGATCGCCCGAAAGCGCGGCGGCATAGATCTGGTGCACGCCGATGGCCGCCTCGGGGCTGGCAATGCGGGTGGCGCCCGAGGCAAAGATGATGGGGCAGGACGAGGCGCACAGCGAGCCGGCAGCGACCTTGGTGCCAAGGCCCTTTTCATGGATCAGACTGCCGATAGCCAGCGCATCCACGACCGACCCTCCAGGGGAATCGAGAACCACAGTCTGTACGTATTCTCCCCGGGCTGCAATCTCGTCAGCGAAGCGGGTGGCAGAACCGAGCTCGATCGAGCCCGTCAGGGTGAGTTGTCCACCGGTGCCCAGGGCGATTTCCAGCGGCTGTTCAAGCACTTGAGGGCTGGTTGTTATATTGGGGCGCGCGCCTTCGGAAGGACCCTCCGGATCATAGGGCGGCAGGATGGGCTGCATGGGCATGGCCAGGGCCGAGCCCTCGCTTTCGGTCAGCTCGCGGAAGTCGACATAGAGCACCGAGGCAGTGCCGATCAGCAGGGCGAAGAAGGCGACGCGCAGGATATTGCCGTCATCGACCGCGGCCGCCCGGTGGAGCAGGCGGCGGTAGAATGTGGTGTTCTCGGCGCGGGCGTTGGCGGCGGTCTTCATGCCGGGCGGGGACCGTCGGTACGCTTGCGCTGCGCCGCATCGATGGGGGTCACGGTGGCGTCGTCAGGCGCCGCGGCGGTGACGGTGGCGGTGTCGATGGGTTCGGGCTCGACCGGCGCCGCGGGCGCCTGGCGCGGCTGGCCGGTGGACACATCGATGCCGGCCGCCTCCATCTGGCGGAACAGGGCCATAGCGCGCAGCATTTCGGCGGCGGTGATGTTCTCGGCCTCGGCGAGGGATTCGGAATCCTTGCGCATGGCGTCGTTGACGATCATCAGCACCAGCACCAGCACGACGGGCAGCAGGTCGATGGAAATGGCGCCGGCCCAGCTGGGGATGAAGTCCTGCCAGTAGCGGATCACCGCCTCGGCGCTGGAGAGCGGCACGAAGCGGCGCTGCTCGACCGGCGGATTGGCGAGGATCTCGTCGGCCGCCTGGGTCAGCGCCGCGGACTGGGCGGCCACCGAGGCACGCACGGTTTCCATCACCTGGTCCTGCCGATTGGCAAGATCGGCGGTGCCGCCATCGGCGACGGGGGCGATGAAGCCGGCCGAGAGGTCAGCCGAGGCGCGCTTGACCGAGGAGGCGACGTCGGTCTGCTGCAGCGCGGCGATGACGGCGGAGAGCTGGACGGCCTCGGCCTGGAAACTGTCGGAGCGCGGCTCGATGGCGCCGGGTGTGGAGACCAGTTCGCGCATGGTGGCAAGGCGCGCCGAGCCCTGTTCGAACAGCAAAGCCACCTCGTCGCGCGAGCCGGTAATGGTGGCGGCCAGCTGGTCCATCTGCGTGCCCATCTGGGTGAGCAGCTGCACGACGCTGCCCGAGCCGGTGGTGCCGGTCAGGGCGCCGCTTTCGCGCTCGTCGGCGGCAAGGCCGGCAAAGCGCTCGGCCGCGCGCTGCACGTCGGGCAGGAGGCTCTGGCTGGCCAGCGCATTGGCATGGGCATTGTCGAGATCCTCGGCATAGCCCTGCAGCGTCACGGCCATATGCTGTTCCAGCGAGGCCGAGCCGGCGAGGGCGGCGGCGTTGAGCCAGCTCGACATGGCGATGATCATGGCGCAGCCAATGGCCATGGTGAGGAACAAAGCCAGCCGCTGCACGCCGGAAGTGACCAGCGGCACGAAGCGGAGCATGAAGCTCCAGAAGGCATAGATGGCCACCGACACGGCGGCCGAATAGATGATGGCGGCAAAGAAGACGAAGGTGGCCGAGCCATCAAGCAGGCCGCGCACACCGAGATAGGTATAGACGCCCGAGGCCAGAGCCAGCACGGCCAGGGCAAAGCGGGTCATCGTCTCGACGCCCTTGACGGTTTCGTTGAGGCGATAGGCGTTCGGCTTGAGCTGCATGTGCGACGGGCCCCGATGTTAAGGGGAGGTTAACACAGCGATATCGGCAGAACGGTGGCGGATTGGGTGAGGGTTAATGACGAGCGCGTGAGGGGCGCGCCAGCTGGTCCTCCCCTCATGCGCCGAGTTGCGTCTAGGCCTCGATCGCCACTTCGAGAGCCACTTCCACCATTTCGCGCAAGGAGGTCTGGCGCTCGTTGGCGTCGATCTCTTCCTTGGTGATCAGGCAATCGGTCATGGTGCAGATGGTGAGGGCCCGAACGCCGAAGCGGGCGGCGAGGGTATAAAGCGCGGCGGCTTCCATCTCGACGCCGATGACGCCGTGTTCGGGCAGCTTGTCGTAACCGGCCATGCCGTCGGCATGGTAGAAGATGTCCGAGCTCAGCATATTGCCGGCATGGTAGCGCATGCCCCTGGCCTCGGCCTTTTCAGCGGCGGCGCGCAACAGGCCGAAATCGGCGATGGGCGCGAAATTGTAGGCGCCGAAGCGGTCGCGCACGATGGCGCTGTCGGTCGAGGCGGCCTGGGCGAGGATCAGGTCGCGGACCTTGACCCTGGCATTGAGCCCGCCGCAGGTGCCGACGCGGATCAGCGTCTTGAGGCCATAGACGTTGATCAGCTCGTGCACATAGATCGAGAGCGAGGGCTGGCCCATGCCGGTGGCCTGCACGGAGACGCGCTTGCCCTTGTAGGTGCCGGTATAGCCCAGGCAGTTGCGCACCGAATTGACCAGCTTGGCGTCGTCGAGAAAGGTCTCGGCAATCCACTTGGCTCGCAGGGGATCGCCCGGCAGGAGCACGGCTTCGGCATAGTCACCCGCCTTGGCATGGTTGTGTGGGGTCATCTTCGTCTCCCTGTTTTTTGTCCAGTTGGTCAAAGCAATGCCATTGGCGCACCTGCTTGACAACCGTGGGCGGGATCGACAATATTAACCCATAAGGATTAATAATGATGCAAGCGCCGGATGCCCTGCTCGATCACACGCTCATTGCCCTGGCCGACCCGACGCGGCGGGCCATCCTCAAGCGCCTGTCACAGGGCGAGGCGCGCGTGACCGAACTGGCGGCGCCCTTCGCCATTTCGCTGAATTCGGTGAGCAAGCATATCCGGCTGCTGGAGCGGGCCGAACTGGTGAGCCGCCGCAAGGCAGGTCGCGAGCACATTCTGAGCTTCCGGCCCGAGTCCCTGCGCAGCGCCCGCGAATGGATCGAGCAACAGGAACGCTTCTGGAAGGGCGGGCTCGAGGCCATGGATGCCGTGCTCGCCGCCCAGGATAACAAGGAGCAAAGCTGATGGCCGATACGATCGAAGCCAAGGTCACCCACCGGTTCAAGGCCAGCCCGGAGCGTGTCTATGACGCCTTTCTCGATCCGGCCATGGTGCGGCTCTGGCAGCAGGCCTGGAGCGAGCAGTCGGGCAGCGGCGGGGAAATGACGGCGTGCGAAATCGACCCGGTGGTGGGCGGCAGGTTCCTGTTCGCCGATATGCGGGCCGACGGCGAGGCCCGCCACTGGGGCACCTTCACGGCGCTTGAGCGCCCCACCAAGATCGCCTTCACCTGGTATACCGATCCCAGCGAGGAGGAGCAGACCTCGCTGGTCACCATGATCATCGAGCCCGAGCCGGACGGGCCGGGCGCCATTGTGACGCTCTATCACGAGATGGATGCGCAATGGGCCGAATGGGTTTCCCGGACCGAAAAGGGCTGGATCACCATGCTGCAGGCGATCGACACCGTGCTCTAGCCGCGGTGTGACGTCTTGACCTCGACACATGCGAGGTCCATTTACGCTGCCGCATCGGGAGAAACGCCAATGGTCGCCAAGATTTTCATCGACGGGGAAGCCGGAACCACGGGTCTGCAGATCCGCGAGCGCCTGGCCGGCCGGCGCGACCTCGAAGTGCTGTCCATTGCCGCCGACAAGCGCAAGGATCAGGACGAGCGCAAGCGGCTGCTCAATGCCGCCGACGTGGCGATCCTCTGCCTGCCCGACGAGGCGGCCAAGGAGAGCGTCTCGCTGATCGAGAATGGCACGACGCGGGTGATCGATGCCTCGACGGCCTTTCGCGTCGATCCCGACTGGGCCTATGGCTTTGCCGAGATGGACAAGGGACAGAGCCAGGCCATTGCCAGTGCGCGTTTCGTCAGCAATCCGGGCTGCTGGCCGCAGGGGCTGATCGCCCATGTTCGGCCGCTGATTGCGGCGGGCCTGCTGCCGGCCGACCATGCCATCAGCTATAACGGCATTTCCGGCTATTCGGGCGGCGGCAAGCAGATGATCGCCGAATATGAGGCGGCGGGCGCTTCGGCCAGTCATTTCATGCCCTATGGGCTGACCTTCAACCACAAGCATGTGCCGGAAATGACGCTCTATACCGGGCTCGACAGCGCACCGCTCTTCGTGCCGACGGTGGGTGACTTTGCCCAGGGTATGACCACCTTCGTGCCGCTGCAGCTGGGCCAGCTGGCCCGCGTGCCGAGCGGGCGGGAGCTGCATGCCGCCATTGCCGACCATTTCGCGGCGATCGAGGACAGCTTCGTCGTGGTGGCGCCCTATGAGGAAACCGCCCGGACGCCGGCGCTGGATCCGCAGGCGCATAACGACACCAATACGATGACCCTGCATGTCTTTGCCAATGACGCGCGGGCGCAGGCCGTGCTGGTGGCGGTCTATGACAATCTGGGCAAGGGCGCGTCGGGCGCCGCGGTGCAGAATCTGAACCTGATGCTGGGCGTGAGCGCCCGGGAGAGCCTGGCGGCCTAACGGATATGGCAGTCGGCGCCTCCCTCCCCCTTGTGGGGAAGGTGGCCCCGAAGGGGTGTGTTTCGGCAAACTCACTCCCCCGACTCACCCCCACCCTTGATCCCTCCCCACAAGGGGGAGCGAGACGACTGCGCCTCCGGCGTACTCAGCAGTACCTCGCCGAACGCTTCTGCCCATTCGCGACTTGACCCAAACCCTGCTTTCGCGCGATGACCCTTCGCCAAAGCGAGGTTTGTTCATGGACAAGTTCACTAGCCTGACCGGGGTCGCGGCGCCGCTGCCGATCATCAATATCGACACCGACATGATCATCCCCAAGCAGTATCTCAAGACGATCAAGCGGACGGGCCTGGGCTCGGCGCTGTTCAGCGAGATGCGCTACAACGAGGATGGCACCGAGAATCCCGATTTCGTGCTCAACAAGCCAAGCTATCGCCAGGCGAGCATCATCGTGGCCGGCGACAATTTCGGCTGTGGCTCGAGCCGCGAACATGCGCCCTGGGCGCTGCTCGATTTCGGCATCCGCTGCGTGATCTCGACCAGCTTTGCCGACATCTTCTACAATAACTGCTTCAAGAACGGGATCCTGCCGCTGGTGGTCACCCCCGAGCAGCTCAAGCTGCTGCTCGACGATGCCGAGCGCGGCTCCAATGCGACGCTGACCGTGGATCTGGAGTCCCAGACCATCAAGGGTCCCGATGGCGGCACTATCCACTTCGATATCGACCCGAGCCGAAAGCAGATCCTGCTCGAAGGGCTGGACGATATTGCCGGCACGCTCAAGTCCGATCCGTCGATCACCAGCTTCGAAAGCAAGATGGCGGCCGACCGCCCCTGGCTCTGAAGCCATGAGCGAGATCGTCTACGAGGCCGAATTGCGGCCGGAAAGCCGCCAGGCGGTGGTGGATGGTCTTGTTGCCTTCAATCGCAGCCAGACGCCGGGTTTTGCCGGGCAGTTTGGCACGATCGGTCTCATGCTGCGCCATCCCGAAACGGGTGCCACCGATGGCGGGCTGACTGCCCGCATCGGCTTTGGCTGGATGTTCGTCGAGCTGCTGTTCGTGCCCGAGCGTCTGCGTGGGCAGGGTGTGGGACGGCAGCTGATGGAGCAGGCCGAAGTGGTGGCGCGCCAGCATGACTGCACGGGCATCTGGCTCGACACATTCAGCTTCCAGGCGCCGGGCTTTTACGCGAAGCTCGGCTATTCCGTGTTCGGCGAAATCGCCAATTATCCGCCCGGCCACAGCCGGTATTTCCTCCACAAACACTTGAGTTGATCCATGGTCCAGCGCGTTTCCACCGGCTCGCCCTTCGAAGCGACCTTCGGCTATTCCCGTGCCGTCCGGCACGAGGATACGGTCTATGTCTCCGGCACGACCGGCTATGACTATGCGACGATGACCATGCCTGACGATGTCGGCCAGCAGGCGGCCAATGCGCTGGCCACCATCGACAAGGCCCTCAAGGAAGCCGGCTCGTCGATCCAGGATACGGTGAGGGTGGTCTATTATGTGGGCGACCGCAATGACGTGAATGCCGTCGTGGCCGCTGTCGGTCCGGTATTCAAGGATATCCGCCCTGCCGCCAGCATGCTGATCGTGCAGATGATCGAGCCTGGCATGAAGATCGAGATCGAAGTCACTGCGCGCATCGGGGCGCATGCGTCGTGAGCGCCGCGGCCCGTATCGAGTTCGTCGATGCGCCTGACGAAGAGCAGATCGGGGCCGTCCTGAACATTATCGGCGAGGCGGCGGAACGCCAGCGCCCCAGCGCCAATTACCGCAGCTATGGCTTCCTGCTGAAGGACGAGACGGGAAAGATCATCGGTGGGCTGACCGGCTATGCCCTCTATGAGTGGATGTTCGTCCAGTACCTGTCGGTTGCCGAGGAAGCGCGCGGACAAGGCCTGGGCGAGGCGCTGATCGGGCGCGCCGAAGCCTGGGGCCGCGAACGGGGCCTGGGTGGCATGTGGCTCGAAACCTTCGATTTCCAGGCGCCCGATTTCTACCGCAAGGTCGGCTTCGTCGAATTCGGGGCCATCGAAGATCATCCTGCTGGCTCGCGCCGCATATTCTTCCAGAAGCGCTTCAGCTGAAGCCAGTGGGATGCGCCGACGGCAAGCCGCGCAGGTCGTCCCCGGCCGCCAGCATGCTGATCGTGCAGGTCACGGCCCGGACCGGCGCGGAGACGTCCTGATTTCGGTACTGTCGCTGGCGCGATCGGCGCTGGCATTGCTGCGCCGCGACGCGGCGAGCTGGGGCGTGCCGTCGACTTCGGCGACGCAGACCCGGTCGCGACCATTCTTCTTGGCTTCGTAAAGAGCCGCATCGGCCCGGCGCAACAGGTCGGATAGACTGTCGCCATGCAGCAGCTGGGCCACGCCGAAGCTGGCGCTGAGCCGGTGATCGGGCGGCAGCTGGTCCATGACCAGGCCAGAAAAGCCGCTGCGCACGCCCTCGGCATAGAGCCGGCCGGTGGCGGGGTTGGCCCCGGGGATGAAGACCGCAAATTCCTCGCCGCCCAGCCGCCCCAGCACCGCCCGCTGGTCGGCCGCCCCGGCCAGCATGTCGGCAAAGGCGGTGATCACGCGGTCGCCGGCCTCGTGGCCGTGATTGTCATTGATCGCCTTGAAGTGGTCGAGGTCGGCCACCACCATAGCGCCCGGCATGCTGGCGCGCCGGGCAATGGCCATGAGACGATTGGCGCGGTCCTCGAAGCCCCGGCGGTTGAGCAGGCCGGACAGCTTGTCGGTTTCCGAGCGCGCCGACATTTCGGCCATGGCGTCGCGCACGATGATCAGCAGCATGAGCAGGCCGTTGGCGATCAGCAGCACGGCGCCGACGCTCTGGGAAATGGCGGCATAGGTGGAGCCGATATAGGCCTGGGGCGTGGCGCCCGAACCCAGCCATGCCGCCAGCAGCGGCTTGGACAGAAATTGCAGGGCGCTGACGGCGATCAGTACGAGGAGCGCCAGGTCGAGCGCGCTGCGCCCGCGGTAGCGCAGGATGGTGACGACGCCCACGACCTGCACGGCGAAATAGGGTAATTGATAGAGCACGGCCCGCAGCAGGGAATCGCGCGGCATGTCGATGATCAGGACATTGAGCAGCATCGACCCCGTCACGATGATACTGAGCGTCCGCCAGGGCGGCGTCAGCCGGTAGTGGCGGTTGAGGCCGATGACGACGAGGCTGAGGGCGAAGAGGAAGGACGCGAAAATGGCGACCTGCACGGGACGGGGATCGATCTGGTGCGGCAGGATGAATTCGAGCACGGGATTGATCACGCCCAGGCCATAGGCCAGAGCCAGCCAGCGCGCGCCGACGGCCGAGCGGGCATAGGCCGCGACGATGCCGAAGGCGGCCGCAAAGATCAAGGCGACGAACAGATTAATGGCCAGAACGAAGGCGGCAGCGCTCATGGCCTGATCCGAAAGCTCAATTTCGGGCATGATAATAGCGGAGCCGAAACGAGACGTTAACAGGGCATGAAATTGGTGCCCGTCAGTGCCGCGGATCCAGCCCGAAGGCCTCGGCGATGAGCGCATAGCTGCGGCGGCGCAAGGCATAGCTGTGGATGGTGGTGGTGATCATAACCTCGTCGGCGGCGCAGCTTTCGGCCTTTTCGGCAATGGTGTCGCGTACCGTCTGGGGCGAGCCGACGATCCAGAGGGTCGACTGATGGTCGATGACGGCCTGTTGCTGGGGCGTCAGCACGCGGGCATGGGCTTCCTCGGGCGACATCAGCTTGCGCTGCTCGCCCGTGGTGAACAGGGCCCAGCTGACCGCCTGGGAGCGCGACAGATATTGCGCTTCCTCGTCGGTGGGGGCGCAGATCACCGAGACGCAGAGCATGGCGCGCGGCCTGGGGAAGGCCTCGGTCGCCTGGAAGGCATAGCGATAGGCCTCGAAGGCGGGGGCAGGGGGTGTGTGGCTGAAATGGGCGGCAAAGGCATAGCCGATGCCCAGCTGGCCGGCCGCCGAGGCGCTGGCCCCGGAGGAGCCGAGCAGCCACATGGGCGGCAGGCGGATGCCGCCGGGCGAGACCGGCACGCGCGAAAACGGATGCTCGGGCGGAAAGCTCTCTTCGTCAAAGGCCATGAGCTCGGCCAGGTAGGCGGAAAATTCCTCGCCGCCGCCGCTGCGCAGGGCGCGCATGGCATAGCCGTCGCCACCGGGCGCGCGGCCCAGGCCCAGATCGATACGGCCGGGATGCAGCGCCTCGAGCGTGCGATAGGCCTCGGCAATGCGGAGCGGCGCGTGGTTGAGCAGCATGACGCCACCCGAGCCGATGCGGATGTCCTTGGTATGGGCGGCGGCGCTGCCGATGAGGATTTCGGGCACGGACGAAGCGATGGAGGGCATGCCGTGATGTTCGGCATACCAGAGCCGCGTATAGCCCAGCCGGTCGGCCTCCTGCGCCAGGAGGATGGTTTCGGCCATGGCCTGTTGCGTGGTGGTGCCCTCGGCAATGGGGGCGAGATCCTGCAGCGACAGGGCGAAGGGAGCGGCCATGGGAAATTCCTTTGCATGCAATTTACCCGCCTTCTATCGGCAAAATGCGATGAAAGCGAGATGCAGATGCAGCGCGGTAAGGTCTCGTTCATGACAATTTGAGTCAAATCTTGCCGATCCGGCGCCGCACAGGCTCAATCAGAGATTGACGGCACGGAGCTTTCCCATGCGCAGCCTGATCGCTTCCCTCAGCCTTCTCCTCGCATTGCTGGCGGCCATGCCGGCGCAGGCGCAGATGACCTTCCTGCCCGAAATCCGCGCAGGCATTTCGGCGCGCGGCGTCGACACGGGCAATCTGCTCGATGCCAACCGGATCGGCGACGCCAATGTGGAACTGCTGTTCACCGCGCCCGATCTCAATGCCTGGACGGTGATCGGCGAGCTGCGGCCGCATCTGGGTGCCACGATGAGCTTTCGTGGCCAGGACAGCTATGGCTATGCGGGGCTGAGCTGGACGGTGCAGGCGCCGATTCTGCCGGTCTTTGTCGAGGCCAGTGCGGGTGGCGTGCTGCGCAGCTCGATGTTCAATGCGCCGCAGAATGATCCGGCGCGCAACCTGGGCTGTGGCGTCGGCCTGCGGGTGGCCGGCAGCGTGGGCATCAACCTGCCGCTGGGGGCTTCAGTGATTGCCACGGCGGAGCATCTGCCGGATTTCGGCGCCTGTGGAACGCCGCAGCGGGCCAATACGAATGTCGGCATCAGGCTGGGATTTCGGTTTTAGCCTTACCTCTCTCTTTGGGGGAGAGGTCGGCCGCAGGCCGGGTGAGGGGGCCTTTTCCTAGCTCGGTACGCGGGGAAGGCTCCTCACCCGCCTTGCTTTGCAAGTCGACCTCTCCCCCAAAGGGAGAGGTGAAGAACCTTAGGCCACTTGCCCCGCGGCCCAGCCCGAGGCCCAGGCCCACTGGAAATTGTAGCCGCCGAGCCAGCCGGTGACATCGACCACCTCGCCGACAAAATAGAGGCCGGGCACGTTGCGGGCGGCCATGGTCTTGGCGTCGAGATCGCGGGTATCGACGCCGCCCAGGGTGACCTCGGCGGTGCGGTAGCCTTCCGAGCCCACAGGCTTGAGTGTCCAGGCCTTGAGCACCGCTTCGACCAGTGCGAGCTTCTTGTCGGAGAAATCGCCGATCATGCCGGGCAGGTCGAGATCGTCGCCCAGCAATTGCGCCAACTTCTTGGGCAGCATGCCGCCGAGCACGGTCTGGACCTGCACCTTGGGCGTCGCCTTGCGGGCGGCCCGCAGCTTTTCGCCGGCATCCTGATGCGGCAGGAGGTCGACCGCGATGGCATCGCCTTCGCGCCAATAGGACGAGATCTGCAGGATGGCCGGGCCGGACAGGCCGCGATGGGTGAAGAGCAGCGCCTCCTCGAACGCGGTCTTGCCGTGGCTGACAATGGCGTCGGTGGCGATGCCGGAGAGCTCCTTGAGTTTTTCCAGGGCACCGGTCTCAAAGGTCAGCGGCACCAAAGCCGGGCGGGTCTCGGTCAGCCGCAGGCCGAACTGGGTGGCCAGCTGATAGCCGAGGCCCGTCGCGCCCATCTTGGGAATGGACTTGCCGCCCGTGGCCACTATGAGAGCCTCGCAGGTGATGGAGGAGGTGCTCAGCTGCAGCGAGAATCCGTCGGTGCCGCGATCCACCGCCTCGACGCTGGTTTCGAGCACCAGGGTCACCCCGGCCTGGCGCATCTCGCCCAGCAGCATGGTGTTGATCTGGGTGGCGGGCCCGTCGCAGAACAGCTGGCCGAGGGTCTTTTCATGGAAGGTGATGCCGTGGTCGCGCACCATGGCGATGAACATGTCGGGCGTGTAGCGGCTGAGCGCGGAAAGGGCGAAGCGCGGATTGTCGCTGAGGAAGCGATCGCGCCCCTTGTCGATGGTGGCGTGGATATTGGTGAAGTTGCAGCGCCCGCCACCGGAAATGCGGATCTTCTCGCCGGCATATCTGGCGTGGTCGACCACCAGGACGGAGCGGCCGCGCTTGCCGGCCTCGATGGCGGCCATCATGCCAGCGGCGCCGGCGCCAAGGATCACGACATCATAGTGGGGCATGGCAACTCACCGCGTCACTCCCGCGACGGCGGGATGGGAAGGGTTGCGTCTTAGTCGAAGTGCCAGACCGTGCCAATGGTGACCTTGGAGGTCGTGGGCCCGCTGACCCCGGTCAGGCCGGGCGCATTGTCCATTCGGCCCAGCAGAAGCGCTTCGCCGCGCAGGCTGGCCTGGCCCCAAAGGGCATATTCGACGCCGCCGCCAAAGGCATAGGCGCTCTGGCCCTCGACGAGGCCCACACCGCCCGCGGCATAGGCGAGGACGCCCTCGACCGGCACGACGCCGATGCGGGCCAGCGCCAGTGCATCGAGCCCGGCATCGCCCGAGGTGTCGTAATTGACGCCGAGCTGGACTTCGACGCCGGCGCGGATCAGGTCGGTCAGCGCGTGGTTATAGCCGGCCAGGCCGCCCATTTCGAAGCGGCTCAGATGCCAGCCCCAGCCATAGTCGTTGAAGAAGTTGAACTGCGGATCGGTCAGCCCGCCAATATTGATGCCGGCATAGAGGCCGGTGAAATCGGTCACCGGGCCGGAGTTGAACGTCGTTGCGGCGGGCGGGCCGTCGAGCTGCCAGAGGATGCCCGACGTGATGCGCATGGCCGACACGGCGGGGATATTGTTGCCATTGGGCACGGGGCCGAGCTGGCCGATGCCGGCCGCTTCAAGGCGCAGGGCCATGTTCGGGGTGACCATGACTTCGGCGCCGATGCCGGCCTCGAAGGCCCAGCTGTCGCCCAGCCGGCCGGCGCCACCCAGGATATAGACCAGCGTATTGTCGCCGGCGGCAAAGCCCAGCCGGGCCAAGGCCATGGCGCGCAGATAGGCGGAGCTGGAAAAATCGGTGGCCACCGTGGCCTGCAGCTCGGCACCCAGGATGACGCCGGGGGCGACGGGCTGGTTCCAGCCGACGACGCCGCCGATTTCGGGGCGGATTTCCCAGCCGGTGGTGTTGAAATTGTTCTTGCGGGCCGAGATGGGGCCGAGCAGCGCGCCGGCATAGAGGCCGTCAAAGGCACTGGGTGCCGTGAATTCGCTGGTCAGGTCCGGGCTAAAATAGAGCGCTGTATCCTGCGCCATGGCAGCGCCGGACAGTCCAAAAACCAAACCCAATCCTGCCAGAAGTCCCGCGCGCATTGATCATTTCCCTGCCTTGCGCCATTGCCGGCGAAAGGCCCTAATACCGCAACAATAATATGCGTTAAGCTAGCCTTAACACGTCCCTTGTGGCAATTGCGCACCAGTCGGCGCGTGCCACGTCGCGCGGCCTGCGGCAAGTTCATTGACTATTTCCTATTTGGGCGTATGACTTCGCCTGCTTTCAACCAAAGCAGTCAATCGATGCGCAGCTTGTTCGACATTGCGGAATTCGCAACCACCCGGCTTCTGGCCGGTGGCGTCGCTGCCCTCATGACCAAAACCACCAAAACCGCCTGACGCTTTTCCCCGGGTCGTCTCCCGACGGGGAGAGGCTCAAAGCACTGGCCGCGATGGCAAGTTCATCGCGCGGGGGCGGAAATGGTAAGGGACTGGAGTTCCAAAAAATGGGTTATCGCGTCGCTGTCGTCGGTGCCACGGGCAATGTGGGCCGTGAAGTTCTCAATATTCTGGCCGAACGCAAGTTCCCGGCCGACGAGGTGATCGCACTCGCCTCCTCGCGCTCGATCGGCCGCGAAATCTCCTATGGCGACAAGATCCTCAAGGCCAAGAACCTTGACGATTTCGACTTCAAGGGCGTCGATTTCGCCATCATGTCGGCCGGCTCGACCATTTCCAAGGACTGGGCGCCGCGCATCGCTGCCAGCGGCTGCATCGTCATCGATAATTCGAGCTTCTGGCGCTACGATTCCAACGTGCCGCTGGTGGTGCCGGAAGTGAACGGCCATGTGCTCGATGCGTGGCTGGCCAATCCGACCCGGCTTAACATCATCGCAAATCCCAATTGCTCGACCGCCCAGCTGGTGGTGGCGCTCAAGCCGCTGCACGACTTTGCCAAGATCAAGCGCATCGTGGTTTCGACCTATCAGTCGGTATCGGGCGCGGGCAAGGAAGGCGTCGACGAGCTGTGGAACCAGACCAAGGGCATTTTCGTCAATGACAGCCCGGGCCAGGGCAACAAGTTCCCCAAGCAGATCGCCTTCAACGTCATTCCCCATATCGACGTCTTCATGGAAGACGGCTCGACCAAGGAAGAGTGGAAGGTGATGGCCGAGACCAAGAAGATACTCGATCCCAAGATCAAGGTGACCTGCACCGCCGTGCGCGTGCCGGTGTTTGTCGGCCATTCCGAAGCGGTCAATATCGAGTTCGAGAATCCGATCTCCCCCGATGAGGCGCGCGACATCCTGCGCGAGGCGCCGGGCATTTCGGTGATCGACAAGCGCGAGGCCGGTGGCTATGCGACGCCGGTCGAGTGCGTGGGCGAATATGACACCTTTGTCAGCCGCATCCGCGAGGACGCGACGATCGAGAACGGGCTCAATATCTGGGTCGTCTCGGACAATCTGCGCAAGGGCGCCGCGCTCAACACGATCCAGATCGCCGAAGAGCTGATTGCGCGGGGCCTCGTGGGCCGCAAGGCGGCCTGAACCAAACAGCGGCCGGAGGAATATTGATGGACACCATCACCCTCCGGCCCGCCTCGATCGACGATATCGTCGATGTAGCCGGGATTTTTGCCCGTTCCCGCGCCGCGGCGCTGCCCTTTCTGCCAGTGCTGCATAGCGGGGCGGAAGACATCGAATTCTTCGGGGGCTATCTGGACAGAGGCCTGATCACGCTGGCAGAGCGGGCCAGGGTGAAGCTGGGTTTCCTGGTCGAAACGCCGGGCTGGATCGAGCATCTCTATCTCGAGCCGGCACAGCGTGGCCAAGGCATCGGCAAATTGCTGGTCGATGCAGCCAAACACCGCCAGGAACACCTTCAACTGTGGTGTTTCGCGGACAATCTCGCCGGCCGGGCCTTTTATGTCCGACAAGGCTTTACCGAAATCCGGCGGACCGACGGCGACAACGAAGCCGGCTTGCCCGACATTCTCTTCGGCTGGCAACGCCCAGCCTGACCCAGGCGGAACATCCAAGTGCCCCTTCGCGACATTCTCCTTGCCCTTGGCGTCGTCTTCGTCTGGGGGCTCAATTTCGTCGCGATCAAGTGGGGGGTAGACGAGATTTCGCCCTTCCTGCTGACAGGCCTGCGCTATCTGGGCTGTGCCCTGCCGGCAGTGTTCTTCGTGCGCAAGCCGCAGGTGAGCTGGGCCATGCTGGTGGCCTATGGCATGACGGTGGGCGTGCTGCAGTTCAGCTTCCTGTTCACCGCCATCGGGTTGGGCATGCCGGCAGGGCTGGCGAGCCTGGTCATGCAGATGCAGGTCTTCTTCACCCTGGGGCTGGCCATCCTGTTCCTCGGCGAGCGGCCGACCCTGCCGCAACTGGCCGGCGCGGGAATCGCGCTGGCGGGCCTTGGCACCATAGCGTCCGAGCATATCGGTGGCGCGGTGCTGCTGCCCTTGCTGATGACGCTGGTGGCCGCCGGGTTCTGGGCCATTTCCAATATCGTCACCAAGCGGGCCGGCAAGGTCGACATGTTTGCCTTCGTCATCTGGGGGAGCCTCGTGCCGCCCCTGCCGATGCTGGCGGTATCGCTGCTGCTCGAAGGGCCGCAGGCGCTGGTGGCGCTGACCAGCGCCAGTCCGCAGGCCTGGTTCTCGGTGCTGTTCATCGCCTATGGCTCGACGCTGCTGGGCTATGGCGGCTGGGCGGTGCTGCTGGGGCGGCATCCGGCGGGGCTGGTGGCGCCCTTTACGCTGCTGGTGCCGGTGGTGGGCTTTGCCGCGGCCTTCGTGCTGCTGGGCGAAATGGTGACACCGCTGGAGGTGGCGGGGAGCCTGCTGATCCTGGCCGGCCTCGTGCTCAATGTGTTCGGACCGCGCCTCGTGGCGCGGCTGCGGGCCGCCTGATGCCGATCCGTCATGTGCTGCTGGCGCTGCTCGTCGTCGCCATCTGGGGCTTCAACTTCGTGGTCATCAAGCTCAGCGTCGCGGCCATGCCGCCGCTGCTGGCGGCCGCCCTGCGCTTCTTCTTCGCGGCCTTTCCGCTGGTCTTCTTCGTCAAGCCGCCCAGGGTGCACTGGGTCTGGGTGGCCGGGTTCGGGCTGGCGCTGGGCTTCGGTCTCTATGCGTTTCTCAACCTGTCGCTGGCCTGGGGCATGCCGGCGGGCCTGGCGTCGCTGGTGCTGCAGGTGCAGGCCTTTTTCACCATGGCACTGGCCTTCGTCATCCTAGGCGAGCGGCCGAGCCGGTTCCAGGTCATCGGCGCCATCATCGCCTTTGCCGGCATTGCGGTGATCGCCACCGGGCGGCTGGGCGGAGCGAGCCTCGTGCCGCTGGTGATGACGCTGCTGGCCGCGCTGTGCTGGGGCCTTGCCAATGTGCTGATCAAGCGGGCGGGCAAGGTCAATGCCCTGTCCTTCACTGTCTGGGGCCTTCTGGCCGCACCGCTGCCCTTGCTGGCGCTGTCGCTGCTGGTCGAAGGGCCGCCCGCGGTGACGGCGGCGCTGGTAGGCTTTGACTGGTCCGACGCGGCGCTGATCGCGTTCCTGGCCTATCCGGCCACGCTGCTGAGTGGGGTGATCTGGAGCTGGTTGCTGGGCCGGCATCCCGCCACAGTGGTGGCGCCGTTCACCCTGCTGGTGCCGATTACCGGGCTATTGTCCGGCTATCTGGTGCTGGGCGAAACCATTACGGGTATCGAGATTGCCGGCGGGGTGCTGGTCATTGCCGGGCTCCTGGTCACGCTGTGGCGGTCGCGGTCCATCGAGCCTGCCATCCGCCTCGACTGAGCGAAGCGGGCCGCCCGACAGGCGGCCCGGCACAGGGCTATTGCGGGGTCGCGGGCAGGGCGGCCGGCTGCAGCGTATTGAGCTCGTCGGGGGCGAGGCCGCCGCTGGTATCGCCGTCGGCAGCGTCGAACTCGGCCTGGGTCAGGTCGGGCCAGGCCAGCTGCAATTCGGCAAAGCTCAGCTCGCCATTGGCGTCGGTATCGACATCGGCAAAACTGGTTGGGGTCTGGGCGAAGGCCGCCGTGGCGGAAAAGCCGAGGACGGCAAGGCTCAGGACAATCTTGTGCATGCTAAAAACTCCATAAGGGGCCGCGGCGGCGCGGCCGAAAGAAAAAGCCACCCCAGGAGGCATGGGGTGGCTTCTGTCAGCGCCCGTGGGTGGGGCGCGAACCGGCTCTAGCTGGCCGGGGCAGCCGATGCGGCGACGAGCGCGTCGTATTCTTCAGCCGACAGATCGCCATTGGCGTCGGTGTCCGCAGCCGTGAAGGCTTCCTCGGTCAGGTCAGGCCAGGCGACCTGGGCTTCGGCAAGGGAAACACCGCCGCTCATATCGGCATCGACGGACGCGAAGTCCGTGGCAGCCTGAGCGAATGCAGCGGTCGAAAGGCCGAGCACGACGAGGGACGAAACAATGATCTTCTTCATGGGAGTTGAGCTCCAATGTTGGGGAGATAAAAGCGGTGACCGGTTAGCCGATCCCCGACGGGATGCTCTCCTGCAGCCCGTGAGACAGACAATGATCTGGCAATGTGTTCCGTCCGGGCCGGAAAATCGGCCGGGAGCGGGAAATTATCGGGCCATTTTCAGGCAGTATTGCCTTAATCATCCCAAAGTGTATGCAACAAGATAAACACGCTTTGTGCACACAAAGATTGTAGTCTTGTGCAGTATTTTGAAGTTTTATTGTCTCGACAGCAGCCCGATCATGCAGTCGATCGGCGGTCGGCTTTCAGATGTTCAGCATCACGGATACGTGAAGCGGCCGCGCGAACACTTCACGCGGCCGTGTGCTGACAGTCTCTGTCAGGGAAAGCTCAGAAATCGGGGCGGACGAAGTCGCCGCTGTCGCCATCCATGACCCACAATTCGCCGGTCGAAATATCGAACCAGGCGCCGTGCACCGCCAGCCGGCCCGCCGCTTCGAGGTCGGCGACGTAGGGGAAGGTGCGCAGATTGTTGATGGAATTGCGAATCGAGATGCGCTCGAGCGCGGTCTGCTGCTCGGCGGCGGTCATCATGGACTTGGTGCCGAGCTGCCCGGGCAGGTCGCCCAGCATGCTCATCCACTTGCCGATGAAGTCGCCTTCATCGAGCGGGCTGTGATCGGGGTTGAGGGCCGCCTTGATGCCGCCGCAGCGGCCATGGCCCATCACCACGATATTGGAGATTTCGAGCGCCTTGACGGCAAACTCGATGCCCGCCGAAGTGCCGTGCTGGCCGCCATCAGGCTGGTAGACTGGCACGAGGTTGGCCACGTTGCGCAGGACGAAGAGTTCGCCCGGCTCGGAGTCGAAGATCATTTCCGGTGCCGCGCGGCTGTCGCAGCAGGCGATGATCATGGTGGACGGCGTCTGACCGCTGGCGGCAAGCTCGCGGTAGCGGTCCTTTTCGCGGACATAGCGGCCGGCCATGAAATTGGCGTGGCCCTTCAGCAGGTGATCAGGAAAGCGATGCATGACCTTTCGATTATCGGTAAGAACGGCCGAGATCAACTGCGGCGATGTGTTTGGCCGCGCAACGGGGACATGCATGCTCATCTACCGTTTCCTGACCGGCGCGGACGACGCCGCTTTCTGCCACAAGGTCACCAAGGCGCTGAGCGAGGGCTGGCAGCTGCATGGCTCGCCCAGCTACGCCTATGATGCCTCCACCCAGACGATGAAGGCCGGCCAGGCGGTGACGCGGGTTGCCCGGGACCAGCCCTATGATCCGGACAAGAAGCTGGTGGACTTCTGACCGGCCGGAGGCAAATCACGCCAGTGGCGTGATTTTAGGTGAGAAGGCCATGAGGGCCATGCCCAAATGGCGAGGGGCGGAGACCCGCTAAATCCCTTCGCCCAGCACCAGCCGCAATTGCAGCGCCTGCAGCATGAGGATGGTCTTGGCATCGGCGATTTCGCCGGTTGCGATCATCTCCAGCGCGGCATCGAGGTCCAGTTCGAACACCTCGATGTCTTCGCCTTCATGGGCCAGGCCCCCGCCGGCGGCCAGCTGCTCGCCGGGCGTATAGCGGGCTAGGAAGCAGGCGCATTTCTCGGTGAGCGAGCCGGGGCTCATATAGGCGTCGAAGAGAAATTGCAGGGCCTGCGGCTCATAGCCGGTTTCCTCGATCGCCTCGCGCCGCGCCGCCAGGGCCGGGGCCTCGCCGTCGAGCAGGCCGGCGGGCGCCTCAATCAGCCAGGCCGGGTCGCCATTGAGATGGGGCGGCAGGCGGAACTGGCGCGTCAGGATCACGCTGCGCGTCGCGGGCGCAAACATCAGCACGGCCGCCGCGCTGCCATGGTCATAGACCTCGCGCATGACGGTCTGGCGCGTGCCGTCGCGGCGGGCATGGGTCACCTCATAGCGGTCCAGCCGCCCCCAGTCCTTGGCGAGCGGGGTGATGCTGTCGATGGTGATTGTGTCGTGCATGAGGGTCCTCGCGTGCTGCCGCCTCTATGCCGCAAACGCTCCGATGCGGCCAGACGCTTTGCTGAATGGCAGATAAACGGCCGGTTCACGGCGGCGTGAGGTGGGCTTGGCTAGAAGGGCGCCATCAGCGGCGCGCCACATGGCCACCGCACCCCATCAGGAGAGAACCATGACCAAGACCATCATCATCGCCGCCGCCCTCGCCACCCTTACCGGCCTCTCGGCCAGCCTGCCGGCCCAGGCCGCCACCCGTTCGGTCGGCATCACCATCGACCGCTTCGCCGATCGCTGCATCGCGCAGGGCGGCACGCTGTCCGATGCCAATCCGAGCTTTTCGTGTGAGACCCCCAATACGGTGATCGAGTGCAGCTTCCTCGATCTCAACAATGCCGAGTGCCAGTGGCCGGGCATCGAAAACCAGATCGCCGTCAACCGCGTCATCGGCATGCCCGACGCGCAGTCGCTCAATGAAGGCACGGGCGGTGTGGCCCCCGGCCAGGGTGGCGGCGGCAAGGGCGGCGGGTTCAAGAACGACCTGCCGATCAAGTGGAAGTAGGACCCGGCTGGGTCTGTGCAACAGCTGCCCCGGTCAACGCCGGGGCAGTCTGCTTTTGCCCGACAGTCCCGCGATGCGCTGCCCGCACAGGCTGTTCGACATACGAACAAAGTGCGCAATGCGCCAAAAGTCGGATGGCGATGCTTTGATTTCGTAAGCTTTGGGCGCTAGAAGTCTCGAACCATTCCAAACTGCAAGCGGCCCGGCCGCAAGCCAGCGAGGCCTCATGACGGTTCGATCCCGCCCGCTCTCTCCGCATCTCCAGATCTATCGCTGGACCATTACCATGGCGATGTCGATCTTCCATCGCGCCACCGGCATTGCCAATTATGCCGGCACGGTCCTGCTGGTGGTCTGGCTCGGCGCCGCCGCCTGGGGGCAGGCGCCGCTCAATATGGTCAACGAGATCTATGGCAGCTGGTTCGGACAGCTGGTGCTGTTCGGGTTCACCTGGAGCCTGATCCACCACATGCTGGGCGGCATCCGCCATTTCATCTGGGATTTCATCATCGGCATGGAGCCGGGGCAGCGCGAAATGCTGGCCTGGGCCAATCTTGTCGGTTCCATCGTCCTGACCGTGCTGGTCTGGACTGTCTTTGTCTGGATGGCATGATGCGCGAACAGGTCATTACCCGCGACACGGTCGCCAATCCCAAGTCGGTCTATGGCGACAAGAAAGCCTCGACCCGCCATTTCATCACCCAGCGGCTGACGGGCGCGATCAATATCGCCTTCCTGCTGCTGCTGCTCTTCGTCGTGGTGCGCCTCGCCGGCCAGGACCGTGTCGACATGGTGGCGGTGATCGGCAATGGCTGGATCGGCCTGCCGCTGGCTGCTCTGCTGGTGATTGTCACCCTGCATATGCGCAACGGCATGCGCGACACGCTGGAAGACTATTTCCACGGGCGCACCTACCGCTTCTACATGATGCTCAACACCCTGTTCTGCATCGCGATCGCGGTGGCCGGTGTGGCCGCCATTCTCAAGCTCGTCTTCTGGGGTTAGGCCTGATGGCTCAATACGAACTCATCGACCACGAATTCGATGTGGTGGTGGTTGGCGCCGGTGGCGCGGGCCTGCGTGCCACTCTGGGCATGGCCGAGCAGGGTCTTCGGACCGCCTGCATCACCAAGGTCTTCCCCACCCGCAGCCATACCGTGGCGGCGCAGGGCGGCATTGCGGCGTCGCTGCAGAATATGGGCCCCGACAGCTGGCAGTGGCACATGTACGACACCGTCAAGGGGTCGGACTGGCTGGGCGACAATGACGCCATGGAATATCTGGCGCGCGAGGCGCCGGCGGCGATCTATGAGCTCGAGCATTACGGCGTGCCGTTTTCGCGCACCACCGAAGGCAAGATCTACCAGCGCCCGTTTGGCGGACACATGACCGAATTCGGCGAGGGCCCGCCGGTGCAGCGCACCTGCGCCGCCGCCGACCGCACGGGCCATGCGATCCTGCACACGCTCTATGGCCAGAGCCTGCGCAACAATGCCGAATTCTATATCGAGTATTTCGCGCTCGACCTGATCATGGGCGAGAATGGCGAATGCCAGGGCGTCATCGCCTGGAAGCTCGACGATGGCACGCTGCACCGTTTCCGCGCCAAGCTGGTCGTGCTGGCCACGGGCGGCTATGGCCGCTCCTTCTTCTCGGCCACCTCGGCCCATACCTGCACCGGCGACGGCAATGGCATGGTGGCGCGCGCCGGCCTGCCGCTGCAGGACATGGAATTCGTGCAGTTCCACCCCACCGGCATCTATGGCGCGGGCGTGCTGATCACCGAAGGCGCGCGCGGCGAGGGCGGGTATCTGACCAATTCGGAAGGCGAGCGCTTCATGGAGCGCTATGCCCCCAATGCCAAGGACCTGGCATCGCGCGACGTGGTTTCCCGCTGCATGACGCTGGAAATCCGCGAGGGCCGCGGCGTCGGTCCCAAGAAGGACCATATCTACCTGCACCTGGACCACCTCGACCCCAAGGTGCTGCATGAGCGCCTGCCGGGCATTACCGAGAGCGCCAAGATCTTTGCCGGCGTCGACCTGACGCGCGAGCCGATCCCGGTGCTGCCGACAGTGCACTACAATATGGGCGGCATTCCCGCGAACTATCATGGCGAGGTGCTGAACCCGACGCCGGATAATCCCGACGCCGTGGTGCCCGGCCTGATGGCGGTGGGCGAAGCGGCCTGCGCCTCGGTACATGGCGCCAATCGCCTTGGCTCCAATTCGCTGACCGACCTCGTGGTGTTCGGCCGTGCCGCCGCCATCCGCGCCGGCAAGGTGCTCGACCGCGCCGCGCCGATCCCGGCCATCAACAAGGCGCAGGACGACAAGATCCTCGCCCGCTTCGACCGGCTGCGCAATGCGTCGGGCAGCCAGCCGACCGCCAAGCTGCGCGACGAGATGCAGCGCACCATGCAGTCCGACGCTGCGGTGTTCCGCACCGCGGAGTCGCTGCAGAGCGGCGTCAAAGGCATGAGCGAAATCTATTCGCGCCTGCCCGATGTCCGCATCACCGACCGCAGCCTGATCTGGAATTCGGACCTCGTGGAAACCCTCGAGCTGGAAAACCTCATGGCCAATGCCATGGTGACGGTGGTTTCGGCCGAAGCGCGGCATGAAAGCCGTGGCGCCCATGCGCGCGAGGATTTTCCCTCCCGCGACGACGAGAACTGGCGCAAGCACACGCTGAGCTGGATCGATACCGATACCGGCGCGGTCAAGCTGGGCTACCGCCCGGTGCATGTCGACCCGCTGACGCCCGAGAGCGAAGGCGGCATCGATCTCAAGAAGATCGCCCCCAAGGCGCGCGTCTACTGATGAGCGATCCGGCCGGATATTCGGGGACGCCCCTGGCGCAGAAGCTGGGGCTCAGGGATGGACAGCGGGCGCTGTTCATCGACCTGCCCGCATCGCTGGCCGAACTCGCCACCGCGCGCAACTTCATCGAGTCGCGCCGGGCCAGTGCCGACCAGCTCGGCGATGCGCAGGCGGGTTATGATGTCATTCACCTCTTCACGACTGTGCGGGCGGTGCTCGAGGCGATGGCGCAAAGGCTGATGGACCTGATGGCCCGCGACGGGATGATCTGGGTCAGCTGGCCCAAAAAGGCCGCCAAGGTGGCGACTGACATCAGCGAGGACGTGATCCGCGCCGTGGTGCTGCCGCTGGGGCTGGTCGATGTGAAGGTCTGTGCGGTGGACGCCACCTGGTCGGGCCTGAAACTGGTGATCCGGAAGGAGTTGAGATGAGATCTGTCGCCGTGCTGGCCGCGCTTGGCCTCATGACCGTTCCGACCCTTGCCGCGCCGACCGCGGCGCAGAAGGACGAATTCTATGCCGTCTGCATGGGCATCGCCCAGGACCAGACGCTGTGCTCGTGCAAGGCCGATGCGGCGATGACGCTGATCGACGAGCGCTTCATGGGCGTGGTGATCGCCTCGATGAAGGGCCGCGCGACGGCCCCGGAAGACGCCGTGCCCTACAATACCTACGTCGCCAAATCGAACCAGATCTGCAAGCCGAACTATTAGGTTTTCGCGCCGGGTTGAGCGGCGCGCGTTGAAAAGGAAGACCGACCCATGGTCGAACTGATGCTCCCCAAGGCCGACCGGCCGACCAAGGGCAAGACCTGGCCCAAGCCCGCCGGCGCGACGCGGCTGCGCGAATATCACGTCTATCGCTACGATCCCGACCAGAGCGCCAATCCGCGCATCGACACCTATTTCGTCGATCTGGACGATTGTGGCCCGATGATCCTCGATGGGCTGCTGTGGATCAAGAACAAGGTCGATGCGACCCTTACGCTGCGCCGTTCCTGCCGCGAGGGCATTTGCGGCTCGTGCTCGATGAACATCAACGGGCTCAATACCCTGGCCTGCACCAAGGGCATGGATGACAGCTCCGGCCCGATCAAGATCTACCCGCTGCCGCATATGCCGGTGGTCAAGGACCTGGTGCCCGACCTAACCCTCTTCTACGCCCAGCACCGCGCCATCGAGCCCTGGCTCAAGACCACCTCGCCGACGCCGGAAAAGGAATGGACGCAGACGGTGCCGCAGCGCGCCAAGCTCGACGGGCTCTACGAGTGCATTCTGTGCGCCTGCTGCTCGACCTCGTGCCCGAGCTATTGGTGGAATGGCGAAAAGTATCTCGGCCCCGCCGCGCTGCTGCAGGCCTATCGCTGGCTGATCGACAGCCGCGACGAGACCACGCAGGAACGGCTCGACGACCTCGAGGACCCGTTCAAGCTCTATCGCTGCCACACGATCATGAACTGCGCCAAGGTCTGCCCCAAGGGGCTCAACCCGGCCAAGGCCATCGCCGAAATCAAGAAGATGATGGTCGAGCGCAAGGCGGCCTGACCGCTCCGGAAACAGGAACGGCGGGGCTTTCACCCCGCCGCATGACGTTTGCCGGCAGTCTGGCTCAGCTCTGCGCGTCGATCAGCACGATCGTGCCGGCCTCGTAGGCGGCCTTGCAGTCTGCGCTGTCGTGTTCGAGGTCGCTTTCCAGCAGGACCGAGGCGGCGCCGGGGCCTTCGAAGCGCGGGTCGTCGCAGCGGTCGTCATTGGCATAGTCGGAGCTGTTGTCGCCAAAGTCGATACCGCTGCTGTCATAGGGGGCGCCGGCGGCATATTCGGGCGAATAGACCGTGCGGATGGTGACCTTGCCGTCGGCTTCCAGCGTCCTGCAGTCGGTGGCGTCGCCCATCATGTCGTCGGTCAGCAGCTTCTTGTCGGTGCCTTCGCCCATGAAGCGCAGGTCGTCGCATTCGCCGTCATTGGCCCACTTGCTCCAGTCCCCGCCATAGTCGAATTCGGCAACCGGGGTGGTGGCCGACCCGCCATTGAAGGTGGCGGTGCCCGCTTCCACCGCAGCGCGGCAGTCGGTGGCGTCATGGCCCAGATCGGCATCGAGCAGTTCGCTGGCGACGCCCGTGCCGGAAAAGCGCGGATCGTCGCATTCCCCGTCCTTGGCCCATTCGCTGGTGTCGTCGCCATAATCGATGGAAGCGGTCTGGCTGTCGCCGCCGGTAAAGGTCACCGTGCCGGCGTCATAGGCGGCGCGGCAGTCGGTGGCGTCCTTGAGAATGTCGGCAGCGAGCGTTTCATCGGCCGAGCCGGTGCCGGCAAAGCGCGGATCATCGCATTCGCCATCATTGGCCCATTCACTCGAATCATCGCCGAAGTCGATCTCGGCGGTCGTGGTGGCCGTCGCGCTCGCGCCCGCATCGGCGAGCGTGACCGTGCCCGCCTCATAGGCTGCGCGGCAGTCGGTGGCATCCTTGCGGATATCCGCGTCGAGCAGTTCCTCGGCCGCGCCGGTACCGGCAAAGCGGGGATCGTCGCATTCGCCATCATTGGCCCATTCGCTGCTGTCGTCGCCGAAGTCGATGGCGTCGATCGGGGTGGCGATGGCGATGTCGGCCGGGGCTGTGCCGCCATCCTTGAGCGTCACGGTGCCGGCCTCATAGGCGGCCCTGCAATCGGTCGCGTCCTTGCGGATGTCGTCATCGAGCAGTTCGGTGGCGGTGCCGGCGCCTTCGAAGCGGGGGTCATCGCATTCGCCGTCATTGGCCCAACTGCTCGAATCATCGCCGAAGTCGATGTCGCCGCTGGCCGTGGTGGCGGTGGCCGAAGGCGCGGGATTCTTGTTGTCGAGCTTTTGCGCCAGCGCCGGGGCGGCGAGCCCCGCGGCAAGCACCAGGCCCAGAAAAGCGCCGCCCAAAGCCCTGTTCAATGCGTTCATCGGTTGTCCCTTCCCGGATGTATGCCGCAGTCGTGCCCGGACCTTACAGCGGCTTTAAGGCGGCCAAAAGCCATTGCGGTGAAGATTCAGCCGGGTGCCTGCCGGGCGCGGCGTTCGGCGCGCGCGAAGAGGACCGAGCCGGCCAGCACCAGCGCGGTGCCCACGCCATGGAACAGGGTGAAGGGTTCGGAGAGGACGATAACCGCAATGATGATCGTCACCACCGGGCCGAAGGCGGCGGTGGAGGAGGTGGCGCGCGCCCCGATGCGGGCCATGCCGGCATTCATCAGGAAGCTGGGCAGCACCGTGCCGAGCAGGCCCAGCGCCAGGCCATAGAGCCAGATCTGCGGCGTCAGCGCCAGATAGCTGGCGGGTCCGGCCAGCACCATGTTCTGGGCAATGGCGCAGAGTGCCGCCGTCGACATGCCGATGCAGGTGAAGAGCGCCGAGCCCAGCACCAGCATCTGCCGCTTGGCCAGATGCTGGTAGAGCGCGAAGGTGATGGCCGAACCCAGTACCAGCAGCGTGCCCAGCACGAGGCCATCGGGATTGACCGCCAGGTTCCAACCGAAGATCACCAGCAGCCCGGCATAGGAGACCAGCATGGCGGGCACGACGCGCCAGACCATGCGGTCGCCAAAAAACCAGACGCCGAACAGCAGCACGAAGAAGGGATAGGTGAACAGCACCAGCCGCTCATACTGGGCGGTGATGTAGTTGAGCCCCAGGAAGTCGAGATAGCTGGAGAGGTAGTAGCCCAATATGCCAACCGCCATGCTGGCGATGACGGTTTTGGGTGTGAGGGCGGCGCGCAGGCTGTCCTCGCGGCGCAACAGGGTCAGCAGGATGACGAGATAGACCGGCAGGGCCACGATCATGCGCAGGCTGAGCAGCATCTCGGTCGAGACACCCTGGCCATAGGCGAGCTTGATGAAGATGCCCTTGGTGGAAAACAGCACCGCCCCGGCCACGGCAAAGGCATAGCCGAGCGGATCATTGGCGGGTTGGGGGACGGCGATGGTGGACATGAGGCGGGTTCCTGAGCGGTCCCGCCTGACAGATCACCGGAGCGCCTGAAAGGCGGGCCGGAGACACGAAGGGCTGGACGTCAGCGCTCGTTCCGGTCCCGAGGGGAGCCAGAAATGAGAAGCGTGAGGATAAGGATCGCGGACGAGTGCATGGCTGGTGTCGTAGCGAGCCGGCAGGGGGCTGGCAAGGCTGGCCGGGCGATATCCGTTCGGCATCTGCCAGGCGGTTCAGCCGCGCGGATGGGCCTTGCGGTAGCTTTCCAGCAGCCTGTCGGTATCGACAGCGGTATAGATCTGGGTGGTCGAGAGGCTGGCGTGACCCAGCAATTCCTGGATGGCGCGCAGGTCGCCGCCCTTGCCCAGGAGGTGGGTGGCAAAGGAATGGCGCAGGGCATGCGGGGTGGCCGATGGCGGCAGGCCGAGCGCACTGCGCAACTGCACCACGCGCAGCTGGATCAACCGCGGCGAGAGCACGCCGCCCCGCACGCCGCGAAACAGCGGCTCTTCCGGCCAGGGCTTGAACGGGCAGAGCTCGAGATAGAGTTCGATCGAGCGGCGCACCGCATCGATCAGCGGCACCAGCCGCACCTTGCCGCCCTTGCCGGTCACCCGCAGGGTCTGGGCTTCGAGGTCGCCACGGGTCAGGGCCAGCGCTTCGGCGATGCGCAGGCCGGCGCCATAGCAGAGCGTCAGCACGGCCATGTCGCGGGCGGCGACCCAGGGGCGTTCTTCCATATCCGCCGTGGTGGCGATGGTCTGGCGCGCCTCGAGCACGGTCAACGCCTTGGGCAGGGATTTGGGCAGCTTGGGCGTGCGGATGACATTGAGCGCTTCGCTCGTCACCACGCCCTCGCGTTCGAGATAGCGGAACAGGCTCTTGAGCGCCGAGAGCACCCGGGCCAGCGAGCGCGAGCCGAGGCTCTCATTGCGGCGCTGCGCCATGAAGGCGCGGATGTCGGCGCCGCGCAGCTCGCGCAGCGTTGCCAGCGTCACCGGCCCGCCGGCATGGCCGGCCAGGAAGGACAGGAACTGGTCGACATCCCGGGCATAGGCCTCTAGCGTATTGGCGGCCAGACGACGAACGGAGCCGAGCTCGCGCTGCCAGGCGGCGAGCTGGGCGCGGACGGCATCATCGGTGGCAAAGGCGGAATCGACCATTGCTGCAGTCTCCGGCCGCGAGGGTAAACCGAACCTTAACCCGCACCGTCCAGGGTTCCATAATCGATCGGAGGCAGAGCGATGCGCAGATTTTCCATGCCCGAGGCATGTGCCGCAAGCCTGCTGATGCTGGCCGCCACCACGGCCGCAGCAGGCCAGTCGGCTGATTTCTGGGGCGACCAGCCCCAGGCGGTGAGCCATGCCTCGGCCGACGACACGGTGCGCATCGATGCCAGCATCGGCGCCATGTATCTGGAAGGCAATGAGAAGGTGATGGCGGGCAATTACACGCTCAGCCACCTGATCTGGCAGAGCACGACTCCCGTGCTGCGTGGCAGCATTGCTGCCGATATTGGCGCCGGGTTCAGCCTGCGCGCCGAGGGCAGCGTTGCCGGCTTCGGCAACAGCTATATGGAAGATTATGACTGGCTGAAGGGCGACGACACCTTCGCCAACTGGTCCCATCGCAGCCAGCATCCCGATACCAATCTCGATCACTATTTCACCGGTGCTGCGGCGCTGGGCTATGAGCTGGTCAAGGACGGCACGGCCGTGGTGCGGGCGCATGGCGGGTTCAAATATACCGATGCGCAATGGACCGCCTATGGCGGCACCTATCTCTATTCCAGCAATGGCGGCTTCCGCGACCAGCCCGGTACCATTGCCAACGGCGTCGCCGCCGCCACCTATCGGCAGCAGTTTCCCGAGCTGTTCCTGGGCTTTGACGGCGAGGAGGACTACGGCAATTTCCGCGTCGGCGGCCTGCTGCGCGGCGGGGTGACCTTCCTGTCGGTCTCGACCGACGATCACTGGCTGCGCAACCTGCGCTTTCTTGATCGCCTCTACATGGCGCCGACCGTTACGGCCGGCGTCGATGTCGGCTTTGACCTGGGCGAAAATGTCGAGCTGACCCTGGCGGCGCGCTACGACCATATCTTCGAGCAGCGCGGCGATACAGAATACTACAATATCGCCACCGGCGCCCCGACCGGGGCGATCGGCAATGTCGCGGCCGGCGCCTTGCGCAGCGGCGAAATCACCGCGGGAATCAAGGGCTCGTTCTAGGCCGGTGCCTAGCGACCCCTCGGGGTGAAATCGGGCCGCTGGCTGGGCAGGATGCCCAGGTCGTCATAGAGCCGCGCCGGCAATTGCTGGGGAATGCGCTGGCGGCGCAAAGCCTGCTGCAGCAAGGCATAGAGGCTGGCCTTTTCGGCAATGGCGACCAGCTCATCATTGGCTGGCAGGCGATCGATCATCTGGGTCATGGCTTGGCTCCTCCCTGATGCAATCAGCTTGCGCCAGGGGTGCTGACAGGCCCTGTCAGCACGCGACGGCTTTGGCAGAATCACTTGCGCTTCCTATGTTCGGATGCGAACAGAACGGGCACAAATGGAACAGCGTCCAGACATCGTCGCCGTCATGGTGGGGGTCGCCGTCGAGGGGCCCTATAGCTACCGCATCCCGCCCGGCATGGTGGTGACGCGTGGCTCGATCGTGGCCGTGCCGCTGGGGCCGCGGCTGACGCTGGGCGTGGTCTGGGGGCCGCCCAAGGACATGGTGGCGCATAACCGGCTGCGCGACATCGCCCAGGCCTATGATGTGCCCCCGCTCAGCGAGGAATTGCTCAGGCTGATCGAATGGGTGGCCCGTTATACGCTGGCAGCGCCGGGGCAGGTGCTGCGCGCCGTATTGCGCTCGACCGAGGCGCTCGATACGCCACGGCCGGTCATCGCCTTCCGCCGCACTGGCCATGAGCCCGAAAAGCTGACGCCGGCCCGGCTGCGGGTGCTCGATGCACTGATGGACGACATGGCCTGGCCCAAGCCGGCGCTGATCGGGGCCACAGGCGTCTCGCCCTCGGTCATCGAGGGGCTGGAGCGGGCAGGGGCCATCGAGCGGCTGGAAATGCCGGCGCCGCCCGTGGTGCTGCCGCCCGACCCCGATGGCGCGGTGGCCACGCTCTCGGCCGACCAGCAAAAGGCTTTGGCCGAGATCACCGCACTCGATCCGCACAAATTCGGCGTGGCGCTGCTCGACGGCGTCACCGGTGGCGGCAAGACCGAAGTCTTCTTCGAGGCGGTGGCCGACACGCTGCGGGCGGGAAGGCAGGCGCTGATCCTGCTGCCCGAGATTGCGCTGACCAATACCTTCATCTCCCGCTTCACCAAGCGCTTCGGCACGCGCCCCGCCGAATGGCATTCCGACATGACGCCGGCGCAGCGCGGGCGGGTGTGGCGCGGCGTGCTCGATGGCACGGTGCGGGCGGTGGTGGGCGCGCGCTCGGCCTTGTTCCTGCCGTTCCGCGAACTGGGCATGCTGGTGCTCGATGAGGAGCATGACGGCGCCTACAAGCAGTCCGACGGGGTCAATTACCATGCGCGTGACATGGCCGTGGTGCGGGCGCACCTGGCCGATGCACGGGTCATTCTCTCCTCGGCGACGCCGTCGGTGGAAACGCGCAACAATGCCAATGGCGGGCGCTATGCCCATGTGCTGCTGACCAGCCGCTTTGCCGAGGCAGCCATGCCCAATATCACCGCCATCGACATGCGGGTCGACGGGCCGGAAAAGGGGCAGTGGATTGCGCCGCTTCTGGCGCGCGAAGTGTTCGCGGCGCTCGACCGGGGCGAGCAGGCGCTGCTGTTTCTCAACCGGCGCGGCTATGCCCCGCTGACGCTGTGTCGCTCCTGCGGGCACCAGTACCAATGCCCGGACTGTTCGGCCTGGATGGTCGAGCATCGCTTCCGGGGCGTGCTCATGTGCCACCATTGCGGGCATGAGATCCGCACGCCGAAAGTCTGCGGCGCCTGTGGCGAGGCCGATGCGCTGATCGCGGTGGGTCCCGGCATCGAGCGGGTGGCCGAGGAGGCGGCGGCGCGCTTCCCCGATGCGCGGCGGGTGATTCTCTCCTCAGACATGGGCAGCAATGCCCAGCTGCGCGAGCGCTTCTCGGAAATCGAGCGCGGCGAATTCGACCTCATCATCGGCACCCAGCTCGTCTCCAAGGGCCACCATTTCGAAAAGCTCTCCGTGGTGGGCGTGCTCGATGCCGATCTGGGGCTGGCGCATGGCGATCCGCGTGCCGCCGAAAAGACCTTCCAGATCCTGACCCAGGTGGCCGGCCGAGCCGGACGGGCCTCCAAGACCGGCAAGGCGTTCCTCCAGACCTATCATCCCGACCACGCGGTGATGCGCGCCATGGTCAGCGGGGATCGGGAAGCCTTCTATGCGCATGAGCTGGCGGCGCGCGAGGGGGGCGGGCTGCCGCCATTCGGGCGGCTGGCGGCGCTGATCGTCTCGGCCAACGAGCATGAGGTGGCAATGGGCTATGCCAAAAAGCTGCTCTCGGCGGCGCCGATGGCCGATGGGGTCAAGCTGTTCGGTCCGGCCGACGCGCCCATCGCCATGGTGCGCGGCCGCCACCGCGTGCGGCTCCTGGCGCAGTCGGGTAAGGATTTCGACCTTTCGGGCTATGTGCGCTTCTGGCTGGGCTCGGCCGAGAAGGTAACGGGCAACCTGCGCGTGCAGGTGGATATCGACCCGATGAGCTTTATGTAGGTTGATGCCCCTGCGACACTTTCGCCGCATTGGAATCGCGACCCCAAGCCTTGCAAGCCGCGCGAGCCTTGTGCTAGAGCGAGCGCGACTTTGAAGGGGTCTCCGGACGTCCCCTTTCCCAGACAAGAACAAGCGTCGGCAACCGCCCGGGTTTCCCAGAGAAAACAGGGCGGCGAAGCAGGCAGGCAACCAAGAGGGTGTAGCGGCATTGGCAGCGCAGAATTCAGTGCTTACCCAGATCGCCCGGCCATATGCGTCGGCGCTGTTCGACCTCGCTGAAAGCGAGAACCAGCTGGCATCGGTGGAGACGTCGCTTTCCGACGTATCCCGCCTGATCGGGGAAAGCGCGGACTTCGCGCGGTTCCTCCGTTCGCCGGTCATCACCGGCGAGGCCAAGGCCCAGGCGCTCGATGCGCTGCTGGCCAAGGCCACGACCAATGGGCTGGTCGCCAATTTCCTCAGGCTCGTCGCCAAGAACGGCCGGCTGTTCGCGCTCGATGCCATCATTGCCGGCTTCCGTGAACTGGCTGCCAAGGCGCGCGGCGAAGTCACGGCCGATGTGACCTCGGCCGCCCCGCTCAATGGCGATCAGGTCAAGGCGCTTGCTGCGACGCTCAAGGCCAAGATCGGCAAGACCGTCACGCTCAACCAATTCGTCGATCCGTCTCTGATTGGCGGCCTTCAGGTGAAGGTCGGCAGCCAGCTGATCGACAGCTCCCTCAAGACAAAACTCGCTGCGATGAAGATCGCCATGAAAGAGGTCGGATAATGGACATCAAAGCCGCGGAAATTTCTGCGATCCTCAAGGACCAGATCAAGAATTTCGGCCAGGAAGCCCAGGTTTCCGAAGTCGGCCAGGTGCTTTCCGTCGGTGACGGTATTGCCCGCGTCTATGGTCTCGACAACGTGCAGGCTGGTGAGCTCGTCGAGTTCCCGGGCGGCATCAAGGGCATGGCGCTCAACCTCGAAACCGACAATGTCGGCGTCGTGATCTTCGGCAATGACCGTTCCATCAAGGAAGGCGATGTCGTCAAGCGCACCGGCTCGATCGTGGATACCCCCGTCGGCAAGGGCCTGCTCGGCCGCGTGGTCGATGGTCTGGGCAATCCGATCGACGGCAAGGGTCCGATCGAGCATACCGAACGCCGCCGCGTCGACGTCAAGGCCCCCGGCATCCTGCCGCGCAAGTCGGTGCATGAGCCCATGTCGACCGGCCTCAAGGCCATCGACGCGCTGATCCCGATCGGCCGTGGCCAGCGCGAGCTGATCATCGGTGACCGGCAGACCGGCAAGTCGGCGATCATTCTCGATACCTTCCTCAACCAGAAGCCGGCCCACGACGCCAATGCGTCCGACACCGACAAGCTCTATTGCATCTATGTCGCCATCGGCCAGAAGCGCTCGACGGTTGCCCAGTTCGTCAAGCAGCTCGAAGAAGCCGGCGCCCTGCAGTATTCCATCGTGATCGCGGCAACCGCGTCCGATCCGGCGCCGCTGCAGTATATCGCGCCCTTCACCGGCTGCGCGATCGGCGAGTGGTTCCGCGACAACGGCCAGCATGCCGTGATCGCCTATGACGATCTGACCAAGCAGGCCGTTGCCTACCGCCAGATGTCGCTGCTGCTGCGCCGTCCGCCGGGTCGCGAAGCCTATCCGGGCGACGTGTTCTACCTGCATTCCCGCCTGCTCGAGCGCGCTGCAAAGCTGAACGAAGACCATGGTCTGGGTTCGCTGACCGCGCTGCCCGTGATCGAGACCCAGGCCAACGACGTGTCGGCCTATATCCCGACCAACGTGATCTCGATCACCGACGGCCAGATCTTCCTTGAAACCAACCTCTTCTTCCAGGGTATCCGCCCGGCCGTGAACGTCGGCCTGTCGGTGTCCCGCGTGGGTGGTGCGGCGCAGATCAAGGCGATGAAGCAGGTTGCCGGTTCGCTCAAGGGCGAACTGTCGCAGTACCGCGAAATGGCGGCCTTCGCCCAGTTCGGCTCCGACCTCGACGCCTCGACCCAGCGCCTGCTGAACCGCGGTGCGCGCCTGACCGAGCTGCTCAAGCAGCCCCAGTTCTCCCCGCTCAAGACGGAAGAACAGGTTGCGGTGATCTTTGCTGGCGCCAATGGCTATCTCGACTCGCTGCCCGTCAACAAGGTGGCCGATTTCGAGAAGACGGTGCTGAGCGCGCTGCGCGGCAAGCATGCCGAGCTGCTCAAGACCATCGCCACCGAGAAGCAGCTGAGCGATGACACCCGTGCCAAGCTCAAGGCCGCCCTCGACGACGTCAAGAAGACCTACGCGGCCTAAGGCCTTTTAGAGCGTTCTCAGGAAAGGTGGGTACCACCTTTCCGGTTCGAGAGCGCGACCACACTGGAAGCGAGACGACAGGCCCATGCCTTCGCTAAAGGACCTAAAGAACCGGATCGACTCGGTCAAATCGACCCAGAAGATCACCAAGGCCATGCAGATGGTTGCGGCGGCCAAGCTCCGTCGCGCCCAGGAAGCGGCCGAAGCGGCGCGTCCCTATGCAGAGCGCATGGGCAAGGTGCTGGCTGCGCTTGGTGCCGTCTATGACGGGCAGGAAAATGCACCCGTGCTGCTCGGCGGCACGGGCAAGGACCAGGTGCATCTGCTGGTTGTCGCCACCGGCGAGCGCGGTCTGGCCGGCGGCTTCAACTCGTCGATCGCCCGGCTGGCGCGCGAGCATGCCGCCAAGCTGATCAGCCAGGGCAAGACGGTCAAGATCCTGACCGTTGGCCGCAAGGGCAATGACATCCTCAAGCGTCAGTATCCCGATCACATCGTCGACACGTTCAACTTCCGTGAAATCAAGCAGGTCGGCTTCGTCCAGGCCCAGCAGGTCGCGGACAAGGTGCTCGCCATGTTCAATGCCGGCGAATTCGACGTGGCGACGCTCTATTTCGCCAAGTTCGGCAGCGTGATCAGCCAGGTGCCGACGGCCCAGCAGCTCATCCCCGCCAAGCTCGAGAAGCCGGCTGGTGAAGGCGCTGTCGAAGCCTCCGCCGTGCCCTATGAATATGAGCCGAGCGAAGAAGCCATCGTCGAAGACCTGCTGCCGCGCAATATCTCGGTGCAGATCCTCAAGGCCCTGCTCGAGAACTCCGCCTCTTTCTACGGTGCGCAGATGTCCGCCATGGACAATGCGACCCGCAATGCCGGTGAAATGATCGGCCAGCTGCAGCTGAGCTACAACCGCCAGCGCCAGGCCCAGATCACCAAAGAACTCATCGAAATCATTTCGGGCGCGGAAGCGCTCTAAGCAATCGAAGCGAAGGACAAACAAATGGCAGAGAAAAAGGCCGGTCGCGTATCGCAGGTCATCGGTGCCGTCGTGGACGTCGTGTTCGACGGCCACCTGCCCGCGATCCTGAACGCTCTCGAAACCACCAATAATGGCCAGCGCCTCGTGCTGGAAGTGGCGCAGCATCTGGGCGAGAACGCCGTGCGCACCATCGCCATGGATACGACCGAAGGTCTGGTTCGCGGCGCGGAAGTGACCGATACGGGCGCCGCCATCTCCGTGCCGGTCGGCATCGAGACGCTGGGCCGCATCATGAACGTCATCGGCGAGCCGATCGACGAAGCCGGCCCGATCGGCGAGACGCAGAAGCGTGAAATCCACCAGGAAGCCCCCGCTTTCGTCGACCAGTCCCCCGAGAGCCAGGTGCTCGTCACCGGCATCAAGGTGGTGGACCTGATTGCTCCCTATGCGCGTGGCGGCAAGATCGGCCTGTTCGGCGGCGCCGGCGTGGGCAAGACCGTGCTGATCCAGGAACTGATCAACAACGTCGCCAAGGCGCATGGTGGCTATTCGGTGTTTGCCGGCGTGGGTGAGCGCACCCGCGAGGGCAACGACCTCTACCACGAAATGATCGAATCGGGCGTGAACAAGGACCCGCATGAGAACAACGGCTCGGCTGCCGGTTCGAAGTGCGCCCTGGTGTTCGGCCAGATGAACGAGCCCCCCGGTGCCCGTGCCCGCGTGGCGCTGACCGGCCTCACCGTCGCCGAAAACTTCCGCGACCAGGGCCAGGACGTGCTGTTCTTCGTGGACAACATCTTCCGCTTCACCCAGGCCGGCGCCGAAATGTCGGCTCTGCTGGGCCGCATCCCGTCCGCCGTGGGTTACCAGCCGACGCTGGCCACCGACATGGGCCAGATGCAGGAACGCATCACCACGACCAACAAGGGCTCGATCACCTCGGTGCAGGCCGTTTACGTGCCCGCCGACGACTTGACCGACCCGGCGCCGGCAACCTCCTTCGCCCACCTTGACGCGACGACCGTGCTCAACCGCGCCATCTCGGAAAAGGGCATCTACCCGGCCGTGGATCCGCTGGCCTCCAACTCGCGCATCCTCGATGCCAGCGTCGTTGGCCAGGAGCATTACGACACCGCCCGCCGCGTGCAGGAAGTGCTGCAGAAGTACAAGGCGCTGCAGGACATCATCGCCATCCTGGGCATGGACGAGCTGTCCGAAGAGGACAAGCTCACTGTGGCTCGCGCCCGCAAGATCGAGCGCTTCATGAGCCAGCCCTTCGACGTGGCCGAAGTGTTCACCGGTTCGCCGGGCGTGTTCGTGCAGCTCGAAGACACCATCAAGGGCTTCAAGGGCCTGGTGAACGGCGAATACGATCACCTGCCGGAAGCCGCCTTCTACATGGTCGGCACCATCGAAGATGCCGTCAAGAAGGCCCAGAAGCTGGCGGCCCAGGCTGCCTGATCCAATAGCCCGGGCTCCGGCCCGGGCGCCATGACGTAGTGGAGCCTGGATATCGTTCCGGGCTTCAGTGCAAAAGGACCAATAGAATGGCTGAAGGCCTCAAGATCGAGATCGTGTCGCCCGAGCGGCTGGTGCTGTCGGAAATCGTGACCTCGGTCACGGTGCCGGGCACGGAAGGCTATTTCACCGTCATGAACGACCATGCGCCATTCATGACGACGCTGCGTCCCGGCTTCATCACCGTCAACGGCCAGGGCGGCCGCGACGAGATCTTCTTCGTCAAGGGCGGCTTTGCCGATGTCTCGCCCGAGGGCCTGACGATCCTGGCCGAGCAGTCGGTGCCCTATGCCGAGTTCGACCATGCGGACCTGGCAGCCCAGATCAAGGCCGCCGAGGCAGAGCTTGCCGCCGCGCCGACGCCTGAAGAAAAGTCCTATGCGCAGGAAGTGGTCAGCGCGCTGCTCAACCTCGCCATCGAGGCTGGCCAGCTCAACCAGGGCCACATCCACTAGGCGTTGCGACCGTTCAGAGATTTTGAGGAGGCCCGGGAGCGATCCCGGGCCTTTCTTATTCTGGTGGCCTCGGTGCTGTTCTCGACCGCCCCACCTGCGATGTCACCCCGGCCTTGAGCCGGGGCCCATCCCGAGATCATGCCGCAGCCGCAAGGTGGTGGTCGAGCAGCGCCGCCTCGCGGCGGGCCCGCTGCACGGGCCCATGCTAGAGATGCCCAAAATATGGGCAAACCCTTGAGCTGACTAAACAATTGCCCCACATAAACACTCGCTTAACGAAGAGGCCTCACTCTGCCCCGTGCCCGGTCACGTCCCTGTGACCGGATCGCCGTTGGAGATGCAGAATGAGTTCCCTGCTGGGCAATATCCGCCTCACCTTTGCGATTGCCGCCATGGCCGTCTGTTCCATCGCCATTGCCATCGGGGCGGTCCTGCTGGGCCTGTTCGTGAGCCTCTCCGGCACGGCCAGCAGCGATGCGGCGCAGGAAGTGGCGAGCGCCACGCGCATCACCGCGGAAATCCTCCAGGTCAACCTGCCCAGCCTCGAGATCGCCTCGGACGAGGCCGGCAATGTCGCAGCGCTCACCATGCGCTCCATGCCGCGCTTCCGCAGCCATGACGTGATCGACACCATTGCCCGGGTCTCCGGCCAGGAGGCGGCGATCTATGTCTATGACAGCGAGGTCGGTCCCGATTTCAATCTGGGCACATCGAGCCTGCTCAAGCCGGATGGCGAGCGGCTGCTCGATACGCCGATCCTGGCCGGCACGCCGCTGTTTGATGCCATGATGGCCAATAGCCCGGTGCGAGCCGAAGAGGTGATCAATGGCACTGGCTATTTCACCCTCTACCAGCCCATCGCCATGTCCGATGGCACCGTCATCGGCGCGCTGCTGGTCGCGGTGGATCGCGGGCCGATCGAGGCGGTGGTGGGGCAGAATCTGAGCATGCTCGTCGCCATTGGCGGCGCCGCGCTCCTGCTGATCGGCATCATGGCCCTGCTGCTGTCGCGCATGCTGACGCGGCCGATCCCGCGCCTGTCGGATGTGATGAGCGCCATTGCCGAGGGCGATTTCGGCGCGGCCGTACCCTATACGGAGCGGCGCAACGAGATTGGCGCCATGGCGCGGGCGGTGGAAGTGTTCCGCGCCAATGCCGAGCGCGTCGCCGAGCTGGGCGAAGAAACCAGGCGCCACCTGGCAGAGGCCGCCGACCATACCGGCCAGCGCAATGCCATTTCCATGTCCCAGATCGTGGTCGAGTTCAGCATGGATGGCGAGGTGCTGACGGCCAATGAGAACTTCCTCACCCTCCTGGGCTACGGCCTGGCCGATGTGCAGGGTCGCCCCAATGCGCTCTTCCTGTTCGATGCCGATCCGACCAACCTGGCCTATCGCCAGTTCTGGCTCGATCTGGCTGCCGGCCAGTTCAAGAGCGGCGAATATCGCCGTCGCACCAGGGACGGCCGCGAAGTGTGGATCCAGAGCACGTTCACGCCCATCCTGGGGCTCGATGGCGTGCCCTACAAGGTGGTGCAGTTCGCCACCGATGTCACGTCGCGCCGCCAGGCGGTGGCGGCCGTCGGCGCCGGCCTGCAGCAACTGGCCGAGGGCAACCTGACCGGCCGGATCGACACCGCTTTCCAGCCCGAATTCGAAGACCTGCGCCATGCGCTCAACGGCGCGGTGGCGCGCTTTGCCGAAGTGGTCGGCCAGCTGCGCACCACGTCGCGCTCGCTCAAGGCGGCAACCGGGGAAATCCTCAGCGGCGCCAATGATCTGAGCGACCGCACCACGCGGCAGGCGGCCACGATCGAGGAGACCGCCGCCGCCATGGACACGCTGGCGGGCACGGTCGCCGCCAATGCCAAGATGGCCAGGGATGCGGCGGGCAAGGCCTCGGCCGTGTCGCAGGCCGCCGCCGAGAGCGGCACGGTCATGGCGCGGGCCAATGACGCCATGGCACGCATCACCGAATCCTCGTCCAAGATTTCCAACATAATCGGGCTCATTGACGACATCGCCTTCCAGACCAACCTCTTGGCGCTCAATGCCTCGGTCGAGGCGGCACGCGCGGGCGATGCCGGCAAGGGCTTTGCCGTGGTGGCCGTCGAAGTGCGCCGGCTGGCGCAATCGGCTGCGGGTGCCTCGGCGGATGTGAAGTCGCTGGTCGAGCTCTCCGCCAATGAGGTCAAGGGCGGCTCGCAGCTGGTTTCCGATGCGGCGGCGCGGCTGTCGGACATGCTCGAGGCGGTCAAGCAGAACAGTGCCCTCGTTGAGGCGATCGCCAGGGCCAGCGGCGAGCAGGCTTCCGCCATCGAGGAAGTCTCCACCGCCGTGCGCACGCTCGATGAAATGACCCAGCACAATGCGGCCCTGGCCGAACAGACCAATGCCGCCATGGAGCAGACCGAGGCACAGGCGCAGACGCTCGATCGCATCGTGGATATTTTTGTGCTCGAGGAGGGCGGCAGCCAAGCCGTTGTTCGCGCATCGGAAAGTTCGAGAAGCCGGGCGGCATGACCGCTGATTAAGTTCGGCGGCAGCAGTTAATTCACCAACTCTTTACGATGACGGCACATGCTTGACCTCACGCCGCGCTTCCCCTCGCGCGGCAGAGGAGAACAATTCCCGTGTCGAAACCCACTACCCTTGCGGCCCTCAGCCTTGCCGCAATTCTCTCGCTGGTCGCTGCCCCCCATGCCCAGGACGAATTCACCGCCCCGCTGACCGAGCTGGCCAAAGGCGAGATCACCGCCTTCGCCGCCGATCCCATCGTGGTTGCCGCCATTGTGGCGCAGAATGCCGTTACCGGTAGCTATGACCAGGCCCAGATCGATGCCCTGGATACGCAGTGGCGCGCCGAAGTGGGTGCCGCCAGCAAGCCGCTGATCGACGCGACGCTGGCCAATGCCGCCTCGCAATATCTGGCCGGCGTGCAGGATGCTTCGGCCGGCAAGTATACCGAGATCTTCGTGATGGACGCCAAGGGCCTCAATGTCGGCCAGAGCACGCTGACGTCCGACTATTGGCAGGGTGACGAGGACAAGTTCACCATGAGCTTCGGCGCAGGTGCCGATGCGGTCCATATCGGCGAGATCGAGCAGGACGAGAGCACGCAGATCTTCCAGAGCCAGGTTTCGGTGCCGATCAGCGATCCGGCGACCGGAGCGGTCATCGGTGCCGTCACCGTGGGCGTCGACGTCTCCATGCTCTGATCCCTCGCGGCGGCCCCCGGGCCGCCGCCACTCCTTTGCGTCAGGTCCCCCACCATGTTCAAGCTCACCCTCACCCGCAAGATCGTCGGCCTCGTGCTGCTGGCCCTGGTCGCCGGCTCCGTAATCATCAGCTATGTCGGCACCAGCCAGAATGCGGCGCTGCTACGGAGCGAGCTGCAGCGGGCCAATGTCACGGTCTCGACCGCCAGCACCGAACAGCTCGCTGGTGGCATCCGCTTCGGCAAGGCCGATGCGGTGCTCACCGCCTATGAGGGGCTCAAGGCCTCGCTGGGAGACCAGTTTGCGGCCGGCGCCAGCTTCGACCTGCAGTCGACCCTGATCGCCACCACGGCCGAAGGATCGGACGACAGTGCGGCCCTGGCCGATATCGCGGCCCGCTCGCTGGCCAGCGGGGCGGTGGAAGCCCGCTCGGAGGGCGCCATTGCCTATGTCGCCGTGCCGGCCCGCTTCGGCCCGGACAAGGCCGTGGTCGGCACCGCCGCTTTCGCCTGGGATATCAGCGATAGCCTGGCGCGGCAGAGCCAGACCATGGTCACCGCAGCCATGGTGGGCGTCGGCGTCATCGCCGTGCTGACCGTCGCGCTCTATTTCTTCATTCGCCTGTCCATTACCGGCCCGCTGCTGGGCCTCGTCCGTGCGGCCACCCAGATCGCGCAGGACCCTGCTTCGGTCGATGACGTTCCGGCCATTGCGCGGGCGGACGAGCTGGGCGAAATGGCCCGCGCCGTGGCGGTGTTCCGCGACAATGGCGTCAAGGTTGGCGAGATGAGCCAGGCCGAAACCGAGCAGCGCAGCCGCACCGCCAGCGAGCGCGCCGCCATGATGGCCTCGCTGCGCGCCGCCTTTGGCGAAGTGGTCGATGCTGCGGTTGCCGGTGATTTCAGCCGCAGGGTCGATGCCAGCTTCCCCGATGACGAGCTCAACGAGCTGGCCAGCAGCGTCAACAACCTGGTCGCCACGGTCGATACGGGGCTCGAGGAAACCGGGCGCGTGCTGGCGGCCCTGGCCGATACCAATCTCTCGGTCCGCATGACCGGCAATTATCAGGGCGCGTTCGGCGCGCTCAAGAATAGCACCAACCAGGTGGGCGAGCAGCTGGCCCGGATCGTCACCCAGTTGCGGCAGACCTCGCGCTCGCTCAAGACCGCCACGGGCGAAATCCTTTCGGGCGCCAATGACCTTTCCGAGCGCACGACGCGGCAGGCGGCGACCGTCGAGGAAACCTCGGCAGCCGTCGAGCAGCTGGCCGGCACGGTGGGGCAGAATGCCGCCCATGCCGCCGAAGCCAGCACCAAGGCGGAGGCCGTGATGCGCTCGGCCGACCAGGGCGGCACGATCATGAGCCAGGCCAATGAGGCGATGGAGAAGATCACCGAATCCTCGGCCAAGATCTCCAATATCATCGGGCTGATCGACGACATTGCCTTCCAGACCAACCTCCTGGCGCTCAACGCCTCGGTCGAGGCTGCCCGGGCCGGCGATGCGGGCAAGGGCTTTGCCGTGGTGGCCGTGGAAGTGCGGCGCCTGGCGCAATCGGCCGCCGGCGCCTCCGCCGAGATCAAGCAATTGATCGACCGCTCGGTCAGCGAAGTGGCCTCGGGGTCGCGCCTCGTGGCCGAGGCGGCGGAGCGCCTCTCGAGCGTGCGTGATGCGGTGCGCGAGAACAGCAGCCTGCTCGAGGGCATTGCCCAGGCCAGCCGTGAGCAGGCCTCGGCTATCGAAGAGGTCAATATCGCCGTCCGCACCATGGACGAGATGACCCAGCACAATGCCGCCCTGGTCGAAGAAACCAATGCCGCCATCGAGCAGACCGAGGCGCAGGCCAGCGAGCTCGATCGCATCGTGGCGGTGTTCAAGCTGGACGAGCCCGCCCTGCAGAAAGCACCCCGCCGGGCCGCCTGACACGGTGCCATGGTTACCGTTTCCTTAGCTATTGGCGCTCATACTGACCCAGAACGGGACGAGGTCTGCAAATGCGGTTTGGCACGATTGTCGGCGGGGTCTGTGGTGCGGTGCTGGTCACCGGCACCTTGCTGATGGGTTCGAGTTACTATGTGGGACGGGCGTTCGAGGAGACCAGCCGGGCATCCTCGGTGCTGATGCAGTCCATGCGCGAACAGATGTACGCCGACATGATGCATGATGCCATGCGCGGCGTGGTCTATCGTTCGCTCTACGCGGCGACCACCGGCGACGCCGCCATCGCCGCCGAGACCCAGGCCGAAATCGTCGAATATGGCGACAATTTCATCGCCGCCATCGAAGCGCAGAAGGCGCTCGACCTGCCGGCCGATATCCGGCTGGCTCTTGATGGCGTGGCGGGCGTGCTGCAGGACTATATCGGTTCGGCGCAGGCCATCGTCGCCCAGACCGGTGCGGGCGATGTTGACGGCGCCAAGGCGGCGCTGGCGGGGTTCGAGACCAGTTTCGGGGCGCTGGAAGGCGCCATGGAGGCCGTCTCGGACACAATCCAGTCCGGCAATGGCCGCAACAATGATGCGGTGGCCTCGGCCATCCAGATGTCGCGCATCGCCAATATCGTGGGCATGGCGATCATCCTGGTGCTGGCTGCCGGCATGCTCGTGCTCAGCCGGCGCTTCGTGGTGGCCCCGATGACCGCCATGACACAGAGCATGCAGGGGCTGGCCGAAGGCCAGCTCGACGTCACCGTGCCGGAGCACCAGCCGGTCAGCGAAATGGCCGCCATGGCCTCGACGCTGGGTGTGTTCCGCGCCGCCCTGCAGAGCCGCGCCGAGCTGGCCGCCAATGCGGATGCCGCGGCCCAGCAGACGGCGCGCCGGGCCAGCCAGTCGCTGCAGCTCAACCGCAGCCTGGCCGATGTGGTGGGCGCTGCCGCCAATGGCGATTTCTCGCGACGGGTCGAGACCAGTTTCGACGATGGCGAATTGCAGGAAGTGGCAGGGGCGGTCAACAACCTGGTCCGTGTGGTCGATACCGGGCTCAGCGAAACCAGCGGCGTGCTGGGCGCCCTCGCCCGGGCCGAGCTCGATCAGCGGGTTCGCGGCAGCTATCAGGGTGCCTTCAGCCAGCTCAAGGACGACACCAATGCGGTGGCGGACCGGCTGACCGAGATCGTCAGCCAGCTGCGCGGCACATCGGCGGCACTCAAGACTGCCACGGGCGAGATCCTGAGCGGCGCAAACGATCTGTCCGAACGCACCACCAAGCAGGCCGCGACCATCGAGGAGACCTCGGCGGCCATGGAGCAGCTGTCCTCGACCGTGGTCGACAATGCCGCCCGGGCCGAGGCGGCCAGCAAGAAAGCCGGCAGCGTCTCGCGTGCGGCCGAAGAGGGGCGCGTCGTGATGCACCAGGCCACCTCCGCCATGGAGCGGATCACCGAGTCCTCGTCCAAGATCTCCAACATCATCGGGCTGATCGACGATATCGCCTTCCAGACCAACCTGCTGGCCCTCAATGCCTCGGTCGAGGCGGCGCGGGCCGGCGATGCCGGCAAGGGCTTTGCCGTGGTGGCGGTAGAAGTGCGCCGTCTGGCGCAATCGGCGGCCGGTGCTTCGGCCGAGATCAAGCAGCTGATCGAGCAGAGCGTGAACGAGGTCGCCGGCGGCTCCCGCCTGGTGTCGGATGCCGCCGAGCGGCTGGCCGACATGCTGGCCTCGGTGATGGACAACCATACCGCTCTCGACGCCATTGCCCGCGCCAGCCGCGAGCAGGCCTCGGCCATCGAAGAGGTCAATGTGGCGGTGCGCCAGATGGACGAAATGACCCAGCACAACGCGGCGCTGGTGGAAGAAACCAATGCCGCCATCGAGCAGACCGAGGGCCAGGCCAGCGAACTGGATCGCCTGGTTGCCGTATTCCGGCTGGGCGATGCCGGCGCCGGCGCCCGCCGCGCCGCCTAGGACAGGGCGGCGGAGACCAGCGCCTTGGCGTGCAGGTCGGTCGTGTCATAGACCGGCAGCGGGCTGATGGCGTCGTCGATCAGCATGGTGATCTCGGTGCAGCCCAGGATCACCGCCTCGGCGCCGCGCGCAGCGAGGCGCTCGATGGCCGCGACATAGATGCGGCGCGATTCCTCGCGCACCACGCCGCGGCACAGCTCGTCATAGATTATGCCGTTGAGATTGGTGCGGTCCACATCGGGGATCAGCGCGGTCAGGCCCCGCGCCGTCAGCCGGTCGCGATAGAAGTCCATTTCCATGGTGAAACGGGTGCCGAGCAGGCCCACAGTTTCAAAGCCGTCCGCCAGCAGGGCGTCGCTGGTGGGGTCTGCGATATGGATGAAGGGCACCGTGATGGCATCGGTGATCTGGTCGGCGATGATATGCATCGTATTGGTGGCCAGCCCGATGACTTCGGCGCCTGCCACTTCGAGATCACGGGCAATCCCGGCCAGCTGATGGCCCGCGCCCTCCCAGTCGCCGGCCGACTGCATGGCGGCGATCGGGGCGAAATCCACCGAATGGACGATCAGCGGCGCGGAATGAAGGCCGCCCCGCCGCGCGGCGGTCTCCTGGTTGATGACGCGATAGTAATGCGCCGTCGATTCCCAGCTCATGCCGCCGATCAGGCCAATGGTTTTCATGTAAACTGCGCTGAGATTGGTGTTGGGGTGAGCCGAAACGGGCGGTCTTCGAGAACCGGAGCGGAGCCTACATCAGGTACGTGAGGACCGGAAGCGCAGGAGATTGCCGTTGCAGGCCGCCCCAACGCCAATATCGAAGCCGTTTCAGACGTGGGTGAAGCGCTGGGGAATGTCGGCGAAGGCGGCGACGACCTTCTCATAGGCCTGCTTCTTGAACGGCACGATCAGCGACGGGGTCCGGCTCAGCCTTTCCCAGCGCCAGGCGTCGAACTCGGCGGTGTATTTGCCGCCGCCCGGCGCGGAGATGTCGATTTCGCTGTCGCTGCCGGTAAAGGCGAAGGCGAACCAGCGCTGGCGCTGGCCGCGATACTTGCCCTTGAGCGCAATGCCCAGCGCCTCATCGGGCAGGTCGTAATAGATCCATTCGGGCGCCTCGGCCAAAAGGCTCACGGCGGTAATGTTGGTTTCCTCGTGCAGCTCGCGCAAGGCGGCCTTGAGCGGGTCCTCGCCCTTGTCGATGCCGCCTTGGGGCATCTGCCAGGGTGCACCCAGCTCGGCGCTGTCCTCGGGGTCGTCCTCGGCCTTGCGCCGGCCGATGAAGACATTGCCGTCGTGGTTGAACACGGCGATCCCCACGCAATCGCGATAGGGCAGGCTTTCACGGTCTGGACGGGCTGGCATGGACAAGGATTCCTACTTCATCAGGGCGCTGGAAGGGACCAGCACGACGCCCCGGGATTGCAGTTCGCGCGACCATTCGGCAATGGCCGCCACCGATATGGGCAGGGCGCTGACAATACCGATTGCGGAGCCGTTCTCCAGCGCCTTGGCCTCAAGGCTGGCAAGCGCTGCGAGAATGGATTGGCGGGCCGGGTTGGCGTCGATCACCAGGTCGGCGCGGGAGAACGGCACCTTGTTGCCGGCCGCCAGCTGGTTGGCCACCGAGCGGTTGGATGAGCCGTCGTCGACATAGCCCAGGCCACGGGCGCCCAGTTCTTCCATGATGGGCGAAAAATCGGTCGCCGCAGCAGTGAAGCGCGCCCCCATATTGTTGATCACCCCGACATAGCCGCCAAAGCGCGACATCAGCCAGAACAGCTTTTCGAGATTGGCGCGCGGCGGCTCGCCGGTGAGCAGCGTCTGGGGGCCGGGATCGTTCTGCGGGAAGTCGAAGGGTTCGAGCGGGATTTCGAGCAGCACTTCATGACCGGCCGAGCGGGCGGCGGCCACGGTGGTCACCAGCGTCTTGCCATAGGGGGCAAAGGCGAGCGTCACGTCGTCCGGCAGTTGGTCGATGGCGTCGAGCGAACCCTGCTCATTGATGCCCAGGCCAGTGACGATGATGGCCACCATGGGCAGGCCGCTGGCCACCGCTTCCCCGGCCGGCCGCGCATAGGCCGCAAAGGGGGTGAGTCCGGTGGTCGAGACGCGCGGAATGGGCCCCTCGCTGGTCTCCTCGCTGAGATCGGGCAGGGCGCCGAATATGTCGGGCAGGCCGGTTATGGAATTGGCGCCGGTTGTGCCGGTGGGCACGGCGGTCATGGAGCTGCCGGCAGGGAATTGCTGGGGGTCGGCGGTGATGGTCACCGGGCCGGTGGCGACCTGGTTGGCGATTTCGTTGCTGTTGCGCGTCGAGGTAATGGCCACTTCCTCGCTGGGGCGGCCGCCATTGGGGTCGTCGGTCAGCACCAGGCGCAGCACGAAAGCGACAGCAAGAAGCGCCAGCAGGGCGAACAGGGTCCGCGCGATGGGCATATGCGGCCGCGAACCGGCCTTCCGCTTGCGGCCGGTGAGCGGCGTCGTCAGGTCATTGGCCATGGTTCATGACTTCCGCACGACGAAACAGATCGGGGGCGTGGCAGCGAATCAGCAGCCCCGCCCCCTGGATTTTCATAACACAGCGGCCCTCGGGCCGGTCATTCCGCCTTGGGCGGGAAGGCCGCGTCGGTCTCCTCGCCCTGCACCAGCCGGATGGCATATTGCAGCTGGGTGTCTTCCGCCTTTTCGGCGGGGACATAGACCGAGGAGCCGACGCTGGTCTCTTCCTGGCCTTCGATGGTGATGTGACCGGCCAGACCTGCCTCGCCGATGATCTCGTCGCGACCCTGGAATTCCTCGGGCACGACCTGCTTGACCTCGATGTCGGGCGTGATGCCCAGCGCCTGGATGGAGCGATTGTTGGGCGTATAGTAGCGCGCCGTGGTCAGCCGCATGGCGCCGTCGGGCCCCAGCGAGATGATCGACTGCACGCTGCCCTTGCCGAAGGACCTTGTGCCCACCACCGTGGCGCGCTTGTGGTCCTGCAGGGCGCCGGCGACGATTTCGGAGGCCGAGGCCGAGCCGCCATTGATCAGCACCACCAGCGGCACGTCGGCGATCATGGCGTCGAGCGTATCGGGCTGGGCGTCATAGCGGGCGCTTTCCTCGGCAATGCGGCCGCGCGTCAGCACGACGGCACCCTGCTTGAGGAAGGCATCGGCGACATAGACCGACTGGTCGACGAGGCCGCCGGGATTGTTGCGCAGGTCGAGAATGATGCCCTTGGGGGCCTCATTGTCACGCGCGGCATAGATGTCCTTGAGGGCCCTTTCGATGCCGACAAAGGCCTGTTCGGAAAAGCGCGAGAGGCGCAGCACGGCGACATCGCCTTCGCCTTCTTCTTCGCCGCCTTCCATGCTCCAGCGCACGGCGCGCATGGCGATGACGGCGCGGGTCAGTTCGAAATCGAGCGGTTCGGCAACGCCTTCGCGGAACACGGTGACATTGATCGAGGTGCCGATCGGTCCGCGCATCTTGGCCACGGCTTCGTCGAGCGTCAGGCCCTGCACCTGCACGCCATCCAGCTCGATGATGAGGTCATTGGCCATGATGCCGGCACGGGCGGCCGGGGTGTCGTCGATGGGCGAGACCACCTTGATGACGCCCTCTTCCATGGTGACTTCGATGCCCAGGCCGCCGAATTCGCCCGAGGTGTCCTCGCGCATGTCGTCATAGTCGGCGGGCGGCAGATAGCCGGAATGGGGGTCGAGCGAGGTCAGCATGCCCTGGATGGCGGCGCGGATCAGCTCCTGCTCATCGGGCGGATCGACATATTCGGCGCGGATGCGGTCGAAGATTTCCCCGAACAGGTTCAGATCGGCATAGATTTCGAGCGGGTCGCGGGAGGCCGCGGCATTTTCTTCGGGCGTTGGCTCGGGCTCTTCGCCGCTGGGGGCGGGCTCGGCCGGGGGCGCCTGCTCTTCGGCGGGGGCCGGAGCCGGCTCTTCCTGGGCGATCAGCAGGCCGGCAGGCAGCGACAGCGCCAGGACGATGGCAGCAACGCGAAGGGGTGTCAGGCGCATGCGGGTTCTATCCACTCTGTGTCGGGGCAGCCCACCATCCGGTCGGATCGATGGGCTCGTTGTTTTGTCGCAGTTCAATATAGAGGGTCGGCTGATCGGCGCCAGCATTGGTGGTGACCGAGCGGCCAATTGTGCGTGAACCCATCGTTCCCAGCGGCATGCCCATCTGCACGAATTGGCCGATGTCCACGGTCACGGTGTCTAGGCCCGCCAACAGGACGGTGTAGGTCTGCCCGGTATTGAGAATGACGATTTGGCCGTAATTGAGGTAGGGGCCCTTATAAAGCACCCAACCATCGGCCGGGGCCACGACCTGCGCATCGGCGCGGGTGACCACCGAAATGCCCTGGCTGATGCCGCCAAAGCCGTCGCCGGCGCCATAATCGACGACATTGACGCCATTGGCCGGCATGGCGAGATAGCCCCGGGCAGCGCCAAAGGGAATGGCCGGCTCGGTGCGGGCGGTGTTGGCCAGGGCCACCTGGATTGCCTCGGGCGTCAGGGTCGGCGCGTCCGGGTCAGCGGCGGCATCGGCTGCGGCGGCCGCGGTCGAGACCGAAGTGACGCGTTCGGACAGCGTGCCGATCAGCTCCTGCAGCGTCGCCGCGCGGGCAGCGAGGGCCTCGGCCTCCGCCTCTTCGGCGGCCAGTTCGGCGCTGCGCATGTCGATGCCCTGCCGGCGGGCGGCAATCAGGGTGGCAATGCGCAGCCGGTCCTCGTCGAGCACGTCATAATTGGCCTTGAGCGTGGCTTCCTCGGCCAGAGCCTGCGCCTTGATATCGGTCAGCGCCTGGAGGTCCGCGGTCACGGCGGCGGCCCGGGCGGTCAGCTGCGGCACGATGGCGGCGATCAGCATGGCGCTGCGGGCCGAGCCCAGCGCATCATCGGGATCAACGATCAGCGCCGGCGGCGGGTTGAGGCTGATCCGCTCGAGCGCGGCCAGCACATTGGCGATCTCGGCATTGGAGCCGTCCAGCCGCCCGCGCACTTCGAGCTCGGAGACGATCAGCTCGGACAGGCGCTCCTCGACATCGGCAACCTCGATCTCGGCCAGCTTGACGCGCTGGGCGGCGGCGATCAGGGCGGCGTTCTGCCTCGTGCGGTCGCCCTCCATCTCGGCAATCTCGGCCTTGAGCGCATCGATGCGCTCCTGGGTCAGCGAAATCGTGGCTTCCACCGCTTCGAGGTCGGCCGGGGTGGGTGGCGCTTCGGCGGGCGGGGTGGCCGGGTCCGTCGCCGCGGGGGCTGCCGGCTCGGACACGGTGCCGCGCAAGGGCACGTCGACCGGGGCTTCGGGCGGCGCTTGGGTGGCAGCCGGCGGCGTCTCGGTCTGGGCGAGCAGGGGCAAGGTCGAGGCGCCCGCCAGCAGCAGGCCGGCCAGCAGCACACCCAGTCTCTTGCCCGGCCGCAACGCCATGACCACTCCCGCAGGGGCGCGATGCGCCCGAATCAATGGCGGCACCATAGCAAGCTGCCGGAAAACCGCAGGTTAACGTTGCTTAACCATGCTGTGATGGCGTGGCCTCAATCGCCGCGGTGATAGGGATGGCCGGACAGGATTGTGGTGGTCCGGTAAAGCTGTTCGGCCAGCATGATGCGGACCAGCTGGTGCGGCCAGACCATGGGCGAAAAGCTCAGCACCAGGTCGGCGGTCGCCACCAGACCCGGATCGATGCCGTCCGCGCCGCCGATGACAAAGCTCACCGCGGGGCGGCCATCGTCGCGCCAGCGGCCGATCTGGCTGGCAAGGGCCTCCGAGCCGATGGCCTTGCCGCGCTCGTCCAGGGCCACGACAATGCCCTCGGGCAGGGCGGCGCGCAGCGCCTTGGCCTCGTCAGCCTTGCGGCTGGCCGAGGGTGAGGCGCGCGATTCGCTCAGTTCAATGACGTCGAAGCCGGTCAAGGCCAGCGGCTTGCCGCCGCCGGTGGCACGATCGAGATAGCGGGCGACCAATTCCCGCTCCGGCCCGGCCTTCATCCGGCCGACAGCCGCGATCGTGATGCGCATCGAGACAGCCTAGTGGGCGTCGGCGGCAAAATCGGCCTGCCACATCTTCTCGATATTGTAGAATTCGCGCACTTCGGGGCGGAAGATGTGGACGATGACATCGCCGGCATCGACCAGGACCCAATCGCAATGGGGCAGGCCCTCGATACGCGGCTTGCCATAGCCGGCGTCGCGCAGGGCGGTGACCATCTGGTCGGCCACGGCGCCGACATGGCGCTGCGAACGGCCGGACGCCACGACCATATGGTCGGCGAGCGAGGATTTGCCGGTAATGTCCACGGCAACGACTTCCTCGGCCTTGGCATCGTCAAGGCAATCAAGGATCACTTCGATCATGGGGCGTTCGGGCGTGGCCGGATTGGCCGGGGGCGTAGAGACGGTGTTCTCGGGCAGCGCGGCCATCAGCAATGGCCTTCCGCCCATGCCAGTGCATGGGTCATGCGTGGGGTCAGCATCCTTGGTTGTTGATCGGAATGTTGCAGGCGTTTGGTAAACGGCAAGCAGTCAGTTCCTGTTCCGGTGACGTTTATCACACAAAGGCAATATGCGCCTTCGGTGGCAATTTCGCAAGATTGGGCATTCATTTTGGCTTAACCGGTTGCCGTCTTGCCCTGATGGCGGACGATGAGAGCGGGGATTGGCGGCCATGCAGGTAGACCCAGGCGGGTGGCGCCAGGCCTGCCAGGATGGGCGCATCCTCCTCGTCGATGCGCCAGCGGGCCAGCGCCGTGGCCGCCATCGAGACGGGCGCGCGGCGGCTCGAACCGGGGCGGACATAGATGGCCAGCGGCACCATGGCGGCGATATCGCGCCAGCGTTCCCAGCGGTTGAAATCCACCAGGTTGTCGGCGCCCATGATCCAGACGAAGCGTCGGTCCGGCATGGCGCCGGTCAGGTAGCGGATGGTCTGCCAGGAATAGGTAAAGCCCTGCGCCGCCTCGAAACCGGTGACGCGGACGCGCGGATTGTCGAGCAGGGCGCGGGCGGCCAGCACGCGGTCGGCGAGTGGCGCCAGGTCGTTGTGGTTCTTGAGCGGATTGCCCGGCGTCACCAGCACCCAGACCGCGTCGAGCTCGAGCCGCCGCATGGTCTCCTCGATGACCAGGCGATGGCCCTCGTGGATCGGGTTGAAGCTGCCGCCAAACAGCCCGATGCGCATGCCGGCGCCGGAGGGTGGCAGTTCAGTGATGCCGGGAAGGCGGATGGGATGGCGCAGGGTCAAAAGGGGTCAGGGTCTCGTCTGGCCATTGCCGCGGATGCGGTATTTGAAGCTGGTGAGCTGTTCGACGCCGACAGGCCCGCGCGCATGCATCTTGCCGGTGGCAATGCCGATCTCGCCGCCAAAGCCGAATTCGCCGCCATCGGCAAACTGGGTCGAGGCATTGTGGACGAGGATGGCGGAGTCGATCTCGTTGAAGAATTTTTCGACCGCTGCCGGGTCCTCGGCGATGATCGCCTCGGTATGGTGGCTCGAATAGTGCTCGATATGGGCGATGGCGGCCTCGAGACTGTCGACGATCTTCACCGAAATGATGGCGTCCTCATATTCGGTGCGCCAGTCCTGCTCGGTGGCCGGCTTGGCGGTGGGGATCGCAGCCATCACCGTGGCGTCACCGCGGATCTCGCAGCCCTTGGCAATCAGCGCCTCGATGATGGGCTTGAGGTGGGTCGTCACCACATCCTTGTGCACCAGCAGCGTCTCGGCGGCGCCGCAAATGCCGGTGCGGCGCATCTTGGCGTTGAGCGTGACGTTGACCGCCTTTTCGAGGTCAGCGCTCTTGTCGATATAGACATGCACCAGCCCTTCGAGATGGGCAAAGACCGGCACGCGCGCCTCGTCCTGCACGCGGGCCACCAGCGCCTTCCCGCCGCGCGGCACGATGACGTCAATATTGCCGTCGAGGCCCTTGAGCATCTCGCCGACCGCAGCGCGGTCGGTGGTGGGCACAAGCTGCAGGCATTCCACCGGCAAGCGTGCAGCATGCAGGCCATCGAGCATGCAGTCGACAATGGCCTGGCTGGAGTGAAAGCTGTCGCTGCCGCCGCGCAGGATCACCGCGTTGCCCGACTTGATGCAGAGGGCCCCCGCATCGGCAGTGACATTGGGGCGGCTTTCAAAGATCACGCCGATGACGCCGAGCGGCGTGCGTACGCGCTCGATATGCAGCCCGTTGGGCCGGTCCCATTCGGCAATGGTGGCGCCGACCGGGTCGGGCAGGTCGGCAATGGTTTTCACGGCATCGACAATGCCGTCGATGCGCGCATCGGTCAAAAGCAGGCGGTCCAGAAAGGCCTTGGAAATGCCCTTGGCCTCGGCGGCGGCCATGTCCTTGGCATTGGCGGCGAGGATCGCCTTGCGATGCGCATTGATGGCGCCGGCAGCAACGGTCAGCGCGGTGCGCTTCTGCTCGGGCGTGGCAATGGCCAGGGCCCTGGCGCCGATGCGGGCGTTGCGGCCGATTTCCGCCATGATGCCGGAAACGGATGTAGCGGCTTCAGCCAAGCTCATGGCTTTCCTCCTTGGCGCCCACCAGCACCAGATTGTCGCGATGTACCAGGGCGGCGCGGTTGCCGGCGCCGAGCAGTTCCACCACGGCGTCGCTGCGCTTGCCCATGACCAGCCGGGCTTCGTCGCTGTCGAGACCAACCAGGGCGCGGGCGATTTCAACACCATCGGGATTGGTGATGGCAATGGCATCGCCGCGCTCGAATTCGCCGGTTACCCTCGTGACGCCGATCGGCAGCAGCGACTTGCCGGTCAGCAGCGCGCGTGCGGCGCCGGCATCGACCTGCAGCGTGCCCGATACGGCCAGCGTACCCATGATCCAGCGCTTGCGCGCCTGGGCGCGGCTCTGGGCGGGATGAAACAAAGTGTGCCGGCCGCCCTCGGTCAGGGCCTTGAGCGGATGGGACTCGGTGCCCTTGGCAATGATCATGGCGGTACCGGCCTGGGTCGCGATCTTGCCGGCTTCGACCTTGGTGGTCATGCCCCCGCGCGACAGGTGGCTGGCGGCGCCACCGGCCATGGCCTCGATGGCCGGGGTGATCGCCCTGATCACCGGCAGATGCTCGGCATTGGGGTCCCTGGCGGGCGGGGCGGTATAGAGCCCGTCGACATCGCTGAGCAGCACCAGGCAATCGGCCTCGATCATCGTGGCGACGCGGGCCGAGAGGCGGTCATTGTCGCCGTAGCGGATCTCGGCGGTGGCGACGCTGTCATTCTCGTTGATGATGGGAATGGCGCCCAGGCCCAGCAGGGTGGCGATGGTGGTGCGCGCGTTGAGATAGTAGCGCCGCTCCTCGGTGATATTGGGCGTGATCAGAATCTGCCCGGTGACGATGCCATGCCGGCCCAGCGCTTCGGCCCAGGCCTGGCTCAGCGCAATCTGCCCGGCACTGGCGGCCGCCTGGCTCTGCTCCAGTGTCAGCGCCACGGCGCTGAGGCCGAGCAGGCCGCGCCCCAGCGCAATGGCGCCCGAGGAGACGATCACCACGTCGCAGCCGCCGGCCTTGAGCGACGCGATATCGGCCGCGAGGTCTGCCAGCCAGCCGGCGCGCAACCGCCCCGACTTGTCCACAAGCAGGGCCGAGCCGATCTTGATGGTCAGGCGCTTATAGGGCGCGAGGGCGTTCATCTTGCCAGATACTCGATCTCTTCACCTCTCCCTTTGGGGGAGAGGTAAGGCAGGTCCAGCGCAGGCTCATCACGGCGCCCAATTGGGTTCGGCCTTCCGCCGCGCGGCTTCCAGCTTGGCGGCCTTGGTGGCGTCCAGCGTCTCGATCACGCCATAGAGCACCATGTCGGTGCCCTTGCCGGTCACGCCGGAGACCAGCAACACATCCTGCTTGCTGGCCTTCTTGAGCACTTTGAGCTTTTCCTTGAGATCGTCCGGCTCGATGGCGTCGATCTTGTTGAGCACCACGATTTCTGGCTTTTCGGCCAGCCGCTCGTCATAGGCGGCCAGCTCGGACCGGATGGTCTTATAGGCCTGCTTGACGTCGTCCTGGGTGCCATCGATCAGGTGGATCAGCACGCCGCAGCGCTCGACATGACCCAGGAACCGGTCGCCGATCCCGGCGCCTTCGCTGGCGCCCTCGATCAGGCCGGGAATATCGGCCAGCACGAAATCGCGCTCGCCGATCGACACCACACCCAGATTGGGATGGAGCGTGGTGAAGGGATAGTCGGCGATCTTGGGCTTGGCGGCCGAGACGGCAGCCAGGAAGGTCGACTTGCCGGCATTGGGCAGGCCGACGAGGCCCGCATCGGCAATCAGCTTCAAACGCAGCCAGATCCACTTCTCGACGCCCACCTGGCCGGGATTGGCGTGGCGCGGCGCCTGGTTCGAGCTGGTCTTGAAATGGGCATTGCCGAAGCCGCCATTGCCGCCCGAGAGCAGCACGACGCGCTGGCCCACCTCGGTCATGTCGGCGATCAGCGTCTCGTTGTCGTCCTCGAACACCTGGGTGCCCACGGGTACGCGCAGAATGGTGTCTTCGCCATCGGCGCCGGTGCGCTGCTTGCCCATGCCATGGGTGCCGGTCTTGGCCTTGAAATGCTGCTGGTAGCGATAGTCGATCAGCGTATTGAGGCCGTCGACGCATTCGATGATGACATCGCCGCCCCGTCCGCCATTGCCGCCATTGGGCCCGCCGAACTCGACGAATTTTTCGCGCAGGAACGAGACGGCGCCGGCGCCGCCATCGCCGGAGCGGACATAGACCTTGGCCTGGTCGAGGAACTTCATTTTTCTCTGGCCTTCCAGACGCCATGCGTCAGTTTGGTGTCGATATGCTCCACCTCGGCGCCGCGCGCAAGGCAGAGCAGGGTAGAGCGCCCGGTTTGGGTAAATCCGAGCTTGTTTTGAATGGCGAGCGAAGCCGCGTTGAAATGGAAGACGCCCGAATAGACGGTGTCCGCCCCGGTGGCCTCGAAAAACCAGTCGAGGCTGGCCGTAACCGCCTCCGTCATGATGCCGCGGCCCCAGAAGGGCTGGCCCAGCCAATAGCCGATGATCGGGCCCTGCGCTCCCCGATGGAAGCCGACATGGCCGGCAAAACCGGCGCCCGGCAGTTCAATGGAGAAATTGGTCTCCTCGACCGGCAGGTTTGGCCGGCGCGTGCGCAGCCAGGCCTTGGCATCACTGAGATGGTACGGAAAGGGCACGCGCGCAAGATTGCCGGCCACTTCGAAATCGTTGAGATAGCGGGCAATCGGCTCGGCGTCGCCCAATTGGGCCGGACGCAGGATGAAGCGGGGCGTGCGCAGCGTCACATTCATGTTGCCTGCCACTCCATGACGAGGAGGGGCTTGCCGCGATGGCGCTCGACCACGCCCTGCGTGCGTTCCGTCACGAGGAAACCGGCTTTTTCCAGCACGCGGATCGAGGCCGGATTGCTCTGCAGCACCCGCGCGCCGATCCGGGCGAAGCCGGGCATCTGGCGCAGCGCGGCGAGCAGGCCGATCACGGCCTCGCCGGCATAGCCCTGGCCCCAATGGGGTTCGCCCAGCCAGTAGCCGAGCTCGGGCGGCTTGCCGGCGGCGAACTTGAACAGGATGGTCCCCATGAAGCGGTCATCCGCACCGGCTATGGCATAGGCCCTGAGGTCGGGGTTGCCGGTTGCCTGGGCGATGAAGTCGCGGCCATCGCGCTCCCCATAGGGGAAGGGCAGGGTGGCGGTGGTCTCGACCATTTTGGGATTGTTGGCCATGGCCACGATATCGGCAAGGTCCGACGCCACCGGCGCCCGCAGAGTCAGGCGTTCGGTGCGGATGGTGGCGGGCAGGGCATGGTCCAATGTCATCGCGATCCTCGCAACTGCCAGTCCTGGCGCGACAATGTGGTCACCACATGCTCGACATTGTGCTGCAGGGTCTGGCTGAACCGCATCTCGCGGCGCGTCGGCACGAAGCCGAGCTTGCTCTGCACGGCGAGCGAGGCGGCATTGTTGTGATGGGCGCTGGAGGCGACGGCCTGCGCCTGGGTGCCAGCAAAGTGCCAGTCGAGCAAGGCCGTGGCGGCCTCGGTCACATAGCCGCGGTTCCAGTGCGGCCGGGCGATCCAGAAGCCGAGCTCATTGATCAGCGAGACGCAGCCGATGACGCCGGTACCGGGCAGGTCGATGACCAGCATGGATCGCTCCGGCGTGGCCGGCCGGGCCTGGCGCAGCCAGTCGACCGCCATGGCCAGCGTATAGGGATAGGGCACGGGCGTCAGGAACCGCGCGACCTCGTATTCGCCGACGCCCAGGGCATAGAGCGGGGCATCGTCCAGCGTGGCGTCGCGCAGGATCAGCCGCTTTGTGGCGATGGGCGTCATCTGTCGAACTCCAGCCGCATCAGCGCCAGGCGACGTCCGGCGAGGTTTCCCTCCTTGTCGGTGCCTTCGCCAATGATGGTGAAGCCGGCCTTGCGCAGCACATTATGCGACGGCGTATTGGTCAGCAGGGCTCGCGAGCGCAGGGCGGGAATGCCGGCCGCTTTCGCCGCCGCGACCACCGCCCGGGCCGCCTCGCTGGCATAGCCCCGGCCCCAGAACGCTTCGCCCAGCCAATAGCCCAGCTCCGGCAGGGTTCCCGCCTCGAAGCGCAGGCCGACGACGCCCATGAAGACGCCGTGCTCAAGGATGGCGTAGCAGCGCTCGTCAGGGCTCGTCACCACCTGCTCGATGAAGAACAGCGCATCCGCCTCGGTATAGGGAAAGGGCAGGCGCGACATGACGTCGTGGATGCGCGCATTATTGGCCAGCCGGGCGATGTCGGGGACATGTGCCAGGGTCGGCGTGGTCAGCAGCAGGCGGTCCGTCGTCATTGTGGCGGGCAGGCGGTCCTTCATGCTGTTCATTTGACGTTCATCCAGGTGGCGAAAATGCGAAAAGGGGAACCGGCAAACCGGTTCCCCTTTGTCAAATTTCGCATTGTCGCGAACACGAGCCGGGGAACGGGTCACCGGCTGGTTCGATTGACCTGCCGGGTTATTCGGCGGCCTTGGCCGGGTCGACGGAAACAAACACCTGCGAATTCGCACGGGTTCGGAACGACACGTTGCCATCGACGAGCGCATAGATGGTGTGATCCTTGCCCAGGCCAACGCCCGTGCCGGGATGCCACTTGGTGCCGCGCTGGCGGATGATGATGTTGCCGGCGATGACAGTCTCGCCGCCGAACTTCTTCACGCCGAGACGACGGCCAGCGGTGTCACGACCGTTGCGGGATGAACCGCCTGCTTTTTTGTGTGCCATCTCTGGAGCTCCTTATTCCTTGTCGGCCTTGGGTGCGGCCTTCTTGGCCGGGGCCTTCTTTGCCGGCTTTTCAGCAGCGGCTTCGGTGGTCTCGGCAGCGGCCTTCTTGGGGGCAGCAGCCTTCTTCGCCGGTGCCTTGGCCGGAGCCTCGGCGGTTTCCGCAGCGGCAGCCTTGGGGGCAGCAGCCTTGGTTGCCTTCTTGGCCGGAGCGGCTTCGCTCACGGTCTCGGTCGGCTTGGCAATGCCGGCAGCCTTGATGGTCGGCTTGGCGCCGCCGGTCAGGATTTCGGTGATGCGCACGGTCGAGAGCAGCTGGCGGTGGCCATTGCGGCGACGATAGTTGTGGCGACGGTTCTTCTTGAAGATGATGACCGTCTTCTGCTTGCGGGTCTCGAGCAGTTCGGCAGCGACGAGCGCGCCTTCGACGAGCGGAGCACCCACTTCGCCGTCAATCATCAGCACCTGGTCGAAGGTGACGATGGTGCCGGCTTCGGCATCGAGCTTTTCAATCTTGAGAACGTCGTTGGCGGCAACCTTGTACTGCTTGCCACCGGTCTTGATCACGGCGAAAGTCATAGCTTAACCGGGAGCGTCAAACGCCCGGTCCCATTGTGTCGCGCTCTGTGGCGCCGCAGACATAAGCCCAGATCCTGCGGTCTTCTTGCATGCTGCCGGCGATCAAACCGGCGGGCAGCCTCGAACAGCGTTTTCAAACAAAGGAAGCGCGCCAGGCAAGCTGGCACGCGTTCCGGGGGCGCTTATCGGGGCAAATGCCCCAAGAGTCAAGCGTTGCGGCGCGCTCAGGCGCCGTTGGGATACCAGTTGCGCAGCCGCACTTCGGTCTCGGCGCCGACGCCCGCTTCCAGCACCGACAGGTCGCTGTCCCCATAGTGATAGGGGTAGACGATGGCCGGCTTGAAGGTGTTGACCGCGTCCAGGGCCTGCTCGGGCGTCATGGTATAGGGCAGGTTCATCGGCAGGAAGGCGACCGCGATATCGGTCAAGGCCAGCATGTCGGGGGTCGGCTCGGTGTCGCCCGCCACATAGACCTGCTTGTCGCCCAGGGTCAGCACATAGCCATTGCCCACGCCGACCGGGTGATAGTTCATGCGGTCTTCGGTAATGTTATGGGCCGCGATGGCGCGTATGGCGATGCCGTTGAGGCTGCCCTCGGCACCATTGGCGAGCGCGGTGGCATTGCCCTTGAGACCCTCGGGCAGCTTGTCGAACACTTCCTGGCTGGTGATGATCGGGGCCGATGCGGCAATCGCTTCCAGCGTGGGCAGGTCGAAATGATCGCCATGGCCATGGGTAATGAGGATGCCGGTGGGGGCGGGCAGCCCCTCATAGCGCTCTGCGCCACCAACGGGATCGACATAGATCACCTCGGCGCCGAAGCCGAGCAGCAGGCTGGCATGATCGACCGGATGGATGATGATATCACCATCGGCGGTCGCAACTGCATCTCCGTCCAATCCAGCTTCTCCCTGCGCCCAGGCGGGCATGAAGGCCGCAGTCCCCAGAGACACGATCGGCAGTGTTGCCATGCCGACAACCACGTCACGACGCTTTACCATTGTCTTCTCCCTTGTGATCTTTGCGTTCCTTGAACGCAAGCGCGGGGAGAGCAGTTCAGCAATGCACGAAATCGTGACGCTAGCCGGCCTGCCGCGCCGAAAGACGCTGCCGCAGGGCCTGCGCCGCGCCGGTCTCCCGCCCGATCACGGCCGGCTTGTGCAGGGCCGTCCAGCTCGCCAGCTCCCAGTCGGGAGCCGATACGATCGGGACGGCGGGAAGATAGGTATCGAGCAAAAGCTGCTCCCCGCCGGTGCGGATCATGATGGCCTCGCGGCGATATTCGTCGCCCTCAAAGGCGTCCAGCACGGCCAGATCCAGCGGAGAGAGGTCCGCGACCACGCGGCCGCTCGCGGTCGCGTCGGGGGCGCGGATCAGCGCCGGATAGACCCGGCCGGGATAGAAGACCGCGCGGTATCCCGGTGCAGTGGCCGCCTCGAGGCGTGAGAGGTCCACCGGCCGCCCCAGCACGGCGCCCAGTACGTCGGGATCCTGCAAGGTGCCATAGACGAAAAGCATGGGAGAGCTGCCAAGCGTGATGAAAGGTCACAAGAGGTGTTGCGAGCCAACTATTGCTATGTCATAAGCCCGGCCGTGTCGACCAGCCGGACCCCGCCAGGGGACCTCATCGATCTCGCGGAGAGATGGCAGAGTGGTTGAATGCACCGCACTCGAAATGCGGCATAGGGGCAACTCTATCGGGGGTTCGAATCCCTCTCTCTCCGCCATCGATCCCAGGAAGCCCAGACATCCTGAGACCCCAGCATTTCCAGTAGCTTGAGCTTCTCGCTGTTCCACCGAACTGTTACAGTGGAGCCATGAACGACATGCCCAAACACCCTCGCCTCATGAAGCGCGGCAGCACCTATTGGCATCGGGCTTCAGTGCCTGCCGACATCCGGTCCACCTACCCTAAAACCGAGGAAACCTTCTCGCTGGGGACGAAGGACCCCTACGAGGCCCTGCTGCTGGTCCGAAAAGCTGCGGCGCGGGTGGATGAGCGTTTCGCGGCTCATCGCCATGGGCAGGCGCGCCCCTCCGCTCCGGTCATCGCTGAGCTCACCAGGAGCCAGCTCGCCCGCATCGAGGAACTCTACTACAGCCACCTGCTGGATGAGGACGAGCAGGTCAGGCTCGAAGCTTTCTACGAGGATGGTGAGCCGCTGCCGAGCACCCCGGTGCCTAGCTTTGACGAGTACACCGCCCAAGCCACAGAGTTCGGCAGTGATGCCCGGCATATGCTGGCCAGGGGCAAGGGAGACGACTTTTACCGGCAAGAGGTCGAAGAGGTCCTGACCTGGGATGGTCTGGACATCCGCCTTCATGAGCAATCGCCCAGCTGGAAGCTAGCTATCCGCGCCATCCAGTCCTCAATCGTCCGGGCACAGGAGGCCATCAGCTCGCGCAACCGTGGTGACGTGGTTGTCACTCCGCAGGTTACCTTGGCTCCAGCGTCCGCTCCTGGGCAGGGGGCCGGTGTACTGGCGTCTGTCGTTCGGGACGACTGGATTGCCGAGAAGGCAAGGTCTACCTGGGTGGCGAAGACCAAGCACGAGCACTCGGTGTGGTCGCAGCACTTTCTCGACCTCGTCGGTGATCGCCCGGTCGGCTCCTACGGCAAGGCCGATGGACGGGCCTTCAAGCTGGCGCTGCAGAAGCTCCCGCCCAACTGGGTCAAGCATCAGGCCCTTCGCCACCTGACCTTCCGCGAGGCATCCGAGAAGTCGGCGGAGCTGGGCTTGCCATCGATGTCGGACAGCAACATCAACAAGATCATCGGCTTCGTGGCAGCCTTCTGGAACTGGGCAGCCGAGAACTACGACGAGGTCACCGGAAACCCGTTCGAGCGGCTAAAGATCAAGGTCCGAGGCCACGCGCGCGATGATCGAGACCCGTTCAGCCCCGTGCAGTTGACCGCCATCTTCAACGCGCCGATCTACAGAGGGTGCCTTTCAGAGAGGCATTGGTCACAGCCCGGCAGCCTAGTTCTTCGGGACAGCGGCCGGTACTGGGTGCCGCTGATCAGCCTCTACTCAGGTGCCCGCATGGGTGAAATCATCCAGCTCCGTGTGGACGATGTGAGCCGCGAGGGTGGCGTTCTCCATTTCTCGCTGGTTGACGAGGGTGAAGACCAGCGCCTTAAGACCAGCACGTCCCGGCGTCGCATCCCTATCCACCCCACTCTGCTGGAGCTGGGCCTTGAGAAGCTCATTGAACGGCGGAAGGCGGAAGGCGCAGTCCGGCTATTCCCAGACCTCCCCATGGGCGAAGACGGCTACTACTCGTCGCCGTTCTCCAAGTATTTCGGCCGGTTCCTCAAGGCCAGCGGTGCGGATGCGGCCAAGACCTCGTTCCATAGCTTCCGACACAGCTTCGAGGATGCCTGCCGCAATGTCGATGTGCCCTTCGAGGTGATGAACGCTCTGCAGGGTCATGGCGAGAGCGGAATGGCCAAGCGTTATGGTAAGGGCTACGTGCTGCAGCACTTGGACAAATGGGTGCGCCAGATCAGGTATGACGGCCTCGACTTGTCCCACCTCGTGCCGATGGACCAGCCTTAGGCTGACGGGCTGTTTCCACCTGGAAGCTGTGCCCGCAATGCCTCATAGAGCTGCCCTGGCCCCAGGAGAACATCCCTTAGTCCGTCCTGAACCCGCTTTGAGCCAAGGGCCTGCTGGCTCATGGCCTGGTGAGCGTCCATGGCGTCGATCACGGCATCGACGATGGCCTTGGCGAGGTCAGGGGAGTTCGAGAACTGCTGCTTGGTGTTGTTCGCGGCCTGCTGCGTCAGGGTCTCGGACTGCAGCAGCTTTCCCTTGAGGACGTTGTTGACGTAGATGAGCTGGTCGTCATCGGTGGTGCCCTGGAACAGGTCGTTGACCTTGGCGATGATCTCAGCCAGCAGCGCCTTTTCCTTCTCCTGGACACTGCCTGAGCCTGCCTCGTAGATGGCCTGCAGCTTCTCCCCCATCCCGTCCAGGACCAGCGGCGTCTTGCCCAGGCTCGAGAGTTTGTGGTGGGTCAGCACGATCTTGGACGTGTCCACGGTCTCGCGCTGCCGACCGAATGTTGATTGTCGCCAGGATTTGACCCGGGATTGTCATTGAGAACTGACCCGGTTGGACGATAGTTTCCCGCGACGCGGGGGCGGTCAAGGGGCGGGTTTTTCCTTTCGTGTTTTGGGT
>JAHJWO010000009.1 GCA_018828145.1 Alphaproteobacteria bacterium | reverse complement strand
GATCGACGAATTCGCTTTCGCGCTCTTGAACGTCTCTGCTCATAATTCTCTTTCCTCGCCGTGTTCTAGAACTGCAGGCCGCCCTCACGGGCAGCGTCTGCAAGGGCCTTCACACGGCCATGATAGATATAGGCACCACGATCGAACACGACCTCGGCAACGCCGGCCTTGGAGCCGCGCTCGGCAATCAACTTGCCGATCGCCGCAGCGGCCTCGGCGGTAGCGCCGTTCTTGACCTTGGCCTTGACGTCCTTGTCGAGCGTCGAAGCGGCAGCCAGGGTACGACCCGTGCTGTCGTCGATGATCTGGGCGTAGATGTTCTTGTCCGAACGGAAAACCGACAGACGCGGACGACCGAAGGCACGAGCCTTGAGCGCCTTGCGGACACGAGCCTTGCGGCGGTCCGCACCTTTTGCACTGATAGCCATTGCAGGCGCTCCTTACTTCTTCTTGCCTTCTTTGCGGAAGACCTGTTCGCCCAGGTACCGCACACCCTTGCCCTTGTAGGGCTCAGGCTTGCGCCACGCGCGAATGTTCGCCGCAACTTGGCCAACCTGCTGCTTGTCGATACCGGTAATGACGATTTCCGTCGGAGCCGGGACAGCCAGCGTAATACCCTTGGGGGCTTCGTAGATCACTTCGTGGCTGAAACCAAGCGAGAGCTTGATATCCTTGCCCTGCATCGCGGCGCGATAGCCAACGCCCTGGATCGCCAGCTTCTTTTCGAAGCCGGTCGAAACACCGGTGACCATGTTCTGGATCAGTGCACGGGTAGTGCCCCAGGCGGCACGAGCAAACTTGGTATCGTTCGCCGGAGTGATGGAGACGCCGTCGTCCCCCTGCTCCACGTTCACGACATCCATGAGCTCGATGCTCAATTCGCCCTTCGGGCCCTTGGCGGATACGGTGCGACCATTGATGGTGACCGTGACGCCGCTTACCGGCGCAACCGGTTTTTTGCCAGTACGTGACATTCTATTTCAATCCTTGAGTAATCGTCTTACCGCGGATCCTAAGGCCATTTGGCCTTAGAACACGCGGCAGAGTACCTCGCCACCAACGTTGGCAGCCTTGGCTTCGTGGTCGGCCATCACACCCTTGGGGGTGGAGAGGATCGAGACACCCAGGCCATTGGCAACCTGCGGAATATTCTTCACGGAGGCGTAGACGCGACGGCCGGGACGCGAAACGCGTTCGATCGTGCGGATGACCGCCTCGTTGTCCGAGTACTTGAGTTCGATTTCGTACTCGGAAGCACCATTCTCGAACTTGGTCTCCGAATAGCCGCGGATGAAACCCTCGGACTGGAGAACATCCAGCACGCGACCACGCAGGGTCGATGCCGGAGTCGAAACGGAATTCTTGCGACGCATCTGGGCGTTGCGGATACGGGTCAGCATGTCGCCGATGGGATCGGAAAAGCTCATCTGATGTTTCTCCTTACCAGCTCGACTTCACGAGGCCCGGGATCTGGCCCAGGTTACCCAGCTGACGCAGAGCGATACGGCTCATCTTCAGCTTGCGGTAGAAGCCGCGGGGACGACCCGAGACTTCGCAGCGGTTGCGGACGCGGACCTTGGCGGAATTGCGCGGCAGCTCGGCCAGCTTCAGCTGGGCGGCGAAACGCTCATCCATGGGGACCGACTGGTCCTTGGTCTTTGCCTTGAGAGCGGCGCGCTTGGCAGCATACTGCTTGGCGAGCGCAGCGCGCTTGTTGTTCTTCACGATGGAGCTGGTCTTTGCCATATCCTGATCCTTTATCCCTTCCCTGTCCGCTTACTGGCGGAAGGGGAAGTTGAACGCCTTGAGCAGCGCACGAGCTTCATCATCGGACTTCGCGGTCGTCGTGATCACGATATCCATGCCCCAAACCTGATCGATCTGATCGTAGTTGATTTCGGGGAAAACGATGTGTTCCTTCAGGCCCATGGCATAGTTGCCACGACCATCGAAGGACTTCGGGTTCAGCCCGCGGAAGTCACGAACGCGCGGCAGCGCGATGTTCACCAGGCGGTCCAGGAACTCATACATGCGGGTGCTGCGCAGCGTCACCTTGACGCCGAGCGGCATGTTTTCACGCACCTTGAAGCCAGCGATCGACTTGCGAGCGTAGGTGATGACCGGCTTCTGGCCAGCGATCTTTTCCAGCTCGGCTGCAGCCGACTTGACCTTCTTGGTGTCGTTGACGGCTTCGCCAACGCCGATGTTCAGCACGATCTTCTCGAGCTTGGGCATCTGCATGACGTTGGTATAGGAGAACTGCTCCTGCAACGCCTTGCGGATATTGCCTTCGTACTCGGTACGAAGGCGCGGAACGTAAGCTGTCTCAGCCATCGATCGAATCTCCGGTCGACTTGGCGACGCGCGTCTTCACGCCGTCCTTGATCTGGAAACCGACGCGGGAGGGCTTGCCATCCTTATCGGCGATCGCGAGGTTCGACAGGTGGATCGGCGCTTCCTTGGTGAAGATGCCGGCATCGGTCGACGCGGTCTGCTTGGTGTGGCGACGGACCAGGTTGATACCCTGGACAAGCGCCTTCGTTTCGGTCGGGATAACCGACAGGACCTGGCCAGTCTTGCCTTTGTCCTTGCCAGTCAGGACGACGACCTTATCGCCCTTCTTGATCTTGGCAGCCATTACAGCACCTCGGGTGCGAGCGAAATGATCTTCATGTGGTTCTTGGCGCGGAGCTCGCGCGGAACCGGCCCGAAGATACGGGTGCCGATCGGCTCTTTCTGATTGTTGATCAGAACCGCGGCGTTCTTGTCGAAACGGATCACGGTGCCATCGGGGCGACGGATGTCGAACGCGGTGCGAACGACCACGGCCTTCATGACCTGGCCCTTCTTCACGCGACCACGAGGAATGGCATCCTTGACCGACACGACGATGATGTCGCCGACCGAAGCGTACTTGCGGTGCGAACCGCCCAGCACCTTGATGCACATGACCCGCTTGGCGCCGGAATTGTCGGCGACATCGAGATTGGACTGCATCTGGATCATGGCGTGGCGCCTTCCTGCTGTGCCGCGCCAACAACCAGCGTCCAGCGCTTGTTCTTGGAGATCGGCGCACATTCTTCGATCCAGACGATCTGCCCGACCTTGGCCACGTTGGCCTCGTCATGAGCATGATACTTCTTGGACCGGCGAACGGTCTTCTTCATTACCGGATGCGTGAAACGGCGCTCGACGCGCACCACGACCGTCTTATCATTGGCGTCGGAGACCACAGTCCCCTGCAATACGCGCTTTGGCATGGTCGCGGCTCCTTACTTCGCTGCGTTCTTTTCGGCCAGGATCGTCTTGATCCGCGCGATGTCGCGGCGGACGGACTTCACCTGGGCCGGCTTTTCCAGCTGCTGGGTAGCGCGCTGGAAACGCAGGTTGAACTGTTCTTTCTTCAGGTCGACGAGCTGGTCCTTCAGTTCGTCTGCGGTCTTGCTCCGCACATCACTGGCTTTCATGCTCATCGTCCTTAGTCGGCAATGCGGGTAACAACCCGCGTCATGATCGGGAGCTTCATGGCGCCGAGGCGCAGAGCTTCCTTGGCGACGTCCTCGGGGACGCCGTCGATCTCGAATACGATACGACCGGGCTTCACGCGGGCGGCCCAGAATTCAACAGAACCCTTGCCCTTACCCATACGAACTTCAGTCGGCTTCTTGGAAACCGGCACGTCCGGGAAAATCCGGATCCATACACGGCCCTGGCGCTTCATCTCGCGGGTGATCGCGCGGCGGGCCGCTTCGATCTGGCGAGCGGTGACGCGCTCGGGTTCGGTCGCCTTCAAGGCATACTGGCCGAAAGCCAGGTCGGTGCCGCCCTTGGCAACGCCATGGATGCGGCCCTTGTGAGCCTTGCGGAACTTGGTCTTCTTAGGTTGCAGCATAATGAACTAACCTTCTTATGCGCGTTCGCGATCGCGGTCACCGCGATCAGGACGGGGACCACGTTCACTGCGTTCCTGGCGCTGGCCACCGTCGTTGCCTTCGGTTGCACGACGCTCGTGTGCAGTGGGGTCATGCTCAAGCACTTCGCCCTTGAACACCCAGACCTTGATACCGATGATGCCATAGGTGGTCTTGGCTTCAGCAGTGCCGTAGTCGATGTCGGCGCGCAGCGTGTGCAGCGGAACGCGACCTTCGCGGTACCATTCGGTACGAGCGATATCGGCACCACCGAGACGGCCACCAACATTCACGCGGATACCGCCGGCGCCCATGCGGATCGCCGTCTGCACGGCGCGCTTCATGGCGCGACGGAAAGCCACGCGGCGTTCCAGCTGCTGGGCAATGCCCTGGGCAACCAGCGTCGCATCGGTTTCCGGCTTGCGCACTTCAACGATGTTGATGTGCACTTCGCTGTCGGTGAACTTCTTCACCTTGGCGCGGATCTTGTCGATGTCAGCGCCCTTCTTGCCGATCACGATGCCCGGACGGGCAGTGTGGATCGACACGCGGCACTTGCGGTGCGGACGCTCGATGACGATCTTCGAAACCGCGGCGGCCTTGAGGTCTTCCAGCAGCATCGTGCGGATCTTCAGGTCTTCCTGAAGCAGCGTGCCGTATTCGCCCTTGTTGGCGAACCAGCGGCTGTCCCACGTACGGTTGATACCGAGGCGGAAGCCGATTGGATTGATTTTCTGGCCCATTATGCGGCCTCCTCAACTTGCCGGACGATGATCGTCAGATGCGCGAACGGCTTCTGGATCTGCGACGAACGACCACGGCCACGGGCGGTAAAGCGCTTCATGACGAGCGAGTTGCCCACATAGGCTTCGGCAACGACGAGGGCGTCGGTATCGAGACCGTGGTTGTTCTCGGCATTGGCAATGGCGCTCTCAAGCACCTTCTTGACCTGGCCGGAGATGCGCTTGTGGCTGAATTCGAGTTCGGCCAGAGCCTTCTCGACCTTCTTGCCACGAATCAACTGGGCCAGAAGATTGAGCTTCTGGGGGCTGATGCGCAGCATGCGCAGCACAGCCTTGGCCTCGTTGTCCTTGAGCGCGCGCTGGGTTTTTGGCTTGCCCATCTTACTTCCTCTTGGCCTTCTTGTCGGCGGCATGACCGTAATAGGTACGGGTCGGTGCGAATTCGCCGAACTTGTGGCCGATCATGTCTTCAGTGACGCTGACCGGTACGTGCTTCTGGCCATTGTGCACACCAAAGGTGATGCCAACGAACTGCGGCAGGATGGTCGAACGGCGGCTCCAGATCTTGACCACGTCGTTGCGGCCGGACGCGAGGGCCTTCTCGGCCTTCTTGAGCATGTAGCCGTCGACAAACGGCCCCTTCCAGATTGAACGGGTCATGGCTTACCTGCCCTTCTTCACGTGACGGCTGCGAACGATGAACTTGTCCGTTGCCTTGTTGCTGCGGGTCTTCTTACCCTTGGTCGGCTTGCCCCACGGGGTAACCGGGTGACGGCCACCAGAGGTACGGCCTTCACCACCACCATGCGGGTGATCGATCGGGTTCATGGTCACGCCGCGGTTGACGGGCTTGCGGCCCAGCCAACGCGAACGACCGGCCTTGCCGAGCGAGGTGTTGGAGTGATCCTGGTTCGACACGGCGCCGACGGTTGCAAGGCAGGTGCCATGCACGCGGCGCTGCTCGCCCGAGTTCAGGCGAAGGATCGCCCAACCCTGGTCACGACCGACATACTGCGCATAGGCACCGGCCGAACGGGCGACTTGGCCACCCTTGCGGGGCTTGAGCTCGATATTGTGCACGATCGTACCGACCGGCATGCGCTCGAGCGGCATGGCATTGCCCGGCTTCACGTCGACAGTGTTCATCGACGAGATGACCTTGTCGCCCGCCGACAGGCGCTGCGGTGCCACGATATAGGCGAGTTCGCCGTCTTCGTACTTCACCAGAGCGATCCAGGCCGTGCGGTTCGGATCATATTCCAGGCGCTCGATCGTCCCAACCTGGTCGAACTTGACCCGCTTGAAGTCGATCATGCGATAGGTGCGCTTGTGACCACCACCACGATGGAACGAGGTGATGCGGCCACGGTTGTTGCGGCCACCGGACTTGGACAGACCCTGGGTCAAGGTCTTGACCGGAGCGCCCTTCCAGAGTTCCGAACGATCGGTCGTCACGAGCTGACGACGGCCTTCGGAGGTGGGGTTGTAAGTTTTCAGAGCCATTTTTGTCTCTTATCCCTTAGAGGCCGGTCGAAATATCGATCGACTGGCCGTCGACGAGGGTCACGATCGCCTTCTTGACGTCGTTGCGCGTGCCAATCTTGCCACGGAAGCGCTTCACCTTGCCCTTGCGGACCAGGGTATTCACTGCCTTGACCTTGACCGAGAACAGCTGCTCGACGGCAGCCTTGATATCGGTCTTGTTGGCATCGATCGCCACGTCGAAAACGACCTGGTTGTTTTCCGAAGCCATCGTGGACTTCTCAGTCACGACGGGGTTCCGAACGATGTCGTATGCGGCAAGCTTGTTCATGCGAACCTCGCTTCGAGCGCTTCGAGCGCTGCCTTGGTCAGGACGAGCTTGTCGCGCTTGAGGATCGACACAACGTTGATCCCCTGCACCGGCAGCACGTCGATATGCGGGATGTTGCGGGCGGACAGCGCGAAGTGCTGGTCCACTGCTGCACCATCGATGATCAGCGCGTTGGTCCATTCCAGCTTGCCGAAGGTTGCCAGCAGACCGGCGGTCTTGGTTTCCTTCTGGGCAATACTGTCGACGACGATCAGCGAGCCGGACTTGGCCTTGGACGACAGGGCATGCTTCAGCGCCAGGGCGCGGACCTTCTTGGGAAGATCGATGGCATGGCTGCGCGGGGTCGGACCGAATGCACGGCCGCCGCCACGGAACTGCGGAGCCTTGCGATCGCCATGGCGAGCGCCGCCCGAGCCCTTCTGCTTCACGAACTTCTTGCCCGTGCGGACGCCTTCCGAACGATGCTTCACATCGTGCGTGCCAGCCATCGCCTTGAGCTGCTGATAACGGACCATGCGGTGCAGGATGTCCTGGCGGACTTCCAGACCGAAGACGTCGTCGGCGAGCTGGATGCTACCAGCGGCCTTGCCGTCGAGGGTTGTGACCTTGAGTTCCATTTAGTTACCTTCCCCCGCGACTTCAGCGGCGGCCTTGAACGAGCCCGGGAAGGCAGCGCCCTTGGGGGCCGGCTTCTTCACCGCGTCCTTGATCATGATCCAAGCGCCCTTGGCGCCCGGAACCGAACCCTGGATCATGATCAAACCGCGCTCGACGTCGGTCTTGACGACCTTGACGTTCTGCGTGGTGATGCGACGATCGCCCATATGGCCCGGCATCTTCTTGTTCTTGAAGGTCTTACCCGGGTCCTGACGACCACCGGTAGAACCGATCGAGCGGTGCGAAACCGACACGCCGTGCGTTGCACGCAGGCCGCCGAAGTTCCAGCGCTTCATACCGCCGGCAAAACCCTTGCCGATCGAAGTGCCGGTGACGTCCACCAGCTGGCCTTCGACGAAATGGTCAGCCTGCAGCTGCGCGCCGACCTCGATGAGGTTGGCTTCGTCAACGCGGAATTCCGCGACGTGACGCTTGGGCTCGACCTTGGCAACGGCGAACTGGCCGCGCTCTGCCTTGGTCGTGTTCTTGGCCTTGGCCTGGCCAGCGCCAAGCTGCAGCGCGACATAGCCGTCCTTATCCGCGGTCCGCTGGCCCACCACCTGGCAGTTCTGCAGGCCCAGCACCGTCACAGGAACGTGCGAGCCGTCCTCAGCGAAAATGCGGGTCATGCCCAGCTTCTGTGCGATCAATCCAGAACGCATCGGTTATTACCTTCTCATTTGGCGCTGTACCGGGTCATGGTTTCAGAGGACCCTTTGTTCGGTACGCGCGGAAACTCGTTACTTCAGAGCTTGATTTCGACGTCGACGCCGGCGGCGAGATCGAGCTTCATCAGTGCATCGACCGTCTGGGGAGTCGGGTCCACAATGTCCAGCAGACGCTTGTGGGTCCGGATCTCGAACTGCTCGCGCGACTTCTTGTCGATGTGCGGCGAGCGGTTCACGGTAAACTTGTCGATTCGCGTCGGCAGCGGGATCGGGCCGCGAACCTGCGCGCCCGTACGCTTGGCCGTCGACACGATCTCGCGCGTCGAAGCATCGAGAACGCGATGGTCAAACGCCTTGAGGCGGATGCGAATATTCTGACCGGTCATCTTGTAAATCCTGACGAAAAGGGATCGCGGCGCGCGTTCATCCGCGCGCCGCGAATGTCTCTAGAGGCTTACTTCAGGATCGTCGCGACGACGCCGGAGCCGACGGTACGGCCACCTTCACGGATAGCGAAGCGGAGCTTCTCTTCCATTGCGATCGGAACGATGAGCTGAACGTTCATGTTGATGTTGTCGCCCGGCATAACCATTTCCGTGCCTTCCGGCAGGGTCACGATACCCGTCACGTCCGTGGTACGGAAGTAGAACTGGGGACGGTAGTTGCCGAAGAACGGAGTGTGGCGACCGCCCTCTTCCTTGGTCAGGATATAGACCTCGGCGGTGAAGTCGGTGTGCGGGGTAACCGAGCCGGGCTTGCAGAGGACCTGGCCGCGCTCAACCTGAGTGCGGTCGATACCACGGATCAGCGCGCCGATGTTGTCGCCAGCCTGGCCCGAGTCGAGCAGCTTGCGGAACATTTCGACACCGGTAACGGTGGTCTTCTGGGTTGCCTTGATGCCGACGATTTCGACTTCTTCGCCAACCTTGACGATACCGCGTTCGACACGGCCGGTGACCACGGTGCCGCGGCCCGAGATCGAGAACACGTCTTCGATCGGGAGCAGGAACGGCTGGTCAACCGGACGTTCCGGCTGCGGGATGTACGAGTCAACGGCAGCCATCAGCTCGAGAACGGCGTCGTGGCCGAGCTTCTTGTCGCTGTCTTCGAGGGCGGCCAGAGCCGAGCCCTTGATGATCGGAACGTCGTCGCCCGGGAATTCGTAGGACGACAGCAGTTCGCGGACCTCGAGCTCAACGAGTTCGAGCAGTTCCGGATCGTCGACCATGTCGCACTTGTTCAGGAACACGACCAGGGCCGGCACGCCAACCTGACGGGCGAGCAGGATGTGCTCGCGGGTCTGGGGCATCGGGCCGTCGGCAGCCGACACGACCAGGATCGCGCCGTCCATCTGGGCAGCGCCGGTGATCATGTTCTTCACATAGTCGGCGTGGCCGGGGCAATCGACGTGAGCGTAGTGACGGTTGGTCGTCTCGTACTCGACGTGGGCGGTGTTGATGGTGATGCCGCGTGCCTTCTCTTCAGGGGCAGCGTCAATCTGATCGTACGCCTTGAAGGTTGCGCCGCCGGTCTCAGCCAGGACCTTGGTGATCGCTGCAGTCAGCGAGGTCTTGCCATGGTCGACGTGACCGATGGTGCCGATGTTGCAGTGAGGCTTATTGCGGGAAAACTTTTCCTTGCCCATCGCTTCTCTCCGTATTCGTTAGCCCTGCGGCCAACCTTGAGTTTCAGTTTCTTGTTTAGGCTTTATCGGCCTTAGGCGTATTTGGCCTGGACTTCGTCGGCGACTGCCTGCGGGACCTGCTCGTAGTGGTCGAACGTCATCGAGTACTGTGCACGACCCTGGCTCATGGAGCGCAGCGAGTTCACATAACCGAACATGTTCGCGAGCGGCACGTAGGCATTCACGACCTGGAGGACACCACGGCCTTCCGTGCCGTGGATCTGACCACGACGGGAGTTCAGGTCGCCGATGACGTCGCCCATGTAGTCTTCTGGCGTGACAACTTCAACCTTCATGATCGGCTCGAGGATCTTCGGCGACGCCTTGCGCAGGGCTTCGTTGAAGCCCGCACGACCGGCGATTTCGAAGGCCAGGACCGAGGAGTCCACGTCGTGATAGGCGCCTTCGGTGAGCGTCACCTTGACGTCCACGATCGGGAACCCGATCAGCGGACCGGAAGCCATCACCGACTTCACGCCCTTTTCGACGCCCGGGATGTATTCCTTGGGCACCGAACCGCCGACGACGGCGTTCACGAATTCCAGGCCCTTGCCGACTTCGCCCGGCTCAACGCTGAGCTTGACGCGAGCAAACTGGCCCGAACCACCCGACTGCTTCTTGTGGGTATAGTCCACATTGGCCGACTTGGTGATGGTTTCGCGGTAAGCCACCTGCGGCTGGCCGATATTGGCCTCGACCTTGAACTCGCGACGCATGCGGTCGACGAGAATGTCGAGGTGAAGTTCGCCCATGCCCGAAATGATGGTCTGGCCGGATTCTTCGTCGGTCTTGACGCGGAAGGACGGGTCTTCGGCAGCCAGGCGGTTGAGCGCGAGGCCCATCTTTTCCTGGTCGGCCTTGGACTTGGGTTCCACCGAGATGTCGATAACCGGCTCTGGGAAGATCATGCGTTCAAGGATGACCTGCGAGTTCTGCGCACAAAGCGTGTCACCCGTGGTGGTGTCCTTGAGGCCGACGATGGCGACGATGTCACCAGCAAAGGCTTCCGAGATCTGCTCGCGGCTGTTGGCGTGCATCTGGAACATGCGGCCAACGCGTTCGCGCTTTTCCTTGACCGTGTTTTCCAGCATCGCGCCCTGCTCGATGTGACCCGAGTAGATGCGGCAGAAGGTCAGCGAGCCCATATGCGGGTCGTTGGCGATCTTGAAGGCCAGCATCGACAGCGGCTCGCTGTCATCGGCATGGCGCTCGATCGGCTGTTCGGTCTTGGCGTCGATGCCCTGGATGGCCGGAACGTCGTTCGGAGCCGGCAGGAAGTCGATAACGCCGTCGAGCAGGGGCTGCACGCCCTTGTTCTTGAATGCCGAGCCGGCAAAGATCAGGAAGAACTTCGCATCGATCGTGCCGCGACGCAGCAGGCGACGGATGGTGTCGTTGTTCGGCAGATCGCCGTTCAGATAGGCTTCCATGGCGTCGTCGTCGAGTTCGACGGCGGCCTCGATCATCTGCTCGCGATACTTGGCGGCAGCTGCCTTGAGGTCGTCCGGGATCTCTACGACGTCCCACTGGGCGCCCAGCTCTTCGTTGCGCCAGACGAGTGCGTTCATCTCGATCAGGTCGACGACGCCCTTGAACTCGTTCTCGGCGCCGATCGGCAGCTGGACAGGAACGGCCTTGGCGCCGAGGCGCGTGCCGATCATCTCGACGCAGCGATAGAAATCGGCGCCGATCTTGTCCATCTTGTTGACGAAGATGAGACGCGGAACATGGTACTTGTCGGCCTGGCGCCAGACGGTTTCCGTCTGCGGCTCAACGCCGGCATTGGCATCGAGCAGGGCCACGGCACCGTCGAGCACACGCAGCGAACGCTCGACTTCAATGGTGAAGTCCACGTGGCCGGGGGTGTCGATGATGTTGAAGCGGTGCTGGACGCCGTTGCGGTCTTTCCAGAACGTGGTGGTCGCGGCGGACGTGATGGTGATGCCGCGTTCCTGCTCCTGCTCCATCCAGTCCATGGTCGCAGCGCCGTCGTGGACTTCGCCGATCTTATGGGACTTGCCGGTGTAGTAGAGAATGCGTTCGGTCGTGGTCGTCTTGCCAGCATCGATGTGAGCCATGATGCCGAAGTTACGATACAGCGGAATTGGGTATTCGCGTGCCATTGGGCGCTCCTACTACCAGCGGTAGTGCGAGAAGGCACGGTTGGCATCAGCCATACGGTGCGTATCTTCGCGCTTCTTGACGGCCTGGCCGCGACCATTGAGGGCATCCATGAGCTCGCCGGACAGGCGTTCACGCATGGTGTTCTCACCGCGCTTGCGGGCGGACTCGATGAGCCAGCGAATGGCCAGGGCCTGCTGACGATCGGTACGGACTTCGACCGGAACCTGGTAGGTTGCACCACCAACGCGGCGCGACCGGACTTCCACGGACGGACGGATGTTGTCCAGAGCCGTGTGGAACACCGTGATCGGGTCCTGCTTGCTCTTGGCTTCGACGATTTCGAACGCACCATAGACGATGCTTTCGGCAGCCGACTTCTTGCCGTCCTTCATGAGCGAGTTCATGAACTTGGTAAGGACCAGATCGCCGAACTTGGCGTCCGGAATGACGTCGCGCTTTTCTGCGCGGTGACGACGGGACATATCTCGATCTCCTTACTTCGGACGCTTCGCGCCGTACTTGGACCGGCGCTGCTTGCGGTCCTTGACGCTCTGCGTGTCGAGGACACCGCGGAGCACGTGATAGCGAACGCCCGGAAGGTCGCGAACGCGGCCGCCACGGATCAGGACCACGGAGTGCTCCTGCAGGTTGTGGCCTTCACCCGGAATATACGAAATGACTTCGCGCTGATTGGTCAGGCGAACCTTGGCGACCTTGCGCAGAGCCGAGTTCGGCTTCTTCGGGGTCGTCGTATAGACGCGAGAGCAAACGCCGCGCTTCTGCGGGTTTGCTTCCATGGCCGGAACCTTGTTCCGCTTTGGCTTGCTGGCGCGTGGTTTGCGGATCAGCTGATTAATGGTGGGCATTGCGCTCTTTCCATCGTCCAAAATTCATTGCGGTCTAGAAAAGCAAACCAAAACGGCGCTCATCCGACCTCCCTAAGGAGTACGGCGGCGCCTTTATTGCAGCGGACCACCCACGAAATGGGCAGTCATGCGCACAAGGATTTGCTTCGTCTAGTTACCCGACAGTGTGTTTGAGTGTCCTGGATGCCCGCACAAGATGGCAGGAACCCGGTGTGACAATCACGACCGACCGCTTAGGTAGGCGCTGTTTAGAGCCGACTCTCCCGCGCGTCAAGGATTCTTTCGTGAAAAAACCGCGATGGAGCCATGCAGGGGCTTGCAATGCTCTTGCAGTCTCGGGCGCAAAAACGGCCGATCATTCCCCTGCCCTCTCTTGCCCCGGTCGGGGCACCGACGCTTCCCTGCGCCACCAAATTGTGCAGGACCGTCTTCCCGGCAGTCACCAATTGGGGCACAACCGGATGGATGTGTACCGGTCAAGGGAGAATCCGATTGAAGCTCATGTCTGTAATTGCCGCCGGAGCGCTCGCGCTCGCGGCCACCATGTCGGCCCAGGCCCAGACGCTGCTGACCGGTGCCGACACCGATGAAATCCTCAATGCGGCGCGCGGCTACGGCTCGGCGACGCTCACCACCCAGAGCAACGGCGATCCGCAGATCACCGGCAAGATCGAGGGCATCACCTACCAGGTCTATTTCCGCAACTGCACCGACAACACCGATTGCGAAGACCTCAACTTCTATCTCGGCTTTCTCGATCTCAAGCCCTCGCTCGAGCTGATCAACGACTGGAACTACAACAAGCGCTTCAGCCGCGCCTATCTCGACCCCGATGACGACGCCTGTATCGAGATGGACGTCGACCTGGTCCAGGGCGTCACCGCCGAGTATCTCGACTCCCAGTTCGGCCTCTGGAACATGGTGGTCGGGCAGTTTTCCGAGCATGTCGGCTATAAGTGACATTGCCAAATTTTCGATTGGATCAGGGGCCCGTTCGGGCCCCTTTTCACGTCCGGACGCCAGTCACGCCGAAAACGCAAGAAAACCGCCAGCATGCTGCAAGCGAATTGCCCGAATTCTGGCGGCAGGCTGGTCCCTGCCGGCGGTAAAAAGAAAGGGGCCCGAAGGCCCCTTCCCCATTCTATTGCTGATGCCGTCGCCTATTCGGCAGCCGGCGCCGCGATCTTGACGGTCGACGCCTGACGGCGGCGTTCGTCCAGGATCAGGTCGTCGCGCTTGGTCGCGATCAGCTTGGCCGAGGAGATACCGGCACCGGTACCCGCCGGGATCAGGCGGCCGACGATGACGTTTTCCTTAAGGCCTTCAAGCAGATCGGCCTTGCCGGACACTGCCGCTTCCGTAAGGACGCGGGTGGTTTCTTGGAACGAGGCAGCCGAGATGAACGACCGGGTCTGCAGCGACGCCTTGGTGATGCCGAGCAGCACCGGATTGGCCGTCGCCGGCTTCTTGCCGTCAGCAACCAGGGCATCGTTGAGCTCGTCAAAGTCCAGCTTGTCCAGCTGCTCATCCTTGAGCAGACCAGTATCACCTGGATCCACGATCTCGACCTTCTGCAGCATCTGGCGAACAATCACCTCGATGTGCTTGTCGTTGATCAGCACGCCCTGCAGACGATAGACCTCCTGGATTTCATTGACGAGGTAACGAGCAAGCTCTTCCACGCCCTTGATGGCCAGAATGTCATGCGGCGCCGGGTTGCCGTCGAGGATATACTCACCCTTTTCAATGGCATCACCTTCCTGCAGATGGAATGGCTTGCCCTTGGGGATCAGATACTCGACCGGATCTGCACCTTCTTCATGCGGCTCGATGATCACGCGACGCTTGTTCTTGTAGTCGCGACCGAAGCGGATCGTGCCGTCGATTTCGGCAATGATGGCGTGATCCTTGGGACGACGGGCTTCGAACAGTTCCGCCACGCGCGGCAGACCGCCCGTGATGTCCTTGGTCTTGGCGCTTTCCAGCGGAATACGCGCCAGCACGTCACCCGGCGATACCTTCTCGCCCGGCTCGACCGCGATAACCGCGTCGACGGAGAGCAGGTAGCGGGCTTCGCCACCACGATCCACCTTCTGCACCGCACCGCCACGCGCGATCGCCAGGGCCGGCTTCAGGCCCTCGCCACGCTGGTTGGTGCGCCAGTCGATGACGACGCGCTTGGTGAAGCCGGTCGCCTCGTCGGTGTTTTCCGCAACGGAAGCACCATCGACCAGGTCCTCGAACACAACCTCGCCCTCGACTTCGGCCAGAACCGGACGGGTGTAGGGGTCCCATTCAGCCAGACGCTGACCGCGACGAACCGCATCACCCTCCTTGACCAGCAGCTTGGAACCATAGGTCACCTTGTGGGTGGCGCGTTCCTTGCCTTCGGCATCGAGAATGGCGAGCGACACGTTACGGGCCATGACGACCAGCTTGCCGCCCTCGACCTTGACGACGTTCGGATTGCGGATGGCAATCGTGCCTTCCGCGCCGGACTCGAGGAACGAGCTGTCGACCACCTGCGCCGTGCCACCGATGTGGAACGTACGCATGGTGAGCTGGGTACCGGGTTCACCGATCGACTGTGCGGCGATGACGCCCACAGCCTCACCCATGTTCACGGGAGTACCGCGAGCAAGGTCACGACCATAGCAGGCCGCGCAGGTGCCCTGGCGCATGTCGCAGGTCAGCGGGGAGCGGATGCGGATCGACTGGATCCGGGCTTCCTCGATGATGTCGATATGCTTTTCTTCCAGCAGCGTGCCCTTGGGGGCGATCAGGTCGCCGGTCAGCGGATGGAAGATGTCATCCGCAGCCGTACGGCCCAGAACGCGCTGGCCGATCGAGGCCACGATCTGGCCGGCATCGACGATCGGCTCCATGGTCAGGCCACGCTCGGTGCCGCAATCGGTCGACACGATGATCGCGTCCTGCGCCACGTCGACGAGACGACGGGTCAGGTAACCCGAGTTCGCGGTCTTCAACGCCGTATCCGCCAGACCCTTACGGGCACCGTGGGTGGAGTTGAAGTACTCGAGAACGTTGAGGCCTTCCTTGAAGTTGGCCGTGATCGGGGTCTCGATGATCGAGCCGTCGGGACGAGCCATCAGGCCGCGCATACCGGCAAGCTGCTTCATCTGGGCCGGCGAACCGCGGGCACCCGAGTGAGACATCATATAGACCGAGTTGATCGGCTTCTGACGACCGGTCTCCTCGTCGATCTGCACCTTGCGGATCGCGTCCATCATCTCTTCGGCAACCTTGTCACCACACTTGGCCCAGGCGTCGACGACCTTGTTGTACTTCTCGCCCTGCGTGATCAGGCCGTCATTGTACTGCTGCTCGAACTCTTCGACCTGCTTACGCGCGGCTTCCACAATCGTGTACTTGGAGGCCGGGATAACCATGTCGTCCTTGCCGAACGAGATGCCGGCATCGCACGCATTCTTGAAGCCGAGCTGCATGACGCGGTCACAGAAAATGACCGTCTCCTTCTGACCGCAGCCACGGTAAACCGTGTCGATCATCTTGGAGATCATCTTCTTGGTCATCAGCTGGTTGGCCGTCGAGAACGGCACTGCCGGATGCTTGGGCAGAATCTGCCCGATGAGCATGCGGCCCGGGGTCGTTTCCACGATCTCGGTGGTTTCCTTGCCGTTCTCATCGAACGAGACGACACGGCCTTTGATCTTGGTGTGGAGCGTCACGATCTTGTTGTCGAGCGCGTGCTCGAGTTCCGCATAGGAACCGAACGCCATGCCCTCGCCGGGCTCCTTCTCGTTCATGAGCGAGAGGTAGTACAGGCCCAGCACGATGTCCTGGCTCGGCACGATGATCGGCTGGCCGTTGGCAGGGTGCAGGATGTTGTTGGTCGACATCATCAGCACGCGTGCTTCCAGCTGCGCTTCGAGCGACAGCGGGACGTGCACGGCCATCTGGTCACCGTCGAAGTCGGCGTTGAAGGCCGAGCAGACGAGCGGGTGCAGACGGATGGCCTTGCCTTCGATCAGGATGGGCTCGAACGCCTGGATGCCAAGACGGTGCAGCGTCGGAGCGCGGTTCAGCAGAACCGGATGCTCGCGGATCACTTCGTCCAGGATATCCCAGACCTCGGGCTTTTCCTTCTCGACCAGCTTCTTGGCCTGCTTGACGGTCGAAGAGAAACCCTTCGCCTCAAGGCGGCTGTAGATGAAGGGCTTGAACAGCTCGAGCGCCATCTTCTTGGGCAGGCCGCACTGGTGCAGCTTGAGGTTCGGACCCACGGTGATGACCGAACGGCCCGAATAGTCGACGCGCTTGCCGAGCAGGTTCTGGCGGAAGCGGCCCTGCTTGCCCTTGAGCATGTCGGACAGCGACTTCAGCGGACGCTTGTTGGCACCGGTGATGGTGCGGCCACGGCGGCCGTTGTCGAACAGCGCGTCCACAGCTTCCTGCAGCATGCGCTTTTCGTTGCGGATGATGATATCGGGAGCCCGGAGCTCGATCAGGCGCTTCAACCGGTTGTTGCGGTTGATGACGCGGCGATAGAGGTCGTTGAGATCGGACGTGGCGAAGCGGCCACCATCCAGCGGCACCAGCGGGCGCAGCTCGGGCGGAATGACCGGAATGACGGTCATGATCATCCACTCGGGCTTGTTGCCCGAGACGATGAACTGCTCGACGATCTTCAAGCGCTTGGCGAGCTTCTTGGGCTTAAGTTCAGTCGTGGACTCAGCAATTTCCACGCGCAGGTCTGCCGCGATCTTCTCGAGATCGAGCGCGAGCAGGATGTCACGAATGGCCTCGGCGCCGATCTTGGCGGTGAAGCTGTCGGCACCATACTCGTCCTGGGCGTCGAGGAACTGCTCTTCGGTCAGCAGCTCGTGCTGGGTGAAGGGTGTGAGGCCAGCATCGAGAACAACGTAGTTCTCGAAATACAGGATGCGCTCGATGTCCTTCAGCGTCATATCGAGCAGCAGCGCAATACGGGACGGCAGGGACTTCAGGAACCAGATGTGGGCGACGGGGGCGGCGAGTTCGATATGGCCCATGCGCTCGCGGCGGACGCGGCTCAGGGTGACTTCGACACCGCACTTCTCACAGATGACGCCCTTGAACTTCATGCGCTTGTACTTGCCGCACAAGCATTCATAGTCCTTCACGGGGCCAAAGATGCGCGCGCAGAACAGACCATCGCGTTCAGGCTTGAACGTCCGATAGTTGATGGTCTCCGGCTTCTTGATCTCGCCGTAGGACCAGCTCAGGATCTTCTCCGGGCTGGCGATGGAGATCTTCATCTGGTCGAAGGTCTGCACCGGAACGGCCGGGTTAAACGGGTCCATGACGTGGGAATGATGATTCATCAATTCTCTCCTCTATCCGCCCAGGCCGTGATTTCGTCACGAGCCTGAACGGAAAATGAATGGGGGTAGGAAGTGCCGGATTACTCCGCCGCTTCCTGAGGAGGTGCGAGCTCCGCTTCGGCCTGGCTGCCGTCGGATTCGATCTCGCGCATGTCGAGTTCGACATTGAGACCGAGCGAACGGATTTCCTTGACCAGAACGTTGAAGCTCTCGGGGATGCCCGCTTCGAACGTGTCGTCGCCGCGAACGATGGCTTCGTAGACCTTGGTACGACCAGCAACGTCGTCCGACTTGATGGTGAGCATTTCCTGGAGCGTATACGCCGCGCCATAGGCTTCCAGAGCCCACACTTCCATCTCGCCGAAGCGCTGACCGCCGAACTGGGCCTTGCCGCCCAGCGGCTGCTGGGTAACCAGCGAGTACGGACCGATCGAACGGGCGTGGATCTTGTTGTCCACCAGGTGGTCGAGCTTGAGCATATAGATATACCCAACCGTCACCTGACGATCGAACTGCTCGCCCGAACGGCCGTCGTAGACGGTCGACTGGCCAGAACCCTTGAGACCCGCGCGTTCCAGCATCTCGACGATGTCGGCTTCCTTGGCGCCGTCGAACACCGGGGTCGCGATCGACACGCCCTTGGAGAGGTGTTCGCCGAGGCGGACCAGGCCGTCATCGTCCAGATCGGTAATCGACTCGTCACCGGCAAACAGCTCGCCCACTTCCTTGCGGAGCGGCTTGAGGTCACCCTTCTGCTGGTAGATGCGGACCATTTCGTCGATCTTCTTGCCCATGCCGGCGCAAGCCCAGCCCAGGTGAGTCTCGAGAATCTGGCCCACATTCATGCGCGAAGGCACGCCGAGCGGGTTGAGCACGATGTCGACCGACGTACCGTCTTCCAGGTACGGCATGTCTTCCACGGGAACGATGCGCGAAACCACGCCCTTGTTGCCGTGACGGCCGGCCATCTTGTCGCCCGGTTGGATCTTGCGCTTGGTAGCGATGAAGACCTTGACCATCTTCATCACGCCCGGCGGAAGTTCGTCACCGCGCTGCAGCTTGTCCACCTTGTCGATGAAGCGCTGCTCGAGCAGACGACGGCTTTCCTCGTACTGGGCGTGCAGGGCTTCCATCTCGGTCATGACCTTGTCGTCATCGACCGCGAACTGCCACCACTTCGACCGCGGCTGGGCCTCGAACATCTGGTCGTTGAGCTTGGTGCCCACGACATAGCCCTTCGGGCCGGCCGTAGCCGACTTGCCAAACAGCATTTCCTTGAGACGCGCATAGACGTTGCGGTCGAGGATCGACTGCTCGTCGTCACGGTCCTTGGCGAGACGCTCGATTTCCTCGCGCTCGATGGCCATGGCGCGCTCGTCCTTGTCGATGCCGTGGCGATTGAACACGCGCACTTCAACGACAGTACCAGCATCGCCCGGCGGCACGCGCAGGGAGGTGTCACGGACGTCAGATGCCTTCTCACCGAAAATGGCGCGAAGCAGCTTTTCTTCCGGGGTCATCGGCGACTCACCCTTGGGGGTTATCTTGCCGACGAGGATGTCACCAGGGGCAACCTCGGCACCAATGTGCACGATACCGGCTTCGTCGAGGTTCTTCAGCGCTTCTTCCGAAACGTTCGGAATGTCGCGGGTGATTTCCTCAGGACCAAGCTTGGTGTCGCGGGCCATCACTTCATATTCCTCGATATGGATCGAGGTGAAGACGTCCTGCATGGCGATCTTCTCGCTGAGCAGGATGGAATCTTCGAAGTTGTAGCCATTCCAGGGCATGAACGCGACGAGCACGTTGCGGCCCAGAGCCAGATCGCCCAGCTCGGTCGACGGACCATCGGCAATGATGTCGCCCTGGTTGACGTGATCGCCAACCACAACCAGCGGACGCTGGTTGATGCAGGTCGACTGGTTCGACCGCTGGAACTTCATCAGGTTGTAGATGTCCACGCCCGAACGCGAGGCATCGGTCTCTTCGGTGGCGCGCACGACGATACGGGTGGCGTCCACCTGATCGACAATGCCCTTGCGCTTGGCCACGATGGCGGCGCCGGAGTCACGGGCCACGACCGCTTCCATACCGGTGCCCACGAAGGGAGCCTCGGCACGCAGCAGCGGCACAGCCTGACGCTGCATGTTCGAGCCCATCAGAGCACGGTTGGCGTCGTCGTTCTCGAGGAACGGGATCAGCGAGGCAGCGACCGAAACCATCTGCTTGGGGGAAACGTCCATAAGGTCGACGTTTTCCTTGGGCGTCAGGCCGTTGTCGCCGGCATGGCGCGCCACGACCAGATCGTCCTGCAGCGTGCCGTCCTTGTTGAACTGCACGTTGGCCTGGGCGACGTAGTGCTTGGCCTCTTCCATGGCGGAGAGATAGACCACGTCCTCGGTCAGCACGCCGTCCACGATCTTGCGGTACGGGGTCTCGATGAAACCGTACTTGTTGACGCGGGCGAAGGTCGACAGCGAGTTGATCAGACCGATATTCGGGCCTTCCGGCGTCTCGATCGGGCAGATACGGCCATAATGGGTCGGATGCACGTCGCGGACTTCAAAGCCCGCACGCTCACGGGTGAGACCACCCGGCCCAAGAGCCGACAGGCGACGCTTGTGGGTGATTTCCGAGAGCGGATTGGTCTGATCCATGAACTGCGACAGCTGCGAGGAACCGAAGAATTCACGCACAGCGGCGGCAGCCGGCTTGGCGTTGATCAGGTCCTGCGGCATCACCGTGTCGATTTCGACCGAGCTCATGCGCTCCTTGATGGCGCGTTCCATGCGGAGCAGGCCAAGGCGATAGGAGTTTTCCATGAGTTCGCCGACGGAGCGAACGCGGCGGTTGCCGAGATTGTCGATGTCGTCGATTTCGCCACGACCATCGCGCAGGTCGACCAGGGTGCGGACGACTTCGACGATGTCTTCCTTGCGCAGCGTGCGCATGGTGTCCGGGGCGTCGAGTTCGAGGCGCATGTTCATCTTGACGCGGCCGACGGCCGACAGGTCATAGCGCTCGCTGTCGAAGAACAGCGACTGGAACATGGCTTCGGCGGTATCGACGGTCGGCGGCTCGCCGGGACGCATGACGCGGTAGATGTCGAACAGCGCGTCTTCACGCGACTCGTTCTTGTCCACAGCCAGCGTGTTGCGGATATAGGCACCGATGGTGATGTGGTCGATATCGAGGATCGGCAGCTCGTCAAAGCCCAGATCCATCATCTTGGTCAGGGTCTTCTCGTCAAGCTCGTCACCTGCCTCCATGTAGACCTCGCCGGTCTTCATGTTGATCAGGTCCTCGGCGACATACATGCCATAGAGGTCTTCGTTGACCGCGAGCAGGTGCGTCAGGCCGCCTTCGGCAAGCTTCTTGGCCTGGCGGGCCGAGAGCTTCTTGCCGGCTTCATGCACCACGTCGCCCGTCTTGGCGTCGATCAGGTCGTGGGACGGCTTGGCGCCCTTCCACTTCTCGGCGTCGTAGGGAACGCGCCAGCCCTTGTCGGTCTTTTCGTACTGCAGGGTATTGTAATAGGTGCGCAGGATCTCTTCGGTATCCATGCCCAGAGCCTTGAGCAGGCTGGTCACCGGAATCTTGCGGCGGCGGTCGATACGCGCGAACACGACGTCCTTGGCATCGAATTCGATATCGAGCCAGGAGCCGCGATAGGGAATGATGCGGCCGGCAAACAGCAGCTTGCCAGACGAATGGGTCTTGCCCTTGTCGTGATCGAAGAACACGCCAGGCGAACGGTGCATCTGGCTGACGATAACGCGCTCGGTACCATTGACGATGAAGGTGCCGTTCGACGTCATGAAGGGCATGTCGCCCATATAGACGTCCTGCTCCTTGATGTCCTTGACCGAACGGGCGCCGGTTTCCTCGTCCACCTCGAACACGATCAGGCGCAGCGTCACCTTGAGCGGGGCAGCGAACGTGATGTCGCGCGCACGGCACTCATCGATGTCGTACTTTGGCTGCTCGAATTCGTACTTCACAAATTCGAGAGATGCAGTGTTCGAAAAGTCGGTGATCGGGAAGACCGAACGAAACACGGACTGAAGCCCCTCATCGGGACGGCCACCTTTGGGCTCGTCAACGAGGAGGAACTGATCATAGGAGGCCTTCTGGACCTCGATCAGGTTTGGCATCTCCGTGACTTCGCGAATGGAACCGAAGGACTTGCGAACCTTGCGGCGGCCGTTGAACGTGGTAGCCATGAAAGCTCCTGTTTCTTTGCGATTTGTCTCGGAGGCAGATATCCAAAGATCCGACTATCAGCCGTCGGGTCTCGGGATATATGCCCGGTAGTCAATTCTCTGCAGGCTCCTGCATGTCTCGCCACTTCCCCAAGCCTGTCGCAGGGAAGCGGATATCGGCAAATGGCAGCAACGCAAAAAGCCCCACGGCGCCCAAAGGGCGCCCGAGGTCAAAGAGGCGTCAGCAAGCCTGAGACATCCAGATCGTCATTATTTCCGCAAATTGGCGCCTGGACCCATCCAATCGGTCCGGCGAATCATCTCGTAGAGACGAAGTAGCGAAATGGCACATAGCGCGCCATTTCGCAAATTTCAAGGCAGGGATCGAAATTACTTGAATTCGACCTTGGCGCCGGCGTCTTCCAGCTTCTTCTTGATGTCTTCGGCTTCAGCCTTGTTGACACCTTCCTTGACGGCCTTGGGAGCAGCCTCAACCAGAGCCTTGGCTTCGCCGAGACCCAGGCCGGTGATGGCGCGGACTTCCTTGATGACGTTGATCTTGTTCTCGCCGAACGAGGCAAGGATCACGTCAAATTCGGTCTTTTCTTCAGCAGCCGGAGCAGCAGCGCCACCGCCAGCAGCGGCAACAGCAACCGGAGCGGCGGCGGAAACGCCCCACTTTTCTTCCAGCATCTTCGACAGTTCGGAAGCTTCCAGAACGGTCAGGGCAGACAGGTCGTCTACAATCTTGGCGAGATCGGCCATTTGATAAATCTCTCTTTTTAGGTGTTCAGTTCAAACCAGAATTGATCCTGTGAAGGACCGATGGGGTTACGCTGCTTCGTTGCTCTTTTCCGCATGAGCGGCCAACACACGAGCGATGCCACCTGCCGGCGCCACGATGACCGACGCGATACGCGTAGCGGGCTGCTTGAGCATCCCGGCCAGCGTTGCACGCAGCTCGTTGAGCGAAGGCATGGTCGCCAGCGCCTTGACGTTATTCGCGTCAAGCGCGGTCTTGCCCATGGCGCCACCAAGAACGACGTATTTCGCGTTCTTTTCAGCAAACTTTGCCGCAATCTTGGGCGCAGTCATGGGATCGGCCGCATAAGCGATGACGATCGGCCCGGTAAACAGGGCCGACATGTCCGCATTGTCGGTTTCTTTAAGAGCAAGCTTGGCAAGACGGTTCTTCGCGACCTTCACGTGACCACCGGCAGCCTTCACCTCGCGGCGAAGGGCTTCCAGATTGGCCACGGTCAGACCGGCATTTTGCGCGAGGACGATCGATCCAGCGCCCGTAAGGGCTGACTGAAGCGATGCGACAAGCTCACGCTTTTCCGCTCTTTCCACTGCTAGTCTCCACATTGAGCCCGACGAAAGTCAGTCGGGCCATTGCCAATTGCTGCCCTCCGATCTCCAGAAGGAGGAGAGGAGCAACGGTTAAACGCCTGTCAACCGTGCTGCCCGCAAGGGCAACTGGCCTGGTTCGAACCGCTATCACCCTGCCCTTGCGGGCAGGAAATTTCGGTCTTCACCCCATCTATGCTGGCATCTTGCGACATTAAGCCAACCCAAATCGGCTGGCACCGGCAGTCTCGGACAGGACTTATGTCCCTCTTGCGAGGAACAAGACCGGGCGACCGAAGCCGCCCGGAATTTGAATTACATCGCCGAAGCGGGCTCGACGTGAACGCCAGGACCCATGGTCGAAGACACGGCAACGCGCTTCACATAGGTGCCCTTGGCGCCGGCGGGCTTGGACTTCTGCACGGCGTCGGTGAACGCCTTGATGTTCTGCAGCAGGGCTTCTTCCGAGAAGGAAACCTTGCCAACACCAGCATGCAGGATACCGGCCTTTTCGACGCGGTATTCCACAGCGCCACCCTTGGCAGCCTTGACGGCGCCGGCGACATCGGGAGTAACCGTGCCGACCTTGGGGTTCGGCATCAGGTTGCGCGGGCCCAGGATCTTACCTAGGCGACCGACCAGCGGCATCATGTCCGGGGTGGCAATGCAGCGATCGAAATCGATCTTGCCAGCCTGGATCTGTTCCATCAGGTCTTCGGCGCCAACGATGTCTGCACCGGCCTTGCGGGCCTCGTCAGCCTTGGCATCCTTGGCGAACACGGCCACGCGCACGGTCTTGCCAGTGCCGTTGGGCAGGGTCACCACACCACGGACCATCTGGTCGGCGTGGCGCGGATCAACGCCGAGGTTGATCGCGATTTCGATGGTTTCATCGAACTTGGCGGAGGCGCGCGACTTCACCATCTTGATGGCTTCGTCGAGCTTGTAGAGCTTGTTGCGGTCGATGCCCTCGCGGGCCTTGGTGATCTTCTTGCCAGCCATTTATCAGCCCTCGACCTGAATGCCCATGGAACGGGCAGAGCCTGCAATCATCGACACGGCAGCATCGATATTGTCGGCGTTGAGATCCTTCATCTTCTTGGCGGCGATATCACGGAGCTGAGCCGTGGTGATCGTGCCAGCCGATTCCTTGCCCGGCAGCTTGCTGCCCGACTTCAGGTTGACGGCCTTCTTGATGAAGTAGGTAACCGGCGGCTGCTTCATCTCGAAAGTGAAGCTCTTGTCGGCATAGGCGGTGATCACGACCGGAATGGGCGAACCCTTTTCCAGTTCCTGCGTGGCGGCATTGAACGCCTTGCAGAATTCCATGATGTTCAGGCCGCGCTGACCGAGAGCCGGCCCGATCGGCGGGGACGGCGTCGCGGAGCCCGCGGGCACCTGCAGCTTTACGTAGCCAACGATTTTCTTTGCCATAATCGTCCTTAAGTGAAGTTGGCGTGCTTGCGCAGCGCCACCCTAAATTCGCCCGCTGTCACGCGGACCGTTTGACGCTGTGGTCTGAGGCTTGTCCGGATGCTTGGCAGCAACCGCCCTCTCCCACAGATTTGCTGCCAGCATGCTGGCAGTTTTCCGGCAACTTGCCGGAAAGAGGATGGTCAGACCTTTTCGACCTGACCGTATTCGAGCTCCACCGGAGTGGGGCGACCGAAGATCGACACTTCCACCTTGAGGCGGGCGCGCTCTTCGTCGACTTCTTCCACCACGCCATTGAAGCTGGCGAAGGGGCCATCGGACACGCGCACATTCTCGCCCACTTCGAACGAGACGGACGGCTTGGGATGCTCCACGCCTTCCTGCACCTGCTGCAGGATGGCCATGGCTTCCTTTTCCGAGATCGGCATCGGCTTGTTGTCCGAGCCGAGGAAACCGGTGACCTTGGGCGTGTTCTTGATCAGGTGGAACGCCTCGTCGGTCATGTCCATCTTCACCAGGACATAGCCCGGGAAAAACTTGCGCTCGGCATCCACCTTGCGGCCGCGACGGATCTCGACGACCTTTTCGGTCGGAACGATCACGTCCTCAAACAGATGCTCGAGCTTTTTCTGCGCAACCTTCTGGCGGATATCCTCCGCCACCTTGCGCTCGAAATTGCTGTAAGCCTGAACGATGTACCAGCGCTTGGCCATTAAGCGTCGCCGCTCCTAGTATAATAGTGTTCGGGACCCGCTCAGCGGATCGAAAGCATCAGTCCGACCAGAAACGAAATGACCTGGTCGGCCAGAAGGAAGAACAGGCTCGCCAGCGCGACCAGCACGAGGACCATGATCGTGGAGATCAGGATCTCGTTGCGGCCCGGCCAGGTGACCTTGGCGGTTTCCTGCCGGACTTGCTGCAGGAACTGGATCGGGTTCGTACGGGCCATCAGCGAATCTACTCTTTGGTGTTTTGGTGCAAAACCAAAGGCCGCGCAGGAGTCCCGCACGGCTGGAATGCGCTATCTAGAGAAAGTCCCGCACAAATGCAACAGCGCGCAGCAAGAATGCCGCTTCAGGCCTCGTCGTGAGATAGCGCACCCTGCGCATCGAGCCAGCGGGGGCCAGCCTTGGGGTCGGCCACCTGCGACGGCCAGCGGGCGCCCAGAAACCGCCCCTTGGGCATGCGGGCCACGCTGACGCGGTTGCTCTGGTTGCCGCCCAGGACGTGATAGGCCTTGTCATCCTCGCCAACATAGAAGCCGACATGGCCCTGCCAGCCGCCGGGCGAGCCGCGCCAGAAGACGATAACTGCCCCGAACTGGGCGGAAGTCGCCTTGCCGAACTTCAGCCAGGCCCGGGCGCTCAGCGGACTGTTTGGGCGCGGTTCATTGGGCAGGTTGGTGCCGATGCAATGCGCGACGAACAGGCCGCACCACGCCGTCTCGTCATTGGCATAGCTGATCTTGAGCCCCTTGGCCCAGCCCATGATCAGCGGATTGTCGGCGTCCGACGTATCCTCCTTGACCCCCAGCAGGTCCTCGGCCCCGATCATCCAGGGCAGGGCCTGCCCCGGCAGGGACGACACGTCCGCCGGCGGCTTGCTGTCAAACAGCCTGGCGGCTGTCGCCGGCCCCACCACGCCATCGACCACCAATCCGTTGGCGCGCTGATAGGCCATGATGGCCGCGATCGTGGACGCGCCCCGCACGCCATCGAGCGGACCGGGATCGAACCCCTTCTGCTTCAGGGCTTTCTGGATCTGCAGCGTCTGCATTGGGCCACTCCCCCATCGATGGCGTCGCGATGGGAAATTTATGCAGCCGGCTGCTTTGGCCGGTAAGGCGGGTGAATACGGATGGGAAAAGGGGCGATGCCCACGGACGGCGTGGCCACAGGCATCACGCCACCGGCCGCGATCATGGTCGGGTAAACATCGCGATGTGTGGAAATTGCCTGGCAGGGGCTGGGGGACTCGAACCCACGACCCTCGGTTTTGGAGACCGATGCTCTACCAACTGAGCTAAACCCCTTCAGGCGAGGGTGTGTTTAGTGGCAAAGACCGCGTTTCGCAAGACCCCTTTGCAGCCTAGCGCCAGATATGCGGCACCAGGGGAATCACCATCAGCAGCATCCCCACAAGGGCCGCCAGGAAGCTGATCGAGCGCCAGGGCGACAGACCCTTCATGTAGCAATAGGCATGCGCCACCCGCGCCACCAAAAACAGCCCTGCCCCGGCCAGCGACAGCCAGCCCTGCTCATCAAGCACGATCGACAGGATCGCCAGCGTCAGAAACACCGGCAGCGTTTCCTGCAGATTGCCCAGAGCCCGGCGGGAGCGCGCCAGATCCCGGCTGGGCTCGGGCAGATCGTCACGCGGCCCGACCTGCGCATCGACACCGACCTGTTCGGTCAACAGACGCCCCGGCAGCGAAACCTGCACCAGCAGCAGCAACAGCACGAGAAAAATCAAAACAAGCACGACAAACCCTCTGCAATTCCCCCGTCGAAATGAACGAGGGCTCCTCTCCCTAACGCATGGGGGCTGCGGAACGATCACCATTTACAACGGCAGTCTCCGCGGCCAATAAATGGAGCGCGAGTTTGTGGAAGCTTCGGCGGGTGCCGACAATGATCACTCAGGGACGACTGGTCCCGGAAGGATGACGATGCGTTTTATGCTCGCACTGGCCGTTCTGGCCCTCACGCCCACCCTGGCCATGGCCCATACCGGCGCCGGCCATGCCGTCGGCTTCATGCATGGCTTCGAGCATCCCATCGGCGGGCTCGACCATGTGCTGGCCATGATCGCGGTCGGCGTCTTTGCCTTTGTGCTCGGCGGGCGGGCGCTATGGCTGGTGCCGCTGAGCTTTGTCGGCATGATGCTGGCCGGCTTCGGCCTCGGCCTTCTGCAGGTCGACCTGCCCTTCGTCGAGCTGGGCATTGCGCTCTCCAGCATCGTCTTCGGCGCTGTGGCGGCCATGGGCCGGCCCATGCCGGTTGCCCTGGCCATGGGCCTGGTCGGCGCCTTCGCCGTCTTCCACGGTCACGCGCATGGCGCCGAAATGCCGGCCGACAATAGCGGCCTGACTTATGCCGCCGGCTTCCTTGCCGCGACCGCCCTGCTCCACCTCTCCGGCCTCGCAGCGACCGCGGGCATCGCCAGAATCATCGGCCGCCACGGCAAGCTCGCGGCCCAGCTCGCCGGCGGCCTTTTTGCCCTGGGCGGTGCCGGTGTGCTGTCCGGCTGGCTGTAGAATCGAAGTTCCGCGGGAGTGGTGGGGTTCCCCACCCTCTCCGCGATGCAGAATCCGCATGAGCACGTCCGACCGACTCCGGTCGCATTTGCGGTACCGGGTCCGATCATTCAATAATGCTGAACTTGTGGGATTTTGGAGCGGGTAGCGGGAATCGAACCCGCATATTCAGCTTGGAAGGCTGCTGCTCTACCACTGAGCTATACCCGCCCGGTCGGTGACCGACGAACTAGGCAATAGCCCGTCACGCCGCCGGCTGGCAACCCCTTGCAGCGCCACTGCCATATCCCTTTCCGCAACTATTCGGCCCCTGCCTGACAAGCCCGGGCGGCAAAACCGGCTGGGGGTGTCGCCAGCCGCATTGGCGCGGGACATGCCGCGCCGCCGGCTTTTTTGGGAGCCATTGTGGAAGGGGTGTTGACACTCTGTCATGAGACCACCATAAACCGCCCGGACGAAACGCCCCGGCGCTTCGTTTCCTACCCAAGCGACGTTGTAGTGGAGGGGTGGGAGAGTGGTTAAATCCATCAGACTGTAAATCTGACCGCTTAGCGTACACTGGTTCGAATCCAGTCCCCTCCACCATCGCCCTCCCCATGATGCAAAACTGCTGGCACCGGCGCGACAGCGCGGGCGAGCCGCTTGCTGCCCCGCCACAAAGGCGCTACGGCTGGCGCCATGAGCTTCAACAAATTTCCGCCCAAGCCGCGCTACAATCCCGATGACGGTCCGGTCTATCTTTATGGCCTGCACACCGTGCGCGCCGCGCTGGACAACAAGAACCGCATCAAGAAGGTGCTGCTGGCCACGCCCAATGCGCTGATGCGCCTCAAGGAGACCGGCGAGATCGGCAAGGTGCCGGTCAAGGAGACCACGCCCAAGGAGCTCGACAAGCTGCTGGGCGACGATGCCGTGCACCAGGGTGCCGCGCTCGAGGTCGATCCGGTGAGCCGCTTCGGGCTCGACGATATCCACCCGCTCAAGCTGGTGGTCGTGCTCGACCAGATCACCGATCCGCACAATGTCGGCGCCATCCTGCGCACGGCCTGCGCTTTTGGCGCCGATGCCGTCATCACCACGGCGCGCCATTCGCCGCGCGAGACCGGCGTCATGGCCAAATCGGCCTCGGGCGCGCTCGATCTCGTGCCGATGATCGAGGTTCGCAACCTGGGCGACGCACTGGAAAAGCTCAAGGCCCGCGGCATGTTGGTGCTGGGGTTTGATTCTGAATCAGAACATCAGCTCAAGCCCCGCACCGATGACCAACCCATGGCCATCGTCATGGGCGCCGAAGGCAAGGGCCTGCGCCAGCGCACCCGCGAACTCTGCGACGAGATGGTCAAGCTGGACATGCCCGGCCCGATCAAGTCGCTTAACGTTTCCAATGCCGCTGCCATTGCGCTCTTTGCGGCCACAGCCGGACGGGTCTGATGAGCCAGTTTTCGCCCTTCGCCATAGCCCTGCGACTGTCCGGCGTGACGCTCGCACAGCCCGAGGCTGACGCCACCGGCCGCCTGTCCGGCGCCGCTCAGCAGCAGTTGGCGCTCGATGGCGCGCTCAAGCAGCTGACCAGCCGCTTCGAGCCGGAAGACGCGCAGGACAGCTTCTACGCCCAGGTCGATATTCCGGTCGCCAATCCGGTACGCGCCCTGCTGGAACTGGCCGAGCGCTCCGGCCCGGCCATCGCCGCCATGCTCGATGACCGCCGCATCGGCAAGGCGGTGCTGGACATCGCCTTCGACTATCCCGAACAGGGCGAAGCCATGTCCGCCCGCCTCCCCGCCCATGTCGCCGCCGCCATTGGCGGCTACGGCATCGACATCGAGATCTCGGTCTATCTGACCGATGTCGAGGACGACGAAGAATAGGCTGCCCTTTTGGTTAGGAAGCGTCCCGCTTCGCCTTCCGCCCCAGCGTGTCCAGAGCGCTGAGAAAGGCCGAGCGATCGGCCGGGCGGAAACTGGCATTGTAGCCCTTGCTTTCGCCGGTTTCGCGCAGGTGCTGGTTGAGGTCGCGCATGGCCAGGGCCATGCCGATGGAAGCGGGTGTGAAGGGCTTGCCGGCAAAGCCCAGCACATGGCAGCCCTTGTCGATGGCCCGGCTGGCCAGCGGGATATCGGCGGTGAGCACGATGTCATTGGCCGCGGCATGCTCGACGATCCAGTCGTCCGCCGCATCGGCCCCAGCCGGCACCACCACGACCTGCACCATCGGATCACGCGACGGGCGGATGCCGCCATTGCTGACAAAGGTGACGACCAGCCCCAGCCGCTCGGCCACGCGCATGGCCTCGTCCTTGACCGGGCAGGCATCGGCATCGACGAAAATGGTCGGCTCAGGCATGGGCGATGGTTTCCAGCACGAAGGCAAGCCGCTCGGCGACGGGCGCCTTGGGCAGTTCCACGATGCGATAGCCCATCTCGACATAGGCGTCACGCATCGGTTCGTAGATGCGCTGTGCATGTTCCCAGCCCTCGATCCGCTCGGCATCGGTGACAAAAATCTCGCGCCACAGCGGCGCGAAGAACACGATCCTGTTGTAGCGATAGAGCCTGGCCGCGCGCTCGAAATGACCAGTTTCGGCCAACCCCATGATGCGGCCATAGGCGATAAGGTCCGGAATGCCCCGATCGCACAGGGCGGGCCCGGTGCCGGACAGCAGCGCCGCATGGGTCTGGATATCCCGGTCCAGCATCAGTTCGGCAAAGAGGGCACTGTCGCGCCATTGCAGGGCCGGCCCGTCAATGGCGCTCTGCGCCTGGATGACACCCCGCGCCGCCTCCCGGCCCACGGCCATACCCTGGGCCGCGGCGGCCTCCAGCAAGGTCGTCTTGCCGGCGCCCGGAGCGCCGGTGACGACAAAGAGATGGTCGGAAGGTAGGACCATTGCTGCGTCCGGCCGGGTTGCGGTGGCCTCTAGTAGACGACCACGCTGCGGATGCTTTCGCCGGAATGCATCATCTCGAAGCCCTTGTTGATGTCTTCCAGCCGCAGCGTATGGGTGATCATCGGGTCGATCTCGATCTTGCCATCGAGATACCAGTCGACGATTTTCGGCACATCGGTGCGGCCCTTGGCGCCGCCAAAGGCCGTGCCCATCCAGGTGCGTCCGGTGACCAGCTGGAACGGGCGGGTGGCGATTTCCTGGCCCGCGCCGGCCACCCCGATAACCACCGACTTGCCCCAGCCGCGATGGCTGCATTCGAGCGCCTGACGCATAACCGTCGTGTTACCGGTGCAGTCGAATGTGTAGTCGGCCCCGCCGATGAGGTCGCCCCGGCGCTTGGTGAGATTGACGAGATAGGGGACGATGTCGCCCTCGATTTCCTTGGGGTTGACGAAGTGGGTCATGCCGAAGCGCTCGCCCCAGGCCTTCTTGTCATTGTTGAGATCGACGCCGATGATCATGTCGGCGCCGGCCAGGCGCAGGCCCTGGATCACGTTGAGGCCGATGCCGCCCAGGCCGAAGACCACGGCGGTAGCGCCGATCTCGACCTTGGCGGTGTTGATGACGGCGCCAATGCCGGTGGTGACGCCGCAGCCGACATAGCAGACCTTGTCGAAGGCCGCCGAGGCGTCGATTTTCGCCACGGCGATCTCGGGCAGCACGGTGAAGTTCGAGAAGGTGGAGCAGCCCATATAGTGGTGGATCGGCTTGCCCTCGAAGGAGAAGCGCGAGGTGCCGTCGGGCATCAGCCCCTGCCCCTGCGTGCCGCGGATGGCGGTGCAGAGATTGGTCTTGCCCGAGCGGCAGGAATAGCATTCGCGGCATTCGGGCGTGTAGAGCGGGATGACGTGGTCACCCTTTTTGAGGCTGGTGACGCCCGGCCCGACATCGACCACGACGCCGGCGCCCTCATGGCCCAGAATAGCCGGGAACAGCCCTTCCGGATCGGCGCCCGACAGGGTGAAGTCATCGGTATGGCAGATGCCGGTGGCCTTGATCTCGATCATCACCTCGCCGGCCTTGGGGCCGTCGAGATCGACCTCGACGATTTCAAGCGGCTTGCCAGCCTGGAAGGCAACGGCGGCGCGGGTCTTCATGACGGGATTCTCCTTGGCCTGTCTCTTGCCATGGTGTGCCATGCACGCCGCCCAGCGGCAACCCGGCGCTAACCTCCCCCGCCCACCGTCATCATCACATTCACGGCGGCGGCCAGGATGATGGTGTTGTAGAGGTGGGAGAAGACCAGGTGCACCGTCACCCGGCGGCGCATGGCGTTCGAGGTCAGCTTGGTGTCCGACGTGGCAACCGACGTGCCGACGGTAAAGGAAAAGTACACAAAGGCCGTGCCGTCCGGCTCTTCCTCGCCCGGAAAGTCCAGCCCGCCCACGATCTGCCGCTTGCCCGTCCCGCTCGCCTCGGGCGCCTGGTAGTATTCATAGGCATAGTGGAAGGCGCCAACCGCCTGGACGGTGAACCAGCCCAGCAGCACCGATGCCAGGCTCAGGACGACTTCGGCGGGATCGGGTTGTTCGCCATTGAGCGCCAGAAACAACGAGACGACCGAGGCCAGCACCACGATGAATACGACCAGGAAGATGCCGCCCACCGGCGTATCCTCATCCTTGGCATGGGCATGCAGATAGTCGGCACTGAGCCGCGGCAGCTTGATGGCCGCCAGCGCCAGATAGACCACGAACAGCGTATTGGCCCCGATCGACACCGCGAATTTGGGCAGCAGGATGAGCGAGATGACCAGGGCGACGACGCCGGCGGCCAGGCCGAAGTAGAACGGCGCATGGCGCGGCATGAGCCGGTCAAGCACCGACGCTGGCGGGGAAGGCGGACGTTTCTTGGTTGCGGGCATGGGACCACGGTGACGCTGCATACGCAGCGTCACAACGCGGTCAGCCGGCAATGGCTCCCGGACCCGGCGTGGCGCCGGGCGGCACCTTGCCCAGGATGATCATGCCGAGCACTTCATCCTTGCTGACGTCGCTGGTGCGGGCGCTGCCCACCACCTGGCCATTCTTCATCACCACGACCCGATCGGCGAGGTCGAACACGTCATGGATATCGTGGCTGATGAGGAAGATGCCGATGCCATCGGCCTTGAGCTGCTTGATCAGGTCACCCACCTGCGCCGTCTCCTGCGGACCAAGCGCCGCCGTGGGCTCGTCCATAATCAGGATGCGCGCGTTAAAGAGGATCGCCCGGGCAATGGCCACCGACTGGCGCTGGCCGCCCGAAAGCGCCTTCACCGGCTCCTTGAAGCGGCGGAAATTGGGGTTGAGACGGCCCATGACTTCGCGCGCCTTGGACTCCATTGCAGCGTCGTCGAGCGTGCCGATGGGCGTGGTGATCTCGCGGCCCAGGAACAGGTTGGCGGCGGCGTCGACATTGTCGGCCACGGCGAGCTGCTGGTAGATCGTCTCGATACCATAGCTCTTGGCGTCGCGCGGATTGTTGATCGTGGCGTCCTGGCCGTCGATGCGGATCGACCCGGTGTCGCGCTTGTAGGCGCCCGACAGGATCTTGATCAGCGTCGACTTGCCGGCACCATTGTGCCCAAGCAGGCCCACCACCTCCCCTGGATAGAGGTCGATCGACGCGTGGTCCACGGCACGAATGCCGCCGAAGGAGATCGAAATGTCGTTCATTTCGACGAGAGGCGTTCTGGTGTCCAGCATGACAAGGACTCCTAGTTTTTATTGCGGCGGTAGAGCGTGTCGAGCCACACCGCGAAGACAAGGACCGCACCGACAACGATGGACTGCAGCGGGCTGTCCATGCCCATCAGCACCATGCCCGATTGCAGCGACTGCATGACCAGCGCGCCCAGGAGCGCCCCCGCAATGCTGCCGACGCCGCCGGCCAGCGAGGTGCCCCCGATCACCGCCGCGGCGATGACATAGAGCTCGTCCAGCGTGCCCAGGGCATTGGTCGCCGCATTGAGGCGTGCCGTGGAGATCGCGGCGGCAATGGCGCAGAGCGCACCCATCAGCATGAAGATCTTGACGGTGACCCAGCGGGTATTGATGCCGGCCAGCTCCGCCGCTTCGGGATTGCCGCCCATGGCGAAGACGTAGCGGCCGAAGCGCGTGCGGGTGGCGATGAAGGTCATGACCACGCCCACGCCCAGCGCGATCAACACGGGAATGGCAATGCCATGCGAGATGAAGAGGCCAGTCTCCGGCACAGTCAGGTTATTGGCGGCAGCGTAGTTTTCGGCGATGCGGCGCGGCCAGGGATAGGCATTGGCCACCAGCACGGCGCCAATGGTCAGCGCGCAGCCAATGGCTCCGAGCGTGGCTTCCGCCCAGAGCGGGCGTAGCGGAAAGCTGAACCGGCGCCGCTGCCGGCGCCCCCAATAGAGGCCGACAAGAATGGCCGCGCAGGCCACGAGAGCCACAACCCAGCTCCAGAACGCACCGACCGAGCCTGACGGCCCGCCGCCCATGAGCTGGAAGGTCGGGTCCATCGGCGCCACCGTGCGGCCCATGGTCACCCACCAGGCTGCGCCGCGCCACACCAGATAGCCACCCAGCGTGACGATGAAGGCCGGCACGCGCAGATAGGCGATGATGGTACCCTGCAGGCCCCCGATGCCGACGCCGACAATCAGCCCCGCCGCGAGCGACAACGCCCAGATCAGCGGATGGCCGAGACCCAGGCCAAGCTGGTTGGGGAGGATGTCGGTCTGCATCACGCCCATCACCATGCCGACCAAGCCCAATATGGAGCCAACCGACAGGTCGATATTGCGCGTCACGATGACCAGGACCATGCCGGTGACCATGACGGCCACCGAAGCGGTCTGCACCGACAGGTTCCACAGGTTGCGGGGCGTCAGGAACAGGCCGCCTGAAAAGATGTTGAAGCCGACCCAGATAATGGCCAGCGCGCCGATCATGCCCAGAAGGCGGGTATCGAGCTCGGTGGCAACCAGAAGGCGCTGCAGCGGATTCTGTATGAACCGGCTCGGATGGATATTGGTCGGAATGGCTTGCTGTTCTGCCACGTTCAGTCTCCCCGCTGGGCTGCGCTGCCTGCCCGGCAGCGCGGTCCCGTCACGACAGTGCCGCAGCGCGAACGCCGCGGCACTGTCTCAATGCCAGACTATTCTGTCTGCGTCCTAGTTACACGCAGCAACCGAACCAGCAGCAACGCCGGCGCAGACCACGTCCTTGGACACCCAGCCGGCGTCGATGACGACGTTGAGGTTGTCCTTGGTCACGGCGACGGGGGCGATGAAGAACGCGTTCATTGCGACGCCCTTGGGGCCGCCCGAGAAGGGCACCACGCCGGTCACGGCGTCGAGCGCAGTGCCGCCAGCCAGCTCGAGGGCCACTTCAGCGGCCTTCTTGCCGAGTTCGCGCGCGTCCTTCCAGACCGAAACGGTCTGGGTGCCGAGGGCGATGCGGTTGAGGGCAGCATGGTCGCCGTCCTGGCCGGATACCGGCACGGAGCCGGCAAGGCCCTGGGCCGCGAGGGCAGCAATCGCGCCGCCGGCCGTGCCGTCATTGGAGGCGACGACAGCGTCGACTTCATTGTTATTGGCGGTCAGGAACTGCTCCATGTTCGCCTGGGCGACTTCCGGGTTCCAGTTGTCGGTATAGGCTTCGCCGACATTCTTGATGGCGCCGGAGTCGATGCCGGCCTGCAGCACTTCCATCTGGCCTTCGAACAGGAAGTCGGCATTGGGATCGGCACTGTTGCCCTTGATGAAGACATAGTTGCCTTCGGGCTGCACGGCAGCAACGCCGGCGGCCTGCAGGCGACCCACTTCCTTGTTGTCGAAGGTGAGGTAGAACGCATCCGGGTTTTCGATCAGGCGGTCATAACCCACCACCGGAATGCCTTCGGCAACAGCAGCGGCAACAGCCGGACCGACCGCTTCGCTGTCCTGCGCCAGCACGATGATGGCATCGGCGCCCTGCGAAATCAGGCTTTCGATATCCGTCAGCTGCTTGGAAGCGGACGACTGCGCGTCAGCCGAAATATAAGTGGCGCCGGCGGCATCGAGCACGGCCTTCATCGCCGCTTCGTCGGTCTTCCAACGCTCTTCCTGGAAGTTGTTCCAGGAGACGCCGACGACGATCCCGTCCTGCGCATGGGTAGTGCCGGCCGTGCCGGCGATGACAGTCGTGCAAAGCAAGACCGCTAGAAACTTGTTCATGTTTGTCCTCCCGTGTGGGCCAGTCCTCCTGCCCACATATGTGCCGGTGGTGTTACCCCAGCGGGCCCGCTCCACCGGCGCCCTGAGCATTAATTTCACTGCTCGAAAAAAGAATTCGCATACCTGCCGCAAACGAGTCAACTTCAATTTCGAAACTCGAAATAAATACGATTGCGGTAAGCGCGGAGGAATGGTGTGTTGCGTCTGGGTGAGGAGTAAGCTGCTTGGCGCGGAACGTCAGCGATAGCGACAGCGTCCGGCGACAGAACCGGGGCCTGGTGCTTGGCGCCCTGCGCGTGCAGGGTCCGCTATCGCGCACCGCGCTGGCTGCGGGCACGGGCCTCAGCCATGCCAGCATCACCGCAATCACCCATGATCTGATCGAGCAGCAGGTCATCGCCGAACTGGAGCCTGCCGAGCGGCAGGACGCCCGCGGCCGGGGCCGTCCGGCGACGCTGGTTGGCTTTAACCGCCACGTGAGCGCAGCGGCTCTGTTCGAACTCGACGTCAACCGCGCCCGTCTGTCGCTGGTGGACTATGGCGGCATCCTGGTGGACCGCATCGAGACGCCCATCACACCGACGACCTTCGCCGAATCGACCCCAACCGCGTTTCTGGCCGACCGTCTGCGGCAACTCCAGTCGCGCAATCCGGTCGAAGCTTCCGTCCTGCGGCGCGTTGCCATCTCTGTACAGGGCATCCTCGACCGGGAAGGCCAGAGCCTTCGGTGGTCGCCCATCGCCCATCTGGCCAACAAGCCCTTTGCCACCGAGCTGGCAGCGGAATTCGCCCTGCCCGTGGCGCTGCACAAGCGTGGCCGACTGCTTGCCGAAGGCGCGCGCTGGCTGGACCCGGCGCTGCACGACGCCAGCGTCGCAACGGTATTCGTCGGCTCGACGGTGGCCATGGGAATGACGTTCCGCGGCCAGATCCTGGGGCGCGGCGATGAAGGCGCCACCGAGTTCGGGCACATGAATCACTTGCCGAACGGAGCGCTGTGCCGCTGCGGCATGCGCGGCTGTATCGAAGCCTATGCGTCGGATTACGGCGTGCTGCGCACCGCTTATTCAGTCCCCGAAACGGCACCCCCTGCCCCCGCCGTGCCTGCACAGCAATATGAAGACCTTATCGCCCGGGCCGAAGCCGGCGACCGCAACGCCACCCACGCCTTCAATGTCGCTGGCCGTGCCGTCGGCTTCGGCCTCAGCCGCATGATGGCGGTATTCGATCCTTCGCATATCCTGATTGTCGGCCCCGGCGCGCGCGCCTTCGGCCTCATGCAGGCCGAGATCAACGCCGCACTGGCCAGCGCGCTGATCTGCCGGGTCAACGGCCTGCCGCAGGTCGTTGCCTACCGCGATGAGCGGGAGCCGGTCTTCAAGGGCCTCCTTATGAAGACACTCAACGAAATAGATCAGACCGATTTCGCAACGCTCGCCTGACTGCATGGCAGCCAGACGCTGGCCGGCATAGCCAATCGATTGTATTCGCGTATCAGATCATGCCATACGTCGATAAATTCCCAATACAAAATTGCCAGATTTCGGGAATATAGAGTATCCGTAGCGGCGACGCCCCTGTCTATTTTCTCCTCGAAGTAAGGCCAGCCTCCATGACCAGACTGATTGTGCCAGTCATCCTGGCCGGTGGACAGGGAACGCGGCTGTGGCCGCTGTCACGGACAGATCGGCCCAAGCAGTTCCTGCCCCTGCTCGGGCCGCAGAGCCTGTTCCAGAAAGCGCTGGAGCGCGTGAGCGACCCATCATTCTATGCTCCGGCAATTGTCATCACCAATTCAGACTACCGCTTCATTGTGGCCGAGCAGTCCCTGGAAGCTGGCGCGACACTCTGCGCCATCCTGCTTGAACCCGTGGCGCGGAACACGGCGGCGGCCATCGCGGCGGCTGCGGCCTATGCAGGCGACCATTTTGGAGGCGACGCCGTGCTGCACATATTGCCTTCCGACCACGACATCTCAGTTGATGACGGATACAGGCTTGCCGTCGCGCAGGCGGCAGAGGCTGCCCGCGCGGGTCAGTTGGTGACATTCGGCATCGTGCCCACTCATCCCGAAACCGGTTTCGGCTATATCAAGGCGCGTACCACCGTCGGCGCGGGCATTTGTCCCGTCGAACGTTTTGTCGAAAAGCCCGATGCCGAACGTGCCAGCCAGATGCTCTCGGAGGGCGGCTATTACTGGAACTCCGGCATGTTCATGATCGGGGCCGACGTCTTCCTCGACGAGTGCGCCATCCTGTCAGGCGACACGCTCGCTGCCGCGCGCGGCGCCGTCAGCAAGGCCAGGGCCGACCTCGATTTCATCCGCCTCGATGAGGAAGCGTTTGCCGCCGCGCCCGACATCTCGGTGGACTATGCCATCCTGGAAAGGACCGACAAGGCGGCGGTCGTAGTCGTCAGTTTTGGCTGGAGCGATCTGGGCAGCTGGAATGCTGTGTGGAGGAATGCCGGTCGCGATGCGGCGCAGAACCTGACCCTAGGCGCGGTAACGCTGTCCGGCGTCAGCAATTCACTGGTGGTCACCGACCACGCCCATGTGGCGGTGGACAGCCTTGACGACATCGCGGTCATCGCTACCAACGACGCCGTCTATGTCGGCCGTCTGTCAGAGGCTCAGAAGGTCGGCGGCATGGTCAAGACATTGCGCGCCGACAAGAGCACGGCTAGGCTGACCGAAGTCCACAGGACGGCCTATCGCCCCTGGGGCGGCTACGCATCCGTGCTCAATGGCGATCGGTTCCAGGTCAAGCGTCTGTTCGTCAAGCCGGGCAAGAAACTCAGCCTGCAAAAGCACCACCACCGCGCCGAACATTGGGTTGTGGTGCGTGGCACGGCGGAAGTCACCGTGGACGGGATCATCTCCATGCTGAGCGAAAATCAGTCGATTTACCTGCCCTTGGGCTGTACGCATCGTCTTGCCGACCCTGGCATGATCGATCTGGAACTGATTGAAGTGCAGACCGGTTCCTATCTGGGCGAAGACGACATCATTCGTATCGAGGACGAGTTCGGACGCAGCTGACGTTCGTCCCTCCGACAAGTAAACTAGTGAGAGGAAAGTTATGGCTTCGAGCAAACGCGTCAGGACCGCGGTATTTCCCGTGGCGGGTCTGGGCACCCGGTTTCTGCCGGCAACCAAGGCCCTGCCCAAGGAGATGCTGACCGTGGTCGATCGGCCGCTGATCCAGTACGCGGTCGATGAAGCGCGCGAAGCCGGTATCGAGCACTTCGTCTTCGTCACCGGCCGCAACAAGGGCGTGATCGAAGACCATTTCGACCGCCAGTTCGAGCTCGAAACCACGCTCGAGAGCCGGGGCAAGACCGCCGCGCTGGACGAGCTGCGCAAGGACCTGCCTTCGGCAGGCCGCACCAGCTTCACCCGCCAGCAGGAGCCGCTTGGCCTGGGCCATGCCGTCTGGTGCGCCCGCCACATCGTGGGCAGCGAGCCCTTTGCGCTGCTGCTGCCCGACATGCTGTTCAAGGGCGAGCCGGGCGTGCTCAAGCAGATGATGGACGCCTATGAAGAGACTGGCGGCAATGTCATCGCCGTCGAGGAAGTGCCGGAAAAGGAAGTCTCGTCCTATGGCGTTATCGCACGCGGCGACGGCCCGGACGGCGGCTTCCAGGTAACCGGCATGGTCGAAAAGCCCAAGCGCGAGGATGCGCCGTCCAACCTGATCATTTCGGGTCGCTATATCCTGCAGCCGGAAATCTTCAATCTCCTGGCCGACCAGCCCAAGGGCGCGGGCGGGGAAATCCAGCTGACCGATGCCATGCAGACGCTGATGAAGTCCCAGTCCTTCACTGGCGTCAAATATCGCGGCCAGAGCTTCGACTGTGGCTCCAAGATCGGCTTTCTCACCGCCAATGTCGTCTATGCGCTCGACCGCGACGACATCCGCGATGGCTTCCTCCAGGAGCTCCGCAAGCTGGACCTCGATGGCGCCCTCGAGGTGCCTGGAAAGTAAAAAGGGCGCCTCAGGGCGCCCTTTCTTTTACCGCTCCAGCCAGGCGTGGAGCTGGTCGGCCAGGACGAGCGGCTCGGCCTCGGCGCCATGCAGCACCAGTTCAGCATTGCTCGGTGCCTCGAACGGGCTGTCGATGCCGGTGAAGTTCTTGATCTCGCCGGCGCGGGCCCGCTTGTAGAGGCCCTTGGGGTCGCGGGCCTCGCAAACCTCGATCGGGGTATCGACATAGACTTCGACGAAGTCGATATCGCCGGCAATCTCGCGCGCCAGCCGGCGTTCGTTCTCGAAGGGCGAGATGAACGAGACCAGCACGATCAGCCCCGCATCGGCCATCAGCTTGGCCACCTCGGCCACGCGGCGGATGTTTTCCACGCGCGCCGCCTCGGTGAAGCCGAGATCGCGGTTGAGGCCGTGCCGCACATTGTCGCCATCGAGGATATAGGCGTGGCGGCCCTCCGCGGTCAGCCGCTTTTCGAGGAGGTTGGCGATGGAGGACTTGCCCGAGCCCGACAGGCCGGTGAACCAGATGATGCGGGGCGTCTGCCCCTTCATCTGGGCGCGCACGTCGCGATTCACGTCGAAGGACTGGTAGGTCAGGTTCTGCGCCCGGCGCAGGCCGAATTCGATCGTGCCCGCCCCCAGCGTCGCATTGGAAATGCGGTCGACCAGGATGAAGCCGCCGGTCAGCGCATTGCTGGCATAGGCATCGAAGGCGATCGGCTTGTCGGTGGCGATGGTGACCGTGGCGACCTCGTTGAGGTCGACCTTGGTCGCCGCCGTATGCTCCAGCGTGTTCACATTGGTGCGGAACTTGAGGTCGGTGATCGTCGCCGGCACCAGCTGGGTGCCGAGCTTGAGCAGATAGGAGCGCCCCGGATAGGCCGGCTCTTCGCTCATCCAGACCAGGCGCGCCTGGAACTGGTTGGAGAATTCCGGTGTCTCGCCCGGATGGCTCAGCATGTCGCCGCGCGAGATATCCACCTCGCGGTCCAGCACCAGCGTCACCGCCTGCCCGGCCACGGCGCGCTGCAGGTCACCATCCATGGTGACAATGCGGCTGACCACCGCCGGCTTGCGCGAGGAGGCGATCAGCACATCGTCGCCGACAGCCACCGCGCCCGAGGCAACCGTGCCCGAGAAGCCGCGGAAATCGAGATTTGGCCGGTTCACCCACTGCACCGGGAAGCGCAGCTTGCCCGCGCTGCGGTCCTCGGCCACGTCCACGGCTTCGAGATAGGGCACCAGCGGTGTGCCATCGAACCAAGGCGTCCGCTCACTTTTCGCCAGGATATTGTCGCCGCGCAGCGCCGAAACGGGGACGGCGGCAAGCGTCTTGAACCCCAGCGGTTCGGCAAAGGCGCGATACTCGGCGACGATGCGGTCGAACACCGCCTCGTCATAGTCGACGAGGTCGATCTTGTTAACCACCAGCACGACATGCTTCACCCCGATCAGCGACAGGATGAAACTGTGCCGCCGGGTCTGGGTGAGAACGCCCTTGCGCGCGTCGATCAGCACCAGTGCCAGGTCGGCATTGGAAGCACCGGTCGCCATGTTGCGGGTATATTGCTCGTGTCCCGGCGTATCGGCGACGATGAACTTGCGCTTGTCGGTGGAAAAGAACCGATAGGCGACGTCGATGGTGATGCCCTGCTCGCGCTCGGCGGCGAGGCCATCCACCAGCAGCGAGAAGTCGATCCCCTCGTCGCCCGTCGTGCGGTTGCGGCTTTCATTGCGCAGGCTCGCCAGCTGGTCGTCGAGAATGAGCTGGCTGTCATAGAGCAGCCGGCCGATCAGGGTGGATTTTCCGTCGTCGACACTGCCGCAGGTGAGAAAGCGCAGCAGCGACTTTTCCGTCTGCTGGTTGAGCCAGAGGGCGATGTCGGTGTCGGGTGTGGCCAGGGAAAGGCTCATCAGAAATACCCTTCCTGCTTCTTCTTTTCCATCGACCCCACGGAGTCGCTGTCGATCAGGCGCCCCTCGCGTTCCGAGGTGCGGCTGGCCTGCATTTCCATGATGATTTCGGGCAGGCTGGCGGCGCTGGAGCGCATCGCCCCGGTCAGCGGATAGCAGCCCAGCGTGCGGAACCGCACCAGCTCCTCGCGCGGCACCTCGCCCTTGGCCAGCGGCATGCGGTCATCGTCAACCATGATCAGCGTGCCCGAGCGCTCCACCACCGGGCGCCTCTTGGCATAGTAGAGCGAGGGCAGCTCGATGCCTTCGGCATAGATATAGGTCCACACATCCAGCTCGGTCCAGTTCGAGATCGGGAACACCCGCATGCTCTCGCCCGGATTGAGCCGCGTATTGAACACCCGCCACAGCTCGGGGCGCTGGTTCTTTGGGTCCCAGGCGTGGCTCTCATTGCGATGCGAGAAGATGCGCTCCTTGGCGCGCGATTTTTCCTCGTCGCGCCGCGCCCCGCCAATGGCCGCGTCATAGCGGCCGGCATTGAGCGCCTGGCGCAGGGCGGCGGTCTTCATGATGTCGGTATATCGCGAGGAGCCATGGTCGAACGGGTTGATATTGTCCCGCACACCATCGGCATTGGTATGGGTGATGAGATCGAACCCGAACTGCTCCGCCATCCGGTCGCGGAAGGCGATCATCTCGCGGAACTTCCAGGTCGTATCCACATGCAGCAGCGGAAACGGGATCTTGCTGGGAAAGAAGGCCTTGCGCGCCAGATGCAGCAGGACGCTGGAATCCTTGCCGATGGAATACATCATCACCGGCCGCTCGAAACTGGCCGCCACCTCGCGCAGGATCTCGATGCTCTCGGCTTCAAGGCTTTGCAGATGCGTCAGGGAACCGCTGGTCACTCTGGTCCATACTCCAAACCGCCCCTGCCAGGAGGAGCGCAATCCAAGCCCGTTGGTACGGCCGGAGCACGCCCTCCATCAAGTCCAAAAACGCCGGAAACCCTTCTGGCAAAAGGCTTTGGGTATATTTGTCTGCCATTGCCGCCCGAGCGGATACAGCACACCAGACCCCCTGCCCCATGGCGGTCAAATCATGCGGGATGGGGAGCGAGCGCGGAAAAAAAGTTCCTGTCGTTCGGCATTGCGGCCCGCCGCACACGTCCCAGCCTGCCACGCCAAGGACGACGAAAGCACGCAATTCTTGAGATGCTACTTCGCTCTGGACGGCAGTTTTCAGTATGTGACTTAATGCCTTTGGCGATCCGGCGCTCGGGCCGGGTGGCTGTACTGTGGGGGCAGACGTTGAGCGACAAAGCAGCGGCAAGGCCAGATTATCCCTACTATAATGGCATGCCGGTAGCGATCAGCCCCGGCGGCTGGGGTCTGGTCGTTGCAGGCTGCGCCCTGGGCTTTCTGGTCCTCACCTTCTGGCCGTTTCCCACCTTTCCGCTCAGTCTGGTTTCCGCCGGCTTGTTCACCCTCATCCCTCTGCTTGCACTGATGGTCGCCAGCGGATGGCATCCGCCAGCCATCTTTCGGCGTTTGGGCTTGCGGGATTTAGGCATCGCGGTCGGCTTCGGATTGCTGACGCTGATCTGCTCCTTCGGCGTGGGCCTGACCTTGTCGCGCTTCATCCAGATGACGCAAAATGAAGTCGCCGTCAGCATGGCCAGCGCGACGCCGCTTGAGCTGGTGATGTTCCTCTCACCCACACTGGTGCAACTGGTGGGCGAAGAGCTGGTCACCATCCTCCCCTCCTGGCGGTGCTGTGGCTCTGCGTGAACCGCTTCGGAATGAGCCGGCGGGCGGCCATCATCGTCGCTGTCGCTGTATCGACAATCTGGTTCGCCGCCCTGCATCTGCCCACCTATAACTGGAACATCCTGCAGTGCCTTCTCACCATCGGCACGGCGCGCATCGTCCTGACCATGGCCTACCTGCTGACACGCAATGTGTGGGTGTCCTCCATCGCCCACATCATCAATGACTGGACGCTGTTCTTCATCGCCTTTGGACTTGGACATGGGCCGATCGGAATTGGAGGCTAAGCCACCGGCAGCATCTGCTGATCCATCTGGTGTCCGACCAGAGCGACCAGGACGGCAATGATGACCAGCGCGATGACGGCGATCAGGAAGATGCCCAGCGTGACGATGAATGCGCGCAGGCGGGACGACTGACTGTCCCTGGATAACCAAACGGTCTCTACCGCGATGTACCACACCGTGCCGATAAGCATGAGCCCGACACCCCAAACGTTCCCGCCCGGCAACGCCTGGTGGTGTGACGCCAACTGCATGCCAAGGCTGATCGACATGACAAAGGGAACAGTGGCGTAGCTCTGGCTGTAGAAGGCCGGCCTGAGGGTCGTCCGGGTCACGCGGGCGCCGCTGGATCGAAGCCTGATCGTCGCATAGAGCAGCGGGAACAGGCTGAAGGCGAGAGCCCGAAACACCAGCAGGTTCCGATCGTCCTGGAGCAGGCGAGGCAGGACGGAGGCTGTACCGCTGGCCATTGCGCCTTCGAGCACATGCAGCAGAACCAGCGTCAGCAGGAGCAGGATGGGTGGGCTGACCGCATCATCAAACTGCTGCTCGTCCTTCTCGGTCAGCTCCTTCTGCGCATAGGCCAGCATCGTGATGGGCCGGGTGACGATGCGCCAGAAGGTCAGCGGGTAAAACACGAACCAGGTGATCAACTCGTAGAGCAGTTCCTCTATCGACTTGAGCAGCTTCATGAAGTCCATGCACTACACCTGCGGTTCGACGTGCTGGGTCCAGCATGGCATTGGCCGGCATCGCTCTGCAACCGGCGCACTGGATCCGGCCACTGGCGGGCATGGCCGCTGGGCGGGACACCCCCCAGCCTTGTCGATGAGATGGACCGGTTGCAGGCAAACGCGCGTGATGCTAGATGCGTCCCGTCGCCGGTATAGCTCAGTTGGTAGAGCACCTGATTCGTCACCAATGGCACGCCGGAAGCCGATGCCGCCGCCGCGCGGCTCAAGGCCCGCTATGGCGACTATGCCATGGACGTAGCCGATGTCGTCGTCGCCCTGGGCGGCGATGGCCTCATGCTGCAGACCCTGCACCGGGTCATGCGCATGGGCGTGCCGGTCTATGGCATGAATTTCGGCTCGGTCGGCTTCATGATGAATACCTTCTCCGAGGATAGCCTCGAGCAGCGCCTCGCCGCCGTCCAGCGCACGCGCATCTTCCCCCTCTCCATGCAGGTCCTCGATACTTCGGGCCAGACCCAGTCCGCCCTGGCGCTCAATGAGGTCTCCCTCTTCCGCTCCACCTATCAGGCCGCCAAGATCCAGATCATCGTCGATGGCGAGACCCGGCTCGAAGAGCTGATCTGCGATGGCGTGCTGCTGGCCACCCCTGCCGGCTCCACCGCCTACAATCTCTCCGCGCATGGCCCCATCCTGCCGATCGAGGCTGAGCTGCTGGCGCTGACCCCGATCTCGCCGTTCCGTCCGCGCCGCTGGCGGGGCGCCATCCTGTCCAATCGTGCCGAAGTCCGCTTCATCACGCGCGAGGCGGCAAAGCGGCCGGTCAGCGCCGTGGCCGACAATGTCGAGTTTCAGAATGTCCTGGAAGTCACGGTGCGGGAAGATCGCACCCATGGCGTGACCCTCCTGTTCGATCCGGGCACGAGCCTCGAAGAACGCGTGCTGAGCGAACAGTTCCGCTATTAGGCGGCGGGTAGTGCCAGCTGCTGGTCCGCCATTCCGGGCGGCAGCGCCATGGGCCCCGCGGCATCCTGCGCAAAGGCCGCCATCACGCCGCGCGCCGCCTTGCGCGCCAGAAGGATATTCTGCTCGCTGAGATAGGCGAATGCCTCTTCCAGCTCCTCGGGAATGGCGCCGCCATGCTCGGCGATCAGTTCCTCGGTCAGCGCCGTCACCACATAGTGGCGCGCGCCCGCATCGTCCGCCAGGTCGGTGGCACGCGCATGCAGCACCAGCCGCACCATCAGGTTGCGCACCCCTTCCGGCAGCCCGCAGCGCGAGAACAGCGCATTGAGCGCCACGCGGCTGCCACTCTCGAGCAGGGTAAACACCTTGGACCGCGGCGTCTGCGCCAGTTCGGCCAGGCATTCGGCAAAGAACATCACATGCCCGGTCACCACGGCATGCAGCAATATCCTGGTATTGACCTTGTCGGTCCCGATCAGCGCGGCGACATAGCCGCCCTCTCGCCCCGCCTCGCGTTCGCCTATGGCGGTGAGCGCCGTGTCGCTGCTGTCGCGCAGGACGCGCGCCAGCCGGTCGGCCGGCAGGGCACCGTTGACGATACGGGCGCCCCGTAGCGCCTCGGTCACCTTCTGCACCAGCATCAGCCTTGCGGCGGCCGGCAGGTCCCGCCGCGCCAGCAGCGCACCACGCATCTCCGCCTGGTCTGCCAGGGACACCGCCAGTTCGGACAGCAGCACATCGCCCAGCGCGACATCCATGCGGCGCAGCAGTCGCAGCGTCACGCTGTTGTGGCCGCGCGCCACAATGGCCGCTGCCAGCCGGGGGCTGAGCCTGGTCCGCTGGCTGATGGCGATCAGCATGGACAGGTCGAGCGTCTTGATCAGGCCGATCAGATCGGCGTCGATCAGCACGGGCGAATATTGCATCACCGCCCGGGAAATGATGGCGCTGTCATGCAGCAGCGCCAGCATGATCGGGCGTGGCGCTTCGCTCGAATGCAGCAGGCCATAGGCCAGCGCGGCGCGCACCTTGACGGACGGATCGTCGAGAAAGCCGATCAGAGCGGCATAGAGCGCCGCCTGCTCGTCAGCCGGTCCGACATGATGGAGATAGGCGAGGGCCGAGAGATGCGCTGCGCTGCCGCGCTCTTCGCTGTCGGGTGAACGAGACAGCGAGACGAACTCTTGATACGCAACCATTCCACTCTCCGCACATCGGCAGAGCTACCCTAGGCGGGAAGATTTAAGGAACGGTTCACCATAACGCGCCGCTGCTTGCCGCGCGGAAGAAGCTAGATCGCTGTGGCAACGAAGGAAAACAGCTGGCTGCCGCCCGTCCACAGACCGGCTACGAACATCCAGCTCGCCAGCATGGCACCCAGTACCAGCCATCCCCGCGAAAGGTGCAGGGCAGATCCAGCATGTGCAACACTTGTCCGGCGCATATTCGGCCTCCTGGCGATCGGCAGGCAGAGCCCGCTCAACGTCCCCAATTACACGATGTCTCTCTTAACGCTCTGTCTACGAGGCCTCGTGGCATTTGAACTAAATCGCCCGAAACCCCTCTAGTTCCCCCCATGCCTACCAGTGCGTAAACGCGCTCGAAGCCGCGCGGCGCCCGCTAGCGCGCGTAAAGCTGGGTAAAGAACCCGCCGCCGTCTTCTGTCCCGGTGGCCGGCAGGTCCTCCGCCTCCGTCTTGAACAGGCCGGTAAACGACATGTTTGCCGGCGAAAACCGCGAAGGGATCACCGGCACTTCGGGCACGGCGGGCTCGCTCGCCATCTGCTGGGCCGCAAAGGGCGCATTGGTGCCACCGGCCTCGTGCTTGGAGACCAGGACGCGATAGACATCGCGAATGGTGCGCGGCTGCCCGTCGGAATAGAAGATCGTCCTGTTGGCGGCCGCCTGCCGGGGAAACAGGTTCGCGGCAATCTGGTCGGGGTCCTGCAGTCCGGCCGTGAACATCCGCTCCGCCCCCTGCGCCCCCAGGAAATGGGCAATATAGAGCTCGCCAGCGCTGGGCATCCGCCCGAACCGGCCGCGCAGATAGTCCCCATTGGACTTGGTGAAGGCCGCGGCCAGGTCCGACGCGATCTGCGGGTCCTCGCGGAGTTTGAGGATCTCCGCCTTGAGCGCCGGGTCCCTGACCGTATAGTCGCCACCGCTGGTGCGCGTGATATTGCTGGCAATCTCGCCATAGCCCAGGCGCGGGCCCTCTTCCTTCATCACCTGCAACCAGGTGCCTTCAAGGAACTGAAACAGCCCGACGGCCGAAGAGGTCTGCGCCTTGGCTTGAGGATTGAGGCTGCTTTCGCGCATGGCGGTCTGCAGCAGATAATCGAAATCCACGCCATTCCGGTCGCCGGCGGCCGTCAGCACATAGGCCAGGCTTTGTGGCACGGATATTGGCTGTACGCCCATTTGCAAGGCTCGTCCCGCAGAATCGCTGATCGCCCCATAAGGGCACGGCAATGGTTAACTGCCTGTTAACCATTGCCTGTCGCGCTAGTCTTGATCGCCAGTCCAGTGGCTGACGATATCAGCCAGGGCCGGCCGCGGCCGGTCCTCGATCACCGCGGTCGGCGTACCGATATGCACAAAGCCCACGAAGCGCTCCCCCTCCCCGGCCCCCAGCATGGAAGCGGCTTCCGCGTCGAACGTGTACCAGCGCGTTATCCACGAGGCAGCAAAACCCAGCGCAAAGGCGGCATGCAGCAGGTTGAACGCCACATTGCCCGCCGACAGCAGCTGCTCGAATTCCGGCACCTTGGGGTGCGCCTTGGGCGATGAAATGACACCAATCGTCAGCGGCGCCGGCAGAAAGCGCTGCCGCTCGATTTCGATGCTGGCTTCATCCATGCCCGGATTGTTGTGCGCGAAGATTTCGGCCAGCTTCTCACCCGCCTGTGCGCGCGCATCCCCCGCGATCACCACCAGCCGCCAGGGCGTGATCTTGCCATGGTCGGGCACCCGCGTCCCGATGGTCAGGATTTGTTCAAGCTCCTCGGCATTCGGGCCCGGCTCCTTGAGAAAGGCCATGCCCACCGAACGGCGGGTCAGCAGATAGTCACGCAGCATTGGATTGGCAGGCATTGTCAGGCTCCATTCTGCGCGAGCAATAGCCCCATCCTCGCCGCGATGCCAGAAGCTGGGGCAAATTCGGCGCGCGACCGCATTGCGGTGTTTTCATCCAGGCAGGTCTGTGACACAGCTTTTCCCCAATCGCCGCCTAAGACGGCCAGACCGATTCATCCAGCCCGGCCAGGGAGACCCGATGCGCCTGCGACCCATATTAGCCCTGCTGCTCATGCTGGCTGTCGCGGCGCCCGTCATCCCATTGATCGCCACCGTCGCGAGCGCGCAGGAAGACGCGGCGGAAATGCCCCCCATGCCGCGCCCCCGGCCTGATCCCGACAGCCTGCCCCCACGCCCCGCGCCCCGCCCGGGCGAACCGGCAACACCCGCGACGCAAGCCATCGAGGCTCTCACCTCGGTGCCACAGCCGGTGACGCTCAGCGCCCGCATCACCCAGGATGGCACGCCCATCCCCGACGGCCTGGTCTGGCGCATCTTCGATACTCAGCCCGACGCCAGCGGCGAACTGGCGCTCGTCGCCAAGTCCGATCTGGGCGCGCCCACGGTCGAGCTGCCCCCTGGGGAATATGTCGTTCATGTCGCCTATGGCCGGGCCCAGACCAGCGAGCCGCTGTCGGTCACGACTGGCACCAATGCCAAGGACTTCATTCTGGAAGCTGGCGCCCTGCGTCTCAATTCGGCGGTCACCGGCGATATCGCCATTCCCTCCGGCCTGCTGAAGTTCGATATCTTCACCGCCGGCGATGAGGGCGATCGCACGCTCGTCGCCGAGGGCCTGCTGCCCAACGACATCGTCACCCTCAATGCCGGCACCTATCACATCGTCTCCTATTTCGGCACGGTGAACGCCGTGGTCCGCGCCGATCTTCGGGTTGAGCCTGGCCAGTTGACCGATGCGACGCTCTATCATCACGCCAGCGAAGTCTCCTTCAAGCTGGTCTCCGAGGAAGGTGGCGAGGCCATCGCGGATGTGGATTGGACCGTCAAGACCGCCGATGGCGCCACCGTGTTCTCCGAACTGGGCGCCTTCCCCTCCACCGTGCTGGCCGAGGGGGATTATCTCGTTCTCGCCAAGCAGGGCGAGCAGGTCTTCAACCGCGAGTTCCAGGTTCAGGCCGGTTCGGTCCGCGAAATCGAAGTGCTGACCCAGGTCTACTGATCGGCCGACGGCGGTTTGCCTATTGAAGCGGCGCGGCCAATGGCCCAAATTGCCGCCAACCAAAGCGGGAGAGAATTATCATGCTGTTCAGCACCACGGTCCGGCAGCGTCTGGGCATTCTTGCCACTGCAGCCCTTTTGAGCGTCGCCCTGCCGGCAGGCGCGGCATGGGCGCAAAAGACCAAGACCAAGTCCCAGCCTGCGGCGGAAACCACGGCCGTGGCATCCAGCTTCAATGTCGAAATTCCCAGCATCGACGCCGTCGACTCCAATGTCGACGACGAGACGCTCCGCGCCATCTTCAGCGGCGCCCTGGCCGAAAATGCCGACGCCCTTGCCGGCCTGACCGCCACCAGCATCACCATTCCGGAAATCATGCTGGAGACCACCACGACGGTTGATGGCGAGACGAGTGAAGCCACCATCATTTTCGCCGATCTCGAACTTTCCGACATCACCGACGGCATTGCCGCTTCGGTGACCCTGTCCGGCATGACTGTCGATGCGGGCGACGACGGCTCCGCTGATTTTGGCGTGCTGTCGGCCGCCAACTTCAACATCGGTGGCGTTCTGGGCCTCTATGGCCTAGTTGATGGCGGCGGCCAGACCGAGCTTGAAACCATCTACACCGACTTCCGCTTCGATGGCGGCACCTTTGAGGCGCCCGATGTCAGCTGCACCATGGGTGCCATGACCGCCGCCGAGTTCAAGGCCCGCCCGCTCAACTACTCGTTCGCCGAGATCATGGCGCTGGCCGAGAGCCTCGAGGCGCAGGAAGATGACCCCTCGCCCGAGACGGTGGGTGCAGCTTTGCGCATGTATGTGGACCTCTTCACCGCCTTCGAGACCTCGCCAGCCGAGTTCGAGGGTTTCGAGTGCTCCGGCGTGGATGACGAGGACCGTCCCCTCAGCTTCACCGTCGCCGGCATGTCGATGGGCGCCATGAGCCCCGGCATCTACCCCTCCATCGCCATGGATGGCCTCGATGTCACCGTGGAAGGCGACGGCACGGTTCAGGTCGGCAATATCACGATCAAGGAAATGGATTTCAGCGGCCCGATCGCCGCCATAGAGGCAGCGCCCGAGGCGATCGACGAAGCCTGGTTCACCGAAAATGCCCGCTCACTGATCCCCGCCTTTACCGGCTTCTCCTTCAGCGATGTGCTGGTCGACGTCCCCGATCCGGACAGCACTGGCGAGCGCATCTCCGCCAGCATCGGCGCCTTTGATCTGACGCTGGGCGCCTATTACAACGGCATCCCCACCGACCTTCTGACCACGGCCAGCAACATCGTCATCGACCTGCCGGAAAATTCCGACGATGAGCAGGTCAAGCAGCTGATCGACCTTGGCGTCACCAATATCGACGCCGGCTTTGCCATCGATGCCTCGTGGAACGAGGCCGACAACACCATCGCGGTCGACGAAGTCTCGATCACCGGCGCAAACCTGGCCACCGTTGCCCTGGCCGGCACCATCACCAATGCCACCGACGCGCTGTTCAGCGTCGACGAGGATCAGGCGCTTGCCGCGGCCATGGCCGTGGCCATCAGCCACCTCAAGCTCGACGTCACCGATGCCGGTCTCGCCGATATCATCCTCGCCCGTGTAGCAGCCGATCAGGGCTCCGACCCGGCCACCATGCGCCCGGTCTTCGCCGGGCTCGCCGAGGGCACCGTCGTGGGCCTCCTGGCCGGCGCCGCCGAAGCCCAGAAGGTCGGCGCAGCGCTCAACGCCTTCGTCAGCGGCAAGGCCAAGTATCTCACCATCGAGATGACCGCCAAGGAAGAACCCGGCCTCGGTATGCTGGACTTCATGGCCGCCGAAACCGACCCCACCACCCTCATCGGCAAGGTCACCATCGACGCCACCGCGAAATAAATCAAAAAGGGCCGCCAACAGCGGCCCTTCTTCTTTCAGGCGACTTCGCGCGCAGCGACACCCATGCCCCAGGCCAGCAAGGCTTCTGCAACCTCGGGCGTGCTGCCCTCGACATAGCAGCGCAGTTCGGGCGCATTGCCCGACGCTCGGAAATGCACCATGTCCCCCGCCGCGGTGCGAAACTGCAATCCGTCGATCTGGGACAGGCCCGTAATGCCATGCGGCGCGAACAGCGCCCGGGCATAGGCGTCGTCGCCGGCCAGACGCGACAGGAAAGCCCCGCTGCGCTCGCTGGGCACCTCCTGCAGCCGATCCGCCAGCGCATGCTGGAGCGGCAAGTCCGCCACGATCTCCGCAACCGGCCGCCCCTTCCCTGCCGCGAGGCCCAGCACGCACAGCAGCGGTAAGACCGCATCGCGCGTCGGCAGCGCTGGCAGGGCTACGCCGGCCGCATGCACGCCGTCGCCCACGAAGGTCCCGCCATTGGCCTCGAACCCGATCACCGAGCCTTGCGCACCTGTCATGGCCTCAATCACATAGGGTGATCCCACGCGCGTCCGGACCACGCGCGAAAAGGCGCCCGTCCGCTCGATGCCGGAGTTCGAGGTGACGGGGGTGACCACCGTCTGCGCACCGAGATAACGCGCCGAGATGAGCCCCAGCACATCGCCGCGCACGAATTGCCCCATGCCATCCATCAGCAGTGGCCGGTCGCCATCGCCGTCGGCCGATACGATCGCATCCAGCCGATGCTCGGACACCCAGCCCGGCAGGGGTGCGAAAACCGTGTCGCCGAAGGCCTCCGTATCCACCGCGACAAATTGCTCCGTCCGCCCCAAACTGACGGTCTGGGCGCCGAAATGTCGGAGGATTGCCGTCACTACATCCCGCGCAACGCTGGAATGCTCGAACACCCCGATCCTCCAGCCCGTCAATGCCCCAGCCGCCAGCAGCCCGGCAAAACGCTCGAAATACCGCGCGCTGGCCAACGCTGACTCGTCGGCAATCGCAACGCCCAAATCGCCCACTGACGCATCGCTCAGCGCCGACAGAATGCCAGCCTCGTCCGCCTTGCTGATTTCCCCGCCCGGCAGGTAGAACTTCAGCCCGTTCCGGTCCGCTGGAATATGGCTGCCCGTGATCATGATTGCAGCGCAACCCGCCGCCATCGCATGGCAGGCCAGCGCCGGCGTCGGAATGGTGCCGCAATCCACTGGCTCCATCCCGGCCTCGGCAATGGCAGCCGCGCATTCAGCCGCGATCGCAGGGCTCGACGGACGAAAATCGCGCCCAAGGAATACCCGCCCGCCGCCGCTCTCGCCCAGCGCGGCCACATGCCGCAAGAACGCCGCAGTATAGCGCCGCGCCGCCTGCCCCTCGAGGTCCACTGCCAGGCCGCGCAGACCGCTGGTGCCGAATTTGAGGCTGCTCGCTGCCAATCCCGTCTCTCCTGCTCTCACGCGTAGCCGTTATAGCTCTTGAACCATGCTACGAAGCGGGCCACCCCGACGTCCATCGGGGTTTGCGGCATTGCACCTATGAGCGCCTGCAGCAGGCGCGTGTCGGCCTCCGTCGCCACCACATCGCCCGGCTGCATCGGCAGCAGGTTGAGCTGCGCCTTGACGCCCAGCGCCCGCTCCAGCACGCCAATGAAGTCCATGAGTTCGGTCGGCCGCCCGCCGCCGATATTGACGATGCGAAACGGCGCAACCTCCGACAGGCTGTCATGCGCGACGCCCTTGCCCGTTTCCGGCGCCCGCTCCATCAGCCGGGCAATGGCATCCACCAGGTCGTCCACAAAGGTGAAATCCCGCCGCATCCGGCCAAAGCCATAGACGTCGATCGGCCGCCCCTCCATCATTGCGGTGGCAAATTTGAGCGGCGCCATGTCCGGCCGGCTCCACGGCCCATAGACCGTGAAGAACCGCACGCAGGTCGCGGGGATGCCGAACAGATGCGCATAGGCATGCACCATCGCCTCGCCCGATTTCTTGGTCGCCGCATAGAGCGACACCGGCCCGTCCGCCCGGTCCGTCTCGGCAAAGGGCACCTTGGAATTGCCGCCATAGATCGAGCTGGTCGAGGCAAAGATCAGATGTCTGGGCGGTAGCGCCCGCAGCGCCTCGAGCAGGTTGGCCGTGCCCACCACATTGGACTGGATATAGCTCTGCGGCTGCTCGAGGCTGTAGCGCACGCCCGCCTGCGCCGCCAGATGCAGCACCACCTCCGCCCCGCTCTGCGCCAGCCCCTCGCGCAGCCGCGCCGCATCCTCCAGCATGCCCTCGATCAGGACGAACCGCTCATGCCCGGCCAGCATGGCCAGCCGCGCGCGCTTGAGCGCCGGGTCGTAATAGTCGGTCATCCCGTCATAGCCCGTCACGGCATGGCCATCAGCGAGCAGCCTCTGCGCCAGGTGAAAGCCGATGAAGCCGGCCGCCCCGGTGATGAAAATTCTCACTCCGCCGCCTCCGCCGCGCCACCTTGCGCGCTCAGCCCGGCCGGACGGCCGATGCTGCTATAGTCAAAGCCGTGCCGCGCCACCTCGTCGTGGCGATAGACATTGCGCAGGTCGACCAGCACGGGCGTGCGCATCAGCCCGTGCAGCCGCGCCAGGTCCAGCGAGCGGAACTCATTCCATTCGGTGACGAGCACCAGCGCGTCGGCCCCCTCGGCCACGTCATAGGCGCTGCCGCCGAAGTCCACGCCAGCGAGCAGCTCCCGCGCCGCCCGCATGCCCTGCGGGTCGTAGGCGGCAACGCGCGCGCCCGCCGCCAGCAGCCCCTCGATGATGTCGATCGACGCCGCCTCGCGCATGTCGTCGGTATTGGGCTTGAACGTCAGGCCCAGGACGCCAATGGTCTTGCCGCGCACATCGCCGCCGCAGGCGGCAATCACCCGTCCCGCCATGGCCTGCCGGCGCGCACTGTTGACCGCGACCGTGGTCTCCACCAGCCGCATCGGGCTGTCGAAATCCTGACCGATCCGGATCAGCGCCTGCGTATCCTTGGGAAAGCACGACCCGCCGTAGCCCGGCCCCGCATGCAGGAATTTTCCCCCGATGCGATTGTCGAGCCCCATGCCCCGCGCCACCTGCTGCACATCGGCGCCCGCCGCCTCGCAGAGATCGGCCATCTCGTTGATGAAGGTGATCTTCATCGCCAGGAACGCATTGGCCGCATATTTGATCAGCTCGGCCGTGCGCCGGTTGGTGAACATGAGCGGCGCCTGGTTGAGGTAGAGCGGCCGATAGACCTCCGCCATCACGGCCCTGGCCCGCTCATCCTCCAGCCCGACCACGATCCGGTCCGGCCGCTTGAAATCGTCGATGGCCGCGCCTTCGCGCAGGAATTCGGGGTTGGATACCACCGCCACGTCGGCATCCGGCCGGGCGGCTGCAATGATTCCCGCGACCGCGTCGCCTGTCCCCACCGGCACGGTTGATTTGGTCACCACCACCGTGAAGCCCGCGACACTGGCGGCGATCTCCCGCGCCGCCTCGTGCACATAGCTGAGGTCCGCGTGCCCATCGCCGCGCCGCGATGGCGTCCCCACCGCGATGAACACCACCTCGGCCGCGCCCACTGCGCTCGCCAGGTCCGTGGTGAAGGACAGGCGCCCCGCGCCAACATTGCTGGCGACGAGTTCGGCCAGCCCCGGCTCGTAGATCGGAATCTCGCCGCGCTCCAGCGCGTCGATCCTGCTCTGATCCTTGTCGACGCAGACCACGTCATGACCAAAATCGGCCAAGCAAACGCCGGTGACCAATCCAACATAACCGGCGCCGGCAATGGCAATCTTCATGGCGAGCACCCCTCTGGACCACGACCGCAACGATAGTTGGCCTGACTTCCGCTGTCGCTAGCCAACTTGCCGCGCGAAAAGGGCAATCACTGCCCGTCCGAGGGATTGCTGCGCATCCGCTTGACCTCGGAGCGCACCGATTTCGCCTCCAGCCGCCTTTGCTTGGATCCAAGGGTCGGCCGCGTCGCAATGCGGGCCTTGGGCACATGCGCGCCCGCCACCAGCAGCCCCACCAGCCGCTCCAGCGCGTCAGCCCGGTTCATCGGCTGGTCGCGATGCGAATTGGCGGTGATGACGATCACGCCCTGCTTGGTCAGACGCTTGCCCGCCAGCACAGCCACGCGCCGCTTCATTGGCTCGGGAATGGATGGCGAATTGGCCAGGTCAAAGCGCAGCTGCACCGCACTCGACACCTTGTTGACATTCTGCCCGCCCGGCCCCGACGCCCGCACGAATGTCTCCTCGATCTCCGACGGATCGATGGAAATGGAGCGGGTGATGGGGATCAGGTCTGGCATGAAATAGTCCCCCTCCTAACCTCCCCCTGAAGGGGGAGGAACAGATCGAGTTTTTGGCGCGATCGAGCCAAATCCACAAGACGGTCCCTCCCCCTTCAGGGGGAGGTTAGGTGGGGGCTAGAGCCATAGCTCTAGCCGAACTAGTTCCTGTACCGCCCGGCGAAGATGATCTCACCCTCGTGGATGGTCAGCCCCTTGATGGTTGCCCGGTACTTGCCCGGCATGCCCTCGGCCTCGACCACCCAGCCCTTCTTGAGCATACCGGCGAAAACCTTTTCGCCGATATCCTTGAAGTCGCCCGGCCCCAACGCATTCTCTTCACCGAGATGCGTCAGGGCCTTGATCTCGCGGTTGGACGGACGCTGCGGCATCAGGCGGCCTTTGCTGCCTTGAGATCAGGTGCGGTCGCTTCCGCCATGAGCGCGACCAGCGCGTCCATGAACGGCTCCACCTTCTGGCCCTCGGTGCCCAGGCGGCGAACCGAAACGGTCCCCTCCTCGGCCTCGCGCTTGCCCACCACGAACATCAGCGGCACCTTGCCGACCGAATGCTCGCGCACCTTGTAGTTGATCTTCTCGTTGCGGGTGTCGAGCTCGGCGCGGATGCCGGCCGCCTTGAGCTGGCGCACCAGCCCCTCGGCATAGCCGTCGGCTTCCGACACGATGGTCGCGACGACAACCTGGGTCGGCGCCAGCCACATCGGCATCCTGCCGGCATAGTTCTCGATCATCATGCCGATGAAGCGCTCCAGCGAGCCCAGGATCGCCCGGTGCAGCATGACCGCATACTGGCGCGAACCGTCTTCGGCGACATAGGTCGCGTCCAGCCGTTCCGGCAGCACATAGTCGAGCTGCAGCGTGCCCACCTGCCAGCTCCGCCCGATGGCGTCCTTGAGGTGGAATTCGAGCTTGGGCGCATAGAAGGCGCCCTCGCCCTCGGCGATCTCGAAGTCATAGCCGGTCGCGCGCAGGGCATCGCCCAGCGCCTTCTCGGCCGCATCCCAGCGCTCGATAGTGCCGCCGAACTTTTCCGGCCGCGTCGCCAGTTTGATGACGACGTTGTCGAAGCCCATATGGCCATAGACCGAATAGAGCAGATGCACGAAATGCTCGGTCTCGCTCTGGATCTGGTCCTCGCGGCAGAAGATGTGCGCGTCGTCCTGCGTCATCTGCCGCACGCGCATCAGCCCGTGCAGCGCACCATGTGCCTCGTTGCGGTGGCAGCAGCCAAATTCTGCCATCCGCAGAGGCAGATCGCGGTAACTCTTGATGCCCTGGTTGAAGATCTGCACGTGTGCCGGGCAGTTCATCGGCTTGAGCGCCATCAGGTCGCCCTTGCCGCTGAGGACTGGCCCCTCTTCTTCCGTGCCTGGCACTTCGTCGGGCACCACGAACATGTTTTCGCGATACTTGCCCCAATGGCCCGACTGCTCCCAGAACTTGGAGCTCATCAGCTGCGGCGTCTTGACCTCGACATAGCCGGACGAGTTCAGACGGCGGCGGATATAGGCCTCCATCTGGTTGTAGAGCACATAGCCTTTCGGGTGCCAGAACACCGACCCCTGTGCTTCCGGCTGGAAGTGGTAGAGGTCCATTTCCTGGCCGATCTTGCGGTGGTCGCGCTTCTCGGCCTCTTCCACCATGTGGAGATAGGCCTCGAGCTCTTCCTTGGTGGCGAAGGCGGTCCCATAGATGCGGCTCAGCACCGGATTGTTGCTGTCGCCACGCCAATAGGCGCCGGCCACCTTGGTCAGCTTGAATGCCATGCCGACATCCTTCACGGTCCGCATATGCGGCCCGCGGCACAGGTCGATCCACTGGCCCTGCTTGTACATCTTCAGCGACTGGTCGGCCGGAATGGCATCGACCAGTTCCACCTTGAACTCCTCACCCTTTGTGCGGAAGAAGTCCTTGGCTTGGTCGCGCGTCCAGATTTCCTTGGAGAAAGCCGCGCCGCGGTCGATGATCTCGGCCATCTTCTTCTCGATGGCCGGAAAATCCTCTTCCGAGAAGGGCTCGTCGCGCTTGAAGTCGTAATAGAAGCCGTTCTCGATCACCGGACCGATCGTCACCTGCGTGCCGGGCCACAGCTCCTGCACGGCTTCCGCCAGCACATGCGCCGCATCGTGCCGGATCAGCTCCAGCACATCCTTGGACCCGCTGTCGCGCGTCACGAACTCGATCTTGCCATCGGCCTCCAGCGGATCGCTGAGATCGCTGAGCACGCCGTTCCAGCGCATGGCGACCGTCTTCTTGGCCAGGCTCTTGGAGATGCCTTCGACCACGGTGGTCCCGGTGGTGCCACGCGCATAGTCGCGAGCTGCACCGTCGGGGAACGTCACCTTGATCGTCATTTTAGGTCTCCAGAAATGGATTGGATGCAGCGGAAATCGCTGCAAGGGCGCCTGTCTAGCACGGTTTTCCGCCTATGCCAGCCGCAGAGCGTACCAAAAACGCGATGTCATCCCGGCGAAGGCCGGGATCCATCCCGAGATAGTCCAACCGCCATGGATCCCGCCCAGCCCCCGATCCGGGGGGCCGGCATATGCCCCAGGCGCCCCGCCCTATACCGGCAGGCCCTCGAACTGCGGCAGGTCGTCGGTGATCTCATGCCACGGCGCCTTGGACCCCACGAACATGTGGAATTGCGGCTTGATGCTGGGCGTGTCGATCAGCGTACCCATCGCCACATGGCCGTTGCCGTTCGCGGCGATGTGCGAATAGAGAAACGAGCCGCAATGTCGGCAATGAACATCATGCGTGCCGTCCCGGTCGCCATAGATCAGAACATCCGCCTGCCCCTGCGTCAGGGTGATCTTGTCAAAGCGGATTGCCGCCATCGGCTTGAATGCCGCGCCCGTGGCGCGCCGGCACAGTGAGCAATGGCAATTGAAGGCTGCGTGAAATTCGTCCGGCACGGAATATCTGACCGCGCCGCAAAGACACGACCCGCTAATGCTTGTGCTCATGCCCCGCTCCCCTCCAGGTCCCATAGCGCCACGGCAGATACCACCGCGCCCCATCCGGCACCGCCTCCGGCACCGGATCATAGCCATGCGTGCCCCCCGGCCGGCAGCGCGTGAACCGCGCCAGACCCATCCAGCCGCCCGGCCAGAAGCCGAACTTCCAGATCGCGTCGCTGGTATATTCCGAGCAGGTTGGCAGATGCCGGCAGCTCCGCCCCACAAAGGCCGAGAGCGTATACCGATAGATGGTGATCAGCAGCACGGCGGCGAACTTGAACGGCAGGTCGATCACCCGCCAGATGAAGCCCATGACTCTTTCCATCAGCCGGCAGCCGCAACCGATTCTGCGGACTCGATCTTTTCGATAGCATCCACCACCGCATCGAACACCAGCAGCGTCGACATGTGCCGCGCCCGGTACTCACGCACGGGCTCCAGATAGCCCAGGTCGCTCCACTTGCCCGCAGGCGGCGTGCCGTCACTCTTGAGCATGGCGTGCATTTGTTCGCGCACTTGGCGGAACTCGCCGACCGGTGTCCCCACAATCTCGCGCGCCACGACCGCTGCAGAGGTCTGCCCTAGCGCGCAGGCGGAAATCTCGTGGCCATAGTCCACGATCACCCCGTCACGCACGATCAGGTCGACCTCGATCACCGAACCGCAGACCCGGCTCACCTTGCGCGAACTGGCGCCCGGCTGGGCCAGTCGGCCGGGCTGGCGCGCATTTCCCGCAAGGTCGAGTATCTTTTGGGAATAGAGATCGCTGAGTTCCATAAAACGCACAATTCTGTTTCTTGTGACTGTCGTCACTGGCTTCTATATAGGGTCTGGCAAGCGGACTGTCAGGGCTGTCGTACCCCACTGGTCCAAAATCGCTCTGGTCTCGTAGAATGGCCAAGCGCAAGGAGCTGACCACGATGGATGCCCGCACCAAGCCTGTCGGCGCCACCCCGCTGACTGCAACCGCACCCTTTCCACGCCCTACCTCTGAAGAAGCGGAAGCCGCCGTGCGCACGCTGATCGCCTGGGCCGGCGACAATCCGCTGCGCGAAGGACTGCTGGAAACCCCGGCCCGCGTGACCCGCGCTTTTGGCGAATTCTTTGCCGGCTACGAGCAGGATGCCGGCGAGATCCTGAACAAGACCTTCAAGGAAGTCGGCGGCTACGACGACATCGTGCTGGTGCGCGATATTCCCTTCAGCTCCCATTGCGAACACCACATGGTGCCCTTCGTGGGCAAGGCGCACATCGCCTATCTCCCCCAGGAGGGCGTGGTGGGCCTGTCCAAGCTGGCCCGGCTGGTGGATGTCTTCTCCCGCCGCCTGCAGACCCAGGAAAATCTCACCGCGCAGATCGTCGATGCCATCAACGAGCATCTTGGCCCGCGCGGCGTCGCCGTCATGCTCGAGGCGGAACACATGTGCATGTCGATGCGCGGCGTCCGCGCCCATGGTGCCGCCACCATCACCCATCGCTTCACCGGCGTCTTCGCCGAGGATCGCGTCGAGCAGGACCGCTTCTTCGCCATGGTCACCCGGCGCTGAACGCCGCGCCCGCGAAAGGGCAAGCGCGATCAAATGCGCTTGCGCCAATCATGGCATAGACTGTCCGTCTCAAACGGGTCTGTGCCATGTCAGTTGTCGCCAAGATGTTGTGGGTTCTGGAAAGCCGGTCGCGCGAACCGCTCGGCCTGGACGAACTCGCGGCGGTGACGGGGCGGTCCAGAAGCTATCTCTCGCGCGTCTTCCCCCTGGTGACCGGCTATTCCGTCACCGCCTATCTACGGGCAAGGCGATTGAGCGATGCGGCCCGCCAACTGGCCGACGGCGCGCCCGATATCCTGTCGGTCGCGCTCGAAGCCGGCTACGGCTCGCATGAGGCATTCACCCGCGCCTTCCGCGATCAGTTCGGCGTCACGCCGCAAATGATCCGCCGACGGCGCCATCTCAATGGGATTACCCTTGTGGAGCCTCTCAGAATGGATATTTCAGCCAACGTTTCTGTCGAACCACCCCGGTTCGAGAACCGTCCCGCCATGGTCTTTGCCGGCCTTGCCGAGCAGCACCAGATGAGCAATCCGGCCGGCCTGCCCGCGCAGTGGCAGCGCTTCCAGCCCCATATCGGCCATATCGACGGCGCCATTGCCGGCACCGCCTACGGCATCGTCGGCGAGATCGCCGACAACCGCTTTGAATATGTCGTCGCCATGCAGATGCGACCCGGCGCCGAGCCACCCGCCGACCTCGAACGCGTCGCGGTCCCGCCGCTCAAATGGGCCCGCTTCACCCATGGCGGAGACCTCTCCACCATCCGCCAGACCATCGGCGCCGCCGAGCGCTGGCTGAGCGAGCACGGCCATGAGCCCAGCGAGGCCGCCTACAGCTTCCTCGAATATTACGGCCCCGCCTTCGACGCCCGCAGCGGCAGCGGCGATATCGAGATCTGGTTCGGCCTCAAGCACTGATCCACTGGCATCCCGTCATGATGCGCGCTAATCAGGGCGTATCATGACACACACCTTCCCGGACCCCAGGACCCTGTCACACGCCGAGCTGGAAGAAGGCACCACCTTCGCCCCGCGCTTCGATGCCCATGGCCTGCTCACCGTCGTCACCATCGAGGCCGGCACCAATGAAGTGCTGATGCTGGCCCACATGAATGCCGAGGCCCTGTCGCTCACCCTTGAGACCGGCATCGCCCATTACTGGTCCCGCTCACGCGGCAAGCTCTGGAAAAAGGGCGAGACCTCGGGCGAACTGCAGGAAGTGGTCGAACTGCGCACCGATTGCGACCAGGACGCCATCGTGCTCACCGTCCGCCAGACCGGCCGCGGCGCCGCCTGCCATACCGGCCGCAAGAGCTGCTTCTACCGCCGCGCCATCCCCGGCCCCGACGGCACCGTGCTGGAGGACCTCGGCCTGCCGCGCCTGTTCAACCCGGACGACGTCTACCGGAGCTGACCGGCGGCCCCGTCCGAGCCATGCTTTTTCGGAATGGGAACTATGCGACAACTATTTGCTCTAGGCGGCGTTCGAGGTTTGCCAAAGAACACGGCTCACCATGACCGCATAGGGCAGCCAGTTGAAGCGTCACACCAAATCCCTGCATAATCGGCGTCAGGTGCTCCAGGGCATCGCCACCCTTTCCCTCCTCGCCACCACTGCCCTCACCCTGCCGGCCTTTGCCCAGGTGGAGAAGCGCAGCGAGTTCGCCTTCGACTTCGAGTCCTTCAGCGCCCGGATGCAGGCCATGGCCGCCGCACCGTTTGAGCCGCTGGCCATCTCGGTCCCGGAAAGCTTCCAGAACTTCGACTATGACGCCTATCGCCTGATCCAGTTCCGCCCCGAGGCCGCAAAGTGGATCGATTCCCCGTCCGGCTACCGGGTCCAGGCCTTCCACCCCGGCTGGCTCTATACAGAGCCGGTCAAGGTCTTCGAACTCGATGCCGGCACGGCGCGTCCCCTGGCCTTCACGCCGGACGACTTCACCTACCACGACACCGCGGTGGCCGAATCGGCACGCGCGCAGGAATTCCCGGGCGTTGCCGGCTTCCGCCTCAACTACCCGCTGAACAAACCAGATTCATATGACGAACTGATATCATTCCTGGGCGCGAGCTATTTCCGGGCTTTGGGCCGCGACAATATCTATGGCCTCAGCGCCCGCGGCCTCGTACTCAATTCCTGGGTCGACCTGCCCGAGGAATTCCCGCGCTTTTCCGAATTCTACCTCGAAAAGCCGCAGGCCCAGGGCCCGTTGACGATCTACGCGGCCCTCGACAGCCAGAGCGTCACCGGCGCCTATCGCTTCGTCATCACGCCGGCCAGCGATGCCGCGCAGGAAACCACGATCGACGTCACGGCGCGGCTCTATTTCCGCACCGACGTCAAGGAACTGGGCGTCGCCCCGCTCACCTCGATGTTCCTCTACGCCGAGGCCAATCGCGGCGGCTTTGACGATTATCGCCCCCAGGTGCATGACAGCAACGGCCTGCTGCTCGAGCGCGAGAGCGGCGAGATCATGTGGCGCGCCCTCAACAACACCGACAGCCTGGGCAATTCCTATCTCTGGGAGAACAATCCCAGTGCTTTCGGCCTCTATCAGCGCGGCCGCGACTTCGACAGCTACCAGGATGCCGGCGCCCATTACGAACGCCGCCCGTCCCTCCGCATCGAGCCGCAGGGCGACTGGGGCCAGGGCATGGTCCGGCTGATCGAAATTCCCGCCCGTCTCGAGGCTGACGACAATATCGTCGCCTTCTGGATTCCCGCCGAGCCCGCTCTGGCCGGCACGGCGCGCGAATTCAGCTACCGCATGATCTGGGGCAATCTCGATCCCGAGACCAATCCCGCCATGGCCTATGTCGCGGAAACGCGCGCCGGGGCCGGTGGCGTATCGGGCGTCGAGAATGCTGCAAATCTTCGCAAATTCGTTGTCGACTTCAAGGGTGGCGAGCTCGACAGCCTGCCTCCGGAGACGCCGATCGACGTGCTGGCCACGGCCGCTGGGGGCGCCGTCGTCAATTCCGTGCTGTCGCGAGTCGAGGCCAACGGCGTCTGGCGCCTTGTGCTCGACATCGAGACCACCGGCACTGCCCCCCTCGAATTGAAGGCCTATCTGGTTGGCCTGGGCAGGAAGCTCACCGAAACCTGGCTCTATCAGTGGAGGCCCACAGCATGAAGCACAGCGGAGAATTTCCCTTCGACAAGGCCCTGCCCGATGCACCGCTCTATATGCCCAAGCAGCAATTGGAGCGTCGCGGCAGCTTCCTGACAACCTTGCGCCTTACTCTTTCGGCAATTACCGGGCGCTAACGCTCCCTGGGATCCTCATGCGCCGGTCAATGTTCTTTCGTCTTGCCGCCCTGACTACCGCGGCACTGCTGACTGTCGTCGGCGGTTACCTCTTCGTGCGCCTGACCGGCGTAGGCGGACTCACGGCCCTCGATCTGCTGCGCACCCTGCTGGTCGTCATCAGCGGCTTCTGGCTCATCTGGGGCAGCATTCCGGCCGCCCTGGGTGTCTTCACGCCCCGCCGCCTCGACATGGCCGATCCCCATGCCCTGCCACGCGGCATGACGGCCATCCTCGTCCCCATCTACAACGAGGATCCGCTCGCCACCTTTGCCCGCATCGCGGCCATGAACCGCAGCCTCGTGGCCTTGGGCATTGCCGAGCGCTTCCACTTCGTCATCCTGTCCGACACCCAGGAAATGCATAATGCCGCGCAGGAAGCGGTGTGGTTCAGGCGCCTGCTCGACGAACCGATGAGCAACGGCCGCATCTTCTACCGGCGTCGCGAGCGCAATGTCGGCCGCAAGGCCGGCAATATCGAGGATTTCATCGCCAGCTCCGGCGCCGCCTACGACTATGCGCTGACCCTTGATGCCGACAGCCTCATGGAAGGTGCGACGATTGGCGAAATGGCCCGCCGGATGGATGACGATCCGGATCTGGGCCTGTTCCAGACCGTTCCCCGCATCATCCATGCCCGCACCCCCTTCGGGCGGGCATTGCAGTTTGCTGCGGCCTATCTCTCCCCCACCTTTGCCCGCGGCGCGGCACTGATGCAGGGGCATGAAGGCCCCTATTGGGGCCACAATGCCATTGTCCGCGTCCGCGCCTTCGCCGCCAGCTGCGGCCTGCCCGAACTCTCCGGCAAGCCGCCCTTTGGCGGCCATATCCTGAGCCACGACTATGTCGAGGCCGCGCTGCTGTCCCGCGCCGGCTGGAAGGTCAGGATGGACCCCACCCTGCCTGGCTCCTACGAGGAGGGGCCGGAAAATCTCATCGAATATGCCAAGCGCGACCGGCGCTGGTGCCAGGGCAACCTGCAGCATATCCGCCTGCTCGGCGCGCCGGGGCTCAAGCTCTGGAGCCGCTTCACCTTCATCCAGGGCATCATGGCCTATCTGGCCTCCCCGCTTTGGCTGGCTTTGCTGGCTGCCAGCCTCGCCGCTGCCATGTTCCCCGATCAGCCGGCCATGTTCGCCGGCGACGCGGAACCCTTCATCAGCGGCTGGACGCTGGTCATTGCGGTCAGCGCGGTGCTGATCCTGCCCAAGGTACTGATCCTGCTGCGTGGCGCCTTCGACGGTCACAACCGCCAGTTTGGCGGCAACCTGCGCGCCCTGGCCTCGGTCCTGGGCGAGATCGTGCTGTCCACCCTGCTCGCGCCCACGCTGCTGCTGCTGCAGAGCCGGGCCGTCGCCCAGGTCGTGCTCGGCATCGATGGCGGCTGGCCCGCCACCCGCCGCGGCCAGAACTGGGTCTCGGTGGGGGATGCCTTCCAGTCCAGCTGGTGGATCGTCGCCATCGCGGCCGTCACCCTGGGCGGCACCCTCGTCTATGCCCCGGCCAATGCCGTCTGGGTGGCCCCGGCCATGCTGCCTGCCATCTTCGCGCCGCTGCTGATCTCGATCACCTCCCGCCCGACCCGTCGGCACACCGTGCCCGTGCTGTTCGCCACCGAGTCCGAACTGGCGCCCAGCGCGGTGATCCTCGAGCAGCGCGCCGTCATGGCGGAATGGTCCACCAGTGAAACCACGATCGAAGCCGCTCCGGTTTCCATCAGGGCCCCGCGCCATGTCACAGCCTGAGACCGCGACCTATCGCGCCGCCGGCCTGCTGGGTCCGAGCTGGATCCGCACCCTGTGGTCGCCCGCCGCCGGCGCCATCGTCACGCCCGGCGGGCGCGACGCGTGGCTCGACATGTTCCGCGGCATTGCCCTGGTGATGATCTTCATCAACCACGTGCCCGGCACCATCTACGAGAGCTTTACCAGCCGCAATTTCGGCTTCTCCGATGCCGCCGAGGCCTTCGTCTTCATGTCCGGCATGGCGGCCGGCCTCGCCTATTCCAACCGCTTCCGCACCGGCAGCCTCTGGGCCGCGATTGCCAAGGTCTGGGCCCGCGCCCGCCAACTCTATTTCGTGCACATCGCCATCACCATGCTCTGCCTGGCCATCTTTGCCGCCGCGGCCAAGTGGTTCGGCCTGCCCGAGGTGCTGACCAAGAACAACATTTCCGCGCTGTTCCAGCAGCCGCTGAGCACGCTGGTCGGCATCCCCCTGCTGACCCATCAGCTGGGCTACCTCAACATCCTGCCGCTCTACATGACGCTGCTGCTTGCCACGCCGCTCTTCCTGCTCGTCGGCCTGCGCAAGCCCTGGCTCATGCTGGGCCTTTCCATCGCCCTCTGGGCCGCGGCCGCCCAGTTCCGCTTCAATCTGCCCAACTTCCCCAATCCGGGCGGCTGGTTCTTCAATCCCTTCTCCTGGCAGCTGCTCTTCGTCATCGGCCTGCTGTCAGGCGCCGCCATGAAGGTGGGCCAGCGCTTCATCCCCTATCGGCCGGCCATCTTCGCCGCGGCGGCCGCCTTCCTGGTCCTGTCCCTGCTCTGGCTGCGCATTCCCCAGCTCGGCGAAGCCGGCCGCGCCATGCTCGCCGGCCTCGCCAATGCGGGCGCGCCCTTCTACATCACCAATTTCGACAAGACCTTCCTGGCCCTGCCGCGCCTGCTGCATGCCCTGGCGCTGTTCTACTTTTTCGGCCACCTGCCCATCATGCGCAGCCTGGCCGGTTCCGCCATCGCTGCCCCCTTCCGCCTGCTCGGCCGTCAGGGCCTGGCGGTGTTTTCGGTCGGCACCGTGCTCAGCCTGCTGCTGCAGGTGGTCAAGACCCCGCGCCAGCCCGATCCGCTCTTCGATGGCCTGATCCTGGGCGGTGGTATCCTCGCCCTCCTCGCCCTCGCCTGGGTGCTGACGCGGACGGCCGAACTCAGCCGCGCCCGGCCTGCCGTCTAGCTCCGGCGCTCGAAAAGCCCCACCATCAGCAGGCCGGCAAAGAAGCCGCCGAGATGGGCCTGCCAGGCCACCGACATCTGCATGCCCGTCACCAGCGGCAGCAGCGGCACTGCGGCATTGAGCACCACCCAGATCAGGATGAAGAACCGCGCCCGGTTATCGCGCCACAGCTCGCCCAGCCCGGCCAGCCGCCGCCCGATCACCACCTGCTCGCCGGTCTCGGGATGCCGCGTCACTATGATGGGCTGGAAGATGAACCGTACGGCCGCCCCGGTGAGTCCGGCGACGCCGCCAGACGCGCCGATCAGGTATGACCCTGAATAGAGCGTCGTCGCCGCAAACAGCGCCGCCCCCGCTGCGGCCGAGATGAAGAATATGGCCAGCATCGGCCCCGCCCCATAGCGGCGGGCCACCGGCGTGGCGAAAATCGCGAACCAGGCGACATTGACCAGCAGGTGCTCCCAGCCGCCATGCAGCAAAGCGTGGCTGAACGGCGTCCAGATCAACGGCACCGCCAGCGCCGGATCGGCCCCCGCAGCCACGATGCGCAGCGGCTGGAACGCAAACCAGAACACCATCTGCAAAAGCCCGTCCTGGTTAAGAACGACGGTTGATGCAAGGTGAATGGCCACTAGCACGCCGATTAGCGCCGTGACCGAGCCGGGCAGCAGGAAGACCGGCTCCCGCCCCGCTGGCTGGGCATCCGGCGGCAATTGGCCTTGTTCACTCATCACTTCACTCCGACTCGCTGGCCCACTCTGCCTTACGCCATTCTTTTCCACATAGGCCCGCCCTCGTTAACCTTAACTCTTCTTTAAGAGCGATTTTGCCCCCCACTTTTGCCAATGTCGCGAGGCGGCGAATGCGGTCCACGGGAGAGCGCTCGCCGATACTTGGCGGGTCACGATATGCAGAAGACGAGCACCAGGACGCTCTACGACTACTGGAATTCCATTCGCGGTGCACGCAGCGCGCCCGACCGGAAGGACATTGACCCGACGCGCATCCGCGAAGCGCTGGCCAATACCTTCATTCTCGAGCTCGACGAGAGCGACAAGTTCTCCTTCCGCCTTGCCGGTTCGCACCTCTGCACCAGCTATTGCCGCGAGCTCAAGGGCCGCTCCTTCTCCACCCTCTGGCACGAGCGCGATCACGACGCCATGGAAACGCTGATGCGCGCCGTGACGGAAGATCACGCCGTCGCTTTGGTCACCTTCCAGGGCACCACGGCCCTGCATACCAAGGTCAGCTTCGAAACCATCCTGATGCCGCTCCGGCACAATGGCTCGACCCATACCCGCCTGCTCGGCGCCATGACGGCGCTCGATGAGCCCTACTGGCTCGGCGTGCAGCCGATCCTTGAGCAGCGCATCACCGGCCTGCGGCTGATCTGGCCCGACGATGTGGCCCTCGAGGATACGGTTCGCGACGTGGCGACCAACGTCGCCAACAATGGCGGCTTCAGCAACTCCGTCGGCCCGGCGGCAATGCCCGCAGTTGTCTATGGTCGCACCGCCCGCCGCTATGCCCATCTCGCCGTTATCGACGGCGGCCGCCAATAGGCATTTATCGCTTTCCAAGCAACAGTTTGCGCGGTTTTTGGCTGCGCAAATCAAACTTCGAAAACACATTGCGTTAACTAAGACCGGATAGTGTTACCGCCATTCATAGCTTGAGCGGTCCGGCGAATGCTGAGCGACGACCTTCCCTCCCCGCAGTTTATCGCCCCAAATCGGACCCGCGCGGAATCAAACCGGTTCCAGCGCGTGCGCGTGTCAGTGCTGGGTCGCTACATGCTGGCTGACCGTCGCGAATTCCCCTGCCAGATCCTGGAAATGTCCCCCGGCGATGCCGTCGTCATCGCGCCGGTCCCCGGCATGACCGGCGAAAAGGTCATCGCCTATGTCGATCATATCGGCCGCATCGAGGGCACGATCCTGGCTCCCGCCGAGGGCGGCTTCACCATGGATATCGCCGCCTCGCCGCGCAAGCGTGACAAGATGGCGGCGCAGCTGACCTGGCTGGCCAACAAGGATGTCCTCAACCTGCCCGAGGATCGCCGCCACGAACGCGTCGTCCCCGATATCCGCCATTCCACCGTCGTGCTCGACGATGGCCGCCGCTACAATTGCAAGATCATCGACATCTCCCTCTCCGGCGCCGCCATCGAGCTCGATGTGCGTCCCGCCATGGGCACGCCGGTCACCCTGGGTCGCATGCGCGCCCGCGTCGTCCGCCACTTCCAGAATGGCGTCGCGGTCGAATTCGCCTCCGCCCAGGAAATGCTCACGGTCATCCAGCAGAATCTGCGCATGAACTGACGGCAGTCGCGCCCCGCGCTTCTGTGAATGGCGCCCACGCAGCGACGCATTTATGATGCTTTCATGACACCGACGCTGCGCGCCTCCTCCCTCGCCACCCTTGCCGCCACCTTCCTGTCCTTCGCTTCGCCCGGAGGCGCATTTGCCGATGGGCGGGCCGACTGGTCCGACTATGCCTGGCAACAGATCAGGATCGCCGAATGCGTGGCCGATGGCGCCACGCTGCAATGTCCGGCCTATCACCAGAAATGGGATTGGAAGCGCAACCAGTGGGTCGACATCGCCATCACGCTCGATACGGCGCGGGGTGAAATGCGGCTGACCCAGCGGCTCACCGACAACGATCCGCATGACTATGACTATGTCTGCGTCACCGCGCTGGCCGTCGATGCCGACGGCAACAATGTCATCGCCCACCACCAGAACTGGCAGATCGCCCCCGGACAGGTGATCGAACAGACGTTCATTCACCGGTCAGACTTGCGGCGAAAAGTGGACACGATCCATATCGGCTCCAAGCAGTGCCGCGACGGCGCCGGACAGGACGACGCGCTCTATGCCCGGGTCCTCGCCGGAATCCAGCCCTGAGCCCTTTCGCCCAAGTCCCTGGCCCGCATGGTTAATTTTGCCGGAACGACATCGATAAAACATGCATAAAAACTGCATGGCACTTTTCGGACCGGCCTAATCCGCCCCCCCTAACGTGGTCTCCATCAGGGAGATCACACCATGGCATCGAACAAAAAAGGCCTGCCAGCCCAACTATTTGCAGCCATTTTCGCCTTCGCGGCTGCCGCCATTCCGGCCCAGGCGCTCGACACCACAAACATTGCCTTCGTGCAGACCGTCAGCGCGACCACCAGCATTCCGGTCGGTCATCTCGAATTCTGCCAGAGCCGCCCTGACGAATGCCGCCCCCATGCCAATCCCGTCGGCGCCGTTTCCCTCACCGAAAATCTCTGGCAGCAGCTGCTGAGCGTCAATGCCAGCGTCAACCAGAGCATTGTTCCGGTCACCGATGACCAGCTCTACCAGGTCGCCGAGTTCTGGACCTATCCGAACGGCTACGGCGATTGCGAAGACTATGCCCTGGCCAAGCGCCGTGACCTGATCAATGCCGGCTGGCCGGCCAGCACGCTGCTCATGGCGGTGGTCAAGCAGGCCAATGGCGAAGGTCATGCCGTGCTCATGGTTCGCACCGATCGCGGCGACCTCGTGCTCGACAACCAGGTCGGCTCGGTCGATCTGTGGAGCGCAACGCCCTACAAGTTCATCAAGCGCCAGTCCCAGGCTGACGCCGGCAAGTGGGTCGACATGATCGACACCCGCGAGATCGTCGTCGCCACCGCTGCCATCAACTAAGGAGCGCAGAAGCCTGAGGCAGGCTGGCCTCCCCCAGGTATTAGAGCTCCCAGAGTTCCGGACCCCGCCCAAAACCTATCCCTGATAGGGGTCTGAAGAATGAGGCCAGCCGCAAGGCTGGCCTCATTGTATTTCAGTCTGTGAATGGATGAACGGCCTAGAACCGTATGGCCACGTAGATGCCCATGAACAGCAGGCCTGTCACGAAGGCCCAGCCAAAGGCAACCACGGCCGAAACCAGCGCCGATGTCATCGAGATTGTGCCGTCCTCTTCGTGCTGCCAACCCATCTGCAGCATGATGTAGGGACCGCAGACAAAGCTCATCGCCAGGTTGCCCAGCGAGCGGATGAAGGTGCTGCCGTCATAGCGCAACACGGCCTGCTGGCGGGCGAGCCACTGGTAGAGATGCGTCCCTGCCCCCGCAATGCAGAGCCCCACGCCAATCAGGAAGGCTGCAAGCAACAGTTCCTTCGCCATGCCAATCCATCCCCGCCGCACAATGTTAACCCTTCATTAAGCATATTCACCCCCTGATGGCCTGTCACCTCTCCTCGGCGAATCTGGTTAATGCTGGAAACAAGTTCGCAACCGGCCCCTGCCGAGCGCCATTCCGGGCAATCTTCGCTCGCCTACAATCTGGCGGGCATCGCGGTTCTCGTGCTGCTTCTGGCCGTCGGGGCGGCCTACCTGATTGACGAACTGGGCCGCGCCCGGCAGACGCCGGCGCCAACCCTCGCCGATCCCGACCCCATCGTGCAGACGATTTCAGGCCGTGAGCTGAAGATCCCTTCGGCCTGGTTTCGCTACGGCGAGCAGATCCGCGATGGCTTCACCGACCAGATCGACCTGCGCATCCGCTTTGCCCCCGACGCGGTCCAGCCGTCTCAATCGGTCGACGTGACGCTGCTGCCGCGCAGCCGCGCACGGGCAAGCAGCAGCCTGCTCGATCGCGTCTACCTGCATCAGTTTGAAGATGCCGCAATAGGCGGCGTGCCGGGCCTTGTGGGCAAGCCGATGCGCGACAGCAGCGGCTATGGCGGGGAGACGGTCTGGTATGACGCGCTCTCGCCCGATCCATTCGTGGCCAAATGTCTGGAGCCAGTTTCGGTGGAAGGCACGGCGCAATGTGTGCGCACCGTCTACCTGCCCAGCGGCATCGCCGCCGTCTACACCTTCGACGCCACGATTCTGCAATCGTGGCGCCAGTTTGATGCCGAAATGGAGCGCTGGCTCGCTCCCATCGGTGCCTGGCGGTAGCGCCTAGCTGACTTCGTCCAGATCGATGTCGAGGATCGACATGTTGAAGATGTAGGACTTGTCGCCGTCCTCGTCGTCCACGTGAATGAGCCCGATCGATTCATCGCCGATGAACACCTCGACGGAATCGTTGAGCTTGGGGCGCGGACGCACGTCGATGTTCTTGTTGTTGAACTTCAGCTGCAGGAACTTCTGCAGCTTGATGATCTCGGGATGGTTCACTGGTGGTGTCCTGCTGATTTGCGTTGAGGCGGCAATCTAGTGGCTGAAATGCCGGAGACAACCCCTGAGAAGGAGCATAATGCCCGCAACGCTGTTGACTTGAGGCCGGTCTTTCCGCCTCAGGCGTTGAGGTCGTGTACCAAAACCATCTGATCCATGACCAGCGCTGGCTGCGCGCAGCCGGCCTCCCCGATCACCTTGGCCGGCACCCCGGCAACGGTGACGCGCGGTGGCACTTCTTTGAGAACCACCGAGCCGGCACCGACGCGGGAGCAGTCGCCGACCTTGATATTGCCAAGCACCTTGGCGCCCGCCCCGATCAGCACGCCATTGCCGATCTTGGGGTGACGATCCTGGTCCGACTTGCCCGTACCGCCCAGCGTCACATTCTGCATCAGCGAGACATTGTCGCCGATAACCGCCGTCTCGCCGACGACAAATCCCGTGCCGTGGTCGAGCATGATGCCCTTGCCGATCGGCGCTGCCGGGTTGATGTCCACCTGGAACACCTGACTGGACCGGCTCTGCAGATAGAGCGCGAAGTCGCGACGCCCCGCCTTGAACATGGCGTGGGCAAAGCGATGCGTCTGGATGGCCTGATAGCCCTTGAAGAACAGCAGGGGCTCGATGGCCCTGTGGCATGCCGGATCGCGCTCAAGCGTCGCCGCGAGATCGACCCGTGCATTTTCGCCGATTTCCGGCGCATCGATCAGCGTTTCGGCAAAGGCCTGCCGGATCAGATCGGCCGAGACATCGTCATGGTCGAGCCGGGCCGCCAGGCGATGGGCGAGCGCTTGCTCGAACGTATCGTGATTGAGAATCGACGAGATGGCCATGTTGGCCAGCGAGGGTTCCGCCGCCACGATCTGGCGCGCACCGGCCATGACCGCTTCCCAGACCGGGTCGACAGTTTTGATCTGGGCGGACTTCTTGGCACTGATTGACATGGCGGGTCTCCGCTTCATCGATAAACACCGATATAAGCTATCTGGTGCTCCGAAACAAAGCCCGCGCGCACAATTTGGTTCACGATTGCCTGTGCGGGGCAAATGTCCTGCTCAGGAAATCGAGGGCCGCCGCCTTGAATGCCTTGTCTCCGGTCGCCCGCATATGGTCGCGCTTGGGAATGACGAAGGCTTCGGCATGCGGCATCAACTCGGCCAGCGGGCCCGGCGCGCCGGCCATCTCGTCGGCCTCGCCCACCGCCACCAGCACCGGCACCGCGATCCGTCGCACATCCGCCCGAGCCATCGGCTGGCGCGACGTCTCCATGCAGGCCGCCAGGGCTTCCCGGTCGGCCCCGGTATGGTCGGCAAAGATGCGGAATTGCCGCGCAGTCGGATGGGTCAGCCCGTCGAGCGCCGGCGCCCGCAGCCCGGCTATGATGTCATTGCCGTCGCTGAGTCCATTGATGAGGTTGAGCCCCATGCCGCCAAAGATCGCGCAGGCCACCCGTTCCTCATGCTCGAAGGCCATGAAGGCCGAAATCCTGGCACCCATGGAGTAGCCCAGCACGGCTGCGCGGTCGATGCCGAGATGGTCAAGCAGCGCCACGGCATCCCGCGCCATGTCGCTCGGATAGTAGCGTTCGGGGTCATAGGGCTTGTCGGAATTGCCATGCCCGCGATTGTCCAGCGTGATCGCCCGATACCCGGCGCCGGTCAGTGTCTCGACCCACCCGGTGTCGATCCAGTTGACCTTGCCGCTCGATGCGAAGCCATGAATGCACAGCACCGCCGGCCCCTCGCCAGCGGATTCGTAGGCAAGCGTCAAACCATCGGACTGGAATTTGGGCACGGGCTGAAATCCTGCTGCAAAAATCGAGAAAACGGCAAGCAAACCGCCAGCATGATGCCAGCAAATTGGCCGTATCTGCCGTCTGCCTGAATGGGTTGTGCACCCTTTCCTTCATCCCGTCCTTGGCATATGGTCCGGCCAAATCAAACAGGTTTATCGTCATGGCACACGGCACAACGCCCCATTTCCATAACACCGAAGGGCTCCGCCAGATTGAGGTCGGCTCCAAGGAATTCCAATGCGTCGGCGCCCTGCCCCCGTTTGACCACCCCCATATCTACATCGACATGGGCAAGGACAACGAAGCGGTTTGTCCTTACTGTTCAACACATTACGTGTTCAGTTCGCGTCTGGCCGCCGGCACGTCCAACCCGCTCTCCGCGATTTTCCACGCCGACGCCGCCTGAGCCCTGCCATGCCCGGCACGGGCCGCACATACTATATCGCGGGCGCGGGCATATCCGGCCTGACGCTGGCCCTTGCCTTGGCAAAATTCGGCGCCAAGGTCGTCGTGCTCGAACGCGGCCCCACCATTTCCGAATTCGGTGCCGGCCTGCAGATCAGCCCTAACGCCCGGAAAATCCTCAACAATCTCGGTCTGGACGAGGTCCTCGGCTCCCACAGCCTCGAACCCGACGGCATCGATATCTACCCCTATCTCCGACCCGATCCGCTGGTCACGCTCGAACTCGGCGCCATCATGCGCGAGCGGTTCGGCGCCCCCTATGCCGTCATGCACCGGGCCGACCTAGCCGACCTGCTCTACCGGGCCTGCCGGCGCTTCGCCAATATCGACATCCTCTTCGGCGTCCGCTCCTGGAGCGTAGAGTCGCATGAGCGCGGCGTAACCATCTCGATCGATGAAGCAAACGGCCAAACCCGCACCGGCCGGGGCCTCGCCTTTATCGGCGCCGACGGCGTGCATTCCCGCACGCGCACCGAGGTCATCGGCGGACCCAGGGCCCGCTATGGGCAGCGCGTCGCCTGGCGCACCCTCCTGCCCTTCGATTCGGTGGCCGGGCAACTCGCCCTCGACCGCGTCTCGGTGCTCTTTGCGCCCGGTTCTCACCTGGTCTGCTATCCCCTGCCGCACCGCCGCCAGGTCAATCTGGCGCTTTTTGCCAAGGGCGCCGAGACCACCGGCGAGCTCGGTACCCGGCCGCAGGCGCCCTGGTCCGACTCGCGGGGTTCACGCATTGAAGTCCTGTTGTCGGCGGCCGCTGATACATGGACCCCGTGGCCCCTCTACACGGTCCGCACCGACACGTGGCATACTGGCAATATCGGCCTCATCGGCGATGCGGCACATGCCATGGTGCCCTTTCAGGCCCAGGGCGCGGCCATGGGCATCGAGGATGCCGCGGCTCTCGCGCCACTGCTCATTGCCGAGGCTAGCGCCGAGACCGCCTTCCAAAAGTACTACGGCCAGCGCCACGCCCGTGTCGCCCGGGTCGCCGCCCTCTCCGCCACCAATGGTCGCATCTTCCACATGCGATGGCCGCTCAGCGTCGCACGCAATCTGGCCATTGCGGCGCAAGGGCGCCGCGGCCATCTGCGCCGCCTTGCGTGGCTTTACAGCTATGAAGCCCAAATCGAAGCGGCGCCGATTTCGGCACGAATTGCGTCGAAGTGAGCGCTCGTCATGGAACCTTGCACGGTCCTTCGGCCTTGCGTTGAAAGGCTCTGCTGTGTCAACTGCGCGACACAGTCAAACCGGCCGCACTTCAAAAGGTTAGCACTCCCAGCATGCAAGCAGCGACCCGCTCACGCCTGGCTCTCACCTGCATTCTGGTGACGATCCTGCTTGATATGATTGGCGTTGGCATCATTGTGCCCGTGCTGCCGGAGCTGCTCGAAGACCTGACTGGCGGCAGCGTCGCCAATGCGGCCGTTCTCGGCGGCTACCTGGTCTTCACCTACGCCTTTATGCAGTTTGTGTTTTCGCCGGTGCTGGGAAACCTCTCCGATCGATTCGGCCGCCGTCCGGTGCTGCTGGCCTCCCTTCTCGGCCTGACCTTCGACTACCTGATGATGTCGATTGCGCCGGTGGTCTGGTATTTGTTCATCGGCCGGATCATTGCCGGTATCGCAGGCGCCGCCCTCGCCACCGCCACCGCCTATATGGCCGACATCACGCCACCCCATAAGCGCACCCATCGCTTCGGTCTCATCGGCGCTGCCTTCGGACTCGGCTTCATTATCGGCCCGGTGATCGGCGGAGAGCTCGGTGAGCTCGGGCCGCGCGTGCCCTTCTATGCGGCGGCCGGCCTGGCGTTCGCCAATTTCCTCTTCGGGCTGTTTGTGCTGCCGGAAAGCCTGCCAAAGGCGTCCCGCCGCAAGTTCGACATTCGCCGCGCCAATCCTTTCGGCGCCGTGGTGGCCCTGCGCAAGTATCCAGCGGTAATATGGCTTCTGGCCGTATTGCTCTTTCTGCAGCTCGCAACACAGGCGTTGCCCACCATATTCAGCTACTTCACGGTGGAAGTGTTCAATTTCAGCTCCTCATCCATCGGGCGCACGCTCGGTGCCTTCGGCATCGGTTTTGCCTTTAGCCAGGCCGTATTGGCAGCACCCCTCTCTCGGGGGATCGGTGAGCCTGCCGTCGGCATCGTCGGACTGCTTGCCGCCACCATCGCCTTCGCCGGCATCGCCTTTTCGGGCGATGTCTATCAGCTTTATCTGTTCATCGCCGTCGGCACGGTCAGCGGGCTCGCCCCACCCGCCATTAACGGTGTTCTGTCACGCCAGGTCCCTGACAACAGTCAGGGTGAGTTGCAGGGAGCGGTCAATGCTGCCAGCTCACTGGCAACGATTGTCGGCCCGCTGGGCGCGACGCAGATTTTTTCCTATTACACGAGTGCACCAGAATCGGGACACTACTTCCCTGGTGCGCCCTTCATTGCATGCGGCATTGCTGTGGTGATTTCCCTTGTGCTGTTCGGCCTGGCCGCATGGCGATTCGAACTCAGCCATCGCCCCAGCCTTGCCGACCACCCTCATGTGCCGGAAACGCCGGCGCCGGGCCAGGTCAGGATCGCACCCATCGATGATGACGATGACGATCACCATCCGCGCCGCAACTGACGCCGACCGACCGGCCGTTCTTGCCATCGTCGCCCCGGTCTTGGCGGCGGGTGAAACATATGCCATTGCCCGCGACTTGGACTCGGCGGGGGTCGAGGCCTATTGGTTCGCTCCCTCCCACGAAGTCTTCATCGCCGAGATCGATGGCGTGCCTGTCGGCACATATTATCTGATGCCCAACCAGGCCGGTGGTGGCGCGCATGTCGCCAATTGCGGCTACATGACCGCCTCGACCGCCCAGGGCAAGGGTGTGGCCCGCGCCATGTGCGAACATTCGCTGGCCCGCGCTAGGGAACGCGGCTTCCGCGCCATGCAGTTCAACCATGTGGTGTCCACCAATACGCGCGCCGTCGCCCTCTGGCAGACGCTCGGCTTCCAGATCGTCGGCACCCTGCCCCTGGCGTTCAATCACCCCCTGCACGGCTATGTGGACAGCTACGTGATGTTCCGCGCCCTATAGGCGCGGGCGGTTTGAAAGCGTGATCGCGACCTCAGGAACCGAATGCCTCGACGCTCCGTTTGCATGGCGATAATGGAGTCGACCATGCCACGATATTTCTTCAATCACCGCACGAAGGATGGCCAACGCGAGGTGGACATTGACGGGCTCAAGCTGCCCTCGCTGAACACCGCCATGGAAGAAGCTACCTTCGCCGCGCAGGGCGCCGTTGCCTTGGCGGAAGAGCCGACCGAGGGCGTGTTCGAGATTGAGGATGAAGGGCGTGTCCTCGTGGCGCGCGTGCCCTATTCGGTCACTGAGGCTGAAGCGGAGCCCGAGGCTCCCCCTAGCGTCTAGCCTATCCGGCTTCTGCGAAATACAAAGGGACCCCGCTCACGCGGAGTCCCTTTTTTCTGTTGTGCCGGAATTACTTGCCCAGCGTGCTCGGCCAGGTGCCGTGCAGGTCTGTGCCGCGGCCCACAATCTCGAAACCATGCGCACCGAAGAAGTCGCGCTGGCCCTGCGTCAGGTTTGCCGTGCCCTGTGCCTGGCGGTAGCTGTCGAAGTAGCTGAGCGCAGCCGAGAGGCAGATCATCGGGAACTCGCCGACGGCGGCGGCAGCCACCACCTTGCGCAGCGAGGGATGGCTATCCTTCATCAGCGACACGAAGTCAGGCACCACGAGCAGGTTGGCATTGCCACCCTTTTCATAGGCTGCCGACATCTGGTCAAGGAAGCGGGAGCGGATAATGCAGCCGGCACGCCAGATCTTGGCGATGGTCGCCAATGGCAGGCTCCAGCCGTTTTCTTCCGATGCCTTGGCGATGACCGCAAAGCCCTGCGCATAGGACACGATCTTGCCCGCAAGCAGCGCCTTTTCGAGGTCTGCCAGCGTCACGTCGGTCTTGCCACGGTTCGGCTTGCCATAGATGGCCTCGGCCGCCACGCGCTCTTCCTTGCGCGAAGAGATCGAACGGGCCGCGACGGCGCCTTCGATAGCCGTTGCCGGCACGCCCATCTGCTGGGCGACGATGGCGGACCAGACACCGGTGCCCTTCTGGCCGGCCTTGTCGAGGATCAGTTCGACCAGCGGTTTCCCGGTCTGGTCATCGACCGCGGCCAGCACATGGCCGGTGATCTCGATGAGATAGGAATTGAGCGGACCCTTGTTCCACTCCTTGAAGACGTCGGCACACTGGGCCGGGTTCATCCCCAGGCCGTCGCGCATCACGCCATAGACTTCGGCGATCATCTGCATGTCGCCATATTCGATGCCGTTGTGGATCGTCTTGACGAAATGGCCCGCGCCACCCTCGCCCAGATAGGCGCAGCAGCTCTCGCCATTGAACTTGGCGGCGATGGCGGTCAGCACCGCCTCGGCATTGTGCCACTGCTCCTTGGAGCCACCAACCATGATCGAGGGACCATGGCGCGCGCCTTCTTCACCGCCGGAAACGCCGACGCCCAGATAGCCGATGCCCTTGGGCTTGAGATAGTCGAAACGGCGCTGCGTATCGGTGAATAGCGAATTGCCGCATTCGATGATGGCATCGCCCTGCTCCAGAAGGGGAAGCAGCTGTTCGATCATGTCGTCGACGGGCTTGCCGGCCTTGACCATGATGATGATCGAGCGCGGGCGCTTAACCGATTGCACGAAGTCGGCCAGGTCCGCCTTGGGGATCACCTTGCCGTCCAGACCCTGGTCCTTCGCCGTCACGACGAAGTCGTCGATCTTGCTTGGGGACCTGTTGTGGACAGCGATGGTGTAACCCTTTTCGGCAATGTTCAGCGCCAGGTTGGAACCCATCACCGCCAGGCCAATCAGGCCGATATCCGCTGTCGACATACAAACGTCCTTCCGAGAACTCTTCGTCTTGCCCATGCCTGCAGCGCATGGCTCGCGGCGGGAACTGACCACAAACCCGCCCGATACGGAAGTCGTATTTGGGGAATTTTGGCCGAATATGGCGTCTTGTATGGTAGAATGGCTTGCCGGGGCAAGCCCACCTGCATAGGGTTCCACAAAAGTGGAGATACCCTTGGCTTCCCCCAATCCGTTCGACCTGTCCGGCCAGCGCGCGCTGATCACCGGCTCCAGCCGCGGCCTCGGCTTTGCCATGGCACGCGCCCTTGCCGATGCGGGCGCTGCCGTGATCCTCAATGCCCGTGACAGCGTGGCCCTGGGCGCGGCGGCGCATGATCTGGCGGCCACTGGTGCCACCGTGAACGCGGTTGCCTTCGACGTCACCAGTCGTGACAGCATCAATGAGGCGGTGAACCATATCGAGGACGAGATCGGGCCTATCGATATCCTCGTCAACAATGCCGGCATGCAGTTCCGTTCGAGCCTTGAGGCCTTTCCGCCCGAGAAGTTCGATCAGGTCATCGCCACCAACCTGACCTCCGTCTTCAACGTCAGCCAGCCCGTGGCCCGCCACATGATCGCGCGCGGCGCCGGCAAGATCATCAATATCTGCTCGCTGCTATCCGAAATGTCCCGCCCCTCCGTCGCGCCCTATGCCGCCACCAAGGCCGCGGTCGCCAACATCACGCGCGGCATGGCCGTGGACTGGGCCAAGCATGGCCTCAACGTCAACGGCATCGCGCCGGGCTATTTCGCCACCGAACTCAATGAAGCCCTGCTCAAGGACGACAAGTTCAACGCCTGGATCGAGACTCGCACGCCCATGGGTCGCTGGGGCCAGCCTGAGGAATTGGGCGGTGCGGTGGTGTTCCTGGCTTCCGAGGCCGCCCGTTTCGTCAATGGGCACATTCTCTATGTCGACGGCGCCTTCACGGCCACGGTCTAGCAATGTCACTCATTCCGTCCCGCATCATCATCGTCATGGGCGTCAGTTCGTCGGGCAAATCGACCGTCGGCCAGTCCATCGCCCGCCGCCTGCACGTCCCATTCCTCGATGGTGACGGCTATCATCCCGAAGCCAATGTCGAGAAGATGCGCGCCGGCATTCCCCTGACCGATGACGACCGCTGGCCCTGGCTCGAGCGCCTGGCCGGGGCGCTGCATGAAGCAGCCGACAAAAAGGGGGCGGCCATGGGCGCCTGCTCGGCGCTCAAGCGGGCCTATCGACAATACCTGACCGACAAGGCAGGCGAGCCCATCCTCTTCGTCTATCTCGAAGGCAGCCGCGAGGTCATCGCCGAACGCATGGCCAGGCGCCAGCATGAATATATGCCGACCAGCCTGCTCGACAGCCAGTTCGCGACCCTGGAAGTGCCTGATCCGACGACCGAAAACGTCCTCGTGGTTCCGGTGACCGACAGCGTCGAAAAGATCACCCAAACGGTCGTCAAGGCGCTCGATCACCTCAAGACATTCAAGCGCTGGCAATAGCCGTCACTTGTTACTCTGCCGTTCTCGCACTTCGGCACTGGGCTGCTGCCAAGGCCATCGTCCGGACACCTCGACTTCGAGCGAGAGACTGAGGAATGTCCTGATGGCGACTATGCCCGCCAGAATAGCCAGGCTCTCGAGGCTGGGCTCGATGGCGACGGTGGCGATGATGTCCGCCGCGACAAGAAATTCCAGGCCAAGCAGGATGCCGCGGCCCACATCGGCCCGATAGCGGCGAAAGGCGTGTTCGGTCGTTTGCCGCGATAGCACTATCGGCACAAACCGTGCCGTGCCGAACAGCAGCCCGCCCACGATGATGGCAATGCCGCACCACTCGATGGCGCGGGTTATCCAATGCAACAGCTCCGGCGTCAGGTCTTCCATTCGCGTTGCCTCCTCCCTCGCAGGGCAACGCATGATGACGGGTTCTGATCCGGGTCAGTGCTTTGTCGACGGGTCAGACGCGGTCCGGGCCGGTCTTGCCGCGAAGCGCCCCTGCCCATACGCCACGGTGATCGCCGCCAGTACGACCACGACCGCACCCGAGATCGCCCACGCATCGAGCACGATGCCGAGCAGGGCAAAGTCGAACAGGAAGGCCCAGATGATGCCGGTATATTCGTAGCCGGCCAGCAGCGATACCGGGGCGCGCGCCACCGCCTCGGTCATCAGCACATGTCCCATCCCGCCCAGCAACCCCGCGGCGACGAGCAACGCGAATGTCTGGCTGTCGAGATCGGCCCACCCAAACAGCGCCGTCACCAGCCCCACAATGCTGCTCACCACGGCGAAGGACAGCGCGATGCTCGCCGGTGGATCGGTTCGGGTCAGGTCCTTTACCTGCACGCGGGACAGCGCATTGGTAGCCGCCATGGCAATGCCCGCCGCCACGCCGATCAGCGTGCCCTGTCGCATTTCTGTGCCCAGCAGGGCGGGATAGAGCATCAGCACAATGCCTAGAAGGCCCAGCGCCACGCCGCCGATGACTACCGCCCCTGGCCGTTCGCGCAGGAAGGCCATGGCGGCGCAGATCGACAGGATCGGTGTGAGATAGCTGATCGCTGTTGCCAAGCCGACCGAAAGGTAGGCCAGCGCGATGAAGTTGAACATCATCACCGCGGCCCCCAGGACACCGCGAATGAGGTGCTTGTGCGGATAGCGGGACCGGACCGCCGTCCGCAGCTCGCCTCGGGCCCATAGGTAGAGCAGGATCGGCCCCAGGGCCACGATGCTTCGCCAGAAGACCAGTTGTCCCACCGGCGCCACTTTGGCGGCTTCATGGATCGCGGCATTCATCGCCGCCATGATGACGAGGGCGGCGGTCGCCAGCCAGAGCGCGGCGGTCGGATTGACGCTGCGCGTCGACAGGTGGGAAGTGGTCATGCCCCGCTTCTAGCCGGGTCAAAACGGCCTGTCACGCGGGCCCGGAAAGAAAAGGGGCGGCCCGAAGGCCGCCGCCCGTAGGCTACTGCGAGACGTAGCCACCATCCACGAGATGGTAGCTGCCTGTTACGTTGGAGGCTGCATCCGAGAGCAGGAACAGCGTCAGGGCCGCGACCTCATCGGACGTGCCCAGGCGACCGATCGGGTGGACGGTCTTGAGCCCTTCAAGGGCCTCCTTGGGCAGCGCGGCAAGCAGCGGCGTGTCAATGAAACCGGGCCCGACCGCGGTGACGCGAATACCCTTCTTGGCATAGTCGAGCGCGGCCGACTTGGTCATGCCCACCACGCCGTGCTTGGCCGTGACATAGGCCGGCGCATTCGGGAAGGCGACGGAGCCAAGGATGGACGCCATGTTGACGATGGCCCCGCCGCCGGCCTTCAGCATCTCGGCGATTTCGTACTTCATGGAATAGAAGACGCTATTGAGATTGACGTCGATGACCTTGTGCCAATCCTCGAATGTGTAGTCGCCCAGCGGCGCCGCTGTGCCACCGATGCCGGCATTGTTTACGGCCACGTTCAGCGCACCATAGGTGTCGACGGTGAACTTTACCGCCTTCTCCACCTGGTCCATCTTGCCCACGTCAACGGCCACCGCTGCGGCCTCGCCGCCGGCGGCCTTGATCGCGTCGACCACCTTCTGCGCGGTGTCGAGCTTGAGGTCGGCAACGACAACCTTGGCGCCCCGCTCGGCAAGCTGCCTGGCCACCGCCTCGCCGATGCCGGAAGCACCCCCGGTAACGAAAGCAACCTTGCCGTCAAAATCCTTGGCCATGTTCGGTCTCCTTGTTTGTCCCTCCCATCTGGGCCCAACCCCGCCCCTTCGCCATGACCTGAATCAATTTACCGGCAGAACACAGTGTTCAATCGCGCTCGAGAGCAAACGAGACATCGCGCGACAGGCTCGCATTGTTGTAGCGATCGTCCCGGCTCACCTCTTCGCCGACCCAGTCGGGCAGCGCCACGGCCTGGATTTCGCTGTCCAGTTCGACCTCGGCCAGCACCAGCCCCTTATGGCGCCCGGCAAACACATCGACTTCCCACATCAGGCCACCGAACGGCACAAGGTAGCGACGCTTGTCGATCACATGCGGCTCGGCCATGGCGAGCAACTCCCGGGCGTCTTCGATCGGGATGTCATATTCGTATTCCGCCCGCGTGAGGCCCTCGACCTGCCCCTTCAGTGTCAGGACCGCCTCCGCATCATCCCGGCTGCGCACCCGGACGGTCGCCTTGGCATTGGAGGAGAGATAACCCTGCCGCAGCAGGGTGCTGCCGATCGCCGCGGCGCGCCAGTCGTCAGACACAACCAGGAACTTGCGTTCAATCTCGACGCCCATGCTCAGAAGCCAAACGTCATCTGGCCGGCCGGCGCGCCGACCGCCACGCCCTCAAGCGCCAGCATGCGCAGCTTGGACTCCGCACCACCCGGTGCCGAAAAGCCGCCGGTCTTGCCATTGCTGGCCAGAACGCGATGGCATGGAATGATCAGTGGGATGGGATTGGAGCCCATCGCCTGCCCCACCGCACGCGACAGCGTCACGTCGCCCAGCGCCCGTGCCAGTTCGCCATAGGTCGTGGTCTGGCCCCAGCCATAGTCGAGCAACAGTTCATATGCTCGCCGGTGAAACTCCGGCACGCCCTGCAGATCGAGCCGGACATCGCAGAACTCCACGACATTGCCCTCGGCATAGTCCTCGATCAGATTGATCACCGCCTCTACCGCACGCGTCGGCTCGCCCGGCACGGCATCCTTGCGGTTGATCCATTCGACCATGTCGTCGGCATCGAGGCCCGGCAATTGCAGCCGCGCAACGCCATCGGCGGTCCAGCCGATGCCGAATGTCCCCAAGGCTGTGTCGAAGACCGTCGTTTCCATGCGGTTGGATACCAGTGCGCCGGCCAAGGCTGCTGACAATTGCTGTCACTATCGGATCCTATTGGGGAGTGCCCCAGATTGCAGGAGAGCCGGGATGGCCAAAATCGTCGGATACATCGCAACCAGCCTCGACGGCTTCATCGCCACGCCCGACGAAAATCTCGACTGGCTCAACCAGCAGCCCGACCTGAACCTGGGCGAGCATGATTATCACCAGTTCATCAAATCCATTCGCACCGTGGTCATGGGCCGAACGACCTATGACTGGATCGAGCGCTATCCCGGCGCCTGGGAATATGACGGCAAGCGGGTGATCGTGGTGACGTCCCGTCCCATCGACAATCCCAAGGGACCGCTGGAAATCCGTGCCGATGTCGGGGCGCTGATCGCCGAACTGCGCGGGCTGGAGGATGGCGATGTCTGGATGCTCGGCGGCGGCCGGCTGCAGATGGCTTTCATGGAACGTGGCGCACTCGACGAAATCGAGATCTATGTCATGTCCGAAATCATCGGCAGCGGCATTCCGCTGTTTCCGGCCACGGGCCTGCGCGCGTCGCCCAAGCTGATCTCGGCGCACATGCTGCATCCGGTCTGCGCTCGCCTGCATTATCGCTTCACCTGAACAGCAAAAAGCCGCCCTTTCGGGCGGCTCTTCACAATCCTGCGTCGGCGCTATTTCTTGAGCGCGTCGCGGGTGGCGTCCTTGGCTTCGCCGACTTTCTGCTGGACCTTGCCAGCGGCCTTGTCGAGCTTGCCTTCAGCCTGCAGCTTCTCGTTGCCGGTGAGGCCGCCTACAGCGTCCTTGACCGCACCCTTGGCCTGCTTGCCAGCGCCTTCGATTTCATCTTTGTGCATGAAAGCCTCCTATGTTGTGTTGCAAGCACAACGGGGCGCGGCGCAGGACGTTCCGTTAAAACCCTGTTACACCGGCGTAATTCGAGCCTAGTCCGCTCACAAGTGGGTGACCATTGGTCAAACCGGTCATCCTCTGCTAAACGGCGGCCATGCCCGGTCCCATGCCCACACTGATCAATTACTTCCCCCCGCTCGACCCCTATCTCAATGTCCTCCATGTCGATGATGACATCCTGGTGGTCGACAAGCAGAGCGGGTTGCTGAGCGTGCCGGGGAAGGACCCGTCGCTGTGGGACTGCGTCGAGCATCGCGCCCGCCAGACCTGGCCCACGGCCGGCATGTGCCACCGGCTCGACAAGGACACATCAGGCGTCCTGGTGCTGGCGCTCAACAAGCGGGCGCATGGCCGCATCGGCAGCCAGTTCGAGCATCGCAAGACCGCCAAGGCCTATATTGCCCGCGTCGCCGGCATCATCGAGGCCGATAGCGGTGTCATCGACCTGCCGCTTATGACCGACTGGGACAACAAGCCCCGCCAGCGCGTCGACCACGAAAACGGCCGCCCGGCGCAGACTGAATGGACAGTCATCGAGCGCGAGGCCAACGCCACGCGCGTCCGGCTCCACCCCCTCACCGGCCGCACCCATCAGCTCAGGGTTCACATGAGGGCCATCGGCCATGTGATTCTGGGCGATGTGTTTTATGGCGATGCCGAGACGCTGGCCGCCGCCGACCGGCTGCAGCTGCACGCCGCCGAACTGGGCCTGACCCATCCCACGACGGGCGAATTCACCACCTTCGTGGCGCCCACGCCCTTCTAGGCCTCGCCGGCAAATCCGACCTCGATGCGCTGGAACAGATGTCCCGGCTTCATCGTGTCCAGCCATTTGCGGAAATCGGCGACGTCCTTGAAGCCGGCGCGCCGAGCTTCCGCCTCGGTGACATCGGCCGGGTCCATGTCGGTTATCGCCCCGATCGACAGCAGGCCCAGCTTGGTCTTGAGCGTGCCGCCGGCTTTGACCGACGGCCGGCTCCAGCGGCGGAACACCAGGTCGACCTCACCGGCCTTGATCTTTTCGAGCAGTTCGAGCTTGAGCAGCATCAGTCGAGCACCGCCTGTGCCGTGATCTCGATCCTGAGGCCCCTGGCCAGCAATTCCTTGACCACCACTGTGGCACGCACCGGATAGGGCTGCGCCGTGATGAATTCGCGATAGACCGCGTTCATCCCCGCCGCGTCGGCGCTGTCGATGAGGAATATCTGCACCATGGCCAGATTGGCCAGCGTGCCGCCGGCCGCCTTGAGCGCGATCTCGAGATTCTGCAGGCAGCGCCGCGCCTGCGCCTCGATGCCGCCCTCGACGATGGCGCCCGTCACCGGATCTTCAGCAATGGCCACCAGCCAGACATGCTTGCCGGCCCGCACCGCGTCACTGATCGGCGCCGACGATGGCGCAATTCCGGTCTCGATTCTTTCGATCATTGCTGGTCACTTTCCTGGTGCGGGCGGCGGGACTCGAACCCGCACGGGGCTACCCCCTCCGGATTTTAAGTCCGGTGTGTCTACCATTCCACCACGCCCGCGTCGGTTCGCAGGTAGCATGCCACCCGGCCTCTGCCAACGCTGTTGGACCCGGGACAGCACTTCGCCATTCGAGCACAGCTCTCATGCAGCACCGCGTGAATGGCAGAGATGGGGCCATGATAGTGGGCCGCGCAGACAAGGGGATAAGTTTCTTCCCGGGAGCCTATTTCGATCGGCGGAGCGGCATGAACGTTCGGTTCATGTCCGGTTCACCGCCGGGGGCGCCTTTTGACGGTTCAGGGTTCGCAAGACCTTCAAACCATCAGGAGATGGCTATGCGCCTTCATAACAAGATTATCTCTCTCGCCCTCGCCAGCACCGTGCTGCTGGGTACAGCGGGAGCCGCCTTCGCCGCCCAGGCCGTCGCCACCGGCAATGTCAACGTGCGCTCGGGTCCGTCGGCCAGCTATCAGCGGGTCGATACGCTGCGGCGCAACGAGGTAGTGGAAGTCACCGGCTGCCGCGGCGGCTGGTGCTATGTCGAAAAGCGCGGCCCCGATGGCTGGGTCTCGGCCCAGTACCTGCAAGCCGCCGGGCGCCACCACCAGTCGGCCAAGCCTTCGGTCAACTTCTCGTTCAGCTTCGGCACGCCCCCTGCCCCGCCCCGCCCGCATCGCCCCAGCCAGGGCGGCTGGGATGGCCATAGCGGTGGCGGCTGGAACGACCGTGACGACAACTGGAACGGCGGCTGGGACCGCAACCGCCCGCGCCACCGCGACTGGAACGACTGATCTCCGGTAAGCTGATCTACCCCATCAAGCCGCCCGGGCAACCGGGCGGCTTTTTGTGGGCTGAAGGGGCATTGGTGGCGAACATTATCTCTGCGGTCACGCGGCCGGCAATCAGCGCCTTTGAACCAATAGCCAGACATGCCGTTGCTTCAGACCAACTGGTAACTATATCGCCCACAAGCCCGTGAATATTCAGCATCGGGCCGGTAAGTGTGCCTCCTGGCAGGAGGGGACTGTGACAACCGAATTGGGCACGACGCCGTGAGTGGCGCAATTACACCTGACGATTCAACTCCAGGATCGTCCGTGTTCGCCAGCCAGACGTTTCGCATCATTGCAATTCGGATTGCCGGCGCCGGCCTTGGCCTGCTGGCTCAGGTCTTTGCGTCCCGGTTCATCGGCACGGAGGAATTCGGTCGCTTCGCACTCGTCTTCGTATGGCTGCTCCTGCTGGGTCACCTGGGTACAGCGGGCACGTCCCAGCTCCTGTACAGGTTGCTTTCGGTCTACATCGAGACCGGGCAGCGGGCACTGGCTGCCGGCCTTGTCCGGGTCGCGATGGGCGGAACCCTTGTCGCCTCTGGCTTGATTGCCCTCATTGGGTTCGGCGTGATCCAGCTGGGTCTTCTCCCATTGCATGCCGAGCTCGTCCCGCTTGCCATCGTGACCCTGCTTGCCGTCCCGTTGCTCGCGTTCCAGGACTTTCTTGAGGCAGTTGCCCGGGGTCTCGATCGTCCAGTCTCGGGGATTGCGCCGGCTTACCTGCTTCGCCATCTGGCGATTGTGCTGGGGCTGCTCGCCTTGCTGCTGGCGGGACAGCCAGCGACGGCCCTTACGGTGATGGCCTTGGCGATTGCCGGGCTGATCGCCAGCATCGTCATACAATACATTCTCCTGCGCCCTCACCTCAAAGCGGTCATTGGCAATACCGTGCCCTGCTTCAAGCTCGGTGAATGGTTCCGCACCGCCGTGCCACTGGCCGCTGTAGATCTGGCCGAAGTACTGTTTTTTAATGTCGACGTGATCATCCTTGGGCTGATGGTACCTCCTGAACAGGTAGCACTCTACTTCGCAGCGTCTCGTCTTGCACAAGTATTGGCCTATGTACCCTATGGCGTCAGCGCCGCAACGGCGCAGAAATATGCGGCCCTCGGCGCGTCCGGTCGCCGTGCCGAGTTGCAGGCGATGATCGGCAGATCCGCTCTCCTGGCGACCATCCTGACCGGTCTGGCTGCATTGGCTTTGTCCCTGCTCGCCGGACCGCTCCTTGCTCTGTTTGGCAGCGACTTCGACCAGGCCCGCCAACTTGTTCCCGTGCTCTGCCTCGGCATTGTTGTTGCGTGCCTTCTTGGCCCGGGCGAGGACGTATTGAACATGCTGGGCCAGGAACGACTCTGCTCGATAAGTTTTGCACTCGCGCTTGCCGTGAATGTCTGCGTGGCCATCGTCATGGTGCCCCTGTTCGGACCGATGGGCGCAGCCATAGCGACCGTTCTGGGCCTGTCCGCCCGCGGATTGCTTCTTGCCTTTTTTGCCTACCGCAGCCTCGGCATTATTCTGCCGGCAATGGGCACGCACCTTTTTAAAGTTAAGGAATTGCCGACATGACCCGTTCATACGCCATCGAGCTGCTGGACACGAACGGACTGCGTAATCTTGAAGCCAGGCAGTGGGATGAACTGTCGGCCCAGGCGCTCGACGACAATCCCTTCTATGCCCGCACCTATATGCTGGCCGGGCTGGGCACCATCGACACCAATGCCAATATCAGCGCAGTGGCAGTCCGCGAGAATGGCCAGCTGGTCGGGCTGTTTCCGTTCCGGCTGAAGCGCTGGCCGCTGCAACTGGCAACGGCTGCCGGCAATCTCTATCAGTTCAGCAGCCAGCCATTGGTGCATCGCGACCATGCCAGGGGCGTTGTCGCGGCCTGGCTCGACGCCATCGAGACGGGGGCAATTCCGCGCCGATGGACGTTCCGCAATATCGGTCTGTCCAGTAGCTTCCTGCGCCATGTCGAAACCCTTGATGGATCGAGCGCCGCTGAGCTGATCCCGTTCGACCCCTATGCACGCGCGCGCCTGACTAGGCTGACCGGAGGCTTCGAAACGCATCTCGAGTCTGTGATGTCGAGGAGCCGAACCAAGGATATTCGCAGGAATATCCGCAGGCTGGGGGAACTGGGGGAGTTGCGGTTCGAGCGGCAGGGAACGCCGGAAGCCGTTGCGCAGCGTATCGAGGATTTCCTGGCGATAGAGCATGGCGGCTGGAAGGGTCAGGCCGGCACGTCGTTCCTGGCCGATGCCGCCCATGCCGAGTTCGCACGGCGGGCCTTCTGCGGCGACGGGGCCGCCCGGACATCCGTCGACAGCCTTGTGCTCAATGGCAAGCCCATCGCCATTTCCATCAACCTGCAGGCTGGCGACACCATGTTCACGCCCAAATGCGCCTATGACGAGGCCTACCGCAAATACACGCCCGGACTGGTGCTGGAATATTTCGTCATCGAGGCTTTCTACCGCGGCGGCGAATGCAGCGAGATGGATTCCGCGACCACGGTTGACGGACATGTCATCCAGGGCCTGTGGAATGACGAGATAGCCATGGGAACAGTACTGGTAGGACCGCGGGGTTGGCAGACCCGCCTGTCTGCCTTCGTCCAGCAGAGCTGCGCAGCAGTGAAGAAGGCGACCAAGGGCCTGATCGGCGACAGCAAGGTTCGCGAAATCTCCATCGTCGCACGCGACTGGCGACGTAAAATCCAGGCCACCCAGCACAGCGCCATGATTGGTGGCGCCGGCTTCCTGCACGCCGTCGAACTTGTTGCGCCTGCGCTGTAGGCTGCAACCGGTAAAGCCGGATTTGTGAACCGCCGTCCGACGCCCCGCGTATCCTCTGCGGAGGTTCTCATGGCATACGATCTCGCTACTTTTCCCCCGACTGGCCTTGCCGTCGTCATAGGCGCCAGCGGGGGCATTGGCGCTGCGCTGCACCAGGCGCTGTCCCAGTCTGAGGGCTTCGACACGGTTGTCGGCCTGTCGCGCAGTGCGGATGGCTTCGATTTGACCGACGAGGCCTCCATCGCCCAGGCTGCAGCTTCGGTCGCGGCCCTGGGGCTGCCGCTCAGGCTGGTCATCGTGGCGACGGGTCTCCTGCATGACGGGGCGATGCAGCCCGAAAAGAGCTGGCGCCAGCTTGATCCGCAGCAGCTGGCCCGCAGCTTTGCCATCAATGCGACGGGGCCGATGCTGGTGGCCAAGCATTTCCTGCCCCTGCTGCCGCGCGAGGGCAAGGCGGTGTTTGCCGCGGTTTCGGCCAAGGTCGGCAGCATCGGCGATAACCAGCTCGGCGGCTGGTATGGCTATCGCGCCGCCAAGGCCGCGCTCAACCAGCTCATGCATACGGCCGCCATCGAGCTGCGCCGGACGCGGCCCGAGGCGATCTGCGTCACGCTGCATCCCGGCACGGTGGCAACCGGGCTGTCGGCGCCGTTCCGGTCCTCCGGTCACGAGCCTGTCGCGCCGGGCTTTGCCGCAGAGCGTCTGCTCCGGGTCATCGACGGGCTTGGGCCGGCCGATGCGGGCCTGCTGCTCGACCACAGCGGCGTGCTCCTGCCCTGGTAACTACGCCTTCAACACCACCACTTTGGTATTCACCGGCGTCTTGTCATAGAGGTCCATCATATCCTGCGTGAGCAGGCCCACGCAGCCGCTCGTTACGCCCTTGCCGATCGTCTCGGGCATGATCGTGCTGTAGAGGGTGTAAAGCGTGTAAACCCCGTCCTGGTAGAGATAGAGCGTGCGGGCGCCGAGGGGATTGCCGAGGCCGGGGGGCATGCCGCCGGCATATTGGGCCACCTCCGGCTGGCGCTGGATCATCTCGCGGGGTGGGGTCCAGACCGGCCATTCGGCCTTGCGGCCAATATAGGCGTCGCCATTCCACAAGAACCCGGCCCGGCCGACATTGGCGCCATAGCGCGTGGCCATGCCGTCGCCCTCGATGCGATAGACATAGTAGTTGCGCGGGTCGACGATGATCGTGCCCGCCGCTTCCTTGCTGTCATAGCGCACGGTTCGGCGCATATACTTGGGATTGAGCTTGTTGACATTGACGGCGGGCACCGGGAAGCGCTCGTCGGGGAGCGGGCCATAGACCCGTTCGGCTTCCGCCATGCTCATGCCGGGCCCCAGGGAGCTGCAGCCGGCCAGCGCCATGGCGCCAAGGCCGAGAGAGCCGGCCAGGAATGACCGGCGGCCGATCAGACCCGACGGGGCCGCTTTGTCCTGCTCATCGTTAGCGCTCATCGCGTGCTCCATTCTCGCCAGCCTCCTCATGCCCGCTACGCCCAGGGCGGCGCGGCTGGAGCCGAGCTTGGTCCCATGGGCGGCGATTGGCAAGTCCGGCGGTCCCTGCAGGGACTGTTGTGATCAAACGGCGGGGCTGCCGTCCGTCTCTAGGGGAAACGGCGACGAGATCCAGTGTTTCTCGACTTTCCAGGCTTCAACCTGACGAGCCTCCCACTCGCGCAGCAGGTTTGCGACTGCCGGCCGGTCTCCCGCGCGGACAAGGTCCAGAAGTTTCATGGTTCTTTCCAGTGTCGCCTTGATGGTCTCGTAGATTTCCATCTCCCGTTTCCAGGCACGGCTGCCTGCCCGGCAATGACGTCCGGCAAACGCAAGTCTTTCTTCAAGTCCCCGTTTTTCGCCCGCAACATGAAGGGAGAGGTATCGGTCTGCCCCGGCAAGATCGCCTTCCGCAACGCATCGCAGCCCCTCCACCTCCGCAGATGGGGGCAAATCCCAGTACATCCGCAGGTTGATACCGAAACCCGTCAGCGCGTCCTGGTGCTTTCGCAACTCGGTGAAGCCTGCCTCCATCGTGGCATAAAGGCATTCCTGAAAATCAGCCGCTAGAATGTTGGATTGGCGCGGCACTGGCTCACCTGCCCACTGAAATCCGCGGCTGCGCTGCGGCACATAGGTCATACCGGCAAACCAGAACAGCCGCACGAGCCCAGGTGCCGAAGTACGGTCGAGATAGTAACCGCACATCAGGTGCCGTACCGGGCGAAGAATGACGGCGCGTCCGGTCAGCACCAGGTCCGGATGTTGTTCCACATAGGGCCGCAATATGTCCTGTATTTCGGCCTGGGTGCTCATTCGCCGGGTTTTATCTCGATGATGATGAACTGAACAAAACCGAAATGCTTAGCAACTGCAGCAGCGATCTGGAGAACGCGCTGTGGACTAAGGTGCGCATTTCCGGTCTTGAAGTCAAATACACATGCAATCCCTGTTTCCGGGACGTAGTGGATCAAATCTAATCGCAGCGATCCCAATGCAGCATAAGTTCCAGGGACGTTACTCCGTTCGGGATCGATCGTGTATTCGGCCTTTAGATTCGGCGACCCAACAGTATCCGCTGCGCTTTTGATCCAGCTATGCACACTAATACCAAAAACCTGCGAACCAAGGATTGCGCGTACTGGCTCGTAAAAGGCGGCTGCCTCGTCTGCCCACGCTTGGGCCTGCGGCAGGAATGGACAAAATTGCGCCGCTTGCTCCCTAGTCAGCGTACCAGTCATGACTGGCGCAACGTCGCGGCCGGAACTGGAGTAGTCCCACGCGCCAAAGGCCATCGCCGGCGTGTCAACCGGACTCGCGCCCATGGCTTGTGGGGCAGAGGTCAGCATCTGGTGGAGCACGGCGGCGCCGCGCAGAATAATCGCCGCGGGCGTTAGGAGCCGGTCGGTCGGAGACTGACCGTCAGTATGTCGGGGCGTCGAAGGGGTGGCCGGAGCCCGCAACGGCAATGGTGGGAGAAAACGCGGGAACAAAGCCCTGCCAAGCCATGCGACACGCAGCGACTGACCGTTCCCGGTCGCATACGACCAAGTATCGCCGTCCTGAAGAATTTGTAGCCGCGACCGGTCAGGAAACGACACGGTCTGTGTGATCCGGCTTCCTGTTAGCGTCGAGTGGACCTCGGTGCCGTCGTGCAGGACGATGTCCGACTCAGCCAGACTGCCGTCCGGACGCGAGACAGTCTCGATGCTGGCCCAAAGTTCATTGCTGCCAGCATCGACCTGACGCTGTCGAACCAGTTTCAGCATCGCATCCGGCACTGCCGGATCGCCGTAGTATGGCTCCGGCCAGCACCGGCAGTTCGGCTCCGTTCCGGGATGACCATGAGGCGGAGGATCGGCCCAGGAGAACACGCGCCCTGCAAGCACGGCGTGGGATGAGCCGACGCGATCATCCCCAGCGGTGCGCCAAACATAGTGGACCGTCGGTCTGTCTTCGCCTTTCTGCGGCGTCAGCGAAACCTCAGGGTCAGCGGCGAGCGCTTTAGCGTCCTGCGTTAGTTCGACGATGCGCAGAAAGTTCTTAGGCACGCGTCCGCGGCGGACATAACTGTCAAAGGCGCCACGGCGCGCTGCGCTCAGCAACCGCTGGCGTTTTTCTTCCAAGTCAGGTGGTAGTCGCCCCATTTCCTACTCCAGATCAGATCTGGAGGCAGAATCTCACGCTCGCGGCAGAGGGGGATAAGTTGGGGTCAGTCCGTCCCGCCACTGATCGGCGCCACATAGGCCACATCCAGATCCCACGGGAAGAAAATCCACGTGTCCTGGCTGACCTCGGTGATGAAGGTATCGACCAGGTCGCGGCCCTTGGGCTTGGCGTAGACGGTGGCAAAATGGGCGCCGGGAAGCATTTCGCGGACGACGCGGGCGGTGGAGCCGGTATCGACCAGGTCGTCGACGATCAGCACCTTGCCGCCATTCCTGGCGATGTCGAGGATGGGCTGGCTGATGGGCTTGAGCACTTGGATGCCGCCTTGGTTCTGGTGGTCGTAGCTTTTGACGGCAACGGTCTCGACCGTGCGGATATTGAGCTCGCGCGCCACGATGGCGGCGGGGACGAGGCCGCCGCGGGCAATGGCGACCACCGCGTCGAACGTGCCCATGCCGGCCAGCCGCCAGGCCAGCGCGCGGCTGTCGCGGTGGAACTGGTCCCAGGTGACGGGAAACGACTTCTGGTTGGGGTTGCTCAAATCATCTCTCCTGCACCGGCGCACCGTCCGGGTGAATAAGGCAGTGTGCTTAGCAAAACCGGGCGGCTGCGCCAATCGCCAAGCGCGATTATGCCCAGCAGTTGCGTCTGCGGCCATGCGGCCGAGATCGTTTCCGTTCTGGTTTCCAGCACAGATCGTCACCCTCGGGCTCGACCCGAGGGCTCTGCGCTGGCGGAGCGTTGGTTAAGTACAGTGCCCTCGGGTCAAGCCCGAGGGTGACGTGCGGTGGGTGGGGAGGCTTAAGGGCCGACCGACCTTCGTCCTGTCAGGCCTCCGGCGGTGCAATCCCCGCCTTGGCATGCGCCTCGGCCACCATGGCCCGCACCTTGGCGGCGGCTTCCTCGAGGCGGGCGGCGTCGGAGGAGCGCAGGACCAGTTCGGTCATCACCCGGTCCTGCCCCATCTGCGGATAGCTGCCCATCTTGACGTCGGGATACTGCTCCTGCAGCGCACCCAGCGGGCCGCCGACAGTGCCCTCGCCCACCGCCGCCTTGACGGTGACGGACATGACCTTCCTGCCGCCCTTGAGCGTGGGGGCCAGGGCTTCGAGCATGGCGCGCATGATCACCGGCACGCCGGCCATGACATGCACATTGCCGATGCGGAAGCCGGGCGCGGCGCTGACCGAATTGACGATGAGATCGGCGCCTTCGGGGATGCGCGCCATGCGCAGCCGGGCCTCGTTGACCTCGGTGCCGGTCTGCTTCCAGCGGCTTTCCAGCATTTCGCGGGCCTGCGCATTGATCGGCAGGGCGACGCCAAAGGCCTTGGCCACGGCATCGGCGGTGATGTCATCATGCGTCGGGCCGATGCCGCCGGTGGTGAAGACATAGGTGTAGCGGGCGCGCAGGGCGTTGACGGCGTCGACGATCTCGTCGGTCTCGTCGCTCACCACCCGCACTTCCTTGAGCTCGATGCCCAGATCCGTGCAGAAATCGGCGGTGGCGCCGATATTGACGTCCTTGGTGCGGCCCGAAAGGATTTCGTCGCCGATCACCAGGAGACCGGCCGTAATAGAATCTGCGGACATGAGAGAATTCCTTGGGCGTGCTGTGTGCCAGCAATGCCCCTGCGCGATATCGGCGTCAAGCGAGCGTGCTGCCCTTCCAATCGGACGGGCAAGCGACTAATTTAATCGCAATTCCCCGGAGTCCTGCATGATCACCTTCGTTGACGCCCCAGCCAAAGCCCGCCGCACGCCGGGCGTCATCCCGCTGCACGGCCCAGATGGCTTTGCCGGCATGCGCAAGGCCGGGGCGCTGACGGCGCAGGCGCTGGATATCCTGACCGACTTCGTCGAGCCGGGCGTGCCGACCGCCAAGATCGACCAGATCGCCTATGAATTTGCCCGCGACAATGGCGCGGTGCCGGCCACCATCTTCTACAAGGGCTATCGCCACTCGCTCTGCACCTCGATCAATCATGTGGTGTGCCACGGCATTCCCGACGAGCGGCCGCTGCGCGAGGGCGATATCGTCAATATCGACCTGACGCTGGTCGTCGATGGCTGGCATGGCGATTCCAGCCGCATGTATCCGGTGGGCGAAATCTCCCGCAAGGCGGAGCGGCTGATCGAGGTCACCTATGCCGGGCTCGAGGCCGGCATAGCCATGGCCAGGCCCGGCCAGACCACCGGCGATATCGGCGCCGCCATCCAGGCGGTGGCCGAGGGCGAGCGCATGAGCGTGGTGCGCGATTTCGTCGGCCACGGCCTGGGGCGTCTGTTCCACGACGAGCCCAATATCATGCATTTCGGCACCCCGGGCATGGGCGTGCCGCTCAAGCCGGGCATGATCTTCACCATCGAGCCGATGATCAACCTGGGCCGGCCGCATGTGAAGATCCTCTCCGATGGCTGGACCGCGGTGACGCGGGACCGCACGCTGTCGAGCCAGTGCGAGCACTCGATCGGCATCACCGAGACGGGCTGCGAGATCTTCACGCTCTCCCCCGGGGGCCTGTTCAACCCCATGGCAGCGAAAGCGGCGTGATGGCGGAGCGGCCCGACGAACTCGCCGAGGCCGCCATTCCGGCCATGCGTTCGGAAGCCGACGACCATGCCGGCCACCGCCAGCGCGTGCGCGAGCGCTTCCTCAAGGTGGGTGGCGACGCGCTGGAAGACTACGAATTGCTCGAGCTGGCGCTGCAGCTGGCTATTCCCCGCCGCGATACCAAGGCCCTGGCCAAGACGCTGCTGCGCGAATTCGGCTCGTTTTCCGGCGTGTTCAATGCCAGCCAGGCACGGCTGGAAAAGGTCGATGGCCTGGGCGCCAGCTCGGTGGCCCATATCAAGGTGATCCAGGCCGTGGCGGCCCGCTTCGGGCGCGACCGCATCGACAGCGACAAGCCGATCCTCAGCTCCTGGAGCCAGCTCATCGACTATTGCCGCAGCCAGATGGCCTATGAATCCATCGAACAGTTCCGCATCCTGTTTCTCGACAAGAAGAACCGGCTGATCGCCGACGAGGTGCAGCAGACCGGCACGGTCGATCATACCCCGGTCTATCCGCGCGAAGTCATCAAGCGGGCGCTGGAGCATTCCGCCACCGCGCTGATCCTGGTGCACAACCACCCCTCGGGTGATCCCTCGCCCTCATCGGCCGATGTGCGCATGACGCGGGAAATCTCCGACATCGCCAAGCCCCTGGGCATCACGCTGCACGATCACATCATCATCGGCAAATCCGGCCACGCCTCGCTGCGCGGCCTCAAGCTGCTCTGAAAGACCTGCCCGGTCAGCCGAAATTGGCCAGTACCGGGAAGGTCTCGAGGAACCAGTAGGACAGCCGGGTGAAATTGCCGGTGAGGAACAGCACGCCGGTAATCACCAGCAGCACGCCCATGACGCGCTCGACCGTATGTAGGTGCTTCTTGAAGCCCTGGAAGAAGGCCAGGAACGGCCCGATGGCAATGCCAGCCAGGAAGAACGGCACGCCCAGCCCCAGCGAATAGAGCCCGAGCAGGCCCGCGCCCTCCCAGGCCGTATCGCGGCTCGCCGCCACCGACAGCACCGCCGCCAGCACGGGCCCGATACAGGGCGTCCAGCCGATGGCAAAGGCCAGCCCGAGCAGGAACCCGCCCAAGGGGCCACTGGCGACGCCCGGCCCATTATGGCGCATCTGCCGGTCGAGCAGGCCGATACGGTAGACGCCGATGAAATGGAGGCCCATGGCGATGATCAGCACGCCGGCAATTGGCGTGAGGATGGGCAGAGCCTGGCGGAACGTCTGGCCGAAGGCCGTCGCCGTGGCCCCCAGGGTCACGAAGACCACCGAAAAGCCGAGGATGAAGAACAGCGAGGTGAAGGCCACGCGCCGCTGCAGCGCCGCCGCGCCTTTGTCGTCGGCCCGCAACTGGTCGAAACTCGCCCCGCTCATATAGGTGAGATAGGGCGGCACCAGGGGCAACACGCAGGGTGAGAGAAAGCTCAGCACCCCCGCGCCAAACACCAAAGGCAGAGAGAATTCCACGTGGACGACGCTCCAGTTGCGCGCCTGTTTCTAGCGCCTCCGCCCGGCAAAGCAATGCACCCCGGTGTCGCATCGCGCGCATGTGAGGGCCTCGCCCATACGCAAGTGGCCGGCGCTGCCCGCCTCCGCCCTTGCCCTCTCCCCCTTTCCCGCCCTATAGCAGCCTCATCCCCTCCCGGCTGAGGTGCCGCCGTCATGACTGCACGTCCGATCCGCATCGCTCCGTCCATCCTGTCGGCCGATTTTTCGCGGCTCGGCGAGGAGATCACCGCCATCGCGGAGGCTGGCGCCGACTATATCCATGTCGATGTGATGGATGGCCATTTCGTGCCCAATATCAGCTTCGGGCCGCTTGTCATGGCCTCGGTGCGCAAATTCACCACCCTGCCCTTCGACGTGCATCTGATGATCGCGCCGGTCGATCCCTATGTGGCTGCCTTTGCCCGCGCCGGCGCCGATATCATCACCGTGCATGCCGAGGCCGGCCCGCACCTGCATCGTACGCTGCAGGCCATCAAGGCCGAGGGCAAGAAGGCCGGTGTGGCCATCAATCCGGCGACGCCCGTTTCGGCGCTGGAGCATGTCATCGACGATATCGACCTGCTGCTGGTCATGTCGGTCAATCCCGGCTTTGGCGGCCAGAGCTTCATCCCGGAATCGCTCAACAAGATCCGCCAGGCGCGCGCGCTCATCGGCAATCGCGACATCGACCTCGAGGTCGATGGCGGCATCAGCGCCGACAATGCCCGGTCCGTGGCCGATGCCGGCGCCAATGTGTTCGTGGCCGGATCCTCCGTCTATGGCGGCAACGACGCTGCCACCTACCAGCCACGCATAGCCGCCATAAGGCAGGCCGCGACCACCCGTCTTGCCTGAATCGATCTCTGAACCCGAAAGCCCAAGCCCATGATTCCGCGTTACTCTCGCCCCGAAATGGTTTCCATCTGGTCGGCCGAGACCCGCTTTGCCATCTGGTTCGAGATCGAGGCGCATGCCACCACCAAGCTCGCCGAATTGGGCGTGGTGCCCAGGGAAAGTGCCCAGAACATCTGGGACGTGATGAATGCCCGCAAGGCCGCCACCGGCGACTATGGCTTCGACGTTGCGCGGATCGACGAGATCGAGCGCACCACCAAGCATGACGTCATCGCCTTCCTGACTCACCTCAGCGAAATCGTCGGCCCCGATGCCCGCTTCGTGCACCAGGGCATGACCTCTTCGGACATTCTCGACACCACGCTCTCGGTTCAGATGGCGCGGGCCGCGGATCTCCTGATCGCCGATTGCGACGCCCTGCTTGCCGCGCTCAAGCGCCGGGCCTTCGAGCACAAGAACACCATCACCATCGGCCGCAGCCACGGCATCCATGCCGAGCCGACGACCTTTGGCGTCAAGCTGGCCGAGGCCTATGCTGAGTTCACGCGCAACCGGGCGCGCCTCGTCGCGGCACGGGCCGAGATTGCCACCTGCGCCATTTCCGGCGCCATCGGCAGCTTTGCCAATATCGATCCGCAGGTTGAGGAATATGTCGCCGAGAAGTTGGGCCTGGCCATAGAGCCTGTCTCGACCCAGGTGATTCCGCGCGATCGCCACGCCATGTTCTTCGCAACCCTGGGCGTGGTTGCCAGCTCCATCGAGCGCGTGGCCGTCGAAATCCGCCACCTGCAGCGCACCGAAGTGCTCGAAGCCGAGGAGTTCTTCTCCCCCGGCCAGAAGGGCTCTTCGGCCATGCCGCACAAGCGCAATCCGGTGCTGACCGAAAACCTCACCGGCCTTGCGCGTCTCGTGCGCGGCATGGTGACCCCGGCGCTGGAAAACGTCGCCCTCTGGCACGAGCGCGACATTTCGCACTCCTCGGTCGAGCGCATGATCGGCCCCGACGCCACGGTGACGCTGGACTTCGCCCTGGCCCGCCTCACCGGCGTCATCGACAAGCTGGTGGTCTATCCCGAGAACATGCGGAAGAATCTCGACCTGCTCGGCGGGCTGCACAATAGCCAGCGCATGCTGCTGGCGCTGACCCAGGCCGGCTACAGCCGCGAGGACAGCTACGCCGCCGTGCAGCGCAATGCCATGAAGGTCTGGGCCATGCAGGGCGACCGCGCCGGCCAGTTCGCAGCCAACCTCAAGGCCGACCCGGAAGTGACTCTGAGCGATACACAAATCGACGCCATGTTTGATGATGCCTATCACCTCAAGCATGTCGACACGATCTTCAAGCGCGTGTTTGGCGAGGCGTGATGAGCATCATCTGCGCCCAGGAAACCGGCCTGACCGCTGAGGAATATGTCGCCTGCGTCGGCCAGTCAGCGCTCGGCCCGACCCGCCCGCTCGGCAATACCGAGCGGGTGCAGGCCATGCTGGACAATTCCAACCTCGTCGTCACCGCGCGCGACGACAGCGGACGGCTGGTGGGCCTGTTCCGCGGCATGACCGACTGGAACTGGATCTGCTACTGCGCCGACATGGCGGTGGTCGAGACCAGCCAGGGCCAGGGCATCGGGCGGATCCTGATGGACAAGGCGACGGAAATCCTCGGCCCGGGCTGCACCATTGCCCTCCTGGCCCTGCCGGGAGCCGAGGGTTTCTACAAGGCCATCGGGCTCACCCAGACCAGTGCCGCATTCTATCGCGACAGGACGCACCGCACATGAAGCTGGCCGAGTGTGACATCCTGATCCTGCCCGGCCTGGGCAGTTCCGGCCCCGGCCACTGGCAGACCCGCTGGGCCGAGCGCATGAGCAATGCCGCCATTGTCGAGCAGGCTGACTGGCACGAACCTGACCTCGACGACTGGGTCGCCACCATCGACCAGGCCGCGCGGCTCACCACCCGGCCCGTCGTGCTGGTCGCCCATTCGCTTTCGGTCATCGCCGTGGCGCATGCCGGGCCGCAACTGCCGGACAATGTGCGGGGCGCATTTCTCGTCTCCCCGCCCGATATCGAGCTGAGCGCCGATGCGCCCGAGGAGGCATTTGGCTTCCGCCCGATCCCGCGCGACCCCCTGCCCTTTCCCTCGATCCTGGTCGCCTCGACCAATGATCCCCTCTGCAGCATCGACCGCGCCGTGGAATTCGCCACCTGCTGGGGGTCGGATTTCCATCAGGCGGGCGAAGCCGGCCACATCAACGTCGCCTCGGGTCACGGGCCCTGGCCGGAAGGCCTCCTGATGTTCACGCGGCTGATGCAGCGGCTCAAATGAGCGACTACGCGCTGGTCGTCGGCACTCCGAGCGTCGAGGATTATCGCCGGCTGCGCCGCGTGTCCGGCCTGAGTGCAAAGAGCCAGGCGGCAGCCGAGGCGGGCCTGCCCAATACCTGGTTTGCCGTCACCATCCGGCATGGCGACGGCACTGTCGGGATGGGGCGGATCATCGGCGACGGCGGCACGGCCTTCCAGATCGTCGATATTGCCGTGGAGCCGGCGCATCAGGGCCAGGGTCTGGGCAAGACCATCGTCGCAGCGCTGGTCGATCATTTGCGCGCCCATGCCCCGGCCAGCGCCTATGTGAGCCTGATAGCCGATGGCGACGCCCAGTTTCTCTATGCCAAATACGGCTTCGAGCCGGTCATGCCCGCCTCGATCGGCATGGCTCTGCGGATCGACTGACGGGCAACAAAAAAGGAGCCGGCCAGGGCCAGCTCCTCTGCAACTGTCGAAACGGGAGAGCGATCAGCCCTCGGCGGCGATCTGCTCGTTGGCGACCAGCACGAGCTGGTCCATCTTCTGGCGAATCACGTCGTCGCCGATGTTGAGACCCTTGGCCTTGAGATCGGCCGAAACCTTGCGGAACACGTCCGCATCGCCGGCTTCCTCGAAATCGGCGGCGACCACTTCGGCGGCGTAGGCCTTGGCTTCGTCGCCGGTCAGGCTCATCAGCTCGGCGGCCCAGATACCGACCAGCTTGTTGCGGCGCGCTTCCGCCTTGAACTTCTTTTCGGCGTCGAAGGCATACTTGGCCTCCTGGCCCTTCTGCCGATCCTCGAACTGGCTCATGCAAATCTCCCGCTTGGCGTTGTGTCCTGCCGCCTCTCCGGCGCTTGCCAATCGACATAGGCGGTTCGGCAATTCAAATCAACGGCTGGCGCCGTGATGCGACCTTATGCACGGCCCGGCGGCCCGCCATCTGGCACCGCGCTGCGAAAGAGCTTGCATTTTTGCAGGATTCTAGCGCATGAAGCGGCCAAATTCTCCCTCCTTCCAACGGTCCGGATTCCCCATGAACCGCCGACGCAAAATCTACGAGGGCAAGGCCAAGATCCTGTTTGAGGGTCCTGAGCCGGGCACTCTGGTTCAGTATTTCAAGGATGACACCACCGCCGGTGACGGCGCGCGCCACGAGATCATCGATGGCAAGGGTGTGCTGAACAACCGGATCTCGGAATTCGTCTTCACCAAGTTGAACGGCCTGGGCATTCCGACTCACTTCATCAAGCGGCTCAACATGCGCGAGCAGCTGATCAAGGAAGTCGAGATCATCCCGCTCGAGATCATCGTGCGCAACTATGCCGCCGGTTCGCTGGTCAAGCGCCTGGGCCTCGAGCCCGGCACCCAGCTGCCCCGCTCGATCATCGAATTCTGCTACAAGGACGATGCGCTGCATGACCCCATGGTCAGCGAAGAGCACATCACCGCCTTCGGCTGGGCCACCCCTGCCGAACTCGACGACATCATGAGCCTGGCCATCCGCGTCAACGACTTCCTGACCGGCCTGTTCATGGGTGTCGGCATCCAGCTGGTGGACTTCAAGATCGAATGCGGGCGCCTCTATGAGGGCGACCTCATGCGCATCGTGCTGGCCGACGAGATCAGCCCCGACAGCTGCCGCCTGTGGGACATCAAGACCCGCAACAAGATGGACAAGGACCGCTTCCGCGAGAACCTTGGTGGCCTGATCGAGAACTATCGCGAAGTCGCCCAGCGCCTGGGCATCCTGGTTGAAACCGACAATGCGCTGACCACCGGTCCGCGCCTCGTCCAGTAAGTCGTCGTAGGGTATTGCCATGAAAGCGCGCGTCACCGTCACCCTCAAGGCCGGCGTCCTCGACCCCCAGGGTCAGGCGATCGAAGGCTCGCTCAAGAGCCTGGGCTTTGGTGGTGTTGCATCTGTGCGACAGGGGAAGGTCTTTGACCTGGTCTTGGACGGAACCGACGAGGCAAGCGCGCGTTCCGAACTCAACAGCATGTGTGAAAAGCTGCTGGCCAATACCGTGATCGAAAACTACTCGGTCGAAATCACAAATTAACGCCTTCGGGCGATAACACCAGTCGCGCCGTCTTGTGGCGCAGGACCATACTGCCATGCTCAAAACCATCTCGCTTTCGGTCATGTTCGTTGCCACCATGGGCCTGCTGTTTGCGGCCTATGCGTCCGTTCCGGTCTAGGCAGCCCTTACGGGCGTCTACGGCGCTGCCCGCTCCGCGGGTGCTACAGCGCGGCCCCCGGCCGCAACTGTGCATGGCGCCTTAGGCAAATGCTTACCAATCCTCCATTTTCTCCGGCACATTCACGCAGGCGTTAGCCGCGCGATGAGGGCCCGGCTGTAGATTGGCTCCCAGTTTCTGGGAGCGTTTCACATGTCAGCCAATGCCGGGCGTCTCGACTGGGTGGACATGGCCAAGGGCCTGTCCATCTTTCTCGTCGTGATGATGTATGCCGCCTCGAGCGTCGGGGAGGATACCGGCGGGGTCGGCGCCCTGCACTGGGCCATCGCCTTTGCCACTCCATTCCGCATGCCCGAATTCTTCCTGATTTCGGGCCTGTTCCTGTCGCAGGTGATCGACCGACCCTGGCGCGCCTATGCCGATCGCCGGGTGGTGCATTATCTCTATTTCTACGCGCTCTGGGCGCTGATCCACATCATCCTCAAGGTCGGCCTGCTGGCCACCAACCCGGTGGGCGCACTGGAGCAGATCGCCTGGGCCGTGGTGCAGCCCTATGGCGTGCTGTGGTTCATCTACCTGCTGGCCGCAGTCAGCGCCGCCACCAAGCTGCTGCATGACCTGCGCGTTCCCGCCTGGGCCATATTCGGCGTCGCCGCCATCCTGCAGATGGCGCCCATCCAGACCGGCAGCTACCTCGTCGACCAGTTCGCCGAGTATTTCGTATTCTTCTATGCCGGCTATGTGCTGGCGCCGCAGCTGTTCCGCCTGGCCTACTGGGCTGCCGAGAACGCCGCTATTGCCCTGCCCGGTCTGGCCATCTGGGCCGTGATCAATGGCGCCCTGGTCTTCTCGCCCGGCTTTGCCATGCACCCGATCCACCCGGTGATGGGCTATGCCGGCCTGCCCGGCCTGCATCTGGCGCTGGCTCTGGCCGGTTCGGCGGCGCTCTGCGTGTCGGCGGCCGTGCTGACCCGCCTGCCCTGGATGAACTGGCTGCGCTGGATGGGCTCGAAGTCGCTTATCATCTATGTCGCCTTCGTGCTGCCCATGGGCATTGCCCGCACGGTGCTGATCGCGCTCGGCCTCGACGAGCCGACCCTGCTGAGCCTGCTCACCATGGCCGTCGCCATCGTCTCGCCGCTGGTGCTCTACTGGATCGTCCAGCGCATCGGCTTCGGCAGGTTCCTGTTCGAGCGTCCCGCCTGGGCCCACCTGCCGGGCACGCGAGGCTCGCGCCCCAACCCCGAAGCGACGGCGGCAAGCCCCGCCGAGTAGCCATTCGACCAGGCAGGCCGGGATATGCATTCCCGGCCCTTGCCTTTTCCCGCAAGACTCATCACAAGGGCCTCGCACCCCCCATAGCGAGGACCAGCCGATGAAATCCGCAGTCATCGTCTTCCCCGGTCTCAATCGCGACCGCGACATGATCGCGGCGCTGACCAAGGTTTCAGGCACCGCCCCCGCCATCGTCTGGCACCAGGATGCCGACGTGCCCGATGTCGACCTGATCGTCATTCCCGGCGGCTTCTCCTATGGCGACTATCTGCGCTGCGGCGCCATCGCCGCGCGCTCCCCAATCATGGACAAGGTGCGCGAACGGGCTGCCAGAGGCGTCAAGGTTCTGGGCGTATGCAACGGCTTCCAGATCCTGATCGAAGCGGGCCTGCTGCCCGGCGCGCTGATGCGCAACAAGAGCCTCAAATTCGTCTGCCGCGAGGTCAAGCTCGAGGTGGTCAATGCCGATACCGCCTTCACCCGCGGCTATACCAAGGGCGAGGTCTTCCGCTGCCCGGTGGCCCATCATGATGGCAACTACTTTGCCGACAGCGCCACGCTGGAGCGCCTCGAAGGCGATGGCCGCGTGGCCTTCCGCTATGCCGAAGGCACAAATCCCAACGGCTCCCTGCACGACATCGCCGGCATCTTCAACGAGCAGAAAAACGTGCTGGGCCTGATGCCCCACCCGGAAAACCTGATCGAAGCGGCCCATGGCGGCGACGACGGGCGCGCTCTGTTCACCGGCCTTCTGGGCCAGGCCGCCTGATGGTCATGCAATATCTGCCTGAGCCTCCCTACGGAAACGCTGCCTGATGACCATCCCCAACGACATCCGCATCACCCCCGAACTGGTTGCCGACCATGGCCTCAAGCCGGACGAATACCAGAAGATCCTCGACCTGATCGGGCGTGAGCCGACCTATACCGAGCTCGGTATCTTCTCGGCGATGTGGAACGAGCATTGCTCGTACAAGTCGTCCAAGAAGTGGCTCAAGACGCTGCCGACCAAGGGTCCGCGCGTCATCCAGGGCCCGGGCGAGAATGCCGGCGTGGTCGATATCGGCGACGATCAGGCGATCGTCTTCAAGATGGAATCGCACAACCATCCGAGCTTCATCGAGCCCTATCAGGGCGCCGGCACCGGCATGGGCGGCATTCTGCGTGACGTCTTCACCATGGGCGCCCGCCCGGTCGCCGCGATGAATGCGCTTCGCTTCGGCGCACCCGACCATGAAAAGACCCGCCACCTGGTCTCCGGCGTCGTGGCCGGCATTGGTGGCTATGGCAATGCCTTCGGCGTGCCGACCGTGGGTGGCGAAGTCGAATTCGACGAGCGCTATAACGGCAATATCCTGGTCAATGCCTTCGCGGCGGGCCTGGCAGATACCGACAAGATTTTCTATTCCAAGGCCGAAGGCGTCGGGCTTCCGGTGGTGTACCTAGGGGCCAAGACCGGCCGCGACGGCGTCGGCGGCGCCACCATGGCCTCGGCCGAATTCGGCGACGACATCGAGGAAAAGCGCCCGACCGTCCAGGTCGGCGACCCCTTCACCGAAAAGCGGCTGCTCGAAGCCTGCCTCGAACTGATGGCCACCGGTGCCGTCATCGCCATCCAGGACATGGGCGCCGCAGGCCTGACCTGCTCGGCCGTCGAAATGGGCGCCAAGGGCGACCTGGGCATCGAGCTCGACCTCGACAAGGTGCCGGTGCGCGAAGAGCAGATGACGCCCTATGAGATGATGCTGAGCGAGAGCCAGGAGCGCATGCTCATGGTGCTGCATCCCGAAAAGGAAGCCGAGGCCCGCGCCGTCTTCGAGAAGTGGGAACTGGATTTCGCCACAGTCGGCGTGACCACCGACGACCTGCGCTTCCGCGTGAAGTGGCAGGGCGATGAGGTGGCCAACCTGCCGATCAAGGAACTGGGCGACGAAGCCCCCGAATATGATCGCCCCTGGACCGCGCCGAAGGTCCCCGCGCCGCTGGCCGCCGGCGACGTGCCGCAGATGGACGTTGCCGACGCCCTGCTCGCCCTGATGGGCGGACACCAGACCGCGTCGCGGCGCTGGGTTTATGAGCAATATGACACGCTGATCCAGGGCAATTCCCTGCAGCGCCCCGGTGGCGATGCCGGCGTGATCCGCGTCGAGGGCCACGCCACCAAGGGCCTCGCCTTCTCCTCTGACGTGACGCCGCGCTATTGCGAGGCCGACCCCTATGAGGGCGGCAAGCAGGCCGTGGCGGAGTGCTGGCGCAACCTGACGGCGACCGGCGCTGAACCGCTGGCGGCAACCGACAATCTCAACTTCGGCAACCCCGAACGCCCCGAAATCATGGGCCAGCTGGTCCATGCCATCAAGGGCATTGGCGAGGCCTGCCTGGCGCTGGAATTCCCGATCGTTTCGGGCAATGTGTCGCTCTACAACGAGACCAATGGCCAGGGCATCCTGCCCACCCCCACCATCGGTGGCGTGGGGCTGCTGCCCGACTGGAACCAGATGGCGCGCATCGGCTTTGCCGCCGCCAACGAGGTGATCCTGCTCATCGGTGCCCCGCCCAGCCGGGGCACGCATCTGGGCCAGTCGATCTATCTGCGCGACCTGTTCGGCCGCAAGGACGGCCCGGCGCCGCATGTAGACCTCGCCCATGAAAAGCGCACCGGCGATTTCGTGCGCAAGCTGATCCGCTCCGGCGTCGCCACGGCGTGCCATGACCTCAGCGATGGTGGCCTGGCCGTGGGCCTCGCGGAAATGGCCGTAGCCTCGGGTATCGGCGCCACGGTGACCGATCTCACCGACCAGGATCCGGTCCTGCAATATTTCGGCGAGGATCAGGGTCGCTACCTGATGACCGTCAATCTCGATCCGCAGGGCGACGACCTGGCTGCGCTGTGGCGCGAGGCCGAGGCCCTGGGCATTTTTGCGCCCTGGATCGGCACGACCGGCGGCATCGATCTGGTGCTCGGAGCCGCGCGCCCGCTGCCGGTGGCCGAACTCAAAACCGCCCATGAGGGCTGGTTCCCCAACTACATGGCTGACGAAGCCGCCTAATCATCGATGTTGCCTTATGATCGCCGCTCTTTGGAGTGCTTTGACACCCAGGGGCGGCGTCATTTTCTGGAGACTAAGATGCATTTTCGACCACTGCTTGGCTGCCTGATGGCCCTCTCTCTCAGCCTCGCGCCAGTGGCCGCCTTCGCCCAGAACGTGACCATGACCGGCTCCCCCCTGCCCGATCAGCCCTACACGCTGATCCACCCGGAGGCCATGTCGGTGAGCGGCGAAGTCGGCGGCCCTGTAACCATCAATCATCCGGACGCGCCGCTGCAATGCGTGCTGACCGTGGTGGCCGTCGAGGACACCGCCTGGACGGCGGACGGCGCGCTTGCCGCCCTCGACGATGCGGCCGTCAGCCAGGGCTGGGCCGAGACCTTCCCGGGCTTTGCGCTGACCAACAAGACGACGACCGCCTACCAGAGCAGCACAGCCCTGCTGTATGAAGGCAACAGCACTGACTCGCCCCAGGGCGTGCCCCTTACCGTGGTGCATACCGAGACGGTGGATGCCGGCAACGGCTACTCGCTGGATTGTTTCTACGCCACCGAGATGGCCGAAACCGTCCGGCCGCTGGTCGATTTCATCATCGCCAATTTCTCGACCCGCCAGGACGCGCTGCCGCTAACGACGCTGCAATAGCCGGCTCGTATTGAAGGCACGGCACCCCCATGCCATATCATGGGAGTCGCCGGCCACTTGCCGGCCTGTTAGCAGGAGCAAAGCCATGGCCATGGATGCCAGCGAAATCGAACGCCGGATCAAGGCTGCTCTGCCCGATGCCCAGATTGAAATCCGCGACCTTGCCGGCGACGGCGATCACTACGCCGCCACGGTGATTTCCGAGCAGTTCCGCGGCAAGTCACGCGTGCAGCAGCACCAGCTCGTCTATGCGGCCCTGCAGGGCGACATGGGCGGCGCGCTGCATGCCCTGGCGCTGCAGACCAACGTGCCGGACTAATCCGCTCATGTCCCTGCGCGACTCGCTCGAGCTGATCCGCATGGTGCGGCCCGAGGCCGGCACCGCAGCACTCGAACATGAAATCCTCGCCGAACGGGCCTCGTCCCTCGGCGCCGCCGAGCGCAAGGTGGTCAATGCCATCGCGGCCTTGGCAGACCCTGCGCCGGGCCGTGACGAGCGCCTGGCAACGGCCCGTCAGGTGGTCTGGGAATATTTCGTGCAGCGCGAACTGGTCGGCTTTCGCCGGCACAATGACGTGATTCAAGAATTGCGCATTCCCCCCGAAGTGCTTGTCGGGCTTGGCGCAATGGCCAAGCCAAGGCCATGAGCGACGCTGAGCATGGCTGCCGGTTCTGTCTCGAGAACAACCTGCTGGTGGACACGCCGCTCTTTGACAATGCACACTTCTATGCGCTTGGCAGTATCGATCCGATGGTCCCCATCGCCGGCATGATCATCCCGCGCCGCCATAGCGAAACGCCCTTCGAAATGCTGCCGGAGGAATGGCTGGCCTTCGGCGATATCCTGGCCCAGGCCAAGCAGCATTTCGCCGAATTGCTGCCCGATGGCTTCACGCTGGGCTGGAATGTCGGCGCTGTGGCTGGCCAGCATGTCTTTCACACCCATCTGCATATCATCCCGCGCTTCAAGGACGCGCCAAATGCTGGCGTGGGTATCCGGCGGATCATGCGCACGCCCGACTGGGACCGCGACGCGTGACGCGCGCCGTCTTCTTCGATGTCGATGGCGTGCTGGTGCATGGCTACCACGCCCGCCCGGAACTGCAGCGACACTGGGACGCCCAACTCCTGGAGGACCTCGGCATCGATCGCGAGCGATTCCGCAACGAGTTCATCTTTGACATTTTCATCAAGAAGGTCGTCGTCGGCGAGATGTCGCTGATTGAGGCGCTGGACCGCCGCCTGCCCTCCTTGGGCTATCGAGGCTCGCCCATGGCCTTCGTCAATTACTGGCTGAGCCGTGACAGCGAGCTGAACCAGCCCCTTCTCGACATCATCCGCCAACTCAAGGCGCGCGATGACCTCAAGCTCTACATCGCCACCAACCAGGACCACATGCGGGCGCTCTGGCTGTACCAGACGATGGGCCTAGGCGAACTGTTCGAAGACATTTTCTATTCCGCCCGCGCCGGCATCCGGAAGCCTGAGCGTGGCTTCTTCGATTTTATCGAGCAGCGCATCGGCCCCCAGGACGAACCGCCGTTATTCTTCGATGACACGCCGAAGGTTATCGACGGCGCGCGCAAGCATGGCTGGGAGGCGGTGCTCTTCGAAACGGTGGACGACTGCACCAACCATCCATGGATTGCAGCGCGGCTCTAGCATTCGTGCAGACCTGACACCTCGACAGCGCCCATGTCCTGTCCTATTTAGAGGCAACAGCAACCGGATCTTGACCCCGGCCATCGAGAGGTTTCACCCATGACCGATATCAACGCCTTCATCGACGACAAGGTGAAGAATAACGACGTCTTCCTGTTCATGAAGGGCTCGCCGGACTTTCCGCAATGCGGCTTTTCCGGCCAGGTCGTGCAGATTCTGAGCTATCTCGGCGTTGAATATGGCAGCGCCAATGTGCTCGAAAGCGCCGAGCTGCGCGACGGCATCAAGGCCTATACCAACTGGCCGACCATTCCCCAGCTCTATGTGAAGGGCGAATTTGTCGGCGGCGCCGATATCGTCCGCGAGATGTTCCAGGCTGGCGAATTGCAGACGCACCTGCAGAATGCCGGCATCGCGGTCAAGCAGACCGCCTGATTACCCGCCGCAAATGCCTGCAGGAGCCCGGTCGATCGGCCGGGCTTTTTGCTGTCTCATCACACGGATTGATGCCGCCTATTCCGTATTGTCACTAGGCGTGATGCCAGCCCGGGCGTAGATAGAACGTCCACATCTGGATGCGACCCATGACTTCATCCGCCCTTCGCCCCGCGGTTCCCCTGCTCGTGCTGATCATTGCCGGCTGCATCATCGCAGCCATCGGCAATGGCGTGCGCACCAGCTTCGGCCTGTTCACCCTTCCGATGACCGGCGACCTGGGGCTGACGCGCGAAGGCTGGGGCATGGCCATGGCCATCCAGAACCTGGCCTGGGGCATCGCCCAGCCCTTCGCCGGCGCCTTTGCCGACCGCGTGGGCACCGGTCGGACCATCGCGGCAGGCGCCGCCATCTATGCGCTCGGCGTCTTCGGCATGGCCTTTTCGCCCGATGCCGGCCTCCTGACGATCACCGCCGGCATCATCACCGGCGTCGGCATCGCGATCTGCTCTTTCTCCGTGGTCATGGCCGCCTTTGGCCGCTCCGTGCCGGCCGAGAAGCGCTCGCTGATCTTCGGTGTCGCCACCGCCGCCTCGTCCTTTGGCCAGTTCGCTTTCGCGCCAATCAGCCAGGGCTTCATCAATGCCTTCGGCTGGCAGTCAGCCCTGCTCTATCTGGGCATGGCCCTGCTGCTGATCATCCCGCTCAGCTACGCCCTGCGCGGCCGCACCGAGAACACGACCGGCCATGCCGACCTGCCCTTCATGGAGGCGCTGGCCAAGGCCTGGGGCCATGGATCCTATCGCCTGCTGGTCATCGGCTTTTTCGTCTGCGGCTTCCACCTGGCCTTCATCAACGTCCACATGCCCGCCTACCTGGTGCAGTGTGGTCTCTCTCCCGAAGTGGGCAGCTGGACGATTGCGGTGATCGGCCTGTTCAACATCGTCGGTTCTCTGCTGGCCGGCTATCTCGGCGGGCGCCTGCCCAAGCAGATGCTGCTGGCGACCATCTACTTCCTGCGTGCCATCTCCATCGGTCTGTTCCTGCTGATCCCGGTCAGCGAGATCACCGCCTATGCCTTCGCCGCCTCGATGGGGCTGCTGTGGCTGTCCACCGTGCCGCTGACCGCCGGCCTTGTCAGCCTGTTCTTCGGCGCGCGCTATATGGGCATGCTCTATGGCGTCGCCTTTCTCAGCCACCAGATCGGCTCCTTTGTCGGCGTCTGGCTGGGCGGCTATGTCTACGACCAGACCGGATCCTATAGCCTGGTCTGGTATCTGGGCATCCTGCTGGGCCTGGGCTCGGCCGCCATTCACCTGCCCATCAACGAGCGCAGTGCCCCCAGTTTTGCGCTCAAACCGGCCTGAATCGATCGGCGGGAACCATCGTTTTTTGCCGATAAAGCCTTGCAAATGACGCCATGCGGGTTCATGGTCGGGGCCATATTTCGGCGCCCATGACTTCGCGGCGGCCCAATTCCAGGTCCTTTTGATGTCCGATCATTTCACGCGGGTGCTTTCGCGCCCTGAATTCATTGCCCTCATGGCGGCGCTCATGGCGCTCAACGCCCTGGCCATCGATGTCATGCTCCCGGCCCTGCCCTATATGGGCGAGGCGCTTGGCGTGACCAGCGAGAATGAGCGCCAGTTCGTCATTTCCAGCTACATGATCGGCATGGGCGTGGCCCAGCTGGTCTTCGGCCCGCTGACCGACCGGTTCGGCCGGCGCGCGCCGCTGCTGGCTGGCATGGGCCTTTACGTCATCGCCGCCTTTGTCGCGATCTTCGCGCCGAGCTTCACCATGCTGCTGGTGCTGCGCTTCGTGCAGGGCATGGGCGCTGCCAGCGTGCGCGTCATCGCCACCTCGGCCGTCCGCGACCGCTATTCGGGCCGCGAAATGGCCGAGGTCATGTCGCTCACCTTCATGGTCTTCATGGCCATTCCGATCATTGCGCCCGGCATCGGTCAGGTCCTGCTGTTGACCGGCCCGTGGCAGATGATCTTCCTGTTCATGGCCCTCCTGGCCTCGGCTTTCTGGCTGTGGACCTTCTTCCGCCTGCCCGAGAGCCTGCCGCTCGACAAGCGTCGCCCGCTGACCTTCAGCGGCGTCTTCGAGGGCTTCCGCATCGTCTGCACCAATCGGGTGGCCTTTTCCTACGGCCTGGCCGGCACCTTCCTGTTCGGCGCGCTGTTCGGCTTCATCAGCTCATCACAGCAGATCTACGTCGATATCTATGGGCTGGGCGTCTACTTCCCCGTCGCCTTCGCGGCCATGGCCGGGCTGATGGCCGTGTCGTCCTTCACCAATTCGGTGATCGTCCGCCGCTTCGGCATGCGCCGGCTGTCGCATGGCGCCATGGTGTCCTTCACCGTGGTCAGCGGCATATGGCTGGCCTTTGCCCTCAGCGGCTTCCTGCCACTCTGGCTGTTCTTCTCGCTGCTCGCCATCATCATGTTCAGCTTCGGCTGGGCCGCCTCGAACATGAATTCGCTCTCCATGGAGCCGTTGGGGGCGGTGGCGGGGACGGCTTCGGCGGTGTTTGGGTTTATCCAGACAGTGGGCGGCGCGCTGATCGGGGGCTATATCGGACAGTTGTTCGACGGCACGACCATCCCGACGGCTGTGGGATATTTCAGCATGGGCATCCTGTCGCTCGTGTTCATCCTCATCGCCGAGAATGGCAAGCTGTTCGGCGTCGGCGAGCAATATGCCCATGGCGACGCCGAAGCCGTGCCCAGCGCGGCGCACTAGCTCACGCGGTCGCAGCCGGCCCCAGCAACTGGCTGCGATCGCTATAGACATGATCGACCAGACCCCAGTCGCGGGCCTGGTCGGGCGTCATGAAATTGTCCCGCTCCAGCGCCTTTTCGACCTCTTCATAGGTCCGGCCGCAATGCTTGGCATAGAGATTGTGCATGCGCCGCTTGAGGCGCTGGCTCTCCTCGGCATGCAGCATGATATCGGTCACCTTGCCCTGAAAACCGCCACTGGGCTGGTGCAGCATGATCGAGGCATTGGGCAGGCAGATGCGGCTGCCCGGCGCGCCGGCCATCAGCAGGAATGAACCAGCCGACATGGCCATGCCCATGCAGAGCGTCCCCACCGGGGCCTGGATGAACTGCATCGTGTCATACATGGCCATGGCCGAGGTCACGACGCCCCCCGGCGAATTGATGTAGAGATAGATCTCCTTCCTGGGATTCTCCGCCTCGAGAAACAGCAATTGCGCCGTCACCAGCGAGGCCATGGTGTCCTCGATCTCGCCATTGACGAAGATGATCCGCTCGCGCAGCAGGCGGGAATAGATATCGAAACTCCGCTCGCCGCGGCTCGACTGTTCGACGACCATAGGGACGAGTTGCATCATGTCGCGCATGGGCGAACCTCCAGTTTGGGTGTGGGTTGATTGAACCGGACTCTCAGTCGACACCCTCCCCCTTGCGGGGAGGGATCAAGGGTGGGGGTGGTTTGGCCCGGATATCGGGGCTAAACCCACCCCCTCCCAGCCTCCCCCATCAGGGGGAGGTGCCGTCCGGTGGGTGTGGCGGCTTTACTGCTAAGCTGCCATCAGCATCGGCCCGTTGCTATTGGCCGCGGCCGGCACGGCCAAGGGCGCATGGGTCAGCTTGAACCAGGTGCCGCCATCACCGGTAGGGGTGAGCTCGAAGGTGACGAGGCTGTCTTCCATGCCGACAATGGCGCCCTGCCCGGCCTCGCGCCAGCGATAGGTGAGGCTGCGGTTTTCCTCCGCCGTCACCACCGCCATGTCGACCGTCGCGGCGGGCTTGAGCCAACGCTCGAGATATTCGGGAATGGTCAGCGCCCGCCAGACCTTTTCGGGCGGCGCATCGAGCGCGCATTCGAACACCAGTGCGTCCCTGTCGGTCATTGGTCCATCTCCTTGAGCAGGTCCTTGAGATTGTCGATGCGGCTGGGCCAGAAGGCGCGATGGCGGGCCAGCCAGTCATGCAGCGGCGCCATGCCCTGCGGCTCCACGCGGTAGTGAGCATAGCGCCCCGCCCGCCGCTCGCTGATCAGCCCCGCGCCGCGCAACACCGCCAGATGCTGGCTCATGGCCGGCTGGGAAATGGCAAAGCCCTCGCGCAATTCGGTCGCCGTCATCTCGGCCGTCGCCAGCCGCTCCAGCATGGCGCGGCGGGTCGGATCGGCCAGCACTTTGAAGATATCGACATCACTCATGACATCACATAAGCACAGACTTATGAGTCGTGACAAGGGGGATAAGTTTTTCGGGGCGGCCGGGGTCGGGGACTTATCCCCGTTTCGGACGGCGACGCGGCGGGGCGGTCGGGCGATGGATGTCGCCACAATCCGGTCACCTGTTTGAACGGTGAATGAATGACCGGAATGGCTCTGGGACGAACCCCCACCCAGCCTCCCCCTGGGAGGGGGAGGAGCGGATCCAGTCTGTGGTCTGATCCCGCCAAAACCAACAGCCAGATTCCTCCCCCTGCGAGGTGGAGGGTTGGAGGGGGTGGCTTGATCCGCTGCGCCGAGTCATGACTGATAGGCTGGCGGCCCCTCCCCGCCGTACCAACCTATCGGAACATGTCATGCCCCTCGCCACGGGCCGCTCCTACCTTGCCATTCCCGGCCCCTCGGTCTCGCCCGAACGCGTGCTCAATGCCATGCACCGCACGGCACCCAATATCTATGAGGGCGAACTCGTCGACATGACGCGGGCGCTCATTCCCGATCTCAAGCGGGTCGCCCAGACCGACCAGCATGTGGCGATCTATATCGCCAATGGGCATGGCGCCTGGGAGGCAGCCAATGCCAACATGTTCTCGCGCGGCGACCGGGCGCTGCTCGCCGCCACCGGCCGGTTCGGGCATGGCTGGGCCGAGGGCCTCACGCGCATGGGCGTGACGGTCGACATCATCGATTTCGGCAAGGCCGCACCGGCCGACCCCGAGCGCATTGCCGATGCGCTGCGGGCCGACACGAGCCACGCCATCCGCGCCGTGCTGGTGACCCATGTCGACACCGCCTCCAGCGCCCGCAACGGCATTCCCGCCATCCGCGCCGCCATCGACAGCACCGGCCACCCGGCCCTGCTGGCGGTCGACGCCATTGCCTCGCTGGGCTGCGACGAGCTGCGCATGGACGACTGGGGCATCGACGTCATTGTCGGCGCCAGCCAGAAGGGGCTGATGCTGCCCCCGGGCCTGGGCTTCATCTGGTTTTCCGAAAAGGCGCTGGAAGCGTCAAAGGCCACCGACCTCGTGACACCCTATTGGGACTGGAAGCCCCGCGGCACCGGCACCGAGTTCTGGCAATATTTCGGCGGCACAGCGCCGACGCACCACCTCTATGGCCTGCGCGAGGCACTGACCATGATCCTCGACGAGGAGGGGCTGGAGCAGGTCTGGGCACGCCACCGGCAACTGGCCCGCACGGTCTGGGCGGCGTTCGACGCCTGGGGCGGCAAGGACAGCGGCATCGCGCTCAACATGGCCGACCCGGCCGCGCGCGGCTGGTCGGTGACCGCGGCGCGGATCCCCAATGGCGGCGCCGGGGCGCTGCGGCGCTGGCTGGAGGTCGAGGCTGGCGTCACGGTAGGCATTGGCCTCGGCATGGCGCTGCCGAGCGAGCCGGCCTATCAGGACTTCCTGCGCGTCGGCCATATGGGGCATGTGAATGCCCATATGACACTGGGCGTGCTGGCGACGATGGAGGCGGGCATGCAGGCGCTGGGGATTGCGCATGGGCCAGGGGCGCTGGATGCGGCGGCCGGGGCGCTGGTGGGGTAGCGGGACCCATTGCGGGAATCGTGGCCAAACCACCCCCACCCTTGATCCCTCCCCACAAGGGGGAGGGATCAAGGGTGAACATGAACACTGGCGCCGGGCCTGGCGCTTCCCTCCCCTAGATGGGGAGGGACCGAGGGTGGGGTGGGGCCGCGCGCGTTGCAGCCTGGGCTAGAACACAAACACTTCCCGGCGCAGCTCGTCCCAGCTGGACTTGTCCACGGCGACCAGCAGGCCGCCATCGATATGGCGGGGCAGATAGGGGCTGCCGTCGAGCCGGGCGGCGAAGCCGCCGGCTTCCTGGCTGATCAGCACGCCGGCCAGATGATCCCAGGGCATCAGCTTGTTGTAGCAGACGAACTGGCCGTGGCCCGAGGCGAAGGTGCGATATTCGTGGCCGGCGCAGCGGAAGTTGGAGAGCAGGCGCAGCTTGTCGGTATTTTGCAGCACCTGGGGACGCTTGTCGGCCGGCATATAGGCGACCGAGGCCATGCCCACCATCTGCGGCAGCGGCAGCGGCGCGGCAACCTTAAGCCGCACGGCTTCACCGCTCGGCCGGCGCAGCCAGGCGCCGCCCCCCTTTTCGGCCATGACCCAGTCATCGCCCATCGGATCATAGATGATGCCGGCAATGGTCTCGCCCCTGGAGACCACGGCTGCCATGGTGGCAAAGAGCGGCAGGCCGGCGGCGTAATTGGCCGTGCCATCGATCGGGTCGACCACGACGGCCAGGTCCGCATCGGCCAGGCGCAGCAGCAAAGCCGGATCGGCGGCCACCGATTCCTCGCCGACGAACAGGGCATTGGGCATCGCCGTGGCGAGGCGCGCCTTGATGGCTTCCTCGGTCGCCACATCGGCCTCGGTCACAAGGTCGATGGCCTCGGTCTTGACCTGCACCATGGAGGCATCGAGCCGGCGAAAGCGCGGCAGGGCTTCGGCCCGCGCCGCATCGCGCAGGATAGTGGCCAGGGCCATCACGTCAAAATTCAAGATTGCGTCCTCTTGTCGAACAGACCGGCGAAGTCGAACAGCCTGGTATCCAGCATATGGCTGGCATTGATATTGCCCAGGGCGCGGATCATCACATCCTTGCGGCCGGGCATGCGCTTTTCGATGTCGCTCAGCATGGCCTTCATCGCATTGCGCTCCAGCCCATCCTGGCTGCCGCAGAGGTCGCAGGGGATGATGGGAAAGGCCATGGCGTCAGAAAAGCGCTGCAGGTCATCCTCGCCGCAATAGATCAGCGGCCGCAGCACCTCGATATCGCCCTCGTCATTGAGCAGGCGCGGCGGCATGGCCGCGAGCTTGCCGCCATGGAAGAGGTTCATGAAGAAGGTTTCGAGGCTGTCGTCGCGATGGTGACCCAGCACCAGGGCGGTGCAGCCCTCCTCCCGCGCGATGCGATAGAGATTGCCCCGGCGCAGCCGCGAACACAGCGAGCAATAGGTCGCTCCGGCCGGCAGCTTCTCGGTGACGATTGAATAGGTGTCGCGATATTCGATGCGATGGGGGATGCCCAGGCCTGCCAGGAACTCGGGCAGGATATGCTTGGGGAAATTGGGCTGGCCCTGGTCGAGATTGCAGACCAGCAGCTCCACCGGCAGGAGGCCCCGCCATTTCAGATCGAGCAGCAGCGCCAGCATGGAATAGCTGTCCTTGCCGCCGGAAAGGGCCACCAGCCATTTCTCGCCGGGGCGCACCATCTCGAACTTGTCGAGCGCCTCGCGCGTATTGCGGATCAGCCGCTTGCGCAGCTTGTTGAACTCGCCGCTGCGCGGGGCATGGGCATAGATCGGGTGCCCGCCGCTCTCGGGCTCGTCGGCCGCGCCGGGCGCCGCCTCCATGACCTCACTCATGCCGAAACTCTCTTTCTGTCCGTGCCGTAGCTGATAGCGTCCCCGGCCGCAGAGGGGAAGGAAAACCGGACGGTGCAAACCTTACCAATGGTTAACTTCCCTTTCTTGCTTTAGTCCGATTGCAACCGTTAGATGACGCCATTCCCCGGCACCCAGGAGTCTCGCGGTGTTTCGTTCCTTTTTCCCCGTCCCCAAGATCTTCTTCGGCTCAGCAATCCTCTGGATGCTGCTGACGACGCTCATCTACCAGCTTGCCGGCGACCCGGTGCGCTCGGTGATCAGCATCGACAGGTTCCTGACGCCGGCCATCTGCTCGCCCGCCGATATCCCGCCCGGCGAGACGCCGGTGGCGCCGGAGGCAGACGCCCTGCCCGTGCCGGAGGGCGGACCGCAGCTGACCGACCCCAATGCGCCCGCCGCAGCAACGACCGAGGCAACGCCCGCCGTCGCGCAGGCTGCCAACTGCGTGGCCGAGGACCCCAATTTCCTCAATGGCGGCCGTGTCTGGGAATACTGGTACATCTTCCTCTGCACCTTTGCCTTCTGCGCCTTCTGGTACGTCTACAAGCGCAACCAGTGGTATTGGTGGAGCGTGGTCGGCAGCGCCATCCTGTTCCTGGCCACCTATAGCCAGGTGCAGCTCAGCGCCTTCCTCAACGACTGGCAGGGCAAGTTCTTCAATATCCTGCAGCAAGCGCTGAGCGAGCCCGGCTCGGTGAGCCCGGACGACTACTGGCCCTATGTCTTCACCCTGTTCCTGGTGCTGCTGCCCAACATCATCTTCCTGGTGCTGCTGGCCTTCTACAATTCGCACTACGTGTTCCGCTGGCGCAAGGCGATGACGTCCTACTACATGCAGTACTGGCCTTCGCTGCGCAGCACGGAAGGCGCCTCCCAGCGCGTCCAGGAAGACACCCAGCGCTTCGCCTCCATCGTCGAGGACCTTGGCACCAGCTTCCTCAGCTCGCTGCTGACGCTGGTTGTGTTCCTGCCCATCCTGTGGACGCTGTCGCAGAGTGTGACCGAAGTGCCGGTCTTCGGCGCCATTCCGGGGAGCCTGGTCTGGATCGCCCTGATCATCTCGGCCTTCGGCACGGCGCTACTGTGGATCGTCGGCATCCGCCTGCCGGGGCTGAACTTCGAAAACCAGAAGGTGGAAGCCGCCCTGCGCAAGGAACTGGTCTATGGCGAGGACGATCCGACCCGCGCCGACCCGCCGAGCTTCCGCGAGCTGTTCGCCAATGTGCAGAGGAACTACTACCGGCTGTATTTCCACTACACCTACTTCAACCTGGCGCGGTACGCCTACCTGCAGGTGGCCGGCTATGTGCCGCTGCTGACCCTGTCGCCATCGATCCTGGCCGGCACGCTGACCCTGGGCATCTACCAGCAGGTGCAGAATGCCTTCGGCGAGGTCGCGAGCTCGTTCCAGTTCTTCGCCCGCGCATGGACCACCATCGTCGAGCTGCAGTCGATCTACATGCGTCTCCAGCGCTTCGAGAGCTTCATCCCGCGCGACCAGGAGCCGATCAAGGAACAGCTCGGCCACGAGGCGACGATCTAGGCGCGAACGCGGACGCAGCGTTCTCGGCTCCACCCCCACCCGGCCTCCCCCTTCAAGGGGGAGGAGAGGTGCGGTGGCTTTACGGGAATTGTGCCACCTCCCGGATCTGCCCCTCCCCCTTCCAGGGGGGTGGGTGGGGGTTGCAGCACAAAACAAAAGGGCCGCTCCGAAGAGCGGCCCTTTCTCATGCCATCCTATATGCCGAAGCTGACATGGCCCGCTTCATCGATCGGCCAGTGCGGGTTCCAGGCGATTTCCCAGGCATGGCCATCGGGATCGGCGACATAGCCTCGAAAACCGCCATGCGGCGGCGCATCCGCGGCCCGCAGCAATATTCCGCCCGCCGCGAGCAATTGGGCCATGGCCGGCTCGACGCCGTCCCTCTCAGCCACATTATGCGCCAGCGAATAGGCGCCCGGAGCGGTCGAGCCAGTTCGGTTCATATCTTCGTCCAGCGCTTCCTTGCGAAACGTGCCGAGGACAAAACCATTCATCTGGAAGAAGACGATATCCGCGTTTTTCGAAGACTGGCGCCCAGCCGAATCCCTCGGCGTAGAATCGTTTCGAGCGGGCCAGGTCGGCGACGCCGAGCGTGATGACGGAGACTGATTGCTTCATGGTCCAAGACCTTTCATTCGCCCCGCAGGCTGCGTGGGCGTTCAAGGCCATGGGACTCATCGCTCGCGAAGGCCAGGACCACCGAAGCAACCGCCCGGCGGGGTCGGGCTAACCGCACCGGCCTCTCCTTTTCTGACCGGCCGGTTATAGCGGACGCTAAGCCGACCGCAAAGAAAAAGGGCCGCTCCGAAGAGCGGCCCTTTCCAATTCTGCAATTCGTTTCGCTTAGCGCGAGTAGAATTCGACGACCAGGTTCGGTTCCATCTGGACCGGATAGGGCACGTCCGACAGCGAGGGAACGCGGGCGAAGGTGGCAACCATCTTGTTGTGGTCGACTTCGACATAATCGGGAACGTCGCGCTCGGCTAGCTGTGTGGCTTCGATCAGCACGGTGAGCTGCTTGGACCGCTCGCGCACTTCGATCTTGTCGCCGACCTTGACCTGGTAGGACGGGATGTTGACGCGCTTGCCGTTGACCAGGATGTGGCCGTGGCTCACGAACTGGCGGGCGGCGAAGACGGTGGCAACGAACTTGGCGCGGTAGATCACGGCGTCCAGGCGGCTCTCGAGCAGGCCGATCAGGTTCTCGCCGGTGTCACCCTTGACGCGGGCGGCTTCGGTATAGAGGCGCTTGAACGCCTTTTCGGTGACCGAGCCGTAATAGCCCTTGAGCTTCTGCTTGGCGCGCAGCTGCAGACCGTAGTCCGACAGCTTGCCCTTGCGGCGCTGGCCATGCTGGCCGGGGCCATAGGCGCGGGCGTTGAGCGGGGACTTGGGACGGCCCCAGATATTTTCGCCGAGACGGCGATCGATCTTGTACTTGGCTGAATGACGCTTCGACATCGCGTATCCTTCTGTAGCTTGGCCCCAAAAGGTTGCAGACCTTTTGGAAAAGGCCATGCGTCCAAGGGACCGGTTGAATGGATCGCGCCCTCCTCTGCTTCCCTCGCGGAAAGCCGACAGACCCCAAATATTCAGGAGATCCCGGGTGCGCCTACGGGCCCGAAGGCCCCGATAGGTGGCCGCGTCTTAGGCAATTGCGACGCTTTCGTCAAGCAGCCTCTGGATCGCTCGATCCGTCGGCCACCATCTTCTTGTCGAGCGTGCGCTGGTTGCGCAGTCCGGGGAAGATGATGCTCCAGGTGACGGCGACCACGATGGCCCCCACCCCGCCAATGGCCACGGCCGCCACCGGGCCGATGAAATGGGCCACCGTGCCGGCGCGGAACTCGCCCAGCTCGTTGGAGGCACCGATGAAAACCGAATTGACCGCATTGACCCGCCCGCGCACCTCCTCGGGGGTCCAGAGCTGCATGATGGTCTCGCGGATGGTGACGCTGACCATGTCGGAGGCGCCCACCAGCGCCAAAGCGGGAATGGATATCCACACCGTGGTCGAGAGGCCGAAGATCACCGTGAAGGCGCCGAAGAGGCCCACGAAGAGGAACAGGATCTTGCCGGCATGGTCGCGGATGGGAAAGCGCGTCAGCCACAGCGCCATGACGATGGCCCCGATGCCCGGCGCCGCGCGCAGCAGGCCCAGCTCCTGCGGGCCGGCATGCAGGATATCCTTGGTATAGACCGGCAGCAGGGCCACCGCCCCGCCCATCAGCACCGCGAACATGTCCAGCGAAATGGCGCCCAGCACCACCTTGTTGGAAAAGATGTAGCGGAAGCCGCCGAAAATGGTTTCGAGACTGGTCGCCTGATGCGACTCGCGCCGCGCCGGCCGGGGAATCAGCAGCACGCAGACCGCCGCGATCAGCAGCAGCACCGCGGCGGTGCCGAAGGCGACGATGGGCGCGATGCCATAGAGCAGGCCGCCGGCCGCCGGGCCCATGATGGCGGCAAACTGCCAGGCCGAGGCATTGACGGTGATGGCATTGGAGAGTGCCTCGGGCGGCACCAGATTGGGCGCCAGCGACTGCGCGGCCGGCCCCCAGAAGGCACGAGCCGTGCCCAGCACGACGAGAATGCCGAAAATCGGCCAGACCTCATGCGCCTGGGCATTGACGAAGGCGAGGAAGCCGAGCGCACAGAGGAACTCGACCCCCAGGCACACCGCCATGATGCCGCGGCGGTTGAAGCGGTCGGCGGTGAGCCCGGTCAGCAGGATCAGGATCAGCGCCGGCAGGAAGAGGCTGAGGCCCACCAGACCGAGCAGGAACACATTGCCGGTGACGTCATAGATCTGCCAGGCGATGGACACCGACATGATCTGCACCGCAAAGCTCACCAGCAGCGTGGTGAGCCAGAAAAAGCGGAAACCCTTATAGGTGAAGGCGACGCGGGACTTGTCGGCGGGGGCTGCGGTGCTCATGCAACCGGAGTGCCACGCGGACCCGGCGCCGTCAAAGCCGGAATAGGGCGAAAGCGTTCACCGCTGCCACTTTCTTAGCTCTCCCCGAAGGGAGCGGTGACGGTGCCTACTCTTCCTTCTGCGGCTTCTGCCGGTTGGGGTTGGGGCGCTGGTGGCGGCGGTCGATGGAAGAGATGACGCCGCGCAGGGTGCGGATTTCCTGGCTGGTAAACTTGCCGCGCTCCAGCATGGTGCGCAGGTTGTTGATCACGGTCGGCCGCTTGTCGGGCGCGGTGAAGAAGCCCGAGCCGTCCAGGGTGGTTTCCAGATGCCCGAACAGGCCGATCAGCTCCTCGCGCGGCGCGACTTCGGCCATGGCGTCGGAAAAGGGCAGTTGCGTGCCCAGTTCGCTGTGGCGGCGCCATTCATAGGCCATGAGCAGCACGGCCTGGGCAATGTTGAGCGAGGCGAAAGCCGGCTCGACCGGCAGGGTGACGATGGTATCGGCCAGCGCCACTTCCTCGTTGAGCAGGCCCCACTTCTCGCGGCCGAACAGCAGGCCAACGCCCTTGCCCAAGGCCACCTGCGCCGCCATGCGGCTGGCGGCTTCGTCGGGCCCGATCACTTCTTTCTGCAGGTCGCGCGAGCGGGCGGTGGTGGCCAGCACCAGGGTCAGATCGGCAATGGCGGCTTCGAGCGTATCGAAGACGCGAACCTGGTTGATCACATGATCGGCGCGCGAGGCGGCGGCCACCGCCTTCTCATTGGGCCAGCCATCGCGCGGCCGCACCAGGCGCAGGTCCCAGAGGCCAAAATTGGCCATGGCGCGCGCCGCCGTGCCGATATTCTCGCCCAGCTGCGGTTCGCACAGGATCACTGCCGGCGCGGGCCGCAGCTCGATTTTGATGGATGTGTCGGTTCCGGCCATAAGCGCCCAATCCAGGAAGATCAGGCGCTCATAACCGGTTTTGGCAGGTCAGGGCAATCAGGCGACGCGATGTTGCGCCGGCGCGTCGACCCGATGGCGCGGTGGCAGGTCCTTGACCTTGCTCGACCGCTGCCATTCGCGATCGAGAATGGCGAAATGCAGTTCCTCGTCCCACTCGCCCTGGAACAGGGCATGTTCGCGATAATGGGCCTCGAGCCGCATGCCGAGCTGCTGCATGAGCTTGATGGAATGGTGATTGCGGCCATCGCAGCGGGCAAACAGCCTGTGGATGCGGAAATGATCGAAGGCCAGGTCGAACAGCGCGCCAAGCGCCTCGCGGGTATAGCCCTGTCCGGCAAAGGACGGATTGATGCAGAAGCGGACCTCGCCCTGCCCGGCCGTGGCGTCGGACCAGTGCAGCGACACATGGCCGATCAGCGCATGATCGCCCTTGCGGCACATGGCCAGCGTCAGGGTGTCCCCGGGGCGCTGCAGGCTGACATGGCCGCGCATGATATTGAGGGCACCAGCAACCTCTGCCTTGTCGCGCGTGCGGCTGAAAACGTAGCGCTGCATGGAGGGAAGCACGTGATAGGCGCTCAGCCCTTCCACGTCGCTGCGCTCGAAGGTGCGCAGGTTCAGCCTGTCCGTCGCAATCGGCAAAGATAATGATGACATCGCTCTGGTGCTCCCCGCTGGCGTAACTGCCAACTCCACAACGTCACCCCTTGGAGGGAAGTTCCTGTCATCGTTTGGAAAATTCTACCCCTGGAGCACCCGCGAACTGCCCATTATTTGGGCTTTTGCTCAGCCCGCAGGGCCTGCCATTCCTGCCATAGAATGGCGTAGATAAACTCCTCGTCCCAGCGGCTTTTGAAGATGGCATGCTCGCGAAAATGCGCCTCCCGCCGCATGCCGAGCCGCTCCATGAGCCGCCAGGACGCGTCGTTGCGCACATCACAGCGGGCCGAGACGCGGTGGATGTCGCCCGGTCCAAAAGCCAGGTCGAGCATGGCATTGGCCGCCTCCGTGGCGTAGCCCTGCCCCTGATAATCCGGATCGAAAATCCAACCCGCTTCGGCCTGCCGGGCATCGACGCTGCGCCAGATCAGCGAGACTTCCCCGATCAGCGCGCCGTTGCGGGCCAGCTCCACCGCCAGAATGATCTTGTCGCCCTCTTTCTCGAACGCCACCTGGTTGATGCGCTGCTGCACGGCAAGCGCACACTCCTCGCGGCTCAGCTCGACGTCGAACAGGTAGCGCGCCACATCCTCGCGGCGGCGATAGGCGAAAACCGCGTCGACATCGCCCCGCGTGAACGGGCGCAGGACCAGCCTTTCGGTGCGCAACGGATAGTCCGGATAAAGCGGCATGCCTCCCCCTGCTTGCGGCGGGCACTCTTGCCACTTGAGGCGTGAAAGGCAAGGGCCGGCCCCTGACCCGTCCGGGCCCACGGCTGATCCACCCACTTGTCGCCGCTGCCCCGCCATGCCAGCCTTGCCCCATGGCCAGTTCAGACCACCCGGACATCGATCTCACCACGCATTGCGATTGCGGCGCCGTCATGCTGGCCGCCAAAGGCCGCGTGGTGTCGATGTTTCAATGCGCCTGCGAAAACTGCCAGCGCGTTTCCGGCAGCGGGCATTCCAGCGTGGCGCTGCTGCCGGCCAGCGCGATCTCGGTGACCGGCGAAACGAAAAGCTATGCACGGCCAGCCGATTCGGGGGCGATCTTCACCCGTCACTTCTGCCCCGATTGCGGCACGACGCTGCTGGCGCAAAGCTCGCGCGCCGCGGAACTGCGCATCCTGCCGGTAGGCCTTTTTGCCGGCCACAATGACTGGTTCTCACCCAATCAGCTGATCTTCGCCCGCAGCCAGCAGCAGTGGGACCTGATTGCCGACCACCTCCCTCGCCACGACGCCTATCGGGATGCCAGCAGAAAATGAGCCTGGCTTCCGAGGAACTGTCCGACCGCATCCGCGCGCTGCTGGCGCCCCTGCCCGGCATTGGCGAACAGAAGATGTTCGGCGGCCGCTGCTTCATGCTGCATGGAAATATGCTGGTCTGCCCGATGAAGGATGGCGGCCTGCTCGTGCGGGTCGGCAAGGACGGCTATGAGGCCGGCCTCGAGCGCCCCGGCGCGCGGCCGATGACCATGGGCGCCCGCACCATGACCGGCTTCGTGGAAGTCACCGGCGACGTGCTGGAGGACGAGGAGGCGCTGCTCGACTGGATCGCGCTGGCCCGCAGCTTCGTCGAGACCCTTCCCGCCAAGTGACCTGCTGCTCCCGGCAAGGCCCCATGCCGAGCCGGACTTTGCGCTTTTGCCTGCCGATGCTATAGGGGCAGCCGAAGCTGGCCGAGTGGGCCAATATGCGGATTTCAGGGAGATATTTCCGATGAGCAAGATCAAAGTCGCCAACCCGGTCGTCGATCTCGACGGCGACGAGATGACCCGGATCATCTGGCAGGCGATCAAGGACAAGCTCATCCACCCCTATCTCGACCTGCCCATCGAATATTACGACCTCAGCGTCGAAAGCCGCGACGCCACCAATGACCAGATCACGGTCGACGCCGCCCATGCCATCCAGAAACATGGCGTCGGCATCAAATGCGCCACCATCACGCCCGATGAGCAGCGCGTCGAGGAATTCAAGCTCAAGAAGATGTGGAAGTCGCCCAATGGCACGATCCGCAACATCCTGGGCGGCGTGATCTTCCGCGAGCCGATCATCTGCAAGAACGTGCCGCGCCTGGTGCCCGGCTGGACCCAGCCGATCATCGTCGGCCGCCATGCCTTTGGCGACCAGTACCGCGCCACCGACTTCCTGTTCCCCGGCAAGGGCACGCTGACCATCAAGTTCACCGGCGAAGACGGCAAGGTCATCGAGCACGAAGTCTACCAGGCGCCCGGCGCCGGCGTGGCCATGGCCATGTACAACCTCGACGATTCCATCCGCGACTTTGCCTATTCAAGCCTCAACTACGCGCTGGCCCGCGGCGTGCCCTGCTACCTCTCCACCAAGAACACCATCCTCAAGGCCTATGACGGCCGCTTCAAGGATATCTTCCAGGAGATCTACGACGCCGAATTCAAGGAACAGTTCGAAGCCAAGAAGATCTGGTACGAGCACCGCCTGATCGACGACATGGTCGCCTCGGCCCTCAAGTGGTCCGGCGGCTATGTCTGGGCCTGCAAGAACTACGACGGCGACGTGCAGTCCGACATCGTGGCGCAGGGCTTCGGCTCGCTGGGCCTGATGACCTCGGTCCTGGCCACGCCCGATGGCAAGATCGTCGAAGCCGAAGCCGCCCACGGCACGGTGACCCGTCACTACCGCCAGCACCAGCAGGGCAAGGAAACCTCGACCAATTCCACTGCCTCGATCTTCGCCTGGACCCGTGGCCTCGCCCACCGCGCCAAGCTCGACGACAACGAGGCGCTGGCCAAGTTCGCGCTGACGCTCGAAAAGGTCACCGTCGACACGATCGAAGAAGGCAAGATGACCAAGGATCTGAGCCTGCTCGTCGGCCCCGACCAGCCGTGGCTCTCGACCCTGGGCTTCCTCGACGCCATCGACCAGAACCTGCAGAAGGCCATGGCGTAAGCCATTTCGCATCTGAATGAAAAGGCCGGGTCCTAGCGACCCGGCCTTTTTGTTTTCCGCCCTAGGTATCATGCATGTAACTATCAACCCTTGCGGGGAGAAATTTGGCCGGGCGACGCCGCTTGAGCATGGCCGGGCGCCGCCCATATCCAGTGTTCCAAGGGACGAGTGACGGAGGGAACCGAACATGCGCCACACCACCGCGATCGCGCTGGCTGCCACAGCCGGGCTGCTGCTGAGCACCACCGCCTTTGCCCAGAGCAAGGATTTCGACCTCACCGGCTTTGACCGCGTGGACATTGCCACCGGCCTCGACGCCAGGGTCGCGCTGGGCCAGGACTTCAGCGTCAATGCGCAGTCGCGCAGCCAGGACGCGCTCGACAATCTCAGGCTGACCGTCGAGGACGGCGTGCTGCGGGCCCGCTTCGAGCAGAGCTTTCTCGATTTCATCATCAGCGGGGGCCTGGTCGGCATGCTGCTCAACAGCGGCAATGCCGTCACCATCGATATCACCCTGCCCGCCTTGGCCGGCGCCAGCGCCAGTTCGGGCGCCGATGTCGAGCTGACCGGCATCACGGCGGGCGAGCTCGACCTCGATGCATCGAGCGGCGCCGACATTTCGGTGACCGACGCCGCGCTGGGCGCGGTGACCATCGCCTCCTCCAGCGGCGCCGATATCGAACTGTCCGGCACGGCCGAGACGGTTGACGCCGATGCCTCGAGCGGCGCCGGCATCGACGCGGAGGACCTTGTCGCCGAGACGGTGACCGCCGCCGCGTCGAGCGGAGCCAGCCTTTCGGTCCACGCCACGGCCAGCCTCCGCGCCGAAGCCTCGAGCGGCGGCGACATCGACGTATCGGGCAACCCTGCCAGCCGCGACGTGGACGAATCGAGCGGCGGCGACGTGCATTTCGACGACTGACAGATGAAAAGGGCGCCCCAACGGGCGCCCTCGATCATTGTGTGACCGGCCGTTCGCCTATTTGGTCTTGGACTTGCCCTCGCCCTTTTCGACCGTCAGCTCCAGACGCTCGCCCGCCACCACCGTGAAGGCGGTTTCCGTCTCGCTGTCGTCGTCATAGCGGACGCGCACGAGATAGTCGCCGGCGGCCAGCGTCGTCTGGTGGTCCGCGTCATAGCCATAGCCGCGCTCGGTGCGGTTGCCCTGGATATCGGCCCTGGCATCGAAGAGCTTGAAGCTGTCTGCCCCCGGCATGGTGAGGGCGACCACGCCGGCATCGAGCACGCCTTCCACATCGATGCGCTTGCCGGCCTCGACGGTAAACGGCACCTCGACCATGGCCTCATCCATGCTGATGCGGACGACATAGTCGCCGGGCGGCAGCTCGAACTCATTGCCCGGTCCATAGCCATAGCTGACCTCTTCGCGCGAGCCATCCAGTGCCTTTTGCGCCTTGGCGATATTGACGGCCATGCCGCCGTCTTCGACCGGCAGGCCCTCGACATAGCTGGCATTGATCACGGCGAGGCCCACGCCGAGCACGATGTCCTTCTCGACGGTCTCGCCGGCGGCAAGGGTGAAGGTCTCGACATGCTCGCCCTCGCCCAGACGCACGGTCAGCGTCTGTTCGCCGGCCGGCAGGCGGAAGGTGCTCTCGCCATAGCCGGTCGTGTCCGCGCCGCCGGGATAGGCGACATTGACGGATGCCCCGTCATCCACCGGCTGGCCCTCGGACGGATAGGGCCGCACGATGAGCTTGCCGGCATTGAGCACGAAATGCGGCGCGATCACTTCTCCGGCGACCACGGTCACCGGCTGGTCGACGCTGGCGGCGCCCCATTCGGCCCGCATGATATAGTCGCCCGGCTCCATGTCGATCTGCGCGCCGGCATGGTATTCGGTGCGGATCCATTCGCCCGCTGCGCCATCGGCGCCCACGGTGTGGAAGCTCCAGACCAGGTCATTGCCCTCATCGGTCATGTCCGGGCCGCCCTCCGAAAGCGCGGCAGTCGGCGCCACGGTATAGTCGAGCGCTGCGGGCTCCGGCTCGGGGGCCGGCTCTGGTTCGGGCTCAGGCGCGGCCTGGGCGACTTCGGCAACGGTGGCCGTCAGGGCATCGACCAGCGCAGCGCCGTCATTGGCCGACAGATACTTGCCGCCGGTATTCTCGGCGAGGCACGCCACTTGCTGGCCCTCCTCGTCCGATAGGCCGAAGCCGAGTACATGGGTGGTGAAATCGATGCCCTGGGCCTCAAGGTCCGATGCCAACGCACACGGGTCGACCTCGCAGGTTTCCAGCCCATCGGTGATCAGGATCACCGTGGCCTTCTGTTCGGTGAAGGCGAGGTCCTCGGCCGCGAGCCGCACCGCGTCGGAAATTGGCGTCATGCCCTTGGGATTGATGCCATCGGCCGCGGCGGCAATGGCCGCGCCGGTGCCCGTGGCGGGCTGGACCAGCATTTCGATATCGGCGCAATTGCCCTTTTCGCGGTGGCCATAGGTCATGAAGCCCAGCTCGAGTTCATCGGGCAGCGTCGCCAGCACCGAGCCCAGCGTTTCGCGCGCAATGGTGATGCGCGCCTTGCCCTCGATCTGCGCCCACATCGAACCGGACCCATCGAGCACGATGATGGCGCGCTCGGCCGCCACAGCCGGGAATGCCAGGCCCAGCGCCGCAATGGCGCCGAGCACAAGATTACGAATGATGCGCATGAATATTGCCCTCCAGCAAAGTCAGTCCAATTTATCGGGGACTGCACAACCGCGCGCAATTCAAATCATCATGCGGATGACACCTGCATGAATGCTCTATTCAGCCCATGTTGAGAATGATGCGCCCGAGCCGGTGCGGACGCTCATCCGCTCTTTACCGAAGCAGCCTAATGCTGTCGGTTGAACACGGTTCGGAGGCTTCACGGTGAATCGCTGGTTTCGATTGGGACTCATCGCAGCGCTTCTGGCGGGCCTGATCGCGATGACCGCCGCGGGCGGCCTGGCATCGCAGGACAAGCTCCTGCAGGATATCCGCTTCAGCCTGGCAGGACTGGAGCCTTCCGGACGCACCGTTCTGGTCGAGATCGACAGCAAGAGCCTCGCCGAAATCGGGGTCTGGCCGTGGCCTCGCGCGCTCTATGCCCGACTGCTGGATCGGCTGGTGGCAATGGACGCTGCCGAAATCGCCTTCGACATCGACTTTTCCAGCGCCAGCACGCCCGACCAGGACCAGCCTTTTGCCGATGCCCTTGCCCGGGCCGGAGGCTATGCCTGGCTGGGCGCCTTTCAGCAGCAGACCCCTGAGGGCCCTGTCCTCGCCGAGCCACTGCCCGCCTTCCTGGAGCATGCCGGCGCGGCCAGCGTGAATATCCTGCTCGACGAGCTGGGGCTGGCGCGGCAGTTTCTGTCGGGACTGTCCAGCGACGGCAGCTTCATTCCCGCGCTGGCCCATGTGCTTTCGGGACGTGTCGTGGAGCAGGTGGACCATGTCGGGATCGACTATGGCATCGACGCCAATGCCCTGGCGCGCTTCTCCTTCATCGACGTGATTGAAGGTCGCGTGGCTGCCGACGCCTTCCGCGACCGCAATGTCATTGTGGGCGCCACCGCCGTGGAATTGCGGGACTTCTTTCAGGTGCCGCGCTTCGGGACCATTCCCGGTCCGATCGTCCAGGCCCTGGCCGTCGAGACCCTGATCCTCGACCGCCCCCTGCGCGAGTTGGGCTTTCTGCCCTCCGCCCTTGTCCTGGGCATGTGCGCCTTGATGCTGGCCGCATTCGGGGGCCGGATCCCGATCTGGGGCATTGGCGGCCTCGTCCTGGCGACCATGCTGGCCTGGGAAGGCATCAGCCTCATCGCCTATCTGGGCAACGCAATGATGATCGACACCGCGGTGCTCCATGCCGGGCTGCCCGTGCTTTTTGCCGCGGCCCTCTCCAACGAAGTGGGCGACCAGATTCGTCAGCGGCGTGCGGCGCAACGGCGCCTTGCATACCTGGCGACCCATGACGAAACGACGGGGACGCTATCGCGCACGGGTCTGGTCGAGGCCCTTCCGCGTCTGGGGCCGGTCGGCACCATCATCCTGATCAAGCTCCGGCGCCTCGACCATGTCCGCGGCACGCTCGGCACCGACATTTCCGATGCGGTGCTCCGCAACACCGGCACGCGCCTGGCCGCCCTGCCGCACACCCTGCTCGCCTATGTAGCGCAGGACGTCTTTGCCCTCTGCTTCGACACGGCGCTGGACGACGCCGCAACCGCGGCAATGTGCAACGACATTCGCCGTGCCATCTCTGGAACCCAGCGCGTGGCGGGGCACGGCATCACGATAGACATCGCGATGGCACATGCCACCGGCGACAATGTCGAACGGTCCCTGCTGCGCAACGCCCGCATTGCGCTCCTGCATGGCGAAGCGGGCGGGCTGGAGCGCAACGGCTTCGACCCCGCCCAGAGCCAGGCCATCGATCGGCGCCGCCAGATCGACCTCGAGATGCGCGAAGCCATCGCTGCCAACCAGCTCAGCCTCGTCTATCAGCCGCAGATCGATCTGCGCAGTCGCACCATCATAGGGGCCGAGGCCCTGATGCGCTGGGATCATCCCCAGCACGGCGCCATTTCACCCGCAGACTTCATCCCCCTCGCCGAGGAGACCGGATATATTGTCGAGCTTGGACGCTGGGCCCTGGTTGCCGCCTGCCGCGAATGTGCCACCTGGCCCTTGCCGGTCCGCGTCGCCGTTAACGTGTCGCCTGCCCAGCTGCGCCTCAGTGACATTCTGGGTGATGTTTCGCATGCGCTCGACGTGTCCGGCCTGGCACCCGATCGCCTGGATGTGGAAATCACCGAGGGCGCCCTGGTCGAACATCTCGACGACGCCCAAGCCCTGCTGAGCAGGCTCAAGCAGATCGGTGTGCAACTGTCGCTTGACGATTTCGGAACCGGCTATTCGGCGCTGAGCTATCTTAGCACCCTGCCCTTCGACAAGATCAAGATCGACCAGAGCTTCGTCCGGCGCCTGGGCCGGCAGCCCGCCGACGATGCGCTGCTGCACACTGTCGTCGAGCTCTGCACGCGACTGGGCAAGGTTGCCGTCGCCGAGGGGATCGAGACCGAGGAGCAGGCAAGCCAGCTCCTCGGCTGGGGCTGCAATTTCGGGCAGGGTTATCTGCTCGGAAGGCCGATAAGCCAGATGGAGCTGCGGGCAAGACTAGCCGGCCAGCAGGGTCCTTCCTAGCGACACCCGGTCGCTATTGGCGCCCGGCAGCCGGCGTATTCTCGCTGTTTCCGGCGCCACCGCTGCCGTTGCCATTGTTGTGAGCGGCACCGCCGCCATTCCCGCTGCCGCCATGGTTGCCGTTGTTGCCGGCCGGGGTATCTTCGCTCTTGCCCGCACCACCGCCACCATTGCCGTTATTGCTCGCGGCGCCCCCGCCATTGCCATCGCCATTGTTGCCGCCGCCGCCATTGCCGCTGGCGCCGTTACCGTTGCCGTTGTTGCCGCCGGGACCCTTGCCGTTATTGCCCGCGCCACCATTGCCATTGCTCTTGCTGGCAGCCGGCGTGTTCTCGCTGTTGCCCGCACCACCACGGCCATTGCCGTTGTTGGTGGAATTGCCCGGCTCACCCGGCACCGGATCGGAGACGAGCACGCCATCGAACGTCACCATCGGGGCCTTGGCGCCGCGGCCGGTCACCTGCAGGGCGACATCATCGGCCACCACTGCCGTCTGTCCGGGCGCGATATCGGTTGCCACCTCGTGCACGTAATCCTGGACCTGTACCAGCCCGCGCGAGACTTCCACATTGGATTGCCTGTCATCGGAAACGACAGTGAACCGCGTTCCCTTGACGATGGCCGCCAGGTAAGGCGTCTGCACCGAGAAATGCTGGACGTTGCGCCGCTCCGCCTCGATCGTCACCTCGCCATAGGCCTGCATGACCGTCGTCATCTTCTCGCCGACCCGGTCGAAAATCCGTATTTCGGTTGCGCCGCTCAACTCGATGCGCTCCACGCCGCGCACAAAGGTCACGCGGCTGCCATCGAGGGATTTGATCGGGCTTGAGTCATCGACAATGTCGCCGCGCGCGAGATCCCGCCACTGCCCATCGACCTGCACCATGGCCTGTCCACGCAGCCGGTCCACCATCCAGTCATCGGCCGTGGCCATGGTCGCCAGGGCCAGCCATGCCAGTACTGCTGCAGCCAGCGTTCTCGCTGATAAGTTCATTCGGAAACCTCCTGGTTTGGAGGCAAGTTAGCGGCGCAGGCGCTTGTTGCCGGGTTAACGCCCCGAGGCCGGATGCAATTTGTGATCGCCGGCCTGCCCGAGTGGCTAACGTGGCCCTACCGGCGGGGCGCCATTTTTCGCAATTCCACTGCGGGCGGCGGGCCCCGTGCTATTTGTGTCGACCAAATCGCGGCGCCAACCTATGGTCGCGCCATTGCCCACAACTCGATTTCATTGGATTCGCCATGCCGGTCGGCGTGATTTATGCGGTTGTCGCCTACTCGGTCTATTCCTGTGGTGATGCCATCATCAAGGGCTTCGGGCAGGACCTATCCGTTTTCGAAATTGGCTTTTTCATTGCCGTCTTCGGCCTGATCCCGGCCGCCTTCGCCAAGCCGAAGGGTGAGCGCTGGCACGACAGCTTCCGGCTCAAGCATCCCTTCCTCGTGCATCTGCGCTCGTTTACCGGCGTGGCCTCGGCGATCCTGGTGACCGTGTCCTTCACCACCATCCCCTTTGCCGAGACCTATTCGCTGGTCTTCATGATGCCGCTGTTCATCACCGTCATGTCGGTGCTGTTCCTCAAGGAAAAGGTCGATGCCATCCGCTGGGCCATGCTGGCGCTGGGTTTCCTCGGCGTCATGCTGGTGGTGCGGCCGGGCTTCCGCGAGCTGGAACTGGGGCACCTGACCGCCCTGCTCTGTGCCGTGTTCGGCGCCTCCACCACCACCATCCTCCGCGTCATCGCGCCGACCGAGAAGCGGGTGAGCCTGATCGTGCTGCCCGCGCTCTATGTCATCGTCATCAATGCCGTGCTGATGGCGCCCAGCTTCATCATGCCGACCGCGCAGCAATTTGGCCTGCTGGCCGCCTCCGGCAGCATGGTGGGCATGGGCCATATCCTGCTGATCGCCGCCACGCGCAATGCCCCGGCCAGCCAGGTGGCGCCGATCCAGTATGTGCAGATCGTCTGGGCCATCGGCCTGGGCGCGTTCTTCTACTTCGAATATCCCGATTTCGTCGCCTATATCGGTCTGGCCGTGGTGGTGCTGTCGGGGCTGGTCAACGTGTTCATCGACGGCGCCCGCACCCGCATTGCCGGGCGCTTCGCCGAATACCGCGCCCGCCGGCCCAGCTCGCCCACCGACATTACCGAAGTGCAGGGCCCGGAAATCTAGCGTCGCCATGGTCGACGCCGACAATCGGCGCTTGTATGGTAACGGCAGCTTTTCCGAGTCTTCCTCATATTTCAGGTCTTTCGATGCCGGTCGGCGTCTTCCTAGCCTTTCTGGCCTATGCCAGCTTTTCCATGGCCGACGCATTGATCAAGGGGATCGGCACCGGCATCTCGGTGTTCGAGCTGGCCTTCTTCACCACCGCCTTTTCGGTGATCCCGCTGATCGTCACCAATCGTCACGAGCGCTGGGGCGAGATGTTTCAGCTGCGCCACAAATGGCTGCTGCAGCTGCGCTGCGTCACCGCCATCTGCGGCACGGCCTGCATAATGTATGCCTTTACCCACATTGCCTTTGCCGAGGTCTATGCCATCGCCTTCATGACACCGATTGTCGTGACGGCGCTGTCGGTCCTGTTGCTCAAGGAGCATGTCCGCAAACTGCGCTGGCTGCTGCTCTTCGTTGGCTTTCTCGGCGTGCTGCTGGTGGTGCGGCCAGGCATGCGCACGCTCGAGCTGGGCCATCTGGCGGCCTTTGCTGCCATCTTCTTCGGCGCGACCACCACGGTCATCCTGCGCCACATCGCCCCGACCGAGCGCCGCGTGAGCATTGTGGGCGTGCTGGCGCTCTATTCGCTCGCCGTCAACTTCGTGCTGATGCTGCCTACCTTTGTCTGGCCCACCTGGGAGCAGCTGGGGATATTCCTCATTATCGGCCTGTTCGGCGGCGTCGGCGGCCTGCTGATCATTCAGGCGACCAAGGTGACGCCGGCCAATCTGGTCGCGCCCGTGCAGTATAGCCAGCTCATCTGGGCCATCGTGCTCGGCGCGGCCTTTTATGGCGAGGTGCCGGACCTGCTGGCCATTGCCGGCCTCGTCATCGTGCTCGCGGCGGGCCTGGCCAATGTGCTGACGGAAAAGATGAAGATCGTCTGGAAGCCGCGGCTGTTCTTCTACCGCACCGGGCTGTAGCAAGCCTGCAAAACAAAAATCCCCGCCGAAGCGGGGATTTGCTGTTTGTGGCGATTGCCTAGAGCGCGGCGCGGACCGCGGCGATGGCTTCGGCCGCTTTGGAGCCGTCCGGCCCGCCGCCCTGTGCCATGTCGGGGCGGCCGCCGCCGCCCTGCCCGCCCAGAGCCGCCGTGGCCAGCTTGATCAGCTCGCCCGCCGCATAGCGCGAAGTCAGGTCCTGCGTGACGCCGATGGCTACCGTGCCCTTGCCGTCATCGCCCTTGAGCACGACGGTGACCACACCCGAGCCGATGCGCTTCTTCTCGCTGTCGACCAGGCCCTTGACGTCCTTGGCGGCAATGCCTTCGACGGTGCGGCCCACATAGGTCACGCCGTTGACGGCCTCGTCGGCCGCCGCGGTGGCGCCGGCGCCGCTGCCACCGCCCAGAGCCAGCTTCTTGCGGGCATCGGTCAGTTCGCGCTCGATCTTCTTGATATTGTCCTGCAGCGCGCCGATGCGATCGAGCACTTCATGGCTGCCCGCGCGCAACAGGCCCGCCGCGGCATTGACGATGGCCACATTGGTATTGCCGCGATGCCGCGCCGACTTGCCGGTCAGTGCCTCGATGCGGCGCACGCCGGCACCGACGGCGCTTTCCGCCACGATGGATACCAGGCCGATATCGCCGGTGCGGCGCACATGGGTGCCGCCGCACAGCTCCACCGACCAGCCCAGGCCATTGCCGGTGGGCTCGCCCATGGCCACGACGCGGACTTCGTCGCCATACTTTTCGCCGAACAGCGCGCGAGCGCCGGATTCCTTGGCTTCCTCGACGCCCATCAGGCGCGTTTCCACCGGGGTGTTCTGCAGGATGATGGCATTGGCAATGTCCTCGACCTCGGCCATTTCCTGGTCGGTGACGGGCTTGGTGTGGACGAAATCGAAGCGCAGGCGATCGGGCGACACCATCGAGCCCTTCTGGGCGACATGGTCGCCCAGCACGATGCGCAGCGCCTCATGCAGCAGATGGGTCGCCGAATGGTTGGCGCGGATCGACGAGCGGCGCTCGTGATCGACGACAAGCGTCAGGGGCTGCCCGAGCTTGAGCGTGCCGGCGGTGACGCTCACCTTGTGGGCAAAGACGCCGTGATGCTTCTGCGTATCGGTGACGGTGGCGGCGACGCCCTCGCCCTTGAGCGAGCCTGTATCGCCGACCTGGCCGCCGCTTTCGCCATAGAAGGGCGTCTGGTTGACGACGACGAAGCCTTCCTCGCCAGCGGACAGAGCCGACACTTCCTTGCCGTCCTTGAGCAGGGCCTTGACCTCGCCCTCGGCCGTTTCCGTCTCGTAGCCGAGGAATTCGGTCGGGCCGAGCTTGTCGGCCAGGCCATACCACACCGTATCGGTGGCGGCTTCGCCCGAGCCGGACCAGCTCTTGCGGGCCTCGGCCTTCTGGGCGGCCATCGCGGCGTCGAAACCAGCCTGGTCGACCGTGATGCCGCGCAGGCGCAGGGCATCCTGGGTCAGGTCGAGCGGGAAGCCATAGGTGTCGTAGAGCTTGAAGGCGGCGGCGCCATTGAGTACCGCGCCTTCGCTCATCTCGCTGGTCTCGGCATCGAGGATCTGCAGGCCGCGGCCGAGCGTCTTGAGGAAGCGGCCCTCTTCGAGGCGGACGGTCTCGGCGATCATGGCTTCGCCACGGCTGAGTTCGGGATAGGCCTGGCCCATTTCGCGCACCAGGGTGGGCACCAGCTTGTAGATGACCGGCTCGCTGCTGCCGAGCAGTGTGGCGTGGCGCATGGCGCGGCGCATGATGCGGCGCAGCACATAGCCGCGGCCCTCATTGGATGGCAGCACGCCCTCGGCGATGAGGAAGCTCATCGAGCGCAGGTGATCGGCAATGACGCGCAGGCTCCGGTTGCCCTCGCCGTCGATATCGGCGCCGGTGGCATTTGCCGTGGCGGCGATGAGCGAGCGGAACAGGTCGATATCGTAATTGTCATGCACGCCCTGCATCACCGCGGCGACGCGCTCGAGGCCCATGCCGGTATCGATCGAGGGCCGCGGCAGGCCGGTGCGGGAGCCGTCGCCATGCTGCTCATACTGCATGAAGACCAGGTTCCAGATCTCGATCCAGCGATCGCCATCTTCCTCGGGCGAGCCCGGCGGGCCACCCCAGACATGCTCGCCGTGATCGTAGAACACTTCCGAGCACGGGCCGCAGGGGCCGGTATCGCCCATCTGCCAGAAGTTCGACTTGGCGCCGAGCTTGACGATGCGGTCCTCGGAGAGGCCGGCAATCTTCTTCCACAGGTCCAGCGCCTCGTCATCGTCCTCATAGACGGTGACCATCAGCTTGTCCTTGGGCAGGCCCCAGTCGCGGGTCAGCAGGTTCCAGGCCAGCTCGATGGCGTGGTCCTTGAAGTAATCTCCGAACGAGAAATTGCCCAGCATCTCGAAGAAGGTGTGGTGGCGCGCGGTGAAGCCGACATTGTCTAGGTCGTTGTGCTTGCCGCCGGCGCGCACGCATTTCTGCGCCGTGGTGGCCCGCGAATAGGGGCGCTTTTCGACACCGGTAAAGGTGTTCTTGAACTGCACCATGCCCGAATTGGTGAACATCAGCGTCGGATCGTTGCGCGGCACCAAAGGGCTCGACGGCACGGCCTCGTGACCATTGCGGGCAAAGTAGTCGACAAAGCTCGAACGGAGGTCGTTTACGCTGGTCATCAGAAGGCTTTCATTGCGGAGAATGGCGCGATGCGCCGCAGAGAAGGTCGGCTGGCTTTCTATCGTGCCGGTCGCGGCAATGTCCAGCATTGCTGCGGCACTGGCATCACGGCGCCCAAACAAAAAAGAGGCACCGCCTGCGCGATGCCTCCAGCAAACCCTGCATGGGTGGATAGCCTATTCGTCGTCGCCCGCGGCCTCGTCGTCGCCGCCGGCCACCAGCAGCACCTCGCCGAGCAGGCCCGAGCTTTCGCGCACGCCCTGTTCGATCGTATTGGCGATCGCCGGATTGTCCTTGAGGAACTGGCGCGCATTCTCGCGGCCCTGCCCCAGACGCTGGCTGTCCCAGGAGAACCAGGCGCCCGATTTCTCGACAATGCCGGACTTGACGCCCAGATCGAGCAATTCGCCCGTCTTGGAAATGCCTTCGCCATACATGATGTCGAATTCGACCTGGCGGAAGGGCGGGGCCAGCTTGTTCTTGACCACCTTCACGCGGGTCTGGTTGCCCACGATCTCTTCGCGATCCTTGAGCGCGCCGATGCGGCGGATGTCGAGGCGAACCGAGGCGTAGAACTTGAGCGCATTGCCGCCCGTCGTCGTCTCGGGCGAGCCATACATCACGCCGATCTTCATGCGGATCTGGTTGATGAAGATGACCAGGCACTTGGACTTGGAGATCGACGAGGTCAGCTTGCGCATGGCCTGGCTCATCAGCCGCGCCTGCAGGCCCGGCAGGGCATCGCCCATCTCGCCTTCGAGTTCGGCCCGCGGCGTCAGCGCCGCCACCGAATCGACCACCAGCACGTCGATGGCACCGCTTCGCACCAGCGTGTCGGTGATTTCGAGCGCCTGCTCGCCGGCATCGGGCTGGGAGATCAGCAGGTCATCGACATTGACGCCCAGCTTGCGGGCATAGATCGGGTCCAGCGCATGCTCGGCGTCGACAAAGGCGCAGATGCCGCCGGCCCGCTGGGCCTCGGCGATGACATGCAGCGCCAGCGTGGTCTTGCCCGAGCTTTCCGGCCCGAAAATTTCAACGATACGGCCCTTGGGCAGACCGCCAATGCCCAGCGCGATGTCGAGGCCGAGCGACCCGGTGGAGATCGATTCGACCTCGATCGAGGACGCCTCGCCCAGGCGCATGATCGAGCCCTTGCCGAAATTGCGCTCAATCTGGCTGAGCGCCGCGGCAAGTGCCTTGTCCTTATCCATCGATCCACCTTCAACAACACGTAGCGGCGCGTTAGCCATCAGTTCTCTCCTTATTCCACGCTCTTGGAGGCTGCGCAACGCGCCGACACCGCAGGTGGCCATGCCTTGAATGTGCGCTATTTGTTCTCATCTTGTTCCCGTCCTGTCAAGGGACAAAATGAGAACATCGGGAGGGAGAAGCACAGAATCGCCGCCCCGACCTTGTGCCACGGCCGCAGGGGATTCGCGACCGCCTGACGATAAGTATGATTTTTGGCTTGCCTCTTCGCGCCTTGTTGCGCTTTATGCCGGACAATCGCCAGCGGAGTTGCCCAGCATGAACCTGATCCAGTTTTTCGATGCCAATGGCGAGCGCGCCGTCGGCGCCGTCGAGGGCGGCACCGCCCGCCTGGTCAATGGCGCCACCAGCGTCTATGCCTTAGCCATGACGGCCCTCTCCCGGCAGGGCGGCATTGGCGCACTGGTCGCTGAAATGGGCCTGGGCGAAACGCTGGACCGTGCGGCAATCCTGGCCGAAGGCCGCATGCTGGCCCCGGTCGATCATCCCGATCCGGCCCATCTCTATGTCACCGGCACGGGCCTCACCCATCTGGGCTCCGCCGCCACGCGCGACGCCATGCACACCGCCAATAGCGGCGCGGCCGAGACCGGCCTCACCGACACGATGAAGATGTTCCGCATGGGCCTCGAAGGCGGCAAGCCGGCCGACGGGCGCAAGGGCGTGCAGCCGGAATGGTTCTACAAGGGCAATGGCTATTCGGTGGTCAATCCCGGCCACCCCATCCCGTCCCCCGGCTTCGCGCTCGACGCCGGCGAAGAGCCGGAAATCGCCGGCATCTATGTGATCGACCACAATGGCCAGCCGCGCCGACTGGGCTTTGCCCTCGCCAATGAATTTTCCGACCATGTGACCGAGCGGGTCAACTACCTCTATCTGGCCCATTCCAAGCTGCGCGCCTGCGCCTTCGGGCCGGAACTGCGCCTCGGCGACCTGCCGGCCCATATCGAGGGCATGTCGCGCATCCTGCGTGACGGAAAGGTGCTGTGGGAAAAGCCCTTCCTGTCGGGTGAGGACAATATGAGCCACACCATCGCCAATCTGGAATATCACCACTTCAAGTATGACCTGTTCCGCCACCCCGGCGACGTGCATGTGCATATGTTCGGCACCGCCACGCTGAGCTTTGCCGATGGCATCAAGACGCAGCCCGACGACATCTTCGAGATCGAGGAAGCCCAGTTCGGCGCGGCGCTGCGCAACCCGGTGCGCAACGAGGTCGAGCACCCCGTCATCGTCGGCAATCTCTATTGATCTTGAAGCCGGCCAACTAACATGTCAGTTATCCTTCCGCCTGCTGGAGGGATGACATGACTGCTCGCGCTTTCGAAAGACGCCGGGTCGGACGCACCGACCTGGAGGTGACCACGCTGGGCCTGGGCGGCGCCTCGCTGGCCGGCATCTTCTCCGCCGTCCCGGCCGATCAGGCCCGCGCCACCGTCAGCCACGCGCTGGACATGGGCATCACCTATGTCGATACCGCACCGCAATATGGCTTGGGCCGCTCGGAACACCTGATGGGCGATGTGCTGCGCGAGCGGCGCGAGGGCGTCGTGCTGTCCAGCAAGGTCGGTCGCCTGCTCAAGCCGGTTTCGCCTGCCGAGCAGGACAAGGGCGCCTGGGTCGATCCCCTGCCCTTCAACCAGCTCTATGACTATTCCTATGATGCGGTCATGCGCTCCTTCGAGGACAGCCTGCAGCGGCTGGGCCTCAACAGCATCGACATCGTCTATGTCCACGATATCGGCGTGGCCACCCACGGCGTGGAAGGCAACAAGCCGCTGTGGAACCAGCTGGCCACGGGCGGCTACAAGGCGTTGCGCGAGCTGCGCGACAGCGGCGTCATCAAGGCCATCGGCCTTGGCGTCAACGAATGGCAGGTGCTGATGGACGCCTTCGCGCTGGGCGATTGGGACGTCTTCCTGCTGGCCGGTCGCTATACGCTGCTCGAGCAGACCTCGCTCGATCCATTCCTCAGCACCTGCGTGGCGCGTGGCGCCTCGGTGGTCATTGGCGGGCCGTTCAATTCGGGCATCCTGGTGGGCGGCGACAAGTTCAACTATGCCAAGGCCCCCGAGGAGATCGTCGCCAAGGTCCGCGCCATCGACGCGGTGTGCCAGCAGTTCGGCGTTCCCCTGCCCGCCGCCGCGCTGCAGTTCCCGCTGACCCATCCGGCCGTGTGCAATGTCCTGCCCGGCCCGCGCTCGCCAGCCGAGCTGGACGGCATTCTCGCGTGGTGGGACGTCAAGGTGCCTGTCGAGCTGTGGACCACCCTGGCCGGCAAGGGCCTCCTGGCGCCCGGCACGCCCATACCCGGCGGCACGGCTTGACGGCAGCGCGGGGCGCAGGCAACATAACTCAACGGTTCTAGAACCTCAGAGTTATTGCCATGCCCAGCACTGCCGCCCTCGACGCCACCTTCCAGGCGCTTGCCGATCCGACGCGAAGGGCGATCCTGGCGCGGCTGGCGCAGGGCGAGGCGTCGGTCATGGAGCTGGCCGAGCCCTTTGACATGAGCCAGCCGGCCATATCCAAGCATCTCAAGGTGCTGGAAAAAGCCGGGCTGATCTCGCGCGGTCGCGACGCCCAGCGCCGCCCCTGCAAGCTCGAAGCCAGGCCGCTGGCCGAAGCCACGGGCTGGCTGGTCGACTATCGCAAATTCTGGGCGGCGCAGTTCGACCGGCTCGACGACCTGCTCGGCGAGCTCAAGGCCATCGAAGCCGCCTCGGGCAAGACCTAGGAGCAGCGCCATGCAGTTCGGCAAGCCACTGACCGTCACCACGCCCAGCGATACCGAGATCGTCATCCAGCGCGGCTTCGCGGCCCTGCCCCACCTCGTCTATGCCTGCTACACGCAGCCCGCCTTGATCCGGCGCTGGCTGACCGGCCCGGATGGCTGGACCATGCCGGTCTGCAGCTACGAGGCCCGGCCCGGTGGGACCTATCGCTTCGAATGGCACGGGCCCAACAATGACTTTCTGGCCGTGAGCGGCACGATCGACGCGATCGATGCGCCCAGCCTGATCGATGCGCAGGAAGTGTTCGATGGCGAGGTCATGGGACCGCCCTATCGCAGCCAGGTCGCCTTCGCCCAGCAGGACCAGTCAACGCTGGCAACCACCCGCCTGACCTATGTCTCCCGGGCCCATCGCGACATGGTCGCGGCGACCGGCATGGCCGAGGGCATGGAAATGAGCTTCAGCAAGCTCGATGCGGTGCTGGGGGAACTGGACTGAGCGTCGCCTCTCTGGAGAGGAGAGATCGACCCTCTTGGGGGGGCTTCCCACGCACCGATCTTGTCAAGGGCCACCTCACCCGGCGCTGCGCGCCGACCTCTCCCCCAAAGGGAGAGGTGAGAACTTCAGTTCAAATCCAGCGCATAGGCCTTCAGTACGCCCAGCGGAATCATCCCCAGCACGGCCTGGTTGGTGGAACGCAGGAAGACGCGCGGCGCCATGCCGGCCTGATGCGCCTGCGACCAGCGCTGCGCAACGAGGCACCAGCGATTGCCGGCCACCAGCCCCGGAAAGGCGAATTGCGGCATCGGCGTCGTCAGGTCATTGCCCGCCGATCTGGAATAATCGAGGAAGCTGTCGCTCGCCTCGATGCAGACCAGGTGAAAGGCCGCACCGTCCGGCCCGGCGGCGCAATAGCCGGTGCGAAAGAACCCGGTAAGCGGATCGCTGGAACAGGGGCTGAGCGGCTCGCCCAGTACGTTGAGCTCGGAGGGCCCCTCGAACCGTCCGTGGACGTTCAATGGACCTCGTCCTTGCCCAGCATCTGCAGCACTTCCTTGACCTTGGAATTGATCTGGTCGAGCGAATAGGGCTTGGGCAGGAATTCGACGCTCTGGTCGTCCTCGATGTCGCGGCGCACGCTTTCCTCGGCATAGCCCGAGACAAAGATGACCTTGAGATTGGGCATCTGCTCGCGCACATGCTTGAGCAGGGTCGGCCCGTCCATTTCTGGCATTGCCACGTCGGAAATCATCAGGTCGATCTTGAAGTCCTGATCTTCCAATACTTCGAGCGCCTCTTCGCCACCATCGGCCTCGAACACTTCATAGCCAGTGGCACGCAGCGCCTGGGCTGAGAAGGCGCGCACGCTCTCTTCGTCATCAACCAGCAGAATGCGCTCGTGACCGGTGAGATCGCGGACGGGGGCAGCGGCGACGGCACCCTTGGCGGCCTGTTCGTTGGCGCTCGCGACGTGACGCGGCAGGAAGATCTTGAAGGTCGTACCGACCCCCACGACCGACACCGGATAGATATAGCCCTCGGTCTGCTTGACGATGCCATAGACCGTCGAGAGGCCCAGGCCTGTGCCCTTGCCCAGCTCCTTGGTGGTGAAGAAGGGCTCGAATATCTTGGCCAGCACCTCCTGGCTCATGCCCGTGCCGGTATCCTGCACGTCGATCAGCACATAATCGGCCGGCACCATGCCCTCGAAGTTGAGGCGCTCGGCCTCGGAGCGCTCGACATTGCTGGTGCGGATGGTGATGGCGCCGCCATTGGGCATGGCGTCGCGCGCATTGACCACGAGGTTGATGATGACCTGTTCGAGCTGCACCACGTCGGCGCGCACCGGCCAGATATTGCGGCCATGCTCGACGCTCAGCGTGTTCTTCTCGCCGATCATGCGCTTGAGCAGCACGGTGAGGTCATCGACGATGAGCGGCAGTTCCAGCGTCTGCGGCCGCAGCGTCTGCCGGCGCGAGAATGCCAGCAACTGCCGGGTGAGGCCCGCGGCGCGGTTGGCATTCTGCTTGATCTGCATCAGCTCGCTGAAGGACGGGTCGCCCGGCTTGTGCTTGAGCAGCAGCAGGTCGGAAAAGCCGATAATGGCAGTCAGCAGATTGTTGAAATCATGCGCCACGCCGCCGGCAAGCTGGCCGACGGCCTGCATCTTCTGGCTCTGGGCAAACTGGGCTTCCAGCTTGCGCTGGTCGGTCATGTCCAGCGCGTAGACATTGACCTGCTCGGGCGAGCCGGCGCTCATTTCCGACGCCGAAAGATAGAGCCGCACGGCGTGGTCGCCCTCGGCGCTGAGCAGGGCATCGACCGGCTCGACCTCGGAGCGATGCGCCGCGGCATCGGCGATGGCGCGGGCAAACTTGTCGCGGCTGCCCTCCCCGATCAGTTCGCTCAACGGCTGCAGCTCGAGGCTCTTTTCTTCGCCGGACCATTTGAAGATGCGCCCGAACGGGGCATTGGTGCGGATGATCCGCCCTTCCCCGTCCAGCGTGGCAATGGCGAATGGCGTGTCGTTGAAAAAGCGCGAGAACCGCACTTCGGCGGCACGCAGCTCTTCCTCGGTATCGGGCGCATTGGACTTGTCGAGCACCAGGGTGCGCGTCTCGCCCAGTTCGCCATCGGCCAGCCGCGCCGCCCGATGCAGCAGGCGCACCGGAAAGCTGGTGCCATTGCGGCGGACGAGGTCGATATCGATGATCTCGGTGCGGATCTCGCCATCGCCGCGGCCGCGCATCAAAAGGCTCGCGCCGTCGCCGCGCACCAGGTCGGAAAGGCTCAGATGCCCGGCATTGAACTCGGCCAGGTCATAGCCCAGCCAGTCGGTCAGCGTGGAGTTGAGATACTGGATGCTGCCATGCGCATCGGCCGAGAAGAAGCCGGCCGGCGAATGGTCGAGATAGTCGATGGCGCGCTGCAGGTCGCGGAAGGCGCTCTCATTGTTGTCGCGGTCGCGGGTAATGTCTTCAACTGACCAGATGACCAGAGGCTTGCTGGTCTCGTCCGATTCCGGCAGCGGCCGCACGGCGACGCGATACCAGTAGGGCTTGGCCGTATCGGTTACCGACCCGCCCAGCCCGCCGATGATGCGGATATCCTCGACCGCCGAGCGCCCGTCCTTGGCGGCGCGCGACAGCCGGTAGATGGCCTCGGCGGCATCGGACTGCCCGGCAAACAGCCGCGGCACGCCCACCGGCACGCCATTGGTCACCGCGCCGGTGAAGCTGCCATAATGGGCGTTGACGTAGGAAATCTTGCCGTCGCGATCCGCCACCACGGCGCCGAAGGGCAGGCTGTCGACCACGGCATTGGAAATGGTGCGGCGCTCTTCGCCATTGGCAAAGCGGAACAGCCCGGCTGCCAGTCCGAACAGGCAGAACACCCCCACCACCGCCAGGATGCCGACAAAGGTCATGATCGCGTCGGGGGGAATGCGCTCGCCGAACAGCGAGAACACCACGGCAATGCCGATCAGCGCCAGCCCCAGCACCAGCACGCGCCACAGCCCGGCACTGCCCCGCCCCCCGGCCACCAGGGGATCGGGGTAATTGTCCTCGCCAAGCGGCCGTGCTGCCATGGGTCCAGAATGCTCCGCAAGCGGTGATATGGCCCGAATCAGGCCCCTGTTAATGGTCTAGCAAATGGCCAGACCCTGCGGGAGGTCGATCCGCGTTTTCAACACTACCCTACCCTAGCTCGACTTCCACCCCGCGCCCCGCTTGAGTCGCATCACGAAGCCGATGACTTCGGCCACGGCCTTGAAATGCTCGTTGGGGATGACGCCATCAACCTCGACCGCTGCGAACAGGGCGCGGGCCAGCGGCGGATTTTCGACGATCGGCACGTCGTGTTCCCTGGCCAGTTCGCGGATGCGCAGGGCAATGGCATCGGCGCCCTTGGCCACGCAGAGCGGCGCCTTCATGCCCTTGTCGTATTTGAGCGCCACGGCAAAGTGCGTCGGGTTGGTAATGACCACCGTGGCGTCCGGCACCGCCGACATCATGCGCCGGCGCGAGCGCTCCTGCCGCAGCTGGCGCAGCTTGCCCTTGACGTGCGGATCGCCCTCCTGCTGCTTGTATTCGTCGCGCGTTTCCTGAAGCGTCATCATCTGCTTCTTCCACCATTTCTGGCGCACATACATATAGTCCGCCAGCGCGATGACCGTGACGATGAGCAGGACGGCGATGAAGATCTTGAGGCCGATCTCCTGGAAATCGGCCAGGATGATCAGCGGATCGGACGTCATCATCGTCTCCAGCCGGTCGCGCTCGGGCCACACGACGAGCACAACCACCGTGCCGACGATGAAAATCTTGGCCAGGCCCTTGCCGAAATTGACCAGCGACTCGGTGGAGAACAGGCGCTTGGCCCCGGCCAGCGGCGAGATCTTGGAGAATTTCGGGATGATCGGCTCGGCAGACATCAGCGGCCGGTGCTGGATCAGGTTGGCCAGGATGGCACAGCTCGACAGCACCACCAGCGGGATCAGCACCGTGCCCACCAGCGTCAGGGCGAGGCCGTTGAAGAACGCGGCAAAGCCGGCGCCCCCCAGCTGGAACTGGTCGGCATTCATCAGCAGCAGTTCGAGCGACCCGGACAGGTTCGCCGCCGTCGCCGGCGCCATCATCGTGAAGATGGCGGAAGACCCCAGCAGCATGAACCAGGTGACCACTTCCTGGCTCTTGGCCACATCGCCCTTTTTGTGGGCGTCCTCGAGCTTCTTTTGGGAAGGGTCTTCTGTTTTGGAGTCTTGTTCGGGGGCCTCACTGGACATCGGTCACCCCCGCCACATTGCGAGGTGGTTCTCAAAGGACGTGAGATACCAGCCCATCATCGCGCTGAGCAGCAGCGCAAACAGCACGAGGCCGATCACGATATTGGCCGGCATTAGCACGAAGAAAACTTGCATGGCCGGCATCAGCCGGGCCAGGATGCCCGCCCCCAGGTTGAACACCAGGCCAAAGACGATGAAAGGCGCCGACATCTGCACGCCGACGCTGAACGCCCCGGCCACCGTCTGGATGGCCAGCTGCGCCGCATCGTCGAACATCAGCGGCGCGTCGAGCGGAAACACCATGTAGCTGTCATAGGTCGCGGCCAGGGCCATGTGATGCAGGTCGGTGGCAAAGATCAGCACCATGCCCAGGAAACTGAGGAAGCTGCCGAACACCGCGCCCTGCACGCCGACCTGCGTGGGGTCGGCCGCCATGGCGGTCGACAGCCCCGTCTGGAACGCGATGATGGAGCCGGCAACCTGGGTCGCCATCACCGTGATGCGCGCAATGGCGCCCAGGATGATCCCGATGGCCAGCTCATGGAAGATGAGGCCGATTATGCCCATGACATCGGCCGGCATGCCCGGCAGGTTGGGCGACAGCAGCGGATAGACCACCAGGGTAAAGGCCAGCGCGAAGCTGAGCCGCATGCGCATCGGGATCATGTCCTCGCCCAGCGCCGGCATCAGCATCAGGATCGCGCCGATGCGCGTGAACAGCAGCAGGTAGAGAAAGGCCGTTTCCGGCAGCCAGTCGAGGCCGATCGTCACCGTCAGCCGCCCACGATGATCATGTCGACCACGCGGTTCATGTAGCCACCCATGGTGGCGCCCAGAAACGGCAGGGCCAGCAGCATGGTGATGAAGATGGAGATGATCTTGGGCACGAAGACCAGGGTCTGTTCCTGGATCTGGGTCAGCGCCTGGAACAGCGCGATGACGACGCCCACCACCAGCCCGACAATCATCATCGGCGCCGATACGATGATCAGCGTCCAGATGCCGTCACTGGCAATGTCGAGCACTTCGGCGCCGGTCATGGTGGTCTCGCTGCGCACGAATCGCGCTGGGTTAAGATAATCCTAACGCGGTGTTTGAGCGATGGGGTGCCGGAGAGCGCAGCACCCTGCAGCAATACCTGCCCGCTATCCTCAGATCGGCATCCGCATGATTTCTTCGTAGGCCGAGATCACGCGGTCGCGGATGGTCACCATGCTTTCGATGGCGATTTCGGTTTCGCTGAGCGCGGTCACCATGTCGACCACGTTGGCCTTGCCGTTGACCATGTCGACGGCCATGGCATCGCTCGCCCGACCCGAATCCACCACGCCCTGCACCTGCTGGGCCAGGATGTCGGCAAAGCTGCCACCGCCGGAGGGGGCAGCAAGTGCAGTCAGGTCGGTATTGGGCTTGGCCGCCTGGTTGATCAGCCGGCTGGCATTGCCATAGGCGGCGGTTGCGGCATTGAATGGGGTATTGATGGCCATCTATCGGCTCCCGCCAGTGTTTGCTTGTCGAACCGGAACCGCTAGCCGCGCAGGATGTCGAGCGTGCGCCCGAGCATCTGCCGCGTCACGGTGACGACGTTGAGATTTGCCTCATAGGTGCGCTGGGCCTCGCGCATATCCATCGTCTCGATCAGCGGGTTGACGTTGGGATACTGCACATAGCCCGTAGCATCCGCCGCAGGGTGGCCGGGCTCGTAGCGGCTGGTGAAGTTGCTCATGTCATAGGCGAGGTTGCCCACCTCGACGATCTTGCCGCCGACATCGGCGTCATAGGAAACCTCGAAGGTCGGGATGCGCCGGCGATAGGGCTCCTCCCCCGGCGCCGTGCCGGCGGAATCCGCATTGGCGAGGTTTTCGGCGATCACCCGCATGCGCGCGGTCTGGGCGTGCAGTCCGGTGGCAGCGATGCGGAGCGAAGAGTTGAAATCCATGTGACGCTAGCTCTCTGTCAGGCCTGACGGCCCATCGCGGTTTTGAGGATCTTGATCGACTTCTGGTAGAGGGTGGTCGCGGCCTGGTAGTCCATCATGTTGGTCGTGACCTTCATCATCTCGTCTTCCAGCGTGACCCCGTTGCCCTCCGGGGTGACCTCGAAATTGGCCATGCGCTGCGCACCAAAGGCCGAGCCTTCGCTGCTGGACACGGAAAAGTGCATGGGCTGGGTGGCCGAGGTGGTGACCGATGCCGAGGAAAAGCCGCTCGAGCGGTCAGCAAAATCATACTGCGCCAGATCGCGCCCCCGAAATCCTGGGGTTTCAGCATTGGCGACGTTCTCGGCCAGGAGGCCTTGACGAGCCTGGTGCCAGCGCATCTTGTCGGTCAGTGCCGTAAACACCGGCATATTCATCAGGCCCATTGGCCGAAATCCCCCGCGAGTCTCAAAATGGTCCGCGCTGGGCAATTCTTGCCGGTCTATGGTTAATCAAGCGTTAACCACACCGCGTTAGGGCAGAGCCTGCCTCGCATTCTGCACATTTATCGGGATGTGGTAGGCAATATGTGCCGCCGGATTCGGGTGGCGCCTGTTTGGGAGCCGACATGCAGTTCATCACCAGCCTTTTCGGTGACAATAGTATTCTGACCACGATCTTCGCCCTCGCTGCTGTCGTGGTGGCGATCGTGCTGGTGCTGTGGCTGCTCAAGCTCCTGGCCCGCGCCTCGGGCAATGTCGGTCGCGGACGCAACCGGCGGCTGGCAGTGGTGGACAGCCTCGCCCTCGACCCCAAGCGGCAACTGCTGATCGTGCGGCGCGACAATGTCGAACACCTGATCCTCACCGGCGGCGCGCATGACCTGGTGATCGAGGCCGGCATCGCCGTGGACGAGACGCCTGCCGCCCAGCCCTCGCGCCGGCCCATTCCCATGGTGGCCGCGCGCAAGCCCGCCCCCGCGGCAAAGCCCTCTGCAGCGGTTGCGGCCACTGCCCCCGTGGCGCCAGCTGTCGAGCCGCAGCCCCCCGGCGGGCCGGCCACGGCCATCGATCGGCTGCGCGAACTGGGCCAGCCCACCAACAAGCGCGCGCACCTGTCGCTGCGCCATACCGGCCTGCTGCGCCCGGTCAGCGACACCGAAATGCCGGTTTCCCCGGAAAACTCCGCCAATCCGGTCTTGCCGGCCGCCGACTCAGCTAAAGAGGACAGGGCGCGGCATGACATAGAAGGCACCGACTTTGTCGAGGACAACAGCGAGGCAACCCGGAAGTAGCGCTGCGCCGTCGCGGCTGCGGCGGCTTGCACCCTATGCCGGCCTCGCCGTTCTGCTGCTCGCGCTGACGCCAGGTCTGGCCTTCGGGCAGGATGTCTCGATCGATTTCGGCGACGATACCACGCTGACCGAGCGTGCCGTCCAGATCATCGGGCTGATCACGCTGCTGTCGCTGGCGCCATCCATGCTGGTCATGGTCACCAGCTTCACCCGCATCGTGGTCGTGCTCTCGCTCTTGCGCACCGCCATCGGCCTGCAGACCGCCCCGCCCAATTCGGTCATGGTCTCGCTGGCGCTGTTCCTGACCATTTTCGTCATGCAGCCCACCCTGCAGCAGAGCTATGACCAAGGCATTGCCCCCCTGCTGGCGGGTGAAATCGAGATCGCCGAGGCGTTCGAGCTGGGCAGCGCCCCGCTACACGAATTCATGCGGGCCAATGTGCGCGAGCAGGACCTGACCCTGTTTTACGACCTGACCGACGCCCCGATCGCCGATGACCCCGAGGCCATCCCGCTGCAGCTGCTCATTCCGGCCTTCATGATCTCCGAGCTGCGCCGCGCCTTCGAGATCGGCTTCCTGCTGTTCCTGCCCTTCGTGGTCATCGACATGGTCGTGGCCTCGGTGCTGATGAGCATGGGCATGATGATGCTGCCGCCGGTGGTGATCTCGCTGCCGTTCAAGCTGATCTTCTTCGTGCTGGTCGACGGCTGGTATCTCGTCGCCGGCTCGCTGGTACGCAGCTTCGTCAGCACTTAGCGCTAGATATTAGCGGCCAGACCCGCGCTGGGCTCCGACGCGGTGAGCGGCGCCAGGGCGCCCTCCCCGGCATAGGTGTCGCGATAGGAGGCGAGGAAGGAATTGATCCCGTCCACGCCCGAGACCTGGCTCGCCACGGCCTTGAATTCTAGGCTCGTCACCTCGATCTGCCCGGTCACCAGGTCGAACATCGGCCATTCCGGCGTCGTCACCATGGCATCGCCGAACTTGGAGCGCAGGCGCGACAGGCCGAACTGGTCGCCGGCCAGCACGAAGCCGACGCCGGCCTTGATCAGGCCCATGCGCACAGGCTGGCTCAGCGGCACGCCCGCCGGCTGGTCGGCATAGAGCACTTCGAGCATTTCGCTGGCGCGGTCGTAGCGCTTGGCCTTCCAATGCGCATCGATGCGCAGCAGGTCGGCATCCCGGCCATCGAGGTCCCGCAGCAGGTCGAGCGCCAGCTGGTCCCGGCCGCCATCGATCATGGCCCGGGCTTCGAGGATCCGCCGCTGGCGCGCCAGTGATTCCGGCAGGTCGGGCAGCCGCGTGGCATTGAGTACGCGGATGGCGTCCTGCGGCCGGCGGTCGGCCAGGTAGATGATGGCGAGGTCGGCCGCGATCTGCGTGCGGGCGACGCCGCGCAGCCGGTTTTCCAGCTGGTATTCGAGCAGTTCGGCCGCCTGCGCCAGGAGGTCTACCCGCACCAGGCGCCTCGCCAGGTTGCGGATCATCTCGTCGCCGCGCGCCCCCGGCGGCGTCAGCTGCCGGAAATCATAATAGAGCCCCAGCGCATCGACCGGCCCCAGCGAGTCGGCCAGGCCGTCGAGGAACAGCTCGCCGAACCGGCGCTGGGCTTCATCGCGCAGCGCCGTGACAGGCGGGCTTTCCGGATAGTTGGCGACAGCCTGCTGCACGGTTTCAAAGCCGAGGCGATAGTCGCCATTATGGAAGTAGAAATCCGCCAGCATGGCCTGCATGTCGGCCTCGAGCGGATTGCCGCGCCACAGCAGCGCCTCTGCCGACAGCGTCTCGGTGGCCTTGGCCAGATCGAGCGTGCCCTGCTCGTTGAGCAGGCGCAGCGTGCGGTAGATCGCCTCGGCCCGCGTCGGGCGGATATCGGCGGCAATGACCTGGCCATAGGTGTCGATGGCCTCGGCGACCCGGCCGCGCGACTCGTCGACGCGTCCCGACAGCAGGTGGAACAGGCTGACCTGCTCGGGGTCGAGGCTGGCAAAGTCGATCTGGTCGAGGAAGCGCTCGGCTACGGGCATGTCGTCGATCTCGACCGCCGCCCGCACCGCGGCGAAGTAGAATTTGTTGCGCACCCAGACCGGATAATTCTCGACGACGCCATTGGCCTCGACCGCATCGGAGCGGGCGCCCTTGAAATCATAGGCGTCGACGCGGGCAATCGTCCGCCACAACAGGGCATCGAGCTCCTGCGCCATCGAATTGGCATTGAGAATGCTCAGCGCATCGGCCGGGCGCGACGCCAGTGTCGATGCGATGGCGCGCGTCATGCGCATCTTGCGCGTCAGGTCCTCCGCCTGGAGATCGGCCTCCATGACGTCCAGTACGCCCAGCGCTTCATGGGCGAACTGGTTGGCCGTGTAATATTGCGCCAGGTCGAGCCGGGCGATGTCGCGGGCGCGGCCCTCCCCGTCTGCGGCATTGGCCAGCAGCGCGTCGACATGCTCGTTGAGCGCGCCGTAATCCTTCTCTTCCAGCGCCGCCAGATCGACATAGCTGCCGCGCAGCGACTCGGTGATGCCGTTGCCGATCGTGCGCGGCGCATCATGGGCCGACACCGTCAGGCCGCCGGCCGTCGAGAGCACGGCCAGATCGTTTTCGAGCGCAATCTCGAGTTCGGGGCTCTTGGGCTTGATGACCAGGCCATGCACGCTGCGCAGCGCGGAGAATTCGACATAGTCGAGCGTGCGCGTCACGCCATGCGCCGGCGGATAGGTCGTCACCACCTTGAGCATGTCGCCCACCAGCGGGTCGCGGAATTCGTGGATGCGGGCCGGGCGGACCACATCGGCCACCACCTCGAACACGCCATCGAGGTCGCGGCGGCGGCTGAGATTGATCGGCACGGTCGGCGTCAGCATGATATCGCCCAGCGACAGCACCCAGGCCATGCCTTCCGAGCCCAAGGTCGCCAGCCGGTCTTGCGACAACTCGACCCGCACCACCTGCGTGTCGCCGGCCGTCACCACGGCAAACTCGCTTGCCAGGGCATCGAGCTCCTGGGAATGCGCCGGTGGCTGGATGCCGGCCACCGTATCGAAGATCATCCACACCGTGTCGCCGCGCCGGAACACGGCAGCGGGCGTGTCCTGCTCGAAGGGAAACACTACGCGGACGGTGGAGCCCAGCACGCTGACAAAGGGCGTCACGCTCTTGGCCACGCCTTCGGGATAGAGCATGCCAACCTTGGCCGCATCCGGCCCGGTCGCCTCCGCCTCGGGCTCCTCGGCAACGCCATCGGCCAGGCTCGCGGCGGTGAAGCTGGGCAGGCCGACGCCGGCAATGTCGACATCGAGCACGAATTGCCGCGGCGAAATCTCGTAAAAGCGCGGCGCCACGCCCTCGGCCACCTGCAGGGTGATCAGCGAGCCATCCGGGCTCACCGAAGTCTCGACCGAGGCGATCTCGGGCGGCAGGTCCAGGGTCAGGTCGCGCATGTCGACCCCTACCGGCCATTCGAAGGCGATATGGGCGGTCTCGCCTTCCTGCACGAATTCGGCCGTGGTGGGCACGGTCCAGTCAAACTGCAGGCGCATGAAGGTGGGGTTGCGGCCAACGCGCACCACGGCCTTGGGATCAAGGGCATCCACCTCGGCGGCCTTGCGCTCACGCTCGGCGCGGATCGCGGCCAGCCGCGCCCGTTCGGCCAGCTCGTCGATGATTTCCTGCGGCAGTGCCGGCGGCATGCCCTGCCAATCACTCGGCAACAGGTCGATGAACAGCTTTTCCCCGGCCTCGATGCGGTTGAAGCTGAACGACGTGCGCAGCCCCATGCGCAGGCCCCTGCCGTCCGGATCCACCCGGGCAAGCGACAGATAGGGCGCCATGGTCACACCGACATCGGGCAGGATGATCGAAACCTGCTCCTCGAATTCGATCGAGAGCACGCCGTTTTCGATGCGCATTTCGTATTTGGGGAGGTCGTCGCGGCCCGGAAAGCTCAGGATCAGCCTGGCATAGCCGTCTTCCTGGGTGGCAAACAGCTGCCCCTGTTCCTCGGCCGCCGCCGGCATGGCCAGACCCAGCATCGCCAGGGCGATGCCGATCAGGACGGCCCTTCCGGCGCGCCGCAAACCTGCCTTGATCGTCTTCACCGGCTTCTGCCCGCCCGACGCAATTGTCGCGTCAGCGTGGCGAAGCTTTCGGCTCCGGGATCACGAAACGCGTGGGTTACACGATACTCTCGTGCCAACCCTAGCGTCCCCGGCTTAACGTCGCCTTACCCCCATAGGGAAAGCCTTACTGACCAACGATCTGCGGCAGCGCGGCAAGATCGTCCGGCGTCATCTCGGCGGCAGGCTTGTCCGCCAGGTCGGCCATCCGCACCGTCAGCTCCTGCGCCCGCGGCGCATCCATCTCCGCCAGGATCGGAGCCATCTTGCGCGGGCTCATGGTCTTGGCCACGCGCAGCAGCACCTCGATATCGAGGTTGTTGAAGATGTTGGCAGCGTCCTTGGGCCGCATCGCCTCATACATTGCGACGATGCCGGCAAACTGCCCGGTCTCCATTTCCTGCCGCTGGTCGACCAGGGTGGAGATCTGGGATTCCAGCGCCTCCAGAGTCGCGGCCCGCTCCTCGATGCGCTTCTCGGCGGCATCGACGATGGAAGCACGCAGCGCCAGGTCTTCCTCATATTTCTGCAACTCGTCGCGGCGGGCCACGAGACGCTCGAGCAATTGCTGCTCCGTCCCGGTCGTTGCCTCGCCGCCGATCATTGGGGTGACAGTGCCGTCGGCGCCGATTTCCATCGGGATGGCGTCGCCGGACGGCAGGCAGTCGATCACCGGCGGAGCGAAACTGCCCTCGGGCACGGCATGGTCGACCGCTTCGACCGCATGCGCCGCGGCTTCCGTTTCGGCGCTCCTGGGCGCGCGGAGGATGGCTTCGCCACTCTCGGTGATCGTGGCATCGGCCTCGACGCAATAGACGCCGGGCTGCGCAGTCACCGACTCTGCCAGCGCATTGGCCGGCGGCTCGGCGGGGGTCTCGTGCGCTGCATCCGTCTCGGCGGCTGGGTCTTCTTCGCCATGCGACTCGGCCGGCGCCGCACCATGGCCGGCTGCCGCAGGCGCTTCGCCAAGGGTCGGCGCGGAATCGGACAGCGTCGGGCTGGTATCTTCCAAGGTCGGCTCGCCAGGCGGCGTCACCGTCTGGTCGGCCTCTGCCGTACCCCCGCCCTCGCTCGGCGCACTGCCGCCGGCCGCGCGGGCGGTGGTGACGCCGGTCAGCACATAGCCGCCATTGGTCACGAGGCCCACGGTCTTGAGCACCAGCAGCGCAGCAATGGCCAGAACGACGACCGGCAGCAGGCGGATATTGGTCACGCAGCAACTCCGCGGGTGCGAACGCGGGCCGACAGCTGCTCAAGCGCCGATTGCACCTTGTTGGGCTGCTCTACCGGCTCGATCGCCTGGCTGTGCCGCGCGACGCTGGTGATCTTGGCGATACGCTCCATCAGCACCGTGCCGGCATTGACATGGTTGGCCAGCTCGATGCCGAAGCGCTCGGCCTCTTCGAGGCGGGAATTCAGCGACAAATCGGCTTCCACCGCCGTCTGCTTGAGCTCCTTGATGGCCTGGTTGGCCAGGTTGGTCGCCCCCAGGAGGTCGGCCACCATCTGGCGCAGCACATCCTTGTCGGCATGCAGGCGCTTGAGGCGCTGGTTGAGCACGATGCAGTATCCGATTGTCAGTGCGAGCAGAATGGCGACAGCGCCTTCCACGAACAAACCCAGAGGCAAGCCGAACATCATCGTCCTTCCATTTTCTCGTCGATTGCTTCAAAGGCCGCCATGGTCACCCGGGGCGGGTTGAGGGGGCGGCTGACCCGCACCGATACGTGATTGCCGATATGGCCCATAATGGCCTCGGTGAGCTCGACATCGCCGCAGCGCAGCCGCACCGGGTCGGTGGGCAGGCGCTCGAACATCACCGTGTCGCCCGGCTTCATGCTCAGCACGCGCGACAGCGGCAGGTCCTGCTCGTGCAGCACGGCCTCGATCTCGACGTCGGCCGAATAGATTTCGGTCGCCAGATGGCCTTCCCAGATCGGGTCGCGGCCGAATTTTTCACCCATGAACATCTGGAGCAGCTGTTCGCGGATCGGTTCGATGGTGGCATAGGGCAAGAGGATTTCGATCTTGCCGCCGCGATCGTCCATCTCGATGCGCAGCTCGATCAGGATGGCCGCATTGCCCGGCCGAGAAATGGCGGCGAAGCGCGGATTGGTCTCCATGCGCTCGAGCTTGAAATTGACCTGCGTCACCGGCTCGAAGGCGCGATGGGTATCCTCGAGGATCACCTCGATCATGCGCCGGGCCAGCGCCATCTCGATCGTCGTATAGGGCCGGCCCTCGACGCGGATATTGCCCCCGACGCGGCGGCCACCCAGCAACACGTCGATCATGGAATAGATCAGGCTCGAATCGACGGTGAGCAGGCCGTAATTCTCCCATTCCTCGGCCTTGATTACCGAGAGAATGGCCGGCAGCGGAATGGAGTTGAGATAGTCGCCGAAGCGCACCGACGAGATCGAGTCCATGGTGACTTCGACATTGTCGGACGTGAAATTGCGCAGGGACGTCGTCGCCAGCCGCACCAGCCGGTCGAAGACGATTTCGAGCATCGGCAGGCGTTCGTAGCTGACCAGCGCCGAATTGATCAGCGCCTGGACGCCGGTGAGCTCGACATTGCTGCCGATGCTGGCATCAAAGCCGAGCAGGCTGTCGATTTCGTCCTGGTTGAGAACGCGGTCGGGTCCGCCTTCGGCTTCCCCGGCCTCACCCTCGATCATGGCGGCCCATTCGGCGGCGGCCGCGGCGGCGCGCTGCTCGTCGGTCATGTTGTCCGCCGAATCCTCAGCGGCATCCAGACCCCATTCTTCCGCGAGCTTGTCCTGTTCGGTGGGGCCAGCCATTACTGCACCAGGATTTCCTTGAACAGGATCGACTCGACTCGGCTGGGATAGATCGCGACATTGACGCGGCGCAGCAGCTCTTCCTTGAGGCGATAGACGCCGGCAGAGCCTTCGAGGTCGGACCGGCGCAATTCGCGCAGATAGACCTGGAACGCATCGACCACCTTGGCCATGCGCGGCTGGATCTCCACCATCATTTCCTCATTGGCGACCTCGAGAGCCACCGTGAGCTTCATGAAAGCGCCGGCCTGCTCCTCATTGTTGAGGTTCACGATCATCGGCGGCAGGTTGAAGATGAACGTATGCCCGGCTGCGGCAGCCGCGGCATCGCCGCCATGCTCGGCAGCACCCTCTTCCGTGGGCGCCGATGACGACGACAGGAACACAAAGAGCCCGGCACCGGCCAGCACGACCACGAGAGCGGCCGCACCGATGATGATGAAGAGCTTGGGTATCCCCTTCTTGGCCGGGGCGGCATCGTCGACTTCTGCTTCAGCGGCCATGCCAACCTGCCATATGCGGGACTTTCCGGACGATTCCGGCTCCTGCCCAGCTAAGCGGCCGATGGTTAACGATTGGTTACAAACACAGCCAAAGCGGCAAAAATTGCCGGGCAGCTTTTGCCGCGCCAGGAAAGTTCGCCCCGGCACGGCTAACCAAACGCTTACCTTATCTATCTGATTTTATTAAAGTTTCGGCCTTGGCATGGTTTCTGCAGTGTTAATGGCGAGACCGCAGGCTTGGGGAAGCAGGTGGTCTCGGGGACGTTAACTTTCCGGGGATCAGCCAATGATCGAGAATGCGCAACTGATCAGCCTCAGCCGGCAGATCGCGCTGCAGCGGCAGATGGATGTCGTGGCCAACAACATGGCCAACATCAACACCACCGGCTTCAAGGGCGAGCAGATCCTGTTCGAGGAATATGTGATGCCGGTCGCCCGCGACCAGGTATTCCCCAGCCTCGATCAACCCCTTTCCTACGTGCAGGATTGGGCCACCATTCACGACCTGTCCGGCGGCGGCATGGTGCAGACCGGCAGCGAGCTCGATGTCGGCCTCAACGGCGATGGCTTCTTCGCCGTGCAGACCCCGGCCGGTGACCGCTGGACCCGCGCCGGCACCTTCCAGCTCAGCGCCAACGGCACCCTGGTCGACGCCAGCGGCAATCCGGTCCTCGGCGAAGCCGGCCCAATCCAGTTCGGCCCCGACGAAACCGGTATCCTGATCGCCACCGACGGCGCCATCAGCTCCAGCGCCGGCCCCAAGGGCCGCCTGCGGCTGGTCGAATTCGCCAATGCGCAGGAACTGCTGCGCGAGGGCAGCAACCTGTTCTCCGGCGGCACCCCGGTCGCCGCCACCAATACCCGCGCCATGCAGGGCTTCATCGAAAAATCCAACGTCTCCGGCGTCAGCGAGATGGCCGAAATGATCCGCGTGACCCGCGCCTATGAATCGGCGGCCTCGCTGGCCAGCAAGCAGGACGAACTGCGCCGTACCGCCATCCAGCGCCTCGGCGACAGCAACGCGTAACCCTGAGGACCTGCCATGAAAGCTCTTTACATCGCATCGACCGGCATGAGCGCCCAGGAACGCAATGTCGAAGTCATCTCCAACAACATCGCCAACATGCGGACCACGGGCTACAAGCGCCAGCGCGCCGAGTTCGAGGACCTGCTCTACCAGCAGATCACCCGCGCCGGCGCGCAGACCTCCGACCAGGGCACCATGGTGCCGGCCGGCCTCGAGATCGGCTCGGGCGTGCGCACCGTCTCCACCCCGCGCGTGATGAGCCAGGGCGGCGTCAACATGACCGACCGCGAACTTGACGTCGCCGTCCGCGGCGAAGGCTTCTTCATGGTGCAGCTGCCCGACGGGCGCACCGCCTATACCCGCGACGGCTCGCTCGAGCGCTCTGCCGAGGGCGAGATCGTGACCTCGACCGGCTACCCCATCGATCCCGGCATCAATATCCCGGGCCTCGCCACCTCGATCGCCATCTCGCCCGACGGCATGGTCAGCGCCTTCCTCGACAACGAGGCGGTCCCGACCCAGCTCGGCCAGCTGCAGCTCGCCCGCTTCGTCAACAAGTCGGGCCTGGAATCGCTGGGCGACAACCTGTTCATCGAAACCGCCGCCAGCGGTCCGGCCCAGGTCGGCGTGCCCAATGCCGATGGCGTGGGCAATCTGATGCAGGGCTATCTCGAAATGGCCAACGTCAATTCCGTCACCGAAATCGCCGACCTCATCGCCGCCCAGCGCGCCTACGAGATGAACGCTCGCGTCATCTCCGGCGCGGACGAGATGATGCAGGCCACCAGCCAGCTGCGCTGATAGGAGCGACCTTGATGATCCTGCGTTCCGCCTTCGCCACCCTGACCACCATCCTCCTCGCCAATGCCGCCTGGGCCGCGCCCGTGCTGCGCTCGGAAATCGTCGTCAACGCCGCACTCGTCACCGTCGGCGACATGTTCGAGGACTCCGGCGCCGAAGCCGAACAGGCCCTGTTCCGCGCGCCCCTGCCCGGCACCAGCGGCGTGGTGGGCCTCGATGACATCACCGCCGCCCTCGGCCGCCTCGGCATTGTCGATTTCGAGGCCGGCGGCCTCAGCGGCATCCGCGTCACCCGCGCCGCCGCCATTGTCGACGAGACCCTGCTCAATACGCTGATCGCTGCCGACCTGACCCAGCGCGGCATCCTCGGCTCCGGCATGAGCCTCAATACGCTGTTCAATACGCCGGTGCCCGCCATCCATGCCGAGGCCGTGGCCGAGCCGGCCAGCGTCGTCAGCCTGCGCTACCTGCCCGGCAGCGGCGCCTTCACCGCCCGCTTCACCATTGTCGGCGTCGAGCAGCCGCTCGACGTATCGGGGACCATCGAGCTCATGGTCGACGTGCCCCATATCACCGCCAACCTGCCGGCCGGCACGCTGCTCTCAGCCGACAATATCGAGATGCGCCCCGTGCCGCTGCGCTTTGTCGAAAGCACCGGCTTTCCCCAGCTCGACGACGTCGTCGGCAAGTCCCTGCTGCGCCAGAGCCGCGAGGGCATGATGCTCAAGCCCGCCGACGTGGCCGTGCCCCAGCTCATTTCCAAGAACGACACCGTGACCATCTATTTCCGCAAGGGTCCGATGACCCTGACGGTCAAGGGCCAGGCCGTGACGGGCGCCACCATCGGCGCCCCACTGCAGGTGCTCAACCTCATGTCCAAGCGCGTCATCAGCGCCACCGCAATTGCCCCCGGCGCAGTCGAAGTGGGTACCGACCCGCTCGCCCTCGCCGGCCTCTAGGCTTCAGGAGATCAGACCAATGCACTTCTTCAAACTCGCCACCCTCCTGACGCTGACCGCAACCCTTGCCGGCTGCAGCACCATGGATCGCCTCGCAAGCGTCGGCTCCGCCCCACCGCTGACCGCCATTGCCGACCCGACCACCACGGCCGGCTACCAGCCCGTCCGCATGCCCATGCCCGAGGCCATTGCCGATACCTACCAGCCCAATTCGCTCTATCGCACCTCGGCCCGCGGCTTCTTCAAGGACGAGCGCGCCCACCGCATCGGCGACATCCTCACGGTCATGGTGACCATCGACGACAGCGCCCAGATCGCCAACACCACCCAGTCGGGCCGCAACTCCACCAACACCGCCGGCATGGGCGGCATCTTCGGCGTTGCCCTGGACAATATCAGCGACGGCTCCATCGACCCCTCGGCCGCCATCGAGTTCGACTCTGGCATGACCAATCGCGGCAATGGCTCGGTCAATCGCTCGGAAAGCCTCGAGACTTCGGTCGCCGCCGTGGTCATGCAGGTCCTGCCCAATGGCAACCTGGTGATCGAGGGTCGCCAGGAAGTACGGGTCAACTTCGAGGTCCGCGACATGATCATCGCCGGCATCGTCCGTCCGTCCGATATCCAAGCCAACAACACGATCCAGTCGTCCAAGATCGCCGAAGCGCGCATCTCCTACGGCGGGCGCGGCCAGATCACCGATGTGCAGCAGCCCCGCTACGGCCAGCAGGCCATGGACGCGATCCTGCCCTTCTAGCAAGAACCTCCCCATTCCCTGGCGCGCATTCCCCCAATGGCGCGCCGGGGCTCCCCGGCAGAACCAGAAGGCCTGCCCGGTCGGCTTCCAGAACAGATCCCGGCCTTCCCGGAGGCGCAGTCACCCCGGCTGCGCCTCTTCCCCATTCATGGAACCCATTGCCGGCCCGTCGGTTTGCCAAAGGCAAGGGAGGGGTGCCATGTCAGTAAGCCTGGGCATTGCCGTCGGCGCCGCGATAGGCGCAGTGATCGGCACCGCCATCGATAGTCTGGCCATGGGCATCGGCATCGGCATTGCGATTGGCCTCGCCTTGGGCGGCGCCTGGCAAGCCACCAAGCCGAAGGACTGAGCGTGGGCCATCGCGCGTTGCAGGCGAACAGTGACGGCGCTTCCGCACGCTTGCCCGATGCGCCCGGCTGTGGAACACCTCGCTGACCACCTTTCGGAGTCTGCAATTGTCCTTCCAGAAACTCGACGATCTCGGCCGCAAGCTCGAAGCGCTGGAGCATGCCCTCTCCATCCTGGGCGCCGACGAGGCCACCCATATGGCGGTCGGCGGCGGCGAAAAGCGCGCCGAAGCCATGTCCAATCTCGCCGGCATGTACCATGCCCAAGCCACGGCGCCCGAAATCGGCGACTGGATCGAGGCGGCGCGGCCCGAAAGCGAAGACCAGCGGCTCGCTCTGGCTGAGTTCAAGCGCCAGTATATCAACGCCACCTGCCTGCCGACCGAATTCGTCGAGCGCCGCACCGCAGCCACCATGCGCTCCGAACAGCTCTGGCGCGACCTGCGGGCCAAGGGCGACTGGGACAGTTTCCTGCCGGCGCTGGAAGGCGTTGTGGCCCTGGTCCGCGAGGAAGCCCAGCTCCGCGCCGACGCGCTCAAGCTCGCCCCCTATGACGCGCTGATGGACCAGTATGATCCAGGCAATCGCACGGCCGATCTCGATCTGGTCTTTGCTGACCTCAAGAGCTTCCTCAAGGGCTTCGTGCCACAGGCCCTCGACGCGCAGGAGGCACGCCTGGCCAGGCGCCCGCGCAAGACTCTCAACGGCCCCTACCCGATCGAGAAGCAGCGCGAACTCGGCCTCGCAGCCATGCGCGCCGTCGGCTTCGACTTCACCCACGGCTCGCTGGCCGTTTCGCACCACCCCTTCTGCGGCGGCGTGCCGACCGATGTGCGCATGACCACGCGCTATCGCACCGACGAGTTCCTCTCCTCGCTCATGGGCGTGCTGCACGAGACCGGCCACGCCCTTTACGAGCAGGGCCTGCCCAAGGAATGGTCGCACTGGCCGCTGGGCAAGGCGCGCGGCATGGGCATCCATGAAAGCCAGAGCCTGTTCGTCGAGATGCAGCTCGCCCGCAGCCCCGAATTCTGGGAGTTCATGCTGCCGCAGGTGCATCAATATCTTGGCGAAGAGGCCATTCCCGGCTGGGACATTGCCGATATCCTCAATGAGGTGAACTTCGTCGAGCGCGGCTATATCCGCGTCGATGCCGACGAGGTCACCTACCCGCTCCACGTCATCCTGCGCTACGAACTGGAGCAGGACCTGGTCAACGGCAAGCTCGAAGCCAGCCAGATCCCGGAAGCCTGGGACGCCCGGATGACCGAATATCTCGGCATCTCGACCATCAACGACCCCAAGGACGGCCCGATGCAGGACGTGCACTGGCCCGCCGGCGCCTTCGGCTATTTCCCCAGCTATACGCTCGGCGCCATGATCGCCGCCCAGCAATGGGCCGCCCTGGAAAAGGCCCAGCCCCAGCTCCGCGACGATATTCGCAGGGGCGATTTCACCGGCGTCAACCAGTGGCGCAGCGACAATATCTGGAGCCAGGCCTCGCGCTGGTCGACGCCGGATCTGATCACGCGGGCGACGAGCGAACCCCTCAATGCGGATTTCTTCAAGGCGCATCTTAAGAAGCGGTACCTGGCGTAATCTGTCTTCACCTCTCCCTTTGGGGGAGAGGGTGAGGGGCCTTTCCCGAATTCGGTGTGAGCGGAAGGTCCCTCACCCGTCGGCTGCGCCGCCGACCTCTCCCCCAAAGGGAGAGGCAAGGCTGCCCAAACTTGACAACTCCCGCCCCTTCCCTATCTTCCCCACACCCGCAGCACTGACCGGACGGTACCCATGGATTCCACGCTGAACGACTGCCTCGCCCGCATCGCTCACCTGGAATCCGCCCATGCCTGCCTCCGTTTCCCTGCACCAGCTCAGCTGGTCCACGCCCGATAACCAGCCGCTCTTCACCGCCCTCGATCTCTCCTTCGGCCAGCACCGGACGGGCCTGATCGGGCGCAACGGCACGGGCAAATCCACCCTGCTCCGCATCATCGCCGGACTTATTCCCGCAACCGCCGGATCGGTTGCGATCCAGGGGTCTATCGGCATGCTGGAGCAATCGGTGCAGGTGGACCACGGCGATACCGTCGCCCACCATCTGGGAGTCGCCCCGGCCCTGGTCTTGCTCGACCGGCTCGAACAGGGCGTCGGCAGTGCCGTCGATGCCGGCGACGCCGACTGGACCCTGCCCGGCCGCATAGAGACTGCCCTCGCCGATATCGGCCTGCCCGCCTTTGCCCCCGACCGGCCGCTATCGACGCTGAGTGGCGGGCAGCGCACCCGCCTCGCGCTTGCCCGGCTGATCCTGGCCGAACCGGACATCATCCTGCTCGACGAGCCCACCAACAATCTCGACGCCGACGGCCGACGCGCCGTGGTCGATCTGCTGCAGCGCTGGCGCGGCGCCGCCATCGTGGTGAGCCACGATCGCAGCCTGCTGCGGGAGATGGACGCCATTGTCGAGCTGACCACGCTGGGGGCCCGCAGCTATGGCGGCAACTGGGACCACTATGCCGAGCGCAAGGCGCAGGAACTGGCCGCCGCCGAGCACGATCTCGGCCACGCCGAACGCAAGGTTTCCGAGCTCGACCGCAAGCTCCAGGCAGTCGCCGAAAGAAAGGCCCGCAAGGATGGCGCCGGCAAGCGCAAGGCGGCCAAGGGCGACATTCCCAAAATCATGCTGGGCGGCATGAAGGAGAATTCGGAAAACACCAGCGGCGGCAATAGCCGCCTTGCCAACCGCCTGCGCAGCGACGCCGCCGAAGCCGCGAGCCAGGCGCGCGCCAGGCTCGAAGTGCTGACGCCCCTGTCCGTCACGCTGACGTCCACCGGCCTTCCCGCCGGCCGCGCCGTGCTGCAGGCCGATGGGCTCACCGGCGGCCCTGCGGAAGTCCCCGTCATCCGCGATTTCTCATTGCTGCTGACCGGTCCGGAACGGGTGGCCATCACCGGCCCCAATGGCGCAGGCAAGACCACCCTGCTCCGCCTGCTCACCGGCGCCCTGCCCCCGGACAGTGGCAGCGCCCGCATCCTCGTGCCACATGCCATGCTGGACCAGACAGTAAGCCTGCTCGATCCGGCGCTGAGCATCCGCGACAATTTCCGCGCCCTCAATGCCGATGCCGACGAAAATACCTGCCGGTCGGCACTGGCCCGCTTCATGTTCCGCGCCGATGCCGCGCTGCAGCAGGCCGGCACGCTGAGTGGCGGGGAAATGCTCCGCGCCGGCCTCGCCTGCACCATCGGCGGCAATCATCCGCCGCAGCTGCTGATCCTCGACGAGCCCACCAACCACCTCGATATCCACGCCATCGAGCAGGTCGAGGCCGGCCTGCGAGGCTATGACGGGGCCCTCCTGGTGGTGAGCCACGACAGCGCCTTCCTCGATGCCATCGGCATCCACCGCCGGGTGATCCTAGGCCCGGCGGAGACAGGCGACACGATGAACAAAGTCTGAATTCGCGCTTCAGCAGCCGTTCCAAATCACTCCGCTAATTCTCGTGACATCGGCAAGAAGCGCTCGGAGGGAGCGTTGCCAAGACAGGAGAGACCCAAATGATCCGCAAGCTCATCATCACTGCAGTCGCCGCCGTCGCCATCGCTGCTTCGGCCGCCCCCGCCATGTCCAACGACGTCTTCGTCAACCAGTTCGGCTTCGGCAACGGCGCCGGCGGCAGCCAGCTCGGCTGGAACAACAAGCTGGGCGTGCACCAGAACGGCAACTGGAACACCGCCGTCGGCCACCAGAATGGCGGCAACAATGTCGGCGCCATCGGCCAGGAAGGCGACAACAACTATGCCGATACCTGGCAGAACGGCTGGAACAACGCTGCCGGCGTCGGCCAGTTCGGCGACAACCACAACGCCATCCTGACCCAGGACGGCAATGGCAATGTCGCCGCCGGCGTCCAGGTCGGCAATGGCTGCAATGCCAACGTGACCCAGGCCGGCGCCGGCAATGTCACCGCCTTCGTCCAGGCCTGCCCCTGATCCGGCCCTGACGTGAATTGCAGATGGCCGGAAGGGCCACCCCCTTCCGGCTCGTCCTATCAACCTCAGGAGGAACAGATGATCATTCCCACCCGGCGCAGCAGCGCCATTCTTCTCGGCCTGGCGCTGGTCGCCGCAGCCGCCACGGGCGGCATGGCCAATTCCGGCGCCAGCGCCGTCCAGTGCGGCATCGCCGCCAGCTCCGAACGCGGCATGCTGGCGCTTGAAGGCACAGTGCTCAGCCCCACGCCCCTCAGCGGCGAGTATCGCTTGGCCATCCGCAGCTCGGGCAATGGCGGCTCGTCCAATATCAGCCAGGGCGGCTACTTCACCGCCAATGCCAACGAGGCAACCCCGCTTGGCAAGGTGCTGATCAATGCCGGCTCCAGCTACGATGTCGTCTTCGACGTCACCGCCGACGGCAAGACCCTCGATTGCGACCAGGACCTGGCGAGCCTGCGTTGAACCCATCTCCGATCTCAGCCCACAGGGCTCCGGGCAACCGGAGCCCTGTTGCCGTTTCCGGTCCCGCGCGCTTGGCTAGGCGCGGTCTGCTTCCCTCCCCACAAGGGGGAGGGAGACGACTGGGAACTCGCAACCAGAATCGCTGAACGCATTCTGAATATGCCGCTCCGGATTGGTTCAGTCGGGCAGCCATAGTCTCAGGTCATCGGCTGGAACACCCAGCAATCGCCAATCCAGGGAGAAACGCCATGACCACCAAGTTCACCAAGACCTTCACCGCCGCCCTTGCAGCCGCCGTCATCGGCGTTGCCAGCCTCGCCGCCCCCGCCATGGCCGCCGGCCAGGTTTCGATCAGCTACACCCCCACCGACGCGGACCAGCAGCAGGCCCTGGGTACAGGCCTGCAGATCTTCTCGCTGATGAAAGGCCTCTCCTCCACCGGCGCCAATGCCAGCCAGAACGGCAATTTCAACGCTGCCGGCTTCAACCAGAACGGCTCGGGCAATCACGGCCTGATCGTGCAGGAAGGCAATGGCCACGAAGGCACCATCGAGCAGAACGGCAACAACAACAATTGCGGCCTGTTCCAGTTCGGCGAGAACACCAATGGCCAATGCGTGCAGAACGGCGATGGGCAGTCCAGCCTCACCACCGTGTTCGGCTTCTGAGCCTACCCGTCACACGAGTTATCCACGGGCCCTGCGGGGCCCGTATGCTTTGCGGGCACTAGTTCAGGAACACCGTAACGCTGTCGCCCCGCCCCGCGGCATCCACCACCGAAAGCGTCACATAGCCCGGCCCGTCGGGTTCCCAGAGGTTTTGCCGGGCGAAGTCGGGGCGCCCGATGGGGGCGCCATTGGCGAAATAGGTGAAGGGCGGCACGCCGTTGCGCACCTTGACCATGAGCGGCGAGATATCCCCCGAGGCCAGCCCCAGATCGACGTCCACACCATCGCCGGGAAAGGCGATTTCCGGCGCGGCATCGCGGGCCACCATGTCCTCATCAGGATGGCGGAAGCGGCGCAACGGGGTGGGCAGCTCGGTATTGGAGGCCAGGATCACCCCGGCTGGCGCCCGAGGCAGCGGCGCCTTGCGATTGCCCAGCCGATCGAAGGCCTCGAACAGGATCGGCGCGGCGCCGACAATGCCCGATAGGCCAGGAACCGGCGCCCCATCGGGCCGCCCGACCCAGACGCCGATGACTGTCTTGCCATCGAACCCGATGGCCCAGCCATCGCGATAGCCATAGGAAGTGCCGGTCTTGTAGGCGATCCGGCCGGGCGAACCATTCAGCGGCGGCGGCACATCGGCGAGGATATCGGCGACATACCAGGCAGCAACAGGGTCCAGCACGCGTGCAGCATGCTGGCGGTTTTCTTGCAGTTTGATGCCGTCATGCAGGCTGACCGGCACCCCGCCATTGCCGATCGCGGCATAGACCGAAACGAGGTCGCGCAGCGTGATGCCGACACCACCCAGACCGACCGCCAGACTCGGTGCGGTATCGACCGGCAGGCGCGGATCGGCATGCGCCCGCCGCAGCCGCGACACCAGTCGTGCCGGTCCGACCGCATCGAGCACGACCACGGCGGGGATGTTGAGCGACTCGGTCAGCGCATCATGGATGGTTACCGTGCCCCGGTTGAAACCATCGAAATTGACCGGCACGTAGGCCCCGAAGGCCGTGGGCCGGTCTTCGATCAGGCTTTCGGGATGGGCCAGGCCCAGCTCGAAGGCGAGGCCATAGATCAGCGGCTTGAGCGTCGACCCCGGCGAGCGCACCGCCGTGGTCATGTCGACAAAGCCGGCGCTCTGGGTGGCGAACAGCCCGGCCGAACCAATCGAGGCGAGGATTTCGCCGCTGTCGATATCGGCCGCGACAATCGCCACCGACACTTTCGGATCGAGGATACGCGCCCGCCCCGCCGCCAGCCGCTCGAGCGCATCCTGCAGCCGCTTGTCGATGGTCAGGGCCACCGTCCTTGCATCAGGCTGAGCCTTGACCGCCTGCTCGGCCATATGGGCGGCGAGCATGGGGAAGTCGCGGCGCGCCATCGGCACCGGCTCGCGCTTGGCGGCAATGGCCTCTTCGGCAGGCAGAGCGCCCATGGCCACGAGGCGATCGAGCACCATGTCGCGGCTACGCTGGGCGGCGAGCGGGTCGCGGTCCGGGCGGCGCGCTTCGGGCGATTGCGGCAGGGCCACCAGCAAGGCGGCTTCGGCCGTGGTCAGACGGGCCGGCTCCTTGCCGAAATAGGCGAGACTGGCCGCGCGGACGCCCTCGATATTGCCGCCATAGGGGGCAAGGGTGAGGTAGAGATCGATGATCTCGTCCTTGCCCAGATCGCGCTCCAGCCTTGTGGCATGCACCATCTGGCGCAGCTTGCCCCAGACGTTGCGCGTCGGCTGTCCCTCGATCAGCCGCGCCACCTGCATGGTCAGCGTCGAGCCGCCGGACACCACCCGCCCTCCGGCGCCAACGAACTGGCCCGCCGCCCGCAGCATGGACGACCAGGCGATGCCGTCATGCCGGGTGAAATTGCGGTCTTCGTAGGCGATGAGCATGTCAATGAAGCGCGGATCTACACCCGCCCGATCGACCGGCAGGCGCCAGCGGCCATCGTCAGTCGTGAACGGACGCAGCAGCAGGCCGTCGCGGTCGGTAACCGCGACCGAAACCGGCAGCGTCGCGACGTCCGGCGTTGGCGGCAGCGTAGCGGCGATGCCGACCAGCGTCGAATTGAGCTGGATCGCGCCGGCCGTGGCCAGCACGAACAGCGCAAAACCAGCCAGCGTCAGGCGCCGGAGCCAGGGTTTGGGGGAACTGACCAGGCCTTCTTCACCTCTCCCTTTGGGGGAGAGGTCGACCGTCTTCGGTCGGGTGAGGGGGCCTTTGCTTAAATCCGTTCGCACAGAAAGGCCCCCTCACCCGTCGGCTTTGCCGCCGACCACTCCCCCAAAGGGAGAGGTGGCCCGGCGCAAGATCCGATGGGTCCGCACCATACTCATGGCCCGGCCGGGGTAACCTCGATGGCGCCCGCGCCCATATTTGCCCGGAATTCGGGGCGATACATGTCCTCCACCGTGGCGCCGGGCAGCACGAAGCTGCCGGGAGATACCGCCCGCACCAGATAGGCGGTGGTGAAGCTGCCGGTTTCCGAGAAGTAGCGGAACGCGGCAACATACTGGTCGGTCCGCGACTCCACATGGGTGGCGGTATCCAGGCTAAGCCAGCTGAAGTCCGAGACCCCGCCTCCGGCCGACAGGTCCGGATTTTCGATCTCGAAGCCCGCCGGCAGCGGATCGGCCACCATATATTGCCCCGATCCGAGCTGCTGCGGCCACACGGTCAGCACCACGACGAGCCGCTCGTTCTGCCCGAGCGGATCAGCCTCAGGATCGATAGGCGTGCCATCGGGCAGGTAGTAGTCGCGGCTCAGCGTGAAGCCGTTGCTCGACGCTTCCGGTGCCTCGGCGGGATAGCCGGTGACGGTGACCTTGGCCTCGGTAGCGACATCGCCGGTATTGGCGATCTCAACCGGCGCAAAGCCGGCCTGTTCGAAGCGTCGATAGGCCTGGCCCGTCAGGGCCTCGCCATCGAGCGTGATCGAGCCATCGGTGCTGGCCTCGCCCAGTGCCGCAGCCGCAAGCAGGGTCCAGCTGTCTTCCTGCGTCGAGGTATAGTCCTTGCGGTCGCGCAGCTTGGCCAGCTGGGTAGCCAGGGCGGAGAGGTCCACGCTGGCCGGCTTGAACTCGGCGGCCAGGGCCAGCACGCCGGCCATGTCGCGCAGGCGGGTGCCATAATCGGCACGGTAGCGCCTGGCATTGTCAGGCTCGGACAGGCCCGCGACGGCCGCCGCAAAGGCGGAGTTGGCGCGGGTCGGATCGCCATAGAGCGACAGGGCTGCGCCGAGCTGCGCCTTGGCCAGCGGCGAACCGAAGGCATCAAGGCGCGCCTCGTGATAATAGCGCAGATCGCCCATGGCAGCACGCCCGGCCCGGGCCAGGTCGTAGAGCGCATAGGCGATGTCTTGCCCGCCATTGTCGAAGTCCGAAGCGTAGGACAGCTGGTTGGAGAGGTTGTCGAGCGCCATGGTCATGGCCTGCTCGGGCACCGCATAGCCCGCTGCCTTAGCGCGCAGCAGGAAGTCGGTGACAAAGCCGTCGAGCCACAGATCCCCGCCGTCGAACGGCCCCCAGAGGCCAAAGCCACCGCCGGAGGTCTGCTTGGACAGCAGGTTCGCAATGGCGTCGCTTACCGTGTCGTTGAGTTCCTCGTCTTCGGTGAGGCCGATCAGCTTGGCCACGTCGTTGAGATAGAGCAGTGGCAGGGCCCGGCTGGAGATCTGCTCGGCGCAGCCATAGGGGTAGCGATCGAGCGACAGCAGCAGGCCCGGCACGTCGAGACGGGCAATGGGGCCGATGGCCAGGGTCAGTGCTCCGGTATCGGCCATGTAGCTGTCGAAGAAATCCTCGCCAATGGTGACGCTCTCCCCTGCCGCAATGGGCAGCAGGCGGCTGGTGGTGACCGGCGCGCTGATCGGCCGGACACCGAGCAGCAGTTCCTTGGTCTGGGTGGAGCCATCAGGCGCCGTTATGGTCAGCACCACCGGCCAGTCGCCGATCTGCATGCCATTGAGCGACAGCTCGAGCGATGTCCGCTCGCCTTCGGCAAGCTCGATGTCGGTGGACTCGCCCTGCGTGGCGATGCCGTCGCCCGTCGACAGCGCGACGCCATAGGTGCCGGCAGCGCCGCCGATATTGTTGATCTCGACCAGGGGGCGCGATTCATCGCCAACGCGCAGGAAGCGCGGCGGGCTGAGCGTAACGACCACCGGATCGCGGACGATGACATCGGCCGAGGCATGGCCCACGGCCGTGTCTGTCCAGGCCATGGCCATGACCCGCACCGTGCCAGAAAAATCCGGCATGTCGAAGGTGATCGTGGCGGTGCCATCGGCATCGACTTCCACGATCCCGGAATGCAGCGCGACCAGCACCGAGGTGGCCGGCGGCGTGCCCGTGCGCGACGAGCCACCGTCGCCGCCAGAGCGCATGGCTCCGGCCAGGCCCTGGGTCGGATCGATCAGCGAGCCATAGAGGTCGCGAATATCCATGCCGAGCTGGCGCTGGCCGAAATACCATCCGTCCGGGTCGGGCACCTTGAAGTTGGTGAGATTGAGGATGCCGAGATCCACCGCCGCGACCGCGACATAGGCCGTCTGGCCGGCGGCCGGGTTGCCCAGTTCCACCGTCGTGGTGAAGCTCTGCCGCGGCAGCGTTTCGGCTGGCGTATCGAGGCTCACATCGAGCTTGCGATCGCCCGGTTCGACGTCGGCGAAGGCCAGGCCCAACGCCCGCGATGGCATGCGCTTCTCGCTGGCGTCAGCCGGACGATAGAGGATGGCAGTGACATAGGCGCCAGGACCCCAGGCGTCGGTGACCTCAAGCGGCACGGTGGTGCCGCCTTCGGGCACCTCGACCGCCTGCATGGCGATGACGCGATTGTCGACCACCATCACCAGCGCGGTGCCGGCAAACTGCGGATCGAGCTTGAGATTGGCCGTCTCGCCGACGCGATAGGCCGGCTTGTCGAGCGCAACCTGCAGCGTGTCCGGCGTGTCGCTGCCGGCATCGGCATAATAGTAGCCGGCATAGACTTCGTAGCTGGACGAGGTGGCGTCCGGGCCGGTGCTTTCGACCTCGACGCGGTAGAGGCCCCAATCGACATTGGCGCCGATGCTGGCCGGTCCGCCATCGGGCGTGTCGACAGTTCCGGTGGCGATTTCGCGCGTGGTGGTAATGGCCTCCCACTGCCAGGCACTGCCGTTGCGATACCACTGGTAATTGGTCTCGACGCGCGAGATGGACCAGTCGAGGCCAGTCTTGGCCACGGCTTCGCCTTCGGGCGACACGGCTATGATATCAAAGCGCGCTTCGCTGCCCTCTTCGAGGCCGGTCGCATCGCTGAAGGCCGGCTTGATGCCAATGCGATCGCCACTGGCCAGCACGGGCCGGCTGAGGCTGCGCTCGATAGTGCGGCCATTGGTGTCGACGAGGCGCAGCAAAAGCTGGGCCTCGAGGGGGCGTGTCGTGACCTGCGCTTCGGGCAAGGTCACCTCGGCCAAGGCATTGCCGGATTCGTCCGTCGTGCCGACCACACCCAGCGGCTCGCGGCTGGTCTCGATGGTGTCGTCGAGCCGGCCGAAGGTGTAGCCGGGGAAATCGGCCAGCGTGGTCACCGGGCGGAGGATGGCATCGGCCTCGATGGCAAGGCCCGGCGCGGTGGCGCCATAGAGATACTTGGCGGCGACGTCGATCTCGGTGACGACGCCGGTTTCCAGCGGCGCATCGGGCGCGCTGATCTCGAAGGCCAGGCGTTCGGGCTCGAAATCCTCGACCAGGAAACTGGTGCTCGACAGGGCCTCCGCCTTGGGGTCGGCATAGAGCCGGGCAGTCCACGAACCGCGCATGGCCTCGGCCACCATGGGCAGGGCGGCAAAATAGCCGCCAGCGCCCGCATCATTGAGCACTTCGCGCGTGGCGACCACGCCATCGGGGCGTTCGACTTCCAGCGTCAGCGGCAGGCCGGTGACGGCCATGGCGCGGTCATCGCGCAGCAGGGCCGTCAGATAGACCGTCTCGCCCGGCCGGTAGACACCACGCTCGGTGGTGGCGAAGACGTCGAGCGGACCCGGCGAGGGGCGGCCCTCGACGCCGCGATCCGTCAGGTCGAAGGCAGGGCGGGAGAGGTCGAGGAAGGCATAGTCGCCATCCTCCGTCTCGGCGACGAGCAGCTGCGGCGCCCTGCCCCCTTCGCCGCGCGCCAGGCCCGGTGCAAACACCGCGCGGCCTTCGGCATCACTGGTGGTCTCACCGAGGATTTCATTATTGACCGCAACCAGCCGCACCGTGGCATCGGCAATGGGCTGCGCATCGGACAGGCCGCGCACGAAGGCATGCACCCCGTCATCGCCGGCAATCGTGGTGAGGCCGAGGTCGGTGACGATGAACCACTGCGTGGCCATCTCGGACCAGTATTCGGAATATTCGTCCTTGATCTTGGCGGTGATCACATAAGCCCCGGCGGGCATGTCGCCGAGCGTGTCGGCCACCGGAATGGCAGTGGTGGTCAGCGCATTGGGTTCGCCCCGCGCCAGATCAACCTCGCCGGTCCACACCTGCTCGCCGACGCGATTGGCAATGTCCTCGGCGCCATATTCGCTGAGATTGCCCTGGAAAATGCCATCGCGCACGGCGGTGGCCACAGAGCGATCACCGATCCGGTAGATCATGACCTCGGCAATATCGGCATTGACCGAGGTGATCGGCAGGCCGCCGCCGAGACCGGCAGGCATGACATAGGCATTGTTGGCAAAGCCGATAAAGGGCGAGCGGTCTGGCACATAGACATCGAGCGTGACATCGCTCAGCAAGGTTTCGCCATCCGCCGAAGGCAGCCCGGCGCGCAGGCGGATGTCATAGCGCCCACCATGCAGCAGGCCCTCGACGCAGATCTGGTCCTGCTCGGTCTCGACCGAGGCCTGCGGCGTGTCGGCAATGACGACATAGGCGGAAAGATCGGTCGACCCGCTCGGCAACGGAGCGGAAAATACCGCGCAGACGCGCGGAGAGGCGGCTTCGGCATCGACCACGTGATTGACCACGCGGAAGCTGTTCTGCGCCACGACCTCGTCGAGATGGGCCGCGACGGCTTCGTTTGGCATAAGGCTCAGGCTCAGCCGGTAAGTGGCGATGACCTCGCGCCACATCTCGCGATATTCCATGCCATTGGCGAGGGCCGCCAGCGCATCGGCTCGCTCCTGCGTCTCGGTGGATCGCAGGAAGGCATTCATGGCCGCCGACGTGGCGGTGACCGCAAGCTCGCGGCTGTCGTCGCCCTCGGACTGCCCGGCAACCATTTCGGCTCGCGCCAGCGCGGCCTGGGCCAGCGCCTGCCAGACCGCGCGGTCATTGGCATTGATGGCCAGCGCCTGGCGGTAGGCCACCATGGCGCCGGCCAGATTGCCCTCTTCCATGGCTTCGTCGCCCGAAGCAACGAGGCCGGCATAGGTGACCTTGGGTGGCGGTGCATCGGTCTGGGGCAGTTCATCGGCAAAACGGCGGGCTGCATCGATGATGTTCTGAGCCGGAAAGGGCAGCTCGGCCTGGCGGACGGCCTCGGTAACCGCGGGAGATGGCGCCCGGCTTACCCGGCCGGATGTGGCGCCGTCAAACTGCGCCTCTTCGCCGACCGTGCCCTTGAGGAAGCACCACCTGGATTGGGAATTGAAGGTGAAGGCGCGGCAGATATTGTCTTCGGCGCAGGCGGCGCTGCAGGCGTCGAGGTCAGTATCGCGGAAAATGGCGTAGTCGAAGCCGGGCAGATCGGTGTTTTCCAGCAGCGTGATCTTCTGATCGGCAGCCGCCCCGGGAGAACTCAGCGCCAGAACGATTGCCAGACCAAGCCAGGCCGCTTTCGAGACGAACTGCATGTTGCCCTCCCAAGTTCAACGGCCTCATATGGCCGCGAAGATAAGGTTGAAGCAAGGCAGGAAAACTATCGAATTTCAGCAGAACTGTCTTTTGGACGGCAGATCCCCGGTCGCCCAAGAAAAAGGCCCGCATCGCTGCGGGCCTGTCTGCAAACTGCTGGACGGTTACTCGTCCCTGTAGACCTTTTCGCGGCGCTCATGCATTTCCTGGGCTTCCAGGCTGAGCGTGGCGATGGGGCGGGCATCAAGCCGGGCAATGCCGATCGGATCGCCGGTTTCCTCGCAATAACCGTAGGTACCATCATCGAGGCGCTTGAGCGCCGCATCGATCTTGGCAATCAGCTTGCGCTGCCGGTCCCGCGTCCGCAATTCGAGGGAGCGGTCACTTTCCGAGCTGGCGCGGTCGGCCATGTCCGGATGGTTCTGGCTCTCTTCCTGGAGGTTGTCGAGGGTCCCACGGCTCTCGCGGAGGATGTCGTCCTTCCACGCGTTGAGCTTGGCCCTGAAATACTCCCGCTGGCGCGGATTCATGAACGGCTCGTCGTCACTGGGCCGGTATTCAATCACTTCTGCAACCGAAGACATCAGCAGACTCAACTCCAATGCACCCCTAAGGCGGCCTATATATGCGCCTAGGCAACCCTCGGCAAGCGTTCAGCGCAATGCTGCTTAACCGGGAAAACCTCCAGCGCGTCAGGCGCATAGCCTGAAACTGACAACATTTTGATGACCAGCGCTCAGGCCGGGGGAAAGCGCCCGAACTTGGCGAGCTCGACGCGGACCCGCAATTCGATGTCGTCGAGCAGGCTGTCGAGCCCCGGCAGCGAGCGTTCGCGCATCTCCGAAAGCATGGCCACCATGCCATCAAGGCTGTCGGCGCTGACCCTGCCGATCAGCAGGTCGGTTTTGATCTCATCCAGCAGATCAAGCAGCGAGGCACCGCGGCGAACCGCCTTCTTCCGGGCGGTGAGCGGCCCCTCGACCGATTGCAGAGCCAGGATGGAATCGATCCCCGCCATGGCCTGCATCGGCGTTGTACCGGCTACCCGGGCCGGCGCCCCGCCCCCGGCCGGGACGAAGTCCACGCCCGAGCCGGAGCGGCCCGCGGCATTGCCGCGGCCTACGCCAGAGGTTCGGTTGGTGGTGTCGATGCGCAAGCTGGGACTCAAATCGGTTCGCGGCCTTCACCGGCAAAATCTGCCGCCAGCCGTTAACAAGGCCTTAACAAGCCCGGCAAGAATTGCTCAGCCGCCCGGTCCGTTCCCAGATGCGGCGCCTCCCATCGTCCAAAACCCCTTGCTATCCGGGCCTCTGCCGCCGGCCGCCAGAACTGGCACGGTTTTCGCAATACCGTCTGCGAATGCTGCGCCATGGGGATGGCTCGGCCAGACGACGGGGATGCCTGATGACCAAATCACTGCTGCGCAAGCTGCTCGCCGGAGCGCTCACCATAACCATGGTGCTGCTGCCGACCCTCGAGGCCAGTGCCGCGGCGGCGCGTATCAAGGACATTGTCGACTTCGAAGGCGTGCGCGAGAACCAGCTGGTCGGCTATGGCCTCGTGGTTGGCCTCAATGGCACGGGCGACAGCCTCAACAACTCCCCCTTCACCAAGCAGTCGCTGCAATCCATGCTGGAACGGCTCGGCGTCAATACCGCCGGCGAGAATGTCCGCACCGCCAATGTCGCGGCGGTCATGGTGACGGCAAACCTGCCCCCCTTTGCCACCCAGGGTTCGCGCATGGACGTGTCTGTGGCCGCGCTGGGCGACAGCGACAGCCTGCAGGGCGGCACCCTGCTGGTGACACCGCTGGTCGGCGCCGATGGCGAGGTCTATGCCATTGCGCAGGGCCCGGTCTCCATCAATGGCTTCAAGGCCGAGGGCGACGCGGCGACCATTATCTCGGGTGTCCCGACCACCGGCCGCATCTCCTCCGGTGCCCTGGTCGAACGCGAGATCGATTTCCATCTCGGCTCGCAGACCTCCCTCCGGCTGGCCCTGCGCAATCCGGACCTCACCACGGCTCGCCGCATCGCGCTGGCGGTCAATGACTTCATCGGCGCCCCCACAGCGACCCCCGAGGATCCGGCCACGGTACGGGTCACCCTGCCCCGCGGCTTCAACGGCAATATCGTGGACCTGCTGACCGACATCGAACAGCTGATCGTCCAGACCGACCAGACGGCCAAGATCGTCATCGACGAGAATTCCGGCATCATCGTCATGGGCAAGGACGTCCGGGTGTCGAGCGTGGCCGTGGCGCAGTCGAACCTGACCGTGACCATTGCCGAGGACCCTACCGTGGTGCAGCCCAACCCGCTGAGCCAGGGCGTCACGGCGGTGGAACCCAATACGACGCTCAATGCCAATCTGTCGGAGACCGCCCTGGCGGTAGTCAACGAGTCGGTGACGCTGCAGGAACTGGTAGACGGCCTCAATGCACTTGGCATTTCCCCGCGCGACCTGATTGCCATCCTCCAGGCCATCAAGGCCACGGGCGCCCTGCAGGCCGAGATCGAGGTGCTGTGATGATCGACACCATCAAGCAGCCCGGCTCCAGCCTCACCCCCGGCCAGATCGCCCGCGTACGCCAGCAGGCGGAAGAATTCGAAGGCGTGTTCCTCAACACCCTGACCAAGGAACTCTTCTCCAGCCTCAAGACCGACGAAAGCGTCATGGGCGGCGGCTTCGGGGAAGAAACCTGGCGCTCCATGCAGTCCGAACAGCTGGCCGCGACCATGGCCCAGAATGGGGGACTCGGCATCGCCGAACAACTTCTGCCCGACCTGCTCGCCTTGCAGGAAGCCAACAACAACACACTGCCGGGAGCCCGCAAATGACCGCAGCCGCACGCCTCGCCGCCCTCGATAGCCTGCCGGCCGAAGAGCTCTGCAACATGGCCGAGCTGGCGCTCGCATCACTGGTGAATGTGATGAACGAGGAAACCACCCTGCTGCGCGCCGGCCATATGCGCCAGGCGGGCACGCTGACGCCGGAGAAAACCCGGCTGGCCCAGGACTATGTTGGCTTTGCCCGCTCGGTGCAGCGCCAAAGCGCGCGCCTCAAGCTGCAGGCACCCGATGCCATCGAACGCCTGCGCCTCGGCCACGAGCGTCTCGCAACGCAGATGGCCGAGAACCTGCGCGTGCTGGCAACGGCCCGCATGGTCACCGAAGACATCCTCACCGACGTCGCCAAGGTGGTGGGGCAGCAGAACCGGGCCAAGACCTATGGCCGGGCGGGCACCATCACGGTAGACCCCGGCAGCTCGGCGCGCGGCATCGCCATCAACCGCGCGCTTTGACCCAGGAACAATTTGAATCGATTGGGACGGATTTAGGTAACGGCCGGACAACAGGGATGGGATAACCGTACGGGCTGGAATTTCAGATGCAGGGACAGCGTCATGATTTCTGCCATTACAGCCGACCAGCCTATCGCCAGCGGCGCTAACATGGCCGATTACCGTCACCGCCCCCTCAAGGGCGAACGGGCAATTCTGCCTGACAGCACACCCGCCGCTCGGGAAGACGCTGCCGCCAGGAACAACAAGGAATTTACGCCCGACGATCAGGGGACGCCGGCCCAGCCGGAGGCGCCGCGCCGCGATTCATCCTCGATGTTTGCCGCTGCGGTGATCGCCGGCGCGCTGCCGCCCACGCCCCAGACCATGGAAGAGCTGATCCGCCGCATTGGCTCCAGCACCATCCCCGAGGAATCCCAGGCCCGTCTCAAGGACCTGCTGGCATAGTTCACGCCAGGTGAATGCCTGAAACGATCCCCAAAGCCCCGGTCTCCGGGGCTTTTTTCTTGGACAGATATTCTGGCGGCCAAATTTGCCTAAATGTTCGGCATCCATTTAACAGTTCTTTAGAGCCTGACGTTCAAGGATCGCCCTGCCTCAGGAAGAGGCGCTGTAGCTTGCGTAATCCTAGAAAAGGACACTACCCTAAATGGCTGATATTTCGCTCTCGAAAGCCGTTCGTTCCAACCTGCTCTCGCTGAAGGGCACCGCGGACATGATGGCAACCACCCAGAACCGTCTGTCCACCGGCAACAAGGTGAACTCGGCTCTGGACAATCCTTCCAGCTGGTTCACTGCTCAGGGCCTCACCAATCGCGCCAGCGACTTGGGCTCTCTAATCGACTCCATGGCCAATGGCGTCAAGACGCTGGAAGCTGCTGACAATGGCCTGTCGGCCATGACCAAGACCCTCGAATCGATGCAATCGACCCTGCGCCAGGCGCGCCAGGACAAGTCCTTCGTGACCTCGTCCTACACGCTTGACGCCGCCGCTCTGGCTACCGGCGTGACCACCGACGCTGCGGCCAATGCCAAGACCCTCACCATGTCGGGTGGCGCCTTTGCAGAAGGTGAAGATGCCAGCGTCGGACT
>JAHJWO010000008.1 GCA_018828145.1 Alphaproteobacteria bacterium | reverse complement strand
GGAACGACCGGCAGGGCGCGCGCCCTGCCGGTCAACATGGTCCGGACCTCGTGGTCGGTCGCCAAGCGGCGGCCTAGTCCTGCGGGCCTTCGTTGAACTTGAGCTCGTCCACCAGCGCTGCCGCGGCGCCGCGGTTGGCGGCCACTTCGGTCAGCGGGACGGTCGAGGCCTTCAGTTCACCCCAGCTCAGCACCAGCTCGTTGATCGGCGCGCTCGCCACCACCGGGAATTCATAATTGGTGTCGGCATAGATCGACTGGGCTTCGTCCGACAGCAGGAAGGCGATCAGCGCATTGGCATTTTCGGCATTGGGCGCATGCTTGGCGATGAAGCCGCCAGCCACGTTCACCTGGGTGCCATCGGCCTCGGCATTGGGATAGATGATCCGGGCGGAATTGGCCCAGTCCTTCTGCTCCGGCTCGGCTTCGTTATTGAGCATGGCGCCCATGTAATAGGTGTTCACGATCGCCAGGTCGCAGGTGCCGTCGAGGATGCTCTTGACCTGGGCGCGGTCATTGCCGTCGGGGGCGAAAGCCAGGTTGTCGCGCACCTTGGTCAGCCACTCGCGGGCCTTCTCCTCGCCGTTGACGGCGATGTAGTGCGCGATGAGGCCGATATTGTAGGCATGGTCGCCCGGGCGGGTGCAGATGCGGCCGTCCCACTCCTCGGAGGCCAGGTCCTCATAGGTCAGCGCGGTGGCGTCGACGCGGTCCTTGGAGACGTAGAAGACGCGGCTGCGCAGCGACAGGGCGGTCCAGTTCGCATCGTCATCGCGGAAGGCTTCCGGCACGCGCGCCACCAGGTCCGGCGTGGTGATCGGCTGGGTCAGGCCCTGCTCCTCGGCACCGACCAGGTTGCCGATATCGACCGTCAGCACCACGTCGGCGGGCGAAAGCTCACCCTCGGCGGCGACGCGCTCCAGCAGGCCATCGCCAGCATAGAGCACATTGGCCTTGATACCGGTTTCTTCGCTGAACTTGTCCAGCAGCGGCTGCAGCAGGCTCTGTTCGCGATAGCTGTAGATGTTCACTTCGCCGCTCTGGGCAAAGGCGGGGGCGGCCATGCCGGTCAGGGCAACCGATCCGAGCAGGGCGAGCGCAATGCGCGAGGTCAGGGTCATGTGTCTACTCCCATAGGGCGGGGTCAAGGTCCCGCTGTAATGGGCGCCTTCTCCGCAATTGGCTCGCAAGAGTCAAGAATGCTCAGCAAAATCAATGGCTTGAAGTCTAGAATCGTTCAAAACAGCAACGACTTATACCAGTGAAATCAGTCTATTAGCTGATTGAGACAATCCACTTATTTTGCCTGCGGCAGACCGGCGCAGACCCCCGCATCACTCCGCGACGTCGGGCGTGGCGCGCTCGACCAGGTCGGCCGGCACGATCAGCGTGAACAGCATGCCCTGTTCACCGGCCGGATCGACCGAGAGGGAGAAGGCGTTGACCGCCAGCAGCGACCGGGTCAGCGCCAGCCCGATGCTGGACCGGACCGGGACCATGGCCCGCCCATCGCGGCCGGTGCCGTCGCGGAACACCACAAAGCGCTCGGCCATGTCGACGGCATTGGTGGAGCTGTCGCGCACATGAATGGCGATGCCGCCATCATCCTCAAGCTGGGCCGAGATCACCACGCCGCCGCCGCTTGGCGTCTGGTCGATGGCGCTGGCCAGCAGGTTCAGCACGGCCTGCGCCAGCGAGGCGCGGTCGGCGGTGACGCGGGGCAGGCTTTCCGAAATGGCATTGCGCACGATCACGCGGGCGCCGCTGGCCTGCTTGCGGATGCGGATCACGCAGCTTTCGAGCAGGCTTGTCAGGTCGATGCTGGTGCGCTGCGGCAGGTAGCGGCCATCGCGCAGCCGGGCATAGTCGTCCAGCTCGTCCACCAGCGCGGCGATCTCCTGGCCGGCCGTGGTAATGTCCTGCGCATAGGCCTCGTAGCGGTCATTCTCCAGCGCGCCGAAGGCCTCCGAACGGATCAAATCGGCGAAGCCGATAATGGTGTTGAGCGGCCGGCGCACGCCGCGGCTGATCCGCGCCAACAGCGCCGGATCGATCTCGGCCGCCGCCGCAAGCCGCGCAGGGGCCGCGTCGCGCCCGCGCACGAAGCCGAAATAGCCGGTGATCACGCCTGCCTGGCCCTGGGCGAACAGCACGATCTCAGCGCTGCCCGATAGCGAGCGCAGGCTGAGGCTCGGGCGTTCGGTTTCGGCAAAGCGGGCCGGACGTTCGAGGAAGTCCCGCAGGCTCGCCACCTCCGTGCCGGCAACCAGCGTCGACAGCGACTTGCCCTCAAGCATGCCCTCGACACCGAGCAGGCTGGCACTGCGCGGCGTGATGGCGCTGATCACCCCGGCGCGTGTCGCCTCGAAAAATCCGTCGCCCCGCTTGTCGGCAAAGGCGCGGGCAAAGGCCGTGACCGCGGCTTCGTGCCCGGTCCGGACCTCGGTCGTGCTGGCCGACAGCATCAGGGCAGGGCGGCCCTGCCAGGAGATCGACTGCAGCCGCGCCGTCACCGGCACCAGCGTACCATCGCGCTGCACCAGGTGGTTGACCGGCCCCGCGCTTTCCTCGCCCTCGGCGCCCACCGCGGGGAAGACAGCACCGAGACCCGCCGCGCGCAGGTTCTCCACCGAATCGTAGCCCACCATTTCGGTAATGGCCCGATTGGCGAACAGCACCTGCTGGTCGCGGAACACCAGTATGCCCAGCGGGAGCCGGTTGAGCACGAGGGTCTCGCCGCCCAGATTGATCAGCGCCCCGGTGCGGGCCGGCTCCTCGACCTTCCTGGGCAATTGTGCCACCGGCTCCGGCTCCGGCTCCCCCACCCGATCGGTGAGGATGCGCGCCAGCTCGTCGAAATTGTAACGCGACACGCGCTCCACCGCCTCGGCATCGGCGGCGGGCGGCGGTACCAGTTCGGCCACGACCTCGGTGACCTGTTGCGCGCCGTCGTCGGCGGGGACGTCGGATTCGGGTTGCGTCGCAAGGGCGTCCAGTGCGGCAAGGTCGCCGAGATCGGCCTCGGCATCGGTCAGTTCCGCTTCCGGCACGTCCTGCTCGGCACCGTCGGCCATAGCATCTGCCCCGGTCACCTGGAACAGGTCGCCGGCCTCCGGCACCGCCGGCAGCTGGGGCGGGGGATCATCGGCATCGGTCAGCGGCGTGAACAGCGCATCATCCGCCGCCAGCCGGTCCACCAGCTGGCTGAGCCGGCTGACGGTTGGTGTTTCCACTTCGGCACCACTGTCCTGGTCAGCCGCTTCAGGGGCCGCCTTGCCGGCGGCCGGCTCCAGCGCCGCAGCGCCGTCCTGCTCTGCCTCGCGCCAGTTCTCGAGCTCCTGCGCATAGGCATGCTCATCCGAGACGGGAGGCGGCGGCACTGCGTCATCGGCTAGCGCCGCATGCTCGCTCTCGTCCAGCGCATCCTGCGCGGCCACGAGATCCGAATCCACAGGCACCATTTCTGCTGGGCTGATCACGTCTGCCGGTTCTTGCGCTGCTGCGTCCGCTTCGCTCTCAGCCGCGGCCAGAATGTCCGGCGCGATCGGGTCGACTCCCACGACCAGCAGCACGGTCTGCCCGTCCTGCCAGGGCAGGGGCGTGGTAGCGCATGTGCCCGAGGCCGGCTTGTCTCCGGCGATGAACTGGATGCGGGCCAGGCTCGTCCGCCCGGGCGATCCCAGCCGGATATTGCGCGCGACCTGTCCCTTGATCGGCACGGCAGGCGGCGCCAGCTTCAGCCCATGCTTCTTGAGCTTGCCCAGGAAGAGCGGCGCGGCGTCGTTCTGCCACAGCAGCACCTGGCCGTCCTGCGACCAGAGCCACGCCGGCCGCGGGTCCCCGGCGTGCTGCAGCACGCGGCGGGCGCTTGGCGATGTGATCCAGTCGGCATCCATATACGATTATTGTCTCCGTCCCCGATGCGGTCGCATCCGTGCCATTCCGGCACAATCACAGCGGGAAGCTTAAGGTTTCTTCAATATAGGCTGCGCTCGGCAGGGTCCAGTGCAACGCTGGAGGCGTCCCTGTCCTTCGGGCCGGATGGTTAAGTCGGCCATGGGCCTGCCCTTGTCAGCCACGCGCGAAATCGGTGCTTGTCATCCCGGAATTCTCGACCTATGTTCCGCCCGCTTTCGGGACGAGCGTTTCGCCATCCCTCGCAGAGCATTTGCCGCCTTAGCTCAGTTGGTTAGAGCGCTAGATTGTGGATCTAGAGGTCCCCCGTTCAATCCGGGGAGGCGGTACCATTTCTCTCCTCGTCATTGAGCCAGCCGCAATGCGGTGAGGTCGTCGGCAATTGCCTGGAATACGGACTTAAGTTCCCCTGGCGTCTGCGGGAAATAGGCCTTTTCGGGTGTACTTGCGCAATTGGACAGCATGGCCTCGACCACGGCTTGCGTGCTCTGCTGCGCCTGCGAGGTCGCCAAGCCGATCACATAGACGGTGATTCCTGCGGATTTGGCATTGGTGCAGGTTTGCTGGGTACGCTCATTCATGCCGGTAACCAGGTCGGCATTCGACGAAAAGCTGCCGTTATTGTAGTTGCCCAGCCGCTCAATATTGCCGGCGCTGGTCGAGCCGCTCGCATTGTTCCGCGAATTGTAGGGAAAGCCATAGGCTGAGTTGTAGCAGCTGCCATTGAGCGAGCGCGGCGCAGTGCAATGCGTCGAGAGATTATAGGCGGTGTTCTCGCCGTCGGTCATTACGATCATGATCTTGGATGTAGCTTCATCATAGGGCGCGCCCTGCGTGAAGGGCTGCGTCGGCGATAGCACCCGCATCCCCCAGACGGTGCCCTCATGAATATTGGTGCCACCTTCAGCCAGCATCCCGTCGATCGTGGAAATTGCCGTGGCCGGCACATCGGTCAGCGGCAGGATGGCAGTCCGCGTGCAGTCTGCATTGGGACCCGAAGAGAACCCGGTTCCGCCAACCCCGGCGTAATACTTGCAGACGCGCTCCTGGTACGCGCGTGGGCTCAGACCAGCGGGGACATACGTGCCCGTGCACCAGCCGTTGCGGGTCTGCGAGGAGTTGCCGTTTGACCAGTTCGAATAGCTTGGGTTGCGGCAAGAGCACCCGGGCGGACGGTCACCATAGAAAGCGTTGGGATAAAGGGCATTGCTCGTAAAATTCACCGATCCACCGCTTGGCGTACTGCTGATGACGGTCGGGCTGTTCCAGTTGCCCCACCAGTTCTTTGTGCGCTGCTCGGTAAACTCACAGCGCGCGCCCGTGGTTGCCGGGCGGTCACAGATTGCCGGGCTGTCGCTGATATAGTTGTTGCCGCCGACACTGTCGGGTAGGTCTGGCGAGAAATGCGGCACGAATAGGGTGTTCGCGGCCACGGGCGGGGTGTCGTCCGTGTCGAGATATGCGCTGGCCAGAGTCCCGCTCTTGATATGTGGCCTGGCAACGACACAGCCGCGCCAACCTTCGCCAGTCGCCGTATGCAGCTCAAGCCGCGTGGGGAGCGCCACTGTCGGTGCCACGTTTTCGTTATCGTCATTGTCGAAATTGTCGTTCGAAATGACGGATGCCCCGGTCTTGTCGATCCAGGTCGCATTACTATTGCTGGCGCCAACATTGACGAACATGGTGAAGGGCACAATGCCGACCTTCACGTCGTCCAGCTTAGTCGTCCCCGCGGCCGGTATGCAGGTATCGAGGCTGTCTGTGACATCCTTGTAGAATAGAATATTGACCGCGCATTTGGCGGCGTCCTTGAGGAACTGGATACGCTGCCGTGTGCCATTCGCGCCAGCTCCAGTGTAGGACATAGACCCCGAATTATCGAGCACGAAGGCCACTTCCAGCGCCAGCTTCTTCCGCGTTGCTTCGGATTGGATCCGGGCCGGCAGTGACTGCACGCCGACGAGGCTCACGAACATCGTCGGTACAGTCATCTCGGCGGTGAAGAACAGCGAGCCCTCGTCGACATTGATGACCGGCTGGCCGACCGTGATGGCAATACGGTCGTCGCCGATGCGATCCACCACAAGGTCTCGGGCCTGGATGCGGATGTCTTCGGCCGTCAGCGTATCGTCAAAGATCTCCGGCTGCAGCGCCAGGGCCGCGGCGTCGAGTGCGAGCTGGCCGCGGTTGCGCGCCTGCTCCAGCGACACATAGTCCACCACCGCGCCGCCAAGCGCGATCAGCACGATCGCCATCAGGCCGAACAGCACGGCGAAAACGCCACGCTCGTCCCGCCCGAAGCGCGATACCAATGAGAGAAAGCGATGCATGACGCGGGCACCCATAGGTTGTCTGCCCCGATGCGGAGCGTCCCGATCCTGGTGCAAATTCCTTATTAAAGGACCACTACCTTGCTATTAAGTTTGACGCGTCCATAAAGGTCGATCACGTCGGCATTGGTCATGCGGATGCAGCCCGACGACACGTTCTGCCCGATGCTCCAGGGCTCGGTCGTGCCGTGAATGCGATAGAGTGTCGAGCCCAGATAGAGCGCCCGTGCGCCCAGCGGATTGTCCGGCCCTCCCGCCATATGGCGCGGCAGGTCCGGCCTGCGCCGCAGCATTTCGGCCGGCGGCGTCCAGCTGGGCCATTCCGCCTTGCGCGTCACGCGGTGCGTGCCGCTCCATTCAAAGCCGCTCTTGGCCACGCCGATGCCATAGCGCAGCGCCCTGCCATCCCCGAGCACGAAATAGAGAAAATGCGCGCGCGTATCGACCACGATCGTGCCGCTGCGCTCGCCGGTCGGATACTGCACCACCTGGCGCAGATAGACCGGATTGACCTGGGCATTGGCCTGCAGCTGCAAGGCATGCCTGGGCTTGCCCTGCACGATGGTCACGCCCGGCGGCGGCGCAAAACGCCAGCCCGGCTGCAACCCCTGTGCCGATGCCGGCACCAGGCTCGATAGGGCAATCACTAGCGCCAGCAGTCCCTTGCCGGCCGTCTTCATTCCGATCATGGCAGCGTCCATCTGTCCTGCCGGCCAATGCCGGCTTGGCTGCAAGAGTGCCGCAGAAGGGCCAATATGGGGTGAATTGGCATGGTTAAGCCATTGATCGCCCTGATGGTTAGCGGAATGCTAAGGCCCTGGTCAGCGGATTCCCTTTGCGCCAGCGCCGGTTTATGGATTGTCCGCGTCAAGGAGCCTGCCCATGTCGATTGCTGCCGTGCCCGATGGTCTGCCGCGTTGCCCCTGGGCGGGCGACGATCCCCTCTACCGGCACTATCATGACCGCGAATGGGGCCGGCCGGTCACCTCCGATACGCGCCTGTTCGAAAAGATCTGCCTTGAAGGCTTCCAGTCCGGCCTCTCCTGGATCACCATCCTGCGCAAGCGCGAACGCTTCCGCGAGGTCTTCCACGGCTTTGAGATTGCCAGGGTTGCCGCCATGACCGAGGATGATATCGAGCGCCTGCTGCAGGACACCGGCATCATCCGCCATCGCGGCAAGATCGCGGCCACCATCAACAATGCCAGGCGGGCTTTGGAACTGCAGCAGGAGTTCGGCTCGCTGGCTGCCTATTTCTGGCGCTTCGAAACCCGCCCCGAACATCGCCCCGACGATCTGAGCTGGGATGCGCTGCGCCTGCTCGCCCAGACCGACGCCTCCCGCGCCCTCAGCAAGGATTTGCGCAAGCGCGGTTTCAACTTTGTCGGCCCCACCACCTGCTACGCCTTCATGCAGGCCATGGGCCTCGTCAATGACCACGCCGAAACCTGCTTTTGCCGCGACGAGGTCGAGGCGGAGCGCAACGCCCTGGTGCGACCGCGCTAGACGGCCCCTCGCCAACCTGTTGCGATTGCGCAACAATGCTGGCTGCCTGCGTCATCCCGCCACATCTGTTCTTGCAGATCACGGAATCGCGAGCTAGAAGCGAATTGTCCGCAACCGCCAACCCGAGGGAGGCAGCTACATGACAGTCATGTTCGTACTCCGCCAGGGTCCCAATCCGCGACATCTCGGCCGAGCCTAGAGCTCCGTCGCCTGCGTCGCCCGGCTCACCAGCCGTGGACACTTTCCTAGCCACCAGACCGTGATGTGCTGAAACCGGGTCGCCTTGCGCCCCCGATTCCATCTCATCTCAAACCCCAACAGAGGCCGGTTCGCGTCTTGGCGCGCCCGGAAACCATCATGACCTATCAGAGCCTTCCCGAGGGCAGCGTCGTTCTGCGCCTCGAATTCTCCATCGCTGACGCCGTCCACCAGCGTGGTCTCTTCGCCGTGCTCGGCGCGGCGATCTCCGCCTGGTGGAGCCGTCCCCGGGTACCGTCAGATCTGCCTGACGACCTTCGGGCCGATGTCGGCCTGCCGTCGCGCGCAAACGCTGCCCACTGGACCGACATCCCCATGCGTTCGGGCATTCCCGATCCGCTGCGAAGGCCCAGCATGTAAACGGCGGGGGTGGCTGGGCTTCGGTCCGCCTCCCCCTCGTCCACCCACATCAGAAGGCCGGTCGGCGTGCGCGTCGCCGGATACCACTATGTCCTATGACCTACTCAAAGAGGGCAGCGTTGCCCTGCGCCTGGAATTCTACGTCACGAGGGCCGTCCATCAACGCGGTCTCCTCGCCGTCCTCAGGCTTGCCATCGTTGCCTGGTTCAACCGACCTCGCATACCGGACGATCTGCCGGCCAGGCTGCGCGCCGATATGGGTCTGCCGCCCGATACCCGTCCGGTGTTCTGGCCAGAGCCATCGGACAATCCCCAGGTCCCGCCACCCATGTGGCGGCCCGGACTATAGGGGCAGGGGAGGCCGGGATGCCCGGTCTCCCCCAGGCGGGCCGCCAGTCTTCAACCTGAAGGTGAAACCCGTATGGGCGCGTTGGCGCGCCTGTTGTCTCCACAACCCCGATCCGCTAACAACGGCGCGACTTCCAGGAACTGCCAGATGACCGAAAAGACCAAGCTGATCGCCCCGCGTCTGCCGCGCGGCTTCGAGGACCGCACGCCCGGCGAAATCGCCGCGGTGGGCGCCATGATCGACAAGATCAGGAAAGTCTATGAGCGCTATGGCTTCGATCCGGTCGAAACGCCCCTGTTCGAATATACCGAGACCCTCGGCAAGTTCCTGCCCGATACCGACCGGCCCAATGCCGGCGTCTTCTCCCTGCAGGACGATGACGAGCAGTGGATGAGCCTGCGCTACGACCTCACTGCGCCGCTCGCCCGCTACTTTGCCGAGAATTTCGAGACCCTGCCCAAGCCCTACCGCTCCTATCGCCAGGGCTATGTCTTCCGCAACGAAAAGCCCGGCCCGGGCCGCTTCCGCCAGTTCATGCAGTTCGACGCCGATACGGTTGGGGCAGGGGGCCCCGAAGCCGACGCCGAAATGTGCATGATGATGGCCGACGTCATGGATGCGCTGGGGCTCGAGGGCCAGTATGTGGTCCGCGTCAACAATCGCAAGGTGCTTGACGGCGTGCTCGCCACCGCCGGCGTCACGACCGACGAGCAGAAGCTCACCGTGCTGCGCGCCATCGACAAGCTCGACAAATTCGGCACCGAAGGCGTCAAGCTCCTGCTCGGCGCCGGCCGCAAGGATGAGAGCGGCGACTTCACCAAGGGCGCGGGCCTGTCGCCTGACCAGATCGAACCCCTGCTCGCCTATATCGACAGCGGCACGCCCGCTGCAGGCGTCGAAAAGGGCAGCAATGCCCATGTCGTCGCCACCATCAACACGCTGGCAGGCCTCATCGGCGGCTCCGAAGCCGGCCTTGCGGGCGTGCAGGAACTGGCCTCCATCTTTGGCCTCGTCAGCGCCGCCGGCTTCGGCACACGCGTCGTGCTCGACCCCTCCGTCGTCCGTGGCCTCGAATATTATACCGGCCCGGTGTTCGAGATCGAGCTGACCTTCAAGGTGCAGAATGAAAAGGGCCAGGACGTCGTCTTCGGCTCGGTCGGTGGCGGTGGTCGCTATGATGGCCTCGTCTCCCGCTTCCGCCGCGAGCCTGTGCCGGCCACCGGCTTCTCCATCGGCGTCTCCCGTCTCGCCAATGCGCTCAAGCTCACCGGCAATCTCGGCGCCACCGAGCCCGTCGGCCCTGTGGTCGTCCTCGTCATGGACAAGGAGCAGATGGCCCGCTACCAGGCCATGGTCGCCGAACTCCGCAATGCCGGGGTCCGCGCCGAAATGTTCCTCGGCAACACCAAGAATTTCGGCAAGCAGGTCGCCTATGCCGACAAGCGCAATTCGCCCGTCGTCATCATCGAAGGCAGCCAGGAGCGCGAGCAGGGCATCCTGCAGATCAAGGACCTGATCGCCGGCAAGCAGGCCGCCGCCGCCATCACCGACAACGCCGAATGGAAAGCCGCCCGCCCCGGCCAGTTCGAGATCAGGCGCGACGAACTCGTCGCCGCCGTCCAGAACCTGCTGAGCGAGCAATGAACGCCATCGCACGCATCTTGGGGCGGGCTGCCTCCACCTCTCCCCGGGTCAAGGAACTCTTCCCATGACCGGCGCCGCCCTCCGCCGTGCCAATCTCGAGGCGCTGGTCGAAGCCCAGGGCGCCACGCGCGCCACGCCGCCCCTGTTGCTGAGCGCCGATCCCTATTTCGATCTCGCCGGCGAGGAGTTTGGCCGCCGCCTGCTGCTGACCACCGACGCGACGGGCGCCGAATACTGCCTGCGTCCCGATTTCACCCTGCCCATCGTCACTGCCTATATCGCCGATGGCGTCGGCCGACCTGCCGCCTTCTCCTATCTCGGCCCCATTTTCCGCCAGCGCGAAACCGGCGCCGCCGAGTTCGACCAAGCCGGCATTGAACTGCTCGCCCAGCCCGATGGCGATGTGGCGCTCGATCAGGTGCTGACCTTCGCCCGCGCCTCCCTTTCCATCTTCGGCGTCGCGCCCGATATCCGTCTTGGTGGCGTTGGCCTCTTCGAGGGCCTCCTGGCCCAGGCCGATATGCCCGACGCCTGGCGCCCGCGCATTCGCAACCGCTTCGGCCATACCGAGGCGCTCGATCGCCTCCTGAGCCGGCTCGAGGCAGCGCCCGATGCGGCGCGCGAAAAGCAGCCCAGCCGCAAGACCCTGGTCGAGTCGGTCACCGAACAGATGGTGGCCGCCGGCCTCAGCCTGTCCGAGGGCCGCTCCCCCGAGGAAATCGCCGACCGCTATCTCGAGCAACAGGCCCTTGATGCGGCGCATGTCCCGCCCAGGACGCTGAAGCTGCTGCGCGATTATCTCGCCATTTCGGGGCCCGTATTGCAGGCGCTGACCCGGGTCGAGGCGCTGGCGGCCGAGCACAAGCTGATGCTCGGCGCGCCCATCCGCGCCATCCGCCGCCACCTCAACGGCCTCGGCGAAGCCCGCGTCACTTTCGATGCCAGCTTCTCTCCGCGGCTCGATTACTATACCGGCATCGTCTTCGAAATGACCGGTCCCAGCGGCGAAATCCTTGCCTCCGGCGGCCAGTATGACCGCCTGCTCGAGCGGCTCGGCGCCACCGCGCCCATCGCCGCCTCCGGGTGCTCGGTCTGGGTCGATCGGCTGGAAGCGGAGGTACGCCCATGACCGGCATTACCCTTGCCGTGCCCTCCAAGGGGCGCCTTGAAGAACTGACCCGCGAGTGGTTCGCGGCCCGGGGCATGACCATCACCCGCCCGGGCGGCGCGCGCTCCTATCTCGGCGCCATCGAGGGCATGCCCGACATCACCGTGCGCTTCTTCCCGGCCTCCGAGATTGCCCGCGAACTCATCCGCGGCAGCATTGATGTGGGCGTCACCGGTCTCGATCTGATTCACGAAACCAGTGAAAGCGGCCCGGCCAGCGTCTCCATCGCCGGCCAGCTCGGCTTCGGCAATGCCGATGTCGTCGTGGCCGTGCCCGAGGCCTGGATCGACGTCACCCATATGCATGACCTGGCCGACGTCGCCTCCGATTTCCGCAGCCGCCACGGTCGCTGGATGCGCATCGCCACCAAATATATCACCATCACCCGCCAGCATTTCGCCAGCGCCGGCATTGCCGAATACCGTACCGTCGAGAGCCTCGGCGCGACCGAGGCGGCTCCGGCATCGGGTGTTGCCGATATCGTGGTCGACATCACCACCACCGGCTCCACCCTCGCGGCCAATGGCCTGCGTGTGCTCGAAGATGGCGTGATGCTGCAGAGCCAGGCCTGCCTTATCGTCTCGCGCACCGCGAAATGGTCGAAGACAAGGACGGCCCGACTGACCGGCTTTCTCGACCGCCTTGGCCTGTCCGCCAAACTCGACAGCTGAGAATTGCCATAACGCCCCGATTCACGGCACAAGCAGCATTCTGGCCGGGGGGACCACGTGGCCGACGAACTCGAACTGACCATTCTCATGCCTTGCCTCAACGAGGCCGAGACGCTGGCGACCTGCATCCGCAAGGCGCAGGGCTTTCTTGATCGCACCGGCATCGCCGGCGAGATCGTCATCGCCGACAATGGCTCGACCGATGGCTCCCGCCAGATCGGCGAGAACCTGGGCGCCCGTGTCGTGCCGGTCGATCAGCGCGGCTATGGCGCCGCTCTGGCCGGCGGCATCGAAGCAGCCCGCGGCCGCTTCGTCATCATGGGCGACGCCGACGACAGCTACGATTTTGCCAATCTCGATGCCTTCGTCGCCCAGCTGCGCGACGGCGCCGACCTTGTCATGGGTAATCGCTTTGCCGGTGGTATTGCACCCGGCGCCATGCCCTGGCATCACCGCTATATCGGCAATCCGGTGCTGAGCTCGGTGGGCCGGCTGTTCTTCCGCACCCCCATCGGCGATTTCCATTGCGGCCTGCGCGGTTTCTCCCGGGCCGCCGTGCTGGGTCTCAACCTGCGCACCACAGGCATGGAATTCGCCTCCGAAATGGTGGTCAAGGCCACGCTGGCCCATCTCGATCTGCGCGAAGTGCCCACGACCCTCGCCAAGGATGGTCGCTCGCGGCCGCCGCATCTGCGTTCCTTCCGCGATGGCTGGCGCCACCTGCGCTTCCTGCTGCTGTTCTCGCCGCGCTGGCTGTTCCTCTATCCCGGCATCGCCCTGCTCGGGCTGGGTCTGCTGGTCGGCGCCATTCTCCTGCCGGGGCCATTCCGCATCGGCGACGTCTCTTTCGACGTCCACACCTTCCTCGTCGCCGCGCTCTGCATCATCGTCGGCCTGCAGTCGATTTCCTTTGCCATCATCGGCCGCCGCTTTGCCTCCCGCTATGGCTTCATCCCGCGCTCCGGCCATTATGACCGCCTGCTTGAGGCCCTCACGCTCGAGCGCATCCTGCTCATCGCCATTGCCCTCATGCTGGTGGGCCTCGCCGCCCTGGTCTGGGGCGTCAATCAATGGGCCCTCCGCGATTTCGGCCCGCTCAATGCCAGCCGCACCATGCGCCCGGTCATCCTGGCCATGACCGCGCTGGTCACCGGCTTTCAGCTGATGATGAGCGGCTTCATGTCCTCGATGATCAATATCCCGATCTATGAGCGGCGCGTCGCCGAGGCGCCGCCGCCCCAGCCCAATCCCTGACCATCAGGATATCATGCTCGATCCCCTCATTCTGCTGGCCCTGGTGGGCGTTGGCATGCTGGCCGGTTTCGTCGACGCCATCGCCGGCGGCGGCGGCATGATTGCGCTGCCGGCCTTGCTCTCGGTCGGGCTGCCGCCCGTGGCGGCGCTTGCCACCAACAAGCTGCAGGGGTCGATCGGCACGGCCATGGCGGCGCTCACCTTCTGGCGGCGCGGCTATGTCTCGTTGCGCGCCCTGCTGCCCGCCGTGCTGTTGACCTTTGCCGGCAGCCTGTCGGGTGCCCTGGTCGTGCGCCAGCTCGATGTCGGCCTGCTTGAGATCGCCGTGCCCGTCGCGCTGATCGGCATCGCGCTCTATTTCCTGTTTGCGCCCAACCTGTCGGACGCCGACAAGGCCGCCCGTCTCCCCTTCGGCCTGTTCGTCCCGGTCATGGGCTTTGCCATCGGCTTTTACGACGGTGTTTTCGGGCCGGGCACCGGCTCGTTCCTCACCATCGGTTTTGTCATGCTGTTCGGCCTGGGCCTGACGCGCGCTTCGGGCAATACCAAGGTCCTCAACCTCACCTCCAACCTGGCGGCGCTGGCGATCTTCATCCCCGCCGGTGACGTGGTCTGGCCGGCGGCCATTGCCATGGCCGTAGGGCAGGTGGTTGGCGGCTATATCGGCGCGCGCACCAGCATCCGCTACGGCGCCAGGGTTATCCGGCCCGTGGTGGTCGTGGTGTCGATCGCGCTGGCCTTGCGGCTGCTGTTTTTCTGATCGTCAGGCCGGGTCGAGCCCGGCGGCCGCGCGCAGGGCGGCGTTGATGCGCTCCTGCCAGCCGGGGCCCTCATCCTGGAAATGCTCCAGCACGGCGCGGTCGAGCCGCAGCGTCACCATCTCTCGGCCTTCCGGCGCGGCGACCGGCTTGCGCGGCGCCTCCGCCGGCTTGCTGGTTACGCTCTTGAAGGCAGCCTCCGCCTGGTCATAGGCGCTGCCACGTCGGGGTGTCCGCATCGAATCCTCACTGGGTGATCCATCCAGTCTAGCGCCCTGCGTCGACGAGAAAAAGGCGCAGTGTTTCCACTGCGCCTTTCTCGTGAAGTTCGTGACTGGGAAGAAACGAACTCCAAAGCTTTCGGGTCGGACTTCTTAGAAGTCCATGCCACCCATGCCGCCCATGCCGCCGCCGCCCGGCATTGCCGGTGCTGCGTCCTTGGGAGCCTCGACGATGAGGGCTTCCGTGGTGATCAGCAGCGAAGCAACCGAAGCCGCGTCCTGGAGGGCGGTGCGAACCACCTTCACCGGGTCGATGACGCCCAGGGCGACGAGATCGCCATATTCACCCGTTGCGGCATTGTAGCCGAAGGTGATCGAGCTGTTCTCGAGGATCTTGCCCACGACGACGGAGCCTTCGGCACCGGCATTGTTGGCGATCGTGCGCACGGGCTCCTGCAGAGCGCGCTTGACGATGGCAATGCCAGCGTCCTGGTCGGCATTGGCGCCCTTGACCTTCATGTTGCTCGAAGCGCGCAGCAGCGCAACGCCACCACCAGCAACAATGCCTTCTTCAACGGCGGCGCGGGTTGCGTTCAGCGCGTCGTCGACGCGGTCCTTGCGCTCCTTGACTTCGACTTCCGTCGAGCCGCCGACCTTGATCACCGCAACACCACCGGCCAGCTTGGCCAGACGTTCCTGCAGCTTTTCCTTGTCGTAGTCCGAAGTGGTCTCTTCGATCTGCGCCTTGATCTGGCCAACGCGGCCCTGGATGTCTTCGGCCGAACCGGCGCCATCCACGATCGTGGTGTTTTCCTTGGTGATTTCGACGCGCTTGGCAGTGCCCAGCATGTCGATGGTCACGTTCTCGAGCTTGATGCCGAGATCTTCCGAGATGACCTGGCCACCGGTCAGGATGGCGATGTCTTCCAGCATGGCCTTGCGGCGATCGCCGAAGCCCGGAGCCTTGACGGCAGCGACCTTGAGGCCGCCACGCAGACGGTTGACGACGAGGGTCGCGAGAGCCTCACCTTCAATGTCTTCGGCAATGATCAGCAGCGGGCGCTGCGACTGCACGACCGATTCCAGGATCGGCAGGATGGCCTGGAGGTTGCTGAGCTTCTTCTCGTGCAGCAGGATCACGGGATCCTCGAGCACGGCAGTCATCTTCTCGGCATTGGTCACGAAGTAGGGCGAGAGGTAGCCGCGGTCGAACTGCATGCCTTCAACGACATCGAGTTCGGTCTCGGCGGTCTTGGCTTCCTCGACGGTGATGACACCCTCGTTGCCGACCTTCTGCATGGCTTCGGCAATCATATCGCCGATGGCGGATTCGCCGTTGGCCGAGATGGTGCCGACCTGAGCGACTTCCGAAGACGACTTGATCTTGGACGAAGCGGCCTTGAGCGAAGCGACGACTTCCTCGACAGCGAGGTCGATACCGCGCTTGAGATCCATCGGGTTGAAGCCGGCGGCAACTGCCTTGACGCCTTCGACGACGATGGCCTGGCCGAGCACGGTTGCGGTGGTGGTGCCGTCACCGGCAATGTCGTTGGTCTTGGAGGCGACCGAACGCAGCAGCTGGGCGCCCAGGTTCTCGAACTTGTCTTCCAGTTCGATTTCCTTGGCGACGGTGACGCCGTCCTTGGTGATGCGCGGGGCGCCGAACGACTTTTCGATAACGACGTTACGACCCTTTGGGCCGAGGGTCACCTTGACCGCATTGGCAAGGATGTTGACGCCGCGCAGCATCTTGTCGCGGGCTTCGGTGGAGAACTTTACTTCTTTGGCAGCCATGTGAGGCGCTCCTTAAAGTGTAATGGAAACGAATGGGATCGAAGAAGGCGATCAGCCTTCGATGATGCCCATGATGTCGGATTCCTTCATGATCAGCAGGTCTTCACCGTCGACCTTGACCTCGGTGCCGCTCCACTTGCCAAACAGCACGCGGTCGCCGGCCTTCACGTCGGGGGTGATGTACTTGCCATCTTCGTCGCGGGCGCCCGGGCCCACGGCAACAATCACGCCCTCGGAGGGCTTTTCCTTGGCGGTGTCGGGAATGATGATCCCGCCTTTGGTCTTTTCTTCGCTGTCGAGACGACGGACGACCACGCGGTCGTGCAGGGGACGGAAGCTCATGATTGCTCCTATGGCATCAAGCTGAAATGCAATTTCGCACTGTTAGCACTCACGATTGTAGAGTGCTAACAGGGTGACGGGGATATATGGCTGGGCCTGTGCGGAGTCAAGGTCGGGTGAACCCGCTTTCCTCTCGCGCGTTGTCCCAGCAGGCTTCAATCTCATCACTGGCAGGACAACATGACGCGTCAATGTCTGGACAAGGATATCAAGATCAACCCCGCCAAGGGCCGGGTCCATGTAGTGTTCGACGACGCCGAAATCGGCAGTTCGCTGAACGCGCTGGAAGTCCACGAACCGGGCGAGCCATTGCGCATCTACCTGCCGCGCGAGGACGTGCGGGAAGACATCCTTGAGCTGTCCGAGACCCGCACAAACTGTCCCTACAAGGGCGAGGCGCATTACTACACGCTCAAGACCCTCACTGCCGACGGCCCGGACCAGGCCTGGTACTATCCCGATCCATGCCCCTTGGTTGAACCGATCCGCGATCACCTCGCCTTCCGCGGCGACCGCATCGAATATCGCTACTCCGACGTCTAGGCGTGCCAAGGCGCCGCCTCTGACGCGGTTTTCATGATGGACGGACCCCGAGGCACCTATCGCCTCTGGAAATCTAAAAAACGAGACGGTAGCCGCCTCGGGGTGCCGGTTTTTGGAACAGTCCCGGTTATCGCGCAGCATGATCGCTCGCCATGCTGCGGCCAGGTCTCGAACCTGCGCGAGAGGCAAAACCCGCGCCCGGCTCACCCCGCCACTGTTCGCCTGCAGGCCGCCCGTGCGGAGTGATGGCGATAATTGTGCCACAGGTTTTGCGGGCGGGGATAAGTGGGGGAAGAGCGACGAAGGGCTGAGTTCGGCCAACGACCTCCCACCCTTGATCCCCTGCAAGGCGGAGGGTGTCGACTGAAACACCTCTGCCTTCAAACCTCGATCGGCAGGTGGAGACGGCACCATGCCACCACACCTGATGTCATCCCGGCCTTGCTCCGGGACCATTCCGATTTGCGTCGGTCGAGCACCGATCCACCCTGCCGCTGCGGCACGTCTCCTGGAAGGCCACGGCTGAGGGCCGGAGTGACACCGCGGGATCGCCCTCAGAGCTCCGCCAACGCTGTTTCGCCACTTTTCCCCTTCCACGCCGCGCCAAGCTGCGCCATAAGGCACACATGACCCAGGACAACACCCTTCAGATCAAGCTGCGCCTCAAGGGCGGCAGCGGCCCGAATGCAAACTGGCATTGGGAAATCCACGACGCGGCCGGCAAGGTCGTCAAGACCGGCAGTGCTGTCGGCCCCGAGCATAAGGCATTCGCCACGGCGCGCATCGCCAAGGAAAAGCTCGAAACCGCCAAGAGCTGACGCAGTTCTGCCGGGCGGTGCCCGCCCAGCATCGAGAGCCTCGTGACCAGTCCCAAGCCGGCCCACCCGACCAGCCCTGCGCAATATGCGGGCGGGCCGTTGCGCGGCATTGTCCTCAAGGTGCTGTCGGTCTGCTGTTTCGTGGTCATGGCCACACTGCTCAAGGCCACCGAGACGGTTCCTGCGGGTGAACTGGTCTTCTTCCGCTGCTTTTTCGCCATCCTGCCGGTCGTCTTCTATCTCGCCTGGCGCCGGCAATTGACCAGTGCACTGCATACACGCAACCCCTGGGGACACGTGCTCCGGGCTTTTATCGGCGTGTCCGCCATGGGGCTGGGCTTCTTTGCCCTGACCCGGCTGCCGCTGCCCGAAACAACCGCCATCAGCTACGCCACGCCGCTGCTGATCGTCGTGTTCAGCGCCTTGCTGCTCAAGGAGCGCGTACATGTATTCCGCTGGACGGCCGTGCTGGTCGGCCTTGTCGGCGTCGTCATCATCCTCTGGCCGCGCCTGACCGTGTTTTCCGGCGGCGACGCCCTGGGCGATGCCGCGACGGTTGGCGCCATCGCCTGCTTCGTCGCGGCGATATTCTCGGCCTTTGCCATGATGCAGGTGCGCAAGCTGGTGCAGACCGAGCGCACCGAAGCCATCGTCATCTACTTCTTCATCTGCGCGACGCTGCTGTCGCTGCTCACCATCCCCTTCGGCTGGGTCTGGCCCGACCCCGGCCAATGGCTGCTGCTGATCGTGGCCGGTTTTGCCGGGGGCATCGGCCAGCTGCTGCTGACCTCATGTTACCGCTATGCCGACATGTCGGTGATCGCGCCCTTCGAATATGTCTCGCTGATCCTGACCATCATCCTGGGCCTCGTGGTCTTTGCCGAAGTCCCCACGCTCAGCATGGTCCTCGGCGCCACGATCATCGTCGCCTCCGGCATCGCCGTGATCCTGCGCGAACACTATCTGGGCCTCGACCGCGTCAAGGCCCGTGAGGCCAACACGCCTTAGCTTGCCGCGGCCATCTCGGCCCAGCCCTGTCGCTTGCGGTAGATGGTGGAGGGGCTGATCTCGAGGGCCGCTGCGGCCAGCGAGACATTGCCGCCGAAGCTGGCAATCGCGTCCTCGATAATGCGCTGTTCCTGCTGCCACATGGGCAGGATGGGCTGGCGCCGCTCTGCCCGCGGCGTCGGCTCGGCTGCGGCGACCACGCCACGCGATTCGATATCGGCGGCGCTGAGCATCGGCATAGTGATTTCGCCGCCATCGCACATCACCACCAGCCGGCGCACCAGATTCTGCAGCTGGCGCACATTGCCCGGCCATTCCGCCGAGGTCAGCAGGCTCGCTACTTCCGGTGAAAAGCCGCTGAAACGCTTGTGTTCCTCTGCGGCGTAAAGCGCCAGGAAGTGGCGGGCCAGCACCATGATGTCGGTCGGCCGCTGCCGCAGCGGCGGCAGATGGATCGGCAGCACATGCAGCCGATAGAACAGATCCTCGCGGAACCTCTTCTCGGTAATGAGCTGCATCGGATTGCGGTTGGTGGCGCAGATCACGCGCACATCGACATGCCGCACGCCTGATTCGCCGACACGGCTCAGCGTGCCGGTCTGCAGGAACCGCAACAGCTTGGACTGCAGGGAGAGGTCCATCTCGCCGATTTCGTCGAGGAACAGCGTGCCGCCATCGGCCAGTTCGGCCGCGCCCTTGCGGTCCTCATGCGCGCCGGTGAAGGCGCCGCGCGCCACGCCGAACAGTTCGCTTTCCATCAGGTCGCGCGGAATCGCCGCGCAGTTGATCGCCACGAGGCGCTTGCCGAAGCGCGGCCCCTCGGCATGCAGGGCCTCGGCGCAGACATCCTTGCCGGTGCCGCTTTCCCCGGTGATGAAGACCGGCGCCGACGAGGTGGCGATGCGGCCGATCTGCTCATAGACGAACTGCATGGCGCTCGAGGCGCCGATAAAACCGGCAAAATCGGCACGTCCGGCATTGCGCGGCTCGATGCTCAGCGCCCTTGCCTTGCCGTGGCGCTGCGCCAGTTCGCCGATGCGGGCCGCCATGGCGGGGCCGCTGACCGGCTTGACCACATAGTCATGCGCTCCGGCGCGCATGGCGCCCACCGCAGCCGATACCGAGGCGCCATCGGACAGCGCCACGACCAGCGCGCCATCGGCCAGCCGCACGAGTCGCCCCACGGCATCATCGCTGCGTTCGCTGAGGTCGTGCAGGCTTGAGAGGTCCGCCAGGACGATATCAAATCCCGTATCGCGCAGCAGTTCGGCCGCATGCCGCCCGCCCGCTGCAACGGTGATGCGCAGGCTGCCGCCCAGGCTTTGGGTAAGCGTCTCTGCCACCAGCGGCGCGCCAGCATCGTCGCCGTCGATCAGCAATAGCCGACCAAATGGCTCGCCGTCGCTTCGAGTGTGCATCGCCATGCGGCCCAGTCCTTGCGTTGGGATAAATCACTATGCCGGTTGTCTGCCGCCGCCGCGGCTTCCCCGGTGTTCTGGCGATTGTTCCCCAACAGGGTAAATAATCCGTTCCGGATCGTCGCAATTTGCACAATGGGGCCACAGACTTGCCGCTTGCTCGCCAAGCAGTCTGCCTATTAAGTCTGCCGCCATGCAGAACTTTTCTCCCGCCAATGTTCATGAGCCGCTGGCGCGCGGATTCGCACAGTCCGGTGTCCGTATCGCCAATGAGCGCGCCGTGCTGACGCTGATCGCCATGAATGCCGGCGCCTCCAACGCCGAGCTGGCCCGCCTGTCGGGCCTGGGGCCGCAGACCACGTCGCGCATCGTCGCCGATCTGGAGGCGCGCGAACTGGTCATGCGCGGCGAGGTGCTGCGCGGCCGCCGGGGCCAGCCGGCCACGCCGCTGTTTCTCAATCCCGACGGCGCCTATGTCATAGGCGTCGAAATCGGCTGGCGCCATTTCGAGGTGCTGCTGCTGGCCATGTCGGGCAAGACCCTGGCGAGCATCCGCCGCAGCTACGACTATCCCGATGTTGACACGATCTTTGAGGAAGTCAGCGCCGAGATCGCCACGCTCCGCGCCGGCATGAGCGACATCCAGGCCAGCCGCCTCACCGGCATAGGCGTCGCCAGCCCCAGCCACATGGAAAACAATGTCGAGCGCCTCGGCGCCCCCATCGGCCATGCGGAGCGCTGGCGCGGCGTCGATATTGCCCGCAGGCTCGCCGGCCGCACGGGCCTCGATGCTTTCTGGATCAACGATGGCAGCGCCGCCTGCTGGAGCGAGTGGCTCGCCCTCAAAAGCCCGCGGCCGATGGGTTTTGCGGCCTTTCATATCGGCACCTACGTTGGCGCCGGCATCGCCAATGAGGGCACTGTGTGGGAGGGGCGGACCGGCAACGCCGCCAATCTGGGCGCCATCATGGTGCCCGACGCCAATGGCCAACCCACCGGCGTCTACAATATCGCCTCCATGGTGGCGCTGCAGCAGCGGCTGGAGCAGGCCGGTCGCCGGCTGCCGCCGGGCAATCCGCTGAACTGGGACTGGTCTGCGCTTGAGCCGGAGGCCGAAGCCTGGCTCGACGATGCGGGCCGGGCGCTGGCTACGGCCGTGGTGAGCACGCGCGCCGTGATCGAACTCGACTTGATCGTCATCGACGGCATCATGCCCCGCGCGGTGGTGCGCCAGCTGGTCGACCGGGTCACCCATTACCTGGCGCTGCTGCCGGTCTATGGCGAGCGGCCGGTGGTTGCCATGGGCCATCTCGGCGGCGCGGCGGCCGCGACCGGCGCGGCGCAGATGATGCTGTTCCGGCGCTATTTCTCGCGGGCCTGGAATCTCTTTGCCACCTGAAGCGGCGAAATAGGCTTGGGAGAGCGCAGGTTGCGCGCTTTTGCCTGCCCTTGCGCAATGCTATGAGGAATGGGCCGAATCCCGGTTTTCGAGAAGGGTCTGAGGTCCGCCCGTGCAGGCATTGGTCTACACGTTCATCGCCCTTGCTGCTGTCGCCGTCGGCGCTGCCGCCTATTTCGGGCTGACCTTCACCCCGGCCGACGCCATCCTGGCCGCCGTGGTGTTCGGCTGCGTCTGTGTCGTGCTGCTCGAGCGCACCCTGCGCCAGCGCGCCGAGAACCGGCTGGAAAAGGCCATCGAGGATCTCTCGCGCCTGCTCGCCACCGATGCCCAGGCCGGCGCCGTGCTGGGCCAGCGCATCAATGCCATGGCCGATATCAATGCCGGTGCGCGCCTCGAGGGTGTCGAGGCCGATATTTCGGTGCTGGGCACCGTGATCCGCCAGGTGGCCGAGGCCGTTGCCGAAATCGAGGACCGCACCCGCAAGCCGGCGCCCGCCACGCGCGAGCGCATGATTGCCGCCGCCCCGCCGCCGCCCGTGCGCGAGCCCGAGCCGACCATCCCGCTCGATCGCCTGCGCCAGGCATTGGACGAAGGCCGGTTGATCCATCATGTCCAGCCCGTGGTAACGCTGCCCCAGCGTCGTCCGCAGGGCTATGACCTCGTGCCCCGCATGATCCAGGAAGGGGGCGAACTGGCCGACCGCGCCGATTTCATGCCCCGCCGCGGCGGCGAGGATGCATTGCGCCAGATCGAGGGGATTGGTCTGGTCGAAGCCATCACCATCTGCCGCCGCGCCCGTACCGGCGGCCAGCCGGTGACGCTCTACATCCCGCTGTCGCGCGCCACCCTTGGCGATTCGATGGCCTCCGAACAGTTGCTCGTCTCGCTCGAAGCCAATCGCGCCATCGCCGCCAATCTGATCTTTGCCATCAGCGAGACTGACTGGCTGGGCCTGACCACCGGCGAACGCGCCATCGCCGATGCCATCGTCAAGAAAGGCGCCGGCTTTTCCATCACCAATGTCCGCTCGCTGCGGGTCGATGTGGCCGAAATGGCGGCCCAGGGCGTGCGCTCGCTGCGCATCGACGCGGCCCGCTTCATCGATGAGCCGGAGGTCTTTACCGATTTCCATGCCTCCGACATCGCCAACTATGTCGGGCGTTTCGACATCAAGCTGCTGGCCACCGGCATTGCCAATGAAAGCCAGATCGTCGAGCTGCTGGAAGATGGCATCCTGCTGGTCCAGGGCCCGCATATCGCCGCGCCCGGCCCGGCCCGGCCGGAGCTGATGGCCGAGCCATCCCGCCAGACCGTGCAGTTGCGACGCGCCGAACTCTAGGCGCCCACGGGCTGCATTGAACCTCTCCCGCTGCAGGCACATCGCGGTTTCCACTTGATCCCGAGGGCCAAGCTGCCACATAGAACCCCCATCCTGTCCGCATCGGAATATCACGATGACCAGCCCGCTGCCTTCCATCTCCGGCCTCGCCGATCTTGCCGTCCGCTATGACGCGGTGCTGAGCGACGTGTGGGGTGTCGTGCACAACGGGGTCGAGGCCTTTCCCTCCGCGGTCCAGGCGCTGGCCGAGTTCCGCAAGGCGGGCGGCAAGGTGGTGTTCATCACCAATGCCCCGCGTCCCTCCGGCCCCATCATCGAGATGCTGGACCGGCTCGGTGTTCACCGCGAGGCCTATGACGCCATTGTCTCCTCGGGCGACGCCACGCGCGCCATGATCGCCAAATATAGCGGCAGGGCCATCCACCATGTCGGCCCCGCGACCGAGGACGATGCGCTCTATGAGGGCCTCGGCGTGCGCCGCGCCGGCGCCGACGAGGCCGAGGTGGTTGTCGTGACCGATCTCGATACCGACGACGACACCCCCGAAATGTATCGCGAGCGTGCCCGGCACTGGCTGAGCCGCAAGCTGCCGATGATCTGCGCCAATCCCGACCGCGTGGTCGAGCATGGCGACAAGATCATCTATTGCGGCGGCGCCCTGGGCGATCTCTACGCCGCCATGGGCGGCATGGTGCTGATGGCGGGCAAGCCCTATCAGCCCATCTATGAAGAGGCCTTCCGCCTCGCCGAAGTGGCCGCCGGCCGGCCGCTCGACAAGGACCGGGTGCTGGCCATCGGCGACAGCGTGCGCACCGACGCCACCGGCGCGGCCCAGTTCGGCATCGACCTGCTCTTTGTCACCGGCTCCATCCATGCGGCCGAGCTCGACGCCTTCGGCAAGCCCGACCCGCAGGCCATTGCCGACCTGGTCGCGCCCAGCCGCGCCCACATGGCCGGCTTCCTGCCGCGCCTGACCTGGTAATTCGATGGCCGGTTTCACCCGCCTCGACGGCCTCGACACTGTCCCTGCTGCCTTGCGCGGCGCCTATGTGGCCATCGGCAATTTCGATGGCGTCCATCGTGGCCACCGCACCGTGCTGGCGACGCTCAAGGCCCGCGCGGCCGAGGCGGGCGTGCCCGCCATCATGCTGACCTTCGAGCCGCATCCGCGCGACGTCTTCGCGCCGGCGCCCTTCATGTTCCGCCTCACCGACGGCAAGGCCAAGGCGCGGCTGGCCGAGGCGCTGGGGCTCGACGCCATTGCCATCCTCAATTTCGACCGCGCCTTCTCCCAGATCGAGGCCGAGGATTTCGTCTCGCGCTTCCTGATCGATGCCCTGGGCGTCACCGGCGTCATCGTCGGCGCCGATTTCCATTTCGGCCGCCAGCGGCGCGGCACGCCCACCTTCCTCAAGGCTGCCGGCGAGGCGCAGGGCTTTGCCGTGGAAACGCTCGACCTGATGGATGAGGGCGACGAGGTCATTTCCTCCTCGCGCATCCGCGCCGCCTTGTCGGAAGGCGTGGTCACTGCCGCCAATCGCCTGCTGGGCTATCACTGGTTTTTCGATGGCTGCGTGGTCAAGGGCGACCAGCGGGGCAGGGAGCTGGGCTACCCCACCGCCAACACCATGACCCACGCCAATTTCCAGCTCGCCCAGGGCGTCTACGCCGTGCGTGCCCGGCTGGGCGATCGCCTGTTCGATGGCGTGGCGGCCTATGGCAAGCCCATGTTCGACAACCAGCGCCCGCCCTTCGAGACGCATCTGTTCGATTTCGACGAAGACATTTACGGCCAGACCATCACCGTGGCCCTGGTCGACCATATCCGCGGCCAGGAAGTGTTTTCCGGGCTCGATGAACTCATCGCCGCCATGGACCGCGACAGCCGCAAGGCGCGCGCCGCACTGGCCGCCGCCCGGCCGCTCGGCGAGCTGGATGCGAAACTGGGATTTGTGGGGTAGCTCCTCTCCCGTTCACGGGAGAGGGGGACCACGCGAAGCGTGGTGGAGAGGGGAGCCCCACGCGCAAGAACGGCGGTGGTCAGCTACGCCATTGCGCAAGCGGCTCCCCCCTCCACCGCCTCTCGGCGGTCCCCCTCCCCCGC
>JAHJWO010000007.1 GCA_018828145.1 Alphaproteobacteria bacterium | reverse complement strand
TCGCGCCCCATGGGCGCGACGTTGAGCAGGTTACTGAACCGAGGCGCCGACGGTGGTGTCCCAGCCGGTGGTGATGGTGGTCTTGTTGGCGTTCTGCTCTTCGATGCTCGGGAACACGGCCTTGGCATAGTTCTCGGCGGCGGGGAGCTTGGCCATCAGGTCGTCCGGCAGGACGCCGGCTTCGGCCATGGCGCTGAAGCGGATCGGGTGGCAGTAGCCGGCAAGCCAGCCGAGCTGGCCTTCGTCGGAATAGAGATACTCCATCCAGAGCTTGGCAGCGTTGGGATGCGGGGCGTGGGCCGAGATGGCCTGGACATAGACGCCGGCGACGACGCCATCGGAGGGCACAACCACGTCGATCGGCGGGTTGCCGTTGAGGTTGTCGCGGGCCGCCAGCAGGTTGTAGTCCCAGTTGATGGCGATGGGCGTGGTGCCCTGAGCGATGGCTGCCGCCTCAGCGTCGACAGGCACGAAATTGCCCTTGTCGTTGAGTGCCTTGAAGTAGTCGAGGCCAGCCTGGGCGGCCGTGGCGGCGTCGGCACCGGTCGACAGACCGGCGGCATAGACCGACATGATGGCATTGTTGGCGGTACGCGGATCGCCGGCCAGGGCGACGGAGTTGGCGAACTCGTCCTTCATCAGGTCGGCCCAGGAAGCCGGGTTGTCGCCAGTGATGATATCCTTGTTTATGCCGAAAGCCAGCACGCCGTAATAGTCGCCATACCAGAAGCCTTCGGCATCCTTGGCGTCATCGGGGATTTCGTCCCAGGTGGAGACCTTGTAGGCCTGCAGCAGGCCCTCATCCTTGGCCTGCGGGCCGAAGGCGAGGCCGATATCGAGGACGTCCGGCGCCTGCGGGCCGGTATTGCCGATATTGGCGCGCACCGCCTCGAGTTCGTCGGCAGAGCCGGCGTCGGGGTTGAGTTCGTTGACGGTGATGCCCGGATACTTGGCCTTGAAGCCTTCGATCACGCCGCCATAGTTGCACCAGGAATGGGGCAGGGCGATGGTGGTGAGCTGGCCCTCGGCCTTGGCCGCTTCGTAAAGCGCGTCGAGGTCAGCCTGGGCAAAGGCGGGGGCAGAAACGGCGAGCACCGCAAGCATCGATACCGATGCGGCGAGAGTCTTCTTGATGGACATGTTCAGTCTCCCTGAAAAGTCGTTCGCGAGTGCCTGACGACAGGCGACCCGGGCGAACTTCTGGTGGAATTAGAGAGACGGTGTGACAGTGCAATGACGGTGGGCGGAACGGCGTGTGACAGCCGCAATCGCCATGATTTCAACCGTTTGTGCCATGCGCCCGTCGGTGCTGCTTCCTCCCAGTCGCAACCATGACAGTGCCCGTTTGTGACAGTTTCGTCCAGATGGTCAAAAATTGCTTTTGGGCTGTCGGCTACGGCGGTGGACGTGAGCTTTCGCGCAGGACCAGTTCCACGGGCCAGAGCTCGTGCACGTCCTCCAGCGGCTTGCCGCCCAGCATCTGCAGGACGAGTTCGGCGACGCGGCTGCCGGCCTGGCGGATGGAGGAGCGGGTGGTGGACATGGTGGGGTACATGTTGTCGGCGTTGAGATAGGGGAAGACGTCGTCATGGGCGATCATCGAGACGTCCTTGCCTAGGACGAGGCCGGCCTGGCGGATGGCGCGGAACACGCCCAGGGCCGTCATCATCGAGCCGGCCAGAAAGGCCGTGGGGCGGGGCCGGAGCTCAAGCATGGCCTGGGCCATGCGGAAGGCCACTTCGTCGGTGAAGACCGAATTGCCCATCAGTGCCGCGTCGAAGGGCACGCCGCGGGCCGACAGGGCGGCCAGATAGCCGATCTCGCGGTGCTCGGCGAAGGTGCGGCCCTTGACCCCGTTGAGCAGGGCGATACGACGATGGCCCAGATCGAGCAGGTGGCTGGTGGCGCGTTCGACCGCGCTGGTGTTGTCGATATCCATCCACGCCACGGGCTGGCCGATATTGGTGCGGCCATGCATGACGAAGGGAATGTTGAGGTCGAGCAACAGTTCGGCCCGTGCATCCTTGAGCGTGGGCGAATGGAGCACGAAGGCGTCGACCTTCTGGCTCGCCGCAAGCCGGCGATAGGCCGCCATCTCGTCCTGGAAATTCTCCACCGTGATGAGCAGGATGTCGATTTCCTCGGTGCTCATGCGCCCGCTCATGCCGGCCATGAACTCGCTCATATGTGGCCCCAGTTCGTCCGCGCCGCGCAGCACAAGGCCGATAGCGCCAGCGCGGCCGGTGGCCAGGCGCAAGGCACTAGCATTGGGGCGATAACCGAGGCGCGCCGCTGTCTCGGCCACGCGCAGGCGTGTCGCCTCGTTGACTTCAGGATAGCCATTGAGCGCGCGGCTGACAGTGGTTTGCGACAGGCCCAGATGTTCGGCCAGATCCTTCAATCTCATCGCTGCAAACTGGCCCCAGGCACGGCATGACCAACGCTTTGTGGGCGGCGCATCCAAGGGGCGCGCGCCCGGTCTGCCTTGCCTTTAGGGCACACAGGCCGCCTTGAACAGCGGTTCCTGCCTACTCCTCCGGCGATCATTCAAAGCGATTTCAAATTTTGATGCAAGAGCCGAAATCGTTGTCAATATTCTGAGGTGCGTACCTCATGGAAAATGAAGGTGGGTTTTGGCGCGGCGTCGTTGGCTTCATATCAACCTGATGAAAAGATTGATGAATTCAGATCGCCTGGTGAAATTTACAAAGATTCCACCTGAGCCCCGCTTGACAGAAATTCGCAGCTCTGGTTCTTTTTGACCCAAAGCGCTTTGGAAATGTAGGCGGAACAGCCGCTGAAACGGGCGCTTTTACGGGGAGGAGAATTTGTTCAAGGCCGGCGCTTCAGCGCAGGCCGAACAGGTGTGCCCCCCGACGGTTGCTTCATTCGGGAGGATATCTAATGAAAATCAACAAGCTGCTCGTTGGACTTTTGACGAGCGTAACGCTGGTCGTGGGCTCAGCGCAGGCCGCGGAACTGTCGATCGTTTCGGGTGACACCGGCAATGGCCTGGCATTCCTGCGCAGCCAGCTCGACAAGTTCGAAGCTGACACCGGCCACACGGTCACCGTTGTGCCGATGCCATCCTCGACCTCCGACCAATTCGGCCAGTATCGCCTGTGGCTCGCTGCCGGCAATACCGACATCGACGTGTACCAGACCGACGTGATCTGGGCGCCCCAGCTCGCCGACCAGTTCCTCGACCTGACCGAGGCCGCCAAGGACGTCGTGGGTGACCATTTCCCGTCCATCATCGAGTCGCAGACGGTTGACGGCAAGCTCGTTGCCCTGCCGGCCTTCACCGACGCGCCCGCCCTGTTCTACCGCACCGATCTGCTGGAAAAGTACAGCAAGCCCGTGCCGACCACCTGGGCCGAGATGGAAGCGACCGCCAAGGAAATCATGGATGCCGAGCGCGCTGCCGGCAATTCCGAGATGTGGGGTTTCGTGTTCCAGGGCAATGCCTATGAAGGCCTGACCTGCGATGCCCTCGAATGGGTCATGTCCAATGGCGGTGGCCAGATCATCGAAGCAGACGGCACGATCTCGATCAACAACGAGCAGGCGGCTGCCGCTATCGACCGCGCTGCCGGCTGGATCGGGACGATCTCTCCGGAAGGCAACCTGGCCTACCAGGAAGAAGAAAGCCGCGGCGTGTGGCAGCTCGGCAATGCCGTGTTCCACCGCAACTGGCCCTATGCCTATGCCCTGGGCAATGGCGACGACTCGGCCGTGAAGGGCAAGTTCGACGTGGCTCCGCTCCCCGCCGGTGACGGCGAAGGTGCTCGCTCGGCGGCTACGCTGGGTGGCTGGAACGTCGCTGTGTCCAAGTACACGCCCGATCCGGAAGCTGCCATCGAACTGGCACTCTTCCTGAGCTCGACCGAAGTGCAGAAGGAACGCGCGATCAACCAGTCGAACCTGCCCACCATCGAGTCGCTCTATGACGACGCCGATGTGCTGGCCGCTTCGCCGTTCATGGCAAACTGGAAGGAAATCTTCCAGAACGCCGTGCCGCGTCCGTCGGCACCGACCAAGGTGAAGTACAACGAGGTCTCCTCGATGTTCTGGAGCGCCGTCCACAATACCCTCTCGGGTAACGGGACTGCCGCCGAGAACCTCGAACTCCTCGAGGCCGATCTGGCCGATCTCAAGGGCGACGCCTGGTAAGTCCTCCCAGGGCCCATGCAGGGCGGACGGCCGGGCTATCCCGGCCGCCCGCTTTGCGCCAAGATGACGACAATACGGGGAGGAGGCCGCAATGACGACCGAAACGCTGGCGCCGCCGATCACGGTGACCGCGCCTAAGATCAAATCGGAGCTGATGCAGCAGCGCGTGCGCGCCGCGCGATGGTTCCTGGTGCCCATGCTGCTCGCTCTTGCCGTGGTGGCAGGCTGGCCGCTCCTTCGCTCAATCTATTTCTCTTTCACCGATGCCTCCCTCAACGACCTCTACGGGGCCGAGTGGGTGGGTTTCGGCAATTATCTGCGCTGGCAGACGCTCGACAGCGGCGTGGTCCGCTATCGCGGACTGCTGGCCGATCCGGCCTGGTGGAATGCGGTGTGGAACACACTCCGCTTTGCCTTCGTATCGGTGAGCTTCGAGGCCGTGCTCGGCATGATCGTGGCCCTGGTGCTCAATGCCGAATTCAAGGGCCGCGGCATCGTACGCGCCGCCATTCTCATTCCCTGGGCCATCCCGACCATCGTGTCGGCCAAAATGTGGTCCTGGATGCTCAACGACCAGTTCGGCATCATCAATGACCTGGGCATGAAGCTGGGCCTGCTGAGCCAGAAGGTGGCGTGGACCGCTACGCCGGAGACGGCGATGACAGCGGTGCTGATCGTTGATATCTGGAAGACCACGCCGTTCATGGCGCTGCTGATCCTGGCCGGCCTGCAGATGGTGCCCAAGGATATCTATGAAGCCGCCGAGCTCGATGGCGTGCATCCGGTCAAGCAGTTCTTCCGGATCACGCTCCCGCTGGTACGTCCCGCCCTCATGGTCGCGATCATCTTCCGGCTCCTCGATGCCCTGCGAATTTTCGACCTGATCTACGTGCTGACGCCCAACAGCGTTGCCACCAAGACCATGAGCGTGCTGGCCCGAGAGAACCTCTTCGACTTCGACAATTTCGCCTATGGCTCGGCGATGTCGACCATGTTGTTCCTGATCATCGCGCTGATGACCATTCTCTACATCTGGCTGGGCAAAGTTCGGTTCGACGGGGGAGACCGCTGATGGGCGCGACAATCGATCTCTGGAGAATCACCAAGACGGTACTGTTCTACGCGCTTGTGACGTTCATCGTCGTGGTGTCGGTCTTCCCGTTCTACTATGCGATCCTGACCAGCTTCAAATCGGGCACGGATATCTTCCGCGTCACCTATTGGCCGGTATCGTTCAGCCTCGAAAACTATACCGCGGTGTTCAGCCAGGGCAGTTTCCCGCGCAACCTGCTCAATTCGGTCTTCGTCGCCTCGGTGACGGTGATCCTGGCACTGTTTCTCGCCGTGACCGCCGCGTTCGCTCTGAGCCGCGTGCGGTTCCGGGGCCGAGGCTTCCTGCTGATGGTCATTCTGGCCGTGTCCATGTTCCCGCAGATTGCGGTGCTGGCGGGCCTGTTCGAGGTCATCCGGTTCCTGGGCATCTACAACACGCCCTGGGCACTGATTTTCTCCTACACCATCTTCACGCTGCCCTTCACGGTGTGGGTGCTGACCACATTCATGCGCGACCTGCCGATCGAGATTGAAGAGGCTGCGATTGTCGATGGGGCCTCGCCCTGGGTCATCATCACGCGGGTATTCATGCCGCTGATGTGGCCGGCGCTGGTGACGACAGGCCTGCTGGCCTTCATCGGAGCGTGGAACGAGTTCTTGTTCGCGCTGACCTTCACCTCATCGAACGACACGCGCACCGTCCCGGTGGCCATCGCGCTGCTGTCGGGTGGTTCGCAGTATGAAATTCCGTGGGGCATCATCATGGCGGCATCGGTGATTGTGACCGTGCCCCTGGTTTTCCTCGTGCTGGTCTTCCAGCGCAAGATCGTGTCCGGCCTCACCGCCGGCGGCGTCAAAGGTTAAGGAGCTACAGAAATGGCAAGCATTGAGCTTCGCAATATCCGCAAGGCCTTCGGCGCGGTCGAGGTGATCAAGGGGGTCGACCTCGAAGTCCGCAAGGGCGAGTTCATGGTGTTCGTCGGTCCGTCCGGCTGCGGGAAATCCACGCTGCTTCGGCTGATCTCGGGGCTTGAGGACATCACCTCAGGCGAGATGCTGTTCGACGGCAAGGTGGTCAATGCCCTGGCACCGTCCAAGCGCGGCATCGCCATGGTGTTCCAGTCCTATGCGCTCTACCCGCACATGACGGTCTACGAGAACATGGCCTTTGGTCTGACGCTCGAAAAGGGCCACGACAAGGACGAGATCCGCCAGCGCGTCGAAAAGGCCGCGGATATGCTGCAAATCCGGCAGTATCTCGATCGGCTGCCCAAGCAGCTTTCGGGCGGCCAGCGCCAGCGCGTCGCCATTGGCCGCGCCATCACCCGTGATCCCAAGGTGTTCCTGTTCGACGAGCCGCTGTCGAACCTCGATGCCGCTTTGCGCGTGGCGACCCGTATCGAGATCGCCAAGCTGCATGAGAGCATGGACAATGTCACCATGGTCTATGTGACGCATGACCAGGTCGAGGCCATGACGCTGGCTGACCGCATCTGCGTGCTGCGCGATGGGCTGATCGAGCAGGTCGGGACGCCCATGGAGCTCTATGAGAAGCCCAATTCGGTATTCGTCGCCGGCTTCATCGGGTCGCCCAAGATGAATTTCATCGGCGGCGAGCGGGCGGAGAAGTTCGGCGCGCATACGCTGGGCATTCGCGGCGAACACATCACCATCACCCCCGATAACGGGCTTTGGAACGGCACGGTAATCCACACCGAGAATCTGGGCGCCGATTCCTACGTCTATCTGGAGATGGGGACCGAGGAGCCGGTCGTGGTGCGCCTCGATGGCTCGAACAATTACAAGAGCGGCGAGGTGGTCCACATTTCACCGATGGAAGACAAGATCCACCGCTTCGACGCAGCCGGCAAACCTGTCCGCTAAAATGACGGGCAGGGCCATGGCCCTGCCGCAATGCCTTTCTACCCCCGGATGCGCAAGCGGCGGCGGGTGGCAAAAGACGCGCCGGCAGCCAGCCGGCGCCAAACCAATGCGATAGCCGTGACGGACGGGCCTCCCTCCTGTGACTGCGCGGCAAATTCCAGCACGTATTCCAAGGAGACTACCAATGCCGATCCGTACCCTGGTGTGGGGCGAAAACGTTCACGAGCAGAAGAACAAGATCGTGGCCGACAACTATCCCACCGGCATGCACAACCAGATTGCCAAGCTGCTATCCGCCGACAGCAATATCGTGACCAAGACCACGACCTTGCAGGACCCAGAGCATGGCTGCACCGTCGAGGCCCTGGCCGAGACGGATGTGCTGGTATGGTGGGGCCATGCCGCGCATGGTCAGGTCGAGGACGAGATTGTCGAGCGCATCGCCAAGCGGGTGTGGGAGGGCATGGGCCTGATCGTGCTGCATTCCGGGCACTTCTCCAAGATCTTCAAGCGCCTGATGGGCTCGCCATGCGCGCTGCATTGGCGCGAGGCCGGCGAGCGCGAGCGGCTCTGGGTCACCAATCCGGGGCACCCCATTGCCAAGGGGCTGCCGGCCTATTTCGAGCTCGAAATGGAAGAGATGTATGGCGAGCCCTTCAGCGTGCCTGAGCCGCTGGAGACAGTCTTTGTCAGCTGGTTCCAGGGTGGCGAAGTGTTCCGGAGCGGCCTGACCTATCGTCGTGGCGCCGGCAATATCTTCTATTTCCGCCCGGGCCACGAAACCTATCCGACCTATCACGACGACACGGTCGGCCTCGTGCTGCGCAATGCAGTCAACTGGGCCTATAACGAGAACCAGTTCCCCCAGATTCTCGACGCACCGAATACCCCGGTGGAAGAGGCGCTGGAAAAGATCGAAGAGCGCGGCCCCAAGCTGCATCACGGGCGTGAAGAAGGCTTCCGGTAGGACCTGCAGGCGGGCGCCGATCCAAAGCCGCCCGCCCACTGCGCCATTCCCGCGAAAGCGGGATGCTCAGTTTGTCGGTGCCGTAAGAAGACAGGGGTTCCCGCCTTCGTGGGAATGACCCGGTGGAATGTTGACCAGCGGTCACTGCGGTGGCCCACAAGGAATATGAAATATGCGTATCCTCATTCTGGGTACCGGTGGCATGGCCAATCAGCATGCCAAGCATTTTGCCGCGATCGAGGGCGTGACCCTGGCCGGCGGCGTGGACGTCGATCCGGCACGCGTCGAGGCGTTCTGCACGACGCATAGCATTGAGCGGGGTTTCGGCTCGCTGGACGCCGCCCTGGCCTGGGGCGAGTTCGACGCGGTGGCCAATGTCACGCCCGACAGCGTGCATCATCCAACGACAATGGCCGCGCTCAAGGCGGGCAAGCATGTGTTCTGCGAGAAGCCGCTGGCGACCGACCATGCCAAGGCCATGGAGATGACCGAGGAAGCCGAGCGGCTGGGCCTGATCAACATGGTCAACCTGACCTACCGCAATGTCAGCCAGCTGCAGAAGGCGCGCGAGATCGTGCAATCGGGCGCTGTCGGCAAGATCAAGCATTTCGAGGCGAGCTATCTGCAGAGCTGGCTGGTGAGCAAGGCCTGGGGCGACTGGCGTACGGAATCGCAGTGGCTGTGGCGCCTTTCCAAGAAGCACGGCTCCAATGGCGTGCTGGGCGATATCGGCGTGCATATTCTCGACTTTGCCGCCTATGGGGCCGGCAGCGATTTTTCCAAGGTATTCTGCCGGCTGGAGACGTTCGAGAAGGCCGAGAACAATCGTATCGGCGAATATGATCTCGACGCCAATGACAGCTTTGCCATGACGGCGCAGCTGGAGAATGGTGCTCTGGGCGTGATCCACGCGACGCGCTGGGCGACCGGGCACTTCAATGAGCTGCGGCTGCGCGTGTATGGTGAATTGGGCTCGGTGGAGGTGCAGCATCGGCACGACTGGTCCAAGCTGTTCACCTGCCTGGGCGACGATGCCGAAACCGGTACCTGGACGGAAGTGGTGACCGAGACCGTTCCGACCAACTACATGCGCTTTGTCGAGGCCGTGCGGGCCGGCAAGAATGACGAGCCCAGCTTCCGTCACGCCACCAACATCCAGAAGGTGCTGGACCTGGCTACCGCGACAGACCGTGACCGGATGGAACACCAGGTCTAGGTCGACTTGCCGATTGGAACAAAAAAAACCCCGGCCTCGCGGCCGGGGTTCGTCGTTCATACCTTCAGATTAAGCGCGGTCGTCAACATAGACGATCACGGAACCATCGGCATTGCTCTTAACCGCGACAACGTCGCTGGAGGCATGGCCTTCGGCTTCGAGCTTGGCCTTGATGGCGGCATTGCCTTCCACATTGGTGTGGAGGGTCGTCATGGCATCGGCATTGGCCGAAAGCGCCTCATCAAGGGCCGCAGCCTCGGTGTCCGCATTGCCCTGCAGGGAGGACAGCAGGACGATCGTGACATTGGCTTCATCGGTCACAGCCGACAGGTCAATATCGGCAGAGCCGGAGATGGAGGACATCACCGAGCCGAAGGTGTTGTCGGACATGCCGCCGGCATTGGCGCTGGCGTTCGCAGCATTGGCATTGGCATTCGCATTGGCGTTTGCGTCAGCACCGGCTGCAGCGTCTACTGCCGGGGTATCAACGGTCACGCCGGCGCCGGCATCGACACCGACTGCAGCGTCCTGAGCCAGCACGGGAAGAGCGCTGGTCGAGAGCAAGGCAGCAATGGTGGTGGCAATAATGGTCTTCTTCATTTTCTAGACTCCTCAGTGGGATTGTGCCCCCCACTTGAACAGCCTCCCAACGGCACCGTCGGCGAAGAGGTTGCACATTTATTGATCACATTTGACCATTCGGGGACGCCTTCAGGACGTGATGTGACCCCTCAGGCCTGCTGGTAGCGCGGTGCCGGGGCACCATTCTGGGTGCCGCCAAACAGGCGGACGCGGGCCTCGTCATAGGCGGTCCAGAGGGCGGCATCATGCACGGAGGGGAGGGTTACTTCTTCGCCGCGGTCCATGCCGACGAGAGCCGCATCGACAAGCTGTTCCGCGGTCATGAAGGCGGACTGGTCAAAGGCCGCGAGGGGCACGCCGGCGGTGTCGTAGAAATCGGTGATGGTGCCAGCTGGCAGCACCGCCTGAACCAGGATGCCCTGGTCTTTGACCTCCTGCTGGATGGCGCGGCTATAGGTGAGGACAAAGGCCTTGGTGGCGCTGTAGAGCGAGGTTACCGGCATGGCATGAAAGGCCATGACCGAGCCGACATTGACGACAGTGCCCTGGCGGCGTGCACGCATGCCAGGAAGTGCAGCCCGCGTCAGGCGCATCAAGGCGGTGACATTGAGCGACAGGGTCGCGGCGGCATCGGCGTCAGATAGATCGGCGGTGGGCGTGATAGGCCCGATGCCGGCATTGTTGACGAGGATATCGATGGGTTCGCTGCGCAGCGCCTGCTCGACAAGGGCGATGTCCCCCTCGGCGGTGAGGTCGGCCGGCAGCGTGCGGACGGAGACGGCGTGATCACGCGTCAGCTCGTCAGCCAGGGCGCTCAGGCGGTCGGCACGGCGTGCCACCAGGATGAGGTCATGGCCGCGCGCGGCCAGCCGGCGCGCATAGACCGCACCAATGCCGGACGACGCGCCAGTAACGAGAGCGAGGGAGGGAGCAGACATGGAATTCTCCTTTGGTTGAGTGCTCAACTATCTGTGTCGGGTCTCACGCCTTGTCAATGGTAGAGTGCTCAACTATTTTATGTGCAGAGGTGTCAGGTGGCCAAAAAATTGCGTTCCGACGAAGCCGATGTGGAGCCCTATGACGCGTTGAGCTGCACGCATACGTCGTTGCGACGCGCGGCGCGGCAGTTCACCCAGCTCTATGACGATGCGCTGGCGCCCTCAGGGCTCAGCTCAACCCAGGCCCTGCTGGTGGCGCAGATTGACCAGCTGGGCGGCGCGCCGGGCGGCAAGGGGCCGTCGCTGCAGGCGCTGTCGAAGCGGCTGGCGATCCAGATCTCGGCCCTGACCCATGCGCTGCGTCCCCTGGTGCGCGATGGGTTGGTGAGCCTTCATACTGACGCGGAAGACCGGCGCATCAAGCGCGCCGTGCTGACCGAGCAGGGCATGAGCCAGACCAGGCAGATGTATGTGTTGTGGCGTGAGGTGAACCAGCGGATCGAAACCGTGCTGGGGGACGGTGCAGCCGAGCAATTGCGCGGCCTTGCCAATCGCGTCGCCTCTCCGGACTTTCTTGCGGCCTTTGGCCAGACGACAAAATCAGCCGATTGACCCGCAGGGCTGCAACCACCTCGGCCGATGCGAATTGTGTTGCGAGATCAAACTGGAGCGTCAATTCATGGGAATTATCTGGGCCATCATCATCGGTTTTCTCGCGGGCCTCATCGCCAAGTGGGTCACCCCGGGCGATAACAAGCCGAGCGGCTTCATCCTTACGACGGTGCTGGGTGTCATCGGTTCGGTGCTGGCGACATGGCTGGGCCAGGCGGTCGGGCTCTACGGTCCGGGCGATGGCGCGGGCTTCATCGCGTCCATTATCGGCGCGGTGATCATCCTGCTGGCCTGGAACCAGATTGCGCGACGCGCCTAGCGCCGTCGCCCCGCGGAAAGAAAAAGGGCGCCCACCGGGCGCCCTTCCTGCTTAGAGAGGCTTATTCGATGACCGTGATGCGGCCGTCGGTATAGGGGGTGTATTCCCCACCCTGCTTGGCGATGAAATCGGCCAGGACCTGCTCGAGCGGCGGGCCAAAGTCGTAGGGATTGTCGCCTTCGGCAAAGGTGCCGTAGCCGTCGCCGCCACCACGCATGTAGTTGTTGGTGACGATGGAGTAGGTGGCAGCCTCATCGATCGGGGCCCAGGTGTCGCCCGAGCCGACCATGACATCGCTGATGCGTTCGCCAGCCGGGCTAGCCAGGGTGTAGCTGTATTTGAGGCCTGCAACCTGCGGGAAGCGGCCGGCACCGTTCTCGATATCGCTGACGCCGTTTTCGAGCGCCTCGATCACATCTGCGCCCGAGAGGTCCACGGTAGCCAGGGTGTTGGAGAAGGGTAGCACGGTGATGACTTCACCGACGGTGATTTCACCAGCGTCGATGGAAGCGCGCAGACCGCCACCATTCTGGATGGCGATGGTCACACCCTGATCGACAACGCGGTCGAGCATGGCATCGGCAACGAGATTGCCCATCTGGCACTCGACGACGCGGCAGGTTTCGCGCGAGCCGTCGATGTCAGCGGTGGTGGTACCGATGACCACGCCCATGGCTTCCTCGATCGGCGCGGCGAGTTCGGCGAGCTGGCCGGCGAAGTCCTCGTTGCCGACAACCGAGGCGTCGATCAGGTAGGGTTCACCTTCGGCCTTGGTGACAACACCGTTGTCATCCCAAGTGATGGCGATGTCGCCGAGATACTTGCCATACTGGTTGGCCTGAACCACCGGCACTTCAACCCCGTCGGGGTTGGTGACCATTGTGGGATAGGGGCCGGCAGCGCCTTCGGCGGTGTTGGACAGCAGGGTGTGGCTGTGACCACCCACAATCACGTCGACCAGCGGCAGGGCGGCGGCGACATCCATGTCCACGGTATAGCCGATGTGGCTGAGCAGGATGATCTTGTTGACGCCAGCGGCGTCGAGCGCTTCGGAGGCGCCGCGGACATACTGGATCACGTCGGTGAATTCGACGTTCGGACCAGGCGATGCAATTTCCGGCGTATCTTCGGTGGTCGCGCCGATGATGCCGATCTTCTCGCCGCCGATTTCGATGACGAAGGAGCCCTTGATCTTGCCACGCAGGTTTTCATCGCGCGTGACGTCGAAGTTGCCGCCGATAATCGGGAACTCGGCCGCTTCGATGAACTTCATGAACTCTTCCGGGCCGTCATCGAATTCGTGATTGCCGGTGGCGACCACGTCAAAGCCCATCTGATTGAAGAAGTCCGACACCACCTTGGATTTGTAAGTGGTGTAGTAGAGCGAGCCCTGGAAGTTGTCGCCGGCCGAGAGCAGCAGCGAATTGCCGTCTTCATATTTGGCACGGGTGTCGTCGATGATGGTCTTGAGGCGCGCAATGCCGCCGAAGCACTCACCGGCCGCATCATCTTCAGCATTGCAGTTGGAGTCGGTGCCAGTGATCGGATCGAAGCGGGAGTGGAAGTCGTTGATGTGCAGGATGTTGAGCGTGAAATCCGCATGGGCCGCACTGGAAAATCCAGCGCAGAGGGTGAGCGCCGTAGCGCCGAGTAGTAGTCGTTTCATCCCTGTATCCTTTGGTTGCTTGACGGCAGTCCAGACCCCGCGGCCCTCGGGTGTTGTCGATCGGCACTCCTTGAACGGGAACGCGCGTTTCCAGCCACGGCGATAGGGGAGTTAACCAGTCTTTTGTGACAGTGAAAAGTGGACCTTTTGGTCAATTTTCACGTTCAACCCTCCACAGGCATGGGCGCCATGCGGTGATGTGGGGTTCAACAATCATCAACCATCCCGCAAGACAGCATCTGGCGGGGGCGTCGCATAAACCGGCGGGAAAGGCAGCGGGCGCATTGTGTCCCCTGGTAGACCCGCCAGCCACCACAAGGACGATACCGGCCATGAGTGCCTCGCTAGAAAGCCTGATGCGCGAAGTGCCCCGAGCGAGCGCACCGCAATGGGGCGGGCTTTTGCTCTTCATCGCCATAGGCGGGGCGGGGGCTGCGGCCTTCGTGGTGCTGTCCACGCTCATCATCTGGCTCGATACCGGCATTGCCGACTGGATCGTCAACACGATCTGCTATGGCGTCCTGATCGTTCCAGTTTACCTGCTGCACCGGCTCTATTCGTTTCAGTCCGAGGCGTCGCACTGGCAGGCTTTGCCGCGCTACCTGGCCGTGCAGGGCATGGCACTGCTGCTGGCGGCGCTTTTTTCATTTGTGATTCACGGCGTCACGGCGCTGCCCAGCGTCGTCGTATCGATCCTGGTTATCGCGCTGACCTCGGGCGTCAACTTCATGGTCTTGCGCGGCTGGGCCTTCGCCCGAGCGCAATGGGGCGTTGCGGTTCCAGCATGATCTCACAGTCTGCCAAGGGCCTGCTCAATCGCGTGCACGATTCCGTGGTCTTCGGGCGACGGGTAAAGGTGTTGTCCCAGGCCCTTGCCGCGGCCATCCCCACTGGGGGAAGCGTGCTCGATCTGGGCTGCGGCGATGGGCAGGTGGCAGTGGGCCTGATGGCGCTGCGGCCCGATCTTGCCGTAGAGGGCGTGGATGTGCTGCTCCGACCGGTGACGCATATCCCGGTGACACTTTATGACGGGGCCAGCCTGCCTTTTGCCGATGAAAGCTTCGACTATGTGACCATTGTCGACGTGCTGCACCACACCGACGATCCAGCGGCGGTGCTGGCGGAAGCAAGCCGCGTTGCCCGCAGGGGTGTGGTGGTCAAGGACCATCTGCGCAAAGGCGTGCTGGCCGGCCCGACACTGCGGCTGATGGACTGGGTGGGCAATCGCGGGCACGACGTGCGCCTGCCCTACAACTATCTCGATGCTGGCCAATGGGCCACCGCCTTCGAGCGTGCCGGGCTTGCGAAAGCAAGCTGGGCGGATGCGCTCGGGCTCTACGGCGCACCCCTGAACTGGCTGTTCGAACGCAAGCTGCATTTCGTGGCATTGCTGAAGCCCGTCGAGCGGGGTTCCTTTAGCCAGCCAGTCGGGTAATCTCCGCGCCGTTTGATTTGCGGGGAATTGCAGTATGAAAAGCGCATTGATCGTCTATGGCGGCTGGTCCGGGCATGATCCGGAAGAGTGCGCCGCCATCTATCGTCGATGGCTGCACGAAGACGGTTTCTCCGTGCGGACCGCCACCGAGACCAGCGCGTTTGCTGACCCGTCCATCCACGACCTGTCGCTGATCATTCCGATCTTCACCATGAGCAAGATCGAAAAAGCCGAGGTCGAGAACCTGACCAAGGCGGTCGAGGGTGGCGTGGGCCTGGCCGGCCACCATGGCGGCATGAGCGATGCCTTTCGCGATGCGGTGGACTACCAGTTCATGGTGGGGGGCCAGTGGGTGGCTCATCCCGGCAACATCATCGACTACACCGTCGACGTTGCCGATCCGCTCGATCCGGTGATGGCGGGGATCAAGTCGTTCCCCTACACGTCCGAGCAGTATTACATGCATGTCGACCCCTCCAACAAAGTGCTGGCGACGACCACATTCAGCGGAGAGCACGCGCCCTGGATTGCCGGGGTGAAGATGCCGGTGGTGTGGAAGCGGATGCATGGCAAGGGCAAGGTGTTCCACTCCACGCTGGGGCATCAGGCCAAGGAGTTCGACGTGCTTGAGATGGCCACCATCATGCGGCGCGGCATGAACTGGGCGGCGCGGGACGAGTAGCCGCTACCAGCGCAGCAGGAAGCGACCCAGCACTGCGCCCAGCACGCCGACAATGAGAATGCCCAGAGTGTACCAGAGCGCAAGGAACATCATGCCGTTCTCGGCGCAGGCAAAGGAATAGACCCAGGCGCCGGCGCCACCGGCCATGATGCCGGCGGCGAACCCCGCCAGGGTCGGGTTGGCGGGGGCCATGCGGCGCAGCGCGATGATGGAGGCCAGCAGCATGGGCAGGCCCAGGACGACGATGCGCCAGGGGCAGACCAGCGAGGTGCCGCCAATAATCAGCGGCATCATGTCGTCGGGTCCGGCGGTGGCGAGCTGGATGAAGGCGCCGATGACCAGCAGGGCGAGCAGGCCGAGCGCTGCTATCCACGGCCAGCGGATACGTCCGTCCGGCCGGGCCAGTGCCATTGTGGCCACGCCGCCCAGCACGGCCACGGACAGCGTATAGCCGAACTTGGTCCAGAAATTCATCGTGGACATCGCTGTGTCCAGGTCCGGCCGCATCCCGAGCCACATATTCATCGCGACAATGGCCACGAGCGTGCTGACAAGGGTCGCGCCGAACAGCAGCCGCTGCATGGCCATGGGGCGCACGGGCTTGAGATCGGCGGAAAGGCGGGCGATCAGGTCGTCGGTCATTTCGGCCCTCCCGCAAAGCGCGCGGCCAGCGACTTGAGCCCGCGATGGATGGATACCTTGGCTGCGGTTTCGGAGATGCCGTGAGCGGCGGCCGCCTCGGCAACCGAGGCGCCATCCACCTTGGTGCGACGGATCAGGTCGCTGGTGCGGGGCGGGACAGCCTCGAGCACGACATCGAGGTCGCGCCGGGCAATGGCGTCGGCGCTGTCGTCGTGCGCGAAGATGGGCGCGTCATCTTCCAGCGGCACGGTCAACCGGATCGACTGGCGCCGGACATGGTCGACGAATTTGTGATGCGCCACGGCATGCAACCAGGCCGTGAAGGGCCGGTTGCGGTCATAGGTCATGCGGCGGGTATGAATGGCCAGCAGAGTGTCCTGCACGAGGTCCTCCGCGTGCGATGCGAAGGCGGGGGTGAGCCGCCGGGTGAAATACGGGCGCAGATGGCGGCCCAGTTCGGCCAGCAGCGACCGATAGGCCGCGGCATCGCCGTCCAGCGAAGCAAGCATCAGCGCCCGCAGTCGCTTCTCGGTCGGATCGGTCTGCATTGCTCGTTCATTCGGCCCCATGGCCAGTATGGTTACATCGCGGACGGAAATCAGGAAATGGCCTTTTCCGCGATCACGACGGCGTGAGCACGTAACGGGCATCGTCGGCGCCGCGAATGACGGGGCATGATCTCGCCGATGGGGCGAAGGTCGATCCAGGGAGACCATTCATGACCATTTCACTGCGCAGCCTTTCCTTCGCTGCAGTCGCGGCAATTGCTTTTGCCGGCACGCCTGCCAGCTTCGCCCAGGACGCAATGGCGACCGATGCCATGGCCACCGATGCGATGGCACCCGACGCCATGATGAGCGACGACGATCTCAAGCTGTGCCTCGAACAGGCGGCGATGATCACCTTCCCGCATGTGATGGATGTGGCGTCGGCAGCCTGCCATGAGGCACACAACAGCCCAATGGGCGGGGACGCCATGGCGACGGATGCGATGGCGCCTGATGCCATGGCCACCGATGCCATGGCGCCAGCTACCAAGTAACGAATACGTGTTATCTGTCATTTTGCCCCGCACCGAGCCGTTGCTCATAGTGTGGGGCAGTTTGGTCCCAGGACCGGCGGGGGAAATATGAGCGACGTATCCGGCATGCCGGCGGCCAAGGGGCCGCTGATCTATCGTCAGTCGATCTGGACACGGGTGACGCACTGGATCTGGGCGATCTGCCTGTTCTTCCTGCTGCTGACAGGCCTGCAGATCTTCAATGCGCATCCGGCGCTCTATATCGGCCAGGAATCGGGCTTCGAATACGAGAACGCCATTCTTGAGATCGGCGCGTTCAATACCGATGCCGGTCCGCGTGGGCGGACGACAATTTTCGGACAGACCTTCGACACCACCGGCGTGCTGGGCATGAGTGGCGCTGCCGAGCGGCCGGTCTTCACGGCCTTTCCAGGCGCGGTGACAATTCCCTCCTATCGCGACCTCGGCACCGGGCGCGTCGTCCACTTCTTCTTCGGATGGATTTTTGTCGCGACCATGCTGGTCTGGTTCGTCGCCAGCTTCATCAACGGCCATATCAGGCGCGACATCGTGCCTGGTCCGAGTGACATCAAGGGGGTGCCACGGGATGTGGCCGAGCATGCGACCCTGCGCTTCAAGCACGGACGCAGCTATGGTCCACTGCAGAAGCTTGCCTATTTCAGCGTGTTCTTCATCCTGTTTCCGCTGATCGTCGCCACGGGCCTCACCATGAGCCCGGGCATCAATGCTGCAGCGCCGTGGATGCTGGACTTGTTCGGTGGGCGGCAGACGGCGCGGACCATCCACTTCATCGTCATGGTTCTGCTCGTGGCATTCTTCATCATCCATATCGCCATGGTGCTGCTGGCCGGACCTTTCAACGAATTGCGCTCGATGATCACCGGCTGGTATCGCGCCAGCCCGGGCACGCCGAGCATCGAAGGAGACAAGCCATGAGCCGGCTGATCACACGCCGCAACTTCCTGCGCAGCTCGGCCATTGCAGGGTCCGGGCTGGTGCTGGCGGGCTGCAACCAGTTCGACTTTCTCGGGTCGAAGGAGAACCAGGTCCGCAAGGTCATGGAACAGGCCAATGTCCTGACCTATCAGGTGCAGCGACAGTTGATCGGGGCACAGACGCTGGCGCGCGAATATTCGGCCAGCGAGATCCGCCAGGGCATGAAGCCCAATGGCTCGGTGGAGCCGAGCACGCCGGAATACATGTTCCTGCAGGCGCAGAACTTCGCCAACTACAAGCTCACCGTCAAAGGCATGGTGGAGCGCGAGGTGAGCTTCTCGCTTGAGGAATTGCGCAATATGCCCGCGCGCAGCCAGATCACGCGCCATGACTGCGTCGAGGGTTGGAGCTGCATTGCCAAATGGACCGGCACACCACTGGGGCCGATCCTCGACATGGCCGGGGTGAAGTCGGAAGCGCGGTTCTGCGTCTATCACTGCTTTGACAATATCCAGAGGACGCTCAGCGGGGACATTCTCTACTATGAGAGCTCCGACCTGATCGACGCCTACCACCCCCAAACCATCCTCAGCTATGGCCTCAACGACCAGGTGCTGCCGGTGTCCAATGGTGCGCCGATCCGCCTGCGTATTGAGCGGGCGCTGGGCTACAAGCAGCCCAAATACCTGCACACGATCGAGCTGGTCGATGACCTGTCGCCGTTCGGCCAGGGCAAGGGCGGCTATTGGCCGGACCAGGGTTATGACTGGTATGGCGGGATTTGAGGGGAATCCGAAATCCCTGCAACCCCGTCATGCAGCGGCCCGCCGCGAATATCCTTGCTATTTCAGGCGCCTTCGCCCATATCAGCTGCATCGTCGCGGCTGAGGCTTGAGCCCAGCACATCATAATCGCGACGGACTTCTCTTCTTATCCCCTGCGGTGAGCGGCGAAGTCAGCCCGGAAACAGTTTGTCCGGGTTCGAGCCAGCACCCGCGCGATATCTCCCTTTTATCGCCCGATTGCACCTGTTGACCCGCCGACGCATTGCGTCCGGCGACATGCGCGCTTGCATGGTCCTGCGCGCGTTGCAGCGCCATATCGGCGCAGAAAGACGTGTCTTTTGAACGACTTCATTTCTCTCGGCCTGCCGACCGTACTCACCGACAGCCTGACTGCCGGCGGCTTTACCGAGCCCACCAAGATCCAGGCCCAGGCCATTCCCAAGCTGCTCGAAGGCCGGGACATGATGGGCATCGCCCAGACCGGTTCGGGCAAGACGGCGGCCTTCGGTCTGCCGATCCTGGCCGGCATCCTGACCCTCACCGGCCGTCCGCGGCCGCTGACCACCCGCGCCCTCATCCTTGCCCCGACGCGTGAGCTGGCCGTCCAGATCGACGAAGCCATCCGCAAGTTTGCTGGCAGCAAGATGAAGCTTGATACCGTGCTGCTGCTGGGCGGCGTGTCGCGCTACCATCAGGTCAAGCGCCTCGAGCGCGGCGTCGATATCGTCGTCGCCACCCCGGGCCGCCTCAAGGACCTGATGGACGACGGCAAGATCAAGCTCAACGAAACCCGCTGGCTGGTGCTCGACGAAGCCGACCGGATGCTCGACATGGGCTTCATTGCCCCGGTTCGTGCCGTGGTCAAGGCGATCGGCATGAAGCGCCATACCATGATGTTCTCGGCCACCATGGCCCCGGAAGTTGCAGATCTGGCCAAGAGCCTGCTGCAGGATCCGGTGCGCGTCGATGCGTCGGTTGCCGGCTCCACCGTGGTCAAGATCGACCAGCGCGTGATCCTTTCCGGTGCCAAGGCCAAGCGCGGCGTGCTCAATGAGCTGCTGGCCAGCGAGACCGAGAACATGGAACGTGTGATCATCTTCTCGCGCACCAAGCATGGCGCCGACCGCGTCGCCAAGAACCTCGAGATCGACGGCCACAAGGCCGCGGCGATCCATGGCAACAAGAGCCAGAATGCACGCCAGGCCGCCCTCAAGGGCTTCACTACCGGCGACGTCCGCATTCTCGTGGCTACCGACATTGCCGCCCGCGGCATCGACGTGCCCGGCATCACTCATGTGGTGAACTACGAGTTGCCCGACGATCCGGAAAACTATGTCCACCGCATCGGCCGCACTGGCCGCAACGGCGCCTCGGGCATTGCCATCACCCTGTGTGACGGCACCGAGCGCGGCAAGCTGCGCGATGTGGAACGCCTGATCCGCCGCACGCTGCCCTATACGGGCGACCTGCACCTGGCCAATGAAACCGGCGTCGTGGAAGCGCCGCGCTCGGCCTACAAGAAGCCAAGCGGTGGCCGTCCCGGTCCGCGTTCTTCCAAGAATCCGCGTGCGCCGCAGGCTGACCGCCGCTCGCCCGCCGAGCGTCGTCCCTTCGCCGAATTCGCCAAGGATGTCGGTGGCCGCAGCCAGCCGCATCACCAGCCGTCGGACACCCCGCGTGCCCGTCCTGTCGATGCGACGCGCGCCCGTCCGGACAGCGCTCCGCGCACCCGTCCGGCAGAGGGCGGCGCCCCGGCGCGCGGCGTGCGCCGCGACATGGAAACCGGCAAGCCGATGGCTAACAACAAGCCGGCTGGCGACAAGACCAAGCAGCGCTGGGGCAAGACGCAGAAGGAAGCGGCTCGCAGCAATGGCCGCTCCAATGCCGATCGCCAGCGCGGTCGCGCTTAGCGCCAAAATCGAATAGACCAAGGGCGGCCCTCGGGCCGCCCTTTTTTTGTTTGGAGCTGAGCATGACGACAATCGCAGTCATCGGACCGGGCGCGATCGGCGGTACCGTCGCCGCATGGTTGGCGCAGGACCCAGCTCTTGCGATCACCATCTGCGCCCGCACGCCGCTGGATGATCTGAGGGTCGAGACGCCGAGCGGGGTGATCACCGCGCGCCCCAAGGTGCTGACGGACCCGGCCCTGGCGCGGCCGGTCGATTGGGTGCTGGTTGCGACCAAGACTTATGATGTCGACTCGACCAGGCCCTGGCTGGATCATCTGGTGGATGCCCATACGCGGGTCGCCATCACCCAGAACGGGGTGGAGCATGTCCGGTTGTTTTCCCACCTCGTCCCGGCCGAGCGCCTGGTTCCCGTGATGATCAACCTGCCGGCCGCACGCAGCGCGCCGGGACGGATCGTGCAGAGCCGGCATGGCATCATCGCCGTGCCGGCGGGACCGAATGGCGACGATCTTGTGGCCTTGTTTGCCCATACCGAAATCGAAGCGAGGGCCCATGCCGATTTCCTGTCGCAGGCCTGGGTCAAGCTGTGCGGCAATTGCGCTGCCATTGTCCCGGCGCTGACGCTGCGGGCGACAGGTCCGGTCTGGAGTGCGGACCTCGAAGCCATCGTGCGGGGGCTGGCCGAAGAATGTGCGGCCGTGGGGCGGGCCGAAGGCGCCGATATTGCGGACAGCGTGGTCGAGTCCACGGTGGCCAATGCCCGCAACATGGCGGAGGGGTCGACAGGGGGCTCCATCCATGCCGACCGGCTGGCCGGCAACCGGATGGAAATCGATGCGCGCAATGGCGTGATCGTCCGGCTCGGCCACAAGCACGGCATCGCGACGCCAATGAACCAGATGCTGGTCACCCTGCTGGCGGCGTCCGGCAGCCCCTGGGTGAAGTAGGCTTACAGTCCCTTCACCGCCGGAGTCATTGCGGTGCGATCTGCCGCTCCGGTGGGGCCGCCCTGGCCACCACCGGGTGGTTGGCCGCCGGCGGGGCGATTGCCGCCACCCATGGAGAAGCCCACGGCCGAGCTGGCGGTCGGATCGACCCCGACGATCATGGCGACGAGATATTCCTGCTCCAGTTCCTTGATGAAGGCGAAGGCGGCGCGCGTCGACTGGGCGGCAATGCTGTCATTGGAATTGAGCGTATCGCGGGTTCCGGCCCGATCATTGTAGGGCGCCACGTTGAGGTAGATGTATTCGCTCAGCGCATCGGGAAAGAAGATCTGACCGGTGAGGATATTGGTTTCGTCGAGGAAGATCTTGAAATGCACATGGGTCGTGCGCCCGCGATACCAGCTGGGATAGACCGTTTCGAATTCGACGATGCCATTGTCGTCGGCGAACTGGGTGCCGCGCATGAAGGTCTGGCCGGTCGTGTCGACCGAGCCATCGTCACCCTGGCCGGCATAGCCCGAATAGACGCCAGTGGCGTCGCAATGCCAGATGTCGACGCGGGCGCCGGGCATCGGCGCGCAGGCGCCGTCGACCACCTGCAGGCGAATGCGGGTCGGAAGGCCGGGACGGCCCTCGGTGATGTCGACCCGCTCCATAGCCGGATCGAAATAATAGGGGCCTTCGGTCACTTCGGGGATGATGGCGCAGACATCGGCGCCCTGCAGCAGGGCCGCGGTCTGGGTAACTGTGGCGCCGGCCTCCTGCGCGAAGGCCTGCTGGCTCATCAGCAATCCACCCGAGGCGGTTACGGCAACGGCCTTGAAGGCGTCACGACGATTTATCCTGGTCATCTTGCATTCCTTTGCTGCACCGGATCGGGCCATACCCGGCTAAACGCCGGCATCATGGGAATGTGATACTGCCCTGCAGCGCAAAAGAGGCGTTACAAGGCAGAGAGGTGGATGACGATTTGGTAAGGCGCCCATCAGGCGCCTCGGGTGTTAAGCGACCGACGCCAGATAGAGAATATCCCGCGTCGACGTACCGTCGCGTGCACTTGCCGGGGCCAGTCGTTCGAGGAAGCTCTGGCTCCAGTTGTCGATATTGTGCTTGCGTGCCGAGGCCATGAGCGACTGCCAGCGTTGCTTTCGTTCATCGAGAGACATGTCGAGCGCCATGCGCAGGGCCTCGGCCGTTTCATCGGTATCAAAGGGATTGACCAGAATGGCATCCTCGAAAATCTCGGCGGCGCCGGCAAAGCGGGACAGCACCAGCACGCCGGGGTCGTCAGGGTTTTGCGAGCCGACATATTCATGGGCGACGAGGTTCATGCCGTCGCGCAGGGGCGTTACGAGGCCGACGCGGGCCAGCCGGTAAAGCCCGGCCAGGCTCGCCTGGCCGTAGGCGCGCTTCACATAGGTCAGCGGCTGCCAGTCGGGCTCGGCAAAGCGCCCCATCACCCGGCCGCACATGGCGTCCAGCGTGTCGCTGGTTTCCTGGTATTCCTTGATGCTGTCGCGCGAGGGCGGCGCCACCTGGAGCATATGCACCAGTCGGCGGAAGCGGCTGTTGTTGGCGAGGAGCTTCTCATAGGCCTCGACCCGTTGTGGCAGGCCCTTGGAATAGTCGAGCCGGTCGACGCCCAGAACGAGTTCCTGCTCACCCATGACGCGCTCCATGCGCCTGATCATCTTGGTGGCGGCGGGGCTGACGGCAAGGCGGGCGAACGCGTCGGGGTCGGAACCGATGGGAAAGGCGGCGACCTCGGTGCGGCCGAAATCGACCGATTGCAGCGGAGATCCCGACAGCGTCGAGGGGGTCTGGTGTTCGGCAAATTCGGTGAAGGCGGCAACATCGCGATTGGCCTGCATGCCGACCAGGTCGTAGCGCGACAGGTCCCGCATCAGCTCCTGGTGGTGCGGAATGGCGTAGAGTGCGTCGGTGGTCGGGAAGGGGATGTGCAGATAGAACCCGATGCGGTTGCGCACGCCCAGGTTGCGCAGCTCGCTGGCCAGCGGGATCAGGTGATAATCGTGCACCCAGATGATGTCGTCGGGCTTGAGCAGCGGCAGCAGCGCGCGGGCGAACTGCAGGTTGACCCGCCTGTAGCCCTCATACCAGTGCGCCTCAATGGTCGCGAGGTCGAGGCGAAGGTGAAAGCTCGGCCAAAGGATCGAGTTGGAGAAGCCGGCATAATAGGCGTGATGATCGTCGCGGGTCAGGTCAATCTGGGCGACGGAGAGGCCATCGATATCTTCGATACGAGCGGTCGGCGCGGGGCTCTCGACCAGCTTTCCCGACCAGCCGAACCAGAAGCCCTCGCGCTCGGCCAAGACCTTGCGCAGGGCCACGGCCAAGCCGCCTGCCGCCGGACCCTTGCCCGGCGTACGGTTCGAAACAACGATAATTCGGCTCATGCAATGCCCCCAGTCAGTCCAGTTTAGTGTGTCAGTGCGGTTTCGCGATCGCGCGCGGCGATGTCTCCCAGTCCCCGGATCAGTGCATGCACGGAGGCGACATTGGGAATGCGCATGCGTGCCGCGGTTTCGCCGTCGCCCAGCTTGATGCCGACGCCGCCCAGGTCCTGGGCAGCGATGAAGCCATCTTCGTCTGTGACGTCATCGCCAATGAAGATAGGCGTGCGACCGATAAACGGTTCTTCGCGCATGAAGGCGCGCAGGGCCTCGCCCTTGCTGACGCCGAGCGGGCGTGCCTCGAGCACCATTTTGCCCGGCACCAGGCCGAAGCCCGCAGTGTCGCGAACAGCTTCTTCCATGGCGCTTCGCACGGCAGCCTCGAGCTCGGGCGCCTGGCGATAGTGCAGGGCGACAGCGCCCTCCTTCTTTTCCAGCAGCAAGTCCGGATTGGCAAGGATCAGCGGCTGCACGGACTGCGCAATGGCTTCGGCACCACGGATTGTCGCGGGGTCTATGGCTTCGAGCACGCCGTCGGCGCGTCGACGCTGTGTGCCATGGGCGCCGGCGACCGGCAGGTGCAGTGGCGCCAGATATTTGTCGATGTCGGCGATCTCGCGACCGGTCAAGACAGCAAAGGCGCTGTCCAGTTCGCGCATGGCGTGCCGCAGCTCCTCAAGCAGCGTGTCGGCAACTTCAATGGCATCGGGAGTTTCCGCGAGTTCTACCAGCGTGCCGTCAAAGTCGGTGAAAATGGCGAGCTGGGGTACTGCGCGGGAAACGGTGTCGATCTGCGACATCTTCTGGGCCTTCCAAGAATGGGTCGGAAACAGAACGCGCCTTGGCAGGATTGGTTCGCTTCACATGGCTGACATGCGGGAACCGGTATTCTGAACAGAAGATTAATGCGCCATTGGTTCGGCGTTCAAACCCCTGAGGCTAACAGAAGAGTCATGCGCCACCTAATGCCCGGATTGAACAAGATGTCCCAGTTCCTCCTCACCGCGCTTTTTGCGATTGCGCTGAGCTTCCTGACCTTCGCCGCCTCGTTCGCCGAGGTGCCGCGCAGTGAACTCGTGTCGCTCGCGGTCACCCAGCAGTAGTTCAGGCCAGGGGGATGCCCTTGGCACCCTTGCCGTTCTGGTAGGTGGCCGAGAGGTCACCATAGAGCCCATTCAGATCGTCGAAACGCCCGAGCAGGGCTTCGCGGTGGTCCCGGTCGAGGCCGGCGATCATCTGCACGATATTGTGGCTGGTCCAATAGCGATTGGTACGGTTGTAAAGCGGGCGGTCGGGTGGAACCGAATCCTGGCCGGGATCGGGCACCGCATAGACAGCCTTCAGGATCTGGATGTCGTAGGAGATGGCGAAAGCGTCCCGGCTGTCTTCGTGGCTGAACAGGTAGTAGAAATTGTCAAAGCCTGACCAGGTGATGCCCGAAAGGCAGAGCGAACAGGGTTCGTGCGTGGCGAGGAACAGGCAATCCTTGACGTCAGGCCGTTGATCCGCCGGCAGCTCGAAGAAACGCTTGATGGCATGCATTTCGCCGTGCCAGAGCGGATTTTCGATTTCGTTGTTGGTCTCGGCGACCACTACGGACAAATCGGATTTCCGCAGGATAGCCGCACCGAAGAGCTTGTTGCCCCGCGCGACGCCGTTGCGGGTCACTGGGGCGATGTCGCGTTCGATGACGTCGAGCAGGCGGGAGACGAGAAGAGCGGTATCCATGGTGGCCCCAGTTACGTGGCCCGAGCCTAGCCACACGGAGCCGGGTTGGAAAGCCTCAGTCTTGTCTGACGAGGCCGACCAGAGGCACGCCTGCAGCGTCGACCAGTTTGAGGGAGTTGCCCGAAAGCTCGTAACCCACGGTAGCGCCGAGCGCGGCGAAGAAGCGGGTCTCCTGGGCCATGATGTCAGGGGCGCAAGCCATGCGCGTACCGGCGATGGGGCCGAAGGCCAGGGGCGGTTCGGTGAAGCCGGCTTCGGTGAAGTAGTTGTTGCAGCCACTATTGCCGCCGGCGCGGTAGTCGGCCGCAATCGAGAATGTGACCTTGCTCCCCGGCAGGGTTGGTTCACCGCCGATGCTGGTGACGGTCCAGATGGTTTCGAGCAGGGGATTGGGAGTCTCGACCGGCGGAAGGATGGTCTCTTTCTGCTGATGGGGAGGATCTGGCGAGAGGGTGACCAGGATGACAGTATGGGTGGGCGCCGCAGGATCGACCGGTACGGGCTGCTGGCTGCGGAAGAGCGTTCGTCCCTCGCTGCGGATTTCGGCGACAAGGCCATAATCACGGTCGGGCCTGATGACGTTGCTGCGCACGTCGAGAGCAAATTGCAGCGGCGCACTGGCCCGACCGACAGTGTCGGCGGTGGCGCCGGCGACGGGTATCGCCCCCGGCAGGGCAACCAGCGTAATCCGGAGTTCCACGCCCGCAGGAAGGGCGATGCGCTCGCGATAGGTGACTTCGCCGGAGAAGGTGATGTCGTCGGCCGCTGCCGGCAGCACGGAAGCAAGCAGCGCAAACAGCGCCATGGCACAGCGAATGAGCCGCGTGGGCAACATGATGATCTCCATCCCTGGCCACCAAACTAGCGCAGGGGCGTTTCGGTTGCGAGGCTGGATGGATGGCAGGGTTTACGGCGCTGCGATGGGCCCGCTAGCGCGTCACCGTCCAGGGCGGATCGAAGTGATGCTCTTCGAGATTGTTGCCCTCGCCGCCCCGGTCGACGACGATGAAGTCACTGACAGCCTCCAGCGGGGTCAGCACGCCGTGCCAGGTATTCATGGCGATATTGACGCCCTGGCCGGGGACGGGCTGGAAGGCGCGGAGGCGGACGGGAACGCCACCCTCGTCCTCGGCGACGATGATCAGCCAGGGATTGGCCGAAAGCGGGTAAAAAGCCTGGCTGCCCAGGGGGTGGCGCTCGACGAGACGCAGCGTCAGCGGCAGAGCATAGGGCTGGCCGCGAAAGATCGATATCAGCGGCCGGGCGTGGACCCCGCCCAGTTCGACCCGCGCCAGATCATGATAGCGCTCGGTCATGCCGTTGTTGATCTTGTAGTGCTGGGCGCCGTCGATCCCGATCACCTGCCCGAACGGCGCGAAGGCCGCCGCGGTCAGGGGCTCGATGCGGATCGCGTTCATTTCGGCAGTCCCAGCTTCATGTGCCGGTTGACGTCCTTGTATAGCAGATAGCGGAAGCGGGCCGGTCCGGCATAGCAAGCCTGCGGGCAGAAGGCGCGCAGCCACATGAAATCGCCGGCTTCCACTTCCACCCAATCCCGGTTCAGCCGGTAGACGGCCTTGCCTTCCAGCACATAGAGACCATGCTCCATGACATGGGTTTCCTCGAAGGGGATGACGGCGCCGGGCTCGAGGGTGACGATATTGACATGCATGTCGTGGCGCAGGTCGGTGGGATCGACGAAGCGTGTGGTGCCCCAGGTATTGTTGGTGCCGGGCATCCAGATGATGGGCTCATCCTGCTCGTTGGCAACGAAGGCGGTGGGCAATGCCACCCCGGCGACGGCCTCGTAGCGCTTGCGCACCCAGTGAAAACGTGTGGGGGCGGTGCCCTTGTTGAAGAGCGACCAGCTGCAGCCGGGCGGCAGGAAGGCATAGCCGCCAGGCTTGAGCAGGTGGCTCTTGCCATCAACGACAAGGCTGGCATGTCCCTCGACCACGAAGAGGACGCCTTCAGCCTCCGGTTCGGGCTCGGGCTGGGACGAGCCGCCGCCGGGCATGATCTCCATGATATATTGCGAGAAGGTTTCGGAAAAACCTGACATGGGCCGGGCGATCACCCAGGCACGGGTCTGGTCCCAGTGCGGCAGATAGCTCGTAACGATGTCGCGCATCACGCCATGTGGGATAAGCGCATAGGCCTCGGTGAAGACGGCGCGACCGGTGTGAAGCGCGGCTTGGGCCGGCAGGCCGCCGGGCGGCGAGGCATAGGTTGAATCGGCCATTATGGTCCTGGGCAGTGCGGGTTCGCGCGGCGCGAACTCAGGCGGTCTGGCGATAATCGGCGACGATGCGGCCGGCGGCAAGGGCTTCCTGCTCATAGGCGGTCCGCCGCCAGCTTTCTCTGAGAGCCGCCGCGTACCAATCCTGCATCGCGGGCAGGTCGAGCAGGCGCCGGGCATAGGCGGCGGCCGGCTCGCTCAGCTGCAGATTGTAGGTCTGCACGCGGAAAGCGACAGCAGTGAAGAAGGCATCGACGGCCGTGAAGCGTGCGCCGGCAAGGAACGGACCACCAAACCGGCTGAGGCCGGCGCTCCACAGCGCGTCAATGCGGGCAATGTCCTGCGCCAGGCCGGCAGGGATCGACGCGAGTTCGATGCGAAGGCCGACATTCATGCCGCAGATATTGCGCAGGTTGGGGAAGCCGGAGTGCATTTCCGCGGCGGCGGAGCGGGCAAAGGCCCGGGCGGCGCGGTCCTCCGGCCAAACCTGCCTGTGGCTCTCGGCCAGATATTCGGTGATGGCGAGCGAGTCCCAGACCACGGTGTCGCCATCGATGAGGCAGGGGAAGCGACCGCTGGGCGAGACGCCGGCGAAAGTGAGGCCCGGTCCATCGTTGAACGGGCGCACCTGTTCCTCAAATTCAATGCCCAGCACGCGCATCAACACCCAGGGACGCAGCGACCAGGACGAGTAATTCTTGTTGGCAACGTAGAGCGTGTACATGAGCGGGCCTCCCTGCATCGCGCATAGCGCCTTGGCAGCCGCGCTGCAAGCCAGGCCGCGCAAGGGGTGGTTAGGGTTACCAGATCTTCAACCTTTGGCGCGACAATGCCGGTTATGTACCAGCGTTCTGTCCATCCCGGGGTCGCGCCCCATTCTTGGCTGCAGCACTATCTGCCATGGCTGGGTCTCTTCGCGCTGATGCTGGGCCTGTCACGGGAAGAGCCCGATATCGGCTTCGACCCGGATGAGTTGAACGGGTAGCCTCGCTCCCGCAATCACCCCAGCAACGCCTGCAGCCGCAGGAGCGCAATCCGCTCGACCTGCGTGCAGGCAGTGGCAAATTCCAGCTCTGCGCTATTGTCGATCCGCCGCTCAAAGGCCGCCAGGATCGACGCCTTGGTATTGTCGCGCACCGCGATGATGAAGGGGAAACCGAATTTCTCCACATAGGCAGTGTTGAGCGCGGTGAAGCGCTCGCGCTCGGCGTCGGTCAAGGCGTCCAGACCGGCCGAGGCCTGTTCGGCCGTCGAGGCTTCCGTGAGGCGCCTGGCGGCTGCCAGCTTGCCGGCGAGATCGGGATGGGCCCGCAGGACGGCGAGGCGTTCCTCCGGCGTTGCCAGGCGGAACTGCGTGCGCAGCGCGAAATGGAGGCCGACGGCGGTGTCGTTGGCCGGAGCCAGTTCGCCCTCCCAGGCGCGTTCGGCGATCCAGGGTGAATGCTCGAAGATCGACCCGTAGCGGGAGACGAATTCGGCCTTGTCGAGCTGGGAAGGAATGACCTCCGGAGCGATATAGGGATGCTCCCTGGCCCAGTGCTCGGCAATGGCGAGGCGGGTAGGCACCCAGACCTTGTCGAAGCCCTTGATGTAGTCGACAAACTTCTTGAGTCCCTGATACCGGCCTGGCTGGCCGACGAGGCGGCAATGCAGGCCGATCGACATCATCTTGGGTGAGCCGGCCTGGCCCTCGGCATAGAGGCAGTCGAAACTGTCTTTCAGAAACTGGAAGTACTCTTCGCCGTTATCGAAGCCCGAGGCGGTGACGAAGCGCATGTCGTTGGCGCTCAGCGTATAGGGAATGATGAGCTGCGGGCGGCCGTGATGCACGCGCCAATAGGGCAGGTCGTCATCATAGGTATCCGAGACATAGGCGAAGCCGCCTTCCTCCGAGACCAGGTCGACCGTGTTGAGCGAACACCGCCCGGTATACCAGCCGCGCGGCCGCTCCCCGGTGGCGATGGTGTGGATCCGGATCGCCTCGGCGATCTGCTGGCGTTCGATATCGGCCGGCATATCCTTGTGCTCGACCCATTTATAGCCGTGGCTGGCGATTTCCCAGCCGGCCTCCTGCATGGCGGCCAGCTGGGCCGGCGCGCGCATCAAGGCTGTGGCGACGCCATAGATGGTGACGGGCAGTTGCGCCTGGGTGAACAGCCTGTACAGCCGCCAGAAGCCGGCGCGGGCGCCGTATTCATACATGGATTCGATGTTCCAGTGGCGCAGGCCCGGCCAGGGCGCGGCGCCCACGACGTCAGCGAGGAAGGCTTCCGACCCGGCATCGCCATGCAGGATGTTGTTTTCCCCGCCCTCTTCGTAGTTGAGCACGAACTGCACCGCCACATGGGCCCCCCCGGGCCAATTGGCCTTGGGCGGATTGGGGCCGTAGCCATGCATGTCGCGGGGATAGCGCATCGGTCTGCTCGCGTCTGGTGTTTGCAGAATAGTATGAGTCTGGAACCGCAGAACAAGATGCACAAAAATGGACCAGATGGTAAAAAATGGGCATTGCGCAACGGCGGTGATGCGGTAGTCTTGCCCCGGGGACGACGGACGGAGCAATCATGGCGGGTAGTGGACGCCTCACGACGCATGTACTGGACACCATGCACGGCAAGCCGGCGCGTGGCATGCGAATCGAACTGTTATTCGTCCATGGCGACCACACTCACCATATCGCCGACAGCTATACCAATGCCGACGGGCGGGTGAATCAGCCTCTGCTCGACGAAGCGCAGTTTCAGCATGGCGAGTTCGAGCTTCACTTCCATGTCGGGCAGTATTTCGAGCGGCTTGGCGTCGAGCTCGAAGCGCCCTTCCTCGATGTGGTGCCGATCCGCTTCACGATTTCCGAGGACAAGCATTATCACGTGCCCCTGCTGGTCAGTCCCTTTGCCTATTCCACCTATCGGGGGAGCTGAGGCATGACCGAGGTTTCGGGCGCCATCCGCTTCATCCTAAACGACGAGGAAATCAGCCTTTCCGACGTCAAGCCCGATGCCACGCTGCTGGACTGGCTGCGGCTGGAGCGGCGCCTGCGCGGCTCCAAGGAAGGCTGCGCCGAGGGCGATTGCGGGGCCTGTACGGTGCTGGTCGGCCGCCTGATGGGCGACGAGATCATCTATGACTCGGTCACTGCCTGCATCCGCTTCGTGGGCAGCCTGCACGGCACCCATGTGGTGACTGTCGAGCATCTGCGCGGCAAGGAGGGGCACCTTCATCCCGTGCAACAGGCCATGGTGGACGAGCACGGCAGCCAGTGCGGCTTTTGCACGCCGGGCTTCGTGATGAGCCTTTATGGCCTCTGGATGCGCGATCCGGACCCCAGCCAGGCCGCGATCGAAAAGGCCCTGCAGGGCAATCTCTGCCGCTGCACGGGGTATGCGCCGATCATCCGCGCCGGCAAGGCAATGTCCAGCTATGGCCGGCCCGAGGGCGATCCGCTCTGGGCCGAGCGCATCGCGCTCAAGGGCAAGATCAAGGCGATCAATGACGGCAAGCGCGTCGAGATCGGTGAGGGCGCGGCGCGGATCATCGTGCCGGCGAGCCTCGACGACTTCGCCGCTGTCTATGAGGCGCATCCTGATGCCACCATCGTCAATGGCTCGACCGATGTCGGGCTGTGGGTCACCAAATTCATGCGCGCCATCGGGCCGGTGATCTTCATCGGCCATCTGCAGGAGCTCAAGCGCATTGCCGAGAATGACAGCGAAGTGCGCATCTATGCCGGCGTGAGCTATTCGGAAGCGCTGCCGGTGATCGCGGCGACCTTCCCCGATATGGCCGAGCTCTGGAACCGCATTGCGGGCGAGCAGATCCGCAATATGGGCACGATCGGCGGCAATATCGCCAATGGCTCGCCCATCGGCGATACACCGCCGCCCTTTATCGTGCTGGGGGCCAAGCTGCATTTGCGCCGCGGCGAGCACCGTCGCGAGATTAAGCTCGAAGATTATTTCCTCGCCTATGGCAAGCAGGACCGGCAACCCGGCGAGTTCGTCGAGAGCGTGACCATCCCCCTGCTGCCAGCGGGCGAGAAATTTGCCTGCTACAAGATCTCCAAGCGCCGCGAAGAAGATATCTCGGCGCTGTGCGGGGCGTTCCGGGTGTTTGTCAGCGATGCCGGCATGGTGGGCATGGCCCGCATCGCCTTTGGCGGCATGGCAGCAACGCCCAAGCGGGCCAAGGCCGTCGAGGCCGCCCTGGTCGGCAAGGCTTGGACCATCGAGACGGTGGAGGCTGCAATGGCGGCCTTCGCCGAGGATTATCAGCCGATCTCGGACATGCGGGCCAGCGCCGAATATCGCCTGCTGACCGCGCAGAATCTGCTGCGGCGCTTTTTCCTTGAAACCACCGGCCAGGGGCAGCGGCTCAAGCGGGAGGTGGCATGAACAAGCACGAAGCGCCGATCAGCCTAGCCAGCCTTCATACGTCCACCCGCCATGACAGCGGGCCCAAGCATGTCACGGGCACGGCCGAATATATCGACGACATGATCGAGCCGGCCGGCACGATGCATGCCTATCTGGCGCTGTCGACACGGGCGCATGCGGAGATCGTCGCCATCGATTATGCGGCCGTTCGATCCGCGCCGGGCGTCATCGGCGTGCTGACGGCTGAGGATATTCCCGGCGAGAACGACGTCAGCCCCAGCCACAAGCATGACGAGCCGATCTTCGCCATCGGCAAGGTGCATTTCTGGGGGCAGCCCCTCTTCGCGGTGATCGCCGAGACGCGTGATCTGGCCCGCCGGGCGGCGCATCTGGCCAAGGTCGAATACCGGGATCTGCCCTACGCCACCGACATTCGTGCGGCGCAGGCAGCAGGCGGGCAGCTGGTCACCGAGCCGCTCAAGCTGGAACGCGGCGATATCGAGGCCGGACTTTCCGCTGCGCCACGCCGGGTCAAGGGCAGTTTCGAGATTGGCGGGCAGGACCATTTCTATCTCGAAGGCCAGATATCCATGGCCGTTCCGGGGGAGGATGAGGACGTCACGATTTTTGCTTCGACCCAGCATCCGAGCGAAGTGCAACTGATGGTGGCGGCCGTGCTGGGCATTCGCCAGCACGCGGTGACGATCAATGTGCGCCGCATGGGTGGTGGCTTTGGCGGCAAGGAAACCCAGGGGAACCTGTTTGCCGCGGTGGCAGCGCTGGCCGCCAAGAAGTGGAATCGCACCTGCAAGATCCGGCCCGATCGCGACGACGACATGACCGCCACCGGCAAGCGGCACGATTTCGTGGTCGATTATGACGTGGGCTATGACGATACGGGCAAGATTCACGCGGTTGATGCGGTCTATGCCGCCCGTGCCGGCTTTTCGTCAGACCTGTCTGGCCCGGTGACCGACCGTGCGCTGTTCCACGCCGACAATGCCTATTGGTATCCGGCGGTGCGGGTGCGTAGCGAGCCGCTCTACACCAATACTGTTTCCAACACCGCCTTTCGCGGCTTTGGCGGGCCGCAGGGCATGCTGGCGGCCGAGCGGTGGATCGAGGATATCGCCTATGCCCTGGGCAAGGACCCGCTGGAGATCCGCAAGGCCAACTTCTATGGCACCCACACCGACAATGTGACGCCCTATCACCAGACGGTGGAAGACAACATCGTCCACCGCGTGGTCGATGAGCTGGAGGCCTCGTCGGACTACCAGGCGCGCCGCGCCGCCATCATCAAATACAATGCTGGCAGCCCGATCCTCAAGAAGGGCATCGCGCTGACGCCGGTCAAGTTCGGCATCTCCTTCACCGCCACCTGGTACAATCAGGCCGGCGCGCTGGTGCATGTCTATAAGGACGGCTCGATCCATCTCAGCCATGGCGGCACCGAGATGGGGCAGGGGCTCCATATCAAGGTGGCGCAGGTGCTGGCCGATGCCTTTGGTGTCGGGCTCGACAGCGTCAAGATCATGGCCACGTCGACAGGCAAGGTGCCCAACACTTCGGCCACCGCAGCCTCGTCCGGCTCCGACCTCAACGGCATGGCGGCATGGGACGCGGCCGAACAGATCAAGACGCGGCTGCTGGCGCATGCGGCTCGCCTCTACAATGCCGATGCGGGCGACTGCCATTGGGTACAGGGCGGCATGCAGGTCGGCCGCAAGTTCGTGCCCTTTGCCGAACTGGTCGCCTCGGCCTATCTCAATCGCGTGCAGCTTTCCGCCGCCGGCTTCTATGAGACGCCCAAGATCCACTGGGATCGCGCCACCGGCCGGGGGCGTCCATTCTACTATTTCGCCTATGGCGCCTCGGCCAGTGAAGTCACCATCGATACGCTGACCGGCGAATATGTCGTCGACCGCGTCGATATCCTGCACGACGTCGGCAAGTCGCTCAATCCGGCCATCGATATCGGCCAGATCGAGGGCGGCTTCATCCAGGGCATGGGCTGGCTCACCACCGAGGAGCTGGTGTGGGACGACAAGGGCCAGCTGCGCACCAAGGCGCCCTCGACCTACAAGATCCCGCTGGCCAGCGACGTGCCGCCGATCTTCAACGTCAAACTGGCCGAATGGTCGATCAATGCCGAGCCGACCATCGGTCGCTCCAAGGCCGTCGGCGAGCCGCCGCTGATGCTGGCGATGAGCGTGGTCGAGGCGCTGTCGATGGCGGTGGCGAGTGTCGCCGATTACCGGGTAGCGCCGCGGCTGGATACGCCGGTGACGCCGGAGCGGGTGCTGATGGGCTGTGAGCGGATGAAGGGGGCGCGGGGGTGAGGGCACGTCTCGGCATCGGAGTACCCCCACCTAGCCTCCCCCTGATAGGGGGAGGGACCGCTCCGTTCTTGAACCGCTATCGAGGCAAACTCGATGGGCCCGTCCCCCTAATAGGGGGAGGTTGGGAGGGGGTATCCTCTTCAAAATGGGCGGTATGCTCATGACCCGCCTCACCCAACTCACCACTTTCCTCGCCGCCAATCCCCACGCCATCGCCTGCGAGCTCACCTCAGTTCGCGGCTCATCCCCCCGCGAGCAGGGCACGTTCATGCTGGTCGGCCCCGCCGACCTGTTCGGCACCATCGGTGGCGGCGCCCTCGAATACATGGTCATCGAGCATGCCCGCCGGCTGATCGCCAACGGCAAGGCCGAAGAGGCCATGGACGTGCCGCTTGGCCCCGAAATCGGCCAATGCTGTGGCGGCCGGGTCGAAGTGAGCCTCAGTTATGCCGATGCCGATATCCGGTCGGCGCTTGCGGCGCGGATTGCCGCCGAGGATGCCGCGCTGCCGCATGTCTATGTGTTCGGTGCTGGCCATGTTGGCCGGGCGCTGGCGCAGATCCTGTCGCTGCTGCCGGTGCAGCTTGAGGTCATCGATACAAGGCGCGAGGAACTCGACCTGCTGCCGGCGGATATTGCAGCGCATGCCGTTGCCATGCCGGAGGCCGTGGTGCGTTCGGCCCCCGAGGGCAGCAGCTATGTGATCCTTACCCATGACCATGCGCTCGATTTCCTGATCGCCCAGGAAGCGCTAGCCCGGACCGACGCGCCCTATATCGGCATGGTCGGCAGTCGGACCAAGCGGGCGCGGTTTTCCAGCTGGTTCAAGACCGAAGGCGGGGATGCCAGGGCGCTCGAACGGCTGGTCCTGCCCATCGGACAACAGGGCCTTGGGGATAAACGGCCGGCGGTTATCGCGGCACTGGCGGCGGCAGAAATTATGGTTCACATTGGGCAACGGGAAGCTGAAATCGCGCGGGCACGCGCCCCCAGAGCCAAGGGGGCGGTGATTGGACGCTAGTATGCCGTATCGGCTTGAATTGACCGGCATTACCAAGCGGTTTCCAGGCGTTCTCGCCAATGACAACGTGACATTTGCGGTCAAGCCGGGCGAGATTCATGCCCTCTTGGGCGAGAACGGCGCCGGCAAGTCCACCCTGGTCAAGATGATCTATGGCATCATGCAGCCCGATGCCGGCGAGATCCGCTGGGATGGACAGCCTGTCGTGGTGCCCAATCCCAAGGCGGCCCGCAAGCTCGGCATCGGCATGGTGTTCCAGCATTTTTCGCTGTTCGATGCTCTGACCGTTCTCGAAAACATTGCACTTGGCATGGATGCCAAGATCCCTTCGCGCGAGCTTGAGGCCCGCATCCGCGAGATCATGGGTCGCTATGGCCTGCTGCTCGATCCACATCGTACCGTGGCGACCCTGTCGGTGGGCGAGCGGCAGCGGATCGAGATCGTGCGCGCATTGCTGCTCGATCCAAAGCTGCTGATCATGGATGAGCCCACCTCGGTGCTGACGCCGCAGGAGGTGGAGCAACTGTTCGATGTCCTGCGCAAGCTGGCGGCGCAGGGTTGCTCCATCCTCTACATTTCGCACAAGCTGCATGAGATCAAAGCCCTGTGCGACACGGCGACCATCCTGCGCGGTGGCAAACTGGTCGATACCTGCGACCCCAGGCAGGAGACCAGCCGCTCGCTGGCCGAGAAGATGATCGGCGCCGGCCTCAAGGACATCGTGCGGGGCGAGGGCCGGACGCTGGGCTTGCCCAAACTGGTCGTCTCGCGGCTTTCCACCGTCAAGACCGGGCATTTTGACGTGCCGGTCGACAATGTCAGCTTCACCGTTCGCGCCGGGGAGATCTTCGGCATAGCCGGGGTAGCCGGCAATGGGCAGAATGCCCTGCTCGATGCGATGAGTGGGGAAGTGCGCGGCGGCGACAAGGACGCGATTACCCTGGACGGGTTTCCGCTCGGTCTGCTGGATACGACGGGGCGCCGCAAGCGCGGCCTTTGTGCGGTGCCGGAAGAACGCAATGGCCACGCCGCCGTGGGTGATTTCACGCTGAGCGACAATTCGGTGCTCACGGCGCGCGATCGGCTGGGCATGGTGATGATGGGGCTGATCAGTTCAGGCGCCGCCCGGACCTATACCGGCAAGGTGATCGCCGACTTCGCCGTCAAGGCGCTGGGGCCGGGCTCTACCGCCGGATCGCTGTCCGGCGGAAACCTGCAGAAATACATCATGGGCCGCGAGATCCTGCAGAAGCCCAGCGTGCTGGTGGTGAGCCAGCCCACCTGGGGCGTCGATGCCGGTGCCGCGGCGGCGATCCATCAGGCGCTGGTCGACCTGGCCGCGGCCGGTTCGGCCATCGTGGTCATCAGCCAGGATCTCGATGAGCTGCGCGCGCTTTGCGACACGCTGGCGGTGATCAATATGGGGCGCCTGTCGCCGGCTCGCCCGACCGAGGAGATGAGCGTTGAAGAAATCGGCCTGCTGATGGGCGGCGTGCATGGAGCGACGGAGGTGCATGATGCAGTTCCGGCTTGAAAAGCGCCGCGAGCCGTCCAAGGTCATGGTCTATGCGACCCCGGTCGCGGCCGTGGTGCTGACCATGGTGGTGGGCGCCATTATCTTCTCGCTGATCGGCTATGACGGCGTCGGCGCGGTGCGCGAGATCTTCCTCACCCCGCTGACCAATTCGTTCAAGTGGCAGGACCTCGGGGTCAAGGCGGCGCCGCTGATCATCATCGGCGTCGGTCTGTCGATTTCCTACCGGGCCAATGTGTGGAATATCGGGGCCGAGGGGCAGTATATCATCGGCGGGCTGGCGGCCACCTGGGTCGCGCTGGCCACCCATGGCATGACCGGGTGGTGGATCCTGCCGACCATGTTCGTCGCCGGCATGCTGGGCGGCGCGGCCTATGCGTCCATCCCGGCACTGCTCAAGACGCGCCTCAACGTCAATGAAATCCTGACCTCGCTGATGCTCACCTATGCGTCGGTGCAGCTGATCTATTACCTGGTGCGCGCGCCCTGGAAGGACCCCATGGGCATGGGCTTTCCGCAGACCCGCATTTTCTCGGAGGCCGCACGCCTGCCGACGCTCATTCCCGGCACGATCGTGCATCTGGGCGTGCCCATCGCCATCGTGGTGGCGCTGATTGCCTGGTTCATCATGTCCCGCTCGGTGTTCGGCTACCGCATGCGCGTGGTGGGGGCGGCGCCCCATGCGGCGCGCTATGGCGGGTTCAGTGAAAACAAGACGATCTGGCTGGCTTTGCTGGTCAGTGGCGGTCTAGCGGGCATGGCCGGCATGCTGGAAGTGGCAGGGCCCTTCCAGCGCATGGTGCCGGGCTTTCCGACCAATTACGGCTTCACCGCCATCATCGTCGCCTTCCTCGGGCGGCTCAATCCGCTGGGCGTGATCTTTGCCGGCATCGTCATGGCCATCACCTTTGTCGGTGGCGAGGTGGCGCAGACCACGATCGGGCTGTCCAGTTCTGCCACCGGGGTGTTCCAGGCGATGATGCTGTTCTTCCTGCTGGCGGGGGATATTCTCATCCGCTACCGCATCAAGCGCGTGGTCCCGGCGGCGGAGGTGCGCGCATGAGCCCGGAACTGATCATTGCCATCATTGTCACCGTGGTAGGTGCCTCGACCCCGATCCTGATCGCTGCCCTGGGCGAGCTGGTGGTGGAGCGGTCGGGCGTGCTCAACCTCGGTGTCGAGGGCATGATGCTGGTGGGCGCGATCACCGCCTTTGTGGTCGTCTTCCTCACCGGCAACCATTATCTCGCCATCCTGCTGGCGGCGGCGGCGGGACTGGGCACGTCGCTGATCTTCGGCTTCCTGACGCTGAGCCTTTCCGCCAATCAGACCGCCACGGGCCTCGCACTGACCATTTTCGGCACCGGCTTTTCGGCGCTGGCCGGGCAGGGTTACAGCGCCAGGCCGGTTACGCTGCTGGGGCCGCTGTTCCCGTCGGAGCTGGCAACACATCCCATCTGGCGTGTGCTGTTCGGCTATTCCGCGCTGGTCTATTTCGCACTGATCATGGTGGTCGCCATCTGGTGGTTTCTCAAGAAGACCCGGGCTGGCCTCATCCTGCGCGCCGTGGGCGAGAATGACCTGTCGGCCCATTCGATCGGCTATTCGGTGATCGGCGTGCGGTATCTGGCGGTGATGTTCGGCGGCGCCATGGCGGGCATTGCCGGCGCATGCTTTCCGCTGCTGCTCACCCCGCAATGGGCCGAGCGCATGACAGCCGGGCGCGGCTGGATCGCGGTGGCGCTGGTGGTGTTCGCATCCTGGCGTCCGTTCCGCCTGCTGGCCGGCGCCTATCTCTTCGGCCTGGTCATGACCATGGAGCTTTATGCCAAGGCCGGGGGCGGCCCGCTTTCGGTCGTGCCCTCCGAGCTTTGGGCAGCTCTGCCCTATCTCGCCACCGTCGCCGTGCTTGTGCTGATCTCGATCCGGCGCGATGCTTCCACCAATGCTCCGGCCTGCCTCGGCAAGCCGTTCTTGCCTTCCAATTGAGGCGGCGGCAATGACCGCCTCGATCACCAACGAAAAGCAATCCTCAGGAGAAACGAAATGACCCTATCTCGTCGCAATGTCCTCAAGGCCGGTGCGGCCGCGGCTGCCCTGCCGCTGCTCGGCACCAAGGCCTTCGCCCAGACCGAGCCGCTCAAGGTCGGCTTCATGCTGATCGGCACGCCCAATGACAATGGCTGGAACTATGGCCATGCCACCGGCGCCAAGTTCATGAAGGACACGCTGGGTGATCTGGTCGCCGAGCCCACCATCGTCGAGAACGTGCCGGAAGGCCCCGATTGCGAACGCGTGCTGCGCGAACTGGCCCAGTCCGGCCACAAGCTCATCTTCGCCACCAGCTTCGGCTATGGCGACTATGTCATCAAGGTTGCCCAGCAGTTCCCGGACGTAAAGTTCGAGCATGCCACCGGCTACCAGCGCTCGGATAATGTGGCGACCTACAATGCCCGCTTCCATGAAGGCCGCGCCGTCTGCGGCACCATTGCCGGCCATCTCTCCAAGACCGGCAAGGCGGGCTATATCGGCTCGTTCCCGATCCCAGAAGTGGTGATGGGCATCAATGCCTTCGTGCTGGCGGCCCGCAAGGTGAACCCGGAATTCACCATCACCCCGGTCTATATCTCGACCTGGAATGACCCGGCCAAGGAAGCCGACGCGGACCGCGCCATGATCGACCAGGGCATCGACATCATTGCCCAGCATACCGATGGTCCTGCTGCGCTGCAGGTTGCCGAAGAGCGCGGCATTGTCGGCGGCTTCGGCCAGGGTGCCGACATGGCGGCCTTCGCCCCCAAGGCCCAGCTGACCTCGATCATCGACCATTGGGGTCCGACCTATGTGCAGTCGGCCCAGGCCGTGATCGATGGCACCTGGACCAGCGCCGACCGCTGGCCGGGCCTCAAGGAAGGCGAAGTGCAGATCGGGCCGTATAACGAGTCGATCCCGGCTGACGTCGTGGCCGCCGCCGAAGCTGTCAAGAATGGCCAGATCGATGGCTCGTTCAACATCTTCACCGGCCCGATCAATGATCATACCGGTGCAGAAAAGGTCGCTGCCGGCGTGACGCTGACCGATGCCGAGCTGCTCAGCATGGATTGGTATGTCGAAGGCGTGAACCCGCCGGCATAAGCCGCCCGACGTGATTTGAGAGGGGCGGGTCTCGGCCCGCCCCTTTTTGCGAGCGTGACTTGTTTTTGAGCTGACGCTCCTGTGCTCCCTCCCCTTGAGGGGAGGGTAGCGGCGCTCGGACCGCCAAGGTCCGTAGCAGAGCTGGGGTGGGGTGGCTGACACTCGGGGCTGAGTGCCTGGGTCACCCCACCCTCATTCCCTCCCCCTCAAGGGGAGGGAGGCGCAGGGACCGCCGGGACGGAGAAGAAGATGGGCGAACTGGCAATCCTTTACGAATGGGCGATGTTTGCAGCGCGGTGGCTGCATGTCGTGACGGCCATCGCCTGGATCGGGTCGTCCTTTTACTTCATTGCGCTCGACCTGGGCCTGCGCAAGACGCCGAGCCTGCCGCCGCTGGCGCATGGCGAGGAGTGGCAGGTGCATGGGGGCGGTTTCTACCACATCCAGAAATACCTGGTGGCGCCGGAATTCCTGCCCGAACACCTGACCTGGTTCAAATGGGAAAGCTACTGGACCTGGTTTTCCGGCCTGATGCTGATGGCGCTGATCTATTATGTCGGAGCCGATCTCTATCTCATCGACCGCAATGTGCTGGACGTGCCGGCCTGGGTGGCCATCGGCCTGTCGATCGGCTCCATCGTGCTGGGCTGGGTGCTTTATGACAGCCTCTGCAAGTCGCCCATCGGTAATTCGACGACCGGGCTGATGCTGGTCCTGTTCGCCATTCTCGTGGGCATGAGCTGGGGCTATACCCAGCTGTTCACGGGCCGCGCGGCCATGCTGCATATGGGGGCCTTCACCGCGACCATCATGGCGGCCAACGTGGCCATGATCATCATTCCCAACCAGAAGATCGTGGTGGGGGATCTCAAGGCCGGCCGGGTGCCTGATGCCAAGTATGGCAAGGTCGCCAAGCAGCGCTCGCTGCACAACAACTACCTGACACTGCCCGTCATCTTCTTCATGCTCTCGTCCCACTATCCGTTGGCCTTTGCCACGCAGTGGAACTGGATCATTGCCAGCCTGATCTTCCTTGTCGGGGTGGTCATCCGGCACTATTTCAACACGCGCCATGCCCGCAAGGGCAATCCGCACTGGACCTGGCCGGTGGCGGTCATCCTCTTCATCATCATCGCCTGGCTGTCGTCAGGCCCGAAACTGCCGGGCTCGGCAGGTGAGGAGGTGGCGTCTCGGGCGGCCGAACCCTTTCTCGCAGCAAGCCATTTTGCCGCTGCCAGCCTGACCGTGCAGACCCGCTGCGCCATGTGCCACACCGCAGAGCCAGCCTGGCCCGGCGTTTACCAAGCACCCAGGAATGTCGTCCTCGACAATGATATCGCCATCGCCAACCACGCCAAGGATATCGCGATCCAGGCCGGCTTTGCCCATGCCATGCCGCCGGGCAATGTCAGCGAGATGACGCCTGACGAGCGGGCGTTGATCGTCGAATGGTTCCGTGAGGGCTCGGGGCCATGAGACGGACCATTCTGCGCGGCCGCGTGCTGTCCTTCGTCAGCGAGCCGCAGGGCATCGATGACACCGCGAGCTACCGCTATCTCGAGGATGGTGCGATCACCATTGAGGATGGCAAGATTATTGCGGTTGGCGATTTTGCTGCCGATGACAGTGCAGAGGTTATCGACCACCGCCCGCACCTGATCCTGCCCGGTTTCATCGACACGCATCTGCACTATGTGCAAAGCCAGATGATCGCCTCCTATGCGGGGTCGCTTCTCGAATGGCTCAATACCTACACCTTTGTGGAAGAGCAGAAGTTCAGCCAGCAGGGCCATGCCAGCACCGTCTCGGCCGCCTTCTTCGATGAGCTGATCCGTCACGGCACCACGACGGCCGTTGCCTATTGCTCCAGCCATCCTCGAAGCGTCGACGCCTATTTCGGCGAGGCGGCCAAGCGCAACATGCTGATGGTCGGCGGCAAGGTGATGATGGATCGCAACGCGCCCGAGGCGCTGTGCGACACCGCACAGTCCGGCTATGACGATACCAAAACGCTGATCGCGCGCTGGCACGGCAAGGGCAGGGGCCTTTATGCTATCTCGCCGCGCTTTGCCCTTACCTCGACCCCGGAGCAGCTGGACGCGGCCCGGGCTTTGGTGGCCGAGTATCCCGATTGCTACGTCCAGACCCATCTCAGCGAGAATGCCGCCGAGATCACTTATGCGATGGAGCTCTATCCCGGCTCGCCGGATTATACGGGGATCTATGAGGATTTCGGCCTGCTTGGTCCGCGGACACTGCTCGGGCATTGCATCCATCTCAATCACCGCGAAACCCAGGTGCTGGCCGAGACCGGTGCGGTGGCGGTGTTCTGCCCGACGTCAAACCTGTTCCTGGGCTCGGGCCTGTTCGACCATGAGAGGCTCAGCAAGGCCGGCGTGCGCATCGGCGTGGCCACCGATATCGGCGGGGGCACCAGCTATTCCATGCTGCGCACGCTCGACGAGGGCTACAAGGTGCTGCAGTTGCGCGGTCAGCGGCTGACGCCGCTCAACTCATTCTACATGATGACCCTTGGCAATGCGCGATCGCTCTCGCTGGAGGGCACGATCGGGACCATAGCGCCGGGCAATGCCGCAGACCTCGTCGTGCTCGATGCCGGCGCCACGCCTGCCATGGCATTGCGCCTTGCGACGGCAAGTTCGCTCGTTGAAGAACTGTTCCTGCTACAGACGCTCGGTGATGACCGGGCCATTGCCGAAGTCTATGTTGCAGGCGCAAGGGCGAAGTCGACTTTAGGCGGGTTGTGAGGGCAAGGGCCTTGCCCTAGTTTGCGCTCGGGTTTGCGGGTCTGGCGCCTCTTCACCTCTCCCTCTGGGGGAGAGGTCGACCGTCTTTGGTCGGGTGAGGAGCCTGACCCAAGCACCGGGCAACGAGAAGGCCCCCTCATCCGGCGCGGTCGCGCCGACCTTTCCCCCAAAGGGAGAGGTAAGAAAGAAGAAGGATCAAGAATGACCTCCTACCTCGCGAAGTCCGGCCTCTCCGTCCATCCGCTGCTGGTCGATTTCGTCGAGAAGGACGCGCTTGCCGGTCTTGCCGTAACCGCCGAGCAGTTCTGGTCCGGCTTTGCCGCCCTGATTGCCGAGCATGGGCCGACCAATGCGGCTCTGCTGGCCAAGCGCGACCAGATCCAGAGCCAGGTCGATGACTGGCATCGCCGGTATGGTGCCGTCGCCGACAATCCGCAGGGCTATGAATTCTTCCTTCGGGAAATCGGCTATCTGGTGCCTGAGCCAGCCGACTTCACCATTGAGACGACCGGGCTCGATCCCGAAATCACCACGCTATGCGGCCCACAGCTGGTGGTGCCGGTCTCCAATGCGCGCTATGCGCTGAACGCTGCCAATGCCCGCTGGGGCAGCCTCTACGACGCGCTCTATGGCACCGATGTCATCAGCCGCGACGGTGGATTGGCGCCGGGGCAGGGCTTTAATGCCGCGCGCGGCGCGGCGGTGGTCGACAAGGCTGCCAGCTTCCTCGACGAGAACTTCCCCCTTGCCAGCGGCAGCCATCGCGATGTCACCGGCTATCACGTCATCAAGGACGGCGAGACCCGCCACCTGCAGGTCGACACGGCCGCCGGTCGCACCGGCCTGCGCGATCCGGGTGCCTTTGTCGGCTATGGTGGCACCGAAGCCAAGGGCGAACTGGTGCTGCGCCATCATGGCCTGCATGTCGTTCTCGTCATCGAGCCGGGCAGCGTGATCGGCGGCATGCACAAGGCGGGGCTGAGCGACGTCATCGTCGAGGCGGCGCTCACCACCATTCAGGACTGCGAAGACTCCGTGGCAGCCGTCGATGCCGAGGACAAGGTTGGCGTCTATCGCAACTGGCTGGGCCTGATGAATGGCACGCTGGAAGACACGTTCGAAAAGGGCGGCAAGACCGTTACCCGCAGGCTCAATGCCGACCGGACCTACAAGGACGTCAACGGTGCGCCGCTGGTGCTCAAGGGGCGCTCGCTGCTGCTGGTGCGCAATGTCGGCCACCTGATGACCACCGATGCCGTGCTGTTCGATGGCAAGCCGATCGGCGAGGGGTTGATGGACGCAGCTGTCACCGTGCTCTGCGCCATGCAGGACAAGGTCAACAGCACGACCGGCGCCATCTACATCGTCAAGCCCAAGATGCACGGCCCCGAAGAAGTGGCCTTTGCCTGCGCCATCTTCGCCTCGGTCGAAAAGATGCTGGGCCTCGCCCCGCTCACCATAAAGATCGGCATCATGGATGAGGAGCGCCGGACCTCGGCCAATCTCAAGGCCGCGATCTACGAAGCCCGCCAGCGGGTATTTTTCATCAATACCGGCTTCCTCGACCGCACCGGCGACGAGATCCATACCTCGATGGAAGCGGGCGCCGTATTGCGCAAGGACGAGATCAAGTCCGAGCGCTGGATTGCGTCCTACGAGGACCGTAATGTGCTGATCGGGCTGGGCTGTGGGCTTTCCGGCCGGGCGCAAATCGGCAAGGGCATGTGGGCGCGGCCGGACGACATGGCGGCGATGATGGCCTCAAAGGCCGCCCATCCCAATGCTGGCGCCAATACTGCCTGGGTCCCGTCGCCCACCGCCGCGACGCTGCATGCCCTGCATTATCACGAGGTCGACGTGTTCGAAGCGCAGAAGCGCCGGCACAACCAGGCCGTGCCGACACTGTCGGAACTCTTCTCCATGCCGGTGCAGGCGCCGTTCTCATTGAGCCGCGAGGAGATCACCCGCGAGCTGGAAAACAACGCGCAGGGCATCCTGGGCTATGTCGTGCGCTGGGTGCAGCAGGGCGTGGGGTGCTCCAAGGTGCCCGACATCAACAATGTCGGGCTGATGGAAGACCGGGCCACCTGCCGCATATCGAGCCAGGCCGTCGCGAACTGGCTGCGCCATGGCCTGGTCAGCCGGGACGAACTGACCTCAACCTTCGAGCGCATGGCCGTCGTGGTGGACGAACAGAATGCCGGCGATCCGCTCTATCGCCCGATGGCCGAGAACTTCCAGTCCATTGCCTTCCAGGCGGCACTCGACCTGGCGCTGCACGGCGCCGATCAGCCCAGTGGCTATACCGAGCCGCTGCTGCATGCCGCCCGGCGCAAGGTCAAGGCGCGCGACGGGCACTAGTCGACGAAGTCGAACTTGTCGACGTCGAACAGTCCGCGGTCGGTCATCTTGAGGTGGGGGATGACGGGCAGCGCGAGGAAAGCAACCTGCAAGAAAGGTTCCGGCAAGCTGCAATCAAGTGCGTAAGCAGCTTGCCGCAAAGCGTGCAGGTCATGCGTCACCTCCTCGAATGGCTTGGGGCTCATCAGCCCGGCAATCGGCAGCGCCAGCTCCGCCGTCACCCGGCCACCGTCCGAGACGACGAAGCCGCCATGCAGCTCGATCAGCCGGTTAACGGCCACGGCCATGTCCTCGTCGGTGGCGCCGATCACCGTGATATTGTGGCTGTCATGGCCGACCGAAGACGCGATGGCGCCGCGCTTGAGGCCGAAACCCTTGACGAAGCCGCGGCCGATATTGCCATTCTTGCCATGCCTCTCGATCACAGCAACCTTGAGCACATCGGCCTCAAGGTCGGGCATTGTGCCGCGATCGCCGCTCGGCAGCACCGCGGATCCGCGGAAGGTCAGGATCAGGCCCGGCTTGACTCCGATCACCGGCGTCTGGTTGCGTTCGGCGCGGACGGGCACGATGAAGTCGTCCGGCGCCACCGGCCTGGCCTTCATCGAGCTCAGCCCCACGGCAGCGACCGGCCGGCGCGCCGCGAAGAGGTCCGGACCAACCAGTCGTCCCGCCGTCACTACATCGCTGACGCGGCAATCTTCCAGGCTGTCGAGCAGGGCAATATCGGCGCGCCAGCCTGGGGCGACCAGACCGCGGTCGCGCAGGCCGAAGATGCGGGCGGCCGAGTGGCTGGCCGCGCGATAGACGTGGTGCAGCGGCCGGCCCATGGCGATCAGGCGGCGGATGGAGCTGTCGAGGTGCCCTTCCTCGGCAATGTCGAGCGGGTTGCGGTCATCGGTGCAGAGCGCAACGAATGACGAGGTGTTCTCATCCAGCACCTCGGCCAGGGCCTTGAGATCCTTGGAAACCGAGCCTTCGCGGATGAGGATGGCCATGCCCTTGGCCAGCTTTTCGCGCGCTTCGGCCGCGCTGGTGGCCTCATGGTCCGTCCGGATGGCGGCGGCCAGGTAGCCGTTGAGATCCATGCCGAGCACCAGCGGTGCATGTCCGTCGATATGGCCACCCTGGAAGGCGGCGAGCTTGGCGATGATGCCCGGATCGGCATGGAGCACGCCGGGGAAGTTCATCATTTCGGCGAGGCCGATCACCTTGGGATGGGAACGGAAAGGCTCCAGGTCCTCGATCTCCAGCGCGGCGCCGGCCGTTTCGAAGGCGGTCGCGGGGACACAGGATGAGAGGTTGACCTGCACATCCATCACGGTCTGTTCGGCGCAATCGAGGAAGTATCGGATACCCTCGGCGCCCAGCACATTGGCGATCTCATGGGGATCGCAGATGACCGTGGTGACGCCATGCGGCAGCACGCAGCGGTCGAACTCGAAGGGGGTGACCAGCGAGGATTCGATATGCAGGTGCGTGTCGATGAAGCCGGGCACGGCAAAGCGGCCTTTGCCGTCAATTACAGCCCTGCCCTCGTAACGCGCATGGGTGCCGACGATGCGGTCGTCGACAATGGCGATGTCGGTCTCGGTCACCGCGCCGGTGATCACGTCGAGCAGTCGCACATCCTTGACGACCAGGTCGGCCGGTTCCTTGCCCTGTCCGGCCATGATCATGCGGGTGAGGGCGGCGGCACTGGTCATGGAATTATCCTGGGTAAAGTCACGGGCAAGGGTCGGACGGCATGCGGCCTGCGTCAAGGCCGGCGGAACCTGCATGGCACGCGGCACGTTTGCCATCAACCGACAGAGGAGAGCGTCATGGAAACCTACGATCCGAAAAAGAGCCAGACCGAAGTAAGGCAGGGCAGCCCACGCAAGATGAACCTGCGCGTGCTGATCATGTCGCTGAGTGCCGTAATCGTGCTCTTTGCCGTGGTCTTCCTGGTTTTCTCGCTCACCCAATCCAGCCCCGCCTGATGCGATGCGACTGATCAAGGTTATCCGCGCTGATCTGACGCTTACCCGGCAAAAGCGGGGCAAGGGCTTCTGCTATCGCGATGCAACGGGCGCCTTGATCTGCGACGCTGCCGTTAGAGGCCGGATCAGGGCGCTCGGCATCCCCCCTGCCTGGCGCGAGGTGCGGATCGCCGAACGCGTCAATGCACATATCCAAGCATTGGGGATCGATGAGGCCGGGCGCGACCAGTATATCTATCATCCCGAATGGGAGCTGCGGCGGCATGGCAAGAAGCAGCTCCGGCTGGCGGCGCTGACGTCCGTGCTGCCCAAAGTGCGTCGCAAGGTCAGTGCGGCGCTGGCGGCCGAAACCGGCAGTCGCGAGCTGGCGCTGGCCATCGCGGTGGCATTGATCGACAAGACAGCCATGCGCGTTGGCCGCGAGAAATACCTCAAGCAAAATGGCACCCGCGGCGCTGGTACGCTCTATACGCGTGATGTCCGGGTATCCGGCGACGAAGTCTGTATGACCTTTGATGCCAAGGGCGGACAGCGGGCGGAATATTGCGTGATCGATGCCCGTCTCGCCCAGGCGGTCGCTCGCATCAAGACCCTGCCGGGTAAGCGCCTACTGGTATTCCGGGATGAAGCTGGCCAGGTGCGGCCGATCAAGACCGGCGCGATCAATGCCTATCTGCGCGAGCTGGCAGGCGTGGAAATCTCCGCCAAGGATTTTCGTACCCTGCATGCCAGTGCCCTCGCGGGAGAAGCGCTGGCACAGCTGGAGGTTGGCGGGTCGGACACGGCGCGGCGGCGGCAGATGGCCCAGGTCGCGCGCGAGGTTTCCGAAATGCTCCGCAATACGCCGGCGATCTGCCGGAAATCCTATATTGCGCCCTGCCTGTTCAAGCTGTTTGACGACGGCCGGTTGAAGGCCATGTGGGACGGGGCCGGCAAAGGCCAGGCTGGGCTACTGGCGCGCGAAAAGCGGCTCGGGGTAGTGCTGGCCGCCATGGCCTAGGCCGATACGACCTCAGGGCTCTCTGGTTCGAACGCGTTCGCCTTGTCGGCAAACATGGTGGTGATCTGATCCGCCGGAACGCCGCCAGAAAACAGAAAGCCCTGCAGGGTATTGCAGCCCAATTGCCCCAGAATCGTTGCTTGCCCGTCCGTCTCCACACCCTCGGCGGTCACTGCGAGATCCATCGCATGGGCGAGGCTGACAATGGCCTGGGTGATTGCTACCGAGACGTGGCCATCGGCGAGCTGAGAAACAAAGGACCGGTCGATCTTGATGCGATCGACGGGGTAGAGCTTGAGATAGCTCAGCGAGGAATAGCCGGTGCCGAAGTCGTCCAGCGCAATGTGGATGCCGGCGGATCGGAAGGCGCGCAGGTTCTGTCCGGACAGATGTTCATTGTCGAGCAGGATCGATTCGGTGATCTCGAGCTCCAGATCGACGGGGCGCATGCCGGTTTGGCTGAGGATATCGAATACTTGGCTTGAGAAACGTGGGTTGCGCAGTTGGGTGGGGGAGATGTTGACCGCAATCGTCCGCCCCGGCGCCGTGGCGCCGAGCTCGCAGGCCCGGCGGAGGACAAACTCGCCCAGTGCTTCGATAAGGCCGGTATTCTCGGCCACGGGAATGAAGCGCGCGGGAGAAATCTGCCCATATTTCGGGTGGTGCCAGCGGGCGAGACACTCGGCGCCGATTACCTTGCGCGTTTGCTGATCGACCAGCGGCTGGAAGACCACCGAAAGTTGGTCATCGCGCTGCAGCGCCTCGCGCAGTTCGGCTTCGATCGTATGCTGGAGCTGCAGCAACTCGTTCATGTGCTCCTCATAGACAACGGCGCGGTTTCGTCCGCCCGCCTTGGCCTCGTAGAGCGCAATGTCGGCCTTGCGCATCAGCTCCTGGGCCTCGGCATTGCCGGCACCGGCGTGGACGATGCCGATGCTGGCGCCGACATGTGCCTTGAACCGATTTAGATCAAATGGCTGACCGATCGCCTCGATGATCCGGCTTGCCAATGCCGTGGTCATGCCGTGGTCACGTTCCACGATCAGCATCACAAATTCATCGCCACCAAGCCGGGCAATTGTCACGCCGGGGCCCACGATCGAGCGGATGCGCTGGCCAACGGCACGGATCAGCTCGTCGCCAGCCTGGTGACCAAGCGTGTCGTTGACCTGTTTGAAGCGGTCGACATCGAGCATTAACAGGGCAAGGCCGGCCGCCTTGCGCGGCTGGTCGGCGAGAGCGCGGGCCAGTTCGGCATCAAAGCTTGTCCGGTTGGGCAGGCCGGTCAACAGGTCATGAGCGGCCTGATATTCGGCCTCGCGCCGCTCGGCCTCGAGCGCAGCGGACGAGTGGCGCAACTTGCGCAGCAGCAGGAAGACCAGCACTGCGGCCATGATGAATGCGGCAGCCAGAACCGGCCCGGTCTGGCGGAGAAGCATCAGGCCTGGCCTGTCACGGTTCCACTCGAAAAAGGCAATGAAGCGCCCGGCGGAGCTGAAGATCGGATATACGGCGCGATCCGGATCATCGGTCCGGCTCAGGCTGAACCGGCCCTGTTCGAAGAGATACTCCCGGGCCAGTTCGGCGGCAGCGGCATCGTCAAGGTATTGCACGGCGGCAATCAGGGGCTCGGTGCCGGGCGACTGGACGATTGCGCCTGTATCGGAGACCAGGGTCATTGCGGCGATGAGAGAGGGTATGCCGTCCACCACGGCATAATCGGCCAGGGCGAGCGGCTTGTGCGAGGTCCCGGGGGTGGCCGGCGTGTGGGGCAGAGCGCGCAGCCGGTCGACAAGCAGTTGCACCGGCCCCGATGGGCCTGCACCCGCCTCGACATCCTGGGAAATGCCGTCGCGCATGAGATAGAGCGGCAGGTTGGTGCCATCGAGCACAACGGTCTGGTCGTGTCCGAAAAACTCCTGCGGCCAGGCTCCGAGATTGGTGTTCACCCAGTTGAAGTTGAACATCAGCCGCGTATTGATCACGGAGTCGTCCCAGATGGCGACGCTGCCCAATTCATGGATCAACTGATCCTGGCGGGCGTCCATGACCTCGTGGATCATGTTGGCCTGGCGTTCAAGGGCGCGCTGGTCGATGCCTGCGGTGGACCACAGGACAAAGCCGAAGGTCGCTGCGGCGGTTACGCCCAGCGCCAGAACAACGGGTAAGAGAATGGCGGCGGAAAAGTGCCAGCGCTCGAGCGTCGAGGTTTCAGACGGCATCTAGTGTCCGGATTGGCCATTGCAGATTTTGACTGTAGCAGCGGGTAATTGCGGACTGGTTACCAAGCCAAAACAGTGTTCGTCTGCAGCCTGTTAGCCGTTTTCCTTGAACAGGACTTCCCGATCCTGCGTGAAATTGGCCAGCAGGGGCAGGCAGGCTCCGCCGATTTCGCGCGCGCCGAAGCCGATCGTGCCCTCGGCAATGGTGAAGGGGGCGAGCCCCTGCAGGTCGAAATTGACCAGGGCTGCCCGGGTCGCCTGCACCAGGTTGGCGCGAACCGCCTCGGGGAAGGCGCCATCGATGACGATGGTGCGGAAATCAATGATGGAGACGGCGCTGACCGCGGCAATGGCAAGACTACGCGCGGCATCGTCGATCCAGGCCTGCAGGGGCGCGCCCAGTTCGCCCCACTGGCCCGGCTCGCGCCAGAGCACCTGCGGGTCCATGCCTGCGGCGGTGAGTCGGTCGGCCAGCACATAGATCGAGGCGCTGCGCAGGATCTGCTGGAAGCCGCCATCACCCGTGGGCACGGGCAGGGGGCCGATGGCGCCACCATAGCCGGTGCGTCCTGGAAACAGGTGCCCATTGAGCACGACGCCGCCGCCGATGAAGGAGCCAAGGAAGATATAGAGGAAGTCGTCGCCATGCTGGCCATGGCCCAGCACGAGTTCGGCGGCGCAGGCGGCGGTGCCATCATTATGGAAATAGACGGGCCAGGGGCTGATAGCGGCGATATCGCCGCGAATATCGGCCTGCCGCCAGTCTTCCAGCACATCCGGGGGCGCGCCAAGCTGGGATTCCCAGTTCCACAACTCGAAAGGCGAAGCGATGCCGAAGCCGGCGATGCGCTGCCGCTCTGCGTCGTTCAGTGACGCGGTCAATTCAGCGATGCCGCGGCCGGCAAGAGCGCGGATGATCTGGGGCGTCGGATAGGGATGCGGCTCGTGGATCCGCCCCAGCACGGTGCCGGCAAAGTCCATGAGCACGATATCCGAGCTACGGCGGCCGATCTTGAGGCCGAGGAAGAATGCGCCGCGTGGATTGAGGGCATAGGGCACCAGCGGCTGGCCAACCTTGCCGCGAAGCGGGTCGAGTCGAATGATGATTCCATCGGCCTCGAGGCTGTTGGCGATGGTGGATATGGTTTGCGGCGACAGTCCGGTGCGGCGCGCGATGTCGGCCTTGGGCAGGCTGCCATGGCGGCGGATCAGGGAGAGTACAAGGCGCTCATTGTAGAGCCGCACACCCGACTGGTTGGTGCCCCGGCTCAGATCGTCCAGGCCAGTGCGTCCCACGCCCCTTCTGACCATCAAGTCGCCCCTCCGTTAACCCGCATACGCTTTTCAGGATCAGCCATAGGCGGCATGAAACGCCAAATTGCAATCGATTTCATTGGGTTATTGCGTTTCCTCGGCGCTAGCAAAGGGCAAGGGCCGCCCTCTGTCAATTAATAAATCACTTGGATTAACTTATTGACAGCGGCGTGCCGATGCATTGTTATGACGGTCATTGGGACGGGTGAGCACGAGAACGCGCCCGGCCTTATTGGCGGATCGACGGCCCGGATAAGGGCTGCGGACGCCCATGTGAAATCCTCGGGAGGATATATTGATGGGTAAGTTTTTGAAGGTCGCGGCCGCCGGGGCCGTGATGCTCGGCCTCATGTGCGGAACGGCTGCCTATGCCCAGGAAGTCGTGGTGGGCCTTATCACCAAGACCGAAGGCAATCCGTTCTTTGTGAAGATGCGTGAAGGCGCCCAGGCCAAGGCCGACGAACTCGGGATCGAGTTGCGCACCTTTGCCGGCAAGTTCGACGGCGACAATGACAGCCAGATCGCGGCGATTGAAAACCTCATCGCTTCGGGCGCCAAGGGCTTCGCTATCGTGCCGTCCGACTCCAGCGCCATCGTGCCGACCATCCAGCAGGCGCGCGACGCTGGCCTGTTGGTGATCGTGCTCGACACGCCGCTCGATCCGATCGATGCGGCCGACGCGACGTTCGCCACTGATAACCGGAAGGCAGGCATGCTGATCGGCCAGTGGGCTGCCGGCACGCTCGGTGACGCGGCCGCCACGGCCAAAATCGCGCTGCTCGATCTGGCCGTGAATCAGCCGACTGTGGACTATCTGCGCAACCAGGGCTTCCTTGAAGGCTTCGGCATCGACGTGAAGGATCCCAACAGGATCGGCGATGAGGATGATCCGCGCATCTGCGGGTCCGAAGTGACGGCTGGCGCGCCCGACGGTGGCCGTACCGCCATGGAAACGCTGCTGCAGAAATGCCCGGACATCAACGTTGTCTATGCGATCAACGAGCCGGCCGCAGCCGGTGGCTACGAGGCCCTCAAGGCCGCGGGCCGCGATGACGGTTCGGTGCTGATCGTCGCCGTCGATGGCGGCTGCCCGGGTGTCGCCGACGTCAAGGCCGGCGTGATTGGCGCCACCAGCCAGCAGTATCCGCTCCTGATGGCCTCGATGGCCATGGAGGCCATCAAGAAGTTCGCCGATACCGGCGAGAAGCCCTCAGCCACCGAAGGCCTCGATTTCTTCGACACCGGTGCGACCCTCGTGACTGACAAGCCAGTCGACGGCGTTGAATCCATCGACACCACCAAGGGCACCGAGCTCTGCTGGGGCTGATCCCTCGATAAAAACACTGCGGGTCGCCCCCCGGGCGGCCCGTCTGTCGATTCTGCGAGACCCTGGGAGGGGCGTTGATGAGTGATGATGCAACCGGTTCGGCGACAGCCGAAAAGGGATTGGCCGGGGCCACGCAAACCGTTGCCAGCTTCGAGGAGGATACGCCCAGCATGGTGCGGCGCATGCAGGCCTTCCTGCACAGCTATCCCACCGCTATTCCCTTCATCGTGCTGATCGTCGGCATTGCCTTCTTCTCCGTCGCCGCCGGTTCCAAGTTCTTCGCGCCGTTCAACCTGTCGCTGGTGCTGCAGCAGGTCACCATTATCGGCGTACTGGGCATTGCCCAGACGCTGATCATTCTCACCGCCGGCATCGACCTGTCGGTCGGCGCCATCATGATCCTGTCCTCCATCGTGATGGGCCGGCTGTCGGTCGTTGCCGGTGTGCCGGTCGAGATCAGCTTCGTGCTGGGCCTCGCCACGGGCATCCTGTGCGGTCTGATCAACGGCGTGCTGGTGGCGCTGGTCAAGCTGCCGCCCTTCATCGTGACGCTGGGCACCTGGTCGATCTACGGCGCCATGATCATCTTCATCTCGAACTCCGAGACCATCCGCAGCCAGGATATCGCGGCCATAGCGCCCATGCTGCAATGGATGGGCGCGCGCGTGGCCCTGGGTGGCGGCGCCATCCTGACAGCCGGCTCCATGGTGATGATCCTGATTGCGGCGACCGTCTGGTACATCCTCAACCGCACTGCCTTCGGCCGCCACATCTATGCCACCGGCGACGATCCGGAGGCGGCACGCCTGGCCGGCATCAACACGAAGATGACGCTGATCGGCGTCTACACGCTGGCCGGGTTCATCTGTGCTTTGGCGAGCTGGGTGCTGATCGGTCGCGTCGGCGCGGTGTCCCCGCTCGGCAGCCAGACAGCGAACCTCGACTCCATCACTGCGGTGGTGATCGGCGGCACGTCATTGTTCGGCGGGCGCGGCTCGATTGTCGGCACGCTGCTCGGCGCGCTGATCGTGGGCATGTTCCGCAACGGGCTGGCTTTGGCCGGCGTCGACGTGCTCTGGCAGGAATTTGCCGTGGGCGCCCTCATCATCATCGCTGTCACCACCGACCAGTGGATCAGGAAGATCTCCGCATGAGCCTCGATCAGACTGCAAGCCTTACCGCCACCCCCATTGCCGGACCGCAACCGATCCTCAGCGCCACTGGCCTGCAGAAGCGTTATGGCAAGGTGGTGGCGCTGGACCATGCCGACTTCGAGTTGATGCCGGGAGAAATCCTGGCGGTCATCGGCGACAATGGCGCAGGCAAATCCACCCTGATCAAGGCGCTATGCGGCGCGGTGATTCCTGACGCCGGCACTGTGCGGCTGGACGGTTCACCTGTGCATTTCAAGTCACCGATGGAAGCGCGGCTCGCCGGTATCGAGACGGTGTATCAGAACCTGGCCTTGTCACCCGCCCTGTCGATCGCCGACAACCTGTTCCTGGGCCGCGAAATGCGCAAGGCGGGACCGCTGGGCAACATCTTCCGGCTGCTCGACCGGTCACGGATGAACAAGCTCGCCCGCGAGAAGCTCAGCGAACTCGGCCTGATGACCATCCAGAACATCAATCAGTCGGTCGAGACACTTTCCGGCGGCCAGCGCCAGGGCGTGGCCGTGGCCCGTGCGGCGGCCTTCGGCTCGAAAGTCGTGATCATGGACGAGCCAACGGCCGCCCTGGGTGTGAAGGAAAGCCGGCGCGTGCTGGAGCTGATGCTGGACGTCAAGCGGAGGGGCATGCCCATCGTGCTGATCAGCCACAACATGCCGCATGTCTTCGAAGTGGCCGACCGCATCCATATCCACCGCCTGGGCAAGCGAATCGCGGTGATCAATCCCAAGGACTATTCGATGTCCGATGCGGTGGCGATCATGACGGGCGCGATGCAGCCGCCGGGGGCATAGTCATCACCCCGGCCGTGGGTTAGAAATGCTCGTCCGCTGGGCGATTGCCCGGCCACTCGTTCACCTATGCCCGGGATTCCAGCATGACCCAAGTCCGCGCCCTCGTCCTTGAACGCCAGCACGAGCTGGCCCTGCGCGATATCGATCTGCCGCTTGATGTCGGACCGGGCATGGTCAAGATCGCCATCCATACCGTGGGGGTCTGCGGTTCGGACGTGCACTATTACACCCATGGCAAGATCGGCCCCTTCGTGGTCAATGCCCCCATGGTGCTGGGGCATGAGGCTGCCGGCACGGTGACCGAGGTCGGGGCCGGCGTGACCCATCTCAAGGTGGGCGACCGGGTCTGCATGGAGCCGGGCATTCCCGATCCCAATTCCCGCGCCAGCCGGCTGGGCATGTACAATGTCGATCCAGCGGTGAACTTCTGGGCGACGCCGCCCGTGCACGGCGTACTGACCCCCGAGGTGGTGCACCCGGCGAACTACACCTTCAAGCTGCCCGACAATGTGAGTTTTGCCGAAGGCGCCATGGTCGAGCCCTTTGCCGTGGGCATGCAGGCGGCCACCAAGGCCCGGATCACGCCCGGTGACACAGCCGTGGTGCTCGGCGCAGGTCCCATCGGAACCATGGTTGCGCTGGCCGCACTGGCGGGCGGTTGTGCCCGGGTCATCGTGGCCGACCTGGCGCAGCCGAAGCTCGATATCGCAGCGCAGTATCAGGGCGTCATACCGGTCAATATCCGCGACAGGAATGTCGTCGAGGAGGTCGCGCAGCTCACCGAAGGCTGGGGCGCCGATGTGGTGTTCGAATGCTCGGGCTCGCCGCATGCCTGGAAGACCATCATGGACCTGCCGCGGCCCGGTGGTGCCATCGTCGTGGTCGGGCTGCCGGTGGACCCGGTGGCGGTGGATATTGCCGGCGCGTCGGTGAAGGAGCTGCGGATCGAAAACGTCTTCCGCTATGCGCATCAATATGATCGCGCCATCGCACTGATCGCCTCGGGCAAGGTCGACCTCAAGCCGCTGATTTCCGAAACTTTTGCCTTCGAGGATTCCAGGAAGGCGTTCGACCGGGCGGTGGAGGCGCGGCCAAGTGATGTGAAGCTGCAGATCAGGGTAGCGGCTCAGGGAGACTGACCTATGGACCTCAATCTACGCGACAAGGTTGCCGTCATCACTGGCGGGACGGTGGGTATCGGCCTGGCGGTTGCCGAGGGGCTGGCCGCCGAAGGCGCCAACCTGGTGCTGGTGGGGCGCAATAAGGATCGCGCGGATGACGAAGCGGCGCGCGTCGCCAGCACGTTCGGCATCATCGCCACCGCCATCGCCGCCGATGTCGCAACGGCCGAGGGCTGCGCCGCGGTCATCAAGGGCACCAGCAAGGCCTTCGGCGGTGCCGATATCCTGATCAACAATGCCGGGACCGGATCGAACGAGACCATTGCCGAGGCCGACGATGCCAAGTGGCAGTATTACTGGGACCTGCATGTGATGGCCGCGGTGCGACTGGCGCGTGGCATGCTGCCGGCAATGAAAGCACGTGGCGGTGGCGTGATCCTGCACAATGCCTCGATCTGCGCCGTGCAGCCGCTGTGGTACGAGCCGATCTACAATACCACCAAGGCGGCGCTGATGATGTTTTCCAAGACCCTCGCCAACGAGGTGGTGGGCGACAATATTCGCGTCAACACCATCAATCCGGGCCTCGTCCTCACGCCCGACTGGGTCAAGACCGCCAAGCAGATCGCTGGCGAAGATGGCTGGCAGGCGCATCTGCAGGGCGTGGCCGACGAGGCCGGCGGCATGAAGCGCTTCGCGACGCCCCAGGAACTGGCCAACTTCTTTGTCTTCATGTGTTCTGAAAAGGCCAGCTATTCCACCGGCTCCACCTACTTTGTCGATGGCGGCTGGCTCAAGACGGTCTGATGCTGCCGGAGTCAGGATCGGTCCTGGGAGTTGATGTCGGCTGGTCGACGCGGCAGAGGTCGAGTGCCGCCTGCCGCCTGGACTGGGACCGCGAGGGAGTGCGCTGGATCATCAGACGGTTCACGGCCGACGACGCAGACCGGCGCGCCGGCTTGCTGGCGGTGGCCGGGCCGCACCACCTTCTGGCTGGGGCCTTTGACGGCCCATTGCGGGGCGATCTGGAGCCAATCGACAGCTATCGCCTGGCCGAGCGGCGGCTCAGCGAGCGACCGATCCGCGATGCCATCGGAAAGCTGGCGCAGTCGAACAGCGGCAATGAGAGGCTGCTCAATGGGGCGACCAATGCCTGCGCGCGCATCATGCTGGAGCGCGGATCGTTTGCGCCGGCGGCGCATCAGCATGCCATCCATCGCTTCGCCATCGCCGAGGCATTTCCGAACAGTTTTCTGGGGCTGATGCTGGCCGATCCCGCGCCGTTCAAAGGCGGTCGCGGCAAGCGGTCGGATCGGTACTATCTGGCACTTGCGCAGGATGGCACGCTGGCTCGTCTGCTGGCCCACCATCTGCCACACCGACCGATGGAGCAGAACTTCGGGTCGGTTACCAACCATGACGATCGCGCCGCGCTGGTCTGTGCAATTACGGCTCTGGGCGTTGCCAACAACGATTACACCGCCGTCGGCGACAGCGACGGCTGGATCATCCTGCCGCCGGCTGCCTTCATCGCCGATTGGGCGCGCCCTCTGGTCGCAAGCTGGAACCAGGCAACACCCCGCGCGGTTGTCACGTCAGCGTCATAAACCAGGAACACCGCCATGGATGTCGGCAACGAATTCGGTTTCGTGCAGACCTATCTGCCCCAGCACATCATTGCCATCCGCCTGCTTATCGCCGCGCTGCTCGGCGCGATGATCGGTTTCGAACGTGAGATCAACACCGCCGAGGCGGGGTTGCGAACCCATATCCTGGTGTCGGTGGCAGCGGCGCTCTTTACGATTCTGGCTTTCGAGATCTTCCATACGATAGAGACCGGGGATGGGGTCCAGGCCGATCCGATCCGCGCGGTCGAAGCAGTGACTGCGGGCATAGCCTTCCTTGGAGCAGGTGCCATCTTCCGGTCCGGCGGCGGCGTTCAGGGGCTGACGACAGGCGCCGGCATGTGGTTGGCCGGCGCAGTCGGCCTGGCGACCGCCTTGGGCTACTACATCATCGCGTTCGGCGTCGCCTTGCTCGCGGTGATCGTGCTGGCTGCGCTGCGCGCGCTGGCGCACAATATCATCCGGCACGACAGCGGCCTTAAGGACACTGAAGGGCCGACCTGATCTACAGGTCGTCATAACGGTGGTTGGGGTCTTGTCCGCGAACGGGCAGTGGGGAGAAGCAATGGACTTCGGCAGCTGCGCTGAGGGACCCGCGCGCTGCCAATTTGCCTCCCCCCAATACGGCCACGACCGGGAGGTGTCGCGACCGCGCCCCGCATCAGCCCCCTTGGAGTAGGGCTGGTGCTCCCTCAGCCGCGCGAAGCGCGAACAGAGAGGTAACAATGATCGGGGGGACGCTTGGGAATGCAGGAGCAGTCCGAAGACCGTTCATGCAGCGTCCCACCCGATCGTGGCATGCAACCTGTGGACGCAGGTGTTACATGCCAACCGCATCTAGGCGCTGACTGCGCGCCCAGAAACTGACAATGCTCGCCGCCTCGCGCCGATAGGCGTCGAGTTCGGCTTGCCGGACGAAGACCGCTGCCGCCCCGGCATTCTGCAGCGCGTTGCGTTGCGCAAGGTCGCCCGGCTGCACCATAGCCGCGACCGGCACGCCTTTCTGGCGCAGCAGGGGCCGGATGGAGGCGATGAATTCGAGGTTGGCGTTGCTGTGCGCCTTGAGGTCGACAATGACGAGGCCAGGCCAATTGGTCGCCGGGTCCGCCAGGAGAGTCGTGAGGCAGCTGCGGCCCGCATTGGCGTCGCCATACCACTTGATGTCGGGCGACCCATGGGCAAGCAGCATGCGCGTCAGCAGATGCGCCGAGTGCTGGTCGTCATCGATAAGGGCCACGAAGGGCTGGTTTTCCGCCTGGTCGTTCAAATGCACACCCCATCGTCCCGACTGCGTTGGGACATGTCGTCATAACGAAACGCATGCCCGCGCACCGCTGGAGCAGTGGCAGGCGTTACTATTTCAAACTAGGTGGTCAAGCTTCGGTCGGGGCCTAGCCGAGCGAAGCAGCGCCGTACCGCAGATACGACAGCGACCGGCCTATGCAGCAGACATGAGCTGGGCGATAGGCAAGCTGAGGTAACTTCGACGTAACCCGGCCTTGCGTTTTACATGTAAAGTGCGACTATTGCGGCATCGGGGAGGTGGCTTTTTTGACCGGGCCTGAGCCCAATCGCCAGGCGATCATGTTGGCCCTTGAGCGACTGCTCTCGTGGCCGGAAATCGCACGCTCGCCACAGCTGGCCCGCTTCCTCGACTATATTGTTCGGCGGAAGCTCGATGGCGAAGAGCAGTCGGTCAAAGCCTATTCCATTGCCGTGGACGTCTTTGGCCGGTCCACCGATTTTGATCCCCAGGCCGACCCGATCGTGCGGGTGCAGGCGCGGCGGCTGCGCCGGCTGCTGGACGAATACTATCAGGGGCCCGGCCTGGGCGAGAGCGCGCAGATTCGGCTTCCGGTGGGACGCTACATTCCCGATTTCGTCGTACAGGCCGAAGGGGCGTTGGCTCCTGGTCCGGCCCCACTGCTGACCCCGCGGGTCGAACCGGTCCGCGGACGGACGGGCAGATTGCCTTCGTCCTGGTATGTTTTGGCGGTGCTGACCCTGGGAACGGCCCTCGGCGTATATGCACTTGGCGAGTGGGGGCGGGCGCGGGAAAATGTGGCGCAACCCGCCAACGCGCTGCAGCGGCCGACGCTTGGGATTGTGGAATTCCAGAATCTGTCGACGGATGCCCAGCTGCGCCCGCAGGTGTCCGGGCTCGCCATCGAACTGGTGACCGATCTCGAGCAGTTTCGCACCATAGGGACACGCTATGCCGGCACGGGGGAGGCCAGCACCATCCCGGCCGATCAGCCGATCAGCGATTTCATGCTGAGCGGCATTGTGCGCCTTGATGGGGGTGTGGTGCAGTATAGCGCCATCCTCACCGAGATGGGCACCGGTGGCGTGGTGTGGAATCATACGCTGGCGATAGATCCAGACGCGGCAATGGCGCCCGGCGTGCTGGACGACGTGGCGAAGTCGTTCTCGTTGGTGCTCGGCAGCCCGCGTGGGCCGCTGCATGCTCCGGCCCGGTTGATGTTGGCGTCCAACGGCGCCGAGCAGGGGGCGGTCAGCCTGTACCTCTGTCGCGTCCTGTTCGATCTTTATCGCGAGACTGGTGGAGCAGCGGAAGCAGGGCGGGCCGATGTCTGCTTCTCTGCCCTGCCGGAGACCGACAAGCAGACCGCCGAGGCGCTGGCCGCCACAGCCAGCCTGGTGGTCGAGCAGGGCGGCCCGTCCATGGCGGTGGAGACAAGTCTCGCCGACCGGTTCCGCATTGCCGAAGCCAATCTGCAGCGCGCCCTGAGCCTGGATCCGGTCAATGGCTTTGTGTGGGAGCAGCAGGCTCGGCTGCATCAGGCAGAGGGGGCATTTGATCTGGCGCGGGACGACTTCGCGTCCGCTGTCCAGCTCAATCCGGCCAATGCCGATGTGCTGGCCGGCTTTGCCCGCCTTTTGGCCCTTGGCGGCAGCCTGAGCGAGGCCGAGCCGATGGCGCTTGACTCCACGGAGGGCTCACCAAGTCCGCCGCCCTGGTATTTCGGGGTGCCGGCCCTGCTGGCGCTGCGGGATGGTGATTTGCCCAGGGCCATCGAGAGCGCAGAGCGCTATGCCGAGGCTGACCGCGAACTGGGGCCGATCCTGGCCATCATGGCAGCGCAACGCTCTGGCGACAGCGCTGTGGTCAACCGCTACCTGCCACAGATACTCGACGTTCCCGCCTTCCGGGCCAAGGGTGTCCTGCCGCGCCTGCGTGAGCGCATCAGCGATGGCGCGCTGCTGGCGGCGATCCGCAACACGCTGGTTGCAGCGGGCGTGCCGCCGCAGGCCCTTGTCCGCAGTTTCTAGTGCGCCGAGGACTGTGAGAAGAGGTTGATCACCAGCACGCCAGCAAGGATCAGGCCGATGCCGATCAGGGCCGGCAGGTCCAGGGTCTGCCCATAGACGAAATAGGCGATGATCGAGACGAGAACGATGCCGACCCCGGACCATATGGCATAGCCAATGCCGACTGGAATGGTCTGCAGAGCCAGCGAGAAAAAGTAGAAGGTCACCCCGTAGCCGACAATGACGACGGCGGTGGGCACCAGTTGGGTAAAGCCTGCCGACGCCCGCAGGAATGAAGTGGCGATGACCTCGCCGACAATGGCAATGCCGAGATAGATCAGGCCGGTCATGGCGCCTCCAGGGCTTTGGGTGTCGATACCCCGTTTTATGCCCCGCACGGGCCCGCGAGAACTACCGATAGCCGCGCGGGTCAGCCGAAGATGGCTTGCGCAAGCTCGACAAATCGGAGCCCACGCGCTTCGAAATTCTTGAACTGGTTATAGGAAGGCGCACCAGGCGACAGGATCAGCGCGTCGAAGTCATGGCGATGCTGGTACAGCGCCTGCATCGCTGCCTCGAGATCAAGTGCCGGGAGGACATTGATGTCCGGCGCTGCAATGCGGGTTGCTGCAGCCAGGCGCATCCCGGTGACCGGCAGGCAGGCGACCGTGGTCACGCCATAGCCCTCCAGCAACCCCGCCAGTTCGCCATAGTCCTGTTGGCGCTCGTGGCCGCCGCCGATCAGCGCCAGGCGATAGCCCTTGTAGGCGGCAAGCGCCGCCTTGGTAGCCTCGGGGGTGGTGGAGATCGAATCGTTGACGAAGAGCTTTCCGCCGAACTTGTGCTCTTCAAGCCGGTGGGGCAGGGGCTTGAAGACCGCAATGCCACGCACCACGCCTTCGAGCGTCGCGCCGGCGGCGAGGGCGATGCGGGCGGCCAGCTGGGCGTTGTCGAGATTATGGGCGCCCTTGAGACGCGAGCCGGCCACGGCCCGGTCGATGGCGACGGTTTCTTCCGGCGTCAGCTCGCGGATCAATCGGCGGTGGTCACGCACCGCCATGGCCACGAGCGCATTGCCCTTGGCCGCTGCGCCCAGTGCGACGGGGAAGCCGCCTTCGCGGTCGATCAGATGCAGCTTGTCGCGATAGTAGCGCTCGAGCGAACCGTGCCAGTCGACATGCTCGGGATAGAGGTTGGTCACCGCCGCGATATCGGGCAGGAAGCTCATGTCAGCGGTCTGATAGCTGGACAGCTCGAACACCACCACCTTGTGCCGGTCGGCAATATCGAGTGGGGCGAGGCCGACATTGCCGGCCAGCCCGGCGTCAATGCCGGACTGTGTCAGCATCAGGTGAACCAGCGTCGCCGTGGTCGACTTGCCCTTGGTGCCGGTGATGGCAATGACCGTGCGGTTGACGCGATAGGCAGCGCCCCAGAGATTGAGGTTCGAGGTGACCGGAATGCCGGCATCGCGGGCGATGTCGAACACATCCTTGTAGCGCGACACGCCGGGGCTTTTGACGATGTGGCCGAAGCGATGTGCCTTGATGGCCGTGGTCAGCTCCGCGGGGGCAATGACCTCGGTGTCGGGAATGTCGGCCTCGCCGCTGTCGACGGTGACGAAGACCTTGAGATCGGGCTGGCGCGCCTTGAGGAAGGCCCGGGTGGACAGCGCCTCGCGTCCGGCGCCATAGAGCAGGATAGGCTCTTCAAACCGCATAGGCGGCCACCTTGGCGGCGAGCGCGGGAGGGATGTGATGGTCGTGACTGTCGGTCAGGCATTCGGCCATGGCGGCCTGCAGCTTGGGCTCGCCATACTGGGAGAGAAGATCGGCCTTGACTGCGCGAACCACGGCGGCCTGGTGCCAGTCGGCATGGCGCGTCAGCGTATAGAGGCAAGCCGCAGCCTCGAGGATTTCGCCGACACATTCCCAGGGCTTCTGGCCGGCAAGGCCGGCCAATTCGCGGAACGAGCCCTCGTTGGCCGGGTTGTCGAGCAGGTCCTTGCCGAAGATCGACAGCAGCCGGTCCTTGGCCATGAAGGGCGCGAAGATCAGGAAGACGAAGTGGCATTTGGGGCATTCGCCGCACCATAGCGGGCCGTCGTGGCCCGCCAGGCGGAAATTGCGATTGCAGCTGGAAAAAACGTGGTCGAACTTGGTCTCGTGCGTGAACAGCGAGGCGATGCGGGCTTCCGAATAGGGGCGCAGCAATGAGAAATACTTGAGCGCGCCACCGGTGGCGTCGCTCAGGATCGCCGCGATCAGCAATTCGAAGCCGAGCGATTTGGAATATTGGTGATTGGTCTCGCGGCCGTCGAACTCGACATTGCCCTCGCTGGCCGACCGCTCATTGGAGAGCACGATCTGGTTGTAGCCGTAGAGCAGGGCGCAGAGCGCCGCGATCATCGAATTGATGGCGGTCGAGGGAACGTGGCCATTGTAATAACCGGGCGCCTGGCCGAGCCGGATCATTTCGGGGTCGAGCGTGCGGGTGACATAGACCGGGGGCGTTCCGATCTTGTCCACCGAAGTCAGGATCGGTCCCTTGGGATTGACTGCAAAGGGTGCAAACTCGACGCCGACATGGCTCAGCAGATCGACGCTCACCAGCGAATCCTTGCCGCCGCCGATGGGCAGCAGAGTGCGGTTGGGCAGGCTGACGGGCGGCTTGGTCTGGTCGGCATCCAGCGGGGCCTCGATCGAGAGCTTGCCGAAGCGCATCAGATTGTTGCGGGCATAGAATTCGCCCAGGCCATTCTCATAGACGTCGATGGCAAAGGCGCGCTCCGCCTCGGTCAGGGCGATTTCGGGCGCTGCGAGCACGAAGGGCGCGCGCAGCTTGAAATAACTGACGCCCAGGACCACTGCGGTGAGATCGAGCAGCTTGCGGAAAGCCGGGCTCGCCGCCGCTGCCGCATCGGCACCGGCGGGCAGGCCGAGGGTTTCGACGAAATGCAGGCCATCCAGCCCATAGCCGAAAACGGTCTTTCCCGTGGCAGGATCGAATTGCGGGCGCTCGATGTGGAATTGCTCGGTCAAGGCTGGGAATACTCGCGGTTGGCTCATCATATAGGTGATTTGCCGGCATGGCGGGAGTGGGGCACTTTCGTGTTTGTCAAAATCGGGCCAGCCCGTTCGTCGTATGGTCATGGGGCCGATAGGGGCGCCCCGGCAAACGAGGAGATTTTCAGATGCGTGTCATGGTGATGGTCAAGGCAACTGCAGACAGCGAAGCGGGCATCATGCCGCCTTCGGGCCTGCTGGAGGCCATGGGCCGATTCAATGAAGAACTGGTCGATGCCGGCATCCTGCTGGCCGGCGACGGGCTGCAGCCATCAACGAAAGGCAAGCGCATCGGCTTTGACGGCGCCGAGCGCCTGGTCATCGACGGTCCCTTTGCCGAAACCAAGGAACTGGTGGCCGGCTATTGGCTCTGGGAGGTGCGCGATATGGATGAAGCCGTTGCCTGGGTCAAGCGCTGCCCCAATCCGATGCCCGGCTACAGCGAGATCGAAATCCGCCCGGTCTACGAGCTGAGCGATTTTGCCGAGATCATGACGCCCGAGGCGGAAGAGATACACAACCGGGTGGCGGAGAAGGAAAAGGCGGCGAGGCAGTAAGGCCGGCGGCGGCGGCCGCAGCGCCGGCGGCTAGATGATGCGCATCTGCAGGCGCATGACGATTTCGCTGCCCAGGCGCTGATAGCCATATTCGCGCATGGTGCAGGCCCAGCCGTCGCCCGCCCGCTCGATGCGGAACAGGTTGTAGCGGGCGGGGTCGTCAAGCGTGCCGCCCTGTGCTGCGCTGGCGGCAGCAACGCCGACTACCGGCACTTCATGCGTCTTGCCCGGAATGGAATGGATCGAGGCGCGATGGGTGTGGCCGTGCAGAACCAGTTCGGCGCCGTGCTGGGCGATGACCTGCCGGAACAATTTGTGCCCCTTGAGCCCGAATGAGGGATGCTGCAGTTCGGGATTGGGCGGGTGATGGATCAGCACCGTGCGGAAATAGCCGGCCTCGCCCATGACATGCAGGATGCGGCCCAGCCGCTCCGCCTGTGCTTCGTCAAAGCGACCGATCGCGAGGAAGGGGCGGGTGGGCACAGCACTGGAGCAGGAGATGATGGCCAGCTCGCCCATACGGCGCACATAGGGAAAGACAGCACTGTCGAGCGTCTCGCCGCGCATATAGTCGCCCCAGATGTCCTGGGCCGATTCCAGCGCGCCGGGCACATAGGCATCGTGGTTGCCGGGGCAGACGGCGATCTTGTCAGGGGCGCCGAGGGCCTGCAGCCACTGTCCGGCGCGATCGATCTCCGAGCGCATGGCCAGATTGACCAGGTCGCCGGTGACGGCGGTGAAGTCGGCATTCTGGGCCTGCAAATGGGCGACCAGGCTCGCAAGCGTCTCGCTGTTGAGCTCGTCGTGGCGCTTGAGCTTCCAGTTGAGATAGCCGGTCAGGCGCTTGCCGAGAAGGTCACGCCAACCCACGTCGGGCATCGGGGACAGGTGGATGTCGGATATGTGGGCCAAAGTAATCATTGCAGGCCTAATGCCAGAAGGGGGCGGGCAAGAAAACGGTCAATCGCTGCAGTGGTCGATTTTGTCGCCATCAAGTCTCTGCTACCGGTTGGTTCCCAAGGAGGGTTTTGATGCAGATGAATCGCATGCAGCGGCTGGTCGCCAAGGTGTTCCTGACCACCAAGGGGCTGTGGCATCGCATGACCCTGGGCGCCCGCGTCATGGTCGTGGATGGCGACAAGGTGCTGCTGATCCGGCACAAGCACGTGCCGGGCTGGCAGTTTCCTGGCGGCGGTGTCGGTCCGGGTGAATCAATTGAACAGGCGGGCGCTCGCGAGACGCTGGAGGAAACCGGCTACCGCGTGATCGGTTCCATGGAGCTGTTCGGCATCTATCACAATACCAGCCCGGTCACGAACCGCGATCACGTGGCCTTCTATGTCGCCAAGGGCTTCGAGAAGGCCTTTGACCGCAAACCCGACAATGAAATCGCCGAGGTCGGCTGGTTCGATCGCCATGCCTTGCCCGAGAAAGTGACTCCGGCCACCTCCCAGCGGATCGACGAATATTTCGATCACGCGCCGAAGCGGGATGTGTGGGGGTACTAGCCCCTGACCTCTCCCTCGGAGGGAGAGGTCGTCGCGTAGCGCGAGGTGAGGGGGTTCTTTGGGTGGGTGCATTGGGAAGGCCCTCGACCTCCCCTCGAAGGGAGAGGTAAGCAACCCCTACTTCAAAAACGGCAGTTCCGGCCCGATGGGGATGATCCGCGTCGGGTTGATGGTGGGGTGGCTCCAGTAATAGTGCGTGCGGATATGGTCGAGGTCGACCGTTTCCTTGATGCCGGGGACCTCGTAGAGCGCCTTGAGATAGTGCGAGATATTCTTGTAGTCGGCGATGCGCTGCCGATTGCACTTGAAATGGCCGACATAGACCGCGTCGAACCGCACCAAAGTGGTGAAGAGACGCCAGTCAGCTTCCGTCATGGTGTCACCGGTGAGATAGGCAGTTTCCCCGAGCAGGCCTTCGACCCAGTCGAGCGCCTCGAACAGCTTGGCCACGGCTTCGTCATAGGCGGACTGCGTGGTGGCAAAACCGGCCTTGTAGACGCCGTTGTTGATCTCGTCATAGACGCGGGCATTGATCGGGTCGATCTTGGCGCGCAGGGCTTCGGGATAGTAGTCGTCGCCATTGCCGGTCAGCTCGTCGAAGGCCGAGTTGAACATGCGGATGATTTCCGAGCTCTCGTTGGAGACGATGGTTCCGGTCTGCTTGTCCCACAGGACCGGTACGGTGACGCGGCCTGTACAGTCCGGCACGGCCTGGGTATAGACCTGCCAGAGATAGTCCTTGCCGAACAGGTCGTCGCCGGTCGAGCCGGTGGTCTTGTCGAAGCTCCAGCCCGTTTCGTCGGGCATTTTGGGGGAGACGACGGAAACCGGGATCAGCACTTCCAGATTCTTGAGCTTGCGGAAGATCAGGGTGCGGTGCGCCCAGGGGCAGGCCAGCGATACATAGAGGTGGTAGCGCCCGGCCTCGGCCTTGAAGCCTGGCGCACCGGATGGGCCGGCACTGCCGTCGGTGGTGACCCAGTTGCGGAAGCCGGCCTGGCTGCGCTCGAATTTGCCGCCGGTCTTCTTGGTATCATACCACTGGCTGGACCATTTGCCGTCGATCAATTGTCCCACGATCGAACCCTTTCCGTCATGTTCTAGACTCGTTGTCCGGGTCAAATACCCCGAACGTTCAATGCTGTGCCTGACACATAGCGTCGGGTGGGGCGAGCGATAAGGCGGCATGGCGGCAACTGACCGTTGTGCATTTTGAACACAGATGCCCTGCGCGTCTTGAATTTACCGGGTGACGCCATGATTTTCATTTTACGCGGGGCACCCTTGGTGCTAATGCGATTTCAGGCGTGGAGGCGCCCAGGATGGTAAAGGTTTTGCTGGTGACACGACGACCGTAGCGGTCTCTAGAAGCGGTGCTTTTTCAAGCGCCGGGTTTGTCCTACGCATCCCTCATCCTGGATTATTGCCATGTCCCCCATTGCTGCGCCTTCGGCCGCGACCGCTGCTGTCTCTGCATCCCCCATTTCCGGCCCGACCGTACGCCCCGCGACCGAGCAGGACGATGCGTTCATTGATGAGCTGCAGTCCATTGCCTTTGGTCCCGGCCGGTTTGCGCGCACGGCGTTCCGCATCCGCGAGCGTTTTCCGATCGACAAGAGCCTGAGCCTCGTCGCCGAAGTCGACGGTACGGCGTGTGGCTCGGTGTGGATGACCCCGATCAGCATTGGCGGCATCAATGGCTGGATGCTGGGCCCCCTCGCGACCCACCCCAACTTCCGCAAGCTCGGCGCCGGCAAGCTCCTGGCGCGCGAAGTCACCAAGCGCGCCATGGCGCGGGGCGACGGCCAGTTCGTGATGCTGGTGGGCGACCGCGATTATTACTGCCCGCTGGGCTGGGAGCCGACCACCTTGGGCAATATCGAGTTCCCCGGTCCGGTCGATCCGACCCGGGTGCTGGTCTTTGCCGAAGACCCGACCCTGGCACAGACCCTGTCGGGCGCGATTGCGGCCTGGCAGCAGGGCTAGATGCCTGCCTCTCCCTTTCGGGGGAGAGGTAAGGGCTGCCCTTAAGGCAAATCCTCGCTTAAGCTCCCGCTCCCGAAACGAAATCCGGTGCTTTCTTGTCGTCCGACGACATCATCATCGAGCGTCTGGCCAGCCGCCTGCTGGCCGCGCCACCGACCCCGCCGGCAGAGCATATGCTGGTGCCCGATTGGGCGCCGACGCAACCGTTCAGCCGCCCACCGGTGCCGGCTGCAGTGCTGATTGCCCTGGTCCGGCGGCCCGAGGGTCACACCGTGCTCTATACCGAGCGCTCGCCGGACCTTCGCGCTCATTCGGGGCAGGTGGCGTTTCCCGGCGGCAAGGTCGACGCTGCCGATGCCGATGCCGCCGCGGCGGCCCTGCGCGAGGCTTTTGAGGAAGTGGGCATGGTGCGCACCGATGCGCGGGTTATCGGCTTCATGCCGACCTATTTCACCGGCACCAACTATCTCATCACGCCCGTGGTCGCCACGGTTGAGCCGAGCGGACCGTTTGTCCCCAATCCGGGCGAGGTGCATTCGGTGTTCGAGGTGCCGTTGCAGCGTATTCTGAGCCCGCAGAGCTATGGCGAATTCCGCATCAAACGCGACGGCAAGGAGCACCGGACCTGGCAGATCGACCATGACGGCCACCGCATCTGGGGAATCACGGCCAATCTGACCCGCCGGTTTCGCGACCTGGCCATGGGCGAGGTCGTGTCATGAGTGGCGATCCGCTTGGTTCGGCGGAGTGGCTGTGGCGCGCCGAGACACAGGCAATCCTCATGGCGCTGGATGGCGGCAAGCGGCGAACGAGGGCGGTCGGCGGCGCTGTTCGCGATGCCATCATGGGGCGGCAGCGCGAAACGGCCGATATCGACATGGCCACCGAATTGTTGCCGGAGGACGTGATCGAGCGGGCCAGGGCGGCTGGCATCGCTTTTTATCCGACCGGTATCGAGCATGGCACGGTCACCCTCAAGCTTGGCGACACGCTGGCCGAGGTGACGACCCTACGGCGCGATGTGGAAACCGACGGCCGCCGTGCCGTGGTCGCCTTCGGTACGGATTGGGTGGAGGATGCCCGCCGCCGGGATTTCACCCTCAATGCCCTCTATTGCGCTGCCGACGGCACGCTGTTCGACCCGCTTGGCGGCGCTGAGGATGCCCGCAATAGCATTGTCCGCTTCATCGGCGATGCCGCCCAGCGCATCGAGGAGGATGGTCTGCGCGTCTATCGCTTCTTCCGCCTGTCGGCGAGCCATGGCGGTGAGCAGTTTGATGCCACTAGCCTCGCTGCCTGCGCCGCGGCGGTGACGCAGCTCTCTCACCTCTCACGCGAGCGGGTGGGCGGCGAGGTCCTGCGCATGCTGGGCCTGCCCAGGATTGTCCGCACGCTTGGCCAAATGTCGGAAATCGGCCTGCTGCCGCTTCCGGCTGCCAAACTCACAGCGCTCGCGGCCTATGAGAAGCTCGGTGGCCAGTCTGCCGCCACACGGCTCGCCCTGATTGCCGGCGACCGGCTCGACGCGGTGAAGGTGGAGTGGCGCCTTTCCAAGGATATGGTCAGCGCGGCCCGTAACGTTGCTGCCTCCGCTGAACTGTTGGCCGACGATCGGGTGGCCGAAGCCGCCTATCGATATGGCGAAGCGGCAGTGGAAGGTCTGGCCGCCGCGGCTGCAACGGGGGATTGGGGACAGGCCAGGCTCGCCGAAACGGCGCGTGCGCTGGCGGCAATTGTCGTGCCGCCATTCCCTGTTTCGGGGCACGACCTCGCCGGCCTCGGCATTGCGCCGGGGCCAGCCATGGGTGAGGAACTGGCTCGTCTGGAGCAGGCCTGGATCGAAAGCGGGTTCGCCCTCGGCAAAGCAGAACTGCTCGGGCTCGTGCGCCTCTAGTGCTTGGTTGACTTGCCTGTATGCTTGGCCGGCTTGGCTGACGCATCCTCGACGTCGACGATGCGCTCCTTGATGAGATCGATCATGTCGGGTCGAATCTCGGTTTCGCCGTGATAGGTCCTGAGGTTTTCGACAGCGCGGCGGACCACTTCCGCTTCGCTTTCGGCCTCGGCGTGCCAGGTGGCACCGGGGATCAGTGAGCCCGATTCAAATCGTTTCATTGTTATCTCCCGCGGTCATTGTGCCTTGGCACAACGTCCGGGCGGAGGTCGGGGTTCCCAGATTGCGGGCATATCGCGCGGGCGCGATGAAACATCGCGTTCACGAGGGCAGGATCGAGTTCCCTTTGTCACCTTATCACCCTAAGATTGTCGCGAAAGTCGAGGTGCATGGCGTAGATGAGAGCAGGGTTGCTGAACAGAATCCGGGACTTGGCCTGGCCGCGCATGGGTTTGCGGCGCTATGGCACCTATCTGCGCAAGCGGGTGATGCGGCTGTCTGCCAGCCCGCATGCCATTGCCGCGGGGGTCGCGTCCGGGGCAGCCGTATCGATGTTTCCGCTGATCGGCCTGCACTTCTTTCTTGGCTTTGTGCTGGCTTTTGCCACGCGCGGCAACATGATAGCCGCCGCAATAGGCACAGCCTGGGGCAATCCCGTCACCTTTCCCTTCTTCTTCGCGGCGGCTTATGCAGTGGGCGACTGGCTGCGCGGAGGCGGGGGCGTCAGTGCCGCCGAATCCGAGCAGCTTGCCACGACCGGCGCCCAGCTCAGCGATGGCCTTTTCTCCGGCGGGTTTGAAGCCATCCTGCCCACCTTCACCACGATGATGCTGGGCGGCCTGCCCATCGCCGTTGTGGTCTATGGCGCCTTCTACATCGTGGTCCGGACCGTGGTGACCCGCTTCCGGGCAATTCGGCAGGCGCGCATGGCAGAACGCCGGGGCATGGCGCAGCAGTCCTGATGCTCTGATCAGTCGTCGACGAAGGCGCCGATCTGGCTGAGACCTTCAAGCCAGGTGCCGCCATCGCGCCGCACGACGGCGCGCGGCAGGATGCCGGTTTCCGCCGCCAGCGCATCGGCAAGCACCTGCGAATGGGTCACGACCCAGACCTGCGTGCGCTGTGCCGCCTTGGCGATGATGCGCGCCAGCGCCGGCAGCAGGTCGGGGTGAAGACTGGCCTCGGGCTCGTTGAGCGCGATCAGCGGGGGCAGGCGATAGGCCAGCAGCGCGCCCATCAGTGCCAGAAACTGCAGCGTCCCGTCCGACAATTCATGCACGCCGAAGTCGCGCCTTGGCGTGTCGGCAAAGCGCATGGTGAAGCTGGCATGGGTTCCGGGCGGCGGCACACTCAGCCGTGCGCCCGGAAATGCATCTTCCACGGCTGTGTGCAGGTCCTGGGCATCTCCCCGGATATGGACCAGCGTCGCGAACACGGCTGCCAGATTGCCGCCATCGGCATCCAGCATGGGGGCGGTCACGGCCAGCGATGGCCGGCGCAGCAGGGCTTCCGTGTCGGTGCGAAAGCCATGGTAGAATCGCCAGGCCGCAAGGGCGTAGCGCACCGCGTCGATCTCTGGAACGGCACCGCGCAGGCCCGACAGGGCCGTCTCGCTGCCGAGCAGCGTTTCTTCCAGCTGCCGCCTGTTGCCATCGTCATCGCGATACCAGGCCGCCACGCCCTTGCGTTCCAGCAGGGCTACGTTGCGCTTGCCATGGCGGATGGTCAGCGTTTCCCGCTTGATCTGTGGTTCAAGCTCGAACACGGCCTCGTATCGGGAGTCGCCAAAGCCGATTTCGACCTCATAGCTGGGCGCAAGGCCTCCCTTGTCATCGGCCAGCACGTCTTCGAGGCCGACGCGCAGCACCATGCGGGGCGGTTCGCCCGCCTTGCGCTCGCCGGCCCACATGGCAGATCCGAGCCCGCCTTCCCGCGCCAGGGCAAGGGCCAGGTCTCCCGTCGCGGCCGATCGAACCAGTTCAAGTGCCCGGTAAAGGTTGGTCTTGCCCACACCATTGGCGCCCACCAGCACTGAGAGCTGGCGCACGGGAAAATGGATGGAGCGGACGGACCGATAGCCGGCGATGTGGATATCGGTCAGTCCCATGCGCTAGGGCCAGATAACCGCGGGCGGCATGGAGGATAGAATCGAGTTCACATTGCCCCCGGTCTTGAGCCCGAATGTCGTGCCGCGGTCGTAGAGCAGGTTGAATTCTACATAGCGGCCGCGGCGTACCAGTTGCTCGTGCCGGTCCGCGTCGGTCCACTCTGTCTCGAAATTGCGGCGCACCAAATCGGGATAAATCCCGAGGAAGGCCTCGCCCACCGCCCTGGTGAAATCGAAGTCGGCGGACCAGTCGCCGGAATTGTGGTGATCGTAGAAAATGCCGCCAATGCCGCGATGCTCGTTGCGGTGGGGCAGGAAGAAATAGTCGTCGCACCACTTGCGGTAGCGCTCATAGTCCACGCCCGGGCGCCCCTCGCAGGCGGCGCGCATGGCGGCGTGGAAATCGAGGCTATCGCGGTCATCCTGTACGCGACGGCGGTCGAGCACCGGGGTCAGGTCGGCGCCGCCGCCAAACCACTGCTTGCCCGTGACGATCATGCGCGTGTTCATGTGCACGGCCGGGACGTGCGGGTTCCAGGGATGCACGATCAGCGAAATGCCGGCGCTCCAGAATTTGGCGCCAGCCTCGGTGCCCGGCATCTGCTTGGCAAAGTCCTCCGAAAACTCGCCATGCACCGTCGAAATATGCACCCCGGCCTTCTCGAATACCCGGCCATGCAGCATGCCCATTTCCCCGCCGCCGCCGGCCGGGCGATCCCAGGGGGAAATCTCGAACCGGCCTGCCGGCATGTGCGCATTGGGGCCGCGCACCGCGTCCTCAATGCTCTCGAATGCCGCGATGATCCGGTCGCGCAAGGCGCGGAACCAGGCCTGGGCGGTGGCTTTCTTGTCTTCGATGTCGTCGGGAAGTGTCATGGTATCCGTGAAATGAACCGTCATGCGAGCCCTGTAAACCCGTCCGTCTGCCTTTTTGCTTCCCCCAGGATAAGTGTCGCGGCCAGGGCGACATTGATCGAGCGCAAACCCTCGCGCATCGGAATGCGGATCCGCAGGTCTGCCGCATCGGCCACGGCATCGGGCACGCCGGCGCTTTCCCGCCCAACCATCAGGATGTCATCGGGCCGGTATTCCACCGAATAGGCCGAGGTTTCCGCTTTGGTCGTCAGCAGCACCAGCCGGCGCCCGGCTGCGCGCCGCCACGTGTCGAACTGGCTCCAGCTGGCATGTTCCTGGACGCTGGCATGGTCGACATAGTCGAGCCCGGCGCGGGCCAGGGCCTTGGCCGAAAAGGGGAAGCCGGTGGGGTGGATGAGGTGGATCCTCGTGCCGAGGCACGCGCCGAGCCGGATGAGGGTTCCGGTATTGTTGGCGATGTCGGGCTGGTAGAGGGCGAGTTCGACCGGCATGGCGGATTCCATCGAATGTGAGGCATCTGGCGGTGGTTGCGGGGGCATGAGCGGCTGCCGGCCCGGGTATAGTGTCGCAGTTGAGCCGTGTCACTCGTAGGCGCTCTGGACAAGTTCCTATGACAGTGCAAAAAGAACCGCCACTGACGGGCCGCTTGAGGGCGGACGGCTGCTGATTCCGCCTAGGTGGGAAATGGTTTGCCTCGCCGGCCGCGTCTGATGTGATTGTACGGGGATACGGACCTTGGCCACGCAAGCTCAACATTCAACAACGCGGCGGGATTTCATCTTTGTCGCGACGGGTTCGGTGGCCGCTGTCGGCGCTGCCGCTACGGTCTGGCCATTGATCAACCAGATGAACCCCGATGCCTCGACGCTCGCCCTGGCCAGCATCGAATTCGACGTTTCTGCCATTCCCGAAGGTCAGTCGGTCACCATCATGTGGCGCGGCCTGCCGGTGTTCGTGCGTCATCGCACCCCGGCCGAGATCGAGGAAGCCAAGGCTGTGCCGCTGAGCGACCTCAAGGATCCCGCGACGGACGAGCAGCGCACCAAGGAAGGCCACGAACAGTGGCTGATCATGATTGCCAACTGCACCCATCTCGGCTGCGTGCCCGTGGGCGATGCTGGCGATTTCGATGGCTGGTTCTGCCCATGCCATGGCTCGCACTACGATACTGCCGGCCGTATCCGCAAAGGTCCCGCACCCACCAATCTGGTGCTTCCGCCTTATGAATTCCTCAGCGATACGCTGGTCCAGATCGGTTAGTGGGGGCTTTCCCGATGTCAGAACATTCAACTTACACACCCGGCAACGGCGTCGAGAAGTGGCTCGATGAACGCCTGCCGATCATCCGGTTCTCCAAAGAGCACCTGATGGACTTCCCCACGCCGAAGAACCTTAACTACTGGTGGACCTTCGGCGCGATCCTGGTGATGTGCCTGGGTATCCAGATCGTCACCGGCATCATCCTGGCGATGCACTATACGCCCCATGTCTCGATGGCATTCGACTCGGTCGAGCACATCCGCCGCGACGTCAATGGCGGCCGCATGATCCAGGCGTTCCACGCCGTGGGCGCCTCGATGTTCTTCGCAGCCGTCTATATCCACATCTTCCGCGGCATGTATTTCGGCTCCTACAAGGCGCCCCGCGAGATCCTGTGGATCCTGGGCGTGCTGATCTTCGTGCTGATGATGGCAACCGCCTTCATGGGCTATGTGCTGCCCTGGGGTCAGATGTCTGGCTGGGCCGCGACGGTTATCACCAACATCTTCGCAGCCATCCCCGTCATCGGTACGCCGCTGCTGGAATTGCTGCGTGGCGGCTTCTCGGTGGGCAATCCCACGCTGAACCGCTTCTTCTCGCTGCATTACCTGCTGCCCTTCGTCATCGCCGCCGTGGTTGCGCTGCATATCTGGGCCCTGCATGTGCCCGGCAACAACAACCCGACCGGCGTCGACGTCAAGGACAGCCGCGATACCTTGCCCTTCCATCCGTACTACACGATGAAGGATGCGTTCGGCATGGTGCTGTTCCTGATCCCGTTCGTCTGGTTCGCCTTCTTCGCGCCGGATATCCTGGGTCACCCGGATAACTACATCCAGTTCAGCAGCACTGTGACGCCGGCACATATCGTTCCGGAATGGTACTTCCTGCCGTTCTACGCGATCCTGCGGGCCATCGACTTCAACATCCTGTTCATCGACTCCAAGCTCGGCGGCGTGATCTTCTTTGGCGGCTCGATCGTCATCCTGTTCTTCCTGCCCTGGCTGGATACGTCCAAGGTTCGTTCGGGCAATTTCCGCCCGATGTTCAAGTGGTTCTACTGGCTGTTCGTGATCAACTTCGTGGCCCTGACCTATCTGGGTGCAGCGCCGGCCGAAGGCATCTACGTGGTTCTCGCCAAGATCTGCACCGCCTACTACTTCATCCACTTCCTCATCGTCCTGCCGCTCCTCAGCCGCATCGAAACGCCTCGGCCTCTGCCGACCAGCATTTCGGAAAGCGTGTTGAGCAAGTCGCACGCGTAAGGGAAGGGGAAGGAACCATGATGAATATCAAGACCATCCTCTCCGCGCTGATCCTCTCGTTCGGTATGGGCGCTGCCGCCCAGGCTGCCGAGGCAGGCGTTGCCATCGAAAAGCAGAGCTGGAGCTTTGCCGGCATTTTCGGCACCTATGACGAGAACCAGCTGCAGCGCGGCTTTCAGGTCTATCGCGAAGTCTGCGCCAGCTGCCACGGCGCCCGGCTCATCGCCTTCCGCAACCTGGCGGAAGCGGGCGGCCCGGGTTTCTCCGAGGAGCAGGTCAAGGCGCTTGCGGCCGAGTATGAAGTTGCCGATCCTGCCGCTGACGGCGGCTTCCGCACGGCCGTTCCGGCAGACCGCTGGCCGTCACCCTTTGCCACCGAGCAGGATGCCCGTGACGCCAATGGCGGCGCGCTGCCGCCCGATTTCTCGGTTCTGGCCAAGGCGCGCGGCGTCAGCGACCCGTTCCCGTTCTGGGTGTTCAACTACTTCACCGGCTATTCGGAAGGCGGGCCGGACTATATCCATGCCCTGCTGACCGGGTATCATGACGAAGTGCCGGAAACGGCGCCGCACAACTCCGATGGTACGCCGTTCGAGCTGGCCGAGGGCAAGTATTACAACGACTACTTCCCCGGCCACGCCATCGGCATGGCGCCGCCGCTGCAGGATGAGCTGGTCACCTATACGGTTGCCGAAGGCGAAGCCGAAGTGCCGCTGACAGTCGACCAGTATGCCACCGACGTTGCTGCCTTCATGATGTGGATGGCCGAGCCCCACCTGGCCGGCCGCAAGCAGACCGGTTTCGTCGTGCTGCTGTTTCTCGTCATCTTCGCTGGCCTGATGTACGCCACCAAGCGCAAGATCTGGGCCGGCATCGAGCACTAGTCACCGGCCGCCGTCAGCGGCGAAAACGCGCGAGTGGCGCGTTTTCAGGTGACTAGGCCCCGAGAGCTATGCTCGCAGGGCGACCGGCGGACCATATCCTCAATCCGAAAGGGCCCTGATGGGCCCTTTCTCTTTTACATCACACGCAGTTCAGCCTCTTGCCATTCGGGCCGCGCACCGCAATATTCGACGGGCGCAAAACAGTTGCCCAGGGAGCCGACATGTCCGCCATTCGCATTGCAGTGACTGTCGTAGGCGCCGCCATCACCGTGAGCCGTCATCCGGCGGTTCGGGCCGGCATCAATGCCGTGGCCACCAATCCCAAGGCGCGTGAGACGGCGATCGCCGTGACCCGCTCGGCGGCCTATAATGCCGGCGTGCTGGCGCGCCATCTCATCGGCCGCCGGACGCGCTGAACTCTTCTCCCCCTGACACAGGTTTGCCATGCCGCTCGACCTCAAGGCCCTCGTGCGCACGATTCCGGACTATCCCAAGAAGGGAATCCTGTTTCGTGACATCACAACGCTGATCGAGCATCCCGAGGGATTCAAGGAGAGCATCGAGCGGATCGCCCAGGAATTCCGCGGCCAGGGCATCACCCATGTCGCCGGCATCGAGGCACGTGGCTTCATCTTCGGAGCAGGCGTCGCCATCGCACTGGGCGTCGGCTTCCTGCCGATCCGCAAGAAGGGCAAGCTGCCGGGGGAAACCATCGGGCAGAATTATGCGCTCGAATATGGGGTCGACACGATCGAGATCCATGCTGACGTGATCGACAGCCGCCACAAGGTCCTCCTGGTAGATGATCTCATCGCAACGGGCGGCACGGCCATCGCGGCGGTCGGCCTGCTGCGCCGCACGGGCGCAACGATCGAAAAGGCGGCCTTCGTCATCGACCTGCCAGACCTTGGCGGCGCCGCCAAGCTTGAGGCCGAAGGCGTCGATGTGATGTCACTGATCGCGTTCGAGGGACACTGAGCCGCCACTGGCTACCAGTTGTTCCGCCCGTCCATTTCCTCCACCTTGACCCCGGACCAGTCCAGGCCTTCCACCAGCCGCAGGTTCAGCCCGAAGCTGCGCGCGGTGGGAATGGCCGAGCCAGCGCCATCCTTGGGCGTGCCGTCAGCATTGTAGGCGCTCGACCAGTCGGGACTGTCGCCCCAGGTCTGCATGCCGCAGCGTCCGCAGAAATGGTGCTGATGTATCTCGGGCGCCGTCGAGTAGCTGCGTTCGTCCTCGCGCGACAGGAAGGTCAGCTCGCCGGGCTTGTAATAGGCCCAGACCGCTCCGGTTCGCGCGCAATAGGTGCAATTGCAGGTCTTGGCCTCGGTGGGCTGGCGGGGCAGCTCGATCCGGGTGGCGCCGCAGTGGCATGACGCGATGAGAGACATGTCGGAACTCCGTGCTGGTGTCTTTCAACCATCGCGGATCGTGCTGACAGGGCCTGTCAGCAAGCTCGACCAGCTCCTGTCGCGTCAGGCGGCCATGGCCTCGCGGGCGTCGACCAGGCAGAACTGGTTGCCTTCGGGGTCGCGCATCACCGTATAGGTGGGCAGCACGCGCACGGTTTCGGCTCCGGCCTGCTTGAGCCGTTCGACGGTGCCATTGCGATCCCCGACCTCGACGTCGAAATGCACCCGGTTATTGTCGTAGCGGCGGCCTTCCACATTCTGGAAGCAGATGGAAGGTCCCGGGCCATCGACCATGACGGTCGGATCGGTGTCGGGCGTCAGGCCCAGTGCCGCAAGGCGGGCGATCTCGGCTTCGTCATAGGCGCGCACTGCGTAGCCATCGAGCAGGCCAGCCCAGAACTGGGCCAGTCTGGCCGGCTTGTCGCAGTCGAATACGATCTCGTTGATCTTGCCCATAGGGTGGTCTCCTTCTTCTGAAGCTCAGTCCCGATAGCCCGCAAATGCGGCAAGACTGGGCACTGCTCGCAGAGGCGGCAGCGCCCGGTCCTGCCGCCACCTGCTACTCGGCTGGCTGGTGCTTCAAATGCCTGCCTGCGACGCCCGGTTTGCCGGCCAGGGTCTTTTGACCCACGAGGACCGTCAACAGCGCCAAGGCACCTGCCACCACGGAGACGGTGAAGCCGTTGCTGGCGCCATAGGTGTCGACCACCCAGCCGGCGGCAAAGGAGCCCAGCGCCATGCCGATGCCGATGCCGGTCATCACCCAGGTGATGCCTTCGGTGAGCATGCTGGCCGGCAGCCGGCGCTCGATCAGGCCAAAGGCTGTGATGAACGTGGTGGAGATGGCGATGCCGCTGGCAAAGACGGCAATGGTCAACAGCGGTACGGTCGACACGAAGAGCAGCGGCACGGCGGTAACGGCGATGATTGCAACCGCGATGGCAAGCTGCTGCTGCAGCGGCAGCTTGAGCTTCACCGCCCCGAAGATCAGGCCGACCACGAAGGAGCCAATGGCATAGACCCCGATCACGAGGCTGGCTGCCTCGGGCTGGCCCAGGGCTTCCGTCATGGCAACCGCAGTCACTGCCGTGGTCGCAAACATGGAGCCGATGAAGATCAGGATAAGGGTGACGATCTGGACCGGCCGTTGCCAGATGGCGGAGTGCTGCGCCACGGCGGTCTCGAGGCTGACCCTCGGCTCAGTTGCCCGCTGGGCGATGAAGGCAATGGATCCCAGGGCGAGGAGGGCGGTGCTCACGGCCATGCCCGCCTCGGGGAACAGGGCCACGCTAAGCCCGACCGACAGGGAGGCGCCGGCCACATAGACCAGCTCGTCCGCCGCTGATTCGAAGGCGAATGCGGTGTGGAGCTCCGGCCGGTCGCGGAACAGCTCGCTCCAGCGGGCGCGCAGCATGGCCGGATAGCTGGGCATGAATGCCGCCAGCAGGGCCGCGGCGAACAGGGTCCAGACGGGCCAGTGCTGGTTGGCGGCCAGGATCAGCGCTCCGAATGCCAGGACTGAAACAATGGTGGTGGGGACCAGTATCCGTGACTGGCCGAGGCGATCCACCAGGCGTGAAATCTGTGGCGAGAGCAGGGCGTTGCCCAGCGCATAGGCGGCCGATACGGCGCCGGCCAGCCAGTATTCGCCGTGGGTTTGCGACAGCATGGCCACGATGCCAATGGGGGCCATGGCCATTGGCATGCGCGCAAAAAAGCCGGCGGCGGCGAAACCCTTTGCGCCGGGCGCGCGGAAAATAGCTCCGTAGGGGTTGGACATTTCTACGATTCCTCGACATTTGATGGAGCGCCACCTAAATGTAGAGACATACGTGGCGTATGCTAAATGCGTAATCTCATACGTATCGTATGTCAATTAACATACGATGCGTAGGTCAATCAGGTGTGCCGATGGCTCGCAAACCCCGTAGCGAAATGATCGCCGAGACCCGCGCCAAGCTGATTGCCGCCGGCCGTCAGGCTTTCGGAACCATTGGCTATGCGGATGCGTCCATGGATGATTTCACGGCCGCAGCCGGGCTGACCCGGGGCGCGCTCTACCATCACTTTGGTGACAAGAAGGGCTTGTTGCAGGCGGTCATCGCCGAGATCGATGCCGAAATGACCGCGCGGCTGAAGCTGCGGGCGGCCAAGGCCCCGACGCCGTGGGAGGGATTCGTCGAGGAGGGCATTGGCTATATCGAGATGGCGCTGGAACCCGAAGTGCGGCGCATCGTGCTGCGCGATGGGCCTGCGGTGCTGGGCGATCCGGCCGCGTGGCTGACGGCCAATGGCTGCATCACCGCCATGACAAACAGTCTCGAAGCCCTGTTCGAGGCGGGCGTGATTGGTGCGGTGGATTTCGAGGCAACCGCCAGGTTGCTGACCGGGGCGTCCAGTTATGCGGCGCAGTGGATTGCCAATTCAGACGACCCCGAGAATGCCTCGAAGCGGGCCTCGGTGGCCTATCGCCAATTGGTCGAGGGCCTGCTGTGCGACCGGGCCGCGGAGAGCTGGCAACGACATTGATTTGCCCGGCGCCGAAGCGCCGGGCGGTCAGTTGCGTGGTGATTTCAGCAGGGCCTCCAGGGCGGGCAGGGGCATGGTGGCCTCCTGCCTGGGCTGGGCGACTTTCCTGGCTTCGATCTTGCGCATCGGAATGGGCGCGCCGTGGCGCGGCACATTGCGCGTATGGGCGACCTGTTGCGGGCGCTGGAAGATGTTCTTGGGCATCAGCAAAACCTTTCTCCTTCCCGTCCGGCCTGTTTCAGAGCGGCGGGATTGAAATGGACGCAGCGCAAGGCGCCGCGCGATGAAGCGTGGTTTGGCAGGACGCAGGAATATCGTCAGGGGGTGTGGATGGGTCAGCCAGCCGCTAGGGGCGGGCATGGACCGGGACCTGATCTCGCTCTGAACGGCATCCATACTCTTTCGGTCACGCGCTGGCGCGGAGCGGAAAAGTGTCGGGCGTCCGGGGCAAGTTTTCAGATCATTTCGGGTCGCAACCTCATCTTGGAACGAGGCGAACCATAAAAAAACTGCGGGCACCCGTCAACCGGGCGCCCGCTGCTTGTTCGGTCAGGGCTCGAGACGTCCCGATTCCGGCACCTGCTCGGCGCTGATATCGGGCTCGTTGCGGGTCTTGTAGAGCGAGTAGATCACGCCGCCGGCCAGGATGGAGATGGTGACAATCAGCGAGAGCAGCGTGTCAATCTTGATGCCCATGGGCACGAGGAAGATCTTGATACCCACAAGCACGAGGATGATCGCCAGGGAAATCTGCAGGTAGCGGAAGCGGTTCATCGCCGCTGCCAGGGCAAAATACAGCGCGCGCAGGCCCAGGATGGCGAAGATGTTGGACGTATAGACGATGAAGGTGTCCTGCGTCACGGCGAACACGGCCGGGACAGAGTCGACCGCAAAGATCAGGTCGACGGTTTCCACCATGATCAGGGCCACGGCCAGCGGGGTCAGCCAGGTGACGATCTTGCCGGTCTTGGGGTCGGGCTGCTTGACCGTGAAATTGCGGCCATGCAGCTCCTTGGTGACGCGGAAGCGCTTGGTCAGGAAGCTGTAGACCGGGTTTTTCTCGATACTGGGTTCTTCATCCTGGTGCTTGAACATCCGGATGCCGGTGAAGACCAGGAAAGCGCCGAAGAGGTAGAGGATCCAGATATACTGGTAGACGAGCGCCGCCCCCAGGCCGATCAGGATGGCGCGGAAGAAGATGACGCCAAGGATGCCCCAGAACAGCACGCGGTGCTGGTAGATGCGGGGGATGGCGAGGAAACCGAATATCGTGGCGATGACGAACATGTTGTCCATCGCCAGGCTCTGCTCGATCAGGTAGCCGGTATAGAATTCGAGCCCGGCCTCGGCGCCGCGCTGCCACCAGACCCAGCCGCCGAAAGCCATCGCGATCGCGACGTAAAAGCCGTAGAGCGTCAGGCTTTCCTTGGCGCCGATCTCGTGCTCATCGCGGTGCAGGATGCCCAGGTCGAAGACCAGCAGGGCAATGACGATGGCGACAAACGCCACCCAGAAATAGACGGGAGTACCCAGAAATTCGCCCATAAGGGCGCTAAGAAGCGATTCCATCGCCGGACCTTTCTCCATGAAGTTTGGAGCGGCTCCGACATCACGAGAGCAATAGTCGCTCTCGCCAGAGGGGCCCGGCGCCGCAACAGCAAAATGCCTGATTGGGAGAAAAGTTCAACCCCATCGTGGCAGAATGTCGCTTTAGGGCTTGGCTAGCGCGGCGTGCAGAGCATGACGATGGCTTCGGCCGTTTCCAGCTGGATGGCCGTGCCATAGGTCGGGTCGGGGATGACGCGGCCGGCTGTCATGTTGCGGGCCGTCTTGAGGCCACCATCGTTGAAGCCGACGCCGTCCTGATAGACGGTGATGGTCCCGGTGCCCGAGCTGGCATCGCCCACCACGGTCGACGCGAAGCCATAGACCTCGCCATAGATGGTCAGGATGCCCGCCTTGGCGGTGGTGGCGTCGCGACAGGCCCAGTTGCCCACAAAGTTCTGGGCCATGGCCGGCGCTGCGGACAAGACGGTGAGGGCGGCTATGAGGGCGATTCGGCGCATGGGGCAGAGAGTGCCGCCGCGCGGAAATGCTTTCAAGAGCCGCGTTTCAGCAAGGGGCCGATCAGTGGCAGTTTGGTGAGGGCAAGCAACAGTCTGAGCTTGAGCGGCATGCTGTAGTCGCGCAGCTTTGAGAAGCCGACGAGCTCGGCGCGATAGACCAGTTCGCCGTGCTGGTTGGTTGCCGTCAGGCGGTTGAACAGCAGGCCCCAGCCGGGAATGGAGTTGGAGGCGCGCTTGTCAGTCACCACAAGCTCATAGCTTACCGTGTCGCCGGGGCGCACCGGCACCTTGAAGACCATGGAATTGACCCCGGGGGAGGGGCCGGACACGCCGGGCTGCCTGCCCTCGGCCAGGAGGCGCTCTTCCTCGGCAAACAGGGCGTCCACCATCTTGCGGTGGCCCACGCTCACCGTGTGCCAGCCGCTGGCGACGAGTCCGCCAAACTGGCTGTGCTGTGCCGCCACGGCGTCGAGGTGGAAATATTGCGGATCATAGAGCGTGGCAAAGCGGACGATCTCGTCGGCGCCGAAGGTATGGCTGCCGAGCGGGAAGACCTCGTCGATGACAATATCCTCGAACCAGCGGGTCATGCCGGCACTCCGGGCTCGCGTGTATCGATCAGGTTGGCCAGGCGCATGGTCAGCACCGGCTGGTCCTTCTGGTTCCGCACGTCGAAATCGAGGGTCATGATGCCCCATTGCGGATGGCTGGCCGAGCGGCGCAGCTCGGCAACGGTCACCGTGCCGCCAATAGTGTCGCCGACCATGACCGGGTTCTTCCATTTGAGATCGGAGAAGCCCAGCCCTCCGGCCGAGGCGACCTTGCTCAGAAAGGCGTCGACCAGCATGCGCAGGCTCAGGGCGCCGGTCTGCCAGCCGCTTGAGGCCAGGCCACCGAGCAGGCTTGCCTTGGCCGCCGCCTCGTCGAGATGGAAGGGAAACGGGTCGAATTCGCGGGCAAAGGTGATGATCATCTCCTTGCTCACGGTGATATGGCCCAGATCGGCGACTTCGCCGACCGTGAGGTCCTCGAAGTGGCGGCGATCTTTGGTGACAGGATTGGTCATTGGCTTGCCCTATACGTCAACGGACGTTTTGCCCTTTTTGCCTGCGCAAGGCAAGCCGGATTTGCCTCATGTGCCCGCTGCCAGCCGCGCGCTGGCGCGAAACTGCAGCGGTGCCACACCCCGTTTCCGCCGGAAGGCCTTGGCGAGATAGTTGGCGTCGGCAAAGCCGGTGGCCTGGGCTATGGCGACGACGCTCATGTCGGTGGCCAGCAGCAGGCGTTCGATTCTCTCGATGCGCCGGTCCAGCACGAAGTCGGAGGGGGGCGTGCCGACCGCGGCGCTGAACTGGCGGACGAAGTGGCCCCTGCTCATCTCGGCGAGGCGTGCCAGCCGTTCCACCTGCAGCGGCTGGCCCAGATTGGTCTCGACATGGGCCATCACGCGGGCAATGGCGGGCGGCAGGCCTGGCTCGGGCACGGCGCTGACGCCGAAGACGCCATCATGCAGCGCCGCCATGGCGGCATAGGCAGTGGCTGACACCTCGCCGGGGGTGATGTCGGGCTGCTCGATCAGGGTCAGGCACGCCCTGGCTATGCGGTCCACCACGCCCGTGGGCGGGCGCATTACAGGCCCGGTGGCATCGATCAGTTCCCGCGCCAGTCGCAAGGCCTCGCGGCCGTTCAGCACCATCCAGAAATATTCCCAGTGCCCGCCGCGCTCCAGCCAGTAGCGATGGGCGTGGGGCATCGAGAGCAGCATGGTCTGGCCGGGCACCAGCCGATGCTGCACGCCGGCAAAGTCGAGCCGCCCCTCACCGACGATCGTGTGCTGGATGACCAGGAAGGGAGCCGTGCCGCGCTGCAGCCCGTCCCAGGAATAGACTTCGTTGCGGCGCTGTTCATAACCGGCGCTGATCGCCATGCAGTGGAGTGGCACCGCGCTCTTGGGCAGCGTCAGGACGCGGACGTCATAGCCATGGTCGAGCAGGTCGGAGAGCACAATATTACCCTGATTGGCACAACCTTTCTCTAGCACTCTCCGGCGCCGAAAGGCTAGCAAAGTGCAAGCAAACCGCAAGCATGCCGGCAGAAGGTGCTGGTTGGAGGATCGCTATGTCGTTCAAAGTCACAGTCATCGGCGCCGGGTCGATCGGCTTCACCAAGACGCTGATCTCGGACCTGCTCAAGGTGCCGGAATTCGTCGGCTGCGAGTTCGCGCTCACCGACATCAACCCGCACAACCTCGACATGGTCAAACAGGTCATCGAGACCATCGTCTCGGTCAACAAGCTGCCGGCCAAGGTCACAGCCACCACCGACCGGCGTGCCGCCATCACCGGGGCGCGCTACATCATGTCCTGCGTGCGCGTCGGGGGGCTCGAGGCCTTTTCGACGGATATCTCGATCCCGCTCAAATATGGCGTCGACCAGTGCGTGGGTGACACCATCTGCGCCGGCGGCATTCTCTATGGCCAGCGCAACATCCCGGTCATTCTCGATTTCTGCAAGGATATCAGGGAAGTAGCCGAGCCCGGCGCGCTGTTCCTCAACTATGCCAACCCCATGGCGATGAACACCTGGGCCGCCGAAATGTATGGCGGCGTCAATGTGGTTGGCCTCTGCCACGGCGTGCAGCATGGTGCGCACCAGATCGCCAATGTGCTCGGCGTCACCGATGACGAGCTGGACTATGTCTGCGCCGGCATCAACCACCAGACCTGGTATATCGATATCCGCGCCAAGGGCCGGAAGATCGAGGCCGACGAGCTGATCGCGGGTTTCGAGGCCCATCCGGTCTATTCCAGGCAGGAGAAGGTCCGCATCGACGTGCTGAAGCGCTTCGGGGTCTATTCCACCGAATCCAACGGCCACCTCAGCGAATACCTGCCCTGGTATCGCAAGCGCCCCGAGGAGATCGGCCGCTGGATCGACATGAGCGACTGGATCCACGGCGAGACCGGCGGTTACCTGCGCTACTCGACCGAGCGCCGCAACTGGTTCGAGACCGACTTCCCGATGTTCAAGGAGCAGGCCAACAAGCCGCTCAGCGAACACAAGCGGACCAGCGAGCATGCCAGCCACATTATCGAGGCCATGGAAACCGGCCGGGTCTATCGCGGCCATTTCAACCGCCGCAACAATGGCATCATCACCAACCTGCCGGACGATGCGATCATCGAAAGCCCCGGCTTTGTCGATCGTTTCGGCATCAACATGATCGAGGGCATCACCCTGCCGACGGCCTGCGCGGCCACCTGTTCGGTGTCGGTCTCGGTGCAGCGCCTATCTGTGGAGGCTGCCATGACGGGCAATATCGATACGCTCAAGCTTGCCGTGCTGCATGATCCGCTGGTTGGCGCCATCTGCACGCCTGACGAAGTTTGGGCCATGGTGGACGAGATGGTCGTGGCGCAGGCCCAGTGGCTGCCGCAATTTGCCGACGCCGTGCCGGCGGCCAGGGAACGCATGGCCAGGTCGACGGTCAAGACCAGCGACTGGGATGGCGCTGCGCGCAAGAAGGTTCGCTCGGTGGAAGAGCTGCGCGAGGTGGTCGGCGGCCACCACTAGGGTTTTGCAGACAGGACATGATCTTGGGCAGGCAGTGGTGCGCCTGCCCTTTTTCTTGCCCAGGCGAACCCGCCAGAGCGGCAGCCGCTAAGCCATGTCGTGCGGCAGGTTGGCCGGTATCGCCACGCCGTGCTCGGCATATTCGCGCAGCTTGTTGCGCATGGTCCTGATGGAAATGCCCAGTATGTTGGCGGCGTGCGTGCGGTTGCCGTCGGTATGGCGCAGGGTCGCCAGGATTAGGTCACGCTCAACTTCAGCCACGGGCAAGCCGACCAGTGCTTCGGTCGCCTGCGGGTCGGGCTCAAAGAAGTAGGTGTCGAGGTCGTACATAATGGTCGCTTTCTGAGCCCCCAAAGGCTTCGTTCAGCGCCCGGCCAGCGTGCGGCCGTATAGTTAACGACCGGTTAACAACTCGGCGGGCGGCCGATCACATTTGAAGGGCCGCCCGCCGGTCGTGGGAGGGCGTATTACGCCACGCGCTGCTTCCGCGAGCCGCGGGCCCATTCGGGCAGCATGCTGCCATGGGCCTCGGTCAGGTCGTCCACGAGGTTCCAGATCTGCTCCAGATCCAGCTCGGCGGCGGTGTGGGGATCCATCATCGCGGCGTGGTAGATGTGCTCGCGATTTTCGGTCATCAGCGCCGCGACCGTCAGTTCCTGCACGTTGATATTGGTGCGGATCAGCGCCGTCAGCTGGGGCGGCAGGTCGCCGATAAAGGTCGGCTGCAGCCCGTTGTCGTCGACGAGGCATGGCACTTCGACGGCGGCGTTGTTGGGCAGGTTGGTGATCACGCCGTTATTGCGCAGGTTGCCGTAGATCACCGAAGGTTCGCCGGTCCATACCGAGTTGACGATGGAGCTGGCATATTCCTTGGATTGCTTGACCTCGATGCGGTCGGCCTTGCGATAGTCGTCGGAGGTCTGCTTCCAGCGGGCAATCTGCTCGACGCAGCGCTTGGGATATTCATCGAGCGGGATGCCGAACTTCTCGATGATGTCCTCGCGGCCCTCCTTGATGAAGTAGGGCGTATATTCGGCGAAGTGCTCCGAGCTTTCGGTGACGAAATAGCCCAAGCGCGTCATCATCTCGTAGCGCACTTTGTTGGGGCAGCGCGGGTTCCAGCCGGGCTTGGGCGCGCGGCCTTCGGCATAGGCGCGGTGCAGGGCCGGGTAGAGGTCCTTGTAGGAGCCATCGGGCTGGCGGTGCTCGAACTTGAGGTAGAAGGCCATGTGGTTGATGCCGGCCGAGCGGTAGCGGATGTCCTCGTAGGGAATGTCGAGGTCATGCGCCAATTCCATGGCCGTGCCCTGGACCGAGTGGCAGAGGCCCACCTGCTTGATGGTGGGGTATTTCTCGGAAATGGCCCAAGTGTTGATGGCCATCGGGTTGACATATTGCAGCATGATCGCCTCGGGCGCGACCTGCAGCATGTCCTCGCAGATGCTCCACAGATGCGGCACGGTGCGCAGCCCGCGCATGATGCCGCCGACGCCCAGCGTGTCTGCGATGGTCTGGCGCAGATTGTACTTCTTGGGCACGTCGAAATCGATCACCGTCGAAGGCTCGTAGCCGCCGATCTGGAAGCAGACCACCACGAAATTGGTGCCATCGAGCGCCTGGCGCTGGTTGGAGAATGTCTCGACCGTTGCGGGCACCCCGAGCGTGGCGATCAGCTTCTTGGCGATGATCTCGCTCTCTTCCAGCCGCGTCGGGTTGATGTCCATCAGGCGGATGGTTGCGCCGGCCAATGCCGGGCGCTGCAGGATGTCGCCGACGATGTTCTTCATGAACACGGCCGAGCCGGCGCCGATAAAGGTGATTTTGGGATTTGCCATAAATGAATGCTCCAGCTAGGCGGCTATTTCGAATGCGGCGCGAACCAGTCGGGCCGTATATTCGGTTTGAGGATTGGTGAGGACTTCGGCCACGGGTCCCTGTTCGACAATCTTGCCGTACTGCATCACCATCACGCGGTGGCAGAGGGCCCGAACGACTTTGAGATCGTGGCTGATGAAGAGGTAGGAGAGGCCTTTTTCGTCCTGCAGCTTGCGCAGCAGGTCGATGATCTGGGCCTGCACCGACAGGTCGAGCGCCGAGGTCGGCTCGTCGAGCAGGATGAATTCGGGTTCCAGCGCGATGGCGCGGGCAATGGCGATGCGCTGGCGCTGGCCGCCCGAGAATTCATGCGGGAAGCGGTTGAGGATGGTGTCGGGCATGCCGGCATCGCGCAGCGCCTGACGCACGCGGTCGCCGCGCTCGACGCGGTTGGCACCGATCTGGTTGACGATTAGCCCTTCCTCGATGATCTGGCGGATCGACATACGTGGATTGAGGCTGGCAAACGGGTCCTGGAACACGATCTGCATGCGACTGCGCAGCGGGCGCATGGCGGCGCGGTCCTTGTTGTGGATCGGTTCGCCGTCAAAGAAGATCTGCCCGCCCTGGTTGCCGATCAGCCGGATCAGCGCCTGCCCGAACGTCGTCTTGCCAGAGCCGGATTCCCCCACAATGCCAAGGGTTTCGTGGCGCATCAGCTTGATGTCGAGATTGTCGACTGCCTTGAGCTCGAAGAAGTCGGGCTTGAAGAAGCCACCGCGCTTAAGGGTGAAGCTGACCTTGACTTCCTTGCCCTCGAGCACCGTTTCATGTGCGCCCTCGGCCAGTGGCAGGGCGGTGCCCTTGGGTTCGGAGGCCAGCAAATGCTTGGTATAGGCATGGGTCGGATTGGCGAACAAGGCCTCGGTGGCATTGTGCTCCTGCACCCGTCCATTCTGCATCACATAGACATATTCGCTGAACTGGCGGACCACGGTCAGGTCATGGGTGATCAGGATCACTGCCATGCCGTACTTGTCCTTGAGGTCCTTGATCAGGTTGAGGATCTGCGCCTGTACCGTCACGTCGAGCGCGGTGGTCGGCTCGTCGGCGATCAGCACGTCGGGCCGGTTGGCGAGCGCCATGGCGATCATCACGCGCTGGCGCTGGCCGCCCGAGAGCTGGTGCGGATAATTGTTCAGCCGCGCCCGGGGTTCGGGGATCTGCACTTCCTCGAGCAGCGCCTCGGCCTTGGCCATGGCCTCGCCGCGGCTCATGCGGTTGTGCAGGTGCAGCACCTCGCAGATCTGCTGGCCGATCGTATAGACCGGGTTCAGCGAGCTCATCGGCTCCTGGAAGATCATGGCGATATCATTACCGCGCAGCTTGCGCATATCGCGATCGCCCATGGTCACGATGTTCTTGCCCGACAGCGTAATCCGCGTCTCCGGCAAAATCGTCGCCCGTTTTGTCAGCAATTTCATCAGCGTGCGGGCCGTCACGGATTTACCCGAGCCGCTTTCGCCGACCAGGGCGATGGTCTCGCCCCGATGTAACTGGAAAGAGACATCACGTACGGCGTTGACCGTGCCGCCCTCCACCTTGAAATCGACACCGATATTGCGGGCATCGAGGATCAGTTCGCGGCCGTGGCTGCCGAGGTCGTGGCGTGTGTCGGAGACAGGCGTGTAGCTGGGTTCGGTCATGGCCTGATCCTCAATACGGGTCGATGGCGTCGCGCAGACCGTCACCCAGCGCGTTGAAGGCGAAGACGGTGATCAGCACGAAGATGACGGGACTGAGGATCCAGGGGTAGGAACCGATCACCGAGAAGGTGCCCGTATCCTGCAGCATCAGGCCCCAGGAGATCAGCGGCGGCTTAACGGCAAAGCCGAGGAAGCCGAGAAAGCTCTCCAGCAGCACGACGCTGGGAATAGCCAGGGTCACCGCCACGATGATGTGGCTCAGCACGTTGGGCAGGATGTGCCGCGTGATGATGCGGGCATCGGATGAGCCAACGGCGATGGCAGCGCGGACATATTCGATGCGCGCCAGGGACAGGGTCTTGGAGCGCACTTCGCGGCTCAATTGCGCCCAGCCCAGCACCGCCATGACAAAGATCACGAAGGAGAGGAACACGTTGGACGGCGCCGTGACCGGGATCAGCGAGGTGAGTGCCAGATAGAGCGGCAATTGCGGGAAGGCGAGAACGAAGTCGACGAAGCGCTGTACCCAGCTGTCGAGCCGCCCGCCGATATAGCCGGATGTGATGCCCACCAGGGTGCCGACAATGGTGGTGATGGAGACGACGGCCAGGGCAATCATCAGCGAGATGCGCGAACCGATAATGCCGCGCGAGAGGATGTCACGCCCGAACTTGTCGGTGCCGAGCAGCTGGATCGGGCGGCCATCGGTCGAGCCGAAGAAGTGGATATTGGCCGGGATGAACCAGAGCAACTGATAGGGGTGGCCGGAGACGAAGAAGCCGGTCGGCGTCGGGTTGTCCTTCACCAGCCCCGTCAGCGGCTGGAAGGTGATGGGATCGAACTCACCAGTGTCGCCTATGGGATAGACATAGGGGATCAGGCTGAAGTTGCCCTCGGGGTCTTCAAAGGCAATAACGTCGGGCGGCGCGAAGGGCAGGTTGGCCTGCTTGGGGTCCATGGGTGCAAAGAAATCGGCAAAGATCGAGACTACCAGCATCATCACGACCAGGACGAGGCCGATCATGCCCATGGGCGAGCGCTTGAAGCGGCGCCAGACCAGGGTGGCATAGGTTTCGTTGCCGCTGCCGAAGCGCGTAAGGACAGGGGAGGGTGCGACATCCGCCTCTTCGGCCGGCGTGGGCATCGGGCCGCCGCTGGCATCGGTGGGCAGGGGGATGGAGGCGTGGGTATCGATCTTGCTCATTCGTTGCTTCCCCCCAGGCGAACACGGGGATCGAGCGCCACCAGCAGAATGTCTGAAATGATGTTGCCGATGATCAGCGTGACGGCGAGGACCAGCATGAAGGTCGCGGTGACGAAGACGTCGCCGACGCCCATCGAGCCCACAATGGCGGGGCCGACCGTTGCCAGCCCGAAGACGATGGCAACCTCGATCTCGCCGGTCAGCATGTAGGGCAGTACAACGCCCTGGTAGGCAACCAGTGGATGCAGGGCATTGGGCACGGCGTGCTTCATGATGACCGCGCCTTCAGGCAGGCCCTTGGCCCGCGCTGTCTCGACATATTGGCTGTTGAGCACGTCGAGCAGGTTGGCCCGCATCACGCGCATATTGTACGCAAGACCGCCGAACGTCGCGATGAAGATCACCGGCCAGATATGCTGCATCAGGTTGACGAACTTGTCCCAGCTCCAGGGGGCGCCGCCATAGCGGGCAGAGAAGAACATGCCGACTTCCGAGACATTGAGCCGGAAGACGAGGAAATAGAGGATGATGATCGCCAGCAGGAAACGCGGGATCGTCATGCCGAGGAAGGAGATGATGCCCAAGCCGGTATCGACCCACGAATACTGGCGGGTCGCCGCGATGATGCCGAGACCGATGCCCAGCACGGAGGCCAGGATATGGCAGGTCAGCGCCAGGAGGATTGTCGCTGGAAGCCGCTCGGCCACCACATTGCCGACGGGCTTGTTGTAATAGAGCGAATGGCCGAAATCGAAGCGCGTGACGATGCCGGTGATCCAGCGAAAATACTGCACGACGATCGGGTCGTTGAGGCCGTTGGCCTCGCGGTAGATTTCGGCCTGCGCCTCGGCAAGGTCGGGCTGGACGCCGCCCTGATTGATCAGCATGGATCGGATATAGTCGGCATAGTCGCCGGGCGGTGCCTGGATGATGGCGAAGGTCACCACGCTGAGCAAAATCAGCAGCGGGATCGCGCCCAGGACGCGCATGGTGAGAAATCGAAGCATGCCGCAAGCCTTTCCGTTGGAGGCAGGGGGAACGGATCCCCCTGCCGAGTTCGTGCGCTAGACTGCGATCACATCGGGCCGGCCGAGCCGGGCGCGCCCGGCAGGGTTTCGGGATGCAGTTCGTAGTCGCCCTGTGCGTCGGCCGGAACGAAGACACGCTCGCGGATGATGTTGTCTTCGGCCCAGTTGAACATGAAGATCGGGGCACCTGCCGGGATGTTGGCAAAGCGCTTGTTGATGATCAGTGCACCGGGATATTGCGTCAAACCGACGGAATAGACGTTCTCGGTGAAGATGCGCTGATACTTCTTCATCAGTTCAGTCCGCTCCGCATTATCGCTGGTGGCGATGAATGCGTTGACGGTATCGACAAGCTCCTGCTCGAAGGGCAGCAGATCGAGGGTGCCGTCGGTGCCCGCACGGTGGAAGTAGTGCGTGCGCGGGCCGGTCGGGGCGAGTGCGGCAGTGCCCTGCACCACCGAGACCATTTCCGAGCCCTGGCGCTCGACATGCCAGTCGAACTGGCCAGCCTGGGCCATGTCGTCACGCGCCGTGCCGGACTGGAAGTTGGCGATCACGCGGATGCCAAGCGGTTCCATCTGGGCGATGACGCCTTCGGCCAGGTTGGTGTCTGTGCCGTAGTCGGTATTGGCCAGCAGGGTGATTTCCACGTCGCCACCGCCAGCGGTGCCTTCGGGGAAGTTGCGGATGCCATTGCCGTCGGTATCAACCAGGTTGAGGCCATCGAGCAGGGCATTGGCCGCTTCGATATTGTACGGGTAGTACACGGTCGAAGCCTTGTCGTAGTAGGTCGTGCCGGCATAGAGGCCGCCGGGATAGATAGCGGTGAACGGACCGCGGACCAGCGATTCACCCAGGCGCTGGCGATCGGTAGCGATCGAGATTGCCTTGCGGAAATCCAGCTCGCGGTTGAGTTCGCGAACGGCCTGAGCGCGTTCGTCGGGTTCACCCCAACCATTGGCCGAGAGGTTCATGCGCAGGGCATAGCCGATGGTGCGGGCACCGAACTGCAGGCGGGCCGGAGCGCTTTCCTCGGCTGAGCGACGCAGCGCCTCGACATAGCTTTCAGCCTGTTCGAGGTTGGAGAAGTCGCCCGAACCGGCCACGGCCTGCACGTCGCGGTCAGCCCAGGTGCTGAGGCGATAATGCATTTCGTTGAGGTAAGGCAGCTGGTTGCCGGCCTCGTCGACCTTCCAGTAATAGGGGTTGCGGCGCATGACGACGATGTCGTCAGGACGGTACTCGACCGGCACCCAGGCGCCCATGACCGGAATGTTCATATATTCGGGCGGAAAGGCGTTCTTGTACTGCTCGTAGGTGTTCTCGGGCTTGTACTTGGGATGCTCGGCCTTGAGGATATGGCTCGGGCCTGGGCAGAACGTGCCATAGGCCATCGCATAGAGGTACTGGGTCGGGCGGACTTCCTTGAAGGTCCACTTGATGGTGTAGGGGTCGAGCGCTTCGAGCGTCGTGCCCACGCCAAACGTCTCGGGGGTGCCGCCGTTGAGCGGGGAGACGTTGGTATCCAGGATATGGTCTTCCCAGTAGAACATCACGTCTTCAGCATCGAAGGGGTCGCCGTCGGACCACTTGGCGCCTTCGATGAGCTTCATGGTCAGCTCATGGCCGTCCTCGGACCATTCCCAGCTCCTGGCCAGGTTGGGCAAGGGCTCGAGTTCGTCGGCCTTGACCGTGAACAGCGGGCCGGTACGGGTCAGGCATTCGGACAGACCGATATCGATGCCGCCCCAGCCTTGGGACTGGCCGCCGATATAGTTCCAGCCTTCCGGGCGGCCGCCGATGACATGGCGCATGGTGTCGCCATAGACGCCGACACCGTCGGGCATGTTGGCGGTCTTGTAGACCATGGGTTCCTTGGGGAGACGCTCGGCGACGGGCGGCAGGGTGCCGGCCTCGACATATTTCGACGTGACCCAGTCGGGCTCGTGATATTCCGGCAGCGCCTTGAATTCCAGGATGTCGGAAACACTGACGAAAATGGGTTCGCTCTGGGCGGCGAATTCCGGCGGATCCGGAAGCTCGCCCGTCAGGTCCTGGGCTTGTACCGCTATTAGCGAGACGCCCAGCATCAGTCCGGCCCCACCAAGGGCCATTGCGTGTTTTCTCATAAAACCTCCCATGGCAGCGGGTCGGCATTGATTGCCTGCGTCGGCCACTCCCTGCCGACTGGTCCCGTGCTCAGGTCAAAATCCTACGCCTTGCCATTGGTGAAGCAATCCGGGATGATAGAGACTTATTCCGGTTTTCTAAGAAATCGACGGATAAGTATGACTGTTGATAGCGTCGTGCAGCTGCGCCGCGCGCGCGAAAAAGCGCCCCGGCCGACCCCGCGGCCGGACCGCAGCTTCTATTCGTCGGGCAAGGCTTTCGGCCGCTTCGGCATGCGCTCCTTTGCGCCCCAGATCATGCCGCAGCCCCATGTCCACGGCCATATCGAATTCAACTGGCTGACACGCGGCAGCATGGATTATGTGTTCGACGGCGGGCCGGTCACCGTTGGCTCGGACCGGCTCGTCGCCTTCTGGGCCGGCATCCCGCACCAGACCATCGGCCTCAGCCCCGAGACGGCAGAGGGGCGTCAGCTCAACATCTACCTGCCGATGGATGCCTTTCTCGAAATGCCCCAGCTCGGCCGGCTGACCGAGACCTTGATGGGAGGCGGCGTCATCCAGCTCAATCCGGACTGCATCGGGCTCGAAACGCTCGATCGCTGGCACCAGGATTATCGCAGCGGCAATGCCCTGCGCACCGATATCGTACGTTCCGAGATCGGCACCATGTTCCGCCGCGCCGCCATCACCGGCTGGGACACCCTGCTGCCCGCCTGGGTGGAAACGACCGGTACGCGCACGCGCACCGGCTCGCCAGTGCGCTATGTGGTGCGCATGGTGCGACACATCGTGGAAAATATCACCGATCCGCTCAGCGCCGAGGACATCGCCAAAGTGGTGGGCCTGCACCCCAATTACGCCACCAACCTTTTCACCAAGGTGATGCATACTTCGGTGCAGAAATTCGTCACCCGCATGCGCCTGATCCGCGCCCGCTCGCTGCTGTTCGACGGCAGCCTCTCAGTTGCCAATGTGGCCTTCCAGGCCGGCTTCGTCAGCCAGACCCAGTTCTATGAACACTTCCGCAAGGCCTATGGGATGACGCCGAGCCAGATGCGTCGGGATACGATCGAGGGCTAGGTGTGAAGGTGGGTCACAGACGGGCGGCTCTGGGCAATGATCTAGCCAAGTCTGCCATCGCGGCAGCGCAGCCCATAGAGTCTATCGCGATCCTGATCGTCTATTGGTCGCGCTGGTCCCGGCTAAGGCCTGGGACGGGTGAAATTGTCTTCGAAGTGCTCCACCAACGCTTCAAAACGTGGCTTCTCCTGTGCAGGGAAGGTGATCTCGAAGGCCGAGAAGGTCTGGTGATCGGACGAGAACAACACCTTCGTATAAAAGATCGTATCCTTCCTCTCCCCGCCATAGAAACCGGAAAGGACAAACCAGGAGTCACCCCCGGCCCTATAGGTTGTGGTGCTGAGCTGCGCACCGGTTTCCAGCCGGTCTTCCAGTGCCTCCCTGGTCATTCCTTGCGCGGGGCCACCGTAGAGGTTCACGGTGGCTTGCCCACCGATTTCCCGAAGAGCCATCCCAGGTGTCCCTTCCGCTTCGACGACCTCGAAGGCACCCAGTGGCAGTGCCGCCGAGAAGCCATAGGCGCTGTCCAGGTAGGGTTGCCATCCGCCGCTGACCTGAGCCAACGCGGCCGGCGTTATGCTCACGGATGAAGCGACAAAGACCAACGCAGCTAATCGGAACATGTCTTCCTCCAAGTCAGTGGGATGTTCCCTCAATGTCTGGGGTGCCGGTATGTTCCTTGAGGCATGTTACGTTTGATGCGATCCAAACTTGCCGTCTTGACCCTAGAGTGATGCCGACCCAAAGTTAGGCATGGCAACAAACATCTGATCAGCCACGACCTGTGGCATTGAGCCAAGTGCAGTCACGCAGAAATGCGGGACGCAGCAACCGTCCATACCCTGATCAGAGATTTCCAATGCCCACACTCTATCTGACCTGCGGCCTGCCCGGCTCCGGCAAGACTTCCCTCGCCAAAATCATTGAGCATGAAGTACCTGCCCTCCGTCTGACCGCAGACGACTGGATGCACAGGCTTTACCCCGGAATCTCGACGCCGGAAGCCGAACTTGGACCATGCCGAGGCCGAGTGGAGCAACTGCAATGGCAAATCGCGCTGCAAGTGCTTCGCCTTGGCTGTAGCGTTGTCGTTGATTGGGGAGTGTGGTCACGGGCAGAGCGCGATACCTGCCGAGAAGAAGCTCGCGCCGCTGGTGCACGGGTCGTCCTCTGCTTCCTTGATGTCCCGTTTCAGGAGCTCTGGGACAGGGTCGCAACCCGGAATGCCGCGCGTCCAGCCGATAGCTTCGAAATCTCACGGACAGACTTGCTTAGGTGGTCAGAACTCTTCGAACCTCCCACGGAAGAGGAGTTGGCACTTTACGATCTGCCTGGCGACCCTGAGTACCGATGACCTCACTCTGACATCGCTGGAGCGTTGGCTGTGCGTGGCAGGTTTTGGGTACGGTGCATCCCACGACAAATGGCGGAAATGGGGTCGGATTCAGCCGCCCCAACCACGCGATGTCAAGCCGGCGAAGGCCGGGGTCCACCCTAGGTATGGCGACGAAACCGATGGTTGCGCTGACGGGAGTGTCCGTGCTCGCGGTGCATCTGGGCCATTCGACCATAGGTCTCTTGGCCTTAGGACCAATCGCTCCACTGGAGCGATTTTGCCGCGAAGCGGCCGGTCCTAAGTATTAAACTTGAACAGCATGACGTCGCCGTCCTTGACGACATATTCCTTGCCTTCGTCGCGGGCCTTGCCGGCTTCCTTGGCCGCGACTTCGCCGCCCAGGGTTATGAAGTCCTCGTAGCCGATGGTCTGGGCGCGAATGAAGCCGCGCTCGAAATCGGAGTGGATGACGCCGGCCGCGGCCGGGGCCTTGTCGCCCTTGTGGATAGTCCAGGCGCGCGTTTCCTTGGGACCGACCGTGAAATAGGTCTGCAGGCCAAGCAGGGCATAGGCCTCGCGGATCAGCCGGTTGAGGCCGGCTTCGTGCAGGCCCAGGCTTTCGAGATATTCAGCCTGCTCGGCATCGGGGAGCTGTGCCAGCTGGCTCTCGATTTCTGCCGAGATGATGACGACACCAGCGCCATTGGCATGGGCATAGGCTTCGACGGCCTTGCTCATCTCATTGCCGTGCTCTGCCGAGCCCTCGTCGACATTGCAGACATAGAGCACGGGCTTGGACGTCAGCAGCTGCAGCTCCTGGAAGGCCTTTTCTTCTTCGGCTGAACGCTCGACGAAGCGGGCTGACTTGCCCTCGCGCAACAGCACGAGCGAGCGGTCGATCAGGTCGAGCGTGATCTTGGCGTCCTTGTCATTGCCCTTGGCTTTCTTCTCGACGCCGGTGCGGCGCTTCTCGAGGCTTTCCAGATCCGCCAGCATCAGCTCGGTCTCGACCACTTCGGCGTCGGCCAGCGGATCGACCTTGTTGGCGACATGGATGATGTTGCCGTCTTCAAAGCAGCGCAGCACATAGGCGATGGCGTCGCATTCGCGGATATTGGCGAGGAACTGGTTGCCCAGGCCTTCGCCCTTGGATGCGCCCTTCACCAACCCGGCAATGTCGACAAAGCTCATGCGGGCCGGCAGCACGTTCACCGATTTGCCGATTGCCGCCAGCTTTTGCAGCCGCGCGTCGGGCACGGGCACGTCGCCCACATTGGGCTCGATCGTGCAGAACGGAAAATTCGCTGCCGCTGCTGCGGCGGTGCGTGTCAGTGCATTGAAAAGGGTCGACTTGCCGACATTCGGCAGGCCGACAATGCCCATCTTGAAACCCATGGGGATGCTCCGGAAACTGTTGGTCACCACATCGGCGGTCGAGCCGCATAAGTCAATGCACTCGGTGGGCTTGTGTAGCAGGCCCTTCGCCGTTCAGGCTGGATAAGCGGAATAAACGGCCTTGCTCTGGTCAATGCCGTGCTGGATTGCAAAGGCCTCTGGGTTAAAGCCTGCGCCCTCATGGCTGGCTCGTACGGCGGCGCCTGCGACTGGCAGGAATGAAGCATCCTCCCATTCGACAAGTGTCACGATGTTGAAGCGGCCCGTGCCCTCGATCCGCTCGAACCATTGGTCGCGCACGAAACCGGGCTGGCTGCGCAGCACGGCCAGGGAGCGTTGCGCGGCACTGCGGAACTGGGGCAGTGCTGCGGAGGAAACCTGAAAACTGTCGACACGAAAAACCGCGGCCATGGAATTTCCTATTTGTTGGTAGCGCCAACGTTGGTAATGCCAATTAATATCGGATCGTTGGTCCTGTCAACGAATATCGGCTATGATATGGGCCATGGATCCGACCGATATCGAAATTGCCCCGCTTCTCGACGCGCAGCCCTCGCGACTGCTGTCGCAGGTCGCATTGATGGTCACGCGCAGTACAGCGCAGGCGCTCGAACGGCTCGATGCTCATCGCAATCACTTTGCGGTACTGGCGACGCTTCGGGCCTTTGGCCCGCAGAGCCAGGCAGAGCTGTCGCGCCGCACAGGCGTCGATCGCAGCGATATTGTGGCGGCCATTGATCAGCTTGAGCGGGACAAGACGGTATCGCGCGCTGTTGATCCCACCGACCGGCGGCAGAACATCATCACGCTGACATCAGTCGGCGAGGCGAGGCTTGAAGAACTGGCGGGAGTGCTCGAGCGTGCACAGGCGGCGGCGTTTGCACCGCTGAGCCAGACCGAAATGGCCGACTTGGTCTCGATGCTCGGCCGGCTGCGGGAGCATCACCGTCGCCGGGTCGGTGACGACGCCGGGACGTCGTGACGTCTATTCGCTACCGAAGAGTTTCTTGAGCATATTGGCCATCGGACCCGTCTCGGGCAGTTTGGCCTGCGGCTTGGCGGGACGCGCCTGCCTGATGTGGCTCTGTGCTTTGGGGGCCGGCTTTGCAGCTGGTTCGTCGGCGGCCCTGGTTGCCAGCGCCAGCTTGTTCATGAAGCCGCTGTCGTCACCCTTGATCAGCATGTCGGCATGCTTGCCGATGCCCTCGAGCAGCGGCGCCAGCCAGTCCTGGTCAGCCTTGGCGAAGTCGCCCAGCACGTGGTGGGTCACATATTCCTTGCCGGGATGGCCGATCCCGAGCCGGACGCGCTTGTAGTCGAGCCCGATCTGCGGATCGATGGAGCGCAGGCCATTGTGCCCGCCATTGCCACCGCCGATCTTCACCCGCACCTTGCCCGGCGCGAGGTCGAGTTCGTCATAGAAGACGATGATGTCGGCCGGCTCGATCTTGTAGAACTTGGCGACCTGCTGGACGCTGTCGCCAGAGCGGTTCATGAAGGTCTGCGGCTTGAGGAGGATCACCTTCTCGCCGGCGATCGTCCCTTCGGCCAGACTGCCCGCATGCTTGGAGCGGAACTGGGTGATCCCGTTCTCGCGTGCAATGGCGTCGACCGCCATGAAGCCGATATTGTGGCGATTGCCTTCATATTGGTTGCCGGGATTGCCCAGGCCGACAAGCAGCTTCATCGCGAACTCCAGAAACGAAAGAGGCGGCCCGAAGGCCGCCTCGAACTCTTAGCAGAAAGACGGCAGAAGGACGATTACTCGGCCTTGGGCTCGGCTTCGCCTGCTTCTTCAGCCTCATCCTCGGTGCCAGCCGACTTGAGAGCCGACGGGGCGACGATGGTGGCAATGGTCACGTCTTCTTCGTGGCTGTGGTCGACGGCGCCAGCCGGCAGCTTGATCGACGAGATGTGGACGGTGTCGCCGATATCGAGACCGGTCAGATCGACGGTCACTTCCTCGGGGATGTTGTCCGCATCGACGGTCAGGTCGAGCGTATGGTGCACGATGTTCAGGGTGCCGCCGCGCTTGAGGCCCGGGCTGGCTTCTTCATTGATGAAGTTGACATGCACCTGGACGTTGAGCTTGGAACCCTTGCCGACGCGGAGGAAGTCCACGTGCATCGGGAAGTCCTTGACCGGATCAAGCTGGTAGTCGCGCGGAATCACGCGATGCTTGGTGCCGTCCACATCGAGTTCGATGATGTGGCTCAGGAAACCGCCAGCATAGATGTACTTGTGCGCATCCTTGTAGGCGAGGGCGATGGTGACGGGGGCTTTCTTGTCACCGTAGATAACTGCAGGAACGAGTCCCTGACGGCGCAGTTCACGAGCGGCCCCCTTGCCCACTCCCTCACGCGCCTGTGCCTTGAGCACCTTTGTAGTCGCAGCCATGGAAATATCCATTCTGGTTGGTGTATGCGTCACTACAACAGCATACGCGCCCGTCCTCCAGGGGTGACGAGCGCTTCATGAGCGGGGCTATAGCCGAAAGGGGCGGGAGGGGCAAGCGGGAAGGGTTTAGCCGTCCTGCAGCTTGTTGCGCTGGGCCGCCAGATATTGTCGCACGGCCTCGTCGGTGGCCAGGCCCATGGCCAGGGTCAGCGCCTCATGCGCCTCCGCCTTGCGGCCGGCGCGCGCCGCCAGGTGGCCCCGTGCAGCCCAGTAGGGCTGGTAGTCCGCCATGCGCCGGTCGGTGGCGATCGTGTCGAGGCTGGCCAGAGCGGCCTCGGGACCTTCAACCTCCATCACGGCGGCAGCCCGGTTGAGCACGACCACCGGCGATTGCGTCAGGCGCAGCAGCACGTCGTAGAGCGCCACCACGGCATCCCAGTTGGCACGCCCGCTGATCCGCCGGGCGACATGGGCCGATTGGATGGCCGCTTCGATCTGGTAGCGCCCGGTGGGGCCATTTGCATTGGCATCGCGCAGCAGCGCTTCGGCGCTCACGATCTGTGGCTCGTCCCACAGGGCAATGTCCTGGGCCTCGAGGGGCACATAGGCGCCGCTGCCATCGCGCCGGGCTTCCCGTCGCGCTTCGGCATAGAGCATCAGGGCCAGCATGCCCTTGGCCTCAGGCTCTTCGGGCAGCAGTGACACCACCAGCCGCCCCAGCCAGATGGCTTCGTCGGCCAGCCGCTCGGCCGTCGCATCGCCGATCTCGGTCCAGCCCTTGGCATAGGCGGCATAGATGGCGCCCAGGACGGCGTCGAGCCGCTCGGCAAGGGCCTCCCGCCCGGGTATTTCGAATGGCACGCCGGCTTCCTTGATGCGTGCTTTGGCGCGGACGAGGCGCTGGCCCATGGTGGCCGGCGGTATGAGGAAGGCCGTGGCGATATCGATGGCCGTGAGACCCAGGATGGTCTGCAGGATCAGCGGCGCGCGCATGCCGGCCTCGATTTCAGGGTGGGCGCAGGCGAACATCAGGGCCAGTCGCCGGTCCGGAATGGCGTCAGGGTTGGCAGCGGCTTCCGCAAGTTCTTCGGTCATGAGCTGGATATGTCCCTCTCCGGCGGTGCGGGTCTGCCGTCGTCTGACCGCGTCGGTCTGGCGGCGTCGGGCGACAGTAAGCAACCATGCATCGGGATTGGCCGGAACGCCGTGCTCCGGCCAGGTCTTGAGTGCGCTGGCGAAGGCCTCCGCCAGCGCATCTTCGGCGCCCGCCACGTCGCGGGTGCGGGCGGCAAGAAAGGCGAGCAGGCGCCCATAGCTCGCGCGGGCAACCTGCTCGGCAGTCTGGCGCGCCGCATCGTCCATTAGTTCTTGCCAGCGTCCACAACCTGGCGGATCTCGATGGTGCCGAAACGGGAGCTGGGGCAGCGATTGGCCCATTCCACCGCCTCTTCCAGCGTCGCCACGTCGATGAAGAAGTAGCCGGCGAACTGCTCCTTGGTATCGGTATAGGGGCCATCGAGCACATCGGTCTTGCCGGCGCGGCTGCGCACGATGGTGCCGTCCTTGCCGGACTGCAGCCGTTCGCCACTGGTGAAGCCGGCACCCGCCTTGGCCAGAGCCTGGTTGAAGGCGGCGTAGTCGGCCCAGAGCTGCTGCTGGTTGGCATTGGCCAGGGCTTCGTCGTCGTTGTGAATGACCATCATGTAGCGCATCGCGTTTTCCTTTCATGGTCGGCGCATCATGCTCCGATGCAGCAATGTCGGTGCGCCATGATGGCTTTCGACTTTTCGACGCAAAATTGTCAGTCGGGCCCGTAACCGGGGTGGAAGGGGCGGATTTCGATGGGACCCCAGGTCGCCGCTGGGCACAAGGCAGCCAGTTCGATCGCCTTGGCCATGTCAGGCGCCTCGATCATGAAATAGCCGCCAAGCTGCTCGCGCGTCTCCGCATAGGGGCCGTCATGCACCTTGAGCTCGCCGTCATACCTGGTGATGGTGCGGGCATCTTCAGTTATGCCAAGGGCGGCCGTCGATATAAAGGCGCCGGCCTTTTCCAATGTGTGCTGGTAGGCCGACATCTGCTGCATGGCCTTGGCCATCTCGGCCTGGGGAATGGCGGCGCCGGCCTTTTCGTCGGCATACAGCATCAGCATGAACTTCATCGCGCGTCTCCTCGTTGCGGGCAGCATAGCCCTTCAGGGCAATGTCGCGCGAGGATCGGCGATTTCGACGGCGAGGGAGGAAATTAGTCGAACAGGCTCGACACGCTCTGTTCGCTTGCCGTCCGCGCAACGGCCTCGCCGATCAGCGGGGCAATGCTCATGCGGCGGATATTGCCGGCATTGCGCTGGGCCTCGGTCTCTTCGATCGAGTCCGTCACCACCAGTTCCTTGAGCTTGGATGCGGCGATGCGTTCGGCGGCGCCCTCGGACAACACGCCATGGGTCAGGTAGGCCGAAACTTCCTTGGCGCCGGCATTGAGCAGCGCTTCGGCAGCGTTGACCAGCGTACCGCCACTGTCGACGATGTCGTCGATCATGATGCAGGTCTGGCCCTCGACATCGCCGATGATGTTCATCACTTCGCTGACGCCGGCGCGGGGACGGCGCTTGTCGACGATGGCCAGGTTGGCGCCGATGCGGCCGGCGACATTGCGCGCCCGCACCACGCCGCCAACGTCGGGCGAGACGATCATGACATTCTTGACGTCATAATTGTCCTGGATGTCGCGCACCATGACGGGGGCGGCAGTCAGGTTGTCGGTGGGGATATCGAAGAAGCCCTGGATCTGGGCGGCGTGCAGGTCGAGCGTCAGCACGCGGTTGGCGCCGGCTTCAGTGATGAGATTGGCCACCAGCTTGGCCGAGATCGGGGTGCGCGGCGCCGATTTGCGGTCCTGCCGGGCATAGCCGAAATAGGGGATGACCGCGGTGATGCGCCGGGCCGACGAGCGGCGCAGCGCATCGATCAGGATCAGCAGTTCCATCAGGTTGTCGTTGGCCGGAAAGCTGGTCGACTGCAGGATGAAGGCGTCTTCGCCGCGCACATTGTCATGCACCTCGACATAGACTTCCTTGTCCGCGAAGCGCTTGACCGTGCAATCTGTGAGAGGAAGCTCGAGGTAGCTGGCGACGGCCTGGGCAAGGGCACGGTTGGAGTTGCCGGTCACCAGCTTCATGGGGCGCGATCCTGTCTCAACTACGCCCCGGGCGGCGGGGGTATCCAGTTTCGCGGGCAGCTTTAGCGAGTCCCCTTCGGCCGCGCAACGCAACAAATGGATGAAGGGTAAAGAATTACGTCAGGCCGATGATGGCGATCTGGCGGCCGGTCTTGGTGCCCTGGTGGGTGGCGTAGCGATGGGAGAAATAGCGGTCGGGATGGGCATAGGTACAGCCACCGACCCGGTCCACCGTTCCGATACCGGCGGCCCGCAATTGTCCCTCGACGAAACCGGGCAGGTCGAAATGCGTGCGCTTGCCCGGCGGCACGTGAAAATAGCGCCAGCCATCGGGGTGTAGCGCCACGAACTCGGTCATGAATTGCGGGCCGACCTCGTAGTTGTCGCCACTGATGGTGGGACCAATGACGGCGACGATGCGCGCTGGAGCGGCGCCGAGCCCGGTCATCGCTGCGACGGTGTTTCCGATGATGCCGTCCACTGCGCCGCGCCAGCCGGCATGGACGGCCCCGATGACGCCGGCTTCTTCGTCGGCCAGCAGGATCGGTGTGCAGTCGGCGGTGAGGATGCCCAGCGCCAGTGTCGGCAGCCGGGTCACCATGGCGTCGGCTTCGACCGGCACCTCATTGTCCGGATAGTCGGTCAGCACGCGCACACTGGGGGAATGCATCTGCTTGAGCAGATAGAGGTTCTGGCGCAGATATCCCAGCGCCTGGGCCGCGCCGGTGCGATTGGCCTCGGCCAGGTGCGGTTTGTCGCCCAGCGCTATGGACATGTTGTTGGAGGCGAATTCGCCCTTCGAATGCCCGCCCTGGCGGCCGAAAAAGCCATGACGCAGCGCGGGCATGGCAGCAAGCGCTTCGCTCTGTTCGAATGGCACGGTCATGGTGCAAAGCCTGGCGGGAACAGGCCGGGGCTGTGGGCGCAGAAGGCCTTGAACAGCTCCCCCATCTGTCCGGGCTCCGCCAGCCGCGCCTTGGCGGCAGCGATGTCGGCAGTTGAACCCGGATTGGCCGCGCTCAGTGCCTTGGCGCGTTCGTTGAGGCCCAGCCGCGTCAGGAAATCCCCCTGCGTCGCCAGCGGTTGCACAGCCAAACCTGCCTTGGCAGCGACATTGCCCAGAGCCTCGAAGTCGACATGGGCGGAGAGATCGGTCTCACCCGGCGCATCCAGCACATCGGCATATTGATGCCGGCGCACGCCCTGCAGGGTTTCCCCGGTCTGGGTGCGGGCATAACCGTAGTCCACGGCAAGGATAGCCCCGCCCTGGGTCGAAACGATGCTGGCAAGCCGCTTCATCACCTCGCCATTGGCCAGCCCCACCTCGAATACGCTGTTGGGCGCGGCATCGGCAACGGCTTCGGGCATCGCTCCGGGCGGGATCGGCGTCGGGTTGAGCCCGAAGCTGCGGCGGCCCTCGCTCAGGCCCACCATGCGCTCGTGCCAGCCATCGTCCATGCGGACGAACTGGCGGATGGGCAGGGCGTCGAAGAACTCGTTGGCCACAACCAGGAGCGGGCCATCGCCGACTTTTTCGAAGGCATCGATCCATTTCGGACCATATGCTTCCAGTCGCGCATTCTGCTCGGCGATCAGCGCCGGATTGGTCTCGAACAGCCGCAGGTCCAACGCATCGCGAAACCCTTCGGCGCGGCAGGCGACGCGCAGCATGTCGGCCATCAGCGTGCCGCGGCCCGGCCCGAGCTCGAGCAGGGTGAAGGTCTTGGGGCTGCCCATCTGCTGCCAGACGTTGACGCAGAAGAAGCCCAGCAGCTCTCCGAACATCTGGCTGATTTCCGGAGCGGTGACGAAATCGCCCTTGGCACCAAGGGGGTCCGCACTCTTGTAATAGCCCTTGGACGGATGGGTGAGGCAGAGCCCCATATAGCTGGCAATCGACATGGGGCCGCTGGTGCGGATCTGCATGTCGATCAGTTCGGGCAGGGTGGGGGCGTCGGTCATGCCGGAGCCCGCAGTGCGCTCTCTTTGCGGGTGGCCGCATAGGCGATCAGGCCCAGCCCGGCCAGCACGAGCGGTATCGAGAGCACCATGCCCATGGTCAGCCAGCCGCCAAAGAGGTAGCCGATCTGGCTGTCGGGCAGGCGCACGAATTCCACCGCGATGCGCGACAGGCCATAGCCCACCCCGAAGATGCCGGCGACCATGCCGGGTCGGCGCAACGCATAGAAGACGTGGGTTGCCACGCGAATGAGCAGGAACAGCAGCAGGCCCTCAAGCGCGGCCTCATAGAGCTGGCTGGGGTGGCGCGGCAATTGTTCGGGGTCGGTGGGGAAGACCACGCCCCAGGGCAGGGTGGTCGGCGCGCCATAGAGTTCGGCATTGATGAAGTTGGCGATGCGCACGAGGAAGATGCCGATGGTCGAGACCGAGGCGATGAGGTCGAGCCCGCTCAGCCAGTTGCCATTGCCCTTGAAGCGCGTGAACAGCACCACCGCCAGCATCAGCCCGAGCATGCCGCCGTGATAGGACATGCCGCCATCAAGCGTGTTGATGATCTGGCCCGGATTGGCGAGATAGTAGGGCAAGTTGTAGAACAGCACATAGCCGACGCGGCCGCCGAGCACGATGGCCAGCATGGTCCAGAAGGCGAAGTCCCAGATATCCTTGGCCGCAAAAGGCGGTTCGCCCTTGTGCCAGAGCCGGCTATTGGCCAGCAGCAGATAGCCATAGGCGGCGCCGAGACCGACGCCGAACAGGTAGCCCAGCGCATACCAGCGCACCGCAAAGGGGCCGATGGCAAAGGCGATGGGATCAATATTGGGGAAGGGCAATAGCGGCTCCTGCGGCAATCGGCCGGACCATTGCCGCTTCGGCCTCTCTGGTCAAGTCGGGCGGTGTGACCTAAGTAGTGGCTTACAGGGCCAAACCAAGTGGGTGTGTGCGATGAGCCAGAACAACAGGATCTTTGATGATCTGGGCCGATTGATGAACGAGGCGGCTGGCGTTGCCGACGGCGTCCGTCGTGAAGTCGAGACCGCAGTCAAGTCGCAGGCCCAGCGGCTCGTAGCCGATATGGACCTGGTCAAGCGCGAGGATTTCGACGCGCTGCGCGAACTGGTTCAGGTGCAGGGCGAGGAAATCGATGCGCTGCGCAAGGAACTGGCTGCGCTCCAAGGTGGCAAGGGCAAAGCCAGCTAATTGCGCGTCGCCGTTATCTCGGACATCCACGGCAATGCCCTGGCGCTTGACGCCGTGCTGGCCGACATAGCGCGCCATGGCGTGGATACCGTCTTGGGCCTGGGTGACAATGTCAGTGGACCGGTCGATCCGGCCGGTACAGCCCAACGGCTGATGGCGCTGGGTGGCCTGTCCGTCCGGGGCAATCATGATCGTTGGACAGTCGACCTCTCCCTGCGCGGTTCGGGCGCCATTGACGCCTTTGCGCGGGCGCAACTCAACCCTTCCCAGCTTGACTGGCTGGCCGACCTGCCGGCGACGGCGGCCCATTCCGATGCGGTCTTTCTGTGCCACGGCACCCCGGCCGATGACGAGACGCCCTGGCTCGACACCTTCTATGCCGGTCGGACGACCACCGTCCCCGGCGAGGCGCAGGTCGCAGCGCTGGCCGGCGGCCTCGACTACCCCGTGCTGCTGTGCGGCCATACCCATATTCCCCGCTCGCTGCGGCTGCTCGATGGGCGCCTGATCGTCAATCCGGGTTCGGTGGGGATGCAACTGGTGCACGGTTCGCCCGATGCGCGATATGCCATCATCGAGCGTCGGCCTTCGGGCTGGCACACCAACCTGCTTGCCGTGCCCTATGATCATGCCGAAGCGGCGCGGCTGGCGGCGGCAAATGGCTTCCCGCAATGGGCGCAGTCCCTCACCAATGGCTGGGTCGGGCCCGAAAGCCTCTCCTGATCGGGTGCATTGCCCTGTTTTGGGCCAGTTTTGCTGGTGGCAAAGCGGCCGTCGTTAACGCTCCGTTAACCCTGCCGGTCTGATCATCCACAAGAGAATGCCGTCCTAGGTCCGCGTCGCGTCCCCTGAATCAGTGGGGCGGTGTAGGGTCAAATCATCAGGACGATTCGTAAGCCCTTGTGCGTGCGGCCAGTTCCTTGAGTACCCAACATTGCCGGCCCTTCGGGCCGCATGACTCGAATTCACGCGTTGCCAGGACGGAACCCGTCGATGTCACTTCTGCAAGTCGAGCCCGATCGCAATGTCCACCCGGTGGACATTATCGAGCATATCGCCTCGATCAACGACTGGTCCTTCGAGAGACAGGATGCCGACGAGATTTCGATCTCGGTGCGCGGCGGCTGGAGCGATTACCACGTCTCCTTCAACTGGATGGAAGACCTCGAAAGCCTCCACATCGCCTGCGCCTTTGACCTCAAGGTGCCGGAAGGTCGGCGGACCGAAATCAAGCAGTTGATCTCGCTGATCAATGAGCAGCTGTGGATCGGCCACTTTGACATCTGGAACAAGGAAGGCGTGGTGCTGTTCCGCAATTCGCACCTGCTGACCGGGGGCGCCGATGTGTCGCCGCAGCAATGCGAGGCCTTGCTGCGCTCGGCGACCGACAGCTGCGACCTCTATTATCAGGCCTTCCAGTTCGTGGTCTGGGCCGGCAAGACGGCGGCGGATGCGCTCAGCCATGTCATGTTCGAAACGGTGGGCGAGGCATGAGTGCGGCCCTGCGCAGTATCGGTCCGGTCATGCTGGTCGGCGCCGGCAAGATGGGGCTGGCGCTGGCCCGTGGATGGCTCGATGCCGGCCTGCCGCCCTCCAATCTGTTGCTGGTCGATCCCAATCCCGGCGATGCGGCCCGTGAACTGGCCGAGGATTATGGGCTTACGCTGAATAGCGAAGCGGTCGGTCTTCAGCCCAATGTCCTGGTGCTGGCGGTCAAGCCGCAGATCGCCGACACGGTCATGGCGACGCTCGCTCCGGTCGTGGGGCCGCAGACGCTGGCCATTTCCATTGCTGCCGGCATCGATATTGCGCGCCTGTCGCGTGGCTTGGGCATGGGGCGGGTGGTGCGCACCATGCCGAACACTCCGGCGCAGATCGGCAAGGGCATTACCGGCGCGGTGGCCGGCCCCGAGGTGAATGCGCAGGATCGTGACACTGCCGAGGCGCTGCTGCGGGCGGCGGGTCCGGTGGTGTGGTTTGACGACGAGCGCCAGCTCGACGCCGTGACGGCTGTGTCCGGTTCCGGACCGGCCTACGTCTTCCATCTGGTCGAAGCGCTGGCCGCTGCGGGCAAGGCGCAGGGCCTGCCCGATGCCATTGCCGAGCAGCTGGCCCGCCAGACCGTCATCGGATCGGCTGCCTTGCTGGAAGCCGATCCGGCCACGCCGGCGGTGCTGCGGCAGAACGTGACGTCACCAAACGGGACCACGGCGGCCGGCCTTGCCGTGCTGATGGGCGACAACGGGTTGACGGAGCTTATCGATCGCACCGTGGCAGCGGCCCGGCAGCGCAGCGAGGAACTCGGCCGCGGCTGACCGTCAGCGGCGACGGGCGCGGCGGTCGCGCAATTCCAGCAAATGGTCCCGGATCGCAGAGACCCAGCCCACAAGGTCGGTCTCCCCGCGCTGTTTGAGCACCTCCTCGGTCCCATCCAGTGCCAGATGGGCGGCCAGAACGTCGTTCTCGTTCCGGGTCACCCCATAGCGGGCCATATAGACCAGAGCGAGATTGGCGCGGCAGGAAGCCCAATCCAGAGGGGCTGTCGTCTTGCGGCGATGCTTGAGCGCCGCTTTCAGCAGCTCCCGCGCCTGGTCGAGCTGGCTGAGCGCTCTATCCTTCGAGACATCGGGGAGCTGGGCGAGCGTGCACAGCGCCACAGCCAGGTTGGTCTCGACCTCGCTGCGCAGGTCGGCGGGCAGATCGGTTTGCAGCAGGTCGGTATAAAGCCGCACGGCGGCGTCGAAATCCCGCTTTCCGATGAGGGTTTTGGCACGAGCCAGCTTGGCCGCGACGGTCTCGCCCGCAGCGCGGGATTTGCTCACCGCATTCACAGATAAGACGCCATTGCTTCGGCCCGCCGCACATTGCCCCAGGCTTTAATAAACATTGATCCAATGGGCGGCAACAACCTGGCTGCCCGGTCAATGCATAGGCGACTTGCCAAAGAAAAAGGGCGCGTCCCTCCAAGTTGGACGCGTCCTTTCGGGTCTATTTGACCGGGGCCTAGGCCGCCGTCAGATTGTCGGCGGCGGACTTGCCGGTCCGCTTGTCCTTGACGATCTCGTAGTTGACCTTCTGGCCCTCATCGAGACCATTCAGCCCCGAGCGCTGAACGGCGGAGATGTGGACGAATACGTCCGCCCCGCCTTCGTCGGGCTGAATGAAGCCATAACCTTTTTGACCGTTGAACCACTTTACGGTGCCAGTTGCCATGATGCGCGTTCCCTCGTGCAGTCGCTGCTGGTAGGCGGTCCGGGCCACTATTGGCCCAGGACTGGTTGATATCGAAATATCGGAAAGTGACGTCAGCAGGCGCGAATGGAATTCGCAGGATCAGATCGGTCGGCCGCAATATTCGATCAGGCGAAGGTAGCCCGAAAAAATGGCGTGTTCAATATCTGTTTAGACATGACAAATGGCCCGGCGAGAACACAGGTTCTGCCAAGGGAAAATACAGCTTCGTCAAGTATTTGCACCGAGCCGTGGTGGCCCGGCGCCGACGCGCGACCGGCAGACGGAACTGTCGTTGCCGTGCTGCGCCGCAGGCGCCTTGTCGAAGCCGGGCACCAAGGTGTCCGGCCTGACAGGGTCACAATACCGCAAATCGGTGCGCAGGAAACCCGCCCCGTCGTCGCACCCCTGATTTTCTGGCCCCACGAGCCTGCTTGCTTTCCGACCGGATTTGCGGCAAACCCCGCCCGCTAGGCGAGCCGCCTGGTGACCTCCAGAGATCTCTTCGTCTTGACCAAGGCGTTTCATTCTTCCGGCGACGTGATCGCCGATCGTCGCGCGGCTTATGCCGGGATGCTGGCGGAGGGCGGCGACCACGCGGCCGCGGCCGACCTCATGCAGCAGGCTCTTGAGATCACCCCCGACTGGGCCGCGGGCTGGGACCTGCTCGGACAATATTGCGAGAAGATCGGCAATGTCGCGGGGGCCATCTCGGCCTGGCGGCACCTTGAGGCCCTGGACGATAACGGCGTATTCGGCGCCGGGCTGAAGCTGGCCGCGCATGGCGCCGGCGTCGCCTCGGATGGCACCGCCGTCAGCTATGTCGAAGCCCTGTTCGACCAGTATGCGCCGCAATTCGAGCGGGCTCTCGTCGACCGGCTGGGCTATCGGGTCCCCGAATTGCTCGATGACCTGGTGCAGGCCGAAATGGCCCGGCTCGGCATCGAAAACTTCACCCGCGCGCTCGACCTGGGATGCGGCACCGGGCTGATGGGTGAAAGGCTGCGCGCCAAGGCCACCTATCTCGAAGGTGTCGACATCTCGGCGGCCATGATCGCCGAAACGGCCCGCAAAGGCATTTATGACAGCCTGCAAAAGGCGGAACTGGTCGCGACCCTCAATGGGCGCCGCGCCGATGCCGACCTGGTGACCGCTGCCGACGTCTTCATCTATTGCGGTGCGCTGCAGCCGATCCTGACCGCGCTCGTGCCGGCCCTCCAGCCGGGCGGACTGGTCGCTTTCTCGCTCGAGGCGCATGACAGTCCCGAGCCGCTCTTCCTGCGCCCTTCGCTGCGCTACGCCCATGGCGTGGATGCAACACGTGATGCCCTGGTCCTGGCGGGCCTCGAAATCCTGCGCTTCGAGACTGCCGTACTGCGCTTTGATCGTGGTGCACCGATCACCGGCATGCTGATCGTCGTGCGCAAACCGCCACTGGAGCTGACGGCCGCCAATGACGGGCAGAGCGATGGCGGCGACGTCGCCGCCTAAAAGCCTAGGCAAAGCAGCATGGTCTTGGCACAAGTGGGCTTCGGTCCAAGAGTGCTGCTTATGAATACCATCCGCTACGATTTCCGTTCCGATACCGTCACGCGTCCCCCTGCCGGCATGCGCGCTGCCATGGCCGAAGCCGAGGTGGGCGATGACGTTTTCGGCGATGACCCCACGGTCAACCGGCTCGAGCAGCGCATGGCGGCAATGCTCGGCAAGGATGCGGCGATCTTCGTGCCCTCGGGCACGCAGTCGAACCTGCTGGCGCTGATGAGCCATTGCGGGCGCGGCGACGAATTCATCGCCGGCCAGAAGGCCCATCTCTATGTCAACGAGGCCGGCGGCGCGGCCGTACTGGGCTCCATTCAGCCGCAGCCCATTGCGCATCAGAGCGATGGCACGCTGGACCCCGGCGAGATCGAAGCCGCCATCAAGCCCGACGACAATCACTTTGCCCGCACACGGGTCATCGCGCTCGAGAACACATTCGGCGGCAAGGTGCTGCCGATGGATTATATGGTTGAGGTTGCCGGGATTGCGCAGCGGCATGGGCTGGGCCTGCATCTCGATGGCGCCCGTGCCTTCAATGCTTGCGTCGCGCTGGGCGTCGATATCAGGACCTTCACGGCGCCCTTCGACAGCGTCTCGATCTGCCTCTCCAAGGGGCTCGGCGCCCCGGTCGGCTCGGTGCTGATCGGCCGGCAGGACCTTATCGACACCGCCCGGCGCCACCGCAAGATGCTCGGCGGGGGCATGCGCCAGTCCGGTATCCTGGCCGCGGCCGGCCTCTATGCGCTCGACCACCATATCGACCGCCTGGCCGATGACCACCGCCGTGCCAAGCGGCTGGCCGATGGCCTCGCCGCCCATTCAGCGCTCACGGTCACCATGCCTGATACCAATATCATCTTCGTGGATATGGAGGCCGAGACCGGCCAGCGCTTCACCGATTTCCTGGTGTCGCGCGGCGTCGGTCTCACCGGCCGCTATGGCCAGCAGCGCTGGGTCACCCATCTCGACGTGGACGACGCCATGGTCGATGGCGCGCTCGCCGAAGTGGCGACGTTTTTCCGGGCCGCTTGATCAGGGCGGGCGGGATTGTCTCCCGCCCGCCGCTTCCTCTACTGGCTGTCCAGCGCCACGCGAATGGCCAGCTCCACCGGCGAGTAATTGCCGTCCGCCCTGTCGACCTCCAGCGGCCCACTTGGCAGTAGCGGCGGCTGGGCCATGAACTTGACCGTCTTGCCGCGATGCCCTTGCGCCGCGTGCACGAGGAAGGGGTGGCAGAGATAGACTGTGCCCGCGGGCCCCGTCGCCAGGGCTTCGCGGCCCGTGTCGAACCAGCCCGGCCGGTCGGTGAGCATGTCGCGGAGCGATCGCCCCGCTTCGCCTGCCGGGGCCAGGTAGCGGGCGACTTCGAGATGCGAGCCCGGCCGGATGCGCGTCGGGGCGTCGTCCTCCTCCACATCGGAAAACAGGAACAGCATCAGCAATGCGCGGCCACGCGAATAGACATTGGCCCGCCAGTCGAGGAAATCCGGCGCCTTGTGGCCGAAGCTGACATCGATGTGCCAGCCCGTATCGCCGGCATCGACTGGCGAGGGGAAGCGCACCGGGAAGGTCCCGAGCCCACCGCGGGGCAGCCAGCGGCCTGCACCAACCAGCTGGTCATAGGCCGCCCGGAGCGCTGGCGAGTTGACCGCATCGCGGAAAGGCGGCTGGGAAAACTCCCCGAGCCGGACCACCGGCTGGGTCCAGGTGGCGGGATTGTCGGGGTCGCAGCCGGTGGCCGCCCAGAGGATGGCGCGGCCCTGGTCGGCCAGGTCGCGGGAGAAGGCATTGTCGATGCGGACAAAGCCATCGGTGATGAAAGCGTCGATCTGCGCTGCGGAGAGCGCGGGCAAAGTGCCAGGCATTGGAAAAGTCCATGAGTTCGCGTGACCGCGCATGGCGGCCGAATCGAGCGGTTAGCCGCTCAACGAGTGCCCGTCGGGGGCGCCAGTCAGGCGCCGAGGAACACTGCGAATTTGTTGGACTGGATCATCATCATGATGCCACCCAGCATATTGAGCGGGCTATCGCCGTCAACCCCGTTGCCTCAATGCTCCACGCCGAGGTAGCGGGCGCGCAGCTGCTGTGTCGTGCCATCCTCATGAGCCGCCAGCAGATCGAGCGAAACCGGACGGACCAAGGGGCTCCCCTGCGGCGCGGCGAAGCCGAACTTCTCGGGGTCGAAGAGCGGTCCGACAACCTCAAGGCCGGCATCGGCCATGTGGTGCACATAGTATTCCAGCGCCATGGAGTCGGCGATGACGGCGTCGACCTCCTTGGCGCGAAGACCAGCTTCGGCCTCTTCAAGAGAGCCATAGGCGCGGATGGAAAGGCCGATGGAGCGGGCATAGAGTTCGGAAGTGCCACCGTCGAGCACACCCACGGTACGGTCACGCAGGTCGCTGATCTCCTTGATCTCGTTGCCGACAGCTGCTGCCGTCATCACGCTGGTGACCGATGAGGTGACATAGGCCAGCACGGCAACGCCAAAGACCAGCCAGAAGGCGGAAAACAGCCTGCCAAAGGCGCCGAACATCATCTTGCGCGATGTCTTGCCTGACGTGGTGATGGACATGACATGGTAGAAGCTCTCGACCAGCCCGTCGAACCAGCGGCGCGGGAAGTGCGGGTCGAACCGTCGGTCGAATATGGTGAGCAGGATGGTGGCGGCGACAATGAAGAAGCCCAGCCAGAGAAAGGCGCGCAGGTGTCCGGCGTCGCCCAGTTCGCCGAGCAGACTGCCCAGGTGCAGGGCATCGCTGGCATTGACCAGGATGCGCAATCCGCCGTCATGCCAGGGGACCGTAAAGTCCAGTGCGGCAAGGCGCTCGCGCGTGATGGTCAGATTGCCCACCGCCAGATCGATCTGACCGCCGCCGCCGCAGCAAGCAGCTCTCGCGGCGTGGCATAGGGCTGATAGGTCGGGGAGAGGCTGCCGCGCCGGGCTACATCCTCGAAAAGCTCGAAGGCGAGGCCCGAATAGCTGTCGCCCGAACGCATAATGAAGGGCGGGCTGAGATAGATGCCGACGGTAACCGGAGTTCCGGCAACTTCCGCCGCAGCGTCCTGCGCTGTGGCTATCGTCAAATGACCGGTAAGTAAAACGAGCGCGGCGCAAAGCAACGCCAATAGTTTTCGCGAAATCATCTTGATGCCCCCAGCAATGCATGTGCACGCTAGCGGTCATGGGTGAAAAAGTTGCTAAATAGAGACCTCAGTCCATCCGCGAGATGGACTGAGGGTGTGTCAGGGTCAGGCTGCGAAATAGCTCTGCAGCGGGCGGACCGTCAGGTTGCCATTCTGCAGCGCCACAATGCCCTCCACCGCGGCCAGGGCGCCGTCGATGGTGGTGTAGTAGGGGATGCGGCTGAGCAGGGCGGTGCGGCGGATGTCGCGGCTGTCGCTGATCGACTTCATGCCGTCGGTGGTGTTGATCACCAGCTGCACGCCGCCATTCTTCATCGAATCCACGATATGCGGGCGGCCTTCGAGCACCTTGTTGATCTTGGTGGCGGCAATGCCGTTCTCGACCAGGTATTTCTGCGTGCCGCCGGTGGCGAGGATGGTGAAGCCGCCCTCGACCAGGTGGCGGGCCATGTCGACGATATACTGCTTGTCCTCGTCGCGGACCGAGATGAAGGCCACCCCGGACTGCGGCACCTTGGAGCCGGCGCCCATCTGCGACTTGGCAAAGGCCATGGCGAAATCGGTATCGAGGCCGATGACTTCGCCGGTCGACTTCATTTCCGGCCCCAGCACGGTGTCGACGCCCGGGAAGCGGTTGAACGGGAACACGGCTTCCTTGACGGCGATATGCTTGAACTTGCGCTCGACCAGGTTGAAGCTGGCCAGGCTCTCGCCCGCCATGATGCGGCTGGCGATCTTGGCGATGGGCTGGCCGATCACCTTGGCGACGAAGGGCACGGTGCGCGAGGCGCGCGGATTGACCTCGAGCAGGTAGATCACGCCGTCCTTGAGCGCATATTGCACATTCATCAGCCCGCCGACCTTGAGCGCGAAGGCCAGCTCCGTGGTCTGCCGCTTGAGTTCGGCGATGATCTCGGGACCGAGATTCTGCGGCGGCAGCGAGCAGGCGCTGTCGCCCGAGTGAATGCCGGCCTCTTCGATATGCTCCATGATACCGGCAACGAAGACGTCCTTGCCGTCGCAGAGCGCGTCGACGTCGATCTCGGTGGCGCCGGAGAGGTAGGCGTCGAACAGCAGCGGATTGTCGCTGAGCACCGAATTGATCTGGCCGGTCTTGTCATTGGGGTAGCGCTGCAGGATGTCGGGCGGCACGAGGCCCGTCAGCGTGTCCTGCACATAGCGCTCGAACTCGTTGGCCGAATGCACGATGGCCATGGCGCGGCCGCCCAGCACGTAGGAGGGGCGGATCACCAGCGGATAGCCCAGGCGCTCGGCGACGAGGCGGGCCTGTTCCAGGCTATAGGCAATGCCGTTCTTGGGCTGGGTCAGCTCCAGCTTGTTGAGCAGTTTGCTGAACAGGTCGCGGTCTTCGGCCAGGTCGATGGCGTCGGGCTGCGTGCCCAGGATCGGCACGCCGGCCTTGAGGACGGCTTCGGCCAGGTTCAGCGGGGTCTGCCCGCCGAACTGCACGATCACGCCATGCAGCGTGCCGTTCTGCTTTTCAGTGTGGAGGATTTCGATGACGTCTTCCTCGGTCAGCGGCTCGAAATAGAGGCGATCGGAGGTGTCGTAGTCGGTCGAAACCGTCTCGGGATTGCAGTTGACCATGATGGTTTCATAGCCCGCTTCGCTGAGGGCGAAGGCCGCATGGCAGCAGCAATAGTCGAATTCGATGCCCTGGCCGATGCGGTTCGGTCCGCCGCCCAGGATCACCACCTTCTTGCGGTCGCTCGGGCGCGCCTCGTCGGCCACGCCGCCGCCGGCAAAGGGCGTCTCGTAAGTCGAATACATATAGGCGGTTGGCGAGGCGAACTCGGCCGCGCTGGTGTCGATGCGCTTGAAGACCGGCCGGACATTGAGGCTGTGGCGGAGCTTCAGCACGTCGGTTGGCTTGAGATTGGCGAGCTGGGCCAAGCGCTTGTCGGAAAAGCCCATGGCCTTGAGCGAGCGCAGCGTCTCGGCTTCCTGCGGCAGGCCGAACTGCTTGACCTTGGCTTCGGTCTCGACAATCCCCAGCATCTGCTCGAGGAACCATGGGTCGATCTTGCAGGCGTCGTGGATGTCCTCGACGCTCATGCCCAGCCGCATGGCTTCGGCGACATGCAGCAGCCGGTCCGGCGTCGGGGTGCCGAGCGCCGCCTTGATGGCATTCTTGTCCTCGCCTTCGCCAAGGCCGGGAATGCCGATCTCGTTGAGGCCGGTGAGGCCCGTCTCGAGGCTGCGCAGGGCCTTCTGCAGGCTTTCCTGGAACGTGCGGCCGATGGCCATGGCCTCGCCCACCGATTTCATCGAGGTGGTCAGGCGGTTGTCGGAGCCGGGGAACTTCTCGAAGGCAAAGCGCGGGATCTTGACCACGACATAGTCGATGGTCGGCTCGAACGATGCCGGGGTCATGCCGCCGGTAATGTCATTGTCCAGCTCGTCGAGGGTGTAACCGACGGCCAGGCGCGCGGCGACCTTGGCGATCGGGAAGCCGGTGGCCTTGCTGGCCAGCGCCGAGGAGCGCGACACGCGCGGGTTCATCTCGATGACCACCATGCGCCCGTCGGCCGGGTTGATGCCGAACTGCACATTGGAGCCGCCGGTCTCGACGCCGATCTCGCGCAGCACCGCCAGCGAGGCGTCGCGCATGATCTGGTATTCCTTGTCGGTCAGCGTCAGGGCCGGCGCGACGGTGATGGAATCGCCGGTATGGACGCCCATCGGGTCGATATTCTCGATCGAGCAGACGATGATGCAGTTGTCCTTCTTGTCGCGGACAACCTCCATTTCATACTCTTTCCAGCCCAGCACGCTTTCCTCGACCAGCACTTCATTGGTCGGGGACGCGTCGATGCCGCTTTCGCAGATGGCCAGGTATTCTTCGCGGTTATAGGCAATGCCGCCGCCGGTGCCGCCCAGCGTGAAGCTGGGGCGGATGATAGCGGGCAGGCCGATGACCTCGAGCGCCTGCAGCGCCTCGATCGTGTTATGCGCCAGCATGGAGCGCGGGGTTTCGAGCCCGATCTTCTTCATGGCGTCGCGGAACAGCTCGCGGTCTTCCGCCTTGTCGATGGCCTCGGCCGTGGCGCCGATCATCTCGACGCCGAATTTCTCCAGCACGCCCATCTTGCGCAGGCTGAGCGCGCAGTTCAGCGCCGTCTGGCCACCCATGGTGGGCAGCAGCGCATCGGGGCGTTCCTTCTCGATGATCTTGGCGACGACTTCGGGGGTGATGGGCTCCATATAGGTCGCATCGGCCAGGTCCGGATCGGTCATGATCGTCGCCGGGTTCGAATTCACCAGGATGATGCGGTAGCCCTCTTCCTTGAGCGCCTTGCAGGCCTGGGTGCCCGAATAGTCAAACTCGCAGGCCTGCCCGATGATGATCGGACCCGCACCGATGATGAGGATCGATTTGATGTCGGTACGTTTTGGCATGGTGCTCGCTCAACTGTGTCTATCACTGTCACGCTCCCGAACCGGAAAAGTGGTTGCCACTTTTCCTGGGAGTGCTCCGAGTCGCAGGCGAGGGAAAGAATCGCCCGGACAGCACCTGTCTCGCAGCGAACCGCACAGCAACTGAGCGCTGCGGCGCGGTGGAAGGTCCAGACATGGTGGTTAGGTGGGCTGTCTAGCGGAAAGGGAATGGGAAGCCAAGCCCATATAGCCGTATCTCAGCGGGCATATCTGGCATGTGCACCGGTTGGTCAGTCGGGTACCTGCGCGATCCTGTCCTCACCAACCAGATCATCGTATCCGACCTTTGGCATCGGGAAGCCGTATCCGCTTCCTGGTTTGTCCCAGCGCAGTGTGCCAGCCGCATGATAGGGACTTGCATATAGGTAGACGGCAATCGCTTGCAGCGCGTTGTAGACTGCCTGAATGCTGTCGAACCCGCGCGATCTGGACTGTTTCTTTCCTTCGGGCCAACCAATCTCGAATTGGCATTCCCAGAAGCCGTCGCCTGGAAACGGCGTCGCGATGCTGATGGGCACGGCGACATCGGCGTTTCCGACCCGAGCGGTCAGAATGCGTGATGCGATCATCAAAGGCGTGCTCCTAGAATCGAAGATCGGGGATGAAATCGTTCTTCATACAGGCCGCCCATCGCGATTGGGTAAGAGACCAGCAAAGCCTGCTCCCGGACATTCTGCACAATTCTTCATCCAATCGAAGTTGTTCGTTGCAGAGGGGTTCACGACGTAGGTCCCATTTTCCTGCGACACGATAGGCACCGTTGGTCCCACCGTCCGTCCATTGCCCCCCGTCGGGATTGCCCGCGGGCACTCTGGGCTGGTCAGGTCTGTATTTTCGAAGAATGCTTTGGATTTGAAGACTGACAACCTGCATCTTCAGGTCCAGCAAAGAGCTGCGAGCATTCAGGAGGTCTTTTAACGTGGGGATTCTGGACATGGCTCACCGGTAAATCTGCGGCGATGATCGCTCAGTCCAGACCTACGGGGATAACTTTGTTCGTCGTTCGCCTGCCCTTCAGGCCAATCATCCCTTATGCGCGGCCATCCGCTCATAAAACGGCCGCGCTTCCTCGGCGATGGCCTGCAGATGTCCCGGCAGGGCCGGCGCTGTCTGCTCCGGCGGGGCAAATCCCGTCGTGTTGAAGATGGCGCCATACCAGTGCGGGGCCCAGACCCCGTCGTCGGGGTGCTGCCCCTTGGGCCAGCTCAGCATGGCATCGGTGAAGTTCAGGTCGATGGCGGCGCAGAGCGCGGTCAGCGCCCCGCGCGGGTCGCGACGCACATCCTCGGCCTCGATCACCGGCGGGGCGTGGCCCAGCCGGTCGGCCACGCGGTCGAACAGATCGGCCTGCTCGGCAAAGCCGATGTCGCGCAGCGTCACGTCCTCGCGCTTCTGCGCATAGGAGGCGAGCACGCGTTCGGGGCGGCGCAGCAGGAAGACATTGGTGACGCCATCCATCCAGTCGCGCGGAAAGCCCTCGATCATGTGATGGGCCATGTGCTTCTGGTACCAGACCGGCTTGCCGCCCGGCACCGGGCCGAGCATGTCGGCGGCGACGCGCTGCGGGTCCTGCGGCTGGCTCGCCAACACCGCCTCGTTCATCGGATGGATGATGCCTGTGGCGGCCAGGTAGGCGGCGTAAAAGGGCTCGTCGCTGACGGCGCAATCGGGCCGCGAGGAGAAGGCGCGCATCATCGCGGTGGAGAGATTACGCGGGCCGGACCACATGGCGATGCGACGGATGGGGTCACTCATGGCCGGTAGATCTCCCGCTCGATCAGGTCGCGGTAGAGGTCCTGCAGGCGCAGCGTCAGCTCGCCGGGAATCGGCCCCGGCCCGGTCAGAGGGTGGCCCATGCGGCGGCCATCCACTTCGCGCACGGCGGTCAGCCCGGCAAAGGTGCCGGTGACGAAGGCCTCGTCGGCGCCATAGACGTCGGTCAGCGAGAAGTTCTTCTGCCGCACGGTGATTCCCGCCGCCTCGGCGACCCGGATGATATTGCCGCGGGTAATGCCGCCCAGGCAGTAGTCGCCGGTCGAGGTCCAGAGCTCGCCACGCCGCACGATGAAGAAGTGGGTGGAGTTGCAGGTGGCGACGAAGCCCTGTGGATCGAGCATCAGCGCCTCGTCGGCGCCGGCCTTGGCCGCCTGGATGCAGGCCTGGATGCAGTTGAGCTTGGAATGGGAATTGAGCTTCTGGTCCTGCATGTCCGGCGCGGTGCGGCGGATGGTCGAGGTGAAGAGGCTGACGCCGTCCGGCTTGGGCGAGGGGGCCTTGTACTCGGGAATGATCACGATCGTGGCGTCGCCTATGGTAACGCGCGGGTCCTGATAGGGCGTCGCCTTGATGCCACGGGTCACCATCAGCCGGATATGGACGCCGTCGGTCATGCCATTGGCGGCGAGGCAATCGAAGATGCGCTTGACCAGGGCGTCGGGGGTGAGGCCGATGGAGAAATCCAGCGCCTTGGCGCCTTCATAGAGCCGCTCCAGATGTGCCCAGAGGAAGGGGATCCCGCCCCGGTGCAGCCGCAGCCCTTCCCATACGCCGTCGCCCAGCACGAAGCCGGAGTCGAATACCGAAACCACGGCCTGGGCGCGCGGCGCCAGCGTGTCGTTGACCGCGATCAGGATATCCGCATTGCGCGGATCATCCACATAGGCATGCACGCCGTAAGCCATTCCAGCACCATCACAAGTTGGGTGCGCCAGTGTCGACCGTCGCGGCGGCGCGGGCAAGCCGTCCGGCGCATTTGTGCGGGCCGACGCGCAAATTTTCGCGCATCATGTCGATCTGACGGTCGCGCCACCGACTAGCCGCATAACCTGGAGGTCACTCTATGAAATATCTATGTATCGTCTATGCCGGCGGCGGCGAGGGCACGCCTGGCCCCGATGAGGAAACTGCCATCAAGGACGGCTGCATCGAGCAGGACCATGCCCTCTTCCAGGCCGGCAAGCTGGTTCTCGCCAGCCCGCTGCAGGGGCCGGAAACCGCTGTCAGCCTGCGCTATCGCAACGGCGTGGCCTCGCGGACCGACGGTCCCTATGTCGAGACCAAGGAGTGGATCGCCGGCTTCATGGTGATCGAGGCGGCCGATATCGAGGAGGCCGTCGCCATTGCCAGCGAGGGGCCGCTTGAGGGCATGGCGGATCTCGAAATCCGGCCCCTGCTGGATGAGCGGCACAGCCGCACTGGCATGGACCGGTCGTTCTTCTTCGCCCGAGGCGCCAGATGAGTGCGCTGCAGCTCTACTATACGCATAACCTCAATCCGCGCGTGGCCGTGGCGGTGGCGCGTCACCTCGACCTGCCGGTCGAGTTCGCCCGCTATTCGCCGATGGGTGACGACCGCGAGGCTTTCCTGCCACTCAATCCCAATTCGCTGGCGCCGCTGCTGGTCGAGGATGGGCAGCCGCTCTGGGAGACGGACGCCATCGCCCTGCGCCTGTCGCGCCTTTCCGGTACCGATTTCTGGCACGATGCACATCCCGAAGAGATGATGCGCTGGGTGAGCTGGTCTGCCCACCATTTCACCCGGGCCGGCGGGACCATCGTCTTTGAGACCGTCACCGTGCCGCTCTATATGGGACGCGCGCCCGATCCGGCGGTGCTGGAGCCGGCGATGGCCGACTTCCGCCGCTTTGCCACCATCCTCGACGATGTCCTGGCCGGCCGTGACTGGCTGGTCGGGGGCGGGTTGAGCTACGCCGATTTCCGCGTTGCCACGGCGCTGCCCTTTGCCGGGCGGGCAGGCCTGCCGGTGGGCGACTATCGCCATATCGCCCGCTGGCATGACCGGCTCAATGCGATCGACGCCTGGCGCGAGCCGTTCGCAGGGATCGAATGATCGGGGAGTGGCGGAAAACCGGCAGGCTGGTGTAGCGTTACCCCCAAAAGGAGTGATGCCATGTGCCGCAACATCAAGCCCTTGTTCAACTTCGAGCCGCCGGCCACGCGCAACGAGATGCATGACGCGGCGCTGCAGTTCGTACGCAAGATTTCCGGCTACAACGCGCCGTCCAAGGCCAATGAGGCCGCGTTCCACGAGGCGGTGGAGGATATCGAAAAGGTCGTCCGCAAGCTGCTCAAGTCCATGGAGACCAATGCGCCGCCGAGGGATCGCGACGTCGAGGCCGCCAAGGCAAAGGAGCGCTCCCGGCTGCGCTTTGGCACCTGAGCTACTCTTCCGGCTCGGTGCTGAAGAGCAGCGGATAGCCGTGGTCGCGGGCGAATTCGGTTGCCCGCGTCGCCTTTTCCTCGGCCACTTCCTTGGTGAAGACGGCCACCACGCAGGCGCCCTTGGTATGAGCCGTCAGCATGATGGCATTGGCCTGCGCCTCGGGCACCCGGAACTCGGCCTTGAGCAAGCGCACGACAAATTCGCGCGGCGTGAAATCGTCGTTGAGCAGGATGACCTTGTGCAGCGGTGGGCGCGCCGGCTTCAGCACGGTCGCGGTGCGGCGCTTGGTATTGGTATCGGCCATCCTTGCCCCCAATCACTGTGTGGCGGAACGGGCCTCTCCGCCATGCGTTAGCAAGCAAAACCTTCCAACTGGGGTCCGGTCATGCTTCAATTGCTCATCATACTCGTCCTCGTGGCTCTTGTCGCCGGGGGCCTCGGCTTCAGCGGCGTTGCCGCGGGCGCTGCCACGCTGGCCAAGATCATCTTTGCCATCATGCTCATCGGCATCGTGCTGCTGCTGATCCTGGCCTTCATGGGCATTGCCATCCTGATCTAGCGCTGCCGATCGCCACCTGCCGGGAGACCGAAATGGCCCAAGTACCGAACATCACTCTCAATGATGGCAAGACCATTCCCCAGCTTGGCTTCGGCGTTTGGGAAATTCCCAATAGCAGCGTGGCAAAGACTGTCGTCACCGCCATCGAGGCCGGCTACCGCTCGATCGATACCGCGCAGGGGTATGGCAATGAGGAGGGCGTCGGGCAGGGCATCGTCGATTCCGGCTTGCCGCGCGAAGAGCTGTTCATCACCTCCAAATTGCGCACGAAGGACCAGGGTTACGACGCGACCCTCAAATCCTTCATGGGCTCCCTGGATCGGCTGGGTCTCGATTATCTCGATCTCTTCCTGATCCACTGGCCGGTTCCCAAGCACGACCGGTATTCCGACACCTGGAAGGCCTTCGTCCAGTTGCAGCGCGACGGGCGCATCCGGTCCATCGGCGTCTCCAATTTCCTGCAGGATCACCTCGAGCGGATAATCGGCGATAGCGGCGTGGTGCCCGCGGTCAACCAGATCGAGCTTCATCCCGAATTCCAGCAACGCGACGTGCGCGCCTTCCACAGCCAGCACAATATCGCCATCGAGTGCTACAGCCCGCTGGGGCGCGGCCAGGTGCTGGGCAATGACATCATCGGCCGGATCGCTGCCCGGCATGGCACCTCGCCGGCCCAGGTCATCATCCGCTGGCATGTGCAGCAGGGGCTGATCGCCATCCCCAAGTCGGTGCGCCCGGAGCGCATCAAGGCCAATATCGACGTGTTCGGCTTTGCCCTGGACGAAGACGACATGGCGGCCATCGCCACGCTCGACAAATCCGACGGCAAGATGGTCGGCGATCCGGCGACCAATAACAGCCTTTGGTAGCTAGAGCCTGAGCTTGAAGCCTTCGTGGCTCTTGGCGAAGCCGAGCTTTTCATAGAAGCGATGGGCGTCGGTCCGGACCTTGTTTGAGGTCAGTTGCACCAGCCCGCAGCCGGCCTCCCGGCATTGCTCGACCGCCCAGAGCACCATCTGGCTGCCGAGGCCCGTGCCGCGCTGGTCCGCGCGGATATGGACGTTTTCCAGCAGGCCGCGTTTCATCCCGAAATTGGGCAGGCCGGGAATGAAGCTGATCTGTAGCGTGCCGACGACTTCGCCATCCTTCTCGGCGACGACGAGGCGATGGCTGGCATCGGCCGTGATCTCGTCGAAGGCAGCACGATAGCGCGGGTCGTCAAGCGTCGTCGGATCGAGCGGCGGCGTATCCTTGCCCCGCGCATCGCCGGCATGGCTCAGCCGGAGCATGGTGGCAATGTCGGCCGGAGTGGCATTGCGGAAGGTCAGTTCGGCCATGTCGATCTCGCGTCGTGAGGGGGCAGTTCCGCCTTCGTGCAACTGTGCGCGCGTCGTGTCAACGTCGCCGCGGGCTGATCAACTTTGCCAGTCCCACCACGAAAAGCGCCACAATGGCCGGCCCCAAAGCCAGCCAGGATTCTGCCGCGAGCAGGGCGCCGGTGCCGGCCCACATGATCGAGGCGAAGGCCTCGCTCAGCGTGGCGGCGCGGGAGGCGACCTGGCGACGGCGGAACATCGAGCGCTTGGCGACAACGCGGAACCACAGCTGGATGGCGGTGGCCGATCCGGCCGATAAGGCCGCGCATCCCGCGGTGATCAGCGCCATGCGCGGGGAGGAAACAGCCATCAGCAGCAGCAGTGGCGACAGCACTACCGCAATGACGATCAGCACGGCCTCGATCTTGGCGATCAGCACGGTGCGCGGCGAAACCGGGGCGGTGACCACGAGGTCATGCGCGTCCTCGCCCGAAATGGCGAGCCAGGCGAGGCCGCCGGCCAGTTGTCCCGCGGCCATGACCAGAACCGGCACGACCACGACGAAGGCGCCGCCACTGTCGCCGAAATTCATCCACAGCAGCAAAGCCGGCGGCACGAGATAGAGGATCTGCATCAGCGTCTGCGACAGCAGCCACGGGTCGCGCTGCAGCAGCCGCCATTCCTTGATACGCAGCACCTGCCGCTGCGACGCCGGGCGGAAGGCGCGTGTCGATGGCCGGCGCTGGCTGCGGATGTGGTTGAGGCCGGCGGCGGAAATGGCGTGGTGCCCATAGCTCGACGCGGTCACTGCGATGGTGAGGGTCAGTGCCCCAAGCCCAAGCGCCAGCATGATGACCGAGGCACCCAGGTCTCCCATGGCGGCACGCGCGGGTAGCCAGAGCAGGCTGCCGAGATCCGGCGCCGAGGCGACGATATCGGCGGACTGGAAGATCGCGAAGCGGGACATGTTGCCATAGTAGAGGATGGCCGCGGCCTGGATGCCGATGACAAAGCCGGCGCCGACAATGCCGGCGACGATCTGCGCCACCAGCCGCGTCTGCCTGGGCCCGAAAAGGCGGAACAGCGCCATGGTGATGGCTACGGCAATCGCCGTCGACAGTGCGCCCAGGGCGATCACCACGCCATAGGCGGCCAGCCAGTGCGGACCATCGAGCACCGCCAGCATGTTGATCAGGGGGCTGGCCAGCAGCCCGGTCAGCACGATCGTCGACAGGGCGACCGAGGCCGTGCGCACGGCAAAGAGCCGCTGCGACGAGGCGGGCGAGGAAAGGATCAGGTCGAGGTCGGAGCGCGCATAATAGACGCGGGTGACCGATTCCAGCGCCTGCGACAGCATGACGGTCCAAAACAGGAGGCCGCTGCCGCTCAGCAGCACCAGCGTCGGCTTGTCGGGCGCGATGCCCCGCGCCACCCAGGGTGCCACGAGGCCATAGGCCATCAGGTGCAGCAGCACGACGACCACGCCGATAAAGATCGCCAGCCCGATGCCGCGCGCCCGGCGACCGCCGGTCATCATGGCGACCCATTCGCGCCAGGCGAGGTTGAGCTCGTGGCGGGCGAACCAGGTCAGCGAGGCAGGCGCCAGGGTCATGCCGCTTCCGCCACCAAGTCGAGAAAGATGTCTTCGAGGCTCGATTCCCGGCCAATGCGGGCGCGCAATTCGGCCAGCGTGCCCTCGGCAATCAGCCGGCCCTGGCTGATGACGCCGATGCGCTCGGCCATGCGTTCGGCGACTTCGAGGATATGGGTGGTCATGATGACGGTGACGCCATCGCGCACCTTGCCCAGCAGCACGTCCTTGACCTGGCGGGCCGAGCCGGCGTCGAGCCCGGTCAGCGGTTCGTCGAGGATGATCAGCTTGGGCTCATGCACCAGCGCGCCGGCCAGCGCCACCTTCTGCAGCATGCCCTTGGAAAAGCCGCCGCAGAGTTCGTTGGCATGCGGGCGCAGGCCCAGCCAGTCGATCAGCTCGTTGGCCTTGGCCTGGGCGGCGTGGGCATCGATCTGCCAGAGGCCGGCGACGAATTCGAGATATTCGAGCGGCGTCAGCCGGTCATAGACCATGGGCTCGTCCGACACCCAGGCGACAATGCGCTTGGCGGCGACCGGGTCGCGCCGCGCATCGATACCGAAGATCGAGATGTCGCCCGCATCGGGCTGCAGCAGGCCGGCCACCATGCGCAGGATGGTGGTCTTGCCGGCGCCATTGGGGCCGAGCAGGGCATAGAATTCACCCGCCCTTATGGTGAGGTCGAGATCGGCGACCACCGGGCGGTCGAAGCTCTTGCTCAGGTGGGAAACGGCGAGGGCGGGGACAGTCATGGCGGCGCTCCGGCGGGATACCGGCGCGAGCGTAAGCGGGATGCCTTTCCCGGGCGTGAAGCGGCAGCGTTAAGTTTTCGGGAAGGGCGCAACGGGCGCCGCCGGGGCGCCCGTCTGCCGGATCAGGCGACGGTCAGCTTGACGTCGATATTGCCGCGCGTGGCGTTGGAATAGGGGCAGATCTGGTGCGCCTTTTCCACCAGCGTTTCCGCAACGGCGCGCTCGATGCCGGGCAGGGTGATGGTCAGCTCCGCCGCAATGGCAAAGCCGGGGCCATTGGCGTTCTCGCCAAACGACACGGCGGCGTCGATCGTGGCCTCATCGGGAACCTTGACCTTCTCGCCACGGGCGACGGCCTTGAGGGCGCCGAGGAAGCAGGCCGAGTAACCGGCCGCAAACAGCTGTTCGGGATTGGTGCCCGCGCCGCCATTGCCGCCCATTTCCTTGGGCGTGTCGAGCGTGACCGACAGGCGACCGTCATCGGTCTTGCTGGTGCCGGTGCGGCCACCGGTGGTGTGGGCATGGGCGGTGTAGACGGCTGACTTGATCGACATGACAGGCTCCTTGTGGTTCGTTGGTGCCGGGTAGATAGTGCACAATTAAATTGTGTGCAATTGAAAAATGCATGCTAGATTGCCGCAGGTGTTCTCCGGAGGTGTCATGACGACCCAGGCTGATCCGCTCAGGCTCGACTCGATGCTGTGCTTTGCCCTCTATGCGGCCGGGCATGCCTTCACGCGCTTCTACAAGCCCCGGCTCGATGCGCTGGGCATCACCTATCCGCAATATCTGGTGTTCATGGTGCTGTGGGAGGCTGACGGCATTACCGTCAAGGCGCTGGGCGACCGGCTGTTCCTCGATTCCGGCACCATCACCCCGCTGGTCAAGCGGCTCGAGGCGCGGGGCCTGCTGCGCCGGCAGCGCGACGACGAGGATGAGCGGCAGGTCCGCATCTCCCTCACGCCCGAGGGCCGGGGGCTGCGGGCCAAGGCCCTTGCCGTGCCGCTGGCTGTGGGCGAAGCGCTGGGCGGGGAGGCTGCGGACGGGGACGCCTTGCGCGAAAGCCTGCACCTGCTGCGCCAGAGGCTCGATGCCGCTTCCTGACGGTCTTCAGTCCCCGGCGGAACTTTGTGGGTGGCGCGCCGTTCTCACCGCGACATAAATCGGAGACTTGAGAAAAATGGCGCCCACTGATCGTGAAACAGTCATCGTGGACCGCGGCGGCAGCGGCGCGGGCGGCGTGATCATCGGGATCATCGTCGCGCTCGCGCTGATCGTTGTGGCCTACTTCGTGTTCTTCAACAACAGCGGCGGCGGCAGCGGCACGGTCGATATCGACGTGCCCGCAGTCAGCGTCGATGTCGTGCCTGACGGGCAGTAAGTCCGGTCCGGCCACGCAATAGGGGCGCCCACCTGGTGGGCGCCCCTTTCGTTTGGCTAGAGCGCGATGCGATAGAGGCCGAAGCCCTCGGCATTGGTCTCGCCCGTGGCTTCGATTGCGACGGCCGTCACATCCGCCAGGTGCTCGGCGGCCTTGGGTCCCGTGGCGAACAGCACGGTGGTGTCCCCGATCGGAGCCAGCGACCAGTTGCTGTCGGCCGTGGGGTTGATCGTGCCGTTCTCGACGATGAACCGCACGATGAGGTCGCGGTTGGTGTCGGGACCCTTGAAGATGATGTGGTCGGCCCCGGTGCCGGGGAACGAGCCGCCGCCGCCAGCGCGGTAATTGTTGCTGGCAACGACGAATTTGGCCTCCGGGTCGATCGGCGCGCCGTCAAACATCAGGTCGACGATGCGGTTGGCGTCGGGGTTGGTCACTTCCTTGCCATCGCTCGAATATTTCGAGGGCTGGGTGAGGTCGATCTTGTAGGTGACCCCATCGATGATGTCGAAATTGTAGGACGGGAAGTCCGGATTGATCAGCTCGGCGTCCACCGCTCCCTTTTCGACCTGGTTGAAGATGCCGGCCGAGCGCTCCAGCCAGTCCTTGACCTCGGCGCCGGTCACGACGAGGGCCTGGATGGTGTTGGGGTAGAGATAGAGATCGGCGACATTCTTGATCGCCACCGGACCCACCGGCACATCGGTGTAATAGTCCGGGCCGCCGCGGCCGCCGGCCTTGAACGGGGCCGCTGCCGACAGGATCGGCAGGTCTTCCCATTCGGTGCCCTTCATCATCTGCGCGATATACCAGGTCTGGGCCTGGCTCACGATCTGCACCGACGGGTCATCGGCCACCAGGGCGAAATAGGAGTGCAGCGGCGCGGCGGTCTCGCCCACGGCGCGACGGATATAGTCCAGCGTCTCCTCATGATCGGTCTGGGCCGCCGCGATCACCTCGGCGTCGTCGGTCACCAGCGCGCTCACCTTGCCGTCGACGCGCTCGAAGATCGGGCGGGCTTCCGACGTATGGGAGACCACGGTCCACTTGCCCTCGGCATCCTGCTCGATCAGCAGGTCGACCAGGCCCATATGGCTGCCCCAGAAGCCGGGCATCACGGCCGGCTTGCCGTTCAGCGTGCCATTGGCGACGTCCACGCCCTCGATGCCTTCATAGTCGGGGCCGGGGAACACCAGGTGGTGGTGGCCGGTCAGCACCACGTCGATGCCGTCGACGCCCGCCAGCTGCAGCGAGGCATTCTCGGCGCCCGCGCCCTGGTCGGCAGCAATGCCGGAATGGGACAGCGCCACGATGATGTCGGCGCCTTCTTCCTTCATCTTGGGTACATAGGCCTGGGCCGTCTCGACGATGTCGCGCACCTCGACCTTGCCGGTTAGGTGGCTGGCATCCCAGGTCAGGATCTGCGGCGGCAGGAAGCCGATAATGCCGACCTTGATCGTGCGGGTGCCGCCGGCGCCGTCGGTCAGTTCCTTCTCGATGATGCGATAGGGCTCGATATAGGTCTCGTCCGACAGGGCATCCGCACCGAGCGTGCCGCGCACCAGGTTGGCCGAGACGAAGGGGAAATCCGCACCTTCGAGCGCGCGGTCGAGATAGTCGAGGCCATAGTTGAACTCGTGGTTGCCCAGCGTGGCGCCTTCATAACCCAGCGTGTTCATCGCCGCGACGATGGGGTGCACGTCGCCCTGGTTGAGGCCCTTCTCATAGGCGTAGTAGTCGCCCATCGGGTTGCCCTGGATCAGGTCGCCATTGTCGAGCAGCATGGCATTGCCGGCCTCGGCACGGATCGACTCGATGATCGAGGCGGTACGGGCCAGGCCCATCGTGTCGTTGGGCGCATCGGCATAGTAGTCATAGGCAAAGACCGCGACATGCAGGTCCGTGGTCTCCAGGATGCGCAGATGCGCCTGGTTCGACTGGGCCAGCACCGCAAAGGGGTGCATGGCCGCCATGGCGCCGACGCTCGCCGAACCGGCGAGGAAGGTGCGGCGGGAAATCTTGGGCAGGAAATTCATTGGTCGTCTCCCTGACGTGTCCACATCGATGAAACAGGGTGCGGGGGCGCCATGCTCCCGAACCATGGACCTTGCGATCCCGTGCGATGCTCTTGCCGTCAGCAGGTGACGCTGGGATGACGGCGGCGTGATGACGCTATGGAATTTTGACCGGGTGGTCAATTTATGACAGTCGGTCTGGCATATGGAGGAGCCGCCTCTGCTGGTGAGAGCTTGCCAATCTAACCCCACCCCACCGCGCGGCACCCCCCCTAAGACGAGGAAGGGTGGAGGGGTACGGAATCCCTGACGCGCTGGCCAGGTGTCCTCATGGCCAAAGAAACCTCCCCACTTATCCCCCTCCCCGAAACCTGTGGCACACTTCTCCCCATCACTCCGCATGGGCGGCCTGCAGGCGAACAGTGGCGGGGTGAGCCGGGCGCGGGTTTTGCCTCTCGCGCAGGTTCGAGACCTGGCCGCACGTGGCGAGCGACCATCGTGCGCGATAACCGGGACTGTTCCAAAAACCGGCACCCCGAGGCGGTCGTCGTCTCGTTTTTTAATTTACCAGAGGCGGCATCCGCCTCGGGGTCCGCCCACCGTGTGGGCAAGATCGATCCGGTGGATCGATCTGAGGTGAGCAAGCCATGGGGGCTATGCGCCGAATGGCAAGTGACAACCGCGCTGCAGGCGGCGCTTGCGCATGCCTGCCGGAACCGATTGCTTTGAAGCGGCTTGTTGCTAGGCTGGGGCACAATCGGAGAAAAACCACCATGAAATGGCGCGGCAGGCAGCAGAGCTCGAACATCGAAGACCGGCGTGGTCAGGGCGGCGGCGGGCTCGGTGGATTGGGCGGCAGCTCTTTCGGTCGCGGTGGCGGATTTCGCCTGCCAACCGGCGGCGGGGGCGGGTCGCGTGGCGGCATCGGCAGCCTGATCGGAATTGTCGTGGTGCTGGGCATCATCTGGTTCGCCACGGGCCAGAACCCGATCGACATCCTCACCGGCGGCTCGAGCACCAGCGGCTCCTCGGCCAGTTCGTCAGGACAATTGCCGACGACCGGGGAAGAGGCGGAGCTGCGCGATTTCGTCGGCGTCGTCGTCAAGGAGACCGAGGACCTGTGGACCGAAGTGTTCCAGGCCTCCGGCGAGGATTATCCCGAGCCGACCGTGGTGCTGTTCACCGGTGCTGTCGACACCGCCTGCGGCGCCGCCGATTCGAGCGCCGGGCCGTTCTATTGCCCGGGCGATTCCAGGGTCTATATCGACCTCAGCTTCTACGATCAGCTTCATCAGCAGTTCGGGGCGCCGGGCGATTTCGCCCAGGCCTATGTGCTGGCCCATGAAGTGGGGCACCACATCCAGAACATTACCGGGGTGCTGCCCGAGTTCAATCAGCGCCGCGCCAGCATGAGCCAGGAAGAGGCCAATGCCTATTCGGTACGGGTCGAGCTGCAGGCCGATTGCTATGCGGGTGTCTGGGCCAATTATGCCGGGCAGGAGGATCTGCTGGACAGCGGCGATATCGAGGAGGCGCTCAACGCCGCCAGCCAGATCGGCGACGATACGCTGCAGAAGCGCATGCAGGGCTTTGCCGTGCCCAAGACCTTCAATCACGGCACCTCGGCGCAGCGAAAAACCTGGTTCGAACGCGGTTATACTTCTGGCAATCCCGGCGATTGTGATACGTTCTCGGGCAACGTGTAACGATATAATCGGTGGACTAGACAGTGCTGGGAATACCCGAAAGCGTCATGCCGCATGTGCGGCGGTTTGGCTTTTCCGGCGTCATCGCCGTTGCAGTCGTGGTGGTGATGATCTTCGGCATCAACCCCATCACCGTGCTGACGGGGCAGGTGGCCGAGCCGCTGCCGCATACGACGCTGACGGCCCTTGAAGCCATCGCCGCCGGTGAGGATGGGCCGGAGGCGCTGGTCGACGCCGTGAGCCGCGAGGCCAACGGCTTCTGGGAACGGGCATTCCGCAGCGCCGCCGTGCACTATCCACCGGTCACGCTCAAGATGGTGCCGACCAAGGCCGAGCTGGGCTGCGGCATGGCCGGCTCTGATGTCGGCACCTTCTATTGCCCCGATGACAGTACGGTCTATGTCGACATGGCCACCTATGCCGATCTGGTCGCCAGCTTTCCGGCAGAGGGTCACAAGGCGGAGGGCTATCTGATCGGGCTGGCCTATGGTCATCACGTGCAGGCCGCGCTCGATCAGTTCGAGGCGCTCGAGAGCCTTGATGCGGCGGAGAGGGCAGTGCGCGAGCAGCAGCTGGGCGCCCAGGCCGCCTGCTATAGCGGCGCCTGGACCAAGTGGGCGGGGCTCGAAATCCTGCTCGATGATCCGGCCATCGTGCGGGCGATCGATTCGGTCAGCACCGGGCGGGATGTCACCACCGCGCCGTCCCGCACACCCATTCCCCGCGCCCTGACGCCGCCGAGCGCGGCGTTCCGCGCCCACGGCTATGGCCTGGGCTATGCCATCCCCGCCGCGGGCAGCTGCCGCATGGAGAATATTGGCCATCCGATCTGAAACATGGCTGCCGCCGCAGCGTTATCCCCGCACAGACGGAGGATGCTATGATCGGCAATATGAGCAGCGTGGTTTTTGAGTATTTTGCCGATGACGGGCGGTTTCCCAACAACGTCCTGCCGGTCGTAATCTATCGGCGCGCGATTTCGCAGGCGGAAGTGTCGCCCGAGGCCATGGAGGCGCTGTTCGACGGCAATGGCTGGCCGAGCCAGTGGCGCTCCGGCATCTTCGATTATCACCACTACCATTCGACTGCCCATGAATGCCTGGGCATGGCCCGTGGCAGCGCCACGCTGCGGCTGGGCGGGCCGGAGGGACGGGATGTTGCCGTAGCCGCAGGCGATGTCGTCTTGCTGCCGGCTGGGACGGCGCATCAACGCGTCAAGGCCAGCGCGGACTTCCTGGCCGTCGGCGCCTATCCGCCCGGGCAGGACTGGGACCTGCTGCGGGGCGATCCCAGTGATCGTCCCGAAGCCGACAAACGCATTGCCGCGGTGCCCTCACCCAGCACCGATCCGGTCGGCGGGCAGGGCGGGCCGGTGCTGGAAATGTGGCGTTAGGCGGCGGGCGCTGCGTGTTCGGGGCGCTCTTCCATGCCCTTTTGGGCGCGGACATGGTTGAGGAAGCGCGTGAACAGGTAGTGGCTGTCGCGCGGGCCGGGGCTGGCTTCGGGGTGGTATTGTACCGAGAAGATCGGCTTGCCGTCGACGCGCAGGCCGGCATTGGAATTGTCGAACAGCGAGATATGCGTCTCGGTGACGCCGGAGGGCAGGCTCGCCTTGTCCACGGCAAAGCCGTGGTTCATGGAAGTGATCTCCACCTTGCCGGTGGTGAGGTCCTTGACCGGATGATTGGCGCCGTGATGGCCCTGATGCATCTTGGACGTGGTGCCGCCCAGCGCCAGGCCGAGCAGCTGGTGCCCCAGGCAGATGCCAAAGACCGGCTTGCCGGTTTCCATCAGCTTCTGGATCGTGGGCACGGCATATTTGCCGGTCGCGGCCGGATCGCCCGGGCCATTGGAGAGGAAGATGCCGTCGGGATTGTGCGACAGCACGTCGGCGGCAGTCGCCGTGGCGGGCACGACCGTCACCCTTGCGCCCTGGTCGGCGAGGCACCGCAGGATGTTGCGCTTGGCGCCGTAGTCGATAGCCACGATGTGGAAGTCGGGATCCTCGAGCTTGCCGTAGCCCTTGTCCCACTGCCAGCCCGTCTGGTCCCAGTGATAGGTCTGGGCGGTCGTGACTTCCTTGGCCAGGTCCAGTCCCTCGAGGCCGGGAAAGGCCTTGAGCTCGGCATTGATCGAGCCGAGGTCGAACATGCCGGTCGGGTCATGGGCGATGACGCCGTTGGGCATGCCGTTTTCGCGGATCAGCGCGGTCAGGGCCCGGGTGTCGATGCCGGTAATGCCGATGATGTTGCGCTTCTTGAGCCAGGCATCGAGCTTTTCGGCGGCGCGGTAATTGGACGGATTGGTGATATCGGCCTTGAGCACGACGCCACGGACGCCCGACAGCGCGGCCATGTTGACCGTCTCGATGTCCTCGTCATTGGTGCCGACATTGCCGATATGGGGGAAGGTGAAGGTGATGATCTGGCCCGCATAGGAGGGGTCGGTCAGCACTTCCTGGTAGCCGGTCATGGCGGTGTTGAAGCACACTTCGCCGGCGGCATGCCCGATGGCGCCGATGCCGCGGCCTTCCAGGCGCGTACCGTCTGCAAGGATCAGAAGGGCGGTCGCGGGGGATTGCTGCCAGCCGGTCACGGTGGGCCTCCAAGAATTGGTTTCATATGGTCGCGCGGCCGAACCGGAATAGTCTGGGACTTTTCCTGCCACGCTCTGCGATGTCGATTGAGGCCTCGTATTAGAAGCCCGGGCGCGCCAGCGCAAGTGGCGCGACCGCCTTATTGTGCCTATATGGGTCCAGCAAAACGCATAGCAAGAGGACATAATCCCATGCGCGAACAGTTCAGCGAGGGGCTCAAGACCGCCCTCAAGGCCCGCGATACGCGGCGCACTGCCACGCTCCGGGCCATCACCGCGGCCATCAAGGACAAGGATATCGCCATCCGGCAGGAGAACCGCGGTCCGGCCACCAATGAGGAAATCCTCGCCATCGTGCAGAAGATGGTCAAGCAGCGCGAGGAGAGCTTTGCCATCTATGCGCAGGCCGGGCGCGCTGACCTCGCCACGGTGGAAAAGGAAGAGATCGATATCCTCAACGAGTTCCTGCCCAAGGCTTTGACCGATGACGAAGTCGAGGCCGCTATCCGGGCCGCCATCGCCTCGACCGGGGCCGAAGGCGCCAAGGACATGGGCAAGGTCATCGCCCAGCTCAAGGTCGACTATCCGGGTCGCATCGACTTCGGCAAGGCCAGCGGCAAGGTGCGTGCGGCGCTGGCCGGCTGATCAGGCTATGGCGCGGGGCGGGCCGGTAACCCGGTTGCGCCCATGGCCCTTGGCCTAATAGAGCGCCGCATCGGCGCGGCTGAGCACCGACGAAAAGCCCTCGCCATGGCCACTGGTGGCGACGCCAACGCTGACCGTGGCCGGAATGATCTCTGCCCCGATCCGGGCCGGGGTCGCCTCGAAATCGGCGCGGATGCGCTCGGCAATGGCCTTGGCATGCTCGATCGGCACGGCAGGCAGGATGGCGCAGAATTCTTCGCCGCCGATGCGGGCCAGTGTATCGCCCTGGCGCATGCCCAGGCCCGCGATAACGCCGAATTGCTGGATCACCGCGTCGCCAGCGGCATGCCCCTGCCGGTCGTTGATCTGCTTGAAGTGGTCGATATCAAACATCAGCACCGCCGTTCCCGCGGGCAGGTCGGTATCACCAAAGCCGTCAAACAAGGCCCGCCGGTTCAGCAACCCGGTCAGCGAATCGGTCATCGCGTCCTGCTGGTGCCGCTTGGTGGCGCGGAACTGGTTGAGCGTCAGCGACAGCGCCCCCACCCCGGTGAGGCCGACAATGGCCATGATCGAATTGAACTGTTCGGCCCAATTGCTGGGCGGAGCGGTGAGAACCAGTTCTCCGTCGAGAATAAGAAGAGCGGCGCAAGCCAGAAATGAGATGCTCGTCACGCCATAGAGGCCTGCATTGGCCATCAGGTGCAGCGGCGCCTCGGCCCGGCCGGCCCAGTATTGATAGGCCGAAAGGGCCATGAACACGGCGCAGGAGAGGTTGAGCATCACGGTGCCAACACCACTCAATCCGAGCACGAAAGGAATATTGGTCGCGACAATGGCGGTGGTCCACAAGACAGCTGGCAGCACCCAGGAGGTGCTTCCCGACCGAAACTGGATGGCTCCCAGATAGATGAGTGCCATGCCGGTGATGAGCAAGGTGAATGGCCCCACCTGCGTCAGCAGGTCATAGGCGCCGCTGCGCAGGCCAAGCAGGCCCAGGGCGACGACGATGAAGGCCATGCCGCCCGCCCAGCTGATGAGGTAGCTGTCGCGGCGCGCACCGAGCCAACTGATGAGCAATGTCACCATGAGGGCGCTGCCGGAAAAGGCGATGGCGACCATCAATGTGGCATTGTCGATCATGACGTGCTCCGCCCGCTTCCGGCTCACCCGGTCATTCGGGTGCCATAGCGGAAAATGACCGGGCAATGAATACCGAGCCACGGCATGGTGAGGAAAGCATTAAGCCCGGCAGGATTGTCTGGCCGCTACTCGGCCGGTTGCGGCAGCGCCGCAGGGGAGCGGCGTTCCAGCCAATACGAGCCGATGGCGACAAGCACGGCCATCACCAGCGCCACGGTGCCGATCAGCGGCAGGTTGCGGTAGCCGAAGCCGCCATCGAGCAACGTTGCCCCCATAATGGCGCCAATGGCTATGCCGATATTGAAGCCGGTCGGTATCAGCGCAGAGGCAAGGTTCGGCGCGTCGCCGGCCCAGGCCAGCACGCGGGACTGGACGGGCGAGCCGAAGGCAAAATTGACGCCGCCCCAGAACACCACCGCGATGGCCATGATCATGGGATAGGGGCTCACCACGTAGAGCAGTGCAAAGGAGAGCGCCTGGGTGGTCAGGATGACAATCAGGGACGGCATCAGTTTCCAGTCGGCCAGCCGCCCGCCCACGAAGACACCGATGGTCGCCCCGACGCCGTAGAGCAGCAATATCCAGGGCACGACGCCAGCTTGGAGCCCCGTCACCTCAAGCAGCAGCGGCGCGATATAGGTAAAGAGGCTGTACTGCCCGATCATCACCAGGATGACGATGGCCAGGGAGGTCACAATCTGCTGGCGACCCAGCGCCTTGAACTCGCGCAGAAAGCTTCCGGTCGTGCTGGATTGCCCGGTAGCGGCAGGCAGGAAGAGCGCGACGCAAAGCGTCGCCGCCAGACCAAGCGCGCCGACCGCCCAGAAGGTGGCGCGCCAGCCCAGTGCATTGCCTATGGCCGTCCCCGCGGGGACGCCCAGAATATTGGAGACAGTCAGGCCCGACAGGATCAGCGCTACGGCAAAGCCACGCTTGTCCGCGGGCACCAGATTGACCGCCACGATGGCCGCGATGCCGAAATAGGTGCCGTGGACAATGGAAACCAGCACCCGCGCGGCCATGAGCAGCTCGAAGCTGGGTGCCAGCGCACACAGGATCTGGCCGAGGGTGAAGGTGGCGCCGAGCAGCAGGATCAGCGTCTTGCGCGAGAGCTTCTTGGTCGCCACCGCCAGGAGTGGTCCGCCGATGGCTATGCCGATTGCATAGCCACTGACCAGGTAGCCGGCGATGGGGATCGAGACGCCAAGGCCGGTCGCGACGTCGGGCAGCACGCCGGCGATGACGAATTCCGCCGTTCCGAAGGCGAAAGCGGCGAGGAAGAGCGCGAAAAGTGGAAGTGACATGAAATCAACCGCCCCAGGCGGACCTCGACTGAAGCAGCCTCAAATCATGGGCAGAGCGGGGTGGCAATCCACAAATAACCGGCGCGACTATAGAAAATCTCAAAGCCGCAGATGCTTGGCATTGCGGCGAACTGCGCTAAGGTGCTGGCGGGACAAGGCGGCAGCCGCCGCGCAGGAGGCTAGAATGACGGTTTCGGCTACAACGAAAAGGCGCTTCGCGCTGGCAACGGCGTTGCGCGGGGCTTTGATGCTGCTGGCAGGGCTCTACGCCATCGTGTTCCCTGCGGAGGCACTCACGGTTCTGGTCCTGGCCGGCGGCATCCTGCTCATCGTCGATGGCGTTTTGGGCCTATGGAGCCTCACTTTCGGCGGCGGCAAGAGCGGCAACTACTGGTTTGACGTAGTGTCCAACGTGCTGTCGCTGATCCTGGGCGTGCTATTCTTTCTCCAGCCCTTCATCGCGACGATATTCACGGTCACCCTGCTCTCCAGCCTGATCGGCATCGCCGCGCTGATCGTTGGCGTGATGCAGATTGTCGTCATCGTGCGCGAGCGCGAACATTATGCGCGGATCTGGCCGGTCGTGCTCTCTGGTATATCCTATATCCTGCTCGGACTGGTCTTTCTGTTCTTCCCGCTGCTGTCCGCCTCGCTCGGCATGATCTTCGGCGGCGTCCTGCTGGTCTTCTTTGCCTTCGGCCTGTTCGGCTGGGCATGGCGGCTCTACCAGCGCAGCAAGACCGCCTAGGTCTGCGCGGCGCGTTCGGCTTCAGTCTCACGTTGCAGCTCGGCGTTTATCGTCGCGCCGAGCACAACAATGAGTGCGGAATTGTACATCCAGAGTAGCAGCACGATAGCCGTGGCCAGCGAGCCGAAGGTGGCTTCGAACTGGCCGAGGCGCTCGACGTAGAACGAGAAGATAGCGCAGACAAGCAGCCAGAGCACCGTGGCGATGATGGCGCCCGGCCAGATCCAGCGGGCCCGTTTTGAGCGGCGATCGGGCGCAAAGCGATAGAAGGCCGCTATGGCCAGCACGCCGAGACCAAGCAATATGGGCCAGCGCAGCCAGAGGACCAGTACCTGGCCCGAGCCCAGCCAGGGCAGGGTGGCGAAATAGGCAGGGATCAGTGCCACCAGGGTGAGCACCGTCATCATCACGATCCCGGCTATGAAGGTGACGCTGATCGACATGTAGATGGCCGCAAGGAAGCCACGCTTGTCGGGCTCCGCATGGGTCCGGGAGGTCGCATACATCAAGGCCGCCACGCCCCGCGAACTGCTCCAGGCGGCGACAAGCAGAGAGATCGACAGGCCTATGCCCAGGCCGCTGCGGGGCTGGTCCAGAAGCGTGACCAATTGGCTGGCCAGGGTCTGCCGCACGGTCTCGGGAATGAGCCCCTCCAGGCGATCGATCATATCGGCCAGGAAGGTCGGCTTGGCAAAAAGCCCCAGAACCAGGACCATGCTGGCCACTGCCGGAAACAGGGACAGAAAGCCGAAATAGGCGACACCAGCGCAGCGCATGGCGGTGTCCATGCGCGTCATCGCCCGGGCGGTGCGCCAGAGGACGCGTCGCCAGCGGCGCCGATAGTTCTTGCGTATGGGAGCGGCCGTGGCCCGGACGGTTGTGTCAGTCATCTCGATCAACGTCGACCGGTGAACGAAGTTGCCGCGGCGGCGATGGCTGTGGAAAAGCTCCTTGCTGATGACTTCGCGAATGGGATTGCTTAGGTAACAGGCATGCGCTTTTCCGATCAGTTCCTCGACGAAATCCGCCAGCGCCTGCCGATAACGCAGGTGGTGGGCGAGCATGTCATCTGGGACAAGCGCAAAAGCCAGCCTGGCAAGGGCGACATGTGGGCCTGCTGCCCATTCCACGGCGAGAAGAGCCCGAGCTTTCACGCCGATGACCGACGCGGCATCTACCACTGTTTCGGGTGCGGCGTATCCGGTGATCATTTTCGTTTCCTGACCGAAAAGGCCGGGATGAGTTTCCCCGAGGCGGTCGAGAAGCTGGCCGGCATGGCCGGCGTGCCGATGCCGGCACGCGATGAGCGGCAGGAAAAGCGCGAAGCCGAACGCAAGAGCCTGATCGACGTCATGGAGCTGGCGACGAAATATTTTGAGGCAGCCCTGCAGCACAATATCGGGGCGCGTGCGCGCGGATACCTCCTGGAACGCGGTGTGTCGGCGCAAAGCCAGACGCGCTTCCGCATCGGCTTTGCCCCGGACAGCCGCAACGGGCTCAAGGAGCATCTGGCGCAGAATGGCGTCTCGGCGCAGGACATGATCGATACGGGACTGGTCACCAAACGCGATGGCGACCCGCTTACTTATGATCGCTTCCGCAACCGGGTGATGTTCCCGATCATGGATTTCCGCGGCCGCGTGATCGCCTTTGGCGGCCGAGCCATGTCGGCGGATGTACCGGCAAAGTACCTCAACTCGCCCGAGACCGAGCTCTTCCACAAGCGCCAGACGCTCTATAACGGCCAGACCGCCCGGCAAGCCGCGCGCGATGGCAGCACGGTCATTGTCGTCGAGGGTTATCTCGACGTGATTGCTGCCGTGAGTGCGGGCTTTGAGGGCACGGTGGCCCCGCTGGGCACAGCCCTGACCGAGGAGCATCTGCAGCTGCTGTGGCGGATGAGCCCGGACCCTGTGCTGTGCTTTGACGGTGACAAAGCCGGTCTCAAGGCGGCCGAGCGGACGGCCGACCTGGTCATGCCCCATCTCAAGCCGGGCTTTACGGTCCGGATCGCCACGCTTCCGGAAGGGCAGGATCCGGACGATCTGATCAAGGCGCAGGGCAGGGCCGCCTTCGCCGATGTGATCGAGAGGGCGCGAAGCCTCTCCGATGTGATCTGGAGCATGGAAACCGGCGGCCTGGTGCCCGAGACACCGGAGGCGCGGGCGGCCCTCCAGGCTAGATTGCGCGAGCGCTCCAATTCGATCCAGGACGGGTCGGTACGGTTCCACTATGCCCAGGCATTCGACGAGAAGCTGCGCGCCTTCCTCGCGCCGGTGCGGCAGAACCGGTTCGAGCCGCGTGGCGGGCAGCAGCGCTATGGCCAGAGCGGCGCCTATGGGTATCCGAGCCGGGGGACGCCGAGGCTTGTCGTATCCGATACGCTCCGCAATTCGCGCCTGCTGAAGCCCGGGTCGATGGCGGAGGCCACACCGCGAGAGGCGGCCATCATCCTGAGCCTCGTCAATCACCCGGCACTGGTTGAGGACAAGTTCGAGATGCTGGCGGCACTCGACTTCGACACGCCCAGCGCACAAAAAGTGATGAGCGAGATTCTGAGCCTCGTGGTGCGGCACCACGACATCTCGTCGGATGACCTGAAAGCCGCGCTGGGCGCCCGTGGGCATGGGGCTGCGCTGGACCGGATGAGCGATGTTCTGGCGCGACAGGGCGTATGGCAGGCCGCATCCGAGATCGCGCTGGTCGATGCCGAGACCGGATTGAGTCACGCCCTGGCCTTGCATAACAAGAAAGTTCAGCTAAATAGGGAACTCAAGGCAGCCGAAGCGGCGCTGGGCGAAGACCCGAGCGAAGAAACCTTTGAAAGGCTGCGGGACATCAAGAACCAGATTACCACTGTCGATGGCACAGAGGCATTGATCGAAGGATTTGGTTCGTTATCGGGACGCGCGACACGCAGCTTTTAGGGATTGTCTCTGAAAGCCGGCGAGTACGCGCGATTTTGCATATGGCTTGTGTGAAATTTATCCGAGGCGAACCCGGCAGCTCTTGAGGCGTTAACGCCTGAGTTACCGAACCTTTACCTTGCCTTGAGGTGTCACCACTTAAGCCTTTACCCGGACCCAGGCGCTATGGGTTCCGACGGAGTACCACATGGCCACCAAGGCAGCACCCAAGTCCACCAAGGAAACCGAGAAGCCGGAAGCCGGCGCCCCAGAGGCGACGAATGACAGCCCGCTGCTCGATCTTTCCGATGCCGCCGTAAAGAAGCTCATCAAGGTCGCCAAGAAGCGCGGCTATGTTACCTATGAAGAGCTCAATGCGGTGATGCCCTCTGACGAGGTCTCGTCCGAGCAGATCGAAGATTTCATGTCCATGTTCTCCGACATGGGCATCAATGTCGTCGACGAAGACGAGGTCGAAGAGACCGAAGTCGAGAAGGACGAGGAAGATCAGGGGCAGGAAGTGGCGCCGGCTACCGGCTCGGCCGTTTCCACCACGTCCAACACCAAGACGGGCGCAGACCGTACCGATGATCCGGTGCGCATGTATCTGCGCGAAATGGGCTCGGTCGAGCTGCTGAGCCGCGAGGGCGAAATCGCCATCGCCAAGCGCATCGAGGCGGGTCGCGAGACCATGATCGAGGGGCTCTGCGAAAGCCCGCTGACCTTCCAGGCCATCATCATCTGGCGCGACCAGCTCGCCCAGGGCGAAATCCTGCTGCGCGACATCATCGATCTGGAAGCCACCTATGCTGGCCCCGACGCCAAGCAGGCAGCGCCGTCACCGGACCTGGTCAATCTCAACGCCGCGCCCAAGATGGAAGCCGTGGTTGAAAAGCCCAAGGCGCCGGCGCCCAAGCGCGCCTCGGGCAATGACGAAGACGATTATGTTCCCGAAGAGCCGCAGGCTCCGCAGGATCCGGCGCCCGATGACGACGACGACGAATATGAGAACGCGCTGTCGCTGTCGGCCATGGAAGCCGAGCTGAAGCCGCAGGTGGTAGAAACCTTCGACCGCATCGCTGAAGCCTATGGCAAGATGCGCGAAATGCAGGACAAGCATGCCGAGGACCGCACGGCCTCGGTGTCGGATGCCGACCGCAAGAAGATCGATGCGTTCCGCGTCGAGGTCATCGCCGACGTCAAGTCGCTGTCGCTCAATGCCGGCCGCATCGAGAACCTCGTCGAGCAGCTCTACGACATCAACAAGCGTCTGGTGAAGCTGGAAGGCCGCCTGCTGCGCCTGGCCGAGAGCTATGGCGTCAAGCGCGAGAAGTTCCTCGAGAGCTATTATGGCCGGGAAGTCGATCCCACCTGGGAAGCCTCGCTCGAGAGCTTCGAAGGCAAGGGCTGGAGCGAATTCGCCAAGCGCGAAGCCGATACCATCCACGAAATCCGCGGTGACGTGGCGACGCTGGCGACTGAAGCGGGCCTCAACATCGCCGAATACCGCCGCATCGTGCACAAGGTGCAGAAGGGCGAGCGCGAAGCTGCTATCGCCAAGAAGGAAATGGTCGAGGCCAACCTGCGCCTCGTGATTTCCATCGCCAAGAAATACACCAATCGCGGCCTGCAGTTCCTGGATCTGATCCAGGAGGGCAATATCGGCCTGATGAAGGCCGTCGACAAGTTCGAGTATCGCCGCGGCTACAAGTTCTCGACCTATGCGACCTGGTGGATCCGCCAGGCGATCACCCGCTCGATCGCCGATCAGGCACGCACCATCCGTATCCCGGTGCACATGATCGAGACGATCAACAAGATCGTCCGCACCAGCCGCCAGATGCTGCACGAAATCGGCCGCGAACCGACTCCCGAGGAGCTCAGCGAAAAGCTGCAGATGCCTTTGGACAAGGTCCGCAAGGTGCTCAAGATCGCCAAGGAGCCGATCTCTCTCGAAACGCCGATCGGCGACGAGGAAGATTCCAACCTGGGCGATTTCATCCAGGACGTGAACGCGATCCAGCCGATCGACGCGGCGATCCAGAGCAACCTGCGGGAGACGACGACCCGGGTGCTGGCATCGCTCACGCCGCGCGAGGAACGCGTGCTGCGCATGCGCTTCGGCATCGGCATGAACACCGATCACACGCTCGAAGAAGTCGGCCAGCAGTTCTCGGTGACGCGCGAGCGTATCCGGCAGATCGAAGCCAAGGCGCTGCGCAAGCTCAAGCATCCGAGCAGGAGCCGCAAGCTGCGGAGCTTCCTCGACAACTAGGAGCGGCTGGTGATGGCCGATCCGCGCCTCAAGGTTACAAGCATCAGGGCCATCGTGCCGTTCAAGCTGGTCGTGACCTTTTCGGATGGATCATCGGGTACGTTCAACGCGGCACCGATGATTGCGGAGCGCGGTGAAGGGACCGAGCCGTTGCGCGACCGGCGCTTCTTTGGCACGGTCGAACTGGCCAACGGCAAGCCGATCTGGCCGAACCACTTCGATCTCTCGCCCGGCTGGTTGCGCGAGGAAATGGAAAAACGCGGCGAACTGCAATTGCCGCTGCCGGTCCGCCGCAAGCGCTGACCGGACGAAAAGAGGAGACGAGCCATGTCGTTTTGGAAGAATCTGTTCGGTGGCGGTAGTTCGTCGAGCAACGAGCCGGCTGGCGACAAGGTGCTTGGCGAGGAAGGCTACAAGGGCTTCCTGATCAAGGCGATCGAGATGAAGGCCGGCAGCGAGCTGCAGCTGGCCGGGACGATCGAGAAAGACATCGGTGGCGAGCTGAAGACGTATCGCTTCGTCCGCGCCGACCGCATGAGTTCTCGCGACGACCTGATCCCCCTGGCACTGGCCAAGGGCAGGCAGATCATCGACGAGCAGGGCGAACACATCTTCCGCTAGCCCGGACTATCGCAATTTATGGCACTGCCGGTGATCGCGGACCTCAGGTCCTGCGAGACCGGCTTGCCGCACAGGAGAATGAGCATGGCAAGAAAGCCAACCGCACGCAGCGAATTCGTAATGTTCGACGTCATCTATGAAGATGGCAGCCAGCGGTCCAACCGCAAGGTGGATTCGAGCCTGCTTGGCGGGCTGGACGGCGATGAGCCGGCCCGCACCGCCATCATGGATCAGGACCGCGCCATTTCGGAAAAGTCCGGCATGCCTCCGCTGCAGATCAAGACGATCAAGCGGAGCGGGAAGTAGTCCCCAGCGCCTTGTCGACAGCCGGTTTCACCACTGTTCCATAGAGTTCGATGGCCTGCATGACCTTGTCGTGCGGTAGCGTGCCGACGCTCAGTTGCAGGCCAAACCGGTCGTGCTTGAACCATTCATGCTGCATCAGGATCTTGTCGATGATCTCCTGCGGCGAGCCCATGAAATAGGCGCCCTGCGGGGTGGCTCCGGCATCGAACTGCGCACGGGTGGTCGGCGGCCAGCCGCGCTCCTTGCCGATCCGGCTCATGGCGGCGCTATGGGCGGGGAAGGCGATATCACGCGCATCCTGGCTATCCGCCGCGATGAAGCCGTGCGAGCTGATGCCAACCGGCAGTGACTTCGGATCGCGGCCGACCTTCTCGGCGGTCTCCCGGTAAAACTGGACCAGCGGGGCGAACTGTTTGGGCTGGCCGCCGATGATGGCAATCATCAGGGGCAGGCCATCATAGGCGGCTCTGGCGACGGAGTTTGGCGTGCCGCCGACGGCGATCCAGACCGGCAGCGGGTCCTGCACGGGCTTGGGATAGATCTCGATCCCCGGAATGGGCTTTGTGTGGGCACTGCCTGGCCAGCTGACCTTGCCGCCTTCGCGGATCTTGAGCAGCAGTTCGAGTTTCTCCTCGAAGAGGCTGTCATAGTCGTTGAGATCAAGACCGAAGAGCGGAAAGCTCTCGATGAAGGAGCCACGGCCCGCCATGATCTCGGCGCGGCCGTTGCTGATCAGGTCGAGCGTGGCAAATTGCTGCCAGACGCGGATCGGGTCTTCCGAACTCAACACGGTAACCGCAGTCGACAGGCGGATAGTCTTGGTGCGGGCAGCCGCAGCCGCAAGGATCGTCACCGGCGCCGAGGCGACGAAATCAGGCCGATGATGCTCGCCCAGCCCGTAGAAGGCCAGGCCAAGCTGATCGGCCAGCTCGATCTCTTCGAGCAGGTCCTTCAGCCGGTCAGACGGGCTTTGCAGCTGGTCCCCATTCAACGGATCGGGCGTATTTTCGGCGAAGGAATAAAGGCCGAGTTCCATCTGGATACCTCATGTTTGGTTCACAGATGGCTCGCCCGGCGGGTGCGATCAAGAACGCACACGAGTGTAACCGCGCACCTCGTTGGTGCGCGGCGGGATGGATCAGACGTTGCTGCCAGACGGCGTATATGCGAAGGGGGCGGGTGCTGGTGACGGCTGGGGCGCCTTCTCCCCCGCTGCCTTATGGATTTCGCTGACCAGCGCGGGATCGAGCTTGAGCTTGGTTGCCAGCGCATCAAGATAGGCGCGTTCTGCCGCCGTCTCCGCCGTAATGGCGACCAGGGAAGCTGCGTATATTTCGGAGGCGTGTGCGGGCGTGTCGGCACGGGCGACGACGGCGTTGATATCGAGCGGGCTCGATAGTTCGTCGAAGACCCAGGCCTTCTCCTCCGAGGACAGGTTCATCGTCTCCAGCTTGCCGAAGATCGCCTCCTTCTCCTCGGCATCGATGCGGCCATCGGCCTTGGCTGCGGCGATCATTGCGCGGACCAATGTCTTGCCCAGTTCCTCCTGGCCCTGCGTGTCGCTTGCAGGGGGGATGAAAGCATCCTGTGCTGGTGCAGTAGTGGCGCCGGCCTGCTGATTGTTCTGGTAGTTCTGCCAGGCATTGTAGGCAAGGCCGCCTACTGCCGCCACGGCTCCGAGCTTGACGGCATTGCCGGCGAGCTTGCCCAGTCCACCGCCACTCAGCAGCATGCCGGCCGCAAGTCCCGCGGCGCCGGTCATGGCCGTGCGCTGCGTATTCTTGTCGGTCTGTAGGGCTTTGACGATCTGATCGATATTGAACATGGGAGCTCCCTTTCTAGTCGTTGTCGGAGATGGGTAGCGATGGGGTACAGTGCAAGGCAGCGCTGTGCGGGTGCGACCCTTTGCACGTGCAGCGAACATAGAAAGACCCCGGCCGAAGCCGGGGTCTCGATGATGGCACCAGAGGGAGAACTGATGGCATCGGACGTCAGTTTTGACGTTACTGAGCGGCGGGGGCAGCCGGTTCAGCAACCGGGGCAGCTTCGGTAGCCGGAGCCTCAACCGCGGGAGCTTCCGTCGCCGGAGCGGCGTCAGTCGCAGGGGCAGCAGGGGCCTCAGTCATCGGGGCCGCGTCAGTGGCCGGAGCCGCCGGAGCTTCCGTCATCGGAGCCGGGGCAATGGCCGGATCGGCCGGAGCCTCAATAGCGGGGGTGGTGCTATTGACGTCAACCGTGGTCGACGGGCCGGAATTGGCCGAGAAGACCAGGTAGCCGATGGCCAGCAGGGCCAGGGCGACGATAATGCCGACAAACCAACCTGTGCCACTGCTTTCGCGGGTGTACACGGTCCGGTTGCCATCGTTCGTATAAACGGTATCGCGTTCAGGGATAGCCATGATTTCGCTCCTTTGTTTCACCGTATGGCAAAGAAACGCGGGCCTTTTATTTTCGTTCCCGAACGCGTGATCACGCTGCGTGCAGATTGTCGCAGCTAAAATTCAGTTATGGATTCAATGCATTGGCGCAACACGGGTCGACGGCAAGTGTCGCTCGGCGTGGACCCGAATGCGAAAAAATCAAATATCGGGACCCTTGGCGCTGCCCGGCTTCTTGGAGATCTTGTCGATCAGGGCCAGGAACAGGGCCGAGGCGATGAAGGTGACATGGAGGATCGTGTACCACATGATCTGGTTGTCGGTGTATTGCGGCACGTTGAGGAAGATCTGCAGAAGGTGGATCGAGGAGATCGCCACGATTGTCGAGGCTACCTTGATCTTGAGCGAGCCCGCATCGACCTGGCCCAGCCAGTGGACCTCGCCCTCATTATCGAAACGCGACACGAAGTTCTCGTAGCCCGAGATGATGACCATGACGACAAGGCTTGCGATCAGCGCCGCATCGATCAGGCCAAGCACCTTCAGAATGGTCTCGGTTTCGTCCATTCCCATCATGTGGCTGGCAAAATCCCACAGCTTGACGCCGAACGTGACGGCATAGAGCGCCAGCGCAATGCCCAGTCCGATGTAGAAGACTACCAGCAGCCAGCGGGACGCCAGGATGATGCTCTCGACGAAGATTTCCAGCCGCTTCATGGGATGCTCCAGGATCGAATAGCGGCAGGGATAGCAATTTCTGCGAAACTGGCAAGACGTCTGGCGGGCAGGGCACATGACAAAAAGAAAGGCCGGGCGCTGGGCCCGGCCTTTCCATTATATTCGTGGTCGACGATCAGTTCGCTGCGGTCGTGATGAGCGGCGTGATGCGGCGAATGGTGACGCGACGGTTCTCGCGCTCCGCGGTCTCGGTGCGGATCTTGAGATAGCGCTCGCCATAGCCCTGGGTGGCCAGGTTTTCCGGCGGCACGTCGTAGAAGTCGGTCAGGATGCGGGCTACCGTGGCGGCGCGCAGGTCCGACAGGCGCAGGTTCGAGATATCCGAACCGACAGCATCCGTGTGCCCTTCGATCAGGAAGGTCTCGCTGGGGTTGCGTTCCAGCAGGGCCAGCATGGCGTTTGCCACGCTCGAGAGGGCGCCGACCTGGTCGCGGCCGATCGTGGCAGCGCCGGTGTCGAAGGTCAGGCCGCCGACTTCGAGCTTGCGCACGCTGTCGCGAACACGGGCCGAACGCTTGACTTCGTCGATCGAGTAGAGGCGGGCAACCTGCTCAACCGGCGGCTGCTGGAAGAACACTTCAACCTCGTTCTCGTCGGCGAATTCGGCGTCGAGCACGTAGTCCTGCACCGGAATATTGAGGCGCAGCGGCGGCAGATCCTCGCCCGGGTCACGCCAGACGATCAGGTCGTCGCTATAGCGATCATCGAAATAGGCCAGGACGTATTCACGGCCATCGGGCGTGATGCGCGAACGGCGCAGGATATCGCCGTTGCGGTTGCGCACGGTGACAATCTGAGTGCCATCGGGCCGCGTGATGGTCTCACGGGTCCGCCCGTTGCTCAGGTTCTCATAGAAGATCTCGTCTTCCTGAGCGTTGTAGAAGCGATCGGTATCCTGACCGACCGAGTTCACCACCAGCTGGCTGCCAATCTGCAGGATGACCTGTGTAATGGCCTGGCCTGGATCGAGCGGCGTCACGTTGTTCTGCTGAACATTGTTCTGCTGGCCGATATTGGTGGTCGAATTGTCCACCGTGTTGTTCTGCGTGTTGTTGGTGACGTTGTTCGTGATGTTGTTCACGACATTGGTCTGTTCGATGATCGTCACGTTCTGAGGCACTTCGGGTTCAGCAAGGGCCTGGACGGCCATGGCTTCGCCCTGCTCCTCGGTGACCGAGATACGCGCAGTTTCTTCCGGAGCAATGTTTGCCTGGGCGGCGGCATCGCTCTCGGGCGGAGCTTCAGCAGGTGCCTCGGCAACAGGCTCGGCCTGAACTTCGGCTTCGGCTTCACCTTCAACGGCCGGGGCCGTCTCTTCATCCTTGGCACTGTCGAGCACGGGAGCAACCTGCTCCTGAGTCACGCCCTCGGGAAGCTCCTCGATGATCTCGACCGGCTCTTCGGCAACGGGTGCGGCCGGGTCAACGGCAGGCTGCTCGGGAGCAACCGGCGCTTCTGGCATTGCCGGCACGGCAGGCAGAGACAGGCCATAATCGGCCAGGCAGGTGTTGGTATCTGGGAAGCCAGCTTCGGCGCAGAGTGCGTCGATCTCGGCCTTGGCCGCGGCCATCTGAGCCTGAGCGGCAGCTGCGTCGCCACCGGCCATCATGTCGGCAATGGCTGCATTGTAGAGATCGATCTGAGCCTGAAGGTCAGCCGAAATGTCGATTTGGGCCTCAACGGGTACTTCCGCAGCTGGCTGTTCGACAACCGGCTCTTCAGCCGGAGCGGCTTCTGCAGCGGGCTGTTCGGCAGGCGCAGCTTCAACGGGAGCTGCCTCTTCAACAGGCGCTGCTTCCTCAACCGGGGCGGCCTCTTCGACCACAGGCTCAGCGGCTGGCTCTTCAACCGGCGCAGGCTCTTCCATCACCTCAGGGCCGGGTTCTGGGGCCGGCTCGGCCACAGGCTCCTCGACAGGAGCGGGTTCTTCCACGACTTCTGGGGCGGGCTCTTCAACCGGAGCAGCTTCCTCTACGGGTGCTGCTTCGACGGGAGCGGCAGGCTCTGCTGCCGGCGCGGCGGAGATCGCGGCAATGCACTCGTCAATGCTGGCATAGCCAGCGACGATGCAGAGCTCGGTCAGGGTGCCTTGGGCCGCTTCAAGAGCGGCGGCGTCACCGGATGCCTGGGCGGCGGTATAGGCCTGGTAGGCGGCGACGAGATCGCCGTCCTGCGCGCGAACGGTCAGCGGCAGCAGGGCCATGAGACCGATGCTGGTGCCGGTCAGTAGCCAGTTTCTAAGGCGCATTGTTCTTTTCCTTTTATGTCGGTTGACACTTGAGCCAAGCATCGTGGTGTCAGTCTGAACGCAAACTGAATGGATTTTGCAGCCAGCTGAGTGATGCTTTCTCCCCGCAGGGCCCGCAACGCCTGGTATGTGCGATGGTTCCCTCCCGCGTCGGCGTGGACGGTGTCGGCGCGATAGTGGCGCCAATGCGGCGGCCGAGACGGATCGCGCCAGCGATGCGCTGGTCCGATGCGGGCGATCATGCTAGGGCCACTCTATGCAACAGGCCGTCGAAACGCTCATTATTTCCTCCGAGGGGCAAGGCCTCTACGAGTTCACCGGCGCCCTGCGCCAATTCGTGACCGCCGCCGACGTCGCCACCGGGTTGGTGACGGCCTATGTGCGCCACACTTCCTGCTCCCTGCTGATCCAGGAAAACGCCGATGCCGACGTCAAAACCGACCTTGACGGCTTCTTTCGGCGGCTGGTGCCTGAGGGCATGGACTGGCTGGCCCATACGACTGAGGGGCCGGACGACATGCCTGCCCATATCAGGGCGGCGCTGACGCAGACATCAATCGGCATTCCGGTCCTCGATGGGGAGCCGGCATTCGGTACATGGCAGGGCATCTACCTGTACGAGCATCGTCGCCGCCCGCATCGGCGCGAGGTGATACTTCACATCATTGGAGACCGTTGATGGACTGGACGACGCTGATTGCCTATTGGCCCTTCGTGGTCGGGCTGATGGTAACGGGTGTCGTCTCAGGCATCGCTGCTGGTCTGCTGGGCATAGGTGGCGGAGCAATCATCGTTCCGGCACTCAGCAATGCCCTGCTGCTGCTGGGCTATGACGCCGATGTTGTGCAGCATGTGGCAGTGGGTACCTCACTGGCCATCATCATTCCCACCGGCATCATGAGCGCCCTCGCGCACCACAAGCGGGGCGCGCTGGACCTCAACGTCTTGCGGCTCTGGGTGCCATTTATCGTGACAGGCACCTTCATCGGCGGGCTCATGGCTGGGCTCTTTTCGGGCGATGTGCTGCGGATCGTGTTTGCGATCATGGCCTTCGTTATCGCGGCCAACATTATCTTTGCCTTTCAGACAAAGCTGATGGGGCACTTGCACGGATCGTCGCTGACGCACCGGATTTCGGCGTTCGTAGTCGGTTATATTTCGTCCCTGATGGGAATCGGGGGCGGCTCGCTCACTGTGCCGACCCTGGTTGCCTTTGGTGCCACCATGCATGCCGCCGTGGGCACGTCGGCGGCGGTGGGGGTGGCCATCGCAATTTCCGGCACGCTGGGTTTCATCATCTCGGGTTGGGGCGCCGGTGGCCTGCCGCCGCTCAGCCTGGGCTATATCAACCTGGTGGCGCTGGTGCTGGTGGCGGTGCTGGCGGCGCTGTTCGCTCCTCTGGGTGCTGCGCTGGCGCATCGGCTCGATCAGAAGACGCTCAAGTATGTCTTTGCGGCCTTCCTGATCGTGGTGGGCCTGAACATGCTGTGGAAGGTGCTGGCGGGATAGGCCGCAAAAAGCAAAGCCCCGCATGGGTGCGGGGCTTTGCGGCAATCGGTTGGTGGGGACGGGTGACTACGATGGACCGCCCCCACCGCCCAAGCCCCCTCAGAAGAGGGGTATGGGTTATTATTCGGAGTCGGTGTCCAGTTCCCACTGGACGTTGACATTGATGGCAAAGGCCAGTTCGCCTGCCTCGACCGGAACGGGCGCGCTCGCGGCCATGTCGGCCCGCGCATACATCGGGTAGGGCTGCGGGCCGTTGAAACCCTGCGCTTCGGAAATCGACACGATATCGTCGAGCGTGCCGCCGGCGGCGGTGGCATAAAGCTCGGCCTTGGCGCGCGCGTCAGCGAAGGCCGACTTGCGGGCCTCATCATAAAGTTCGGACGGATCGGCCACGGCAAAGCTGACGCCATTGACGGTATTGGCGCCGACGGTCACCGACTTGTCGAGGATGGACCCGAGTGCGTCGAGCTGGCGCACAGTAACGGTGACGGTGTTGCTGACCTGATAACCATTGATCCGTGGCGGCAGGGTATAGCCGTTGGCATCGCGCTCGTCGGAATAGACATAGTTCGGGTTGACCGAAAAACCCGATGTCTGGATGTCGCGGGGCTCGATGCCGGCGGCCTTTAGCTCGGCGATCAGTTCTGCCATCGCAGCGGTATTGGCGTCGAGCGCCTCGCGGGCGGTGGCGCCCTGCGTGGTGACGCCGGAATTGATCTGCGCCATGTCCGGGGCGGCCATCACTTCGCCCCGACCTTCAATGCTGATGGTGCCAGCATAGGCGGGCACGGCAAGGCCGGCGAAAACGGCAAGTGGAACAAGGGCAAAAAGGCGACGCATGGGAAACTCCATAAGCTAATGGATGGGACTACTCCTCATCCATTGCGTCAGTATTGCGGCACAGATGAACTGGAGTTGAACGAGCCTGTGGAGAGGAGGTTCCGCCAAAAGTATGACTTTTGAGGCTTGCGCGGCGGTGTGCCGGTGCGGTACTCACTGCACCAGTATTTAGGGGGCCGGACATGGGCGACAAGCACTATCCAGATGGCATTCTGCTGGGGCGTGCCCGCGTACCTGGTCTCGATCAGCCGCGCATCGTGACCGTGCGGGATGGCGATGTCGTGGATATCACCGCCAAGGGCATGGCCACGGTCCGCGACATTGCCGAGAGCGGAAGCGCCGCCGAACACGTGCGAAACGCGCCTGGAAAAGCGCTGGGGCGAGCTGACACGATCCTGGCGAACAGCGTTGCGGGTCAGATCGACCTTTCGTTGCCGAGCCTGCTTTCGCCGATCGACCTGCAGGCCATCAAGGCATCAGGCGTCACGTTCGTCGTTTCCCTGCTGGAACGGGTCATCGAGGAACAGGCCAGAGGCGACAAATCCCGCGCGGATGCGTTGCGCGACGAAATTCTCGACCTGATCGGTACCGATCTCAGCGAGTTGGTGCCAGGTTCCGAGACTGCCATGAAGGTCAAGGCGGCGCTGATCGAGAAAGGCGTGTGGAGCCAATATCTTGAAGTCGGCATCGGCCCCGACGCCGAAATCTTTACCAAGGCCCAGCCGATGAGTTCGGTGGGCTATGGTGCCGAGGTTGGGTTGCATCCGTCGTCGAGCTGGAACAATCCGGAGCCGGAGGTGGCGCTCCTGGTGACCAGCGCGGGCGCCATTGTCGGGGCGACGCTGGGCAATGACGTCAACCTGCGCGATGTCGAAGGGCGTTCGGCGCTGCTGCTGGGCAAGGCCAAGGACAACAATGCTTCCGCCTCGCTGGGGCCGTTCATCCGGCTGTTCCATGGCGCGTTCACGCTTGAGACCGTCAAGCAGAGCGAGATCGCCCTGCGCGTCGAGGGCGAGGATGGCTTTGTGCTCGAGGGCCATTCCTCGATGAATCAGATCTCGCGGACGCCGGAATCGCTGGTGGCTGCCACCATTGGCGGACACCACCAATATCCGGATGGCCTCGTGCTCTATCTCGGCACCATGTTTGCGCCCGTGCAGGATCGCGGTGGCGCCGGCAAGGGCTTCACCCACAAGCTCGGCGATATCGTCTCGATATCGACATCCGAGCTGGGCACCCTGACAAACAGGGTGAACCTCTCTACCAAATGTCCGCCCTGGACTTACGGTGCCAGCCATCTGCTGCGCGACCTAGCCAGGGCCGATCTCCTTTAAAGACCCATCCGAAAGGCATTCCAACATGGCTGAACTGCACAAGAACCTCATCAACGGGGAATGGGTGGGCTCGGACGGTATCGAGAACATCAATCCGTCCAATATCTCGGAAGTTGTTGGGCTCTATGCCCGCGCCACGGCCGAAGAAACCAAGCAGGCCATTGCTGCTGCCAAGGCGGCATTCCCGGCCTGGTCGCGCTCGGGCATCCTCGAGCGCCATGCCATTCTCAGCAAGACCAGCCAGGAAATCCTGGCGCGCAAGGCCGAACTGGGCGAGCTGCTCAGCCGCGAAGAGGGCAAGACCCTGCCTGAAGGCATTGGCGAAGTGACGCGCGCGGCGCAGATTTTCGACTTCTTTGCCGGTGAAGTCCTGCGCCTTGCTGGCGAAGTGCTGCCATCGGTGCGCCCCGGCGTGGGTGTGGAAATCACCCGCGAACCGATCGGGGTGATCGGCATCATCACGCCGTGGAACTTCCCAATCGCCATCCCCGCCTGGAAGATCGCGCCCGCCCTGGCCTATGGCAACACCGTCGTGGTGAAGCCGGCCGACCTCGTCCCGGGCTCGACCTGGGCCATCGTCGACATCCTGGTGCGTGCCGGCCTGCCCAAGGGCGTGCTTAACCTCGTTATGGGCAAGGGCTCGGTGGTCGGGCAGACCATGCTCGACAGCAAGGATGTGACGGCGATCAGCTTCACCGGCTCGGTGGGCACGGGCAAGCGCGTTGCCGCAGCCTCGATCGAGCATAACCGCAAGTTCCAGCTGGAAATGGGCGGCAAGAACCCGACCGTGGTGCTGGACGATGCCGATATCAAGGTGGCGGTGGAAACCGTGGCGCAGTCGGCCTTCTTCTCGACTGGCCAGCGCTGCACGGCCAGCTCGCGCGTCATCGTGACCGAAGGTATCCACGACGCCTTCGTCGATGCGCTGTGCGAGCGCACCAAGAACCTGCGCGTCGGCGATGCCCTGGCAAAGGACACCGAGATCGGCCCGGTGGTCGATCCGAGCCAGCTCAAGCAGGACATGGACTATATCGGTATCGGCCAGGACGAAGGCGCCGAGCTGCGCGCGGGCGGCCAGCGGGTCAATGCGCCGACCGAGGGCTATTTCCTGCAGCCGGCGCTGTTTACCGGCGTCACCAACCAGATGCGCATCGCGCGCGAGGAAATCTTCGGGCCTGTAGCGGCGGTGATCAAGGTCAAGGATTACGAGGAAGCTCTCGCCACGGCCAATGACACCGAGTTCGGCCTGTCGGCCGGCATTGTCACGACCTCGCTGAAGTACGCCACTCATTTCAAGCGCAATGCCGAGGCCGGCATGGTGATGGTCAATGTGCCGACGGCCGGCGTGGACTTCCACGTGCCGTTCGGTGGCCGCAAGGGTTCGAGCTATGGCTCGCGCGAGCAGGGCAAGTATGCGGCCGAGTTCTTCACCGTGGTGAAGACGGCCTATACCGCCGCCGGCTAGTCCGAGCAACCGTTCGTTATGCAACCCGCGGACCTGGTCCGCGGGTTTCTCTATCGGCGCTGCGTCAGGGCCATGCCGGCAAGGATCAGGACGACGCCCAGGGCGCTGGCCCAAAGCGTGGTTGGTACGGCCCGTATGAGGTCGAGCGCGACACCGGAAACCATCTGGCCGCCGATGACGAGCAGGGCGGTGTTGACCGCGCCGATGCGCGCGATGAGCCAGCTGCCGGCGGCAACGAAGACGACGCCGATGGGGCCGCCTACATAGGCGTGCCATGGGGCATCGGCAGCCCCAGCGGGCACCAGTCCGCCCACCAGCAGGCCGAGCAGCGTCAGGATGGCGAAGCCGATGATATGGTTCCAGAAGGAGGCGACGAGCGGCGTGGTTGAGAGTGCCAGCCTGCCGTTGAGCTGGCGGCTGAGGCCAACCAGCAGGCCGGCCAGCAGGGCATAGGTGATGGCAAGGGTCATGCCGCACCGCCCATGCCGAAGAGAATGATCAGGGCGCTGCCGGCGATGATCAGGGCCAGGGCACCTATGTCGCGTAGCGACAGCTTGCGTCGCGGCAGGCCGAACAGGCCCCAGCGGTCGGCTGCCAGGCTGAAAACCACCTGCCCGGCGAGACCGAGCGCCAGCGTGCCGGCAAGGGCCAGCGGCGTGTTGACCGCGGTCGAGGTGAGCATGACGGTGGCGCCCCCGGACAACCCGCCAAGATAGGCCCAGAGTGGCGCACGGGGCTTTCCTGCAGCAATGGCGGGCCGCCGGCGCCACAGGATGGCGAGCAGGATGGCGGCAGCAATAGTCCCCGTGCCGTGGGCGGCCCAGGAGGAAAACAGGGCGTTGCCGTAGCGGCCCAATTCACCGTTGAAATAGACCATGAGGGTCAGCAGGCCGCCGGTGCCGAAGGCCGCCAGGAGATGCAGCGGGTTCAACCGCTCGGCACTGGACGTCATGAGTGAGTTCCGATTCGCAGGTAGGAAGCCAAGCCTAGCACGGCTCTGCGGCGTCAGTGGACGTTCACCACCCGGCCCATGGCCTGCTCGCCGATCAGGCTGCAGAGCTTGAAAATGCCCACTTCGATCTGGGCTTCGTCGCATAGGGAGAAGCTCAGGCGCATGGTGTTGCGGCCCGACCCGTCCGGGTGGAAGGCGCCACCTGGGACGAAGGCGATATCCTGCCGGATGGCCTGTGGTAGCAGTGCTGCTGCATCAATATGGTCGGGCAATTCCAGCCAGAGAAACATGCCCCCATCGGGCTTCTTCCAGCAAGTGCCGGGCGGTGCGTGGCGCTCAAGCGCCGCCAGCATGGCATCGCGGCGCACGCGGTAAACCGCGCGAATCCGGGCAATCTGGGTGTCGTAGCAGGCCAGGGCAACCTGGTGCATGACCATCTGGTTGGTGGTCGCGGTGTGCAGGTCCGCGCCTTGCTTGAGCAGCGTCAGGCGGCGGATGAGGGCAGTTGGTCCGCAGATCCAGCCGATGCGCAGGCCGGGCGACAGGGTCTTGGAGAAGGTGCCGCAATAGAGGGTACGGGTGCGCTCGATCGAGCCGGATGCGCCGGCGTCGAGCGCGGCGATGGACGGCAGGTCCTCGCCATCATAGCGTAGTGCCGAATAGGCGGCGTCTTCAACGACCACGGCGTCGAGGTTGGCGGCCTGGTGAAGCGCCTGATGCCGGGCGGCCTTGCTCATGGTGGCGCCGTCTGGATTGGCGAAATCGGGCACGAGATAGATCAGCCTTGGCGCGTTGGCGCCGGTGGGCTGGGGCGCGTCGAGCGCGGAGAATAAAGGTTCGTAAGCGGAGAAGGACTGGAGCGCGCCCAGATAGGTGGGGCGGGCGGTGATGACTCCATTTCCCTTGTCCAGCAACAGCTTGCCGATGAGGTCGAGCGCTTGCTGGGAGCCGCTGGTAACGAGGATATTGTCCGGGCCGGCCGGCACCCCGAGGCGGACCATATGGTCGGCGATCCACTCCCTGAGCGGCAGATAACCTTCGGTGGTGGAATATTGCAGGGCCTCCCGCGCGATGGAGGGGCCGCCGAAGACGTGGCGCCAGGCATCCTGGAACAGGCCCACATTGAACAGAGCCGGATCGGGAATGCCGCCGGCAAAGGAAATCATCGAGGGCTTACCGACGAGCTTGAGGAGCTCGCGAATCTCGGAGGCCTTGATGGCCTGGGCGCGGGATGAGAGGCGGAATTCCGGTGCCGTCATTTGTATCACCACAAAAATGATATTAGTGATACAAACACCAGAAAATTGTTATGTCAATTATGTTGACCCTTTTAACGCGAAACGTCCGCATTTGCCGCAAAACCGTCACAAGTCTGAACGCGTCGACAAAAGGATCAGGTTAGCGGTACTATCGATTCAATGACCGATACAATTTCTGACGACAGAGATGCCATGGCGCTGCCCGACAATGCGCAGCCCATCCATGAGCGTGTGGCCACGGCCGTGGAGATGGCGATCGCCGAGGGGCGCTATGGCCCGGGGCAGCGCCTGCCGACGCATCGGCAACTGGCGCAGCAGTTTTCCGTCTCGATCGGGAGCGTGACGCGCGCCATCGATGCGCTGAGTGCGCGCGGGGTGGTGCGCGGGGAGATCGGGCGCGGGACCTTCGTGCTGGACCGTCCCGACATCGGTGCCGATGACGGCGGCATTGTCGACCTGACGATCAATGCGCCGCCGCCGGTGATCGCGCCGCATCGCATGGCCGAGGCGAGCGAGGTGGCGAACCGCTACGCCCTGGCGCTGCCGCATGGCGGCTATGGCGACCTGAGCGGCACCGAGAGGCAGCGCGGGGTCGTGGCGCGCTGGCTGAGCGAGATGCGGACGCCGCTGGCTGGCGATGACCTGCTGCTGTGCAATGGGGCGCAGCAGGGGCTGCACCTGGCATTTGCCACGCTGCGCGAGAGTTCGACCACGGTGCTGACCGAAAGCGCGACGTTTCCCGGCGCTTTGGCCGCCGTGGCCAATCTGGGCATGGTGATGGCGCCGGTGGCGCATGATGGCGAGGGCATGCTGCCCGAGGCGTTGGGCGCGGCGCTGGAGGCGACCGGGTCGAAGATCATCTACACGACGCCGGTCTGCCAGAACCCGCTGGGCTTCGAGACCGGCCCGGAGCGACGGCGGGCCATTGCCAGGATCGCCACGCAGCATGATGCGATGATCGTCGAGGACGATATCTACGGGCTCTACGCGGCCAAGGGAAAGCTGACCTATCGCGATCTGGCGCCGGAACGGGTGATCTATGTCACCAGCCTCTCCAAGAGCCTGACGCCGCTGATCCGCCTCGGGGTGATCGCGCCGCCGCCCGCGCTGATGGCGGCGGTGCGCAAAAGGCTGCGGGCCGAGAGCTGGGGCCTGCCGCCCTATGTGGCGGAGCTGGCGGCGGCGATGATCGAGATCGGCATGGCTGACGAGGCCGCGGCGGCGCTGCGGACGGAGGGCTGGGGCCGGCTGGGGCTGACGCGGGCCATCTTGGCGATCGATACGGTGCCAATGCCGGGCGGCGCGCCGCATCTGTGGCTGCCGATGAGCCCGTTCAAGGCGGAACAGCTGGCCCGGCGCGCCGGCGAGGCGGGTGTGCGCATCACGCCGCCCTCGGCGACGCAGGTGGGATCGTCACCGGTGGCGGGCGTGCGGCTCTGCATCATGGCGCCCCGCACGCGGCGCGTGCTGGAGCGCGGGTTGAACGTGCTGGCGGGGCTGCTGGACAGCGAGGAAGACGTGGTGGTGTGAGCCACCCCGCCGAAATCTAGGCCGGCAGGCCCACATAGTTCTCCGCAAGGCTCTGCTGGGCGGCGCGTGAGCCGGTGAGATAGTCGAACTCCGCCCGCTGGATCCTGCGGCCGAAGGGGCCGGTTTCCGGGAAGGTGTGGAGCAGGCTCGTCATCCACCAGCTGAAGCGCTCGGCCTTCCAGATGCGCGACAGGACGTGGCTCGAATAGGCGTCGAGTGCTGCTGGGGAGCCTTCGTTGAAGTGCTCGATCAGGGCGTCGGCCAGGGCGGCGACGTCGCTCATGGCGAGGTTGAGGCCCTTGGCGCCGGTGGGTGGCACGATGTGGGCGGCGTCGCCGGCGAGAAAGAGCTGGCCGAAGCGCAGGGGCTCGGCGACGAAGCTGCGCAGCTGGGCGACGGATTTCTCGATGGAGGGGCCGGTCTGCATCGCCTCTGCCGTTTCGGGCGCGAGGCGCGCGCGCAATTCATCCCAGAAACGGTCGTCGGACCAGGCGCCCACCTGCTCGTCGGCGGGAACCTGGATGTAATAGCGGCTGCGGGTACGCGAGCGCTGCGAGCAGAGCGCGAAACCGCGCTCGTGATGGGCGTAGATGAGCTCATTGGCCACGGGTGGGCGATCGGTCAAAACACCAAGCCAGCCAAAGGGATAGACGCGCTCGAATGTGGTCAGGGACCGCTCGGGGACGCTGCGGCGGGAGACGCCGTGGAAGCCGTCACAGCCGGCAATGACGGCGCAATCGATGCGGTGCGTGGCGCCGTCCTTGCGGTAGCTGACCCAGGGCTGCTGGCCGTCGAAATCGTGCAGTTCGACGTCTTCGGCCTCGTAGATGGTGCGGGACTGCCGGATGGCCATCAGGTCGCGCGTAACCTCGGTCTGGCCGTAGACCATGACCTGGCTGCCGACCAGGGCGGAGAAATCGATGCGGTGGCGATCGCCGTCAAAGCCCATTTCGATGCCGTGATGCACCAGGCCCTCGGCATGCATGCGGGCGCCGGCGAGGGCGCGGTCCATCAGGTCGACGCTGCCTTGTTCGAGAACGCCGGCGCGGATGCGGCCGAGCACGTAATCGGCGCTCTTGCGCTCGACGATGACGGCGTCGATGCCGGCGAGTTCCAGCAGGCGACCAAGCATGAGCCCGGACGGACCGGCGCCGATGATGGCAACCTGAACGCGCATGAATTCCTCCCTTTGCAGCCAGTATGCCGGCCTTTGCTGCCAGCATGCTGGTGGTTTTCTGGCGGTTTTCCAATGGACGGGCGGCGCAAACTATTGGATTATCCGAACATGAACTCCATCCCCAGCTATGCGCTTTACGGCGAGGCCGATTCCGACCGGGAGCAGGACTGGCTGCATTGGGAAACCATCCAGTCGCGCAGCCGGCTGCATGACTACCGGATTGCCCCGCACCGGCATGAGCAGTTCCTGCAGATCCTGCACCTGACCGGGGGTAGCGCGCGGCTGACGGTGGACGGCGCGGCGTTTGCGCTGCGGCCATCAAGCGTGGTGGTGGTGCCGGCGCTGACGGTGCATGGCTATGTGTTCAGCCAGGATGTCGAGGGGATCGTGGTCACGCTGATGGAGCGGGACGTGCGCGATGCGGGGCTGGGCGACCTGGGTGCGGTGGTGCTGCGCGAGACTGCCGCGCTGAGCGGGGCGCTGGACCGGCTGATCGCGGAGGCGGACCGGCCGGGGCCGGGACATGGCGTGGCGATGCGGGCGCTGATCGCGCTGCTGGTGGTGGCCATTCAGCGCGCGGGGCTGGATGGGGCGCAGGCGGGGGCGGGGAGCAGCGAGCGCAGCGTGGTGCATGCGCAGTCGTTTCGCTGGCTGGTGGACAGCCGGTTCCGTCAGACGCGGCGGATTGCCGACTATGCGGCCGAGATCGGCATCAGCCCGACCCATCTCAACCGGGTGAGCCGGGAGGTGCTGGGCGCCTCGGCGCTGGCGGTGATCGAGCGGCGGGTGGCGCTGGAGGCGCGCCGGATGCTGCTGTTTTCGACGCTGAGCATCAAGCAGATCGGGGCGGAACTGGGCTATGAGGACCCGGCCTATTTTGCCCGGTTCATGAAGCGGGTGCTGGGGACAGCGCCAGGGGCGTATCGGAAGCGGGTGCTGGGGTAGCTCTGGGGACGTCTACGGGTCCGAGCGTGGCCCGGCAGGTGAGCGTTGCGGGCGCGGTGCGTCCATCCCCTCCTAACCTCCCCTTGCAGAAGGGGAGGAATCTCATCGCGTCGGCGGCGCCAACTTTCCCGCCCACACCAAAGGCTGCATTGCCAAACCACCTGCGGCGGACCTAGACAGGTCAGGACTGAAAAGGAAGCATGATGTCTGATCGACCGCCCATGCTGGCGCCATTCCGGCATGAGACTTTCCGGCTGCTGTGGCTGGCGACGCTGGTGTCCAATCTGGGTGGGTTGGTGCAGTCAGTCGGTGCCGGCTGGATGATGACCACGCTGACCGACTCGCACAACATGATCGCGCTGGTGCAGGCCTCGACCACGCTGCCGATCATGGTCTTCTCGATCGCGGCCGGAGCGCTGGCCGACAATTTCGACCGGCGCGTGGTCATGCTGATCGCGCAGGGCGGCATGATGGTGGTGTCGCTGATGCTGGCGGCACTGGCCTTCATGGGCCTGCTCAATCCCTGGCTGCTGCTGAGCTTCACCTTCCTGATCGGTTGCGGCACGGCGCTGTTCAATCCGTCTTGGCAGGCGTCCATGGGCGATATCGTGCCGCGCGCCGACCTGCCCGGGGCGGTGACGCTCAATGCCATGGGCTACAATATGATGCGCAGCGTCGGCCCGGCGGTGGGCGGGCTGATCGTGGCGCTGGCCGGCGCGGCGGCGGCCTTTGCGGTCAATGCCTTTTCCTATGTGCCGCTGCTCTATGCGCTGTTGCGCTGGAAGCCGGAGCGGCCGGCCAGCAAGCTGCCGCGCGAGAATTTCGGCAGCGCGATGTGGGCGGGCATCCGCTATGTGTCGCTGTCGCCCAACCTGACGACGGTGCTGTTCCGCGGCTTCCTGTTCGGTTTTGCGGCGGTGGCCATTCTGGCGCTGCTGCCATCGGTGACCAGCGACTATGTCGGCGGCGGCGCCATGGTCTATGGCACGCTGCTGGGCTGTTTCGGGCTGGGGGCGATCGGCGGCGCCTTTCTCAATGGGCGCGTGCGCGAACGCTACAGCAACGAGACCATCGTGCGGGTGGCCTGCGTGGCCTTTGCCTTGAGCAGCGCGGCGCTGGGCTATAGCCGCGACCCGTTGCTGAGCCATCTGGCGCTGCTGCCGGCGGGCGCCTGCTGGGTGCTGTCGCTGTCGCTGTTCAATGTCTCCATCCAGCTGTCATCGCCGCGCTGGGTGGTGGGACGGGCGCTGTCGCTCTACCAGACGGCGACCTTTGGCGGCATGGCCGCGGGCAGCTGGGTCTGGGGAATGAGCGCCGATGCGCTGGGGCCGGATTCGGCGCTGGCGCTGGCCGGGGTGGTGATGCTGGTCTGTGCGCTGGTGGGCTTCCGGCTGCCGCTGCCGCAATTCAATGCGCGCGATCTCAACCCGCTCAATACGTTCAACGAACCGGTGCTGAAGCTGGACCTGCGGCCGCGCAGCGGCCCGATCATGGTGATGGTCGACTATCGCATCGACCAGGGGGACATCACGCGCTTCCTGGCGCTGATGGCCGACCGGCGCCGCATCCGCATCCGCGACGGGGCGCGGCAATGGTCGCTGCTGCGCGACCTGGAACACCCCGAAGTGTGGACCGAGGCCTATCATGTGCCGACCTGGATCGATTACCTGCGGCACAATCTGCGCCGCACCAAGGCGGATGCCGAGAATATCGACCAGATCCGGGCGCTGCATCGCGGGGGCGAGCCGCCGGTGGTGCGAAGGATGATCGAGCGGCAGACCGTGCCGCTGCGGGATGATACCCCGATCCGGGATACGCCTGAGGTTTGAGACCGGTCGATATTCAGCTGATGCTGGCCTGCAAATGCCAGTTTTCTACGCTTCCGGTGCTCACGTACCTGAAAGTACGCTGCGCTCCGGTTCTCGAAAACCGACATTTTCGGCTCAGCCTGAGCTGAATCTCGAACGGCCTCCTAACCGCCGGGTGAGGGGGACTTTTGGGTGAGGAGCAAGAGGGAAGGCCCCCTCACCCGGCGCTGCGCGCCGACCTCTCCCCCGGAGGGAGAGGTGAAGAATATGCCGGAGGTCCAAGGGGCTGAGCCGTTCAGGGCAGTCCGTCGGGGTGATGGTGATTGGTAATGTTGACCAGTGTCCAGGCGAGGCAGGCTTTTGCCCACTCGGCTCCGGCCACAAGCCCGCGCTGTTTCGCCCAATGCGCCCGGCCAGCCTGACGCCCGGGAAGACACGCGGCCACCAGATCCGGCGTGCATGAGGGATGGCCATAGGCCGCGACGAACAGATCAAGGCGGCGCAGTTGATCCTGCGGGCTCCAGCGGTCCTCGCCGAGGCCGAGCCAAGTCCAGACGCTGTAGGTGAGGTCCCACAGCCGGGTGCCGGGCATGATGGTATCGAAATCTATCATGCCGGCTGGTTTGTCGTCGACAAAGACAGTGTTGGCCGGTGTCCAGTCGTTGTGACACATGACCTCGGCTCCGGCGGCAGGGACCGGAGGAAAGTCGGTCGTGCAGTCGTGGAAGCGTCGCAGGAGATCGGCCGCGTCGGTCAGCTGGGCGTCGCTGAAATCGTCCTTGTCGAACAGGACTTCGCCAGGCAGGTAGGTGAGGATTTCGCGGCCCTGATCGTCATGGCCGAGGAAGCGAGGGGCGTGTTCGAAGCCCTTGCGGTCCAGGTGGGCCAGCAGGGCCTGCTGCATGCGCGTATCGTGCCGGGTGGCGCGGCGGACGGTGTCTCCGACACGCACAACGCCGTTGACCTGCCCGCCGGCGAGGGGAATTTCCTGTTCTGACAAGCGCGCCTCCACGTGGGGGCACAATAGTGCGGCACGGGCCGGGAGCAAGAGGGGGAGGCCTGCTCACCCGGCGCTGCGGGGGCGGTGAAGTGGGGCGGGGCGGGATGGGCGTGGGCTCGAATATTGGGGCACCCAACACCCCCTCCCATCCTCCCCCATCAAGGGGGAGGTGCCGTCAGGTGGATGGGGCGAGACCGCGCCACAATCCACGTACTCACAAGGGGGCCGCACCCCCACCTAGCCTCCCCCTGGCAGGGGGAGGGACCGATCCAGTTTGTGGGTCGCGATGGGGCCAAGGTCGCCGTGCGGCTCCTCCCCCTGTCAGGGGGAGGGTGGGAGGGGTTCTCACGCGACCTGGGCGAATCTTTCGTCGAAGGCGTAGCCGGCGCCGCGGACGGTGCGGATGGGGTCGGTTTCGCGGCCGCGGTTGATGGCGCGGCGGAGCCGGCCGATATGGACGTCGACGGTGCGCTCGTCGACATAGACGTCATTGCCCCAGACGCCGTCGAGGAGTTGCTCGCGTGAGTACACTCTACCAGGATGGCGCATCAGGTATTCGAGCAGGCGATATTCGGTGGGGCCGAGATGGACGTCGCGATTGGCGCGGCGGACGCGGTGGGTGGTGCGGTCGAGCTCGAGATCGCCGACCTTGAGGGCGGCGGTGACGAGATTGGGATTGGCGCGGCGCAGCAGGGCGTGGATGCGGGCGATCAGCTCGGGCACCGAGAAGGGCTTGACCACATAGTCATCGGCCCCGGTGGCGAGGCCCCGGACGCGCTCTTCTTCCTCGCCGCGGGCGGTGAGCATGATGATCGGGATGCGGGCGGTTTCCTCGCGGGCGCGCAGGCGCCGGCAGAGTTCGATGCCGGAAATCTCGGGCAGCATCCAATCGAGCAGGATGAGATCGGGCAGCTTTTCCTGGATGGCGCTCTGGGCCTCGTCGCCGGTTTCCGCGGTGACGACGCGGAAGCCCTCGGCTTCGAGGTTGTAGCGCAGCAGGATGGCGATATCGCCTTCGTCTTCGACAACGAGGATCGTGGCGGGCATGAGATGTGCTCCCGTCGGTTGCGGCACCATGGCCGGTGCTTGTGGCTCCACCCTCTCCCAGCCTCCCCCATCAAGGGGGAGGTACGGGCCGGTGGTTGGGAGGCGTCAGCGCTTCTGCGGCTACGCCTTGATCTGGGTGCGGTGCAGTTCCTGGACGTCGTTGGTCAGGGGCTTGCCGGTCTGCAGGTAATAGGCGCGCTCGGCGATGTTGGTGGCGTGGTCGCCGATGCGTTCCAGGCTCTTGGCGCAGAACAGCAGATGGGTGCAGGTGGTGATGTTGCGCGGATCTTCCATCATGTAGGTCAGCAGTTCGCGGAACAGGGAGGTATGCATGGCATCGACCTCGTCATCGCGGTTGCAGACCTCGATGGCGGCGGCGGCATCGCGGCTGGAATAGGCGTCCAGCGCTTCCTTGATCTGGCGCAGCACCAGGGCGGTCATGTTCTTGACGCCGTTGTAGAAGGTGGGCTGCAGGCTCATGCCTTCGAGCTTGAGCGAGCGGCGGGCCAGCTGCTTGGCCATGTCGCCGACGCGCTCCAGATCGGAGGCGACGTGGATGGCGGTGACGATGGCGCGCAGGTCGGAGGCCATGGGCTGGCGACGGGCGATCATGGAGACGGCCATTTCGTCGATCTTGCGCTGCATGTCGTCGATGCGCTGGTCGGCGATGATGGTCAGGTCGGCCAGTTCGCGGTCGAGCTTGAGCAGGGCCTTGGTGCCATTCTCGATGGCCACTTCGACCTGGCCGCCCATTTCGGCGATGGTCTGGGCGAGCGCGACCAGTTCGTCATTGTAGGACGAAACGATGTGTTCGGAGCCGGTATTGGGCATAGCGTAATCCTTGTTGTCCGAGCCCGGATCAGCCGATGCGGCCCATGATGTAGTCCTGGGTCTGCTTGTTGACCGGGTTGGTGAAGATGTCTTCGGTGACGCCTTCCTCGATCAGCTTGCCCAGGTGGAAGAAGGCGGTCTTCTGGCTGACGCGGGCCGCCTGCTGCATGGAGTGGGTGACGATGACGATGGTGAAGTTCTCGCGCAGCTCGTCGATCAGTTCTTCGATGATGGCGGTGGCGATGGGGTCCAGCGCCGAGCAGGGCTCGTCCATCAGGAGGACTTCCGGCTTGGTGGCGATGGCGCGCGCAATGCAGAGGCGCTGCTGCTGGCCACCGGACAGGCCGGTGCCGGGCTCGTTGAGGCGATCCTTGACCTCTTCGAAGAGGCCGGCCTTGCGCAGCGAGGAGACGACGATTTCCTCGGTCTCGGCCTTGGTCGAGACCATGCCGTGGATCTTGGGGCCGTAGGCGACGTTTTCGAAGATCGACTTGGGGAAGGGATTGGGCTTCTGGAACACCATGCCGACGCGGGCGCGCAGTTCCACCACGTCGAGGTTCTTGTCGTAGATATCCTCGCCATCGAGGGTGATCCTGCCGGTGACGCGGCAGATGTCGATGGTGTCGTTCATGCGGTTGAGCGAGCGCAGGAAGGTGGACTTGCCGCAACCGGACGGGCCGATCAGCGAGGTGACGCGGTTGCGCTCGATCTCGAGGTTAACCCCGAACAGGGCCTGCTTGGCGCCGTAGAAGACGCTGACATCCTCGCCCTTCATGGCCACCGTGGGGGGAATTACCACCTGATCGGGTTTTGCCACGAGCGTCGAACCCTTGTTTTCGGTCATCGCGTTCATCTCTCAAAATTCCGTCTTTGGGCGCGAGGCGCCGGTTGCATCTTGTCAGTGTTACCAGCGCCGTTCCAGCCGCTGCCGCAGGAAGATGGCGACCGCGTTCATGAGCAGCAGGAAGCCCATCAGGACCAGGATGCCCGCCGAGGTGCGCGAGACAAAACCGCGCTCGGGGCTGTCGGCCCAGATGTAAATCTGGGTGGGCAGCGCGGTGGAGGCTTCCAGCACGCCACCGGGCGGGCTGGTGATGAAGGCATTCATGCCGATCAGCAGCAGGGGGGCGGTTTCACCCAGTGCCTGGGCGAGACCAATGATCGTGCCGGTGAGAATGCCGGGCAGGGAGAGCGGCAGCACGTGGTGGAGGATGACCTGCTGGGGCGAGGCGCCCATGCCATAGGCGGCCTCGCGGATGGAGGGCGGCACGGCCTTGAGGGCGTTGCGGGTGACGATGATGATGGTGGGCAGTGTCATCAGCGCCAGCACCAGGCCACCGACCAGCGGCGCGGAGCGGGGCAGGCCGAAAATCTGCAGGAAGACGGCCAGGCCGAGCAGGCCGAAGACGATGGAGGGCACGGCGGCCAGGTTATTGATGTTGACCTCGATCAGGTCGGTCCAGCGGTTCTTGGGGGCGAATTCCTCAAGATAGGTGGCCGCGGCGATGCCGACGGGGAAGCTGATAAGGAAGCAGACCAGCAGGGCATAGAAGGAGCCGGTGATGGCGCCGGAGAGGCCGGCCAGTTCGGGGAAGCGGCTATCGGCATTGAAGAACAGGCCCCAGTTGAAGGGGGTGGAGACGCGGCCCTGTTCCTGCAGGCTGTCGAACCACTCGATCTGCTGATCGGTGACGCGCCGGTTTGCCTCGGGCGTGTTGCGATCGATATTGCCCTTGTTGAGCTGGTCGAAGATGTCGGCGGCCGGAATATCGAGCGTCAGCGTGCCGCCGATCACCGAGGGATCGGCCACCACGGCGTTGCGCACGAAGAACTGGGTATTGTTGGTCAGGATCTGCGCGATCTGCCGGGCCTGGGCGGGGCTGTCGGACGGCAGCAGGGCGCCGACGCCATCGCTGACCACGGCGCGCCAGTTGCCCTCGGCGGGATCGGCCGGATCGACATATTCGGCGCTGATCGGGAAATCGACGCGGATATGGGTCTGCACGAAGGCCGAGTAGCCGCCCAGCACGAGGGTGAAGAGCAGGATGCCGAGCAGGCCCACGGCAATGGAGATGGCCGTGATGCCATAGGCCCGCAGGCGGAAGTCGGCGGCGTTGCGCTTGTTGCGCAGGCGGGCGCGATTGATCGCGGCAGTCTGGACCTGGGTCGGCAGGGTTGCGTCGGTCATGATGGCCTCAGTCGTACTGTTCGCGATATTTGCGCACGATGGTCAGCGCAACGACGTTGAGCCCCAGCGTCACCAGGAAGAGCACGAGGCCCAGGGCGAAGGCGGCAAGCGTCTTGGGATTGTCGAAGGAGGTATCGCCGATCAGCAGGGTGACGATCTGCACGGTGACGGTGGTGACCGAGTCGAGCGGATTGATGTTGAGCGTGGCGATGAGGCCAGCGGCCATGACCACGATCATGGTTTCGCCAATGGCGCGGCTGAGGGCGAGCAGGATGCCGCCCATAATGCCCGGCAGGGCGGCGGGCAGCAGCACCTTGGTCATGGTTTCGGCGCGGGTGGCGCCCATGGCCAGCGAGCCGTCGCGCATGGAGCGCGGCACGGCGCGGATGGCGTCATCGGCGAGCGAGGAAATGAACGGGATGATCATGATGCCCATGACGCCGCCAGCCGCGATGGCGCTGTTGGGCGAGGTGGCCAGGCCCATGAGATTGCCGGCGCCGCGAATGGCGGGCGCCACGGTGAGCACTGCGAAGAAGCCGTAGACCACGGTGGGGACGCCAGCCAGGATCTCCATGATCGGCTTGATGATGTTGCGGACGCGGTCGCTGGCATATTCGGTGAGGTAGATGGCGGTGAAGATGCCGATCGGGGTGGCGACGAGCATCGCGATGGTGGCGATGACGATGGTGCCGACGAAGACCGGGACCGCACCGAAGGCGCCATTGCCGGCGACCTGATCGGCGCGGATGGCGATCTGGGGTTCCCAGCGCAGGCCGAAGAGGAATTCGTGCACCGGCACGAGCTTGAAGAACTCTATGGATTCGTAAATCAGCGAGGCGATGATGCCGATCGTGGTCAGGATCGCCGCGATGGAGCAGGCAATCATGATGCCCGAGGTGAAGGCTTCAACGCCGTTGCGGGCGCGGAAGCGCGGCGCCAGACGCGAATAGGCGAAGAACATGGCCAGCAGCATGGCCGCAACCACGACGACGACCATCAGCCAGGAGGCGATCTGCTGCCAGCGGAGCAGGGTCTCGGCGGCGGCGGTGATTTCGGGGGTCGGCTCGGCGAAAATGCGGCCGGCGGCGACATTCTTGATTTCGGAGAGCAGGAGGTTCTTGTCGGCGGCAGAGGCTGCTTCGGTCAAAGTCGCCGGCAGGGTGGACAACAGCATGTTGTCGATCACCGAGCCCTGCGCCATCAGCCAGAGCAAGAGCAGGACCAGGGCTGGGACGCCGACCCAGACGGCGACGAAGGCGCCGTGATAGCCGGGCAGGGAATGGGTGGAGACGCCATTGGTCGCTACGAAGCGATTGCCGGCGGAGCGCCCGACGAAGAAGGCGGCGATCGAAAAGACAAGGATTGTCAGGAAGAGATAGCCGACCACGACATGAGCCCCCAGGGACGAGACGAAAGAAGAAGGGAAGCCGGGGTGAACCCCGGCTTCCCAGTCGTATTAGTTGCCTGCAGTCATTGCCGTCGATTCGGCAACGGCGGTGCGGGTGGCGTCACGCTCTTCGGTGCTCAGCGGGATCAGGCCGCGCTCGGAGAGGTAGCCACCTTCGCCGAAGGATTCTTCGGAGACGTATTCGGTGACGAATTCCTCGAGGCCGGGGATCACGCCCTTATGGGCGTTCTTGACGTAGATATAGAGCGGGCGCGACACGGCATAGGACGCGTCGGCAATGGTCTCGGTGGTGGGCAGGACGCCATCGACGGCCACAGCCTTGAGGGTGTCGCTGTTCTCGTAGAGGAACGAGTAGCCGAAGATGCCCAGGGCATTGGAGTCGGCGTTCAGGCGCTGCACGATCAGGTTGTCGTTTTCACCGGCTTCGATGAAGGGACCATCCTGGCGCATGCGCGAGCAGGTCTCTTCCATGGCGTCTTCATCGAGAGCGGCGATGGCTTCGAAGCCTTCGCAGCCTTCGAGCATGACCAGCTCGACGAAAGCGTCACGGGTGCCGGAGGTCGGAGGGGGGCCGAACACGGTGATCGGGGTGTTGGGGAGCGAGGCGTCGATGTCGGACCAGTTCTTGTACGGGTTGTCGACGATGGCGCCGTCAACTTCAACCTGGGCAGCCAGAGCCTGGAAGATCTGGGCCTTGGTGAGGTCCAGGTCCGGACCCTGCTGGGAATGGGCGATCGACAGGCCGTCATAGCCGATCAGAACTTCGGTGACCGAGTCGACGCCGTTGGTCTGGCACAGCTCGAATTCGGACTGCTTCATGGCGCGCGATGCACCAGTGATATCGGGATGATCCGGGCCAACGCCGCCGCAGAAGATCTGCATGCCGCCGCCGGTGCCGGTCGATTCAACGACAGGAGCCGTGCCGCCGGTCATGGCAGCGAACTGCTCGGAGACTGCCTGGGTGTAGGGGAACACGGTGGACGAGCCAACGATGCGGATCTGGTCGCGCGACTGGGCGAAGGCGGCGGTGGTGCCGAACGCGGCAAGCGCGATCACGGCAGCACTGGCGTAGAGTGCGGTCTTCATGGGATTTCCCTTTCGGAATTCGTTTTCGAACATGGCCGACCTTCCGGAACATCCCCCGGGCCGCCCTGTGACGCGGCAGACCATAGGGTGGCTAGGCGACAGTTTTATTGCTGTTGCGTGACGCGTTTGTGACAGGTTAATGCGTTGATTTTGCTGGGAAACGGCCGGAAGAACGCGATTCCGGCGTGGCTCTGTGACATTCGAATGTGACAGAGCGAGGTGAGTCCGCGCGACGAGACCAGCGGCAGTCTAACCGGGCTTTGTGACAGTGATGCCATGGCTGCGGGTGGTTCGCTCGGGAGGGTATTCGGCCCGTGGCGAGGTCTGTCGCCGCGTGTCCGGGGCTCGGCGCACCCACCCCCTCCTACCTCCCCCATCAAGGGGGAGGTTTCTATCCACTCCTGGGGCGCAATCGTGCCACGCCCACTAGCGCAGCAGGGGGCGGACTTCGGCCTGGATCTTGCGCATCAGGGGCAGGAAATTGGCGATCATGTGCGAGGTGGAGGCGCGGGCGGAATGGGCGCCGACATTGAGCGCGGCCACGGTCTGGCCCTGCGCATTGAAGAGCGGCACGGCGATGGAGCAGAGGCCCAGTTCGAGCTCCTCATCGATCACGGCAAAGCCCTGGGCGGCGACGACGGCCAGCTCGGTGGTGAGCGAGGGCAGGTCGGCCTTGGTCTTGGCCGTATAGGCAACCAGCTCGGAGCGGTTGAGGATGTCGCGCGCCGCATTGGGGGGAATGGCGGCGAGCAGGATGCGGCCCATCGAGGTGCAATAGGCCGGCAGGCGTGCACCGGCGCCCAGATTGATCGACATGACCCGGCGGTAGGAGGCGCGGGCGATATAGAGGATCTCGGTATTGTCGAGAATCGCGGCCGAGGAGCTCTCGTTGATCTGGGCCGAGAGGTCTTCGAGGAAAGGCTGGATCAGCCGGGGCAGCGGCGTAGCCGCCAGATAGGAATGGCCCAGATTGAGCACGCGCGGGGTGAGGCGGAAGAACTTGCCATCATAGGAGGCGTAGCCGAGATGGGTGAGGGTGAGCAGGCAGCGGCGGGCCGTGGCCCGCTCAAGGCCGGTGCGATTGGCCACATCGGTGATGGACTGGCTGGCATGTTCCTCATCGAAACACTCGATGACCGACAGGCCCTTGACCAGTCCATTGATGATGTCGCCTTCGCGCATGACCCGCTCCGCTGCAAGCGGCCGGGGGGCCGCAGGGCATAATGCCTCGTCACAGGCATGCTATATAGCGGAGCGGGCGATACTCGAACAAAAATCGCTGAGCGCACGAGGTCAGGCGGGGAAGGGCGAGCCCTTGGTTGCGGCATCGTCGTTGTGCTGGGGCGCAGCGCGGTTCCGGGCCCGTTTGGCGGCGACACTAGAAATGCCGAAGAAGGCCAGGATAGCGAGGGCATTGTTGGCGATAAGCAGGGCGCAGAACATGGCCCAGAGCTGATCGGCGGGCAGGCTGTTGTTGAACTGGGGGATGGCACCCAGGGCAACCGGCACATACCAGCTGGTGACCGAGGTGGTGCCGCCGACGACCATCAGAATGCGCTGATAGGCGCTGAGACCGCCAAACAGGGTGCGGGACACCTGCTGCTCGACAACGGGCAGGACGACCTTGTGCAGGAAGACGGCGTTGACCGTCAGCACGCCGACCACGCTGACCTTGGCCCAGATCTTGGGATTGGCGAGCTTTTCAGGGTCGAACGCCCAGTAATAGGCCAGGAAGGCCAGGCCACTGATCCAGAGCATGACGAGGCCGTCACCACCTTGGTGCCGAATTCGAAGGCTTCGGCGTGGGACCGGCGGATTTTGGCCAGCACCATGAAGCGAAGCATCATGAGATCGAGAAAGGTTGCGGTGCCGAGGCCCAAGGCCAGGCCGATGAAGTGTACAATCCGAATGCCACCCTTGAGGAAGGTGGGTTCGGCAAGAAGAGATGTCAGGGTCATCTGTGTTTCCATGCGTGCAGGTGCGACGCGACCAAACAAATGGCAGCGGACTGTGAACATTGGTGGTTGATAACGCAAATATACAAACACCGGGCCCAAGAGATGACGAGGTGTTCTTCGTCACCAATGCGCAGCCTGGCGAGCCGTGATTATGTCTCACGGTGGAATGTGCAGATAATCGGGGAAACGCGGCCAATTTGTGAGGCGTGGCCGAGCTTGTGGATTTTGTCGGGCCCGGCGCAATCCGGCGCGGGCTAAGCTGTTCACTTTCCCGCGAGATTCGGCGCCGGTGGGGTGGGATAAAAATGAGGATGCCCGGCCAGGGGCGGGCATAATAGCGGTGGAACAGGTCCAATCGTGGCAGAATGTGGCGCGATTCGATCACAATGACCGGCCGCGGACGGACGGGCGAGGGGGCCCCAAGGGCTCCCATTGCGCGGTAGGCGCGCCGACGTGCATGGCAGTGGCCGGGGACGAGGGGAAGCCACTTCTCTCTTGCCAGCCCGCGCCACCCTCCCTATGAGGCAGATGGGGGCCTATAGCTCAATGGTTAGAGCCGACCGCTCATAACGGTCTGGTTCCAGGTTCGAGTCCTGGTGGGCCCACCACCGCCTTTGCCCAGTGATGCGACCAAAAAATGTTGAGTCGGTTTACCCCCCGGAATCCGGGCATCGACCAAAAGTCGTGAGTCGATTGGACCGCAATTTGAGAGTCGGACCTTCAGGTCCGGCTCCCAGGATCTGAAAGAGCTAGTTGGCGCCCAGGCTGATGCCAAGCCCTCAATTTGATGTCGAGCAAGCGATTCATAAGCGAATAGGCATTATGTTTTCAGTGGAGAATGCCCGACAGCCGCCAGTCGGCTGCCGACCCCAACTCGGACGTTCGAGCCAACACCGCCTGTGCCCGAAAGCGGCCATTCGACGCTCAAGGCGGATTTCGTCTTTGCGCCTCGGCAGTCCATTCACTTCCGGCGAGTTCCTAAAGGCGGGAAGTCCACTCCGTTGTGCGAGGCGTCTGCAACGAGGTGGATCCCTACGTTACGGGGCACCAGAATGGCGCCGGCCCTGTGACTATATGAGGACGCTACTGCTGATCGCCGCATACAACTGGTGACCACACGCTATTAACCGCCATTGCCAAACGAAGTTGAAAAAGATGGACTCACAAGCGATCAGTGAGGCGTGGCCCGGTGGCGGAAAGAATACGCACAGCACTGCAACTGCTGTCATGCTGGTTCAATTCCAGCCCGGGCCTCCATCTCACCTCGGCGGGGCCTGGCGGACAGTCGGCCCAATGGGACGCTGACCTTTATCGTAAGCTGACGTTCCTACGACGCCAACTTCTCCATCCCGACACGATATCGGTCGATCAGTTGTTTCGCCCGGGAAAAGCAAACTGCAACGCCCTCGGCCCGTGAGGCGGTAACGGTGGTTGGGTACGTCACCTGGGTGCGTTCATCAAGCAGCGATGCGCGAAGCGAGCCGTTGACTTCTATCGAGATCTGCACGCCGCGGTAGGTCTTAGTCACTTAGTTTCCTTGCCGAGTGGAAAATGGTTCAGTTTATCTAAGCCAGTGAAACTGCGTACGAAACAACATTGCGACCGGAAAGAGGCTAGAATCTGCAGAAAAGGTAAACTGGGGCGCCTTTGCAAATCCTTTAGTCTCGCGCATGGCCTTCAAGCTGGTCGACAAGGGCTGCGGGAACGGTGGCAGCAACGGCGACGGTGGCGGCAACGGGAACGGTGGCGGCAGTGGCCGAAACTTACTATGCGTCCCGGCCGGGCCAGTGGCGGATGTCAGCTATCCCCCATTCGTTTCCAAAAACTACCCTTCCGCTAGCGACCCCTAAGACGCCTGTCGGCAGTCGACCCCGTTTCGGTCACTCAAAGTGCCTTGATGTGTCGCTGCTAGCAGACATCCCATACATGGCGGGCTCACCGGCTCGCAACGAGGTGGTGATCGCTTCGATCGCGCCGCTAACTCGCTTCGGGAGCTGGCGTCGGGATGGATATAGGGCATGGATCGGCATTGAATCCGTGCCAAAGTCCTTCAGAAGCTGGACGAGACTACCATCGGCAATATCCGTCCGCACCAGATCGAGCGGCAGATATGCGATACCGCCCCCCTGTTTGGCCACGCTGCGCTGCGCTTCGTCGCTGTCCATCTGCAGGTTCCCCGCCACCTTCGCCACAATCGCGTTGCCGCCTGCGTCCATGAAGCGCCAGACATCGGCGGGGTTGAAGTTGCTGTTGATGATGCAACCGCCGTTGGCGAGATCCAGCGGGGTGGCCGGCGCGTGGTGGGTCGCCAGCCATGAGGGCGCTGCGCAACATGTAAGACGGCAAGTGCCAATGCGCCGGCTGACGAGGGCCGAGGACGGCAGGTCGCCCACCCGGATCGCCAGATCGTAACCCTCCGACACCAGATCGACGCGCCGGTTCGACAAAGACAGTTCCACTGAGAGTGCGGGGTGTGCCTTGGCAAACTCCGCGATCGCCGGTCCGATGGTTGCCACCCCAAGCGTCGTTGGCGCCGAAATGCGCAAGATGCCCTGCAGCGCCTTAGCCGGGCTGGCTAGCTCGTCGAGCACAGCCAGTTCCTCAAGGATGCGGAGCGACTGTTCTAGGAATTGAGTGCCAAAGACGGTGAGCTTGTGAACCCGGGTGGTGCGCTCGAGCAAGCGTCCGCCATAGCGGGCCTCCAGCATCTGGATTCGCCGTCCGACCATTGTAGCGGAAACCCCGAGTTGTTGGGCGGCTGCGGCAAAGCTGCCCAGTCTGGCCGTGGCGACGAAGGTCTCGAGTTCTACCAGTTCCGTCATTCCCAACCACCATGCACGTCTGAAACAATCAGTATCGCAATACCCAACTGCAGGGCAGGGTAATAGCCTGCGGCCATTGAAGACAGGTGGCTAAACGAAGAGACTGGAGACGCAAACCATGTTGGACACCCCGATCCTCAACACGGTGGCGCTTCGCCATACCACCTACAAGGGCCGTGAAGCCGTCGAGTTGACGCTGCCTATTTCGGCTAACCAAGACCCCTCACGCGAGACGCTGATCGACCGCGACTTCATGGCTTGGTCGCGAGATGTGGACTTCTCAGACGGTATCATCGAGCTGTCGGTGGCCAGCGTGCTGGCAGACCATGCCCCTACTTATGCGCGGGGCTTTATCGGCGTGGCCTTCCGCATCGACGCGCAGCAACGCTTCGAGAGCATCTATCTGCGACCCACCAACAGCCGTGTGGACGACCAAATTCGCCGTAACCGGACGGTGCAGTATGTCGCTTATCCAGACTACACCTTCCCCCGGCTCCGCGCAGAGGAGCCTGGCAAGTACGAAACCTACGTCGATGTTCCAATGGAGGAGTGGATTGACCTGCGGGTAGAAGTGGCAGGTTCGGCGGCTCGACTATTTGTCAACAATTCGATTCAGCCCGTCCTTGTTGTTACCGATTTGAAACTAGGGGCTGCACAGCGTGGCGGTATCGGACTTTGGATCGAGGCCGGGACAGTGGGGTATTTCGCCGACCTTGTTGTCAACTCCGTATAGGACGTGAAGTGGAGGGCCGCCTTGACCTGATCGCGTCCATTTGCAGACAGTCCCCTTACCACCCAGGGTCGCCGGGCACCTGACGACCCCAACCCGGTCATTGGGGCCGATCTCTCTGTTCCTCAAGAGCAGACATCCTACGCAGGTCCCAATAGCTTGAGCGCTTGAAATGCCAGAGTGTCTACGTCCTCGCTGACGTTCTCTAAACTCGGCAACATCGCGATTGGAAACCATGCGGCCTCTGTTGCATCATCTCCTGCGATGGGGCTTCCCGAAACCCAGGCGCATAGCACTGCGACCATCACGAATTGCCGGCGCAGTGCCCCCTCGTCATCGTAGTCGAATGCGTCCAGTGCGTTGAAGACACACCGAGCTTCTGCCCGCACTTCGGTTTCTTCGAACAGCTCCCTGACAGCCGCCTGCGCCATGGTCTCGCCGGGATCAATCCAGCCGCCCGGATAGCCCCATTTTCCAGCATCAGGGGGATTGATCCGCCGAACCAGAAGCACGTTTTGGTCATGAACAACCACGCCAAGCACCGAAGCGACAGGATGTGCAGAGGACTGGACAGACATAGGCGCATTCTCCCTCGATTATGGTGTTTTGGGCGCAGTGCTTTCGAGATGGCGGGCGAGTAGGGCTGCGCCCAGAGCGACAACTGCAGAGGCCAGCATCACGAACAATAGGCCAGACCGGGCATTCTCGACCGTTAAAACCGCACCCGTGACCGCTGCCGTGATGGAGGCCCCTGCGACCGTAACCGCACCGGCCAGACCGGCGGCACTTCCCGTGTGTGTCGAACGAACTGAAATCGCTCCAGCGCTGGCGCTCGGCTGCGTAAGGCCGTTCGACACGCCAACGAACAGGCAGGGCCCGAACAATGCCAGCACATGATCGATGCCGGCAGCGTATAGGACGAGGCCGAATAAAAGACCGGCGCAGGCCACAATCCGTCCGACAACCAACATTGTGGTCACCGGCAACCTGCCGGCGAGCCGCCCGGCTAGAAAGCTGCCGGCCATGAAACCGCCTGTGATCGAGCCCATATAAAGACCGAGCATTGCTGGCGACAGATCGAAAGCCGAGGCAGCCAGCGGGGCACCGGCAAGGAAGGCGTAGAAGGCGCCGACCGAGAAGGCCATGCAGACGCAATACGCCCAGAAGCGCTTCGAGCCGAGGAGCTCAGGATAGGCCCGATACTGTTCGGCTATCGTGCTCGATGGCGTGCGATTCGTTTCGTTCAGATCGGTCCAGCACAAGACCAGAACCGCAGCCCCGAAGAATGCCAGGACGTAGAAGCTGGATCTCCAACCGAGCACCTGATCGATTAGTCCACCAAATGTTGGGCCGAGCATAGGCGCTATGGCCCACGCCATGGCCAAATAGCCAAACTGACCTGCTGCCTGCTCCCTGCTGGTGGTGTCGCGGATCGCGGCAAGCGACACCGCATATATCGGGGCGATTATGGCCTGGACCATTCGGCAGGCGAGGAAGGTCCCCGCATCGGGCGCCATGGCGCAGCCGATCGTCGCCACGATGAAAATCGCCAGTGCCCAAAGGATCACAGGGCGGCGACCGAACCGGTCAGAAAGGGGACCAAGAACCAGTTGAAGGCATGCCGACACCCCAGCGTAGGCCGCCAAGGAAAGGCCCATGATCCCATAGGCGACATCGAACTCGGTGGCCATGCCCGGCAGCGACGGGAGAAAGAAGTTGATCGGTAGAATGGCGAGTGCCGACAACAGGATCAGCGTCGAAAGACGAGGTTTGGATGATGCAGTTCGCACGATGATGACCGCTAAGGTTGAAGAGTGGACGGGCAATAAAAAAGCCCCGCTTGGGGGCTGAATTGACCGCGCATGGGTGCTTTCGCCTGACAGCTACGCTGCCGTGCCCATGCGCCCACCTACTACAACGGAGCTTATCTCGATCTTCATGCTGTAAGTGTTAGGTCCGAACCTGCGCCTCGTCAACGTTGCCTTTCGTCATCGGCGAAAGGCAACAAACGGATACTTGGTCCCCAAAGCCGCCCGTCCGCTTCCCACCCCTAAGCCGAAGGGCAACGCAGATCACAAATCCGGCCAGTCGACAGTCGACCCCATTTCGGACTTTCGCAAATCCCGCCGCAGTGCTCAAAAGCTGCCATCATCGGTGGCCACTTCTGCGATCGAGCAGGCTGCCTATTTGCCGATGTCGGCAGGTTGCGAGAGGTGCCTCAAGCCTTAGTCCATTTGACGACTGACCAAGTATGTGTAGGCGATACGGTCACGCTTGCGCAGGGCGTCCACCGCCTCCGCATGCGTGGTGTGCGTAACGGGCCTCGATGGTGACCACGCGGGTATTCGTAGGCCTTGAAAAGGCGGGTATTCGATCGCACGCACCCAAACAGGGCTGATCGCTTCCCGCTCTCTTTCCTCCGCGAAACAAACGAGCTCTCCGGCAATTGTTACTCATGCAAAGGCATGCGCCGCGCGTGCTCGTCGCCGGTGAAGACGCGGGATCGGGTTAGGAATCGCCGCTCGGTGCCATTGTCCAGGCTAAACATCCCGCCCCGGCCAGGGATGGCGTCGATGATCAGCTGAGTGTGCTGCCAATATTCAAACTGGGCGGGTGACATGTAAAATGGCGCGCCGCCGATCTCGCCCATCTTGATGTCGCGATCACCGAGGATAAAGTCGCCGACGGGATAGCACATGGGCGAAGAGCCATCGCAGCAGCCGCCGGACTGGTGGAACATCACCTTGCCGTGGCGGGCCTCGATGTCGTGTATCAAGTCCAAAGCCGCAGGTGTTGCCACAACGCGGTCCACAAAATCTGTCATTTCACTCTCCCGCAAAAAGAGATTTCGTTCCGACAGGCCGGCCCGCCGTGGGGGGAGAGTTGGGGGTGGTCAGGCCCGCCTGCCGGAACGAACGTTTGCCACCTCCCGGGATGCCCCCAGGGGATGATCCCGGGGGCTGCGCCTTGGGAGGAGCGCAACTGTGTAAGCCTCAGAAGAAGCCGAGCTTCTTGGGGCTGTAGCTGACCAGCATGTTCTTGGTCTGCTGATAGTGGTCGAGCATCATGCGGTGGTTTTCGCGGCCGATACCCGATTGCTTGTAGCCGCCGAAGGCTGCGTGAGCGGGATAGGCGTGGTAGCAATTGGTCCAGACGCGGCCGGCCTGAATGGCGCGACCGAAGCGATAGGCGCGGTTGCTATCGCGGGTCCAGATGCCGGCGCCAAGCCCGTAGAGCGTGTCATTGGCGATTTCGAGCGCCTCGGCATCGTCCTTGAAGGTAGTCACCGAAACCACCGGCCCGAAGATTTCTTCCTGGAAGATGCGCATCTTGTTGGTGCCGGCGAAAACGGTCGGCTTCACATAGTAGCCGCCCGAAAGCTCACCATCGAGATTGCTGCGCTCGCCGCCCGTAAGAACCTTGGCGCCTTCTTGCCTGCCGATATCGAGATAGCTCAGGATCTTTTCGAGCTGTTCGGACGATGCCTGGGCGCCAATCATGGTCGACATCTCGAAGGGCGAGCCCTGCTTGATGGCTTCCACGCGCTTGATCGCCCGCTCCATGAAGCGGTCATAGACATTTTCCTGGATCAGCGCGCGGCTTGGGCAGGTGCAGACCTCGCCCTGGTTGAGCGCGAACATGGCAAAGCCTTCCAGGGCCTTGTCGAAGAAGTCGTCATCTTCGTTGACCACATCAGAGAAGAAGATGTTCGGCGATTTGCCGCCGAGTTCCAGCGTCACCGGAATGAGGTTCTGGCTGGCATATTGCATGATCAGCCGGCCCGTCGTGGTTTCGCCGGTAAAGGCGATCTTGGCGATGCGGTTGGACGAGGCCAGCGGCTTGCCCGCTTCGAGCCCAAAGCCATTGACGATATTGAGGACGCCTGGGGGCAAGATGTCCTCGATCAATTCCATAAGATAGAGGATCGAAGCCGGCGTCTGTTCGGCCGGCTTCAGCACCACGGCATTGCCAGCGGCGAGGGCCGGGGCGAGCTTCCAGACCGCCATGAGGATCGGGAAATTCCACGGAATGATCTGGCCGACAACGCCCAACGGCTCATGGAAGTGATAGGCCACGGTGTCGTGGTCGATCTCGGAAATCCCGCCCTCCTGCGCGCGAATGGCGCCGGCGAAATAGCGGAAATGGTCGATGGCGAGCGGAATGTCGGCAGCCGTCGTTTCGCGGATCGGCTTGCCATTGTCCCAGGTCTCGGCCAGGGCGATTTCGTCCAGATGCTCCTCCATCCGGTCGGCGATTTTGTTGAGCATCACGGCGCGCTGCGCCACTGAGGTCTTGCCCCAGGCGGGCGCCGCCTTGTGCGCCGCATCGAGCGCCTTTTCGACATCTGCTGCCTTGGAGCGAGCGACTTCGCAGATCACCTGGCCGGTGACGGGCGAAGTGTTTTCAAAGGTCTCGCCGTCCACGGCGTCGATCCATTGCCCACCGATGTAATTGCCATATTTGGCCTTGTACGGAGACTTGGTCCGCTGGCCGACGAATTCCGGTTTGTTCATTGCATCCTCCCATTTTGGATGCCTCGCATATTGCAACCGCCATGCCAGCATTGCTCAAGCCATTGACGGATCAGCCGAAGTTTTCGTGATGCGCAATTGGCTGGACGGATTGAATTTCTGGATGCAACACTTTGCCACAACCAGAGGGAAGAGCGGATGCAACACCTGTTGCAAACAGCTACAACTGGGAGGAAACGAGGATGAACACTGCGTCCGAGGTGGCTCTGGCCGCCGCTCGCGAAAAATTCTTCTCAGGAATGGACCTGCCCGAAGGCCTAGTCCCGGCGCCCATCCTGCGCTCCTGGCAACGCTGCGCCGAACAGGGGCTCGATGCCGGAAATGCCATTCTCGCAGAGCCGATGACGGCGTCGGAATTGCGGGCGCTGCAGGAGCAAAACGAGACGCTCCGCCTCCTCTCCCGCTCCGAACTCGTCTCGCTGCGCGCCGAAGCCAAGTTAACCGATAGCGTCGTCATCCTCACCGATGCCAAGGGCCTCGTGCTCGACACCGCCGGTAGCCCGGAATTTGCCGGCCGCGCTGCCCAGGTCGCTCTCCGCCCTGGTGTTGCATGGTCCGAAACCTCTACCGGCACCAATGCCATCGGCACGGCGCTGGCCGAACGGAGGGCCATTGAAGTCCACGGCGCCGAACATTTCTTCGAACCGCACGGCATTTTGCATTGTGCCGCCAGCCCCATCTTCGACCCCTATGGCAAGCTCGCCGGCGTTCTCGACATGTCGGGTCATGCCTCGGCCGGGCATACCCATGCCATGGGCCTTGTCCGTCTCGCGGTGGAGCAGATCGAGCACCGTTTCTTCAATCACGCTTTTGACGAAATGACCGTGGTCCGCTTCCATCGCTCCGCCGATCTCTTGGGCACCGCCCGCGAAGGCGTGCTGGTCTTCGATGGCGACAGACTGGTCGCCGGCAATCGCCGCGCGCTGCATCTGGTCGGGCTCGATCGCAAGGCGCTGCGCAAGGCAACGAGCGAGGAGATCTTCGCCGAAGCTTCGCTTTCTATCGAGCGCGGCGAATTGCGCAGCCGCAATGGTGAGCGCTTCTTTGCCGCCGTCACCCAGCCTCGCGCCACCCCGCTCAGGGTACCCGGCACGGTATCGCGCGAGCCGCGTCCCCGACACGATGGTCCCATTCTCTCGTCCGAAGCCCAAGCCGATCTCGCCAAGGGGATACGTCTCGTCAATGCCGAGATCCCGGTGCTCATCGCTGGCGAAACCGGCGCCGGCAAGGAGGTCTTCGCGCGCCATCTCCACGCTAAAACCAGCCGCGCAGGCAAACCCTTCATCGCCATCAATTGCGCCGCACTGCCCGAAAGCCTTATCGAAGCCGAGCTCTTCGGCTACGAAGCCGGCGCCTTTACCGGGGCCCGGAAGTCGGGCGCCAAGGGCCTCGTGCAGCAGGCCGAAGGCGGTATTCTGTTCCTTGACGAAATCGGCGACATGCCGCTGTCGCTCCAGTCCCGCCTCCTGCGGGTCCTCCAGGACAAGGAGGTTTCTCCGCTCGGCGGCGGCTCGCCACAAAAGACCGATTTCGTTCCAATAGCCGCCACCAATCGCGATCTGCAGGCGATGGTCGAAGCGGGCACCTTTCGCGCTGATCTCTATTTCCGCATTGCCCAGTATACGATCACGCTGCAATCGCTGGCCGAGCTCACCGACCGTCCTGCGGTCATCGAGGCTCTCTGGTCTCAGGTCGCCCAGCACCACGGCAGCTTGCCGAAGCCTGTCCTCGATCAGTTGGCGGCCTATCACTGGCCCGGAAATTTCCGCGAGCTCGTCGGCAGCCTGCGCGCCATTGCTGCGCTGCACGATCCCGGCGACACGATCTGTGTTTCCGCGCTACCGCAGTCGCCGGCACCCGGACCGGCGATTTACACGCTGACCGGTGATCTGGATGCTTTGAGTGAGGCAGCCATGCGTCGCGCCGTCGACCAACATAGGGGCAATATTTCCGCGGCCGCTCGGGCCCTGAAGATTGATCGCTCAACGCTATACAGAAGATTGATATGGAAGGGGGCAGGAGCGGCCGATTAATCCAACGGCTGCCCCTTTGTCAGCAACCATCGTCCGCCTCTGGAACTCCGCCTCGCCAATGTATGCGATTGACCCGTTTGCGCCTGTCTTCTGCTGTAGAATCTGGTGGCACAAAGAGGGCAAATGCCGCCGTGCAAAAGTCCAGCATTTAAGGCACTTTCTCAGTAACGGCGGAGAGTTCTCCTGTCTTCGCTAAGTCTCTGCTTTTCATTGAAATCTAACGAGAGCTGACGTCTGGCTATCGGCCCCAGCTTTGCAGGACAGCAACGTCCGCTTCCAAGGAAGTTCACCTGAAACCGGCCAGTCTGATAACCACCCCATTGCAGACGTTACCGGCTCACCGAGCGGATGCTGTGCCGCATATGGAGCCCTTCGCGGAAAGAACTTGGCCGGGAAATGCTCTAGGCTCTGGCGGAGCTCCGCATCGGTAGCAGATTTTCGCCATGCTAGTGCTTAGGCTCGTGGCGGCATGTGAGAACCGTCGAGGCGACGATGGATCATGGACACTATGGTCAACAGGTCTTCGGCATCCTTCGCCGTCATCGCCCAGTTTATTCTCGCTTCGTGCGCCGTGGGGTTCCTGAACATGCCGAAGGTGCCCTTCACCAGATTCGCGAAGCCTGCCTGCTCGCTCTTCTCGCTGACCGTGGCCAACGGATTGATCGCCAACATCGGCGGAGTGCCGGACAAGGCCCGATCCACCAGCAGGCCGCCGTCCTCGGTGAGCCCTGTCTTCGTCCGCATCTTCGCGGCCACGCTCTTCACCGCCTCCTGGACCGCATGGAAATAGTTCTGGTCGAGCAGCTCTGCGCGGCAGAACGCCAACACATCGGGATGCACGCCTCTTCCCTGTAGATCGGCCCTGAGATCCCTGGCACGGCGATCGGCCTCGCTGAGCGACGTCGCCCGGGACGCCTTGCTCAGCGCTCCGCTCTCGTCCACCACCAATCCCGCGAATGCCAGGGCCCTGTTGAGATTGGTGCGCAGCGGTTCGTAGCGGGCCGGCATGCGGGAGTACCTGGCGGGCTCCATCGCCTTTCGGATGAAGGCGAGGACATGGCTGCGCTTCCTCGTCTCGTTCTGGCTACGCGCGAAGGCATTGTATATCCGGTCGCGTTTGGTCATGGTGCCGGGGTCCTGAAGCTTCGCGCTCTTGAACAGGAACTCGATCTCGGTGTTTGTCAGCCCGTCGTCGGTATCCCCGAGCGCGCCCGCGATGGCTTCGAGTTCCGATTGTGAGAATGCCGTCATGCTTGCCCTCCCGCACGGGTCCGATGATAAGGCCCAATCGCCGGCGTTCGGACCCGGTATCGCTGACCTTTCCCCTGTATTCTCCGATCTCCGGCTCCGCGGATGGGCCACGCTGCGAGTCGAGGCCCGTAGCGAAGGTGACATGGTTTCCGCCTTGAAAAGTGTCGGTGCCATGCTGGGGGCGCCGGCCCAGGGCCGCGCCAAATCCGTCGAGGAAATCCTGCGCCCGCTGGCGAGATTGGACGCCCACCCTCGATCGCTGAGCGCGATCTACGGGACCGAGCGGTTGCCCTTCTACACGGAAGGGACGCAGGCCGGGCTGAACCTGCGCAAGCCCAAGATGGAACTTACGCCGATGTTCCACCACATCGTCGAACGCATCACCCTGATGAAACCGACCGGCTGGACCTTGGTTGGCCTACGTCTGCTGTCGTGCGCCAACCCGGCGGAGCAGAAGGCGATCGAACGCAACCTGAACAAGGTAAGGGCCTTCGTTCGGCGGAATTACCGCAAGCCCGAGCATGCCCATACGATGGTCGTGCAGCCGCCCAAGAAGCGCAAGGCGCCTGTACTGTTCCACCTCTTCCCCGAAGAGTGAGATGGACGCACCGCGATGTCATGCGGCGCATCGCGGCCGGTGCTCGAGGACGGCAAAAATGATTCATGCGTGGTATTCTCACGCGGGACTGAGCGATGGGGCCAGGCCTTCGAAAGCGTTTTGCTCGTAGAAAGAAGTCGAGACAAATCGCTTCAGCCGACCACCGCGTCTGACCAGCTACGATTGGGACACGATCGATGAAAAACCTGGCAAAATACACGCGTATACCCGAGGAGGAATCCGGCCAATGGCTGGAGAACGCCGTTGCATCGGTCGAGTACCTCAAGCTGGCCATGACGGGCCAGTGGATACCCATCTATGTCAGTGCGCCGTTTTTCTACATCCTCGCCGTCCTCATGAGTCAGGAGAGGGCGAGTCCCGTGGACCATGCGAGGCTCGAGGGGCTTTTTGTCGATCCCACTTCTGGTTGGCGGTTGGAGCACTCATGGGGCGGCGGGGAACCGGAGCGCATGTACCTGACCTCGGGGCTAGGCGAAAGCGGCGGCTCGCCTCTCGCCGGAGGACAGCAGCTCGTCTATCGCCGCCAGATGCATGGTCTCGATCCGTATATCGAGTTGGACCAGCGGCTGGTCCAAGCACTGGACGTCCATTTCATGCCGGAGCGGAACGCCTACTGCCGGATCAACAGCGGCGGCGACATCGAAGCGGTCATCAAGGTCGAACTGTTGCCGCCGGACGAGGATGGCCATCGTGGCAACCTGGTCACAATCAGGACAGAGGACCTGGTCAAGTACATGGCGGTAACCGGCACAGTTCTCGCCGCCAAGTTCGATTTTACCCGGGTCGACCACAAGGTAACCGGTTTCGACGGCTGGCAAGGCGCCGAGCGGGACAACTTCAAGGCACCGGACCTGGTGTATCACTCAGGACGGGTCCCAGGTCGATGCAGCTTCGCGAACGGATGGATCATCGTCCGCCCTAACAAGACAGTGGCCGAGGTGATGCAGGAAGAGAACGCAGCCTCCGACAGGTCCAAGAGGCAGCATGCTGACTTCATCATCCAGGATGTCCGGCACGGTCGGATAGTGACCTGCTCGGCTGCGCCGGGCGCCAGCACCAACTACTTCGACGCCGTGGAGGGCTTGCCTTTCGAACTCTCTCCCGTCTTCTTCCGTGCGGAGGTGATGTCGAAATACAAGGCGGACACGGACAAGTATCAGATCGACGGTCGGATGATCCGATGTCGCGAGGCCTGGGAATTGCGTTCCTTCGACATCAACGAGGCCGGACAGGTCCATACCTATCTGCAGGACCTCTCCCATCTGCCTTACGAAGAACAGCTGTATTGGAAGTCGTTCAACGAGGAACCGAAAGCACCGATCTCGAAGCGAAGCTTTACCAGCGACTTCCTGGGGGAATGGACGAACGAGATAGACCCGTTGGACGAGCTCAAGCGACTGACCACGACGCTTGACGGTACGCGCGCTGCCTGGTGGGTTGCCCGTGGCCAGGCAGTACGGCTGGCCGCCCAGTACCCTTCACGGGAGAATGCGGCGGAGTGGGGAGACGAGATCCTCCACCTCGACCAGCTCGTCGTGGAAGGCTTCAAGGAGAGCGAACTGCGGAAGGTTGCGGCCTCGCGTGGTGCTACCGTGGAAGCGAACTGGCGTTCGCTCCGTTTGATCGAGACAATCTTGGTCGCAGCCGGCACCTCGCCAGAGCAAGCCAAGGCCACCATGGCCCCACTTCAGCGCATGCATGCCCTCAGAAGCATCCTGACGGCGCATACGGGCGGCACCACCAAAAGCGAGGAGCAACGTAAGGCGATAGCAGAGCACAATACCTACCGCGCCCACTTCGAACACTTGGCTTCGGGAGTGTTGAAGGGGCTGGCCGCCATCATCGCGGTTCTGGATAGCGACAAGGCAGCCTAGCGCGCTCGGTAGAACTGAAGATCGGCTAGTGGTGCGGATCTCCTGCCAGGTTCCCCGATGCCTCCTCGGCCAGCAGGGGCCGGATCCAGCTGTCGAGGTCGTCGAGGGTGGCTGCGGCGGGGAACGGGTCCTCGTCCCATGGCGTCTGCTGCAGCGTGGCGAACGCGAAGGCCTCGCACGACCTTCGCGGGTTCTGCTTCAGAATGTTGTGTTCGAAGCTGTCCCAGACCGAACCGTGGGTACTCACGATGAATTCGGCCCATGAAGCCTCCACTGCCGCCTTGGGGGCTATGTCAACGACGTCGAACTCGGCAAGCGAGCGCGTGGTGTTGTTCTGCCAGGCATCCAGCAGCAACTGCCTGGCTTCCACATCGGTGCGCGGCGCGCTGTAGCCGTAGACGGTGACGTAGTAGCTGTGCCGCATGTAGTCGAGAGACATGTCCCACTGCCCCTTGGTAAAGGGGTCGGAGTTGTAGTCCTTTTTGGCCACCGGGTAGAGCAATCGACTGGGCTGGAAAGCACCGTCGCCCGGGCCGAGGTCGGACGTGAAGCGCACCTGGCGCGCTTCCATGTTGACCGAGACGTCGACATTGCCGTGCAGGAAGGCGATCTGCGGCAGCACGTGCCCGAGGTGGCGCCAACGACGGTAAGCCTGGGGAAGAAGGGGATCCCAGTTGAAGGTGACGATCAGGTCCTTGGTGTTGAATGTCACCGAGATCTGACCCGCTAGGGGCAGAAGTTTTCACTGAGAATTGACCCATGTTTTGATCGTCCCCTGGCTGTTGGTCGGGGGATCCAGGAGTGATCGACATGGCGTT
>JAHJWO010000059.1 GCA_018828145.1 Alphaproteobacteria bacterium | reverse complement strand
CTTGGTAGGCACTCAAGATCAAATATCTGGCGTAACCTCAGTATCTCCGCTCGCCGCCACCTCCCCGTCGATTCCATTATCAGGTGGCTATCGGCTTACTGGAGATCCGCGCCAGTCCTGTCAGAAGGAGCCCTCACGACTATCATTGAAAATTGGCTTGAGCTTCCAGCCACTGGAAGCTCGATGATGAGAAGACAGACCGGAGGTTGGCAGGCCATGGACCATGATCATCATCACGCGGCACCTGACATCCAGGCGGGGACCGAGACGGCGAGAGACCCGGTTTGTGGGATGACGGTCGCAGTCAAGCCCAACGGGCGTCACGCTGAGTTTGGGGGCAACACCTTCCATTTCTGTTCCGAGAATTGCCAGACGAAGTTCACCATCGATCCCTGGTTTTACGGCTCGGGTCGAGCAGCAGGACCGAAGCAGGCTGTGCCGGTCAATATTCAATACACATGCCCGATGCACCCTGAGATCGTCACCGACGCTCCGGGGGCCTGCCCGATCTGTGGCATGGCGCTGGAGCCGATGCTGCCTTCCGACGAGCCCAGCGAGGAGTTGACCGACTTCACCCGCCGGATGTGGATTTCGGCGGCGGCGGCGGTACCGCTGATCGTGCTGACCATGGGCGAACTGGTGGCGCTACCCGTGCGCGATTGGATCGGTCACCAGACCGCCAGCTATCTCGAATTCGTGCTGGCGACGCCGATCATTCTCTGGGCGGCTCTGCCGTTCTTTCAGCGTGGCTGGGACTCGGTGGTGAACCGTAGCCCTAACATGTGGACACTGATCAGCCTCGGCGTAGCGGCAGCCTATCTCTACTCGTTGGTCGCGACATTCCTGCCGGGCGTCTTTCCCGATGCTTATCGGATGGGCGAGGGTGTCGGCACCTATTACGAAGCGGCCGTGGTGATCGTCGCGCTGGTATTCGTCGGGCAGGTCCTGGAACTGCGTGCGCGCGAACGCACTGGCGACGCGATCCGCGCGCTTCTGGACCTAGCGCCCAAGACCGCGCGCCGCATCTTGCCTGATGGCTCGGAATATGACGCGCCGCTGGACAACATCATGGAAGGCGACCGTTTGCGTGTGCGCCCGGGAGATGCGGTGCCGGTCGACGGGACGGTTATCGAGGGCCGATCATCCTTGGACGAAAGCATGCTCACCGGCGAGTCGATGCCGGTGGAAAAGGGTCCGGGCGATGCCGTGACCGGGGCTACGATCAACAAGAACGGCTCGCTGGTGATGGAGGCGGGTAAGGTCGGATCCGACACGGTGCTGGCACAGATCGTGACGATGGTATCGAATGCACGCCGTTCCCGCGCCCCGATCCAGGGACTGGCGGACAGGGTGTCGGCGGTGTTTGTCCCGGCGGTCGTGGCCATCGCCGTTTTCGCCTTCGGTGTCTGGCTGACCTTTGGCCCGGAACCCGCGCTTGTTTTCGCCATAGCCTCGGCCGTGTCCGTGCTGATCATCGCGTGTCCTTGCGCCCTGGGACTGGCAACACCGATCTCCATCACCACGGCGGCGGGGCGCGGGGCGCAGGCTGGCGTTCTAATCAAGGACGCGGAGGCGCTGGAGCGCATGGCGGCCGTTGATACACTGATAGTCGACAAGACCGGCACGCTGACCATGGGTAAGCCGAAGCTGACCGATACGCTCGCGCTCGGAAACCTGACGGAGCCCGACCTCCTATCACTGGCGGCAGCGCTGGAGCGCGGCTCGGAACACCCGCTGGCCGAAGCGATCGTCGAGGGAGCTGAGGCGCAGGGTGCCCCGCGTCAGGAAGCCGCGGACTTCGAAGCAGTCACCGGCAAGGGCGTGCGCGGCAACGTCGGCGGGCGCGCGGTTGCGCTCGGCAACTCCGCTATGATGCGGGAGATGGGGCTGGATGTGACGCGGGCCGAAGGGAAGGCCGACACGCTGCGCGCTGAAGGCAAGACGGCGATGTTCATTGCGGTTGAGGGCGCGCTGGCAGGCATCGTGGCGGTGGCCGACCCGATCAAGGAATCAACGGCGCAGGCAATCAGGGAACTCCACGGCCAGGGGCTACGCGTCATCATGGCGACGGGCGACAACGAACGCACGGCGCAGGCGGTCGCGGGGCGGCTCGGCATCGACGAGGTCCGCGCGGGCGTGCTGCCCGAGGCCAAGAAGGACCTGATCGACCAGTTGCGCCGCGATGGCCACAAGATCGCGATGGCAGGCGACGGCGTCAACGACGCGCCCGCGCTTGCCGCCGCCGATGTTGGCATCGCCATGGGAACGGGCGCAGACGTGGCGATGGAAAGTGCGGGGATTACCCTCCTGGGCGGTGACCTGATGGGCATTGTCCGGGCGCGCAAGCTGGCGCGCGCCACCCTGCGCAACATCAAGCAGAACCTGTTCTTCGCCTTCGCCTACAACGCCCTCGGCGTACCGGTCGCGGCAGGGCTGCTCTACCCCGTCACCGGGCTTCTGCTCTCCCCCATGATCGCGGCAGCGGCGATGAGCCTGTCTTCGGTATCAGTCATCAGCAATGCACTTCGGCTCAGGCGGGTCGACCTGTGATCCAGGCTTCCCTCAAGCTCAAAGCGCGTCGGTTTCCGACGCAGTCATGGTGTGGCGAGCAATGAGCAATTCAAACTTGACGTCCTCTGATCCGACGCGTGTCCTCTCGGATCGGCTCAACCAGAACTGCTTCTGCGTCACGCTCGACCGTCGATCGCTGTGCGAGGCACTAGAGCAAGAAGCTGGCGATCCGGAATTCTGCGAAAGGTTCATCCGCCCTAAGGCTCACTTGTTCTCGAACGTGCCGGTATTCCTTTCTGCCAGCCAGGTAGCCGAGATGCAGAAGGTGGTCGCAGCTATCGAGCAGACGGCCCGGCTCACAGCGTACAAGGCCGCGGTTTTCTCTTGGGCCCCCAAAATCTCGCGGGAGGATCACGGCCCGGCTGGCGCCCTGATGGGCTACGACTTCCATCTTGGTGAAGACGGCCCCCGACTTATCGAGATTAATACCAACGCCGGTGGGGCATTCCTCAACGCTCTTCTTGCAAGAGCGCAGCGCACTTGCTGTGCGGAAATGGACCTACCAATTAAGCCGCACGCCTTTGAGGATGCGGCGTTTCGCATGTTCCAAAACGAATGGATGCGCCAGCGGGGAAACGGTGCAATACGTCGGATTGCTATCGTCGACGACAGGCCGGAGGAACAGTATCTTTATCCTGAGTTCGTGCTGGCGAGGCAAGCCTTGGCCGCTCGCGGCGTGGACGCAGTCATCGCGGACGCCAGCCAGCTTCGCGTTGAGGCCGGTCGGCTCAGCCTCGAGGGAAAGCCGATCGACCTTGTTTACAACCGGGTCACCGATTTTGCGTTCGATCGGCCAGAACACAAAGCGTTACGAGACGCCTACCGAGACGGCGCCGTGGTCGTCACGCCGAATTCCTACAACCACGCGCTGCTCGCCGACAAACGGAACCTTTCGATCCTCTCAGATCCGGCATTGATCGAGTCCTGGGGCTTGGAACCGAAACTTCTGGCGCAGCTCCGCTCTGTTCCGCGCACTGTCCTTGTCACTCCCGAAAATGCCGAGGACCTTTGGAAGTCGCGGAAGGCCCTGTTTTTCAAGCCGACGGGCGGACACGGTGGAAAGGCAGTGTATCGCGGCGACAAGGTGACGAAAGGCGTCTGGGCAGAGATCAAGGGGGGTGGCTACGTTGCCCAGACCCTGGTCAGGCCGAGCGAGCGCATGATCAGGATCGATGACGCATTCCAGCCGCGCAAGATGGACATCAGGCTCTATACCTATGATGGACAGGTGCTTCTGGTTGCTGCGCGCCTCTATCAAGGACAAACCACGAATTTCAGAACACCTGGAGGCGGGTTTGCTCCAGTATTTGTGGTTCGATCATGACGGCATTTCGGGAAGATCAAAGGAACTGAGGATGACCTATACAATTAATCGAACGATTGCTGGCTGGGGTATCGATGACATTGCCGCCCGAACGCGCAAGGCGTTAGCGAACCATGGCTTCGGCATACTGACCGAAATTGACGTCAAGGCGACGATGAAGAAAAAGCTCGATGTCGAGATGTCGGCGTATCGCATCCTCGGCGCCTGTAATCCGAAGATGGCGCATCAGGCGATCGGAATCGAGCCACGGGTAGGCGCGATG
>JAHJWO010000060.1 GCA_018828145.1 Alphaproteobacteria bacterium | reverse complement strand
GTGCTGGTCGGCAACGGCGCGATGGCCGAGGCCAAGCAGCGGCTGGTCGAGCGCGCCGGGGGCGAGGTGTGCAGCGAGGCGGAGGCGCATCACGCGCGGCTCGGTTTCGTGGCGCTGGAGGATGGCCGCGCGGCCGAGGCGGCGGCGCTGCGGCTCAAGCGGCTTGGCCTGCTGGTCAATGTCGCCGACCGGCCCGAACTGTGCGATTTCACCCTCCCCAGCGTGCTCGATCGCGAGCCGGTGCTGATCGCGGTGGGCACCGGCGGGGCTTCGGCAGGTTTGGCGAAGCATTTGCGGCTGCGGCTGGAGCGGCTGCTGCCAACGGGTCTCGGTGCGCTGGCGAGCGGCTTGTCGGAAGCAAGGGACCGAATCCGCAGACGCTGGCCCGATGGAGACGAGCGCCGCCGCGCCATCGATGCCGCGCTGTCCGAACACGGTCCGCTCGATCCGCTGGCAAGCGACAGCGCCGGGCGGATCGCCGACTGGCTGGCGGATGGGGCCGAGCCGCTCAGGTCGCAGACCATTGAGATCGAACTCACCGGCGACGATCCCGACGATCTGACGCTGCGGCAGGCGCGGCTGCTGGGTATGGCCGACACCGTTCTGCACGATCCCGGCATCGCCGAAGCGATCCTGATCCGCGCCCGCGCCGATGCGCGGCGAATGGCTTTGCCGTGCGACCCAGCCGAGGACGGGCTGACGATCGTGCTGCGTCGCTCCGAATCCTGATTCGCAGCGTTCAGATCGGACTGGCGCGGCTGGACTCGATCTCGGCGAAATAGCACGCCATCGCATCGGCGCTTCGATCGCTCAGCGCGATGAAGGCGCGGCGCTTGTCCTCCTGATCCTGCATGCGCTCGAGCAATCCGCTCTCGACCATCTGCGCCACCCAGCGCAGCGCGGTAGTCGGCGGAACGCCCGCGGCGATGCATAGTGAGGAGACCGACACGCGGCGATGTTCGGCGCGCGCCATGGTTAGATCGAGCAGGATGTCCCATGCCGGATCGGCGAACAGCTCCTCGGCAAAATATTTGCTCCGCAGTCGACGGTCGCGCACGATCTGCTTGATCAGCCGCGGATCGGGCAGCGGCGGGCGCGGACGGCGCAAAAACTCGCGATCTTCTTCGGCCGGACGGAATGGCCGGTCCGGCGCGCGCAGCGCACCCCCGTCCGCTCCCGGAGCCAGCCTGTCGAGCTTCTCGGCGATCCGCACCACCTGCTCGGTCAGCCGCAGCAGCAGCATCCGCTCCTCGCCGTCGTCTTCGCGCAGGCGGCGACCGGGCAATTGGGCCAGTGCGGCGCCCATCGCCACCAGCCCCTCGGCGCGCTGCGCGCCGATCAGGATCTGCGGGCCCGAGCGTTCGAGACAGCCGAACACATCGTCCAGCGCCTCGGCGGAAGTCGCCACGATCAGCCGCGCACCGGCACGTGCCACCCGCTCGTCCAGCCGGATCAGCGCCGCCAGCTTGCCGGCGTCGACCTGCGGACAGTCGGCAACCACCACATCGCCCAGCACCCCGCCCGATCCTTCGAGCAGAGACTCGAGCGGGCGCGGCTTGCCCACGGCCAGACCGGCGGCGCGGGCATCCTCGGCGAGGTGAGAGATCCGACGCTGATCTTCGCCGAACAACGACAGCGTGAGCGCGAAAACCGCATCGCCCTCCGTTCGCACCGGTTCGACACCTTCGTGGAGATAGGCAAGTTGGGCCATGCGAATCGCTCCTGTTTTCCGTGAACAGGAGTAGAACAGAACGGGAATTAGTCAAGAATGGAGCTATTGGCCCGATCTGTCAGGGGCGAATCTCGATCGGAGTGCCGTCGGGGACTATCTGCCACAGCAATTCGATCTCCGCATTGGACAAAGCGATGCAGCCATCGGTCCAATCGCCGGCGACACGCTGGTCGTCGGGCAGACCGTTGGGCTGGCCGTGGATGAAGATATCGCCGCCAGGCGAGCGCCCCTGCGCCTTGGCGAAGGCCCGGTCCACGGCGTTGGGATAGGAGATCCGCAGGCTCAGAAAATAACGCGACTGCGGATTGCCATAATCGATCGTGTAGCGCCCTTCGGGGGTGCGCTCGTCGCCTTCGAACCGCTTGTGCCCCTGCGGCGCATCGCCGAATTGCAGGCCGGTCATGCGGTGAACCACCTTGCCCTGCGAATAGACCCACAGACTGCGTTCCGATTTGTCGACCAGCACGAAATCGACAGTCGGAAGTGTCTCGGCGCGGATGGATGGGCCGCCGCCCAAACCGATCGAGAAAACCCATACCAGGACAAGCAAGCTGCGCATGATTCCAGCCATAACGCCGCCCACTTAACCGCTGCTCAACGCCGGGCGCATCAATCCTCGAACGGATCGCGCATCAGGATGGTGTCGTCGCGCTCGGGACTGGTGCTGACCAGCGCTACCGGCGTTTCGATCAGTTCCTGAACGCGCTGGATGTATTTGATCGCATTGGCGGGCAGCTCGGCATAGCTGCGCGCGCCGGCGGTCGATTCGTGCCAGCCTTCCATCGTCTCGTAGATCGGCTCGACCGCTTCCTGATCGGCGGCATGGCTGGGGAGATAGTCGTAGACCTGTCCGCGCAGCCGGTAGCCGGTGCAGATCTTTACCTGGTCGAGCCCGTCGAGCACGTCGATCTTGGTCAGCGCGATCCCGGTGACGCCCGAAATCGAGCAGGTCTGGCGCACCAGCACCGCATCGAACCAGCCGACCCGGCGCTGGCGCCCGGTGACGGTGCCGAATTCATGGCCGCGCTCGCCCAGCCGCTGGCCGATCGAGTCGGAGAGTTCGGTCGGAAACGGACCCGAGCCGACCCTTGTGGTGTAGGCCTTGACGATGCCGAGCACATAGCCGGTGCTGTTGGGGCCGAGCCCGCTTCCCGCCGCGGCGGTGCCGCTGACGGTGTTCGAGCTGGTGACGAAGGGATAGGTGCCGTGGTCGATATCGAGCAGCACACCCTGCGCGCCCTCGAACAGGATCTTGGCGCCGGCCTTGCGCACCTTCTTCAAGCGCTTCCACACCGGCTGCGCATATTGCAGCACGAAGGGCGCAATCTCGCGCAGCTGGTCGAGCAATTCCTCGCGATCGACCGGCGGCTGGTCGAAACCGGCGCGCAGCGCATCGTGATGCGCGCACAGCCGGTCGAGCTGCGGTCCGAGATCGTCGAGATGGGCGAGATCGCAGACCCGGATCGCGCGCCGACCGACCTTGTCCTCATAGGCCGGCCCGATGCCGCGCCTGGTGGTACCGATCTTGCCCTTGC
>JAHJWO010000006.1 GCA_018828145.1 Alphaproteobacteria bacterium | reverse complement strand
GCCTCTCGCGCAGGTTCGAGACCTGGCCGCACGTGGCGAGCGACCATCGTGCGCGATAACCGGGACTGTTCCAAAAACCGGCACCCCGAGGCGAATGTCGTCTCGTTTTAAATTTCCAGAGGCGGCATCCGCCTCGGGGTCCGTCTCTCTATCGACAACCGCGTTTCAGGCGGCGCTTCCGCATGTCTGCAATATGGCGGTCGCCGCAATTCCGGCGTAAGCATCGGCAGGCTTGGCGCTACCCCAAACCAGGAACCATGCCATGAAGACCCAGCTCGCTTTCCTCACCGCCGCCCTGCTCTGGGCTACGCCTGCGCTGGCGGATGGCAAGATCTATGTCCAGTTGCCTGACCTATCCTCCTATGCCGGCCAGGAAGCGGAGGACTTCCTTGCAGCAGTGGTGCTGGCCAATGTCATCTCCTCCAATTGTCCGGATTTTGCAGTGACCGACGAGGAATGGTCGCTGCTGACCGGGTCGGCCGACATTCTGGCGCGCGGGCAACTCAAGCTCAGCGTTGACGATTATGATGCCGACTATTACGGACCGGCCTTTGCGGCGCTCGACAAGGCCGATGCCTGTGCCAGCGAAGGGCCGCAGGTGCAGCCGGTGATCGACCAGCTGGTGGAACTGGGCGGTTCGCGCGAGGCGCTGCCCGATCAGGACGCGGCCTACGAGGCCGAGCAGGCGCGGCTCGCTGCATGGGATGCGGCGGCTGCGCAAAAGGGAAAGACCAAGGTCAAATGAGCGTCGTCGCCAGCATTCTCGTCGCCCTCGTGGCGCTGCTGCATGTCTATATCATGGTGCTTGAAATGGTGCTGTGGACCGGTCCGCGCGGGCAGAAGGCCTTCGGCCTGACACCGGAATTCGCGGCATCCACCAAGGCGCTGGCCGCCAATCAGGGGCTCTATAACGGCTTCCTGGCCGCCGGGCTGATCTGGGCGCTGGTGCATCCGGTGCCAGAATTCGCCTGGCAGATCGCCATGTTTTTCCTTGCCTGCGTGGCCGTTGCGGGCATTTACGGCGCGGTCACCGCCAGCCGGAAGATCCTGTTCATCCAGACCGTGCCGGCAGTGATCGCCATGCTGGCGGTGATGTTCGCCTAACCCGCCAGGCTCGCCAGGACCCGCACCCAGCTGCGGATGCCGCGGTGGTAGCTGTCGAGATCGTATTTCTCGTTGGGGGAGTGGATCTGGTCGTCGACATGGGCGAAGCCGATGAGCAGGGTATCAAGGCCCAGGATGCGCTTGAAGTCGCCGGCAACGGGGATCGAGCCGCCCGAACCGGTGATCACGGCCGGCTTGCCCCATTCGCCCGACAGGCCCTCCAGCGCCTGGCGCAGATGCGTGCCGTCGCTCGGCACCGTGATGGCGGGCGAGCCGCCATGGGGGTGGAAGGTCACCGAGCAGTCGGCGGGCACGCGGTCCTGCACATGCTTGCGGAAGGCGTCGCGGATCTTCTCGGGCTGCATGCCCGACACGAGCCGGAAGGATATCTTGGCGCTGGCCTTGGCGGGAATGACGGTCTTGAAACCGTCGCCGGTATAGCCGCCGATCATGCCGTTGATCTCGCAGGTCGGCCGCGCCCATAGCATTTCGAGCACCGAGCGGTTCTGCTCGCCCGCGGGGATGGAAAGGCCCGCTTCGCCGAGAAAGGCCTTGTCGTCAAAGCCCAGGCCCTGCCACTGCGCCTTGAGTTCCGGGCTGATCTCGGCGACGTCGTCGTAAAAGCCGGGCAGCGTGACACTGCCATCGGGCGCGCGGAGGCTGGCAATGATCTCGGCCAGCACCTGGTTGGGATTGCGCGCGGCATTGCCGAACATGCCGGAATGCAGGTCCTTGTTGGCGCAGCTGATCTCGATTTCCTCGGCCACGAGGCCACGCAGCATGGTGGTGATCGAGGGGGTCTGGCGGTCCCACATATCGGTGTCGCAAACCAGGGCGATGTTGGCGGCAGCCAGCTCGTCGCGGTTGGCCTCCATGAAGGGCGGCAGGTTCTTGCCGCCGCTTTCCTCCTCGCCCTCCAGCATCAGCGAGATGCGGGTGGGGAGCGATCCGGTCGCCGCCTTCCAGGCGCGGCAGGCCTCGATGAAGGTCATCATCTGGCCCTTGTCGTCCGAGGCGCCGCGGGCAACGATGATCTTGCGGCCACTGGCATCGGTCTTGAGCTGTGGCTCGAAGGGGTCGGTGTGCCACAGATCGAGCGGGTCCACCGGCTGCACGTCGTAATGGGCATAAAACAGCACATGGGCGCCGGGCTGGTCGGGGCCATGGGCCACGACCACCGGATGGCCCGGTGTGGCGCGGGCGGCCGCGTCGAAGCCCAGGCCGCGCAATTGATCGACGATCCAGTCGGCTGCCTTCCGGCATTCGGCTGCATAGGCGGGGTCGGTAGAGATGGACTTGATGCGCAGGAGCGCATAGAGGCGCTCCAGGCTCTGCTCGAGCCCGGCATCCACGCTGACAAGCACGGCGTCGATCTGGTTGGCTGCGGTCATGGGGCGAATCCTTTTGGCGCTACCCTCACCAAAGCAGGCGGCGCTGTCCAGCGCTGCGCGGCGCGCAATATTGTAATACTTTTGGTCCCATGCTTAGGTCGGGCCGCAAAGAGCAGGAGACGGGATGGCCATTGGGCAAGGGCGGGACAGCACGACCGCCGATCTGATTGCGGCGATCGCCGGACGCGTCCCGTCGCGCAACCTGCATTCCCGGGTGCTCTGGCAATTGGGCACGGCCATTGTGCGCGGCGATTATCCGGAAGGCAGCATCCTGCCCTCCGATACCGAATTGCTGGCGCGCTTTGCCGTGTCGCGCACGGTGCTGCGCGAAGCGCTCAAGACGCTGGCGGCCAAGGGCATGATCGAGGCGCGTGCCCGCATCGGCACGCGGGTGCTGCCACGCCAGCGCTGGAACCTGTTCGATGCCGACGTGCTGGCTTGGCACTTCGAGATCGGCCCGGATGTGGCGCTGCTGCGCAGTCTCTCGGAAATCCGCATCGGCGTCGAAGTGGAATCGGCAGCCCTGGCAGCAGTACGGCGCAGCGAGGAACAGGCGGCGGCGCTTGAGGCCTGCGCCATCCGCATGGGCGAGGCCACGACGCCGCAACAGTTTGCCCGGACCGACCTCGAATTCCATCGCACGGTCGCCGAAGCCTCGGGCAATCCGTTCATGGCCTCGATCAGCGCCCTGGTGGAACTGGCGCTGACGGCGGCCTTCACCATCAGCTCGCCGGTCGAGGACGACACGGCGATGGTCGCGACGGTCAAGGCGCATGGCCGCATCGCCGAGGCGATCAGGGCCGGCGACGCCGAAGAGGCGCGTGCCGCCATGAAGGCCGTCATCAGCGAGGGCTTCGCCCGCGCCGAGGGGCGGCTGGAGCCGGGCAAGGCCTGACAGAGGGGATAGCGCCGGAATGGTGGAGCTGAGCGGGATCGAACCGCTGACCTCGTCATTGCGAACGACGCGCTCTCCCAACTGAGCTACAGCCCCGTTCCGACGCTGCTGATATGGACAATTATTGCGGCGGGGGCAAGAGGGCGCCAATCGGCCTAGACCGCCGCCCAGGCGCCGGTCTTCTCGCTGGCGAAGATTGCGTCGATCACCCTCATGCTGGCAATGGCATCCTCGATCCCCCAGGGAAGCGGTTTCTCGCCAAGAACGGCCAGGGCAAAGGCTTCGGCCTGTTCGGTATATTGATCGACGGCCGGCAGGATCTCGCGGCGGGCTAGCGAGCCGTCAAAGGGCGCGCCGATATCGATTGTGATGGCGGTGCGCTCATCGGGCGGGGCGTTGAAGGGGATGATGATTTCGAGCTTGGCCTTGCTGCCCAGGACCTGGACGCGCTGGTGGCCCGCGGTCTGGGTGGAGCAGATGAAATTGAGCTGCCGGCCCGCACCGAAATCGGCGATGACGCTGGCGAGGCGATCGGTGCCGAAATTTTCGTCGCGCTCAACGAGCGAAACGACGCGCTTGGGCTCGCCCTCGAACAGGTAGCGCGCGGCGGTGATGGGGTAGCAGCCGATATCCATGATGCCACCGCCACCAATGTCGGCCTGATTGCGCACATTGGCGGGGTCGGCGTTGAAATAGGTGAAGACCGCATTGATGGCGCGCACTTCGCCCAGCTCGCCCGAGCGGATGATGTCGCGGGCCCGGCTCCACTGCGGATGAAAGCGCACCATGAAGGCCTCGAGCACGATGCGGTCGGGCGGGCACTGGCGAAGGGACTCGGCCTCGGCGGCGCTGAGGGCGATGGGTTTTTCGCAGAGCACATGTTTGCCGGCTCTGGTGGCGGCGATGGTCATGGGCACATGCAGGTGGTTGGGCAGGGGGTTGTAGATGGCGTCGATATCGGGATCGGCGAAGAGCTCTTCATAGGAGCCATAGGCCTTGGGGATGCCGAGCTGGGCCGCGGCCGCCTGCGCCTTGCCCAGATTGCGCGAAGCGATGGCAACCACTTCGGAATGAGCCGACTTCATGATGGCCGGCGTCACCTTCTGCATGCCGATATTGGCCGTGGACAGAATGCCCCAGCGGACTTTCCTGATGCTCATGGCTGTCTCCCTCGTTGCCTGAGACTTAGCGACGGCGGTGACGTTTGGCTAGTATGGCAGGCGTGCGGAAGCGCCGCCTGGGACGCGGTTATCACGAGATGGACGGGCCCCGAGGCGGATGCCGCCTCTGGAAATTTAAAACGAGACGACATTCGCCTCGGGGCGCCGGTTTTTGGAACAGTCCCGGTTATCGCGCAGCACGATCGCTCGCCATGCTGCGGCCAGGTCTCGAACCTGCGCGAGAGGCAAAGCCCGCGCCCGGCTCACCCCGCCACTGTTCGCCTGCAGGCCGCCCATGCGGAGTGATGGGGAGGATTGTGCCACAGGTTT
>JAHJWO010000061.1 GCA_018828145.1 Alphaproteobacteria bacterium | reverse complement strand
TGCTTCTTCTTCTGGTCTTTCTTGCGGTCCGGCGTCTTGGCGGTCTCGGCCTTCGCCGTCTCGGCCTTCTCTTCCACCGGCTTTTCAGCGGTTTCGGTCTTCTTCGGCTCGATCTTCGGCTTCATCTCGGGAAGCGGGATCTTATCGGGAAGCGCCTCGGCTTCCTCGGCCTCGGCCGGCTTTTCCTCGCTGGGCGTCGCCTCGGCCTTCGGGTCGGGCTTCACCTCCTGCTTGGTCTCGGCAACCGCCGCGACCTCCGTCGAAGGTTCGCTGGCAGGCTCTTCCTGCTTCACCTCTTCGACAGGCTTGGTATCGGGCGTCTGGACGACCTTCTCAGCCTTTTCAGGTGCTGCCGCAGTCTCGATGTCGCGTGGTTTTTCTTCCGGCGTCGGCAGGTTCTTCAGGTCGACGTCGTTTTCGCCGGCATTTTCCGCATTTTCGACCGGCGTCTGTTTCTTGGTCGGAACAGGCGCCGCCTTTTCCTTCATTTCGGCCGTCTTGTCGCCCTGCTGGATCTGCGTCAGCTCCTCGATCGACACGATATCGACCGGCATCGCCTCGACATTGGCAACGTCGAAGCTCTCAGGACTGCCGAGCGAGACCAGCGCCCAGGTGAGAACCAGGGTGTGGAGAACGGCGGATGTGGCGATACTGCCCTTCATGGCGCGCGATCAATTGTCCGGTTTCTGCTCGGTGACGAGGCCGATATTGGTGAACCCGCCCGCCTGGATGCGCGACATGACGTCGGCGACGATGCCATAGGGCGCATTGCCGTCGCCGCGCACGAAGACGCGCTCGGTATAACCCGTCGTCGCCACGGCCTGGAGCTTGGCGGCAACCTCGTCGATCGGGATCGCGGTTTCCTGCAGGAAGACCTGGCCGTCAGCCTTGACCGAAACGGTGATCGGCTGCGTATCCGCATTCAGCGCGCTCGCCTTCGTCTTCGGCAGGTCGATCGGCACCCCGACCGTCATCAGGGGTGCGGCCACCATGAAGATGATGAGCAGCACCAGCATGACGTCGACGAACGGCGTCACGTTGATCTCGCTCATCGGCTGGTAGCGCCCGGACCGGCCGCCGCGCCCGCCCCCACTGCCAAGCTTCATGCCCATGGGTTATTCCCCCTCGTCCAGCTGGCGCGACAGGATGGAGCCGAACTCGACCGAGAACGCCTCCATTCGTGCCGCGTATTTGCCGAGATCGTTGGACAGCTTGTTGTAGGCGATCACGGCCGGTATGGCCGCAACCAGCCCCAGCGCCGTAGCAAACAGCGCCTCGGCGATGCCCGGTGCGACGACGGCCAGGCTGGTATTCTTGGAAACCGCGATGGAGCTGAAGGAATTCATGATGCCCCAGACCGTGCCGAACAGGCCGACGAAGGGGGCAACCGACCCGACCGAGGCCAGGAAGGGCATGCTCTTTTCCAGCGATTCCATCTCGCGCCCGATGGTCACGTTCATCGCCTGGTCGATGCGGCTGCGCAGCGAGGCCCGCAGCTGGCCGGTTGCGGTCAGCCCCTTGGCGGCAGATCGCCGCCATTCGCGCATTGCGGCGGCGAAGATCGAGGACATCGGATCGCTCGGCCGGTTGCCGATGCGGTCATAGAGATCCTCCAGCGAGCCGCCGGACCAGAAGGATTCCTCGAACTGGGCCGCGTTGCGGCGCAGTTTGCGGATTGTCATGACCTTGTCGAAGATGATGGCCCAGCACCAAAGCGAGGCCACAAGCAGCATGATCATCACAGCCTTGACGACCCAGTCGGCCTGCAGGAACAGGCCGAGCGGTGTCATATCATGGCTGCTGGCGACAGATCCCGCCAAGGCTACTGAATCGATTACCGATGGTTCCATAAACGAACTCTCCTAGCTGGCGAGCAGTGTCATGATGAAGATGGCAGAAGTTGGGTGAATCAAACTTTGAAGTGCGGCGCGGAGCGCGGCGGGCATACGGGCTGCCCTCACGACACCGCCCCCTGCCCCGCCGATACAGGCGAGCCGGATCATCAGACGAACGAGAAGCTGTCCGTTGCGTTCCACGCGCTGCTCGGCCTCCAGCGTGGCGCCCCCGACGGCGTGCAGCCGGGTGACCACCTCCAGCCGGTCGTCGAG
>JAHJWO010000057.1 GCA_018828145.1 Alphaproteobacteria bacterium | reverse complement strand
GCCGCACAGGCCGAGACCGGCGCGGCCGGGATGATCGCCCTTGCCGACCGAGGATACTATGAGGGCGAGCAGATCCGCTCCTGCGCCGAAGCTGGCATCATCCCGATGGTGCCCAAGCCCAATACCTCACCGGCCCAGGCGCGCGGCTTCTGGGGCAAGCCCGCGTTCGTTTATCAGCCTGAGACCGACGCCTATCGCTGCCCTGTCGGTGCGCAACTTCAGAAGCGCCATGCCACGGTTGAGGCTGGCAAGCTCATCAACGTCTATTATAACCAGAAGGCTTGCGGTGCCTGCGCATCGCGTCCTCTGTGCACGGCCGGCAAGGAGAAGCGCATCCGACGATGGGAGCATGAGGCGGTGCTCGATGAGATGGAGCGCAGGTTCAATGCGATGCCCGAGGCGATGGCGGTCCGCCGCTGCACGGTCGAGCACGTCTTCGGCACCATCAAGGGCTGGATGGGTGCCACCCACTTCCGAACGCGGGGGCTCAAGAACGTCGCCACCGAAGCCAGCCTGGCAATCCTGGCCTACAACATAAAACGCGCCATCGCAGTTGCCGGCGTCGGTCCAATCCTAAAGGCGATAAGGGGATGAAGCGGTCCCGCTGATGCCATCGCATCACGCTCAGGCCAGACGCTGCTGCGAGTTCTCACACAGCCTCCGCCCCAATGCGGCCGGTAAAGTGGGTCGGATGGGATCCCGAGAGCTGCCTTTTAGAGCTGCAAGTATTCACGGCAAGTGCGATGCGGTTCGCTGTGTGTTCGCTTTTGAGCAGGCGGCGACTGTCTGCGGACAGCGAATACCAGATGTGGAGAACCGGGATGCGCGGTTTGAGCAGCAACGGCCAAAAAAGAGCTTTAACGACCGCCATCCAAGATAACTGGCAACCCAAACCTGAATCAACCAGCCTGGCCGGCCACCAGAGAAAATCGTGCCAGATACAGGATCGGCTACAAGGATGAATACGGGGCTTCCGCCTCAAATGTGACCGCTCAACACTGGTCGCAGCGATCGACTAATTGTTGCGAAAAGACAGGCGCACCAATTGACCGTTCATCACCGCATTCTGGCATTCCAGCAATTGGCCGTTGTCGATCCGTCCGGTAGAGGCCACGACCAGGATCGGCGCATTTGCCGGGCTCTGCAGCAATTCTGCCTCCCGCTCACTCGGCAAGCGGGCGCTGACCGTTGTCGAGACACGCCGCAACTGTCCCAGCCCCTCATTGCGAACGATCCGCGTCAGGGAGTCGGTTTCCGCCAGCCTTGCCTGGAGGTTGTCCACCAGGTCGGCCCGAATATGACGGACGGTAAGGATGAACGGCATGTCATTGCCCGTGATGAGCGCGGTTACCCGCAGCAGCGGCATTTCCGGCGCAATGGCAAGGTTGGCTGCCAGTTCCGTGTCGGCTGACACCATGGTGTAATCGAGGACCTGCATGCTTGATCTCACCCCCTGACCATCTAGGACATCCCTGAAGCGCGATGTTGCATCGACCTCGTAGGTTATGCCGGTCGGCATCACGAAGGAGCCACGCCCGTTGATACTGCGGATCAATCCATCCTGAGACAGGGCCAGATAGGCGCGCCGGACCGTATTGCGGCTGACATTGTGAGATGCCGAAAGCTCAAATTCGGGTGGCAATTGGCTGCCTGGGCGCAACTCACCCACAATGATCGCCTTGCGCAGTGCATCATAGACGCGGAACCACTGAGCCGCCATGAACTCTCCCCGACAAATTTCTTGAGCTGTACCTACAGCTGTCACGCGCGTTACACAATGACGTCCTAGACAGATCACGTCACGGCGAACGGCTCCCCTGCGCGCCCGACCATCACTGAACATAGCAAATTCGCAACCGAAGCGTCGGGCGCCATGTGCGTCCGTCTGCGCAGCGGTGTGCGCTTTTACAGCCACTTGGCATTCCGAGAGGAGACACCATGACTGATCTCAATCGTCGCACTGTCCTGACCCTGGGGGCCGCGACAGCCGCCGCATTGGCGCTGCCGCGCGCTGTCTTTGCCCAGGCTGACGACCGCCCGGAAGTCACCGTGGCCGTGCAAAAGGTTTCCAATTCCAACACGCTCGAAATGCTGTCGGAACAGTCCAATGTCGGCGCCCGCATCTATACCAGCTATGCCGAGCCGCTGATCGGTACCGACTGGGTTGGCGACATGTCGCTCAAGCCATCGATCGCCACATCCTGGAACCGGATCGATGACTATACGATCGAGGTCGAGCTGCGCGACGACGTCAAGTTCCACAATGGCGACCTGCTGACGGCCGAAGACGTGGCCTTCACCTTCGGTCCTGACCGCATGTGGGGCGGTGGCACGATTGAAGTGCCCGAGGCAGTCATTGCCGCGTCGCGTCGCTCGCTGCCGGCCTTTGATCGTGTCGAAATCCTCTCGCCCACCAAGGTGCGCTTTCACAATTCGATCATCGACCCCGTGCTTGAAGGGCGTCTTGCCAGTGCCATCGGCATGGTCGTGAACAAGCGTGCATTCCTTGAGACCGGCGACTGGATGACCTGGGCCCGCATGCCCATCACCACCGGCCCCTATCGCATCGCCGACTTCCAGGCCGACTCCGTGCTTAGCCTCGAAGCCTTTGATGATCATTGGGATGGTCGCCCGCCGCTGAGCAAGCTGCGCTTCGTGGAAACACCCGAAACCGCATCGCGCATCAACCTGCTGCGCTCGGGCGGTGCCGATTTTGCCTGCGATATTCCGCCCGACCAGATCGCGACCGTTGAAGCCGACAGCCGTTTCGAAGTCGTCGGCGGCCCGATCAACAACTCGCGCTACACCATCTTCAACAAGTCCCACCCGGTACTGGCCAATCCGCTGATCCGCCAGGCCCTGACCCATTCGGTGGATCGTGACCTGATCGTGGAAGCCCTCTGGGGCGGCCGCACGACCGTGCCACGGGGCCTGCAGTGGGAATTTTACGGCGACTTCTACATCGCCGACCATGAAAACCCCGCCTACGACCCCGACAAGGCTCGTGCCCTGCTGGCTGAAGCGGGCTATGCCGGCGAAGCCATCCCCTATCGCGTGCTGAACGACTACTACACCAACCAGACCTCGACCGCCCAGATCAACACCGAGAACTGGCGCGCCGTGGGGCTCAATGTCGAGCTGCAGATGGTCGAAAACTGGGGCCAGATCAGCGAAGGCGAACCGGCCACCCGCGGTATCCATGACTGGTCGGCGGCTGCCTCCCTGCCGGATCCCTGCGTGCAGATGCCAGGCTCCTGGGGCCCCACCAGCAATGGCTGGCGGAATGGCCAGTGGACCAACGAGGAATTTGGCCCGCTCTCTAACGAACTCGAAACCAGCACCGACAAAGCCCGTCGCATCGCAATCTGGCGCCGCATGCTGCAGATCATCGAGATCGAAGATCCCGCTTACGTCGTCCTGCATCGCAACGCCTCCTTCACGGCCAAGCGCAAGGACATCCAGTGGACGGCCGCCCAGTCCTTCGTCATGGACTTCAGCCGCCACAACTGGGGCGCGTGAGCCATGGCTTTCGTCCAGATCCGCGACATGTCGGTGGCCTTCGGCTCGGCCCCGGCTTTGCGTGGCATCAGCCTCTCGGTCGAGCGTGGTGAAGCGCTCGGCCTGGTCGGCGAGTCAGGCTGTGGCAAGTCCATAACCTGGCTGGCCGCCCTTGGCCTGTTGCCGCGGTCGGCCAAGGTGGGCGGCTCCGTGCTGCTCGATGGGGTCGAACTCATCGGCGCATCGCCATCGGTGCTGGAGCCGGTGCGGGGCGGACGCATCGCCATGATCTTCCAGGACCCGGCCTCGAGCCTCAATCCTGTCCATCGCATCGGCCACCAGATTGCCGAGGCGCTGGCCCTCCATCGCGGGCTGACCGGCGCGCCAGCCCGCGCCGAAGTCATCCGCCTGCTCGACCAGGTCGGCATTCCCGACGCCAAGACCCGCGCTAACGCCTATCCGCATGAACTCTCGGGCGGCCAGAACCAGCGCGTCATGATCGCCATGGCCTTGGCGGGCGAGCCCGAATTGCTGGTGGCCGACGAGCCAACGACGGCGCTCGATGTCACCATCCAGGCGCAGATTCTGGACCTCTTGGGCACCATCCGCCGCGATACCAGCATGGGGCTGGTCCTGATTTCCCATGACCTGGGCGTGGTCTCGGAAACCTGTTCACGCATCGCCGTCATGTATGCCGGCCGCATCGTCGAACAGGCCGAAAGCGCCGCGATCTTTGCCAATCCCAGTCACCCCTATACTCGCGGCCTGCTTGGCGCAATGCCGCCGATCAGCGGTCCGCGCCAGAAGCTGGTGTCCATTCCCGGCAGCGTTCCGGAGGCTTCGCGCATGCCACAGGGCTGTGCCTTTGCGCCGCGTTGCAGCGAGGCCATTGCCGACTGCACGCGCGTTGATCCGGCCGCCGTCACTGTCGAGGCCAACCATCTTGCCGCCTGCATCAGGGCCACACCGGCCAAGACCGGCACCCGAACCCCCGAAAGGGTCCTGGCATGACCGCATCCCAAATGCCGCTGCTGAGTGCGCAAGACCTGGCGCGCACCTATAGTATTCGCCGGGGCATGGCCGGTCGCGTCACCAATGTACGGGCCGTCGACGGGGTCACTCTCACCATAGCGCGTGGCGAGACCCTGGGGCTGGTCGGCGAATCCGGCTGCGGCAAGTCGACCACCGCTCGTCTGGTGCTCGGGATCGAGCGGCCAGATGAAGGTCAGGTGCGCTTTGACGGCGCCCCCATGCCCGGCTCGGGCAGCCCGGGCTGGGCCGCCTTGCGCAAGCGCATGCAACTGGTCTTCCAGGACCCGCTGAGCGCGCTCGACCGTCGCCTGCCGGTTGGCCTGCAGATCCGCGAACCGCTCGAAATCCACCGCATGGGTACCCCCGCCGAACAGAATGCCCGCGTTGCCGAAGTCATGGAAGAAGTGGGACTCCAGCCCCATCATGCCGACCGGCACCCCCATGCCCTGTCCGGCGGACAACGCCAGCGCGCCGTGATCGCCCGGGCGCTGGTGACCCAGCCAGATCTTCTGGTCTGCGACGAGCCGATCAGCGCCCTCGACGTCTCGATCCAGGCGCAGGTGATGAACCTTCTGGTCGAGCTGCAGGAACGGCTGGGCATGGGCATGCTGTTCGTCAGCCATGATCTGCGCGCCGTGCGCCAGATCAGCCATCGCGTCGCCGTCATGTATCTAGGGCGGATCGTCGAGGAAGGCGCGCCCGACGAAATCCTCCATGCGCCGGCCCATCCCTATTCGCAGGCCCTGGTCTCGGCCATTCCCCATCCGGGCAAGACCGCGCGGCGCATCGTGCTGCAAGGCGATCCGCCCAATCCGGCCGATCGTCCCCCCGGCTGTGCCTTTCATCCCCGCTGCCCGGTGACAGCGATGCGCTGCCGAACCGAAACGCCGCTGCTGAAGCCGCGCCCGAGCGATGGGCGCCGCGTCGCCTGCCACGTCGCGCAGGGCGAGGTCGCCCCCGGCCATGTCGGCCAATTGGAGCTGAGCTGATGTTGCATTATCTGGGCACGCGCCTGCTGCGCGCCACCGTCAGCGTGGTGATGGTCGTCACCTTCGTCTTCATCGTCCTGCGCATGTCGGGCGATCCTGCAGTCGTCATCATGGGCGCTGACGCGCCGCCGGAGGCCGTAGATGCCTTCCGCACCGCCTGGGGCCTCGATCAGCCGATCTGGGTGCAGTATCTGTCCTTTTTCAAGGCCATTTTCAGCGGCGATCTCGGCCAGTCGATGCGCGATGGGCGCGACGCGGTTGCCGTGGTGCTCGAACGCGTCCCGTCCACACTGGCCCTGACCGTGCCGGCCTTCCTGCTCAATGTGGGCATCGGCATTCCCGCCGGCGTCTATGCGGCCCTGCACCGCAACACCGCGATCGACCGCTTCGTCATGGTCATGGCCGTCACCGGCTTTGCCATGCCCTCCTTCATCCTGGCCATGCTGCTGGTGCTGGTGTTTTCGGTCAATCTGGGCTGGCTGCCATCGGCGGGCCAGGACTCCTGGCTCAATGCCATCCTGCCCATTGTCACCATGGGCTTTGGGGGCGCGGCCCTTTTAGCCCGCTTTACCCGCAGCGCCATGCTCGAAGTGCTCGGCCAGTCCTATATCCGCACCGCCAGCGCCAAGGGTCTCTCCTGGTCCGCTGTGGTCTGGCGGCATGCACTGCAAAATGCAGCCATCCCCACCGTCACCATTATCGGCTTCATGCTGGGCGGTCTGGTGGCCGGGGCGGTGGTGGTCGAAAGCGTCTTCTCCTGGCCCGGCGTCGGCCGCTTGCTGGTCGTCTCGGTCTCCAACCGTGACCTGGCGGTCGTCCAGGCCATCGTCCTGATGATCGCCCTGACCATGGTTGCGGCCAATTTCGTCGTCGACATTCTCTACGGCCTGCTCGACCCCAAGATGCAATCGCAGACGCGCCCGGCGCGCGCCTGACCGCCTCGACACTCACCCTCGGAGACCGCCTATGGCCGATATTCCATCCAGCGAGCTTGGCGCCGGACAAACCCTGGCCGTCCGCGCCCAGGCCCTGCTCGCCCAGTTCGGCAAGCTGCCGGTACTGATGCTGATTGCCGTCACCTGGCTCGGCTTCATGCTCGCCGTCGCCATTCTGGCTGACCTCATCACCCCCTATCCCTATACCCAGATGGACCTCCATAACCGGCTGAGCAGCCCGGTTTTCATGGGCGGCGACTGGGCTCATCCGCTGGGCACCGACGAGTTGGGCCGCGACGTGCTGTCCCGTCTGATCGCCTCGATCCGCATGAGCCTGCTCATTGCCTTCGGCGCCACGATCATCGGGGCCGTCATCGGGGTGACGCTGGGTTTCGTGGCGGCCCATTTCCGCGGCTTCATCGAGCAGATAGTTCTGGCCCTGGTCGACTTTTCAGCGGCCATCCCCTTCCTGGTCCTGGCGCTGGCGGTGTTGGCCTTCTTTGGCAATTCGATCGTGCTTTTCGTGTGCCTGCTCGGTCTGCATGCCTGGGAGCGCTATGCCCGTATTGCGCGAGGCCTCGCGATCAGCGGCAATGCCCAGGGCTATTCGGCGGCCGTGCACCAACTGGGAGCCTCGCCCCTGCGCCTCTATGGTCGGCACATCCTGCCCAATATCGCCTCGACGCTCATCGTCTCGATGACCCTGGCCTTCCCCGAAATCATCCTGCTCGAAAGCGGGCTTTCCTTCCTGGGCCTGGGCGTGCAGCCGCCCAATACCTCGCTGGGCAATATGGTCGGCTTCGGGCGTGAATATCTCTCGAGCGCCCCCTGGATCATGCTGGCCCCCGCCTTTGTCATCACCATCACCGCGCTGTGCATCTCGCTTGTCGGCGACGGCCTGCGCGACAAGCTCGACCCCACCCTCACCTGATTTACCCCCCGGCCCCGACGGCCGGTTACGAAAGGACGCGACTATGACTGATCTGCCTATCGTTGGCGCCGCCATGACGTTGAAGGACGTCGAAATCAACCGCAACTGGTTGCTGGAAAAGCCACGTGACCTCGAACTGCAGGACTTTGTTCCGGCCGAAGTGCTCGCTGGCGACTGGCAGAGCGTGGCCACCGAAGCCCGCCGCCTGCTCGACGGCCACCAGGGGCGCCTGGGCATTCATGGTCCCTTCATGGGCCTCAACGTCGCCTCCTCCGACCCGGATATCCGCGCCGTCGTCGCCAAGCGCATGGATCAGGCGCTCGATGTTGCCGAGGCGCTCGAAGTCACGCAGATCGTCATCCACAGCCCCTATTCGACCTGGATGCACAACAATCTCGACAACTGGCCCGAACAGCGCCAGCAGGTCATCAACCTGACCCATGAGACGCTTGGTGCCGCCGTCAAGCGCGCCGAGAACCAGGGCTGCGTCTTCGTACTTGAGAACATCGAGGACAAGGACCCCGCCGACCGCCGCAAGCTGGTGGAAAGCTTCAATTCGACCGCCTTTGCGCTGTCGATCGACACCGGCCATGCAGCCTATGCCTATGGCTCGACGGGCGCCCCGCCGGTCGACTATTTCGTGCAGGATGCCGGCGAGATGCTGGCCCATGTCCACCTGCAGGACGCCGATGGCTATGCCGACCGCCACTGGCCGCTGGGCTATGGCAACGTCAACTTCCGCGCCATCTTCGCCAACCTCGCCAAGATCACCTCCAATCCGCGCCTGATCATTGAAATCCGCGATAAATCCCAGATCCAGGCCTCCGCCGCCCACCTCGCTGCCCTCGGCCTGGCCCAATAGAAAACTCGATCACCTCAATCGCCAAGACCCAGGTCTTGGCGATTGACCGGGCCAGCCGTCGAACATTCAACACGGCTTCTGCCCATTGGAGAGCAGACCCAACTGTTCCAACAGCGTCATTGACGATTTGAGATTCTTCCCGCCGTCCAACGGTGGATCGAGTATTCGGTCTTCTGCGAGAGCTATGCCACGTGCCGGTGTCTGCTGGTCGGATCTCGTGTCCACCCGGACCCGGAAGTTGAAAGGGCAGCTATGGCAACCAGAAAGCCAGAAGCCGCCAGGCGGCTCCCGGCCCCTACCCTGCCCGGTAGCTTTGCACCCGAGGCTGTGTGAAAACCCCTGATTATGCTATGATCTGGCACTGCTTCGGAGGTGCCATATGGGTGGTTTCGTTGAAGGTGCTGACCGTCAGCAGGCGAGCTTTCTGCCGGCGTGTCTCGAAGATTATGTGGATGCTGACAACCCGGTTCGCATCATCGACGCCTTTGTAGATGAACTCGATCTTTCCGAACTCGGCTTCGCCCGCGTGCAGCCGGCATCGACCGGCAGACCCGGCTACGCGCCGGGCACGATGCTCAAGCTCTACGTCTATGGATACCTGCATCAGCTGACCTCAAGCCGGAAGCTTGAGCGCGAGGCGAGCCGCAATATTGAGCTGATGTGGTTGACCGGCAAGCTGGTGCCCGACTTCAAGACCATCGCAGACTTCCGCCATGACAATGCCGGTTCCATCCAGATCGCGTGCCAGCGCTTCGTTGGCATCTGCCGTGCCCTTGGCCTGGTGGGTGGGGGCATGGTTGCCATTGATGGATCACGCCTGCGCGCGGTGAACACGCACGAGAAGAACTACACCAAGGGCAAGCTGGCGCGGCGGAAGGCGCATGTCGAGGAGAGCATCGCGCGTTATCTTGCCGAACTCGAGGAAGCCGACAGGGCGGAGACCGGCCCAGCTACGCCGCGCATCGAGCACCTGACCGAGCGACTGGCATCGCTGCGCGG
>JAHJWO010000056.1 GCA_018828145.1 Alphaproteobacteria bacterium | reverse complement strand
CGGCGCTGCGCGCCGACCTCTCCCCCAAGGGAGAGGTAAGAAAGCTGAGCTTGACTCGTCGCGTCGTTTGTTCCCTTTATGTTCCCGTTGGAACCACAGGGTGCTCAGGTGGATGGCGCGACGATCCTGCATGCTGACCTGGACGCGTTTTATGCGTCGGTAGAGCAATTGCTCGACCCCTCGCTGCGCGGCAAGCCGATTGCGGTGGGCGGGGGCGTGGTGCTGGCCGCGTCGTATGAGGCCAAGGCATTTGGCGTCTATGGCGGCATGGCGGGGCGCAAGGCGCGCGAGCTTTGCCCGCAGCTGATCTTCGTGGGCGGGCATTTTCGGGACTATCAGCGGCTGGGTGATGCCGCCATCGCCATTCTCGGCGACTATACGCCGCTGGTGGAGCGCATCTCGATCGACGAGGCCTTTGCCGACGTGGCGGGCACAGCCCATCTGTTCGGGCCGCCCGCGGTGGTGGCCGAGACGATCCGGCGGCGGGTGCGCGACGAGCTGGGCCTGCCGATTTCCGTGGGCGTGGCGCGCACCAAGCACCTGGCGAAGATCGGCTCGCAGGTCGCCAAGCCGGACGGCATGGTAGTGATCGAGCCGGCGGATGAGCTGGAATTCCTGCATGACCTGCCGGTGGAGCTGATGTGGGGCGTGGGGCCCGTCACCAAGGCGAAACTGGCTGAATCGGGCATCGTGACCATCGGCCAGCTGGCCGCGACGCCCGGACGCTCGCTGGAGCGCCTGGTGGGGCATGCGGCGGGCGAGAAGCTGTTTGCCGTGGCCTGGAACCGCGATCCGCGCGCCATCGTCACCGACCATCGGGCGCGCTCGGCGGGAGCGCAATTGGCGCTCGGCCGCAAGCCGTTTCGCGAGAGCGTGTTCCGCCCTACCCTGCGCCTCCTGGCTGACCGCATCGGCTCGCGGCTGCGCGACAAGGCGTGGGCCGGCCGCACGGTGACGACGCGGGTGCGCTTTGCCGACATGCGGGCCGTCACCCGCGCCATGACGCTGGGCGCGCCGGTTTCGGCGACAACCACGATTGCCGAGATCGCCGAGGAACTGGTGGCTGGCGTGCGCAGCGAATATCCCCAGGAGCGCGACATCTCGCTGCTGGCGATTTCGGTCTCGCATCTGGTGCCGGACAGTCTGATGCAGCTGGAATTCTCGCTGGGCGGAGCGCAGGACGCCCGCCGCCCCGGTACGCGCATCGGCGTCGCGCGACGACAGGCGGACGGGGCCATGGACAAGGTGCGCGATCGCTTCGGCTGGGACGCGATCGGCTATGGCTCGGTGGTGCTGGAAGCGCCGCGCACGGTACCGGATGCGTTTCGGGAGCTGGCAGAGAAGCGGCTTTGAGGAGTTTGGCGTCAGGCTGGCGGTGAGTATCGGGGCAATTTCACTTGGCCTCTGGCGGCAAGCATGCCCTCTGGGGTGTGCGATGCCCCGATTTTTGGGGCCAAACGCCCCCACCCTTGATCCCTCCCCACAAGGGGGAGGGTGTCGACTGTGAACTCGGTGGTCCCCAAAGGCCCCTCAATGCACTGTCGGGCCGATGAGGCGGGAGCGCAGGGCGGCGCTGAGGTTGTCGAAGATGAAGACGACGATCAGGATCAGCAGCACCATATAGGCGACGTTTTCCCAATCCTGATTGGTGCGCATGGCTTCAAGCAGCTTGAGGCCAATGCCGCCGGCGCCGACCGCGCCGATAATGGTGGCGCCGCGGATATTGGCTTCCCAGAAGTAGAGCGTCTGGCTGATGACGACCGGGGCAATCTGCGGCACGACGCCAAAGCGGTTGACGTCGGCTGCCGAGGCGCCCACCGAGCGCACGCCTTCGCGCTGCTTGTCATCGATATTCTCGATGGCCTCGGAATAGAGCTTGCCGAAGGTGCCGGTGTCGGTGACGAAGATTGCGGCAATACCGGCCAGCGGGCCTGGGCCGAAGCCACGGGTGAAGACCAGCGCCCAGATCAGCATGTCGACCGAGCGGGTGAAGTCGAAGAAGCGCTTGGTGAGCCAGTTGGCCGGCCTGGAATTGGTGACATTGCGGGCCGCGATGAAGGCCAGCGGGAATGCCAGCGTGGCGGCGAAGAGCGTGCCGACAAAGGCCATGACGATGGTCTGCAGCAGCTTGTTGAGCACGTCGCCGTGCTGCCATTCCGAATTGGTCAGGAATTCGTTCCAGGCCAGGGACAGGTTGGACTGATCGGGACTGATCTGCGGGCCGGTCGTGACGCTGGTCCAGAGTTCGGGCAGGCCCATGCCCCAGAAGGGCGAGGTGGTGTCGAACCAGAAATTCTCCCAGCCCAGGAAGCGCCGGCGCACCAGGACCTGGGTGGCGCGGATTTCGGCGCTGCCGGCAAAGCCGTAGTCCACGGTGACACGGCCATTCTTCTCGCTCATCGCCGCAGGGGCATCGGCAGGCAGGATGGCCGCTTCATCGGCAAAGGCGATGTCATAGGGCACGCCGCCGAGGACGGCGATCACCCCGGTGGTGGCAATCTCGATGCGGTTGGATTGATCGCCGAAGGTCACTTCCTCACGGCCGCCGGGCAGTGCGGTCATCCAGTCCGGATCCGGATTCTCGCCCAGCGGGGAGAAACGCTGATGCTCGATCTCCAGCGTGCCGTCAGGCTGGAAACGGTAGCGCGGCTGGGCTTCCCAGCTGATCCAATCGGCCATGTAGACGCTGGCGCGCTCCCACTTGCCCTCGGCCAGCTTGGGGCCGACCTCGAAGAAGCTCCAACAATAGACCAGGTAGGCCAGCGCGCCGGCGAGCAGCATCAACCCGCCCCAGCGCTTGAAGAGGCCGGGGGCGAACAGTTCGGGATGCATCTTGCGCAGGCGGGTACGGTCGGCGGCGGTCAGGGCGATGGCGGACATGACGAGCTCCTAGGCGCCGAACTGGAAGGCGGCGTTGCCAACCAGGCGCCGGCGCAGCCAGCCGGACAGCTGGTCGATGGCGACGATGGTCAGGAACAGCAGGATAACGATGGCATAGGTCTTGGCCGCGTGGTCGCGGCCGATGGACTGGCGGAACACTTCGCCAATGCCGCCGCCACCGACGGCGCCGATGATGGTGGAGGCGCGCACATTGATCTCGGTGCGCAGCAGGAAATAGGAGACGAAGTTGGGCATGACCTGGGGCACGATGGCGAAGCGTACGCGCTCGAACCAGTTGGCGCCCACGGCGCGCAACCCATCATCGGGCTTCATGTCGGCGTTTTCGACCACTTCGAAAAACATCTTGCCCAGCGCGCCAACGGTATGGACCGAGACGGCGAAGATGGCGGCGATCGGGCCGAGCGAGAGCACGGCGGCCAGCATGCCGGCCAGAACGATTTCGGGGAAGGCACGCATCAGCTCGAGCAGGCGGCGCATCAGCCAGCGCAGCGGTGCGGCGACGCCGAGATTGGAGGCTGCGACAAAGCAGAAGAGGAAGGCGAACAGTCCGCCGATCAGCGTCGAGGCGAAGGCGATGTTCAGCGTCACCAGCATTTCGTAGAAATATTCGGGGATGTAGAAGCCCGTGCCGAACAGATAGTGGCGGCCCACTTCATAGTCGTATTTGAACGAGCCATCGGCATAGGGCGAGGGCAGATCGAACATGGCGCGGACGATCTCGAACGGATCGTCGGGCACGAAATTCTTGATGAAATCAAAGAGATAGGGGAGCCGATCGAGGAACTTGCCCGAGCTGGCATTGTTGGCGAAGAGCAGCGCGAAGACCAGCACCACGGCGAGGCCGGCCACGGCCAGCAGCGAATAGAGCCGCCGCGTCATCAGCAATTGGCGATAGTGCCGGTGGATGGTCCCGGTCGCGGCGCTGAGGCCCGACCCGCCGCTCGTCATGTCCGCCATGCTGGTCTCCCGATAAAGCATCGGCCGGACCCCGGATGGAGTCCGGCCGACAGGTTGGCTTAGCCGCCGATGGTCGCCTTGCGGGCGTCGATCACGGGCTGGTAGAAGGTCGGGTCGACCTCGACATAGCCGTTGTAGTCACCGGCCTGGGCGGCGCGGAAGCAGTCGTAGTTGGTTTCCGGCAGGGCCTTGAGGAAGGCTTCGATCTTGTCCTTGGTGGCCTGATCGAGGCTCGAGCGCAGGACGATGGGGCCGTTGGGGATCAGCGGGGACTTCCACACTTCCACCACGTCCTCCATGTCGAGCATGCCCTTGTCGACCATCGAGCGGATATTGCCCGAGGTGTAGCCTTCCATGAAGTCGCCGACGCCCGAACCCCAGGTCACGCCGGCATCGAACTGGCCATCCAGCACGGCGAGAACGTTGTTCTCATGGCCGCCGCCGAAGCCGGTTTCGGAGAAGTATTCCTCGACCGGCATGCCGATATCGTTGGGCAGCGCGACGACGGGGATGAGGTAGCCCGAGGTGGAGTCCGGATCGGCAAAGCCGAGCGACTTGCCCTTCATGTCCTCGAGGCTGGTGATGCCGCTGTCCTTGCGGGCCAGCATGATCGAATAGTAGCCGGTGGCACCGTCGGTCTGCTCGGTGGTCAGGATGGGCTCGACCGCATCGGGGTCCTGCAGGTAGATGGCGGCATAGGCCGAGGCGCCGAGTTCGGCATAGTCGAGCGTGCCGCCCAGCAGGCCCTGGATCACGCCGTTATAGTCGGCGGCCGGGAAGAGCTGGACATCGGAGAAGCCGAGTTCGGACTTCATCAGATCGACCAGGCACTGGTTGTCGCGCAGGCGGTCAGCCTCGTTCTCGCCGCCGAGCAGGCCGATGCGCAGGACGTTGTCCTGGGCGAAGACGCCGGTGGTGAGGGCAGCAGCGGCAATGCCGGCAAGCAGGATGGTACGGATCGCAGTCATGGAAATCTCCTTTGGTGACGCGAGGATGTCGGCAGACTGGCGCCGCCTTGGCGGTCAGGCAGTTGCGGAACGCTGGAAACTCAGTGGGCGCGGGCCGTGACGACCGGCGGGGTGATGGGCGCGATCGCGGTCGAGGTCATGGCCTCCGAGAAGGCCTCCTTGAGGCCGTCGGCGCCATAAAGCGTGCGGGCAACGTCAGTAGTCAGCTCATCGGGCGTGCCATCGAACACGACCCGGCCTGCCGCCATGCCGATAATGCGTTCGCAATAGGCGCGGGCGGTATCGAGCGTGTGCAGATTGGTGATGACGGTGATGCCGTCGGCATTGATGTCGCGCAGGCTGTCCATGACGATCTGGGCATTGCGCGGATCTAGGCTGGCGATGGGTTCGTCGGCCAGGATCATCCTGGGGTTCTGCATCAGGGCGCGGGCGATGGCGACGCGCTGCTGCTGGCCGCCGGACAGGGTCTGGGCCCATTGCATGGCGGTGGCGGCGATATCGAGGCGTTCGAGAGCCTTGAGCGCCAGCATCTGCTCGTCGACCGAGAACAGCTGCAGCAGGTTGAGCACCGGATTGCGGCCATTGAGCCCGCCCAGCATGACATTGGTGATGACATCAAGGCGCGGCACGAGGTTGAACTGCTGGAAGATCATGGCGCAGTCGCGCTGCCAGTTGCGCAGCTCCTGGCCACGCAGCTCGCTGGTCTTGACGCCGTTGTATTCGATGTAGCCGGAGGAGACGTCGGCCAGGCGGTTGATCATGCGCAGCAGGGTCGACTTGCCGGCGCCGGAGCGGCCGATAATGCCGACCATCTGGCCCTGGGGAATCTCGAGGCTCACGCCATCGACGGCCAGCTTGTCACCGAAGCGTCGCGAAACGTTGGAAATCTTCAGCATCAGACGTGCCCCGCCGTTGAACTGCGGCAGACCTAGGGCGGGGAGGTAACGTCATCATGTAGGTTCGGTGACGGTTGCGTGACTGTGCACAGGCGTTGTGCGGGCTCTATTCATACTTCCCCAGAAACGCCTCGATCCCCAGCTTGCGGAAATCGGGGAGTGCCTGGTGCAGCTTGTCGTGTGACCAGTCCCACCAGGCCATGGCATCGAGCCGGCTGGCGATGTCGTCGCTGAAGCGCTGGCGGATGGTGCGGGCGGGAACGCCGACGGCGATGGCGAAATCGGCGACATCCCTGGTGACCACGGCATTGGAGCCAATGATGGCGCCATTGCCGATGGTGACGCCGGGCATGATGACGGCGCCGTGGCCGATCCAGGTATCGTGGCCGATGCTGATGGGCGTGCTTTCGCGCCAGTCAAAGAACGACTGGTCGTCTTCCTCGCCCTCGAAATATTGCGCCGAGCGATAGGTGAAGTGGTGCAGCGAGGCGCGTTCCATGGGGTGCATGGAGGCGTAGATGCGGACATGGGCGGCGATGTTGGAGAATTTGCCGATGGTCGAATAGGCGATCTGGGTGCCACCGACGCAGTAGGAATAGTCCCCCATGCTGGAATGGGAGATCGAGCAGCCGGCGCCGATCTCGGTATAGCGGCCGAGCACGGAGTCATGCACCTTGGCGGTCGGGTGGATAAAGGGTTCCAGGCCAAGCTTTTTCATGCGGCGATCCTCGGGGCAAAGGCGGTGACGTCGACAATGCGGTCGGCCACCTGTGCGCGGACGTCCTCGTCATGGAAAATGCCCAGCAGGGCGACGCCGGCGGCCTTTTTCTCGGCGATCATGGCGACGACCACGGCGCGATTGGTGGCGTCGAGCGAGGCGGTTGGTTCATCGAGCAGCAGCACCGGGTGATCGGTGATGAAGCCGCGGGCGATGTTGACGCGCTGCTGTTCACCGCCCGAGAAGGTGGCCGGCGGCAGGCTCCACAGGCGCTCAGGCAGGTTCAAGCGTGCCAGCAAGTTTCTTGCATCCTGCTGGCTGTCTGCTCGCTCCTTGCCGCGGATGACCAGCGGCTCGGCCACGACATCGAGCGCCGAGACGCGCGGCACGGTGCGCAGGAACTGGCTGACATAGCCGATGGAGTCGCGGCGCAGGGTGAGCACGGTGCGCGGATCGGCGGTTGCGAGATCGACTGCCTCGCCGTGATGGCGGAGGGTGATGGAGCCGGCATCGACGCCGTAATTGCCATAGACCATCTTGAGGATGGAGGACTTGCCGGCGCCGGAGGGGCCGCCGAGCACGACGCATTCGCCGGCGTGGACGTCGAAATTGACGTTGGCGACGACGGGGAGGATCACGCCGTCACGCAGGTGCATGGTGAAGGTTTTTGAGAGGTTCTGGACGGATAGGGCGGTCATTCTCACACCTGCAAAATCGAGCTGACGAGCAACTGCGTATAGGGCTCGCGGGGGTCGTCGAGGACGCGGTCGGTGAGGCCGGATTCGATGACGTGGCCATCCTTCATCACCATCATGCGGTGGCTCAAGAGACGGGCCACGGCGAGGTCGTGGGTGACGACGATGGCGGCGAGGCCGAGTTCGCCGACGAGGCCGCGCAGCAGGTCGAGGAGACGGGCCTGCACCGAGACGTCGAGGCCGCCGGTCGGCTCATCCATGAAGACCAGGCGCGGCCCGGTGACGAGGTTGCGGGCGATCTGCAGGCGCTGGCGCATGCCGCCGGAGAAGCTGCGGGGCTGGTCATCGATGCGGTCGGCGGCGATTTCGACGCGGCCGAGCCAATCGAGCGCGGTTTCGCGGATATGACCATAGTGGCGGTCACCCACGGCCATCAGGCGTTCGCCGACATTGGCGCCGGCCGAAACGGTCATGCGCAGGCCATCGGCCGGGTTCTGGTGCACGAAGCCCCAGTCGGTGCGGACGAGGAAGCGGCGTTCGGCCTCGGAGAGGTCGTAGATATTGCGCCACGCGCCGTCGCGCATGCGGTAGAGGGTCCGGCCCGAGCTGGGTTCCAGCGTGGCTGACAGGGAGTTCAGCAACGTTGTCTTGCCCGAGCCGGATTCCCCCACAATGGCCAGGACTTCGCCCGGCCAGAGCTCGAAACTCACATCGGCGCAGCCGAGGCGGCTGCCGTAATATTTGGTCAGGCTGTCGACGCGGAGAAGGGGTTCAGTGGTCATTGGAGGTCTCGCTTTCTTCACCTCTCCCTCTGGGGGAGAGGTCGACCCTCTTGGG
>JAHJWO010000055.1 GCA_018828145.1 Alphaproteobacteria bacterium | reverse complement strand
TTCTGCGGGCCAGGATCCTGCCGGAAGCTGTAGTTCACCGCTTCCTCGGTCTGCCAGTTAATCTGGGTCGGCTGCAGTTCCTGACCGCCTGCATCGAAGATGCGGATCTGCTGCTCGGTAAGATAATTCGGGTTCTCGTTCATGTACTTTATGAGATCCCGGCGAATGATCGAGACCGGCACATTCCAATACGGGTTGAAGTTGATCTGGTGGATGCGGCTCTTGAGGATCGGCGTCTGCCGGTCGATGCGGCCTACCACGGCGGTATGCCGACGCTGCACCATGCCGCCTTCCACCACTTCGATGAAGGCCGCCGGGATGTTGACCACCACATAGCGGTCGGCCAGTGCCGGCGCCATGCCCTGGACGCGCAGCAGGTTGAGCTGCAGCTGGTGCAGTCGGGTCTCGGCCGGGACATTAAGCGCGTACCAGGTGGCTTCGTCGACTTGACCATTGACCTGGAGGCCATGACGCGCCTGGAAACGGCGCAGCGCGGCGTCGGTCGGGGCATCGAAGGCCTGATCGACGTTCTCGACCATGGGCATGTCTGCCGAGGCAAGCAGACGCCGCTTGAGCTGGACCACGCCATCGCGAGAAACCCCCATGGTCACGCCATAGGTCTCCTGCGGCACTTGTTCCCAGCCGCCCCGGGCGACGAAGGGCTCATACTGGGCGATGGCCATGTGGAGATTGTTGACCGTGTCGTAGGATAGTATCGGCTCGACCGTGTCGATGGACTGGATGGCGGCGGCGCTGTTGGCCTCCCGCTCCGCATCGGTCAGGGTCTGCCGCTGGTTCATCATGTCCCAAAGCGATTGCGCTTGGGCGCTCTGCATCATCGGTAGGGTCGCCGCCGCACCCATAGGCAGCAGTCGAAGGAAATCTCGTCTTTTCATCGTTCTATCCCGTGCGGAGTGGTTGTCCAAAAATGGGCGGGATTCGCCGATGGCCACGAATGACGTCGACTCCTCCACGCCTTCGTTCAGGTTTGGCCGCGGGGAGGACGAAAGTGCTTCGCTGGATTTTGGGAATAGACAGGGTTGGTGGTGCTATCGAAAGCAAATGCTTGACGGGCAATGCTATAGGAGGGGCCGCTGAAGTTGGCCGTGCATATCGCGACCGATGAGGAGCACCAGCCCGGCGTGTCGGTTTCATGCTGAGCGTGGTGCTCGACGTGCCGATCCACGGTTGCCACGTCATTGTATCCTGTCGCGAAGTGGCAGGCCGCGTTGCTCTGATGCACCGGTAGCATCAACGTCAGAACGGCAAACAGGATGGTCAGTAGCGTGCGACGGTACTGAATCTCGATCTCCCTATGCGGCGCAGTCTTTCAGACCAACGTTCTTAGACCTGTCAAAGTGGCCGTTGTTGGACACTTCGCCTTTAAGCGGTCGACGAAGAGCGAGCCGACCACCTCCCAACTAAAGCGCCGCCATAGTCGAGAATGAACCGACCGGGCACCCGCCGCTAGGATCGACCGGTGCCACGGGCTCTCGGTTCCGAGCAAAGACATAGCGTCCATCACAAACGGCGACGGTGGGAGGCTGTTTTGTGGCATCGAAAATGTCCGTGCCTTCCTTCAGGTTCGCCCAAAAGGCCGCATGCGGGCTGGCAGCATTGGCCACCATATTGGTGTCTGTCATGCGGAATGGCAGCAGCTGGATCTGGAATGAGCGATTGCCGCCTCTGAACGTTTCTCTGGCCAGGGCGAAGATTTCCTTGATACCGGCGTCCGTCATGGCAAAGCAGCCGACCGACCGGCAATCGCCATGCACCATTAGGTTGGTTCCGGTTCGACCCCACGCCTGATCGAACGCGTTTGGAAATCCCACGTTGAAGGACAGCCAGTATGCTGACTTCGGATTCATGAGCGCCGGTGTGACGTCGTAGAAGCCCTCCGGCGACTGGTAATCGCCCTCACGCACCTTTGGACCGAGTTCCCCAGACCATTTGCAGATAGGATAGGACTTCAGTAGCGCGTATTCCCCGGTGCGGGTGCGTTTCCAGACCTCGAGCTCGGAACTTTCTTTGTAGACGCGAATGACCATCGGATCGCCTGGCGATGAACCGATCTCGGACAACCGGTCGATGATTGCTTTTGGCAATGGAACGTTGTGCCGGTTGTCGCCAACGAATTGGCTACAGGCCGCTACGGTCATCGCGATCAAAAGCATAGCCGCGAAACGAAGGACGAAATTGAGCATGGGGCAGTCCATTTGATGTGCGACAACCGTATACGCTTAGAGTTACCGGAGGGTATCTCAGCCGAAAAGTGCAAAGCAGGTGAGGCCAGATGGAGTTGTCGGCGACTGCCATGGGTCCCCAACACCAACCACCGCGTAGCCAACTCTCATCAGCCCAATAGCTGGACGATCCCCAGTCCGATCAGAACCAGTCCCGCCACGAACTCCAGGCTCCTCGCAGCGGTCTTGACCGTGGTACCGTGACGGATTAGCGACTTTGCGAATGCCTTGGCGCCAAGCGAGGCTGCCAGTGCGACCACCGCCAGTACTGATCCGACACCAGCCAGCATGGCTACGGCGAATATCAGACCCGCTTGCGGTACGCCTTGCGACAACGCCATGACCATGACGAACAGGGTCAGTGGGCAAGGGACCAGACCAGCTATAATGGCGACGCCGAAGCCTTCGCCGTGCAGATGGGAGCGGCCCTTGATGGCACGAAGTACCAGCCACAGCCCGACACCGAGAAGTAGCAAGCGGCTGGCAGATTCGAGCAGGGGAGCCTGTCCCGCGCTAGTGATCGTCCGGGACACCAGGAAACCGGCGAAAAGAGCAATGAGCACAGCAGAGCCGACATGAACGGCGGTGAGAACCAGGGCCATCAGGCTAGCCCACCACGTAGCTGGCAAGCACCAGCTTGTTATGGCCCGGCGTCAGCCCATGGGCTGCGCCAAACAGCATGCCCATGGGCAATACCGCAAGCAGGGTCAGCCAGTCGCCCGACGCTGCAAAAGCCTCGATATGCTGGGCGATGGCCCCGTGGATCGTCGCCTGCAGCGCGACAAGCCAGCCCAGGATATCCCTCACCGCCCCGGCCAGGAGACGTGTTCGTTATCGATGACGAAATCATGGGCGTGGATGTAACCGGTGCCGGAAGGCCGAGCCTGGGTGATGTGGGCATGACCCGCCGGCAAGTCGGCGTGGGTGTGCTCGACGATGACCGGATCGTGTGCCGGCCACAGATATAGAGCGGCAAGAAGCCCCGATGCGGCAATGGAGGCCATGACGAGGAAGGTGACAGGCAACCCGGCGGCGGCGCCCAGCCAGCCGGCCAGCGGATAGGTCACCAGCCAGGTCGCATGAGACAGGGCGAACTGGGCGGCGAACAGCGCCGGGCGGTCCTCGGGATTGGAGGACCTGCGGATCAGGCGACCCGAAGGGGTCTGCGTTACAGAGTAGCCGATGCCGACGACAGCCCACAGGACGAGCAGGCTGATATAGCCGACCAGCAGGCTCCCCAGCAGCATCGCCGCGACGAGGATGGCGGCACCGACCAGCATGACCGCCCGGTCAGGAAACCGGTCCAGCAGTGCGGGCAGGGCAAATGCTGCCCCCATCGATCCGGCGCCGAAGGCGGCAAGGGCGATGGCTGTCCACTGCTGGTCCAGCCCGAACCCCGCCTGCACCAGGACGACTGTGTTGACGATGACCATGGCGCCCGCCGCCGATACGGCAAAAGTCAGCGCCAACAGGCCGCGAAGGCGGGGGGTCTTGAGATAGATGCGCAGACCGCGGGTGGTGCGATCATAGATGCCACGCGGCGCGGCGGGCTTGGGGCTGGGCAGCACGACCGATACGACCAAAAGGGCCGACGCGGCAAAGCCGATGACAGTTCCAGCGAACAGACTGTTAGACGAAATCACCGTCAGGAGCGCGGCGGCCAGCAGCGGGCTCACCACGCTTTCAAGGTCGTAGGCTAGCCGGGAAAGCGAGAGGGCGCGGGTATAGTCTCGCTCATCCGGCAAGATGTCGGGAATGGTCGCCTGGAAGGTGGGCGTGAAGGCCGCAGAGGCCGATTGCAAAAGGAAGATCAGGATATAGACCTGCCAGATTTCGGTCACGAACGGCAGCATCACCGCCACGCCGGCACGAACCAGATCGAGCGTCACCAGCATGGCGCGTCGCGGCAGTCGCTCGGCAAATGCTGACGCAATCGGCGCCACGCCCACATAGGCGATCATCTTAATGGCAAGGGCCGTGCCGAGTACCGCCCCGGCATTGTCGCCGGCCAAGTTGAAGGCGAGAAGGCCGAGGGCCACCGTGGCAAGCCCAGTCCCGATGAGGGCGATCACCTGTGAAAGGAATAGATGACGATAGGTCCGATTGCGAAGAACGGCCAGCATGTGTGCTTCCTAGAGGTACTTGGCGATGTCGCGGAACTGGTCAAACTGAGCGCGGTTCGTGCCTTCAAGCGGTCCCACAGCGTCGGCAAGACAATGGTCGAGATGATCGTGGATCAACGTCTTCTTGGCCTGGGCGACTGCCTTTTCGACGGCATGCAACTGCTGGGCGATGTCGAGGCAAGAGCGCCCATCTTCGATCATTTCGATCACCGATTTGAGGTGTCCATCAGCGCGCTTGAGGCGCTTAACGATCTGGGGATGGGTGGCGTGGCGGTGCGGGTGCAATTCAACATCAGTCATATGACACCAATATCCCCCCTGGGGGATACCGCGCAAGCTTCGATAGCTCGTTTGAGGCACCCGGCCTGTTCAAGGCCGGGTGCGCAGTTCTATGGCAGTTGCTGCCCGACCGCCATCAGATGAGCTTGCGCAGCTCCTGGTAATCCCCGCCGGTGCGGAGCGTAACGACGACGTCCTCATCGCCACGATTGCGGAAGAACCAGCCGTGAGTACCGGAAACTGGCGGTGTCATCTGTCCGCTGTCTCCGATAACTCCGCGACCTTCTTCATAGCTCAGCGACTGTCCCTCGCCCTCGCCGTGCGCATCGAAGTTAATAACGCCGCCATCCACGACGAACTCATAACTGGCGACGGTACCAGCCTGCATGACCAGCTTGTATTCGGCCCCCTGCATAGGCGTGAGTGTGAAGGTGACTTCGTCGCGCCACTGCGGGGCGGCAATCGCAGTTGGGGTCGCAACCACTGCCGGTGCCGCAGCCTGCTGCACCGGTGCCACCGGAACCGGTGCAGCGAGCACGGGCGGTGCTTCAATCGGTGCAGCCACCGTTGGCAATTGAGCCGGCTGCAACTCCAGGATCAGGCTTTCTAGAGCATCGACCCGTGCCGCCAGTTGCTGGGTGTCGGGCGAGGTCGCTGTCAGAGCCGGGCTTGGGTTGGCGGTCCGGGCGGCAACGGCAACGCTCAAGGCTTCCGCCGCTGCCGCCTCCTCGGCGAGCTGCATTTTGATCTGGCCCATGGCCGTGAGGCCGGTCAGCCGACCGAAGCCGGTCGGATCGATGCCATATTCGGAGGGTAGGACAACGGTGACGAGAATGGCCAGCGCACTGACGCCGGCGATGACCGTCGAGCGAACCAGGCGAGCGGTGGTGGGCAGGTCAGCCTTGGCAGGAAAATCGGTATTGTACATGTCTAACTATCCTCAGGGCACGACTACGAGGCCGACGAGCTGATATCCGAACAGCACGAAACCGGCGCACAGCATGGCGACGTTGGCGGAATAGGCGAGCTTCCAGAACGAACGCGTACGCCGCCAGAAACCCATGAGGATGAGGATGGTGCCAAGCGCCATCAGTTGTCCGATCTCGACCCCGACGTTGAAGGCGATCAGGTTGGGCAACAGGCCATCCTCGGACATGTTGTACTCGAGCACCTTGGTCGCGAGACCCAGGCCATGGAACAGCCCGAAAATCAGCGTCGCCGCCTTGGTATCGGGCTGGAAGCCGAGCCAGCGCTGGAGGGCGCCGACATTGTCGAGCGCCTTGTAGACCACCGAAAGCCCGATGATGGCGTCGATGAAAAAGGAACTGATCGCCCAATTGAAATAGACGCCCAACAGCATGGTGGTGGAGTGCCCGATGGCGAACAGCGACACATAGATGCCGATGTGTTCCATCTTGTAGAGAAAGAAGATGACGCCAAGCAGGAACAGGATGTGGTCGTAACCGGTGATCATATGCTTGGCGCCCAGATAGACATAGGGCAGCAGGTTGAGGCCGGTGATTTCGGCGATGTAGCCAGCGTCCGAAGTGGCCACGCCATGAGCATGGGCGGCGACGGCAAAGGCCAGCAAGGCCGTCAGCGCCAGCAATGCGGTCGCGAGTGGCTTCAGTAGCCAGCTCGCCCGCGAGAGATCGGGAATCATGAGAATACGTCCGTGCATGTGAACGAGAGAGGCGCTTGGCCCGGTCAGGTCACAGCATGGATTTGGGCGGTCGCTCTGGACTGGATCGAGGCGAGCTATCGATCCGCAACTGGACACTGGCGGGCCAGTGGGGCTGCCAGGTTTCAATGGGGAGGTTTAGCACCAGCTGAAGGTGAGGTACGTCATGGGCGTGGTCGATAGCGTCATGGGCATCGCCGCCCACATCGTCATGGACATGGCCATGGGTGTCGACTGCTTCAATGACGGCGCTGATGGCGTGCGAATGCGCGTTGGCTGCTAACACCGGGGCGGCGAGCAGCGACGCGAAAACCACGGCGATGACAGCCGTAAGCCATGTGAACCGGCATTGATGCATGCGCTCAGTCTGCCCCGGTCTGGTTAACGATTGCTAAAGGGCCGGGTGCGGCACCTCATCACAAATGGCCTCTGGCGGGTGACGACGGCCTTTCTATGGCAGCCGATCGGACGTCGGCGCTCGCGGGCTGACGTGTTCAAGAACACAATTGCCGGCAGTTGCGGATTTCACCCCGCCTTGAGAACTCGGCACAGTGGGCCACCAATATATGGCTGACTCTCTGCAACACAGTGAACGTTGCAACCGGGGGGATGAGATCGGAGCGGCCTCGACGCATTGCGATTATACAACCGTTCAGGATTCCGAACTGCGCGAATAGGATTTTTGATCTGCACCCAGTTCCGCCAGTTCTGGAGTGCGGACCATCGGGCCGTTTTCCCGCTGACAACGGAAAAACCCGAAGCCAAAAATCGGCATTTCGTTCCCAGCAGCATCGACCTAGGACGTTCTTCATCCACTCTTGGACTTCATGCGGCGCGAATTGACTTCAATCGTTAGGTGCGACAAATCATGAATATGGGCGAGCTTAGCATGATACACTTCGGGTGCCTGCGCGATCGAAGCCTCAAGGGTGACGATTGCGCCGAAATGACCAGGGCCAAGTCGCCAGATATGCAGGTCCGCTATCTTGTCGCCACCCACTTCGATGGCCTCGCGGATTTCTTCCGGCAAGTCCTCGCCTTCAGGAATATAGTCTAGCAGAGTACCGCCAGCCTGCCTGATGAGCCCCCATGACCACCGAGCGATCACTAGGCCGCCCACGATACCCATGGCGGGGTCGAGCCACAGCCAACCATAAAGGCTCCCGAAAAGGAGGGCGGCGATCGCCAGGACCGATGTCAAAGCGTCAGCCAGCACGTGAAAGTAAGCTGCGCGAAGGTTCATATCCTGTGAACCCGCCTTCTCTGCCTGATTGTCGTGACTGTGATGATCATGGCCATGGGAATGCCCATGATGAGAATGATCGTCACGCAACAACCAGGCGCAAACCAAATTTACGGCCAAGCCGATGACGGCGACGATGATCGCCTGCTGGAAGTTGATCTGTACCGGGCTTTGGAAGCGGAGCAGGCTTTCGTAGCCGATCAGCAGGGCGATCAGTGCCAGAATGATAGCACTGGCGAAGCCAGCCAAGTCTCCCAGCTTGCCAGTGCCGAAGCTAAAGCGCGGATTGTGGGCGTTCTTGCGCGCATACATGTAGGACAGAGCGGCGATCAGCATGGCGCCGGCGTGGGTGGACATATGCCAGCCATCGGCTACCAGGGCCATCGAGCCATAAATGCTGCCCGCCGTTATCTCAACGATCATCATCGTGGCGGTCAAGGCAATCACGAGCCAGGTGCGACGTTCGTTTCGGTTGTGGTCACTTCCCAGGAAGACGTGACTATGGGGCGCGGGAAAAGGTTGAGCCGACATGTCGGTGTCCTTGGGCGTTACTTGAGGTAGGTGCGCACGACAGCGATCAGATCGGCAGCGCCTTTGGCTTTGGTAGGATCGGGTTCGGTGTTGGGGTCCACGACGTGGTGGACGATGTGATCTTCGATCAGTTCCACAGTGAGGCCATTGAGGGCGCCGCGCACCGAGGCCAGCAATTGCAAAAGCTCGCCGCATTCGACTTCAGCTTCCAAGGCTCGTTCCACGGCTTCCATCTGACCCTTAAGGCGACGGACACGTGCTAGCAGTTTGGTCTTTTCCTTGATCGTATGAGACATGCAACCTCCTGTTCCTTGATAATATAGGGGGGTACCCTATATGAGTCCAGCCGGATTTTGCGGAGGCGATGGATGCGAAAGGATGATCCCTGTATGCCGATATGCGAATTCGATGGCCGATCGGGCTGGTGTGCGGGCTGCGGGGTTACTGTTGCCGAGCTTAGATCGTGGAAGAAGCTGACGCCCTACAAGCGCGGCGAGCTTCTTCGCTTACTGCCGCGCCGAGTGTCCCAATTGAACGGATAAATGTGGATGGCGGCTTCTCGAACAGTCTGTCAACTTTCGAGCTTAACGTGAAGAACCCGAGGGACAGCAACGAGGTGTGGGACGGTATCGCCATCCGGGGTGGTTTCAGCTGTTTTGGGGACGGGATCGCCGAAGCGTATCCCAATAGTGGTGACATGCGAAGCGGACCCATGCCGGTGGGTCAAGGTCGTCAATGGATACATCGCCGCGCTGGCACCGGTGGCTGCGAGTCGTGGACTAGATCGCCAAGATTTTGCCCGCCAACGCCCGTTCAAACGCGTATAGCCGCCCCCTTTTGGTGACATCTGCAGCCAAAGAACTGCGGCGGCGGCAACTGCCAACCACGGCAGGAGCCACATGTTCAGGGCCTGCCAGCCTATGGTGCTCTGCAGCACGTCCGCGCTGAGCGATTCCGCCAGCCCGACGATGAAGATCGCGAGGTCGTTGGTCGCTTGCGCCTTGCCCTTTTCGGCGGTGGTGTACGTACGGGTGAGCAGATTGGTGCCGCCGATGTAAAGGAAGTTCCAGCCCACGCCGAGCAGGATCAGGGCAGCGGTGAAGTTATAGAATCCAGTCCCCGACAAGGCGAACAGGACGTGGGCCGTGAGCAGGACAATGCCTGTAGCATGATACGCGGAACGCCAAAGCGGGCGATCAGTGAGCCTGTAAAGAACGATGGCAGGAACATGCCCAGAACGTGCAGCTGGATGACTGTCGATGTCGCCGTAAGGTCGTGATGGTGGTGGGTCATGGCCAGCGACTTTGACGTAGCTGGGTTGGCGAATAATTTCGCCAAGGGGGCGAGCCGCGGCGCGCTCCTGGGGGGTATCTGCCGACCGGGGGACGTCAACGCTGAGCAGCACACCGACTGCAATGGCCGATGCTGCCGACAGGAGGAGGAATGAAGCGGCAAAGGTCGGCTGCAGCAGGTCGCCGCCCAAACGGGCCAGCAAAGGCCCAAGGAGCGCCGCCACTACCCCGCCGGCAAGCACCAGCGAAATGGCACGAGGCCTGAACCCCTCATCCGCCACTTCCGAGGCGGCAAAACGATAGACTGCGCAAATCCCTGATAGGTCCCGGCGAGGAATGTCCCCGCGCCACCAGCGGCGGGTCGAGGTCGCCTCTTATGGCATTCGGGTCCGCGTTCTAACCGTGATGCCGGCACTTGCCGTGGTCGGCCAGGATGTCGATGACCTTGCAGGTCTCCACCCGCCCGTGGCTGCAGCCATCGACCATGCGCTCGAGCTCGTTCTGGAGCGCCACCAGACTGGCGACCTTCCCCTTCACCTCCACCAGACGAGCCCGGGCGATGACATCCGCTTCCTCGCAAGGCTGGTCGGGCCGATCCTGCAGCTGGAGCAAGGTGCGGATCTGGTCGATCTCGAAGCCGAGTTCGCGGGAGTGGCGGATGAACGTCAGGCGTTCGATGTCGCTTCGGTCATAGCTGCGGCGCCCGCTTTCGGTACGAGGTGGGGCCGGCAGCAGGCCGATCTGCTCATAATAGCGGATGGTAGTGACCTTGACCGCGCTCTCCTGGGAGACTTTTCCGATCGCGATGCCGTGACTCATTTCCGCTTGCTCCTACAGTCGCTGGAGATTGTAGACCTCTCAGGGGTTTTGCAAGGAGTCGTTTTCATGGATGCCCGTATCGAGACCACACGCTTCCGTGTCGAGGGCATGGACTGCGCAAACTGCGGCACCAAGGTGAACACGGCTGCCGGCCGAATCGTTGGCGTGGCGGACGTTTCGGTCTCCGTCATGAACGGAACGATGACGGTGAAGCATGCGCCCGGTCTCGACCTGCAAGAGATTGCAGCTAAAGTGGGAAATCTCGGTTACCCCACGCGCCCCATCGGCGCTCAGGTAGCCGGTGAACCCAAAACTGGGCATGCCAGTGCGGTGCACGTGCACGGGGATCACGGCGACGGCGGCGGCCTGTGGTGGCGAAGGCGCAAGGCAGTGCTGACCGCCGCTTGCGGCACGGCCCTGATAATCGCCTATCTCATCGGCCAGTTCCTTCCCGAGATCGGGCATTGGTCGTTCATCATGGCGCTGCTGGTGGGCCTGGTCCCGATCGGCAGGCGGGCCCTCGCCGGCGCCATAGCTGGGACGCCGTTTTCGATCGAGACGCTGATGTCGATCGCCGCCATCGGCGCCGTGTTCATTGGCGCCACTGAGGAAGCGGCTACCGTGGTGCTGCTATTCCTCGTGGGCGAGTTACTCGAGGGCGTCGCCGCCGGCCGGGCCCGCGCCAGCATCCAGGGCCTGGCCGATCTGGTGCCCAAGACGGCATTGCTGATCGAAGGCGACGCCGTCAGGGAAATCCCGGCCGTCGAACTGGCCCTGAGGGCTATCGTGCTCGTTCGTCCCGGCGATCGCATCCCGGCTGATGGCGAGATCGTCGAAGGCAGCAGCGCCATTGACGAGGCGCCGGTCACAGGCGAGAGCGTTCCTAAGACCAAGAGGGTCGGGGACACGGTCTTCGCCGGCACCATCAACACCTTTGCGGTGCTGAAGATCCAAGTGACGGCAAAGGCCAGCGAAAACACCATTTCGCGCGTGATTACCCTCGTCGAGGAGGCGCAGGAGAGCAAGGCGCCAACCGAGCGCTTCATCGATCGGTTCTCCAAGATCTATACGCCGGCCGTGCTGGTCGTCGGCGCCTTCGTCGCCCTCGTGCCACCGCTCATCTTCGGCCAGTCCTGGAACGAATGGATTTATAAAGGCCTTGCCGTGCTGCTCATCGGCTGCCCGTGCGCCTTGGTGATTTCCACACCAGCTGCCGTGGCGGCGGCCTTATCGGCCGGCGCCCGTCGTGGCCTGCTGCTCAAGGGCGGCGCCGTGCTCGAGGAACTGCGTCGCATCGACACTGTCGCGCTCGACAAGACCGGCACGCTCACCGCGGGCAAGCCGGTGGTGACCGACATCGTAGCCATAGGCCATTCCGAGGCAAAAATTCTGTCCATGGCTGCGGCCATCGAGACGGGCTCCAGCCATCCCCTGGCGGTCGCCATCCTCGCCAGGGCCAAGGAAATCAAGGCACCGATACCACCCGCCTTCGATAGCAAGGCCCTCCCGGGCAAGGGCGTGGCCGGCAATGTCGGCGGCATCCAAGTGCTGCTCGTATCCCTCGAAGCAGCGGCTGCCGAGACCCCCATCGGCGACGATGTGCGCGCCCGGATCGGCGCGCTCAACGATCAAGGCAAGACCGTCTCGGTCCTCCTCGCGGATGGAAAACTCGCCGGCGTGTTCGGCATCCGCGACGAGCCGCGGCCCGATGCGAAGGCCGGCCTCGAAGCCCTCAAGCAGGCGGGCATTCGCACGATCATGCTCACCGGTGACAACGAGCGCACCGCCAAGGCTATAGCCGCTGATCTGGGCATGGAGGTCCGGGCCGGCCTGCTGCCGGAGCACAAGCAGGCGATCGTGCGCGAGCTGCAGGCCGAGGGGCGCGTCGTCGCCAAGGTGGGGGACGGCATCAACGACGCCCCAGCCTTGGCTGCGGCCGACATCGGCATCGCCATGGGCGGCGGCACCGACGTTGCGCTGGAAACTGCGGATGCAGCCATCCTGCACGGTCGCGTCATCGATATCGCCAACATGATCGGGTTGTCGAAGGCGACCATGGCCAATATCGGTCAGAACATCACCGTCGCGCTCGGCCTCAAGGCCGTCTTCTTGGTCACCACGGTGATTGGGGTGACCGGGTTGTGGCCAGCAATCCTCGCCGACACCGGGGCAACCGTTCTTGTTACCATGAACGCGATGCGCCTACTGGGCTGGAAGGGACGCCTGCCGCAGACTTGATAGGTGGCGAGCCACGATCGCAACATCTCGCATTCCGTTCGACGCATACTGCCGATAAGGATGCTGCCGAAAACAGATCGGACACAGACATGCACAGGTTCTTCATCGCGACCGCGTTCGCCTTGATCGCGACATCGGTCCAGGCGCACGACTTCAACGCCGGCTCGATCTATGTCGACCACCCCATGATCGAGGAAGCGCCCCCCAACGCGCCCGTGCTCGGAGGTTACGTGGCCATTTACAACAACGGTAATGCCGAGGACCGCCTGGTCGGCATCGATAGCCCGGCCGCGCAGAAAGTGGAACTTCATCGGTCGGTGGTCACCGATGGCATCGCCCGCATGCAACCGATGACGGACGGCATCCTCGTCCCGGCCGGGTCCAGCATATGGGTCGGCGCGGACGGTAGCCATGCGATGTTTGTAAAGCCGGACCGACGCTACCTCTTAGGCGATGAGGTGCCGGCCGTCCTGGTGTTCGAGAAGGCTGGCCGCGTCGATGTCACCTTCAAGGTCGAGGAGCGCTCGTCGGCCGAGGGACCCGGGCATGAGGATCATACGCAATAACGGGCGAACCACCGACGGGACAGCGTCGCATCTGACTCGTCCTGGGGCACTGTTCAGGCTGCCGCGGAGTCGCTCTTAGGGTGTCAAAGACACGCCGCTTGGGGGACGCGTAGCGCGCCATCGGCGCCACCACTGTGTGTTGATTGCCGTTTGGATTTGACCCGGGATTGTCATTGAGAAGTGACCCGGTTGGACGATAGTTTCCCGCAGTGCGGGGTTGGTCAAGTAGCGGGTTTTTCCTTTCTCGTTTTCGGCGCTGCAGCGCTTGCCCTGAAGCGGAAGCTGTCATTTCCGGTTTCCAGGATGTGGCAGTGATGGGTGAGCCGGTCGAGCAGAGCGGTTGTCATCTTGGCGTCGCCGAACACGCCAGCCCATTCGCTGAAGCTGAGGTTGGTGGTGATGATGACACTAGTTTGCTCGTAGAGTTTACTGAGCAGATGGAACAGCAGCGCACCGCCTGATGGGCTGAACGGCAGGTAGCCCAGCTCGTCTAAGATGATGAGGTCGAGACGGAGCAGGCGCTCGGCAAGCTGGCCTGCCTTGTTCAACGCCTTTTCTTGCTCGAGTGCATTGACCAGGTCGACGGTAGCAAAGAAGCGAACCTTCTTGTGGTGGTGGCGAACCGCCTGGACGCCTAGGGCTGTGGCGATATGGGTCTTGCCAGTGCCAGGTCCACCGATCAGTACCACATTGTCAGCGCCTTCAATGAAGGTGCCGCGATGCAGTTGCTGGACGGACGCCTCATTGATCTCGCTGGAAGCAAAGTCAAAGCCGGTTAGATCCTTGTACGCGGGGAAGCGGGCCCCCTTGAGGTGATAGGCGATGGACCTGACCTCCCGCTCGGCAAGTTCAGCCTTGAGCAGTTGGGACAGGATCGGCACAGCCGTATCGAAGGCAGGAGCACCCTGTTCGATCAACTCGTCCACGGCTTGGGCCATGCCATACATCTTGAGGCTGCGCAGCATGACCACCACGGCGGCACTGGCGGGATCATGACGCATGGCGAACATCCTTGCCACGCAGCGTGTCGTAGCGCGCGACGTTGGCTTTGGGTTCCTGGCGCAGGGCCAGAGCCTGGGGTGCATCGATCAATGCAACCGCAGTCTCCTTGCCATCCACCAGGCGATGCAGAAGATTGAGGATATGGGTCTTGGTTGGAACGCCTGCTTCGAGCGCAACCTCGACGGCACACAAAACCGCCTGCTCGTCGTGATGCAGGACGAGCGCCAGGATCTCCACCATCTCCCGATCGCCACCTGGTCGCTTGAGCAGCAGCCCCTGCAATCTCCGGAACGCCTCAGGCAGATCAAGGAACGGCGCCCCATTGCGCAGGGCGCCAGGCTTGCGCTGGATCACCGCCAGATAGTGCCGCCAGTCATAGACCGTGCGTCCAGGCTGTCGATGGGACCGGTCGATGATACGACCGTGCTCGCACAGGATCTGGCCCTCGGCCACCACGACGATCCGCTCAGGGTATATTCGCAGGCTGACCGGGCGGTTCGCAAACGAGGCCGGTACGCTGTAACGGTTGCGCTCGAAGTTCACCAGGCAAGTGGGCGATACACGCTTGGTCTGTTCGACAAAGCCGTCAAAGGGACGACCCAAGGGCATCAGGCTCGCAACCTCACCGGCATGCGCATCGGCCACGCTGCCCGGAAGGTTGCCATGTACGATCTGGCTCCATTGGGCGATGCATCGCTCTTCGAGCCAGTCGTTCAAGCCATCGAGATCAGCGAAGTTTGGCAGTGGCTGCCACAGGCGCCGGCGGGCATCCTGCACGTTCTTCTCGATCTGCCCCTTCTCCCAGCCTGATGCCGGATTGCAGAACTCGGGTTCGAACAGATAATGGCTGGCCATTGCCGCGAACCGGGCGTTGACCTGCCGGGCCTTGCCAGAGCCGATCCGGTCGACTGCGGTCTTCATGTTGTCGAAGATGCCGCGACGGGGAACGCCGCCAAGAACCCGGAACGCCTGGGTCATCGCATCGAACAGCATCTCATGGGTCTGCAGTGGATAGGCCCGAACGATGAACGCCCGGCTGTGCGACAGCTTGGTATGGGCCACCTGCAGCTTGGTGCGCTCGCCGCCCAGGATCGCCCAGTCCTCGCTCCAGTCGAACTGGAAGGCTTCGCCCGGTCCGAACACCAGCGGAACGAAGGTGCCATGCCCGCTGGTCTGTTGCTCGCGTTGCCGATTGCTCTTCCAGACCCGCACGAACGCCGCAACGCGCTCATAGGAACCCTCATAGCCCAGCACCACCAGATCAGCATGCATCTGCCTGGCCGTGCGCCGCTGCTTGCGCGACTTACCCGCTTCCACGCGCAGCCAGTCCGACAGCTTTTGGGCAAATGGATCGAGCTTGCTGGCCCGTACCGGAACCCTGAACTTGGGGTCCACCGTGTCGGCCCGAAGATACTTGCGGATAGTATTGCGGGACAATCCCGTGCGTCGCTCAATCTCACGGATCGGCATCCCCTCACGAAAATGCCAGCGCCGGATTACGCTCAATAACGCCATGTCGATCACTCCAAGTCCCCCGACCAACAGCCAGGGGACGATCAAAACATGGGTCAAATCTCAGTGAAAACTTCAGCCCCTTAAGGGTCAGATCTCAGTGGCAATCAACACACTGTGCTGTCGCCGCGAGCCCGGCCCCCATCGAAGTGCCAGAACTCAACAGTCGTGCCTTGGGCCGAATGGTTGATAATCGATAGCTGGCGGGACTAGATGCGCCCGCTTGCGGTGACGAGAGGATGTTGTCGTTCCAGTTCAGATATTATGCGAATCGGAAATCGTCGTTTTCACGCAGCGGCGACCGGCATAACGGACGCCGGAAGCAGTCTGCAGCCTTGGGCCGCCCTTACTCTGAAGCTAACCTCAGATCTGGGGGGTGACCCTCAGACGGGGTCAACATTGTGTCGCAAATTTAGTTTTTCCGCGAGCCGCCCTGCGACCTCTCCTGATCTTCGCCTCGAGCTCGAAATGAAGCGTGCTTGAAAAAACCGCAGAAATCTCGGCCAAACATCATTTTCTACCGATCCTTCCGTTCCGACCAAACATAGGTGCAAACTAGCGTGGTTATGCAAACCGAGTCGCGTTGATTTGAAAATTGAGTATCCCAGTCTTGCCGAGATAACTGAAGCGCGCTCAAGACAGCGTCTCCGCGGACTGATGGCGAAAGGCTCCACGCAGAGGGGCATCGTCGAGACAATGAACCACTTAAGGCGAGACCTGTCCGAAGCTGATGCTCCGATAGTTGCGAGCATGATCTTCTGTCATCCGCTGTTGTCAAACCTCGAGCTGACGGACGACTTCCCCGAGGTACCGCCCCAGCTATACAACTTGATACGCATGGCAGAGATGCCGCTGTACCATGAGCTCGTGTTCCTATCAGAGCGCCTGCGCCGCAACGAGGCGCGGATCCTCAGGGCGATCAAAGTACTTGGACAAGCCAACGACGCAATTGCGTCGCGCAACCCTGGCAGGATCGGGACCATGTTGGGTAGGTTTAAGGCGGAGGGCGGATACTCCCTGGCTTACCTTCGCAAGATTGCATTCATCCATTACGCAACGGAGGAAAAGAGCGGTTTATGGCAAAGGTCACTAGAGGAGCTGCGACTCTATGGTCTTCAGAAACGCCAGATACTGCCGCTCGCCATCACCGATCTGATGGAGCCAGACTACGACTACTTTCTCACGCGATCATCGATTCTGGAGTTCGCCGATAAGGAGGGCCACAAGTTTCGGACCGCAGCGGACGCCCTGCGCTACCTCTTTCGTCCAGTGCGGCTCTCGTCGACCGACATCGCTTCGCAGCTTCACACCCATGGCCTTTTCTCTCTACTTGATGCCGTCCTATTCGCGGTTGGCCATCACCTGCTCCCTGAGGCTAACGAAGCCCTGCGCGTGCATCTGCCTCTCTTGGTTTCACCCGAGGTGATCGGTGCGGTAAGGGCCCTAGATCGCGGTGCGGAAAGGCTCCACCGAGCGCTGCCCACCGTTGCTCCCGGCCTATCCCTCGATAGAACCTTCTATCGGAGCAGCATTGCATTCGCGGAAGTGCCTCGACTTGCAAGTTACAGAGACGCTTTGGACAGTTACTATGGAGATCCATTGGATGGCTTCGGCGTTCTCCCCTCGTCGAAGGCCGCGGATGCCTATTTCGGCCAGCCGACCGCTATAATCGAACTTGTGGGCCAATCTAATTCGGTGGTGGTCAACATCGATCGATTTATCGCGGCCTCCGCTGGTCCATTGGTGAGGACCATCGCGGTAATCCGATCAATTAGGGCCGGCGCCAGCGCCGCGGATCTCACAGAGGACGAGTTGATAGCGCTCATGGCGAATACCTCCGAGCTCTCCCGGCTGCTCGCAGAGGATGAGATCCGGTCGTTCTTCCGCTACGCCTCTGACCCAATGTCCGAATACATTATGCTCTCGCTGGTGTCCGAACGAACCGGCAAGTCCGCGCACAAGCATGCGCAGCGCCGCGTCCTTCAGTCGATTGTGGAGCAGCGCTTCGACGGTGACCTGATCGCCTTCGCGGAGTGGCTGTTCAAACGCGGGCCGGGTGTGGCGGAGCATCTCTTCGATCTATGCACCGAGGCTCTGCTCGTTCAACTCTACCACCTCCTACCAACTACCGACGAGGTGTACGAGACCAGGGCAAAGCTGTTGGATTGGTACGCGGAGCGGTTCGATGAACCACTTGCCAATGATCGAGCCAAAACGCTGCGTCTCGATAAACGCCTACAACGCGTCAGAGGGCAGATCAACGATGTCAGAATCTACGTTGATCATGTTCGCTTCACCTCTTGGCTGCAGGACAACACAATCGACGAAATAAGCGTAGTCTTCCGCGGGCCCGAGATCACGGAGGAGGAGGTACTCTCCTACACCGGCGAAGGCGGGTATCCGGCCAGTAGCACTTCTGCTGGTCGGTTGGCATCCCTCCTCCAGAAGGCCTTCGAGGAGTTCTGTGCTGACAAGAGATACGGTGTTGATTCGTACATCGGGAGGAGAATTCGGCACGGCACACTCTACGGCTACCTCGCTACGCAGATGGAGCCGCTGCTAGAAAGGTCCGAATACCAGGACTTGTCGGTTGGCGAGAGCGGACGGCGGTTGCAAGCTTGGCTCGCCGACTATCGGGCCAACGTCACCCAACTCGGACAAGACATGCTGCAGGTCCGCTCCAAGAAGAAGCCCAGGGGATTACTCAATCCAGGTATAGGGGGAGCCCGCAAGATCGGTTTCACTAGGGAGGCCATCAGGGACATTGCGCGGCAGTACAAGGAGACCAAGAGCATAGCCGTCGTGCATCAGAACATCATTGAGCATTGCTGGCGGATTTTGGAGCAGGACCTCCGCGTCGTCCGGGACCATCTAGACACTTTCCGACGAACTCACGCCACTTTCCCCATATCCTTGTTCGAGCGCGGCTTGCCTGAGCAAGCTAAGCCTATGGCTCGAGCGTTGGGACGCGAAATTAATCGCTTCACGGAGGAGCGGTTCAGGTCCGTCTCAAGCTGGTTTACCAAGCCAACCAATCTGTCGCCGTCGGCCCCGTTCAGCCTACTGTTCGAAGCTGTTATGGACGAGGTGCAGGAGCACTTCCCCGACTTCGAACCCACCATCGAGCAGATCGGCCTTCAGGACATCGATGTCTTTGGCGTACTCTACCATCACGTGTACGACTTCCTCTATGTGGTGATCTACAATGCCGCGAAACATGGTCATCGATGCGGTCTGTTGTCCAACAAGATCGTCACCGAGCAGTCGGACCTGATCATCAATTCTATCGTCATCAGCGTTTCGTCGGACCTTCACCCTGGTGACACCGATGCGGACGTGCTTGCCCGGATCGAGGAAGCGCTCGCCGGAGATCTTGAGGACGCGATGGTTGTCGAGAACCGAAGCGGGATCAAAAAGCTGAGGCGCATGGAGGCCGATGTGCGCGAGATCGAGAAAGTCGATTGGGGAATAGAGGATCGACGGATTACTTTTTCTTGCCACATACGCTCGGTGCATCTCAATGATCAATGAGGTGCTCGTCGTTGAAGACGACGACTTCAAGCTGGAGAGATTGTCGAGGGCCCTTCTCGAAGCAAATCCTGGGCTAGTCCTGCGCGTGGCAAAGTCCGTACACAATGCGATCGAGATGCTTGGACGTTCATATGGGTTGATCGTTCTGGATATGGCACTGCCTAGTCACACAGTAACCGTCGGTTCCAGCCCGGCCATGTCGCTCCCCTCCGGAGGGATAGAGGTCCTTCTGGAACTGGCGTACGCCGGACGAGACGACAAGGTCGTGGTCCTAACCCAGTATCCTGAGATCGAGATCGAGGAGACTCTAGTGCCGACCAAGTCCGCTTTGGATGTCTTTCGGGAGCACAAGATGGGAAACGTCGTTGCAGTCCTCCAATACGAGCCGGAAAGCTCCGAATGGGCGGGCAGTCTCACAGAAATAGCGAGACAAGAATGCGCATCCTGATAGTCGAGGACGAGGATGACAAGTTTTCCAAATTGGAAGGCGCAGTTCGTGAGCTCCACCAGGGTGGAACGCTAGAGCTTGAGCGCGCATCTTACTTTTCTCACGCACAAAAGCTGCTCTACAGCGAGCAGTACGATATCGTTATCCTCGATCTCATGCTTCCTTTGCGGGAGGACGACCCTACCGCAATCGACGTCTCCGAGGAGATCATCGAAACCGTGCAGGCTAGCAAGTACTGCGAATTTGCCACCATCTTGGCGCTGTCCAGTTTTTCCGACGTGGTCGATACGCAATTGAAGCGGTTTTCGGACGCCGGTATCCTTCTGGCGGGCTTCGACGACGGCGAAAAAGTACCAACTTGGCTTGCGAAGGTGGCGCGGGCGTTTAATGCTGCTAGAAACCGATCCGCATTCGACTTTGTAATCGTTTGCGCACTTGAGAAGGAGCGGCAGGCCTACGCGCGCACTGACGCTGTTCTGGGCGACTATCGCAGCATCGCTGGGTTGGATTGCCTTGAGCTAAACATCGGAGACAGGTCGGGCGTCTGCGTGGCACTGCCACGTATGGGGCTGGTGAACGCGTCTCTGGTCACCGCCAGGGTTGTTGAGAAGTTCAACCCCAAGCTAGTGGCTATGTCGGGTATTTGCGCCGGCGTCGCGGGGAAGGCGGACATTGGCACTATTGTAGTGGCTGACATGTGCTGGGAGTATCAGGCTGGCAAGTGGAGCGGTAACGGCTTCAAGATCGAGCACTTCGACTGCAGCATCGACCCGCAGGTGCGCACCTCCCTCGCCCAGATGATTGCCGTGGACGACAAGATGATCGACATGAAACTTGGGCTTATCGAGGACAAAATCGTATTCGAGAAGGTCATCATGCAACCAATGGCGACCGGATCGGCAGTAATCGCGGACAGCGGCAGGATGGACCAAATCGCCGAGCAGCACAGGCAGATGGCCGCTTTGGACATGGAAATGTACGGCGTCTACAAGGCTGCAGAACTAGGCAATCCGCGACCGTTATTCTTCGGTGCGAAAACGGTGGTAGATGTCGGCGATCAGAGGAAGAGCGATACGTACCAAGAATATGGCTCCATCGTCTCAGCACGTTTCGTGGTGAAATCGATTGCCCGCTTGCTTGGATGAACGGTCCATCGTTGAGGCCTAGCCAATACGGCAAGCTTACGACGGACGCTGTCCTCGGCATAGTCCTGTTACTTAGGAGCTAGCAGTACTCAGTTCCAAATGGAGGATCGATCGCTGCAGCATCCGCTTTCGGGAGACTGCCGAAGAGATGCCAATGAGTTAAAGGGGCGCAAACTTGCCGGTCCCTATGGGTGCCTGCCGGTCCTTCGACTCGCTCCTACACCTGCTTTCATATGTTTCAATCTTGCGCTTGGCGGCGCTTTTCCGCTTTCCGCCTGCAGCTTCTCGAGAATGTTCAGATACACCGATACACCGGTTGTTGGCTAGTCCCGCTTGCTTGCCGACGCCTTCCTGGTGGCGTCGATGACGATGATTTCGGAGGCTCGCTCGCCCTTGGCCAACCGCTCGGCGCGGATGGCGTTGATACGCTCCCGCTTGCCGCCAAGATCGCCGAAGTCCATGACGATAAACACCGCCCACTCGGTCTGGCTGGCCTCCTTATAGAATTTCAGCTGCTTTTCGTAACCGTGGACGACGGTGCCGCCGGAGCGTTTCATTTCCACTAGCACCCGGGCGTTGTAGCCCTTCGAGAATTTGAAGTCGATCGGGCCGCCGCCCATGTTCGCTTCGGGCGAGATGTCGACGTCGTTGGCGTGGCAGAAGCAGTCCGCGATCGCGTAGTAGATCAGCTGTGCTGCCCGCTCCTTCTTGGGCTTGTCCCCGACCCAAAGCTCCTCCCAGAGATTGCCGTGCTCGACGTGACGGCGAAAAACATCGATGGTGTCCAGCACAAGGCGCCGGATCTCTTCTGCTCCCTTGCCGTCGACGTCGTATCCTTGCTGGCCTTTGAGCCCGTCCATACCGTCGCGGAGGATCTGCTTGAGCCGGTAATACCCTAGGATATCGAGATTGGGATCGTAACTGTCGGTATGCTCTTTCACCGACGCGAGAAAGCCCTCGAAGTCCTTAGCGGAGCCGAGTGCCGCCTCGCGCAGCGCGTGTTTGCGGTCAGTTATTGATGGTTCGACGATTCCTGCTAGCAGCTGGTTGACCCGCTCGCGGATGCGGGCGTTTTCCATGGCCGCTCTTTCTATGTCCGCCCAGTCGCGGGCGACTGGCAGGTCCCGCACGACGTCCCGGGGAACAAGGACAATGTGAGACATCCCTCCCTCAGGCTTTTCATAGCGTGGCAAGTCCACGCCCGGGTGATCCTCGGATGCGTGCAGCGGCACACCGTTGGCCTTGCAGAATTCGGCCGTGATGGCGGCGAGACTGACGCTGATGGCCCGGGTGGTGAAATCGCTGATCGTGTCGGGGCCGACATTCTCCTCGAAAAAACCCATCAGGGAGATCATCTCGGGGTCCTTGGTGCCGAGCATAATGATCTCTTTGCTGGTTCGCATGATCGCCGTGCGGACCTCCTCCGGCCGCGATGCACCGGCGCGGCGCTTGCCGCCATAGCCGAGACCATTTTCGGCAGGCTCGTCCAGGTTGAGTAACTTGGCTGCATTGCGCCAAGCCACGTCGCCTTCCTTTTCCGAAATGGCTAGCAGGCGGACGTAATTGCCAAAATGAGTGCGGAAAGCCTCGTGGCCCCCCGGATTAATATGGGGGTTGCCCGACTTCGCCAGCAGTACCGGATCGATAAAGAGCTGCGTGTCGACGTTGAGAAACGGGTCGACCAAGCCGGCCACCTCGAGGGCGACCGGATCGACGTTGAAATGGGCCGAGAACAGGATCGGATCTTTGATCTTCGACATGACTCGACCCGCCCCCCTATGCGGCCGCTGCCGGCGATCGGACCACGTCGATAATCTCAGCCGCAATGTCCTCTACCGTGTGGGTTGCGGTGCTGCGGGCCAGCTTGTCCGCCAACGAAGGCGAGTAACCGATGACCTCGCGCTTGCTGACATTGTGCCAGATCGGCAGCAGGATTTGGTCGCCGCTGACGGCGCGGGTGACCAGGCCGTCAAGCTCGTACTCTGGCCAGCCCCGCCCGAAAAACGCCTGCGACAGCACCACGATGCCAAACCTGCTGCTGGCGAGGCCGCGATCGATCTTACGGCGCAGGCTGTCGCCGATGCGCAACTCAAACTCGTCATACCAGACGCTCAGTCCACCTGCCTGCAACGCCAGAGCGAGCGGGCGAACCACCTCGTCTTTGTCCTCCGAAGCGTGCGAGATGAACACATCGAAAGTGCGCCCGTCGGGCGCATCTACGACGGGAACGACGTCATCCTCGTCACGCACCAGTGTCGGCATAGAGCGCAGGGGAGCCTCATTCATGGCGGGCAGTGGGCGCATAGCGTTGCCAGGCACGACGTTGACTGAACTACGTGTTGTGCCGCGGAGACCCTGCATGTCGACCGTTACGTGCCAGCTGCCCGAATGGGGCACAGGGATGCGCGCGGGGGACTTGTTCTGCAGTCCACCATGGTAGTTGTGACGCCGGCCGGCCTTGTAACTGTTGAAGTCGCTCGACTGCATCAGGCGGACGTTGGCGGCGCTGCCCTGCAGGGTGACCACGACGACGTCACCAGCGTTCAGATGGCCGAGATTGTAGTGCTGAAACTGCATTCCCTACTCTTTCTGTTGTTGTCTACCGAGGTTTGCCCAATGGAACCGACCCCTCGCTTACGGACTTCTGACTACCTGCATTCGGCGTCAAGATCGGTAGCGACATAACGGAGCTGATTGCTTTCCCGGCGACCACGCTTCTACCACGCGGATTACGCTTGGGCTTTGGTCGCGCCCTTGGTAACCCGTGTGTCTGTCTCGCCAATGTCTGAGTAACCACCAAGGACAGACCGGTCGGGCAAGGGCCAACGGCCCCTGCCCGGTTTGTCAGGGATGCACTTCCGAGAAGCGCTTGCCGGTGAGCACTTCGCTCACGCGGCCCTGGTTCAGGTTCAGCCTGGCCGCGATCTCGTGCTGCAGGAGGTCGGTTTCCTTAGCAAGACGCTTGATGGCAGCTGCGATGTCGGCGGTCAGGGGAGGAGAACGCCGGGTCATCTTAGCGACCCTTGCCGGCATCGTTTTTAGTGCGATCGGCGATCACGTAGCTCTGACCGGGCTTTTCGGTCGGAGGCAGAGTCTTGCCCTTGACGCCGGTAACTTCGGCACCGGTCAATCCGCCACGCGGACCGACGACGGCATATTGGGCAGAAGCGGGCGCGGTGTGGCCCGGACGCAGAGGTGGCTTGGTAGCCATGGTGGTGATATACTCAGAGAGCGCTATACAAAGCGGATCTCCGGGACTAGAACCACGCTTGCAACGGCTGTGATCGGCCCCGTTTGTGCTTCCGGAAGTTCGGATGCGCAATGGCCGCCGAAAACACAAAACCCGGGAATGGAGGAATCCACTCTCGGGTTTTTTATCGCCTAGAATTACTTACAACACAAGCCTCAAACCGTGTTGCTGCGCGAGTTTAACAACATATTGCTGGGTGCCGTCAATCGCCTTAAGTGGAATAAATTGTCGCAGGCGATCACAATGTCAACGACTCGTTACCAGAAATGGTTAACGACTCGCTACCATGAGGTGAGCTTACACCACAGGCAGACTAGAGCAAAGCCGGCACACACTCTTCTAGTCTAAGGGGCTCTGCCTCTCGCGACGGCCAAGGGGTGTCCCTCACCCTTCCACCCTGTGCTTGTGAAGGTGGGCGATCCCGTCCCAATGACCTTTGCATCCCCGGTCTCGCCGACGGGCAAGGTTCTGCGTGACAGAACCCAGACCTGAGGAGGGAACACCCGAGTTTCGTCGGCGGGTCGCCCCCACCAAGGAATGATATCCTCCCGTATCGATCGTTGGTCATTTACGCGAACCGGTGGCCTAACCCTCTTCGTGACTCGCGGTCTCTCCGTCTGCTGTGCCGATTTGCATCAGACTGGGAGGATCCTGATCTTCATGTAGAAGCCCCGCGTCCTCAAGGGCCTCAAGTTCGGGCAGATCCCGCAAGGTGTCCAACCCAAAATGCTCCAAGAATCCCTTGGTCGTCACGTAGGTGAACGGTGCTCCGGCCGTCGGGCTGCGCGGTCCCGCAGTGATCATATTTTTATCGCGCAGCGCCCCGATCACGTCGCGCGACACCTCGCGCCCGAGAATTTCGGATACCCCTGCCCGCGTCAACGGCTGGTGATAGGCGATCGACACCAGCACCATGGCCTCGTTCTGGGTCAGATCGACCGCACGGTCCGGCACGGCAGCAGAAGTAGCAATCGCATCGGCATAGGCGGTTCGGGTGCGGAACGCCCAGCCCCCAGCAATACTGACCACGTCATAGGGCTTGCCGCGCAGCCCTTCGCGAATGTCGTCGATCAGCAGGTCAATGCTGGCGTCGCGTCCAACAACCCGGGCCAAGGCTTCGCGCTCCACCGGCCTTGGCGCCGCGAACAGGACCGCCTCGACGCGGTTCATCCATTCGCGCCAGCGCAGGTCGGCCGGCATATCGACAAGTTCGGCATCAAAGATTGGCGGTTCGGCATCTGTCCGTTTGCGCCTGGCCATTGTTTTGCCCTGCCTCACAATCCGTACAGCCGAAATGTCGGCCGGCCGCTGAGCTCACGCACCGCGCCCAACTCACTCAGCCGATCAAACAACCGCCTGGCGCCGCGCGCCGACAGTTTTGGGCTCGACCAGGAGCCCGGCACCGCGTCGTCGGTCAGCAGTAGTTTGATGACGTCGCCAGAACCTTTGGCCCGCAGCTTCGGCGCCACCTCCGTCAGTCTTGCCGTCCGGTGGGACAGCTCTATCCCAAGATCGCAGGCTTGTGCGGCCGCCGTCGCGTAGGCCAAAAATACCGCCTTGCCCCAGCCTTCGCCTCCCGGCCGGATGCGCTTGCGGTTATCGCCCGACTTGAAAACGGCCGAGGTCACTTGTCCCATCAGCAGCGGCACCGGAATGGGCCACTTCAACTTCTGGGCGAGCAGCATGTCGGCGAGCCAGAAGCCCAACAGTTCAGCATCGGGCCGGGCCCGATAGACGGCGGCGGCGATCTCGGCCGCCAGTGTCGGCGCCGGCCGAGATGACACCATCATGTCCCCAGCATTGGCGACGACCTCGGCGAGAGCGTCATCCCAGGTCAGGTCAAGATGCTGTTCGGCGACCGGGCGCACGGATGCCTCGTCACAGTGCGTCGTGCGGCTGGCTAGTCGGCGCCAGGCCATCAGTAGGTGACCGGAAGGGCCAGGATCGTCGCCCATCCCGCGCAGAAAATGGGCGTCGCGCAGGGCGGATTCGTCCTCGCGTCGCCCGGTCAAATTGACCGCCGCGGCAGCGCTCTGCAGGGCCAGCCGCTGGCGCCAGACGCCGGCCCAGGAAAAGTCCTGGCGCACCAGATTATCCAACGAATTCAAACCCGCGCCGGCCAGATAGCCTGCATCGGCATCATGCAATACCAGCCCACGGGGTCGCGCCCATACCTGCACTTTTGGCACCGGCGGAGTGTCGGCAGGGAGCAAATCAGCACGCGATCTCATACCGGCAGCCTATCATCTAACGGCGCTTAATGCCAATTAAATGCCAGATATCCGCCCTACCTGTCGGCGCATTAAAATGACCGATAATCTTGCATTATCGGACGTTTTGCTCATTATAGAGAGAATGCCCCAAAACCTCGACGAAACCACGCAAAACGACGCCGGCAACGCCCCCCTGCCCTGTGCTGCAGCCGCGGCACCCGTCGGCAATTCCGCCGTGTCGATTCCGGGCGGCGATCGCGCCCATTTGCGCGGCCTGGCGGATCGCGCCCGGGACTATGTCGAGGCAGCCAGCTCGGCCAACACCAGGCTGGCCTACGCCTCGGACTGGAAGCATTTTTCTGGTTGGTGTCGCCGGCAGGGACTGGCAGTGCAGCCGCCCGATCCACAGATTGTTGGCCTCTACATTACGGCCTGTGCGACAGGCCAGGCTACGGTTGCGCCAAATGCAGTCAGCACCATCGAACGCCGGCTCTCGTCGCTTTCCTGGAATTACACCCAGCTCGGGCAAGTCCTAGATCGCAAGGATCGCCACATCGCCACAGTGATGGCTGGCATCCGCAATACCCACGCCAAGCCACCACGGCAAAAGGAAGCCCTGTTGCCCGAGGATCTCCTGGCGATGCTGGAAACCTTCGACCGCGGCAGCCTGCGTGGCATCCGCGATCGCGCCATGCTGCTGCTGGGTTTCGCCGGCGGCCTGCGGCGCTCGGAAATCGTCGGCCTCGATGGCGGCGAAGGGCAGAGCGAGGACGGCCGTGGTTGGATAGAGATCCTGGACAAAGGGATGGTCCTGAATATTCGGGGCAAGACCGGATGGCGTGAAGTGGAAATCGGTCGCGGATCCACTGATGCCACCTGCCCCGTTGTGGCAGTGGAAACCTGGCTTAAGCTCGCTCGGATCGCGCATGGCCCGCTGTTTCGCCGTGTGACTGGGCAGGGCAAGGGCGTCGGCGCCGATCGACTGAACGACAAACAAGTCGCCCGCCTGGTCAAGACAGCGGCACTGGCGGCCGGGGTACGGGGCGACCTTTCGGAAGATGCCCGGGGGGGCTTGTTCGCCGGCCATTCTCTGCGGGCCGGTCTCGCCTCATCGGCCGAGGTCGACGAACGCTACGTCCAGAAGCAGCTAGGGCATGTTTCGGCTGAGATGACCCGTCGCTATCAACGCCGGCGGGACCGCTTTCGCGTAAACCTTACCAAGGCTGCGGGACTATAGCCCCTTGCCCTGCTGGGATGCCTGAAAGCTGCCATCAAGCGACGTCAACGTCCACCATGATGCCAAGGCATGAGCTAGGCCAAATCTTCCGGGTTTATCCGCGGATGGGTCTCCTCACCGAATGCCCACAACACCAAGCCCGACACCATCATCGAAAGTGCCACGAACCAGAATGTAGCCTCGAGAGCGCCGCTGAAATGGGCAACCAGGCCGAGCCCGAGCGCACCAATGCCATATCCAAGGTCACGCCAGAACCGGTAAATGCCAATGGCTGAGCCGCGCCAGCTGGGCGGGGCGATGTCGGCCACGGCTGCCGACAGATTGGGATAAAGCAGGGCCATGCCGAAGCCGGCGATGGCGGCCGATGCGGCCCACCACCAAACGCCGCTGCCTATCACCACCATGGCGACCCCGAGGCCCGAAATCCACATGCCGAGCACATTGGGCCAATGACGCCCAACGTGATCGGAAAGTCGACCGGTGAAGAGCTGTGAGCCGCCCCAGGCGAAGCCATAGGCGCCGACGATCCAGCCGATTGAGGCGAGGTCCATGCCCTTCTGGAACAGGAAGACCGGAAAGATGACCCAGACTAGTGCATCGACGAACTTCTCGACCATTCCGGCCTGGCTGATCGCGGCCATGCGTCGGTCTCGCCAGGACATCAGCGTGAACACCTCCCAAGTCGTGGGACTGTCGGAGATGTTGCGGGGATAGCGCGGGCGATAGGCGCTGGTTTTGGCATTGGCGTGCGTGGCAGCCTCTGCCTTGGCCCATGGCAAGGTATCGCGAACCCAGACCAGGGTCAGTACCAGCGCCGTGATCACGACGGCAAGCCCGAAGATCAGCAGCCCCAGCCTGGCGCCGAGCGCCGTCGCGGCGTAGCCGGTGACAATGCCCGCTACCGCCACGCCGACATAACCCGCAAATTCATTGAGGCCGATCGTCAGCCCGCGCTGGTCAGCACGGGTGATGTCGAGCTTGGAGGTTTGGGTCATCGACCAGGCCAGACCCTGATTGATGCCGAGGAGCACGGTTGCCGCGACGATCCAGTTCCAGTCGGGCGCGAAATAGATCATGAACGGGACAGGCAACGCCGCGATCCAGCCGAGCAGCAGCACGCGTTTCCGTCCAATTCGCTCGGACAGCCGACCGGCAACGAAGTTCAGCACACCCTTGACCATGCCGAAAGCGACAACAAAGGCGGTCAGGAGGATGAAGGAGCCACGGGCCACACCGAATTCGGCTTCGGCCAGCGCCGGCACCACTGTCCGCATTATGCCCAGAGCAAAGCCCACCAGCATGACCTGGAGCAACTGATGGACGAACTGTGTCAGGTTCTCCCGAATGCCCCGTGTGAGCGGGCCTACATTGTCACCCGAAAACACTTCACCTTCGCTCATGCGACGATTTCCAGCCCGGCATTGCGGGCACGGTTGGCGGCCGCCTCCAGCGGCGGTGGCGGGATGTCAGCGACCATTTTCGCTACGAACTCACTCTCGTCAGCAATGCGGAATGCCTTGTTGAAGCGCTTTTCGAACCCGATGGTCGAAGTTGGCTTGCCGCTGAGGCTGCATCCGCATACCGAGCCGGAAAAGGCACCAGGCAACACCTCCATATGGTCAGGCAGTGCCTTGAGCCGTTCCACGCTGGCAAACAGCGCCCGGGCACCGTCCTCGGCACTGCTGGCAAGTTCGGTTCGTCCCATGTCGCCCACCATCAACGTATGGCCCGTCAGGACGAACCACGGCTCCTCGGCGCGGCTACGATCGGTGACCAGTAGCGACATGTTTCAGGGGTATGGCCCGGCGTATGCATGACGGAGAGCAGGACATTGCCCAGCTCTAGAACGCTGCCGTCACTCACGCCATGAAAGTCGAAATTCGTTTTGGCGCCGGCGAACAGGGTGTACTTGCCGCCGCTCGCTGCGGCCAAGGCACGCCCGGATGAGATGTGGTCGGCATGGATATGCGAGTCGATCACATAGAGTATCTTCATACCGGTGGCAGCAGCAGCTTCGAGATAGGGTTCAACAGGCCCGATAGGGTCGATCACCGCCGCTGACGCCTTGCCGCCGCAGCCCAAAAGGTACGAGGCCCCCACGGGGTCGAAATGCAGGAACTGACGCAGGATCATGATGGAACTCCGCTAATACCAATCCTTGCGGAGCGGTCCAGTTTGTTATAGTCAATAATTCCATTGAATGATCGAGCGATGTGCTGATGTCAAGTCCTTCACCCAAGCTGGCCCTGTTCGAGCAGTTCGCCCTGGTCGCCAAGACGCTGGGCCACCCGCAACGGCTGGAGCTGATCGAGCAACTCGGCCAAGGGCCGCGCAGCGTCGATCTGCTGGCAGAAAAGCTCGGCTCGCCCATCGCCAATGTCTCGCAGCATCTGCAGACCATGCGCCGCGCCGGGCTGGTCGCAGCGGAGCGCCAGGGCAAGTACGTCGTTTATAGGCTGGCCGACGCCAGTGTCCTGGCAGCTATGCAGGCGATCCAGCGGGTGGCCGAGAATAACCTCGCCGAAGTCGACAAGATCGTCCGAGGCTATTTCGAGCAGCGGGATAGCCTCGAGCCGATCACCCGCGACGAACTGTCGGGCCGCCTGCGCGACGGCATGGTCACGGTGCTCGACGTGCGACCGGCAGACGAATTCGCTCTCGGCCACGTCCCCGGTGCATTGAATGTGCCGCTTGCCGAACTCGACGCCTGCCTGACCACGCTCGACCCCGAAAAAGACATCGTCGCCTATTGCCGTGGAGCCTATTGCGTCATGTCTTTCGAGGCGGTGTCGCGCCTTCGGGCACAGGGCTTCAGGGCCCGCCGCCTGGAAGACGGCATGCCCCAATGGGCGGCAGCGGGCAACGCCGTCGCATCATGACCATTCTGAGCTGAGAAGAAGCAACCATGCAGCCCATGCACCGACAAGTCTTCCTGCTGGCGACGGCACAGGCGCTGTTCCAGATCGTTTCGGTATTGGTGATGACCATTGGCGGCCTGGCCGGAAGCATTCTTGCCCCATCGCCGGAATGGGCGACCGCACCGATCGCGGCGATGTTTCTTGGCACCGCGGTATCGACGGTTCCCGCTTCGATGTGGATGACACGCGTTGGCCGCAAGATCGGCTTCGTCACTGGAGCCAGCTTGGGTACCTTGGGCGGCCTGGTGGCTGCAGGCGGGATGATGACCTCGTCCATCACACTGCTCTGCGTGGGCACCTTCCTTGCGGGATGCTACCAAGGCTTCGCCCAGTTCTATCGCTTCGCAGCCGGTGAGGTCTCCGATGACGGTTTCAGGCCGCGTGCCATCTCGCTGGTGCTTGCCGGTGGGGTGGTGGCCGCACTCGTCGGGCCGCTTTTGGCGCGATGGGGCGGCGAACTTTTGCAGCCGACGTACACGGCGTCCTTCCTATTCCTGTCGGTCGCTTCGGCCCTGGCTGTTGGCGTGCTGCTTGGCGTGAACGTCCCGCAGAGCGTAGACACCGCCGATGAGCGGGCCGCGGTACGGCCCCTCCGTGAAATCGTGCTGCAGCCAACCTATCTCGTCGCGCTCTTCGGCGCCGTCACCGGCTATGGCATCATGATCCTCGCTATGACGGCAACACCATTGGCCATGGTGCATCATCAGCATGATCTGGCTGCCACATCGACCGTGATCCAGCTGCACGTGCTGGGCATGTTTCTCCCCTCGTTCTTCACCGGTTCCCTCATCGCCCGTTTCGGCGTCCTGCAGGTCATGCTGACTGGCATCACGCTGCTGACAGGCCACGTGCTCTTTAGCCTCTCCGGCACCGGCTTTTATTCCTTCACAGCGGCCTTGATCCTCCTGGGTGTCGGCTGGAACTTCCTCTATATCGGCGGCACCAACCTGCTAACCCGTACCTATACAACCGCTGAGAAAGGCAAGGCACAGGCTGCCAATGACCTCACCATCTTCATCGTCGGGCTGGCGGCGTCACTGAGCGCCGGTGTGCTGCAGAACACCATGGGTTGGCAGGCGCTCAACATGTGGCTTCTGCCTTGGCTGGGCATGGCTGCTGCGGCAATCCTTTGGCTGAGAATATCGCCAAAGGGCGTCGCGATCCGCGTATAAAGGTCAGGCGGGCGCGGACCAGTCGTCCGAATGTCTTACTTTCCAACAGCTGGCCCATAAGCTGCCGGTCGGCAAGCCACCCCTTCTAGGCGTGGACCAAAGTCCCCTGCCCTATCCCGCCTCACGGGAACGACATGTTATGGGTTTCGCCAAGACGCCGAGGTTGTCGGAAGCCGGCCGTCAGGGTCAACTACCCTAAGAACCGGACCATTCGACTGGTTCCAGCGCCAGAGTGCGACACAGCTTCCACCTGGAGACATAAAAGACGGATAGATGACCCCATCAACCTTCGCGTCAACAAGCATTTGATATGCGGCATGCGTGGCAGCGACGATCCCCTTGTCCAGTTCCGACCGCCACTCCGTCTTGTGAATGTCCTCGTCCAGTCCCCATTCGCGGAGGATCGAGGGATCGGTGGTGTCGACGAGGCGTGCACCGGTTAGCTCCAGCTGAGCGATCAATGCTGGATGCTGCACGAAACCTTGATTGTATTCTGCCCAGGCGGTCGACAATTCCTGCGCGGCATAAATCGTAGGGACGCCCACTGGATTCCAACGGCCTCCAAAACGAGCAGCGCCCTCCCCCGATAGCGGTAGATGTGACCAGCGAGGAACGTAGGCTCGCCACAAAATGATCGGCTTAGGGTCCGTCAGCCTAGGCATAGACACCCGAGCGCACAGCCTCGAGATAGGCAAGGACCTGATCGGCTTTACCATCTCCTACAAGATCGTAAGCCGTCTTGCCCGCCCAGCCAGGAATTGGTTGGTGCTTAAACCAAATCACTGCACGATTTTCGTCGCCAGCCATCTCCGCAGCCATAGCAAGAATGCGGACGATGGGGCTCAGTGCCGCGTCTACCCTCCGGGTGGCCGTTTTGGCGGTAAGGGTATTCCGGGCAATTCCGATTAACTTTGCAAGTTCGGATTGCGTCACGCCGAGTTGTTCGGACAGCCGTGGCGCCGACAGAAAGGGCGAGCCGCCATCGCCAAACCGAACTGCACCGATCTCGAGACCCTGGGGTTGCATAAAAGCACTCCAATCCATTTTTTGAGCACGTTTCACGCAATATGCGATCAAACAATGCTCACTTCAAGTCGAAACCTCACGTGGGCCGCCCTGCAATTAGGCTTTGTGGTCCCACTTATCGATGCTCTTCCTCAAATTATCGCTGACCTCGAGCCGCTTCTGGGTACGATCGAGGCGTTGAGCGGCCCCCAACTCGCCTTCGGCCTCGGTAACACCGGCGCCGACTGCCTTGGCAGCGTCCAGTTTGGCCCTGAGCAGCGCCATGATCATCGGCCAGGTCGAGAATTTCCCTTCCTTGGCGCGTTCGGTCAGATTTCGCAGGTAGCCGCCCGGCGACTTTATCTGGTCCGTCCTCTGGTAAATGGCGGCGAGGGTAATTGCGGCCTGCTGTTCGCCCATCGCAACTTTGGCATCTTCCCAGGCGCTTGGGCTGATCCCCAATACCGGCCGGGCCAGGTCCGTGGTGGCCAGGAAATCGCGCCAATTGCGGATGCCGCCGCCGTCCTTCACCAGCCAAAGCAGGTTCGGGCACGCATCCAGCACGATGCCGAGGGGCAGTTCACGCTTCGGCAGGCTCCGCAGGTTGTCAGTTTCGCCGGCGCTGCCGCTCGCTTCTCTTTTTATTCCTAAGCCGCGTTCAGATTCAGTTTTAGATTCGGTATTTGAATTCTGTATGTGGCGCTCAGTTTGAGACTCATTGGCGTTCAGATTCTGTGATTTTACGAAGGATTCCAATACGTCACGGATCTGGGTCCAAAGATCATCGAGCTCGGCCGCCACCTCCTCGAGTACCTGGCGGGGGGCTGTCCTTGGAAGCCGGCTGATGATCGCCTGATACTCGACATGTACGGTCCCCCAGTTGCCGGGAACGCCTTCCTCGATGCCCGTTTCGATCATCTTTGCGATATCGCGGCGACATATGGTCAGCCGTTCTTTGACGACCTTGTAGGCCTTCTTCTCGGCGCGGACGGCCTCTGCAAGCTCCTTGAACTCCACAGCTCGGGCAACGATCGGTGACAAGTCAAAGCCATAGGCTTGCTCAATCTCGCCCCCCTGCCCCTTGCGGGCATAGCGCTTACCATTGGGGCTATCCCGTCGGACGACCAGCCCGCAATCGACCAGGTTCGCCAGATGCCGGCGCAGCGTCGCTGGCGACATCCCGTTGGCCCTGCCAATGAGCTGCTCATTGGACGGCCAGACGATGAGCGCACTGTCACCATAGAACGCTGTCTCCGGATGGAAGGACAGCAGGGCATCAAGGATGGCCAGAGCCCGATCGGTGGCGCCCAAGGCCATCCGGGCTTCCTTGATATCTCTAAAGACGTGCCATTTATGCACGGTGGCGCCTTCCGGCGCCGTCTGGGCAGTGACTTGACTGGCAATCATGCCAAGAGTCATCGACCGCCGCCCAAAGGGCGTCGTTACAGTATGGGTCTGCATTCTTCTTCACCTATCTCTAGGCAACAGAAATCCGCTCGCCGAATCGACGCTCAGTGCCCGAAGGCCTTGACTGTGATTCCTGGAAATGCGATTCTCTTGATACCACTCTTGAGAAGGGCTTCCGGAATGTCGTTTCGGGGGCCTTTTTCTTTGCCCGGTTTCATGTGCTTCCGGTGCTAATTGTCAGCTGACAATTCACCAAAAGCGTTTGATATTCAGTGACTTGATCCTTTCGACTGTTTCTCTGTTCTGGCTTCCGCGCTGCCCGCAAACTCGTCAAGGAGAGCGGGAAGGCGTTGTTGGATGAAGCTTGCGAAGGCAGGGTTGTCTGAGACAAGGCGGACTTGGCGCCCCTTCTTTTCAACCCACGCAATTCGGTCGGGAGAGGCAAGCCGGCGCTTGGCCGTGCGCTGCTTTGATCCGACGGCCTGCAACGCCATGGCGAAACGCTGATCGCTGTCGCCGCTTTGAAAGTCAGATGACCCCAACACTTCGTCGAGCGCCTCGCGCGCGCCGGCGAGCTCGAGGCCTTTGACGAGCTGGAGCCATCTAGGGCGACCAACCTTGGGCGCGGAGCCAATGGCAACGATCAGGTCCTCGCCGAGCGCCTGGGCGACGGTGAGCAGGCGTGAAATCTCTGGCTTATCGACGCTGAGGGCGGCCGACAGCGTGTCGCGATCGAAACCGTGTGTTTCCATCTGCATCGCGAAGCGCGCGCGCTCGACAAAGGTCAAGTCCTCGCGCGGTCCATTCTCCTGCCCCTGCAGGATGACCATTTCCTGGTCGGACAGCTTGCGGACAATTGCCTTGAGCTTGAGCCCAAGCTCTTGAGCGACGCGCCAGCGCCGGTGGCCGGCGGCGATCTGGAAGCGCCCCTCTTCGGTGGGGTGCGGACGGGCGATAACTGGGATCTGCTGCCCGTTCTCGGCGATCGCCGCCTTGAGCTGTTGGAGCCGTCCATCGCTTGCCGATGAAATGCGATCAGAAACGATCGAGGCACTGAACAGCGCGGGATCAAGCTCCTGGGTCGTTTCTCGACTGGCCAGCTCTTCACGCAATACCTTTGCCTGTGCGGCCTCGGCCGACAGGCGATCGAGGCCAAGGCTCATTGCCTTGACGGCTCCCGAGGGCCGCGCCTGCGACGGAGATCCATCCTCCGGACGTCCCGGCTTGCCGGCGGCGACCAGACTTTGCAGAATGTCCCTGCCCCGACCGTCGGGCTTCTTCATTTGAGCGCCCTCCCCCATGCCTGATGGACCAGCTTCTCAATATCGCCGTTGACAGCATCCATCGATTCAAGCGCCCGGTCGTAGGTCTGGCGGTTCATCGATTCACGAGGTGCTTCGTAGACGGTCTGTTTGGAAAGGCCAGCGTCAGAAATGGCCGTAGACTTGACCATCATCGGCGTCAGCACGCGCTCCCCGAAAAGATTGCGCAGGAAAGCCACGATCTGGTTCTGCGGGCCGTCATTGGGTTCATGCCGAGTGACAAGGTATCGCATCCAGTCATAATTTAGGTTGCCACCATTATCGCGCACTACTGCCAGCAATTGCGAAGTCATGGCTAGGAACTGATTCATCGAGGCGACGTCGAGCATTTGCGGGTGAACGGTGATCAGGACGGCCGTTGCGGCGCACAGCGCCGACATGGTCAAAAAACCCAGCTGGGGCGGGCAGTCGATGACGACGACGTCGTAGTCGTCTGCCACGCTTTGTAGGGCACTGGCGACCCGCATGAAAAACAGGCCATCGTCGTCATGCGTGCCGCTCGACAAGACGCGAGGCGTGTCGTGCTCGAACTCGTGCAATTCGAGATTACCGGGCACTAGGTCGAGGCCAGCGAAATAGGTCTTGCGAACGATTTCGGAGAGCGGTCGGCGCTGTTCGTCGTATCGGATAGCGCCATAGAGCGTCATGTTATCGGCCACGTCGAATTCGGGCTGATAGCCGAACAGGGCCGACATCGATGCCTGAGGGTCGAGATCGACAGCGAGAACACGATGGCCGTGCAGGGCTAGATATTGCGCCAGATGGGTTGCCGTCGTGGTCTTGCCGGACCCACCCTTGAAGTTGGTGACGGCTATGACCTGCAGGTGCTCGCCCTGCCTGCGCCATGGAAGGTATGAGGTCTTGCCTTTGGTAAGGTGCTGCCGAAGGGCATGGACCTGTTCCAGGGAATAGCGGCGGCGCCCGGTGGTGGCCTTTTCAGGGATCGGGCCGGCTTCGTCCGTCGCCAGGTTTCTGATATAGCTTTCAGTCACGCCGATCAGTTTTGCGGTTTCGGCGGTTGAGAAGGTTCGAAGCTCTTTTTGAGCCTCAGGCGGAAACAGACGTTCCCGGAGGACCTGGAGCTGCGAGCCCAAAGCCTGAGAATCTTCCCAGATCGTTTCATCGAACGCTGGCCCGCCCTGGGGTCGGGAATTTGCAGCTACAACTGGCTTCATCGTGAAAGTCGCAAAATAGTGCCACTCTTATTAATTTCCGCAAATTGACCCGAGTCCTGTGAGCCGGTCAAGGAATATTGGGTTAATGGATTCCTAAGGCACTGGAAGTGCACGGCTAGAACTATGATTTCATTGTGCTTTTCTCTAATTGTCAGCTGACAACTACATGACCTAACGCTATATGCCGACTTAGTGGTTGCTACAAAAGACGCAACCGACGTCCCGGACCGCCCCCACAAGACGCCGCGAGAGCCGGCTGCCTCACTTCCCACGTGCCCGCAACGCAAGTGCAGCGACCACCGACTCGTTTGTTTGGTCAAGGTATGCGTATCAGCGCACCCCTGTCGCCTATCGGATTTGATAGGGTGCGGGAGGACACGGGCTGTGGTGCCTTTGCGAACAGGAACACAACGCAAGGCAGGACGATGGAAGTCATCGCTATTGGTCCACACGACCGCTCCCAAAACCCTTTGCTGGTGGAACAGATGCACCGTCTCCGCGCTCGCGTCTTTCGTGAACGCATGGGGTGGGATGTTGCCGTCGTTGATGGGCAGGAATCCGATCAGTTCGATGAGCTCAACCCAACCAGCATTCTAGTCGTCGACCGCGGTGTGGTCATTGGCCATACCCGCGTCTTGCCGGCGATGGGTCCGACAATGCTGTCAGAAGCCTTCAGCTTTCTGACTTCTAGCAGCGCCTTTGCCCCGCACTCGCGAATGCTGGAAACGTCGCGGTTCTGCGTCGATACCTCAACAGCGCGTTTGACCCCCGACGGCATCCATCTCGCTACCATGACTTTGATAGCCGGCATCCTAGAATGGGCAGCCCTCGGTGGTTATTCCGAGATTGTGACGGTCACCGATGTGCGGCTGGAGCGTATTTTGCGCCGGGTCGGTCTGCAGTTGCGCCGCTTGGGTGAGACCTCGCGGATCGGAAACACGATTGCCCTGGCCGGTATTGTGGCCGTGGACGCCCAGAGCATTCAACGGGTCCGACCGCGCCAATACAAATCCACCTTCACCAAGCTCAATCAAGCGGCCTAGTCTTCCCATGAGCCAAAGTCACTCATCAGCAGATCGCCTTGTGCGCAAGCTTCAGGACGCGCTTGGGCCGATCATTCGGACCGCGCTGGATGAGCCAAGTGTCGTCGAGATCATGCTCAATCCGGACGGCAAGCTGTTCATCGAGCGGATCGGGCAGGGGATCACCCTGGCGGGTGATCTGGACGCGCAGTCGGCAGAAACCATTATCGGTATCGTCGCTCACGCACTCCAAACCGAAGCAGACCAGGATCGTCCCATCATTTCAGGCGAACTGCCGATTGGCGGTCATCGCTTCGAAGGCTTGTTACCGCCGATCGTCGCCGAGCCATCGTTCTCGATCCGCAAGCGGGCGTCGATGTTGATCCCGCTCGCCGCCTACGTCCGCGAGGCAATCATGACCGCAGAGCAGGCCGAAATTATCTGCAATGCGGTGGAAGCCCGCATGAATATCGTCATCGCCGGTGGCACTGGTAGCGGCAAGACTACACTCGCCAACGCGATCATCACCGAGGTGGTCAATGCCGTGCCTGAGCATCGTGTGGTGATCCTGGAGGACACTGCAGAAATCCAGTGCTCAGCCCAGAACGCCGTGCTGCTCCACACCTCCGATGCCGCGGACATGGCACGGCTTTTGAAGTCCACTATGCGTTTGCGTCCTGATCGCATCATTGTCGGGGAAGTTCGCGACGGTGCGGCGCTAACGCTGCTCAAAGCCTGGAATACGGGCCATCCCGGTGGTGTCGCCACCATTCACGCCAATAGCGCGCGTTCTGCGCTGACGCGTCTGGAGCAGCTCGTCGCTGAAGTCAGCCAGATGCCGATGCGTGAGGTCATCGGCGAGGCGGTCGACCTCATCGTGGCAATTGAGCGCACGCCAAATGGACGACGCGTTTCCGACATCCTGCACATCGAAGGGTTCCGGAACGGCGCCTACCAAATCGAAAGTCATTCATCGAACAAGGAGCGGCTCAATGTCGCCTAGAGTTTTGCGGCTTGCAGCCGGCGCAGTCGTTCTTGCGTGCCTGTGCGCGCAGCCGGCCTTGGCCAGCGGGGGAGGGGGCCTGCCCTGGGAAGGGCCGCTGCAACAGATACAGGAGTCCATCACCGGTCCGGTCGCTGCCGCAATCGCGTTGGCGGCCGTCGCGATTGCCGGCGGCATGCTGATCTTCGGCGGCGAGCTGAACGATTTTGCCCGACGCCTTGTCTATGTGGTGCTTGTCGCCGGGATCCTGCTCGGCGCCACCCAAATTGTTGCTCTGTTTGGCTCAAGCGGCGCGTCGATCGGCGGTACTGCAAATAGTAGTTCACTCTTTGTTCAGGACCAGATTTATGGCTGAGGTCGGCAGTCGCCTCCAGCGAATACGGCTCCACCGCGCTTTATCGCGACCGAACATGCTCTTCGGTGCCGATCGTGAACTCGTCCTCGTGACCGGACTGTCAGCCGTCATCCTCATCTTTGTGGTCCTGACGCCTATTTCGGCCGTGTTCGGATTCGCGATGTGGATTGTTGTCGTCGGCCTGCTGCGGATGATGGGCAAGGCCGATCCTCTGATGCGCCAGGTCTATCTGCGACACATCCGCTTCCGCCGGGTGTACCGGCCGACAGCGTCGCCCTGGCGCCGGTACTAAGAGCGTCTTATGGTTTCTCTCAAGCAATTTCGGCAAACCGGGCCGGGCTTCTCCGACCTTCTGCCCTATGCGGGGTTAGTTGACGACGGCGTGCTGCTGCTCAAGGACGGCTCGCTGATGGCAGGCTGGTATTTCGCGGGGCCCGACAGCGAAAGTGCCACCGACATCGAGCGCAATGAAATCTCCCGCCAGATCAATGCGATCCTGGCACGGCTGGGCTCAGGCTGGATGATCCAGGTCGAGGCGTTGCGGATCCCAGCAACTGCCTATGCCAAAGCGAACCAGTCGCATTTTCCCGATCCGATCAGTGCAATGATTGACGATGAGCGTCGCACGCGGTTTGAGGCGGCCGACGGGCACTTCGACAGCCAGCACGCCATTATCTTGACCTATCGCGAGCCCGAGCGCCGAAAATCTGGCCTGGCGCGATACATCTATTCGGACGCACCATCTCGAACCGAACGGTTTGCCGATACCGCGCTGGCCAATTTCAAGACGGCCATCCGCGAGTTTGAGCAGTACATGGCCAATGTCGTTTCAATTCGTCAGATGGTCACGCAGGAGGCTTCAGAACGCGGCGGCACCCGGACCGCCCGATACGACGAGTTGCTGCAATTCATTCGGTTTTGCCTCGTCGGCGAGAGCCACCCGGTTCGCTTGCCCGACGTCCCCATGTATCTCGATTTTCTCGTGTCAGCCGAGTTTCATCATGGCCTGACGCCAGTGATCGATAACCGCCATCTGGCAGTCGTCGCCATTGATGGCTTCCCCGCAGAGAGCTGGCCAGGGATCCTCAACGTCCTCGACACGATGCCGTTGAGTTACCGCTGGTCAAGCCGCTTCATGTTTCTCGATCCCGTCGAGGCGCGGCAAAAACTCGAACGCACCCGCAAGAAGTGGCTGCAAAAGGTCCGACCATTCATGGACCAGTTGTTTCAAACACGGTCCAACAGCATCGACCAGGATGCCGCACTCATGGTGGCCGAAACTGAGGATGCGATTGCCGAGGCCAATTCTCAACTCGTTGCCTATGGCTACTACACGCCGGTCATCGTCCTGTTTGGCGACGACGCTCAGCAATTGCGGACAAAGGCGGAAGCAATCCGGCGCCTCGTGCAATCGGAAGGCTTCGCAGCACGGATTGAGACCCTCAATGCCACGGAGGCATTTCTCGGTAGTTTGCCGGGGAACTGGTACGCCAACATCCGCGAACCCCTGATCAACACGAGAAGCCTAGCCGACCTCATTCCGCTCAATACGGTTTGGGCTGGGAGTTCGGTATGCCCATGCCCCTTCTACCCCGAAGGTTCGCCGCCCTTGATGCAGGTCGCCAGCGGCTCGACGCCGTTCCGCCTCAACCTGCACTCAGGCGATGTTGGGCACACCTTGATATTCGGGCCGACCGGTTCCGGAAAATCAACCTTGTTGGCGCTGATCGCTGCGCAATTTCGCCGATATCAGGCCGCCCAGCTCTTCGCCTTCGACAAAGGAGGCTCGATGCTACCGCTAACTCTGGCCGTGGGCGGTGATCACTATGACGTCGGGGCAGGGGAGGGACTGACATTCTGTCCTTTGTCGTCGCTCGACGATGCTGGTGATCGCGCCTGGGCAGCCGAGTGGCTTGAAACGCTGATTGCGCTGCAGGGTGTCAAAATCACCCCTGATCATCGCAACGCGATTTCTCGCCAACTTGGCCTGATGGCCCAAACGGAGCGCCGCTCGCTGTCCGACTTCGTCTCAGGGGTACAGTTGCGCGAGATCAAGGATGCATTGCTGCACTATACGGTCGACGGCCCGATGGGACACTTGCTCGACGCCGAGCAGGACGGTCTGACGCTCTCGAGTTTCCAGACCTTCGAGATCGAGGCGCTGATGAACTTGGGCGAGCGCAACCTCGTACCCGTTCTGCTTTATCTGTTCCGGCGGATTGAAAAGCGCCTTACCGGTGCGCCAAGCCTTATCATTCTTGATGAAGCTTGGTTGATGCTGGGGCACCCGGTGTTCCGCGATAAAATTCGCGAATGGCTTAAGGTTCTGCGCAAAGCGAACTGCGCCGTGGTGCTGGCGACGCAGTCGATTTCAGACGCTGAACGATCCGGCATCATCGACGTGCTCAAGGAATCTTGCCCCACCAAGATCTGCCTGCCAAACGGCGCGGCTCGCGAGCCCGGCACCCGCGAATTCTATGAGCACATCGGCTTCAACGACCGGCAGATCGAGATCGTCGCCAGCGCAATGCCCAAGCGAGAATATTACGTGGTCTCACCCGACGGCCGGCGCCTGTTCGACATGGCACTCGGGCCCGTGACGCTGAGCTTCGTGGGCGCAAGCGGCAAGGACGATCTTGGGCGCGTCACCGCTTTACATCAGCAATTTGGCGATGACTGGCCAACTCACTGGCTTTCAGAACGAGGGATCAAGCATGCGCTTCAACCGTCCAGTTAGTCTCGCCTTCGGCCTTTTCGTCAGCGCTGCCAGCGCAATGCCGGCTCAAGCTGCTGGACAGCTGGTGGGCGCCACCGAATTCACCCAGATCCTGAACAATGCCGAGCTTGTTGGCCTGGCCGGCCAGTCCGGCATTCAAATCGACAATCAGGTGACCCAGATCGCGCACCAGGTCGAGCAGATTCAAAACCAGCTGCGGATCTACGAAAACATGCTGCAGAACACGCTCAAACTGCCCGACGAGGTTTGGGGTCAAGTTGAAGCGGACCTTGCACAACTTCAGTCGATCGTAGGGCAGGGGGAAGGCATTGCCTTCTCCATGGGGAATGTCGACGACGTCCTCAAGCAGCGTTTTCAAAGCTACAGCGAGTTTCTAGAAAATCCTCTCAATGGCGAGGATTTTTCATCGGCATACCAGAGCTGGTCCGAAACCAATCGGGATACGATCGCAGGGACGCTGCGCGCTGCTAACCTGACGGCCGAACAGTTCTCCTCAGAGGAGGGGACTATGGAGCAACTGCGATCAATGTCCGGGACTGCCGCCGGGCAGATGCAGGCACTGCAAGTCGGCCACCAGATTGCGTCCCAGCAGGTAGCCCAAATGCAGAAGCTGCGGGGTCTTGTTTCCCAACAAATGACGATGATGGGCACCTGGTACCAATCCGAGCAAACGCTGCGCGACAACGCGCAGGCCGAGAACGAGCAATTTTTCGGCGGAAACAGCGGCGTGAGTGTCGGCGACGAATCTGCGTTCAGTCCGGAGTGGTGACATGAAGCAACCGTCGCGCGTCAGGCTTGCGCTCATCATTGTCTTGTTCGTGACTGGCGCCGGGTTCGCATACCTCGCGCTCGCGGTACGACAGGCTCCTGTGGAGACGGCGCAGACTAAAGCGAGCCCATCAGATGGAACGGTCGACACCGTAGTCGGCGATGAAACGCCCTTCACTCCGGAGTGGTGAGCATGAAGCCTTCGTATTTCGCGAGCCTCGTTTTTGTCGGCTCGTTGCTCCTCATCAGCCAAGCGCACGGCCAGACGCCGAACAACGTCGTCGAAACCGTGCAGCAGTCGATCACTACCCAGGCCCGGAACTGGGAAACAGTGCTCATGCAGCACGCGACCAGCCTGTTCTGGATCCTGGCCGTGATCGAGGTCGGCATTGCGGCCGTTTGGCTGGCGATACAGGGCAGCACGCTCGAAAGCTTCTTTTCCGAGCTGGTGCGCCGCATCCTGTTCATCGGCTTCTTTTTGTTTGTCCTGACGAACGGCCCGGACCTGGCAAAAGCAGTGGTCAGCAGCCTGTTTCAGATTGGCTCTGGCTCTGGTGACGTTTCGCCTGCCGCCGTCTTCGATGCGGGAATCGACGTCGCGAACCGCATGACGCAGCAACTTGCATGGTGGAATCCAGGCGATTTCGGCAAGAACGTCATCGTCGGCGTTTGCGCTTTGGCGGTGATCGCAGCCTTTGGCCTGGTCGCCGCTATCCTGCTTGCCGTCATCCTTGAAATGTATGTCGGTCTGCTCGCCGGCATGATCCTGCTCGGCTTCGGTGGCTCATCCTACACCAAGGATTTTGCCATCAAATACCTGATCTACGCCTTCTCCGTCGGCATGAAGATCATGGTGTTGGTGATGGTCGCCGCCATTGGCGCCCGTACCTTGATCGACGTGGCGGCGACTCCTGACATTGACCAGAGCTTTATCGGTCCTGCGTCGATCGCGGGGCTCGCCATCGTCATCGCCTACATTTCAATGCTCCTACCGCCCATGATTTCTGGCGTCATTCAGGGCGTCTCCGTCACCAGCGGCATAGAAGCGGCCCGACCCACGATGAACGGATACCAGTTTGGCGCTGGCGTCGCCGCAATGGGGGCGACGGCCATCGGCGCCGGCGGGAGAGCGGCCGCAGGCGCGTTTGAGAAAGGTGGCTTTACAGGCGCGGCAGCGGCCGGAACGGCCGCTACGGCCTCGACCGCCGTCCGAGGACTAGCCGCTACCGCCTCGGCCATCAAGGACCAGGCGATCGGTGGACCGGGCAGTTTCGGCACCACAACCATGGGACTGGCCAATGCCAAGTTGGCCGCCAGCGACGCGCGTGGGTCTAAACCCGCTTCTTCCGGCCCCAAATCCGGCAAGCCGTAAGGCAGCCCGCAGCATCGAGAATTTCTGATGTCCAAACAACTACCTTCAGACAACCCGTATCTGGCCGCCCGGCTTGAGTGGAACGAGCGTTATGGCGGTTTCGTCAAAGCGGCGAATACCTGGCGCATCGTGGCGATGGTCTCACTGACCATGGCGGTGATCGGAACGAGCTACGCCCTCTACCAGAGCACGCAGGTCAAACTGGTGCCCTACATTGTCGAAGTCGACCGCCTTGGAACGCCAGCATCCGCTGGCTTTCCTGCGCAGATCGATTACGCCGATCCGCGGGTCGTGCGCGCCATGCTCGGTGGTTTCGTGACCAGCTTTAAGTCGATCACGCCCGACGCTGTGGTGCAGAAGCAATACATCGACCGCACCTATGCCCTGCTGCGGACAACCGATCCTTCCACGGAGAAGGTCAACGCCTGGTTTCGGGGCGCCAACCCTTTTGAAAGAGCCAGGACGGCCACGGTCTCGATCGAGATCAACAATGTGGTCGCGCTTTCAAACCAGTCCTACCAGATCGACTGGACCGAATTCGAGCGCGACCGGCAGGGCAAAGAACTCGCCACCCGCCGCTTCCGCGGCATCGCCACCGTGACGCTTTCCCCGCCTCTGGACGAAGCCACGATCCGCCTCAATCCTATCGGGCTCTATGTCCGAGACTTCGATTGGACCGCCCAGCTATGACGATATCTCGATACTCCCATTCGAAGCCATGGCCCGCAATGCCGCTGTTGGTGCTGGCCACTACCTTGTGCACCCTCGGCAGCGTCTCCGCGCAAGACATGAGCGCCAATGAGGCGAAAGGCACCTATCTGTCCGGCGAGTGGCAGGAAGGGCGGGGGGTGGTGACACGTGGGCCTGACGGCAAGGTGGTCTTCCTGTTCGGCGAAGTGCAACCGTCGGTCGTCTGTTCGCCCTTGCAGGTCTGCGATATTGAACTGCAGGCCGGCGAAGTCGTCCGTGACGTTCTCGTCGGCGACAGCGTCCGCTGGAAGGTAGATCCCGCCACCTCGGGAGCTGCCGGTGCGCAAGCAGTCCATTTGATCGTCAAGCCGTCCGAAGCTGGCATTGAAACCTCGATGGTGGTGACCACCTCCCGGCGCACCTACCACGTGCAATTGCGCTCCCATCCCACCGAATACATGGCCCGAGTTGGCTTTGAGTATCCGGACGACGTCGCCGCCAAGCTCGACGAGATCAACGCCCGGATGGAGGCCAGCGTCGTCGACGGGGCAGGGGTCCCGGCCGAGAACCTGGATTTTGGTTTCCGCATTGAGGGGGCCGCGCGCTGGAAACCCAGTCGCATCTATACCGATGGCCTCAAAACCTACATCCAGTTCCCATCAGCTCTCGCTGGCGGCGATGCGCCGGTTTTGTTCGTCATTTCCGGTGGTGAAAATCGCATCGTCAACTACCGGCTGCAGAACAACATGATGGTCGTCGACTATCTAGTCGATCACGCGGTGCTGGTCTCAGGCGTTGGCCGCGAACAACAGAAAATCACCATCAGGCGGGGTAGCTAGAATGAACATCCGGATCAAGTCAGCATTTCGGGTGCTCGGCTTCCTTGCCACAACCCTGCCGCTGGCCGGCTGCCAAACCTTTGGCATTGGTGGGTCCTCCGCACAGATTGCGAGCATCGACAATGCGCTGGTTTCTCCCGAGGCCGCCGGCGTCATTGCCGAGGATCTGGTGGGTCGTTTGGCAGAGGTCGTTGGTCCCGGTACCGGCACAGTCGTGCTGAAGCCGGACGACTCGGCCTTTGCTGTTGCTTTGGAAAAGTCATTGCGAGCGTGGGGCTATGCCGTCGCCATCGATCAAAAGGTGGACGATGCCTCGGCAATTCCCGTGGCATTCATAGTCGACAGCTTCGAAGGCAGCGTCCTGGCACGGCTCTCTACCGCTACCGTCGATCTTGGGCGCGCCTATGCCCTGACCGAAACGGGAGCCACGCCAACAAGTCCCCTCTCGGTCCTGCAGCGCGCATAGGAGGCACTTTTGGCATCGCTCGACATTTCGCCCGCGCCTCGATTGAGCGATGATGCGCCGAAAATCCAGCGCATCAACCGCTTGCCGGTTTTTGTTGGCATCGCCTTGGCTGTCATCTTCCTCGTCGTCATCGTCTATGGCATTTCAACACGCGGTATTTTTGGACCCGCCGACACGAACCTCGATGACGCTAACGGCTTACCGGCGGGCGGCTTTGGCGACCGCCTCAAGGAGGGTATGCCCGACGGCATCATCGAAGCGCCGCGATCTGAACCTGTACGGATTCAGCCTGCACCCGCGGTTCCTGCCCCGGTCGCCAACCCCTTCCAACCCACGCCGGCAAGGGATCCCCTTCCCAGTGGCCCGGTCGTTGGACCTGAAGAGGATTGGAAGGCAGAGCTGCAACGAGAGCAGGAAGAGCAGTTGCTGCGTGAACTACATCGTCAACGCATGGCCAGCGTTCAAGCCAGTCAAGCCGCCTTCGACTCGCCAACCGCGATAAACCTTGGTGCGCTGAACGACCCGCCGCCGGACCCTGGCTCGATTCAGGCCGGGATAGGCAGACCTGATCTAGCAGGTCTCTACGCTGCCGCGATGGCAGGTAGCGATGAAGCGCAGAATGCCGATCCCAATGGTCAAGATGCCAAGGATGCCTTCTTCAATCAGGATCTCAAGGACCTCGGCTACCTGCCCAACCAGGTGATGGCACCAGTATCACCGTTTGAGCTCAAGCGTGGCTCGGTCATCCCAGCAACACTGATCACGGGCATAAATTCCGACCTCCCCGGGCGCATCATCGCCCAGGTCAGCCAGCACGTATTCGACAGTGCGACTGGGCATCACCTACTCATTCCGCAAGGCACGAGGCTATTTGGCCGGTATGACTCGAAGGTAACTTTTGGGCAGCGACGGGCGCTCGTCATTTGGACAGACATCGTCTTTCCCGATGGCGCCACTCTGCAGATCGGCGGCATGGCCGGTACCGATGCGCAGGGTTTTGGCGGCTTTTCCGATCAGGTCGATAACCACTACTTCGAGGTGTTCGGCTCCGCGATCCTCGTTGCCGCAATTGGGGCCGGCATCGACATGGCTCTCCCTGAGGACCAGGGCTCGGCTGACAACAGCGCCACCGACGCTGCACGGCGATCATTTGCGGAAACGTTCAGCGAGGTGGCCGACCGGACGATTGGGCAGAATATGGAGGTTCAGCCGACGCTGGAGATCCGACCGGGATACATATTCAATGTGCTGGTGGACCAGGATCTGGTGTTTCCAAAGGCATATTGAATATTGGACTAACATGTCAGAATATATTGCTCGCAATGCGAAAAACACGGCACATCAATACCTTGACGCACGCGGCAGGATTTTGTTTTTGCGTCTAGCGCAAACGGAGCACCGTCGAGCATGGTCATCCCAAACTGGTTCGGCGATTTCATCCAAGCGATCGAGGTCGCGCAGAATCGCGATGACTTCCTGGCGGCTCTTCAGCAGTTGACCGCTGAGTTGGGGTTTGAGTGGTGCGCTTATCTCGATTCCTATGGCAATGACGTTCGCGGGATCTCGGACTATCCTGATGAATGGATAGCGCACTACCTCAGCAAGGACATGTCGATCATAGACCCGGTGGTCAGGACGGCCAAAGAGCTGGGTACGCCGTTCGAATGGTCGGTCGACCAGATGCCAGTGCGTGTTTCCAAGGTTCAGACCTCGTTTATGGGAGAGGCTGCGGACTTCGGCATTCGCTCTGGGGTCAGCATTCCAATTCCGTGTGGTTATCGTCACACCGCAATGCTGACTTTGGCCTCTTCGAGACTGGCACCCGGCAGCCGCAACATTGCCGATCTCGATGTCACTCGAGACGCCGCCATTTACATGCACGCATTTGCCAAGGTCCGCGCTCAGGCACTTCTTGATGGCCCCGACTTTAAGCTAAGTCCGCAGGAAACAAAGGTTCTGGCCTGGTCAAAGCGAGGTTTTGGCGCGTCCGACATTGCTGAGTTGATGGGTCTCAAGGAACCAAGTGTGCGTTTCCATATGCAGGGCGCGCGTCGCAAATTAGGCGCCAACAACATTCAGCAGGCGATCGGCACTGCCACGGACCATGGGTTGATCTAGCATAGCTCTCTATGCTCAGTGAAACCTGTCGGGATCGATCCTTGGAACGTACCCCAGTCGCTGAACTAGTCTGGCGAGCAGAATTTCTTGTCTGTCCAGTTTTATGGCTGCCGAACCATATGCAGCATTCGCTCGTGCCAGCTGCCATGAGTTTTTCGGCACCAGCCTGGAAAGGCGGTCCAGTTGGTCAAAACGGCGTTGGGCAATGCGGAGATAGTATCGATAGGTCAGCATCGCGGCCAGCGTATCGTGCTCGAGCAGTGGGACACTGGGTTCGGGCGGAGCAATTCCGGGACCTGAAATCAGATTGATGGGCATCGGTTGTATCAAGGTTGGTCCGCGGTACGCCCCCGCAAACATCCTCTAACCCATGATCGGGGAGTTGGAAAATCGATCCAGCCGATTCCTGTGACCTTTAGCACCGGGGCACCTGGACATACGTCACAGGCTCCCCGACCGCATGGTCAAAGGATTGTGGCGCCCTCTCGGCAGGCACCAACCGCTGGATTGAGGTTTCCACACCCCAGGGCCGCGCGTACGGCCCTGCTTTTCGAATAGCATAGAGTAACGACCCACGCCATATTTGGATAAGCACTTCTGTCTCAGAAAGCCAAAGGCGGCCGAGCTTCCTGCACTTTCATCTATGAAAGATTTTGAGCCCGCGAGAGTAATGCGGGCCATCTGCTGGCCGGCGGACGTGCACCCTATTTCGTGCGTCCAAGCCGCCTCAGCGATTTAGCTCCCGCTGTTCTTTCGCTGATACGGCGATGGCAGAAATGAGGTGGCTTGCTGCCGGCCTGCTAACAGTTGCGATTTCAGCAAAGCGGGCTCTGCGGCCCTGCGAGCCTGCCGAAGATGGGTACTTGCTTCTGAATGGTGCTTGGGGCATGTAAGGGACTGTCGTCGGACCCGCACCGCGGGTGGCTTCTCCGGGCGCCCATCCCCCGGTCACCTACCAGATCGTTTGAACATCGATGCAACGGAACGCCTGAAGCGTTCGGCTGCCGGTCAGACTTTCCCGAATTCGGCACTTCAATCTACAAGTCCGATTTCTAGTGTGTGACCGCACCCGTAGGGCCCGACTTGGGCATTGCTGCCGTTTCTTTCAGAGCACCCGTGCATCTCGACCGCCGCAAGAGGCCATCCCGCCCGCGGCTCCACAGATGGACACTAAATGCAAGACTTCCTCCCCCGAATGCGTGCCGAGTGGTTCGGTAATATAAGAGGCGATATTCTCGCCGGCCTTGTCGTTGCCCTAGCCTTGATTCCTGAGGCCATCGCCTTTTCCATTATCGCTGGCGTTGACCCAAAGGTCGGCCTCTACGCCTCATTTTCCATTGCCGTGCTGATCGCCTTTGTCGGTGGTCGTCCCGGAATGATCTCGGCAGCCACTGCCGCGACAGCGGTGCTCATGGTCACGCTCGTGAGAGATCACGGGCTGCAATACTTGCTGGCCGCTACCGTTCTTGCAGGTCTCCTGCAGATTGCCGCCGGTTTCCTCAAACTCGGCTATGTCATGCGGTTCGTTTCGAAATCTGTGATGACCGGCTTCGTCAATGCGCTGGCCATCCTGATCTTCATGGCCCAGCTGCCAGAGCTTACCAATGTCAGCTGGTTGACCTATGCGATGGTCGCCGGTGGGCTCGCCATCATCTACCTTTTCCCGCGCATCACTAAAGCCATCCCATCCCCTCTTGTCTGCATCGTGGTGCTGACCGCTCTCTCGATGTTCCTCGGCATGGACCTGCGCACTGTTGGTGACATGGGGGCACTCCCCGATACGCTGCCCATTTTCCTGATCCCACAAATCCCACTCAATCTCGAAACGCTGATGATCATCCTGCCCTACTCGGCAGCGGTAGCGGTGGTCGGGCTGCTCGAGTCCTTGATGACCGCCCAGATCGTGGACGAGCTCACCGACACCAAGAGTAACCGTAACCAGGAATGCATTGGCCAGGGTATCGCCAACACGGCCACAGGTTTTATCGGCGGCATGGCGGGCTGCGCCATGATCGGTCAGTCGATCATCAACGTGAAATCCGGTGGCCGGGGCCGACTTTCGACCTTTTCTGCCGGCGTTATCCTGCTATTCATGATCCTTGTCCTGGGCGATCTGGTTAGCCAGATACCCATGGCAGCACTGGTGGCCATCATGATCATGGTGTCGATCGGCACCTTTTCCTGGAGCTCGGTCAAGACGCTTGTCACGCATCCGCGAAGCTCATCCATCGTGATGCTCGCGACAGTGATAACCGTGGTCTACACCCATAACCTCGCGACCGGCGTCCTTGTTGGCGTCCTGCTCTCTGCCGTGTTCTTCGCCTGGAAAATCTCCCAGATCTTCCGCATCTCCTCGAGCTTGTCAGCTGATGGCCGCGAGCGGACCTATACGGTCGAGGGCCAAGTGTTCTTCGCTTCAGCCGAGGATTTCACAGACGCCTTCGACTTCAAAGAAGCGCTCGAAAAGGTCACCATCGACGTCACGCACGCCCATATCTGGGACATCTCCAGTGTCCAGGCGCTCGACATGGTCATTCTCAAGTTCCGTCGCGAAGGCGCCGAAGTGAACCTGGTCGGCATGAACGAAGCCAGCGAGACCATCGTCGATCGGCTCGCCATCCATGACAAACCAGGGGCGCTCGAACGCCTCATGGGCCATTAGGAGGAACCCAGATGACCAAACTCATCGCTTTCATCGACGGCTCGGCATACGCACAAAGCGTTCTCGACCACACAGCTTGGGCCGCGACAACCCTGGCCGCCAATGTGGACGTGGTCCATGTGATTGGTCGTCGCGATCTATCCAGCACACCGTTCGACTTGTCGGGCAATCTGGAGCTAGGAGCCCGATCCAGCCTTCTGAACGAGCTGGCTGATCACGATGCACAGCGCGCCAAGTTGGCGCAGCAACGTGGTCGCCTTATCGTCGACGCGGGCGTTCAGCGTCTTCTTGAAGCGGGGGCACCGGCAGCGGTCGGCAAGTTGCGAAACGGCGATATCGTCGAGGCCGTGCAGGAACTCGAAAAAGAGGCTGACCTGATCCTGATCGGAAAGCGCGGGGAGGCAGCGGATTTTGCCAAGCTGCACCTCGGCTCCAATCTGGAGCGTGTCGTGAGGACTAGCACAAAACCCATTTTGGTGGCATCGCGGGCATTCCAGCCGATCCAGCGTTTTCTGATCGCGTTCGACGGTGGCCCCAGCGTGATGAAGGCAATCAATCATATTGCCACTGGCAAGTTGTTTGCCGGTCTTGAAGGCCACCTCGTCACAGCGGGTCGGGACACGCCAGAGGCTCGGGGCAAGCTGGAAAGCGCCGCCAATGTCCTGCGAAATGCCGGTTACACGGTCCATATCCATATCGAGGATGGCGAGCCGGAAAAGGTTATCGCCACCCATGCCGAAGCGGATCACATCGATTTGCTGATCATGGGCGCCTATGGGCACTCTCGCATCCGCAGCTTGTTCATAGGCAGTACTACCGCCGAGATGATGCGTTCGGTCAAACGCCCGGTCATGCTGTTCCGCTGATCATTGCGCTGGCCGCCGTCCCGGCCAGCCAATCTCGTCATTCAAGGGAGTGAAATGATGTCCATGCCTTTGAAGCGCATCCTCCTCATAGACGGCGCCCACTGTGATCGGCTCCGGAAAGTGCTCGGTACCAGCATCGACTTCACAGCATTGGTATCCATGCTGGCACAAGAGGGTCCGATAACATTGGCGCATTACCATCGCGACTTGCGTGATGCCGAGGAGGCCGACCGGCAACAACGCCTTCTCGATTGGTTGTCACACCACGGGTTCGATATTTTCGGCGACGACTACAGCGAAACTGAGGACCTGCCAAAGGAGCGCTACGGCACCAATCTCGTCGGTTTGGCGATTGATGCCTTGGACATGGCCGCCCCAGGAGACGAGGTTCTGCTTGTCGCCGGCGATGTCAAACTCGTCCCGCTTGTTGAACAACTGATTGAGCGCGGGGTCGCTGTCACACTCGTATCGACCCTGCACGGACCAACATCGATCTCACCGCATGATCTTCTTGTCTCCGAGTGCTCCCGTTTGATCGACCTGCACGATCATCGGGACGCCATTGCACGGGCATGACCCATTGCGGAACCATAGCGAGATCTTTTGACAATCCTCCAGCCAATCTTGGTGGAAGCCGAATGACCAACTCTCCCGATGCCGGACGCCACTTCGAACAGCGCATCCGCAATGAACTGGATGAGCTCATGACGTTGTCCGAAGAGACAGCAAAAGATCGGGCGCCAGTACAGCTGGACCAGCAAAGCGTTGGCCGTCTGTCGCGAATGGACGCGATCCAGGGCCAGGCTCTTGCCCAGGCATCCGATCAGCGTCGTCAGGCACGAAAGGTCGCCTTGGAAATGGCGCTTCGACGCCTCGAAGCGGGCGAGTTCGGAGACTGTGTCGACTGCGGTGAACCGATATCGCCCAAGCGCCTTGAGATCGACCCTGCGGCTGCCTTATGCATAACCTCCGCCCAAAGCAGCGCCTAGCCTTGCTTCCGCGTCGCGTCGGCTCATTCTTTCGGCCCGCTCTCCACATCCTTATCTTCTCACCGGCGCCGCTGGGAAAGTCTTATTTTGTCCGTCATCGTTCCATCCAAATCGCCGCCGCTGTCCGAGTTGACGGGGCGCCAGCTCCAATGGATTGCGGGGGGCGCCATGATGACCTTGGCAACCATGCCCGGGCAAACCAACTTCATCGCCCAGTTCAATACCGCGCTTCGGACCGAATTCGGCCTGAGCCATGGCGAATTCGGAGGCTATTACACGCTGGCTACCCTCGCGAGTGCAAGCGTGTTGGTATTCGCAGGCGTCCTTGCTGACCGACTGCCCGCTCGACGTCTTGCCATCATCTGCATGCTTGGTCTGGCAGCTACCGCACTCTTCATGGCAGGCGCAGGGCACGTGGCCATATTGGTGATCGCCTTGGCGCTCCTGAGGTTTTTTGGACAAGGCATGCTGAGCCACGTCGCCATGACTACCATGTCCCGCTGGTTCAACCGCTTCCGTGGCCGGGCTCTTTCCTTTGCCGGCCTGGGATACACGATCGGCGACGCCTTTCTGCCCTTTGTCCTGACGGTCTCGATCTTGGCTTTTGGCTGGCGAAATGTGTGGGCGGGTGCCGCTGCCGTATTGGTCGGCCTCGTCATCCCTGCCATCTGGTTTTTGTTGCGTGATCCACCCGAGGGTCGAAAAGGTCGGCCCGTCATTGCCAATCCCGATGGCATGACAACGCTGGAGCCAACTGGCCTCCAGTGGACCAGAGCGCGCGTTTTGCGCGATCCTCTGTTCTACGTGCTGCTACCAGGGATCATGGCGCCGCCCGCCATTGGTACCCTCTACATTTTTCACCAAGCCCATCTGACCGAGGCGAAGGGCTGGGACCTCACGACTTTTACGGCCCTGTTCCCGTTCTTGTCATTGTCGGTTGCGGTGTCATCGATTTTCGCCGGCTTTATGGTGGACCGTTTCGGCTCATGGCGTTTGATGCCGTTCGTCCTGCTACCCCTAGCGACAGCCAGTCTGGTCTTGGGCGTTGCGCAGCCGATCTGGTCGATGCCTTTCGTGTTCATTGGCATCGGTCTCACTCAAGGCATGATGAACCCGGTGGTCGGCGCCCTTTGGGTTGAGCTCTATGGAACGGCGCATATTGGAGCTATTCGCTCGATAGCGACAGCCGCTCTGGTCGCCGCATCTGCACTCGGACCGGGGATAGCCGGCTTGCTCATAGACCGAGGAGCCGTGCTGCCGGTGCAGACTTTCGGATACGCCGCATACTGCTTTCTTGGCTCTCTGGCTTACCTGACACTGCAAGGTGCAATGGCGCGGCGGGCATCAGGCTTACAACAGCCTGCAGAATGAAGGCCCCACGGCAGCTGTCGGGATCTTGTTGAAGGAGTGCCAATGGGGTCGATAGCTGCCCACAACAATGCGCCCTATACGACCGGCCGGGCGTAACAAAAAGCTCTGTTCCATAAGCGAAATTACGCGAACAACCGCATGAAACTGTTTGCTGTTTGAAAATAATCGGCAGGTCGCTTTGGTTCCTAGCACGAGGCGCGCATGGACTCAGACTTCCAATGTCCAAACCAATCCGTCACGACCGTAGCGCCCGGCTTAAAAACAGGCATTTTCCTTGGAGTCGCCCATCCACCGCATGGCGGGGGTAGTCTCCGCAATCGCCACCGCGAGCTGATCATCCATCATGTTCAAGCACCCGCCGCTGGGGATAGGCGAAACGATCACACTAAAGTTGTCCATGGGCAACGGGCCCGTGCCTTGGGGACTATTGAGAGTAGACCAGCCCCCGAACGCTCATCCATTGTTCCAACTCGGCTTTGGTCCGTTCCATCCTCGTCCGTTCGTCCTCGGATGAGCTTTGGGCATGATGCTTGAGCCAGCTATGGCATCCGAACAGCATGGTCGACACCGTTGCAGACTGATCAAAAGCCTCCAGGCCACCACCGAGTTCGTCAAGTTGGTCACGCCAGCGGATAATGGCGGTTGCATGATTGGCGGGCATGAGCGGCTTCGTTGGATAGTATTGAAGCCTCGACATAAGGCGACTCCGCGCGGGTGGCTAGAACGCCAAAGCCACACCGGACCAGCAACCCAATGGAGCTGACCGCTTAACTGGGTGCGTTGTAAGCCATCGCCAAAGGGAGATTGAACAAGCGCGTCCACGCCACCGATGCGGCCCGTTGGATCTGCAAGATGTTGGTCGAACCTGTCCACCATGCGTTTCCCGTTGCAACGACGATGTCAGGTTGCATCAAGGCAGAGTGCAGTACGGGCCAAACGAGCAGTTGTTCGTAGCAGAGCAGGATCGCGATACGGCGACCGTCCAAGTCAACAACGGCATCGTGGAAGAGGGTCGCTTCCGCTCCCTGGTTGGTCCAGGGCTGCCACATCGACACAGGCACCGGCATGCGTTGCCGATACAATTCATCCGAGCCCTCGGAAGTCACGGTGATCATGAGATTTTCGTAGCCTTTGTTTTGCAGAACGACGCCGCCTCCGAGCACGGTCACAGGCACGCCAGCAAGGTAGGCTCTCCAAAGTGCCTCGGTGGTCGGGGTCCAAATCCCTAGGGCGCTTTCGGGCAAAACGACAACGCTTGCACCATCGGCAGCGGCGGTCTTCACAAGTGCGATCGTCGCGAGTTGCTGCTCATGGTCGGCATATTGCTCCCTCATCGCAAGGAAGTCGGTATCAAGGCCAGTCCATCCGGGTGGGCTCTCCGGTTCCACCCAGAGAACTGATGCGGCGACCGAAAGTACGCCAACGGCAACAAAGGCGGGCCATCGATACTTCGTTGTGGCGGCCATCAAGGTGACCATTGTCATAGCGAGGCCCAACCAACCCCATCCAGGGAAGACAATTCCTGCGGCTGTGAGCGGGTTCGCCCACCCCACAATGCCGAGGGGCGGAAGCGACATCAGAGCATTGGCGATGAGATATCGGATCGGTACTCGCCATCCATTTTGTGACGTCCAGCAGGCCGAATGCACGGCTGCAAATCCCAGCGAAGCTCCGACCCAGAGCATGAGGCCCATCAGAAGATCGCTGTCGAAGAAAATGGCCACGCCTTCTGGCAGACCGCGAGAGGCAGCGAGAAAATAGGCTGCAGCGACGAGAGCCGCCCCAATGTGGGAGCCTGCCAAGCTCCATAGCGCCGGAAACGCCAATGCTAGGGGCAAGGTCGTGGGATTGCCGCTCCATCCAAGCAGGCCGAGCAGTGCAGCTGCCGTTGCCAGAGAGGCTAGGCGAGAAGCCCTATTGCGAGAAGACCAGAACCGGATGAGCCAGCCCAAGAATGCCCGAAGCCGGAAGCGGCCCAAAGTAACGGGAATCATAGGAACCACCAAAGTCGGAGTGGAGAAAAACGAAACCGGGTGGAACGGTACCCCCGGGAAACTTGGGAAGGATCCTCCCCTCTGCATCCGCAAGCCGGACCATCGCATTCGGCAATAGAGCGCCGTCGATGGTCACATTTTGTGTGACGTTGACCTCCTGGCCAGCGACGGCGACAACGGTCTTGATCAACGGCCCTAGGCCGCTTGGGCACATCCCCCTCAGCAAATAGCCGCGCTCAAAGCCGAGCTCGAAGGCGGCGGCGTCCGGTGGGCAGATGAACACACGATCCCCGACGGCTGCCTCTCGATCCAGCGGTTCAATCCGCCAAATCCCAACGGGGTAGCTAGATGTAAGGTTGAGACGGAATCCGCCCCAAAGGCCAGCACACGCTATGGCGACGACAAGGGCCGCGCCCATAGTCAACGCTCTGATCGCGAACTCTCGCTGCCGCATGGTCACAACCCACGCGTTACGGTGCGTTGCTGCTCAAGTGCCCGACGTTCCTTGACCGCCTGTTCAGTCTTTTCGTGTGCGGCGACTTTTTGGGCCGCCCGCATTAGAGGCCAGGCCGTGGCCAAGTTCTCTCGTTCGCTCGCTTTGAGACCCGTTGCCATAGCGTTGAAGGCTGCTCCATCGGCCCGGCTTGCATTGTTGCCCAGAAAAGCGCGATCCCCGAAGCGTTCGGCAACGGCCGCGTTGAAGGCGTCAATCTCGGCCTTGGCCATTTTACTGGCGAGGACAAAGCCGAGAGCCGACGGGAGGTCGTTGCGGTCGATGGCGTCGCGAACCTTGTCTAAGACGGCAACTGCCTCAGACGAAAGGGCCGGGATGTCGACGCGAACACGTGCGCGCGCCTTCTGCTCCTCGGCTTCGATCCGGACAGTGGCAGCGGCCCGCGTCCGTAGGTATCGATCAACTTCGAGCCGTATCGTTGGTCCACTGCGCTCGGCGTTGGCGCGATCTGCCTTTTCTTGTCGCGAGGCCAGTAGGCCTGTCTTACCCTTGAGCGTTCCGTATGCGGCGGGCCGTTGTTCGAGCGTTGCCAGAACGGCCTTGCGGTGCTCCGGATCTTTGATCACCGCCTCGAACTTCATGGCGGCGAGCGCTGCTGTTGGATCGGCATAGATAGAGCGGAACCGATCCGAGATTTCCTCCCACTGACGCTTGCAGGCCGGGTCGGCCAGCAGGCGTTCATCGACCACATCGGCAACGGTTTTGGCAAAGCTGCCTACGCCCGGGATCATGGGCTCACTCCTTACTTCGGGGGCGGATGGCGGCGCTTTGATGAGACCGAGATGCGCACCCAGGCTGATCAATCGCCCCGTGAGCTTTTCCAGCCGCGCCTTCTGCCGGAGGACCCAGCGATGGCGATCGGAGATCAGGGTCCGGGCAACGCGGACGGCATGCATGCCGCGCCTGGTGGCGTAGTGGAGCGCCGCGGGATAGAGCCGGCTGGCGCCATAGTCGAGGGTGGTTTCCTTGGCATTGCGCTGCCCAAGAACCTTAGTCAGCCCGCCGACTTTGTCGAAGGATCGGCTGCCATAGTAGAGCGCCACGTCTTCTCGATGCCGGGTCATGGCGACATAGGTCAGGTGTTTATCGAGCGAAAGGGTGGCCAGTACTTTGACCCGATCGACGGTCGCGCCCTGGCTTTTATGGATCGTGGTGGCATAGCCATGATCGATATTGCGGTAGAAGCGCTGCTCGATCTCAACCCGGTGGCGGGTCTCAGTGGGGCCATCGCCAATTTCGGCAACGATATGACCCTGGCCTGCCTCCACAACCCGGGCGATCATGCCGTTTTTGACTCCCAGTGATCCTTCGTTTTTGAGGAAGACAATCTGGTCACCGGCCGCAAAGCGGCGCTCGCCGTCTTCCGTCCGGAAGGCATGCCCGAGCTCGATCAATCCTCGTTCCATGAGCTTACCGCGCGCCAGCTCGTTGAGTTGCCGCACGTCACGGCGGAGATGCGCGAGGATAAGCGTCGATTTCGCCGGATCGTGATCCCGGCTCCAATCGGCGATGAGATTGGCGATGGCATCTGCCTTGAGGGCCGACCCGAGCACCCGGCCCCGGTCGGCATAAGTGGCGATCGCCTCGCGAACATTGCCACGCGCCAGATCGAGGGATGCGTCACCCATCCATTGCTGCTTCTGGCGGTAGATGTTTTCCAGTTCCGCATAGCCGATACGATCGACAAGGGCGCGGAACGCGGCCCCGGCTTCAATCGGCTGCAGCTGCTCGGGGTCGCCGACCAGGACCAGTTTCGACCCGGCCGCCGACACCGCCGCCACGAATTCGGCCATCTGCCGCGAGGACACCATGCCCGCTTCGTCCAGTACGAACACCGTACGCTCATCGAGCAGGTCTCGACCCTTGCTCCAGCGCAATTGCCATGACGACAAGGTTCGGCTTTCAATGCCGGCTTCTTTCTCCAGCCCTTCAGCCGCCTTTCCCGCCAGCGCCGCGCCAACGACGCGATAGCCCCCCGCCTCCCAAACCTCGCGCGCCGCAGTCATCATCGTGGTCTTGCCCGCACCGGCGCGACCAACAACTGCTGCGATACATTCGCGACTGGCGACACGTTCGATTGCGGAGCGCTGCTCGCCCGAAAGCCTGCTGTTCCGATCAAAGACTGATTGGATGACGCGGCGATCGACCTCAAAGCCGTGTCTGCCGGCAAGCCGTATGGCCTCATCGGCCATATCCGTTTCGATCCGGATCATTGCCCTCGTCGTGTGGCGCGATCGTAGGGTTTCGCCGGTGTCGAGATCGATGCGCTCGCGCTCCAGCCGCACGATTTCGGGGACCTCAAGGATGCGTGCCATGACGGCTGCGAAGGTGCCTGCATCGTCGATATAGCGATGCACCACCTTGGCGAGGTCCCGCTCGTCAAAGACGCTTTTCTCCCTGCTGACCATGTCGAGCACAATCGCCGGATTGCGTTCAATCTTGCGCGCAGATTTCTGTCTCTGTGCTTCGAACAGACGCAGGCGCTCGAGCTCGGCGTCCCGGCCGTCACGTTCGGCCTGACGCTGAATCGCCTTGGCGGCGACACCGATATGGCTGGTTGGCGCAATGTCGATGTCACGTTCAGAGTAAGAACGGCCATCGACCCTGACATCATGGCCATGGAGCGCCAGGTGCTGGTTCTGACAATCGTACCAGGCCTGCCTAAGGGCAAGGAAGTCATCCTTGTCACCGGCCCAAAGGCGATAGACGATCTGGCCGGACGGGGTCCGGACCACCGCGCCATCCGCGCCGATCACCGGGACTTTCTTGGCGCCAAAGCCGTCCTCTGTCAGCGGCCGCAAGCTGGTCATCAAGTGGACGTGGGGATTGCCAGGAACGTCGTGATAGACCCAGTCCGCAACGATACCTCTCGCCAGGATTTGCTCGGCGACAAAGGCGCGCATCATCGAGATGTTTTGTTCGGTCGCCAGCTCGATCGGCAACGCCAGAATGAACTCTTTGGCCAGTTGGGCATCTGGACGCTTCTCAAAAATCTCAACTTTGTTCCAGAACGCCTCCGCCGCCCCTGCAACAGAGCGATCGGCGATCAACGTCCTCGCCCAAGCAGGTCCGTCGGGCGGCAGCACAAACGCTTCGTGCACCATGCCAGCCTTGCGCGAGTAGTCGATCACTCGGCCTTCGCCCTCATGCTCCATACGCGCACAATGCCGATAGGCAGCGGCCGCGACCGCGCTCCGGCCGGAGCCGCGACTGATGAGCTGGGGCGTGAAATGGGTGATGGCCAAGGCAGCGGAGCTTCCGGAGTTGAAGGATCGGTGTTCACCCGAAATGGTCCTTGCCTTCCGGCGGAGCCCGCAACGTTGCCACGCAACGTATTACTGCGCCCTTGGAGCCATTCCTTCGGAACGGCGGGATAATCGCAAAAGAAGTCGGCGCTGCCGACCTATCGGATTTGATAGGGTGCGCACTGGCTTGCATGCGGGGAAGATCATGTCGTACTTCGGGGCATTTTCGGTCCAAGGGGAAACGACACGTGAAAAAGCCCGTCATCAAACTCCGCGACGAAATCGCCAGGCTGCAGGAGCAGCTCAAGCAGGCGGAAACCAAAGAGGCCGGACGCATCGGACGCATCGCGCTCAGGGCCGGGCTCGGCGACGTCGAGGTCGAAGACAGCGACCTCATCAAAGCCTTCGAAGAACTCTCAGCTCGGTTTCGGAAGGCCACCGGGGCGAAGGAGGCCGCTCCTGGCGCGCCTCAGGGCAACACTCGGACGGACTGAGCGGATGATGCAATTGGCCAGGACCGACGACCGGAAAAAAGACACCAGAGAAAAAATCCAACTGGGCGGCCTCATCGCTAAGGCGGGGCTGCGCTACGAAAAGCGGGCGTTGCTGCTTGGCCTGTTGCTCGAGGCCAAACGCAAGTTGGCCGGCAATGCGCCTGAGCGCGCGCGCCTCCTTGCCATCGGAGAAGAGGCCTTCCGCCATGACGCTCAAGAAGCTGACTTCGGTGTTGATGCCCATCCTGCTGATGACCACGACCGTCTGGATGCTGACAGGGATCGAGCAGCGGATGGCAGGTCTAGGGACGACATCTAGCGCGCAGATGCTACTCGGCAAGCTCGGCATAGCCCTGCCCTATGCGACAGCTGCCGGCTTGGGCGTTGTTATCTTGTTTGCGTCGGCCGGCTCGACGGCGATCCGCTATGTCGGCGGTGGGGTTGCCAGCGGCGCAACGGTCGCGGTCGCGGTCGCCGTGTGGCGTGAACTTGCGCGACTCTCCAGCTTCGCAGACCAGGTACCGTTTAATGCGGTTCTCGGCTTTGTCGATCCATCGACAACGATGGGCGCGATGCTCGCCCTTGGTGCCGGATTGTTTGGGCTCCGCGTCGTCTCGCGCGGCAACCGGGCCTTTTCCGCCAAGGCGCCGAAGCGGATAGAAGGACGACGCGCCATTCACGGATCCTCCAACTGGATGAGCCAAGCCGAAACCAAAAGGCTGTTCCCCAGTATGGGCGGCGTTGTCATCGGGGAACGCTGTCGCGTTGACCAGGATGTTGTCGCCGAGCGGGCGTTCCGCGCCGATGACAAGGAAAGTTGGGGCGTAGGCGGTACGTCGCCGCTCCTGTGCTTTGACTGTGCCTTCGGTTCAACCCACGGCATCGCCTTTGCGGGATCGGGCGGGTTCAAGACAACCTCGGTGACGATCCCGACCGCCCTCAAATGGGGGCATGGTCTGGTGATACTCGACCCGTCCAACGAGGTCGCGCCGATGGTCCGCGAGCACCGGCGCGCCGCACAGCGCACGGTCGTTGCCCTCGATCCATCCAGTCCCGAAATTGGCTTTAACGCCCTCGACTGGATCGGTCGCTTTAGTGGCAGCAAGGAAGAGGACATTGCCGCCGTCGCGTCCTGGATCATCACCGAGGCGCCGCGCGCAGGTTCGGCGCGCGATGATTTCTTCCGGGGTGCGGCGCTGCAACTGCTCACGGCTTTGATCGCCGATGTGTGCCTGTCAGGTCATGTCGATCCGGCAGAACAAACCCTGCGGCGGGTCCGCGCCAATATGGCTGAGCCCGAACCCAAACTACGGCAACGGCTGCAAGCCATCTACGACAGTTCCGGCTCGACCTTCGTCAAGGAGAACGTCGCGCCCTTCATCAACATGACGCCCGAGACCTTTTCGGGCGTCTACGCTTCAGCCGCCAAGGAAACCCACTGGCTGAGTTACGAGAACTACGCGGCGCTCGTTTCGGGCAACACCTTTTCCACCGACGACCTCGCCGCCGGCACGACCGACATTTTCATCAATCTCGACCTCAAGACTTTGGAGAACCATCCGGGCCTCGCCCGGGTAATCATCGGCGCCTTGATGAACGCCATCTATAATCGCAACGGCAAGATCGAGGGTCGGACACTGTTCCTACTTGATGAAGTGGCGCGGCTCGGCTTTATGCGCATTCTCGAAACTGCCCGCGATGCCGGCCGCAAGTATGGCATCACGCTGGTGCTGCTGTTTCAGTCCATCGGGCAGATGCGCGAGGCCTACGGCGGCCGTGACGCGACGAGCAAATGGTTTGAAAGCGCGTCCTGGATGTCGTTTGCGGCGATCAATGACCCAGAGACGGCAGACTACATTTCCAAACGGTGCGGCGATACCACGGTCGAGGTCAGCCAGGTCAGCACCAGCACAAAATCGTCTGGATCGTCTCGCACCCGCTCCAGGCAATTATCGAGACGTCCTCTCATCCTGCCGCATGAAGTGCTGCAGATGCGTGCCGACGAGCAGATCGTGTTCACAGCGGGCAATCCACCAATCCGCTGTGGGCGCGCCATCTGGTTCCGGCGTGCGGACATGAAATCCGTGGTAAGCAAAAACCGTTTCCATCATGAGGAGTGACCAATGACCACGACGACCGAGATCGCCGACAAGATCGCCGCTGAGCAAAGCCTCACCAAGGCCCAAGCCAAAGCCATCGTTGAAGCCGTATTCGCGGAAATTGCCGCAGCAGCGACATCGGGGGCCGAAACCAGCATTCCCGGTTTCGGTAAGTTCAAGGTCAAGGACACGCCGGCGCGCGAGGGTCGTAATCCCTCGACGGGCGCCGCGATCAAGATTGCGGCCTCCAAGAAGCTGAGCTTTACGCCGGCCAAGGCGATCAAGGATGCGCTCAACGGCTGATCGGCGGCCGCCGCATCCATCACCAAAATGAATCGATGCCGATCCAGTGATTCAAACCAATCATTGGACGGCGGATTCGGGCTGCGCGATTCTGCTCGGCATGATCGCGCAGCAATATCAGCTCTATATCGAACGCCGGGACCCGGACCGTAACATGGCGCGCTTCTACGCGCTGTCGATTGAGGAAACGCTGTTCGGTCAAGCCCGGCTCATCCGTCGCTGGGGCCGGATCGGAACCATCGGGCGCACAGTTCAGCACTCCTTCGATGACGAGGGTGAGGCTGTGGGACTCTTCCTTGAGCTATTGCGGGCCAAAAGGCTCCGCGGCTATCAGCCGAGGCGGGTCTCTCGATCGGTTCCAAACTCTGTGACAGCCGTTCCTCGATCCTGACGTGGGTGACGACGCTAAGTAGACATTGAGCCGTCACAGGCTAGGCGCAGTGGAGCTAGTGCCTTGTGGTGGCCTTCTGCGCGTTGCCGGGTTCTACGTTTCGATTTTGACGGAGTTCGACCAGTCTTGTCTCAGCGCTACGGCGTTCCGCGACGGTCAGGTGGCTGTGACAGAGTTCGGCGCGCAGCTCTTCGATTTCGTCGATGAAGGCCAAGGTGTTTCTCCCGCAGTGGATAAAAGGATCAAGGCCCCGCCAGTGGACGGGGCCTCGATGCGGATCAGTCGCGGTTGCCGTTGGGCCGGGACCAGATGAGCTGTAGGCCTTCCTGCCCTTCGACCTCGATTAGGGTGGCGTAGATCGGGTTGGGGAAGCTCGGATCGTCCAGCTTGACCGAGAGGTAGTCGCGTTCGGTTTCCTTGGCCGTCTTCTGCCAGGCTGCACCGAGTTCGACTGCGCCCGAGAAGATGCGGAACTGCGGGCCCTTGTCGGAAGGGTTTTCGACCCGCTCGATGCGCGCCTTGACGTTGAGGTTGAGGGTCTTGATCGTGCCGGTGAAACCGTTGGCGCTGGAGGTGAAGGTGCCGATGGTAGCCATTTGTCGTCTCCGTAAGTTTGTCGGGTCGCGCCCATCGCGACCTCGATGGCTGTCGACAGACCGGGGGCGATCGACCCGCACCTCGAAGAGGCCGGAACAAAGTGGAGGGCGGCCGGGAGCAGCATTCTTGCTTCGCGAGGAATGAGCGCGCAGCGATCAGGGGAAGAAAGTTGCGGACGGCGGTTGCGGGGATAAGATCGAGGCGTCGCCGTTTCGGCGACGACGTCATTCGGTCAGACATGCCAAATCGAGGACGTGATCTGGGCGTGAGCTTGAAGACCCGCCCGGAGGTGACATTGGCTGGTGTCGGTCTGGCACTTTCATCTGGGGTGACGGTGCGGCGCGATCCGTTGCCCGACCTCGTCAGCCTCGCTTCGAGCGCTGGCGCCCACGACGCGACCAGCCCCCATTCTGGTTTCTCAGCACGGACCCGGTAAAGGCTGTGCAGACGACCACGAGCCCAGCCTGCAACCTTCGGTGTGACACAGACGATAACGACCGCCCCCCGGATGCACCCTGCCAACGGTTCGTAGTCAGGGCAGGATGATGACCGTCCGCCGTTGGCGCTCCATTCAGCATCCAACACACACGAGGCCCTTCTCACACAGGAGGGGGCGATCTTGGGTCCGACTTCGCCATGGGCGGGCTATCAGCGCCCAGGCGGTGGATTACACGTCCGCCAGGAGCAAGAGGGCGCGCAGAGGGACCGGGGGCCCGTGACCGTCCCCGCCGTCGACAGGCTCATGATCATCAGGCAGCACTGCGATCTTCAGAGATCGCCGGTTGAAGGCCGTGCAGGAAGGCGACTGCACGCTGCGCATGGGCAGCGGCCGAGAAGATCGCCCGCTTGTCGTCGACGAGGACCTTGAGCCAGGAGGCCAGGTAGCTGGCATGATCGGCCCGGGGCTCGAGCTCTGGCGCGATGCCAAGATCAGCGCAGAGAAAGCAGCTCCCGAGCTCGGCGATCAGTTCCTCACGCGCCCGCTCGCTGCGGTCCTTGGCATAGCGGCTGAGATCGCGTCCGACCCGTCGAGAATCTGCAGTCCAGTGGACGGCTTCATGGCTGAGGACGGCGACATATGAGGCGGCGTCGCGGAAGGTCTCGAATGGCGGCATCTGAATTATGTCGAGCGAGGGGGCGTAATAGGCCTGTGAGCCGCCGTGCCGGATCACGGCGCCGGTACTGGCGAAGAAGCGATCGGCATACTCGATGCGCGCGACTGGATCGCGCACGGGTTCTGTCTTCGGCCCGTAATATTGGTCCGGCAAGCCGTCGATCTGCGCGACATTGAAGACCGTATACGCCTTCAGGAACGGGATCTCCCGATCGAATTCCTCACCGGCGGCGTCTGTCTCTGTCTTGGTGAAGCGGCTGGCAAAAACGACCATCGAGCCGGTTTCGCCCTTGCGGACGGCGCCGCCGAGCTCAAGCGCCTGCTTGAACGTCATCCACATCGGGTTGATGAAGCCGCGGGCGAGGGCCTCAGACCACAGCAGCAGCACGTTCATGCCGCTATAGGGCAGGCCGTTATGCCGTATGGGCCGCGTCACCCGGCCCACGGCATTCGACGCACGCCACGGCTGCATCCATGGGCGAACGCCCTTCTCCATATCCGCCACGATGCGGTCGGTGATCCGCGCATAGATGTCGATGCGCGGTCCTTTCTCTTTCATGCTCATTTTCATGAACCTCCGGTTCTGGAGGCTGCGCCGATCGCGGCCCCGTCACGGGGTCCGCCAGGGCGGAGCAGGAAGGCGGACAGCGCACCCCCATGGGCCGCAGCGCAGCGGAGGACGGCGAAGCCGTTGCGCTGATAGCCTGGCTCCGCCAGGACCACCGGCAGGACGGGGGCGGGAGCAGGCGAGAGACAAAAAGAAAGGCGGCGCCGGGCGCCGCCTCAATCGGAGGTCGGATCGGTTTCAGTGAACCGAGCAACCGCCGCTATAGGGATCGTATTCGAAGAGGACTTTGACGTCGGCGTCATCGATCTCGTCGGCGGGCAGCACGCCGAATTCATCGTCGACCTGGAAAAGAACCACTGGGGCCATAAGAGTGCGGGCGAGGTGCCAGGCGGCCTTCTGGGCGAGGGTTAGATCGTTGGACATCTGAGGGCTCCATCTTGGAGCGGGACAATTCCCGCTCGATGGCTCCGTCAGGGTGCGGCGGCGGGCGCGATCACCGCGAAGGCGTCAGCCGAGAGGCCGCAGCTTGCTAGCGGACCCCTTGCGGGTTGATCGTGGAAGATCCGCGGTCGCATTAGGAATGCCATCACAAGAGAGCGGGATGGGGCAGCGAGGCGGGCCAGCAACGGTTGGAGCAAGGTCGAGATGAGCACGGTAGCCACCAGACGCCACTTGGCAAGCTCCGCAAAGAGGCAGCCTCCACCCCTTTTCGGACATCCACATTTACCAGGCCGTTGTACATAATCTGCCTCTGATCTTGGCGAGCAGAAACCAAGCACTGTTATGCAGGCTGAACTGAACTTGAACTTTAGCCGTGGCCATGCCCATGACGGTGGTGCAGATCCGGGTAATGTGGGTGCTTGTGGCGCATTGGTTCATGCCGGTGCGAGTGCGAATGAGGCTCCGTCACCGGGCCATCGTGTGCATGCCGGTGGTGCTCGTCATGGGTATGGGCATGGTCGTGCTCGAGGCCCTCATGGTCGTGCTCATGATCGTGCCGCTCGGCCAAGTGCAGGTACAGCCCGATCGCCATCAGCATCCCCGCGCCGACTAAGTGCCAGGTGATGGCATCGCGGAAAATCAGGATGGCCAGCATTGCACCAATGAACGGCGCCAGCGAGAAGTACGCCCCGGTCCGCGCGGTACCCAGGTGCCGCAGCCCTAGCATGAACATGACGAGGCTGACGCCGACACCGAGGAAACCGACGACGGCACCCGCGCCGATCAGGCCGATGCCCGGCAGGCTGGCACCCAGCGACAGAGCCAGTACCAGGTTCGTGGATCCGGCGACCAGGCCCTTGATCATGGCTATCTGCACGGGATCGGCTGACGACAGCTTGCGTGTGAGGTTGTTGTCGATGCCCCAGCTCAGGCATGCCGCGGCGATGAACAGGCTGCCGGTGTCGAGGCTCAGGCCAGCTCCCGTCCACGACAGCAGCACGGCGCCGGCGAGGATGGCGGCGGCACCGAGGATCAGCTGCCGGTCCACGTTCTCGCGGAACACGATCCACGCGATGGCCATTGTAGCCAGGCCCTCGAGGTTGAGCAGGAGCGATCCGGACGAGGCGCTGGTCTGCGACAGGCCCAGCATCAGGAAGAGTGGTCCCAGCATGCCGCCGAACAGGATTACCGCCGCCAGCCACAGCAGGTCGCTGCGCTGAAGTGGTGCCTCCGGGGACGGAAGGCCGATCAGCGGACGGCCGAGGTGCACAATCGCCAGCCCGGTGCCGGCACCCAGGTAAAGAATGCCTGCGAGTAGCCACGGGTCAACGGACCCGATCAGCAGTTTCGAAAGCGGCGCCGCTGCGCCGAACAGCACAGCGGAACCGAGCGCCAGGGGGACGCCGGGCCAGAGGTAAGATTTGGATGTCATTTCGATCTCTACGCGTTTGGCAGGCGAAGGCGGCCCGGATCGGGTCGATCTCCACCTGGAGATCAGGGTAAAACGACTCTACCTCGTCCAGCCGGTTGATGGCAGGCGCAAGGTCCGCCATTGCCCGCTCGCTGCGTTCCGGTCCATGCCGCACCAGCAGATGGGCTTCGAACAGCAGGTGCGTGGCATCATCTGGGGTCATGGTCGTCAGCATAGACCATGTATACTGACGTGAAGGTTACCGTCGAGCCTGCGGACGTAGGCATCCACGTCACGATGGTAAGTCATGGATAAGGGGCCTTGACCTTCCAATGATGGTAAGGTGCACAAGATGAAAATCACTGGTTTCAAAGAAGGGACTGTCCCATGTCCACCATAGCACTGGACGCCACGTCGGCCAGGAAGAAGGCCGTCATTTATCGCATGGTAATGCCGGACCACACCTGCCCCTATGGCCTGAAGGTCAAGGACATGCTGAAGCGATCCGGTTATGAGGTCGAGGATCATCAACTGACCACACGCGAGGAGACCGACGCGTTCAAGGAGAAGTACGGCGTAAAGACGACGCCCCAGGTCTTTGTCGACGGCCAGCGCGTCGGCGGTCATGACGACACCCGCCGGTTCCTGGGCAAGACCGTTGCAGACCCCAAGGCAACGACGTATCGGCCCGTGGCGGTGCTGTTCGCCATGACTGCGTTGACCGCCATGGCGGCCAGCTATGCCGTTACGGGCAATCCGTTCACGCTGCGGGCCGCCGAGTGGTTCATCGGCTTTTCGATGGTCGTGCTGGCGCTGCTCAAGCTGCAGAACGTCGAGAGCTTCGCCACCATGTTCCTGAACTACGACCTCCTAGCCAAGCGCTGGGTTCCGTACAGCTACGTCTATCCGTATGCCGAAGGCGCCGCCGGCATCCTGATGGTCGCCGGGGCTCTAACCTGGTTGTCGGTTCCGATAGCGCTGTTCATCGGGACGATCGGCGCGGTCTCTGTCTTTAAGGCGGTCTACGTAGACAGACGTGAGCTCAAATGCGCCTGCGTCGGCGGTTCCAGCAACGTACCGCTCGGGTTTGTCTCCCTTACCGAGAACCTGATGATGGTCGCCATGGCGATCTGGATGGGTCTTTCGGCTCTCGGGGTTATCCCCTCCGGGCACGTAATGTAATCGAACTACAAGAACGCCAAACCAAGGAGCTATGATAATGAACCTCTTCAAGACGACCCTTCTGACCGGCGCCTTCCTGATCGCCACTTCCGGCTCTGCCTTCGCCCAGGACGCCATGGCGGGCCATGACATGTCGGCGGCGGGTGCCGAGCTGCCCGAAATCTGCAAGACCGCCGAGGGCATGGTCGGCGACATGGCCATGAACATGTCCCATGAGATGGACGCGGCCCATACCGACCTGATGGCCGGCATGGACGTGACTAACAAGCAGATGATGGACGGCATGATGGTGGAAGACATCGACGTGGCCTTCGTCTGCGGGATGATCCCGCACCACCAGGGCGCCATCAACATGGCCAAGGCCGAGCTGGAGCATGGTGATAACCAGTGGGCGAGGGAAATGGCGCAGAAGGTGATCGATGCCCAGGAGGCAGAGATCGCCGAAATGGTCGAGTGGCTCGAAGGCGAAGGCGCCAGCGAGTAATCGAGATCGGGGATACGCTTCGCGCATCCCCACCATTCAGCCTAGAAATCCTTCAGTTCTAAGACTGGGGCGGGAGGGCGAGCACGCTGAATAACCTGATCCTGCGGACCGACTGCTGTGGAGCGGCGCACTGCCGTCGCCCCTCAGCCCACCGTAGTTTCTTTTTGGAAGATCTGATGCGATAAGTGGGCGAAGCCGAAGCTCCGCCCGAGGGGCCCGTCACCCAAGGGCCGCCATCTGCACCTCGGCCGCCTTGCGGTCGACGGACTGGCCGGGGTTATCGACGACCCGTTCGAAGGGTTTCCAAGCCTCGCCAACGATCTTCTCGTAAGCTGCGATAGTGCCCTCGGCAGCCATGCGCAAGGCGTGAGCCTGGAGCGCCATATCTGCGGCGAACTCCCGCTTGCGCTGCGCGGCGCTGCCAAAGCCAACCGGCCCACTGACATCTTCGTCTCGGTCGTCGCAGGCTGATTTGGCTGTGGCGTCGCGCGCTTCGGAAACAGCCCGGCTGTAGAACTGACCGGCTCCATAGGCCGAACCAACGAATGCCCCAACGATGCGCTGCATGTGGATTTGCATAGCGCGTTCTCCAAGCCCCTCGTCGAGCGCCGCAGCGGTATCGATGATGAGCTTTTCGTGGAGGTCTCGGATGCCGTCGCTATCGAGAACCGGGAGCCCGAAACTCTCCGAGATGAGAGCGCATTGTCCGGAGTCGGGGCAGGCAAGCCGGACCATCTGCAGGGTGGTGGCTTTGCGGAGCGGAACGACGCGGGCGTTGGGGCGGGATTTGGCAGGTTTGTCTGTCATGGCGTTTTCCTTTTCGGTTCCCGAAGCTCGGACCGGCCCCGTGCCGGCCCTCCCTCGGGCGCAGACCAACAGAACCGGCGGAATGACGGGTGCTTCAGGGTCCGGGCGGACCGAGGCGAGCATGGAAGGTTTGCAGCCAAGCAGGGGCCCTTCAGCCCTCGCGCGGGCCGCGGGCCTGCCATGTCGAGATTGGTTCGAGCCGGCCGCCGCGCGGCGCGGTACGCGGCCTTGAAGCGAACGGTCGCCGGTTCAGGACTGCATGAAGCCCGAGGGAGGACCAGCACGGGACCTCAATTTCGACATGGGAACCGAAGGACAGACGGTCATGACCAACTGACATTCACGCGCCAGGCTCCAATGTGTCTGCGGTAGGGACAACCACCACGTGTTGGTCGCCCAGATGCCCCGCATCAGTCGAGGGGCCATCGACCCTCGGCGGCTTCCGACCCGATCGCATACGTCAAGGGACCTGTTCGCTGAGGCCGGCCTCATGACCGTGCCGCTCAATGAAGTTGGCGATCGCCTGCTCCTGTAACGCCAGTTTAAGCGAAAGGGCTTCGATCTCCGGTTGGCGTTCAGTGGTCAGGGCGGAGACCTGTGCCCGATAGCGCTCAAGAAACGCCCCAGGGTCAGCCGGCTTGCCCCGATGATAGTGAGACCGGCGGGGCAGCAGGCCGGGGATCAGCGCGGTCATGCGGCATGTGATCTGCCGGTCCACCATGTCCAGCTGACGCTGGGTTTGCCGGTGTGCCTCCCGCATCCGGGAGAGTTGGCGGCGCAGCTCTGGTGCGGGGATCACGGCGACCCCCTCCCTCGCCAGTGGGCGAACTGAACGGACCGGCATGGTGCGTGAAATGGAGCCGAGACTGGAAGTTGCCTAGACGGCGTCGGCACCAGGCTGCCACGACTTTCCGTCAGACATGGCGGCAAGGCCCCCACGGGTGCGGTTTGGAAGATCGCGTGTGCGGACATGCCGCCCTCCATGAAGTGCTAAAGACGAAACCGCCGCCGGGTCGACCCGGCGGCGGAAGAGCGATCGAAAGAATGGAACCGCGAAGGCCTTACTCGGCGGCGTCGCGGAAGCCCTCCTCGAATTCGTCGTCGGCACCTCCGCCGATCTCATCGACGTCCGTCACATCGTCATCCTCGACTTCCGTGACGGTGTTCTTGGCGAGCCATTCCGCGAGGCTGGTCGCGTCGGGGGCAAATAGCGCGGCTGGATGGACAAAATGACCCTCCTTGTAATGTTCGGCGAGCGCATCCCGCGTATCCTTGACCCGCGCCCGCGGCACCACCGGCGTATCGCTGCACGAAGCCTCGAGCGCCGGACGCGACAGGCAGGAGAGGAAGTCCTCTGTGCCCATATTGGCCAGAAAGCCATTGGCGCCGATGGCCGAGCCAGCGGCGATCGCCACGATGCCGGACTTGCTGATGTTCTCGCGGCACGAGAGCACGTCGATCAGAACGCCGCGGGCGGCGACGCGCAGCGCATTGGTGTCAGGGGCGAGCTTGCCCTCCCCATCGAAGAGGGTTGCCGCGTGCCGGCCGAGGCGTCCGCCAAAGCGGAAGTCACCGCCCGCGCCGGAGTCGACGCGCACGTTCTGTCCCGCGAAGGCGACAATGAGCAGTGCGAGCAGGGTGTGGTCCTCGATGGGTGCCCGCGCCAGCGCTTCATGCAGTGCGTCCGTGCGCAGGTCGCCGATCATTTCGACCCCCTTGCGCGTGACGTCGGGACGGGGCTTGGAGATGACGATCGTCTCGTCCGCGCCGCCGGCGTCGTTGGAGCCCTCACTTTTCTTCTTGGCCTCGGGTAGGCGAAAGTGGACCGACTTCACCTTGCCCTCGCGGTCAAGATACATCGCGGTGTGGTACGACTTTTTGGGCGTCCCATAAACGCGTTCTGCCTTGGGCGGCAGCTTGACCTCGCCATAGGTGTTGACGTCGGTGATGACGCCCTTCTTGGGCAGGTTCTGGGTCATCCACTCCTGTTGGGCGCCAAGGAAAGCTTCCACATCGGTGGTATAGCGACTGTCCTGGTCGGCGGGAGCGAACAAGTCCTCGACCCAGGCGATGCCGTAGGCCTGGGCAAGCTCGTCGCCAAAACTGGCGTCGCGCGCGTACATGCGGGTCCTGGCGAGGCCATTGGCGACACTCCACCACGAGACCTGCGGATCGCCCTTGGACGGCTTGTGCGCCTTCCAGACTTCCTTCTGATCCTCGAGCGACGCCGCCGCGATCGTGCGAAGCTGCCGCTCATCGGGCATGTCGCCCTTGGCCATGTGGTCCAGCATCGCCGGCAGCACACTGGCCAGTAGCCTGAGCTTCTTGATCTGGCGCACCGACTGGGCGAGCGCGATGCCAATCGCCTCCTCGGTCCAGCCGAGCGAGACGAGGCGCTCGATGGCGCGCCATTGATCGACCGGATTGAGTTGCTCGTGTGCGATCGTTGTAACCAACGAACGCATGGCGCCACCGTCCTCGGCGCGCGGAACGATCAGAACGGCGATTTCCTCTAGCCCGGCGGCAATCGCCTGCTTCACGCGGCGATGACCCTCATCGATGACGAAGCCGTTGCCGCCATCAGTTTCTGCGGTGACGACAGGCGGCTGCACGATGCCTACGGCCTTGATCGTTGCCAGCAGCAGGGCGTCGGCCTGCGGGCTGGACCTGGAGCGGCGCGCCTTGTCCGGATTGTCCGTGAGCGAGCGCGGATCGACAAATTTCAGTTCCATGGAGATGCTCCTTTAGGATTGCGGACACGGCCTTTGCCGGTCCTTGTCCGTCTTCTTCCCGAAGACACCCTCCGGCCCGCGGAGCGGGCGAACCGGTGCAATTGCGCCCGAGCATTCCTGCCCGGCTGGCCCAGCGGGGCGCCTTCAGCCCTGCGCAGGGTGACGGGCCGGGATCGCAAGGGAGCGATTGAGCGTCAGCGCCGGCGGATCGCCCGATCTGCGAGCAGGCTTATCCCCTCCTCATTCCGCCCTTTTTTGCTCCTCCCGAGCGTTGCAGTTCTGGCTAGGCTGCGGCGCGGGTGCCGGCGGGGACGATATCCTCGGCAAGCGATTTTTCGATCTCACCAAGTTGCCGGCGTTTGTCGGTCAACTCGGCAGAGAAGCTGAATTCTCCGCCCTCGCGCACTCGGTAGGAGGCGAGGCGCTGCTCGGCGTCAGAGAGGCGACGCCGATATTGTGCCCGCTCCTCCTCGAGGCCGACAAGGACATGCTCGAGCCGGGCGATTGCACCGAGCGGTGTGTTGGTGACCGGGAGTTCGATTTCAGTCTCGGCTCCGGTGCGCAGCAGCGCCGTGCTGTAGCTGTAGCCGTCCTGGCCGAAGCGCTGGCCGGAATATGCGAGCTCGAATCCGCCGATTGAGGCGATGATGGTCTCGTCCTCGTGCTGAAGCTGCACGAGGGTCAGAATCTCCTTCATCAGCGCCCGGCCGGCGAGCTTGCGCTCAGTGAGGCGCTCTTCGCCGACCGTCATACCGAAGGCGTTTCCGGCAGTCGGAACCAGACGGGCGAGGTCGTTGCCGACCTCGACAATCCGACGCGTCGAATACTCGATATCCCGCTCTGCATCCCGGATCTGGCGGCGAATCGCGAACTGATCGTCCTGATGGGCGAAGCGCAGGCGCTCGAGCCGGGCTATGTCGGCTTCAAGACCAGCTTTCTGCATCAGGCGCGGATCGCCAGACGCGATGGCCTTGGCCATGGCGAACTGGTTCGCCTGGCCTTCGCCGAGGTCTTCAAGCCGGCGGATCGAGGTGTCACCTGAGAGCGCCGCCGCGATGAAACGGGCCTTGCGCTCATTGTTCTGCCACATCTGGGCATCCATCGACCCCTCGGTGGCATAGGCGAAGATGTCGACGACATCGTGCTGGTTGCCCTGCCGCAGGATGCGGCCCTCGCGCTGCTCGATCTGGGAGGGCAACCAGGGGACATCAAGATGGTGCAAGGCCTTGAGGCGCAACTGCGCATTGACGCCGGTGCCCATGGTATCGGAGGAGCCGATCAGGAAGCGGATCTTGCCGGCGCGGACGTCGCCGAAGAGTCGTTGCTTGGCGTCGGACTTCTTGAAATCCTGCATGAAGGCGATCTCGGAGGTCGGCACACCGAGACGCACCAGCTCGTCGCGAATCCAGCGATAGGCCGAGAAGCCCCGTGTCTTCTCGACGTTGATGGTGCCGAGATCGGAGAAGATCATCTGCGCGGCGCCCGGCAGCTCGAAGGGCTTGCCGTCGGGACGGACATAGTCGTTGCCGGCGGTTTCCTGCCAGATGAGGAAAGCATTGGAAACGAGGTCGTTGAGCTTGTTGTCCGCCTCATTGTCATTGTCGGCATCCACGAGGCGCAAGTCGATCGCCGCATGGCGGCCATCGGTAATGACCGACAGCAGGATGTCGTCGCCAGGCTCGGGCGGCCCCTCGCGCTGCTCGATCGCCTTGATGCGGGCATCGAGCAGGACCTGATAGCGCTTGAAGGCGGCCGACGGCTTTGAGGTCCTGATCTGGCGCGCCCCGGTGGAGAGAGTTGGGATCTTGACGTAATCGCGCAGATCCTCGGGCATGACCACGTCCGCGAATGAGCGGAACATGGCGATAAGCTCGGGAACGTTGACGAAGGTGGCGAAGCGCGTGACCGGCTTGTATTTGCCGTTGGGCTGCAACTCGAGCTCGGTGGTGACATCGCCGAAGGTCGAGGCCCAGGCATCGAACTCGTGCAGGCCACGCTCAAGCAGCGCTGCGTAGCCGAGATAGCGCTGCACCGAGAACATTTCGCCCAGCGTGTTGGTGATCGGCGTGCCGGAGGCGAGCACGAGCGCCCGGCCTGGATTCTTCGTCTCGACGAAGCGGGATTTCACATAGAGGTCCCAGGCGCGCTGCGAGCCGTTGGGGTCGATGCCCTTGAGCGTCGCCATGTTGGTGGCGAAGGAGAGTTTTCTGAACTCCTGCGCCTCGTCGACGATGATCTGGTCGATGCCGATTTCCGAGATGGTGAGCAGATCGTCCTTGCGCGTCGCAAGCAACTCCAGGCGATCCTTGAGGCCCTCCTTCAGGCGCTCGAGGCGTTTGCGCGAGACACGGTCATCGCTCTCCACCTTGGTGAGCAGGGTCTCGTAGAGCTCGAGCTCATCCTGGATCATCTGCTGCTCGAAGGCCGAGGGTACGCTGATGAAGCGGAAGGCCGAGTGCGTGATGATGATAGCATCCCACGTCGCGGTCGCCGCGCGCGACAGGAAGCGGTGGCGCTTCTCCTTGGTGAAATTGGTCTCGTCGGCGACCAAGATGCGTGCGGTCGGATAGAGCGCCAGGAACTCGCGCGCCGACTGCGCCAGGCAGTGTCCGGGCACGACCAGCATGGCCTTGGCGATGAGACCGAGACGCTTCTGTTCTATGACCGCGGCGGCCATGGTCATGGTCTTGCCCGCGCCCACGGCATGGGCGAGGTAAGTCGAGCCCGCCGAGATGATGCGCCAGATGCCGCGCTTCTGGTGCCGATAAAGAGAAAAGGCGCCTGAGGCGCCCGGAAGCTGGAGGTGGTCACCATTGAAGCTTCGGGGCGCTATATTGTTGAAGCGGTCATTGTAGACCCGCGCCAAGCGATCCGTTCGATCAGGGTCGGACCAGATCCATGTCTGGAACGCCGTTTTGATCTTGGTCAGCTTCTCCTTTGCGGCTTCGGTATCGACGACGTTGAGCACGCGCTTCTCGCTGTCGCCGTCTTTGATGGTGTCGAAGATCTGCGGCACCCGGCTGTTGAGCGCGTCGGCGATGAGCTCGCCGGCATGGCGGCGTCCGGTGCCCCATTCCGATGTGCCGGCCGCCATATAGCCAAGCTGGCGGGCCTGCACTGTCCATGATGCCAGTTCCGGCATGTGACGGATCTTGATGTCGGCGCCCATGGCCTCCTTGACGAAGGCGACGACGTCGACCGCCGGAATCCAGGGTGCGCCGAGACGCGCGGTAATGTCGGACGGACCAAGATCGGCGGGCTGAACATCGACAAGCGCGCGGACGTTGCGTTCGAAGACGGGATCGAGGGTCGCGGCGGCCTCGGCAGCTTTGAGCTTGTCGCGGACCTGACCGGAGAGGTACGCATCGGCCGTCTGCCACGCCCCGGTTTCGGGGTCGCGATAGATGGCCTCGCCCAGTTCGGCGATAACAGCATCGGCATCCATTTGCAGCAGCCCGGCGATGTGATCGACGTCGGCCTGGCCGCGTTCGTTCAGCACCACGGCCAAGGCATCAGCGGCCGACGTGATGATAGGCGCCGAGGGTGGCGCGATCACCCGCTCGGTGAAAATCGGGCCTGGCCGCGCGGTATCGGTTTCGAGGTCGTAGTCCTCGATGGAGGCGACCAGCCAGCAATCGGGGTCATCGAGGAATGGTTGCAGGTTCGGCCGGCGATGCATCTCGCGAACCTCGCCGGTCTCGGGATCTTCGCTCGTCGACACCACGGTGGTGTTGATCGGCCCGAAGGCGCGCACGAAATTGGACCAGGCGATGCGCAGCTTGACCTGTGCCGGCTTCCACGACCGGTCGAGCTCTTGGGCCTTGAGCACCTCGCGCACCGCGTCACGAATGGGGATCAGTTTGCGGATGATGCGGGCATGTTTGTCGGGCACGCCGTCGGCGCTGCGCCCCTTGCGCACAGCAATGGTCACGAGAACCCCGTCCACCATCTGCATCAGCGCCGTGTTTGAGGCCATGAAGTAGCTGCCTTCGCGGGTGGCCGGGCTCGGGTCTCCGCCGTCTTCAACGGGCGCGCCGTGATCGGCGTCGAGGTCAATCGCATCGGGCTCGCCGTCATAGATGGTCTCCGGCAGATGGGAGATCGCCACCGGAAGGGCGTCTTCGAGGTCAACACCAGGCCGCGGCAGGCAGGTGTAGGTCTCACCGAATGGGCCCGACGTGATGGCATGCGCGCCAAGTACAAGATCCGGGTGGCGCGCGAACCAACGGTTCACGCGGATCGAGCCGTCGTCGCCGTTGGCCGGGCGGACTTCATCGACATCGATCCAGGCCATATCGCTCGCGACCTCTCCGGTCCGACGCTTCCGGAAAAAGAGAATGTCGACCACGACGTCTGTGCCGGCATCCGCGCGGAAGCTGCCCTCGGGCAAACGGATGGCGGCGACGAGATCGGCGGACCTGGCGATATGCGCGCGCGCCGATGCATCCGCCTTGTCCATGGTGCCCGCGCTCGTCACGAAGGCCGCGAGGCCACCTGACTTCAGCAGATCGATCGAATGGGCGATGAAATAGTCATGCAATCGCAGTCCCATCGAGCGATAAGCGCGATCAGAGTGCACCGTTCGATCCGAGAATGGCGGGTTGCCGATGACGAGATCGAAGCTGGCAGGCAGCTCGGCGCGGGCGAAGTCGGCATTGATGATGCGCGCCTGCGGCTGCAGTAGCCGGGCAATGCGCGCGGTGACGGGATCGATCTCGATGCCGGTGACATGCACCTGGTCGCGCAATTCCAGCGGCATCAGCGCGAGGAAAATGCCCGTGCCAATGCCGGGTTCGAGCACCCTGCCCCCACGCCAACCGAGCCGCATGAGGCCGGACCACATCGCCCGGACGATGAATTCGGGCGTGAAATGGGCGTACTGGGTGCAACGCGTCAGCGAGGCATAATCCTGGCTGGACACTGCATCCTCGAGGTCGGCGCCGATCTCGTCCCAGCCGTCCCGGAATGCCGTCTCGCCCGGACGCCGGAACACGGCATTGGCAAGGTCCGAGGCCCCGAAACCGGTGAAGCGGATGAGGCGGGCCTGTTCCTCGGGCGTGGCCGGGCGGTTTTCGGTCTCGATCTTCGCGGCGAGCTGGAGGGCCTCGAGATTATCGCGCGCGCGCTGCTTCCAGCCTTTGGCCAGGCCGCGATTGCCTTCGAGAAAGAAGGTCTGGCCGCGAGGCGTGGCGTCTGGTGTCGGGCGCGATGTTGAAGGGGTCGAAGGACCATTCGGTGACGTTGGCGCCGGTGCGGCGGCACCTTCTCTGTTCGGCGCCTCCTCGGTGACGCGGTCGTCGTCGAAGAGGCTGCCGAAGGCGGTAACGCCCAGGCCGAGCCCGGACGAAAGTGAGGTGTTGCTGAACAGGTCGAGGGTGAAGGGATCGTTGGACATGGGCGGTCTCCAGAGCAAAGGCGCGCGTGGCCGCTCGGCCGAAGGATATCGGTCGAGGGTCGGCGGCATGGATTTGGAAGAGGTCAGCGGGTGAGCAGCGAGAGCGCGATTTCGCTCTCGGTAAGCTGCACATTGAGGTGGGTCGCCCGCATGTTGCGGTCAAAGAGCGGGATCAGCCGGTCAGCTTCGATGAACTCGATACCGTCATCGGCGCCGAAATGGCGGCGCTTGTAATCCCACCAGTCGATATCGCCCTTGGGGTGGCACTGCTCGGCATAGATGACGAGAGCCTTCTGCCCCTCGGCTAGCTTGCCGTTGGACATGATGTAGACCCCCTCGTCGCCGACCAGCCAGATGCCGGGTCTCTCGCCCTGGCCCGGACGCGTGCCGTAGTAGGGATTGCGGAAGCCGCCATTGGCGGCGGCATCGGCAATGCCGCGCTCGACGATCTTGCGCACGGCCAGAATGGGAAATGTGAACATCGCTCACACCTCACGCTGCAACGCGGGTGGGGAGGTGCCGCAAATGGACGGGCAGCTTGGCAGCGATCTCTTCATCGGTGAGATCGTCGAGCAGCTTGAGCTCGGTCGTGCCCAAGCCATAGGCGAGAATGGTGCGCTTGCCGCGATGCTGGGGGAGGAACCTGTCCCCGGCATAGCCACGATACTCATCATGGGTTTCGCTCCAAACATGCTCGAGACGCTCATCATGCGTCATGGCCTTCACCGGCCAGCATTCGCGTTCGACGATTCCGTCGCGCATCTCGACCGGGGAACGAGCCTGGGCGAGGTCACAATAGGCGTGGAAATAGCGGGTCTTGCCGTCGATCCGCAGCGTGTAGAAGACGCTGGTCACCGAGCCGGTGAGGAATTCGCGCATGGCGAACATTTCCCCGCGCATCCAGAGCGGCGGCAGGATGTCGAGCATATAGTCGTGTTCGGCGCGCGCGATCTCGAACCACTCGCCGGCAAACAGCGCGCTATCGTCATTCTCCCAGCGATTGGGCCGCTGCGCATGGCGGTCGAACAGGCGGAACATTTGCCGGCGATCAGCGACGCCGAAGTAGATTTTGCGGATGGAGGTGTGAAGGGTCATAGGGAGCTCCTGGCCACTTGCGGGCCGGAGCGCGGTTCATCCCTTGCGGATTACCATCATCTTCAGCCCTTCCGGACCCCTCCCCCGCGACCGCCTCTCCGACCGGGCGGGTCAAGGGCCGGCGCAGCCGGGCGTGAGCTTCACCCTTGACGCGGTCGGCGGGCATGCGGCACTCCGCCTTTCCCCTCCATTCCTCCTGCCTCCCCCATCCCTTTCAGATCCCCGTTCCAGTCGTCCGCCAGGGGACGCAACCGCTCCGCGCTGCACCCGACCTCTCCGGCGAGGGTCATAAGCCTTTGGGCATAGACGTCACCCTGCTTGTTGTTGTCTGTGGCGGCAACGAGCTGGATCCCCGGCCGGTTGACCAGCGCCCGGATTGCCGCGTTGGTGACCGGCGACCAGCCACCGCCGGTGCTGAGATAGAGCGTGTCGGAGCGGAGACCCTCGATCGCCGCGAGGCTCATGGCGTCGATCGCCGCCTCGGTGACGCAGAGGCGAAGCGCATCGCGGTGGCCAAGTCGGAACAGCACCTTGGCGCCGCCAGTGGCAAAGCCACGCCAGTCCGGACCCCGCTCCTCCCACCCGGTGACGATGCCGTCGGCATCTTTGTGCGCCGCCCACATGCTGCCACGCGGGCCTTCGCGCAACGAGCCTGCCGCGATCACGGCTCGAAGAACCGGTTCGGTAAGACGACGTGCCTCGATAAGATAACGCCAGGTGGCTGATCCGCGCCATGGATTGCGGCGGGCCTGCCAGCGTTCTGGAATCGACAGATCGGGCTCTCGCTCCCGTGACTGTCGGTCCCATTGGGGTGTAGTGGGCACGAACCCGACCAGCCCGGTGACTTCTTTCATGGCCTCGATGAAAGGCACGCCGTTGAGATGTTCGACGAGACGGAAGACATCACCCTTGCCGTCCGAGAGAGGGTCGAACCAGCCCCTCCCGTCATGGATGACGATAATAATTGCCGCATCGCGCCGAAATTTCATTGCCCGGCGCGTGCTTTCCTTGAGGTCGAGCGCAAATCCCGTGCGTTCGAGGACGGCCGCGCAGGGCACCTTGTCCTTCAGCCTTTCTAGCTCTGCTTTTTCCATTCTTGCCCGCGCCCTCGTCGCGCTCCCTTCTCTTCGATACCGCCCGGGATTTTCCTGAGCAGGAGCCGGACGCCGCGAAGAGCAAGGCGGGCAAGGGCGCGGCCGGCAACCCAGCGTTTGTACCGGTTGGCGCAAACATGAGGCCGCGGCGCAGCTTCCCTTGCCCGGTGCTGCGCGCAAGCGGTAAGGAGCAAGTCCCCATCTACGGCGATCCTCTTTCGCGTGAGGGATGAAAGCCCGAAGGGCGAAGACCCGCATAGCGAGCCTTCGGCTCGCCGACAGCCCGGCTCTTGGGAGGAGACCGCACCAAATCTTTGGTCGTAGCGCACAGCCAATGAGATCATTCCATTGCGCGATAGGCTCTTAGGCCCCCAGCAATGTATCGCGCATTTTTGTAACCCATTGCGCGCAAAGTGTCAGCGGACAGGGCACCTCGATTATTCGCATTACAGTAGCAGAGGATGGTCGCATTAAGGTCGGGCACTGCTGCTTCAATGTTCATTTCTAGCTTTCCACGGCTGACGTTAATTGACCCCGTGATATGATCAGCCTGATGCTCTTCGCTATCTCGTATGTCGAGCAGTAGGGCGCCTTCATTCACGAGGCCCTCAACCTCATGGGCCGAGACACCCGAAACACGTGATTGAGCCTCATCGGCGAGGGCTTGGAATTTTTCCGTATAGGCCATGTGGTGAACTCTCTATTTTGTTGTGTTCCAAAGAAGATGTAGCTGTCCAGATTTGATGCCTGCGACACTCACTATGCCGTTGGCAATGGCGCAAGGCGGCGGCAGTTAGTAGTCAGCCCGCATTGAGGTCCCTAGATACCCATTGGGAATTCTGCGCCGAACATCGACCCCATGCTGCGGTCGGCAGCTCAATCGTTGGCTCGTCAGAGGTTGCCTCGACGCAGTTCCGTGAGTTTCCAAAGTTGTCTCGCTCTATCCCCCGAACGGCAGTATGCCAGGACAGGCTTCCGCAACTTGAGCGAAAGCCGAACGAACTCACGCAGTTGCCCGTCGTTGGGCGGCGATGCAGACGGCAAGTGGACTATCGCAATTCCCGCCAAATCAGCAGCCCGAGCCATCTCCTCAAAGGCAGGCTGCCCAGGATCTTCATCGTCATAACGTACGTCCAGCACTGTTCGAAAACCGGCACTCTTGGCGTCCGCCAGGTCGGAAGGCAAAAGCTGACTTGAGATGGCATAGCTGGGAGAAAGTCTTATCGGCTTGATCATGGACGCAACCTCCAAACAAGCGCCAGCACCGGCGACGATTGGCCGATCCGTGCGCTCTCGGCCCGGCGCCCGTAGTCGCGTGGGGTCCGACAAATCGGAGTGACCATCTAAAGGCCTAGCGCCAGACGGATGATCAAGCCAACCGCTAGAATGGTGCCAACACCCATGGCCCATAGCGCCACGAACCAGCCGACCTGCTTCAGGGATTTTTGCACATGCATCAGTGGTAGCCCTCCTCCGGGTCGATTTTTCCACGGAAGACCCAATAGGCGTAGCCGGTATAGGCCAGGATCACCGGTACCAGCACCGATGCGCCGACCAAGAGGAACATCAAGGAGCTGTCCGGCGCTGCGGCTTCTTCTATCGTGAGCGCACCTGGCACCATGTAGGGGTAAAAGCTGATCCCGATCCCGATAAAGCTGAGCACAAATAGGCCCAGCGCGGCCAGAAAAGGCTGAAGGTGCTTGTCAGTGGTCAATCCCTGCCAGAGCGCGAAGGCACATACGGCAAGCAGCATGGGAACGAATGCAGAGAAAAACGCCGTGGGCCAGCCGAACCAGCGTTCGAAGTAGATCTGGTCGATGAACGGGCTCCAAAGCGACACGACGCCGATCAGCGCAATCGTTGCACCACCAGTCCACATAGCGATGCGGCGGGACCTTGCCTGCAAGTCGCCTGAGGTTTTGAGATTGAGCCAAGTCGCACCTAGCAAGGCGTAGCCCACGGTGACCGCGGCGCCAGTTATGAGGGAAAACGGCGTTAGCCAATCCCACCACCCGCCGGCATAGGCCCGGTCAACGATCTCGATACCCTGTACCAGCGCTCCCAGTGCAATGCCCTGCGTGAATGCGGCGACGGTCGAGCCGAGCCAGAAACCTATATCCCACCAGATCGAACCCCTGGTCGTCCGCCAGCGGAACTCGAAGGCAACGCCCCGAAAGATCAGCCCGAGCAGCATTAGAATAACCGGCATGTAGAGCGCGGGCAGGACAGTGGCATAAACGACGGGAAAGACCGCCATCAGCCCGCCGCCACCCAGAACCAGCCAGGTTTCGTTGCCATCCCAAACCGGAGCGATGGAGTTGGTCATGATGTCCCGGTCGTGCCTATCCCTGAAGAACGGGAACAGGATACCGACGCCCAGATCGAAGCCGTCGAGCACCACATAGGCAAGCACGGCAAAAGCGATGATGCCTGCCCAGACGGTGGGAAGATCAATCTCCATGATTTACGCCCTCACGAATGGTGGTTTCCTGGGCGGGTCCCGGCGTTATACCAGCTGCCCGCGTCGGACCGAGATCGAGTTCGTGATCCACTTCCATGACCGGCGGACGTCTGAACAGCCGGAACAGGTAAAAAACGCCGGCGCCAAACACAATGAAGTAAACGATGACGAAGGCGACCAATGATGCCCCAACGGCGGGTGCAGCGACCGGCGAAAGGCTTTCGGATGTCCGCATCAGCCCATAGACCGTAAAGGGCTGCCGCCCCACCTCGGTCGTGAACCAACCTGCAAGCACGGCGACAAATCCGGAAGGGCCCATGACGAGTGCGGCGCGATGCAACCAGTGGTTGGTGAAAAGCGTCTTGCGCCAGCGCGTCCATAGCGACCACATTCCGATGCCCAGCATGGCAAAGCCGATGCCCACCATGATGCGGAAAGCAAAGAAGGGAATCGTCACCGGTGGCCGGTCCTCGACAGCGAACGCATCGAGACCGTCGAGCGGCGCATTCAGGTCGTGCTTGAGAATAAGCGAAGAGGCTTTGGGGATCTCAATGGCGTAGTCGATCCGCTCTTCTTCCTCGTTGGGGATGCCGAAAAGGATTAGTGGCGCACCGTCGGGATGACTTTCATAGTGCCCCTCCATTGCAGCGATCTTGGCAGGTTGATGCTCCAATGTGTTGATGCCATGCATGTCGCCCGCCAGGATCTGCATCGGCGTCACGATCGCCGCCATCCACATTGCCATGGAGAACATGATCCGTGCCTGGCGGTTGTCCCGATCCTTTAGCAGGTGCCAAGCACCAACCGCACCAACAGCGAATGCTGTGGTCAGGAATGCGGCAAGCACCGTGTGGACGAGCCTATAGGGGAAAGACGGGCTGAAAACGATTGCCCACCAATCTTCCGGCACGAAATTGCCGCTGGCATCGATCGAAAAGCCCTGGGGCGTATGCATCCAACTGTTGACCGAAAGGATCCAGGTAGCGGAAATCAAGGTGCCAATGGCGACGGTCACCACTGCCACCATGTGAAGCGTGTCGCCGACGCGCTTGCGGCCAAAAAGGGCAATCCCCAGAAATCCGGCCTCAAGAAAGAACGCCGTCAGCACTTCATAGCCCATCAACGGACCAATGACCGCCCCGGCACGTTCCGAGAAGGCGGACCAGTTGGTCCCGAACTGGTAGCTCATGACTATGCCAGAGACGACGCCCATGCCGAAAGTGACGGCAAATATGGTCTTCCAGTACTCGAAAAGCTTGAGGTAGGCCGGGTCACGCTTCCACAGCCAAAGGCCGTTCAGCACGGCCAGATAGCTGGCCGTGCCGATGGAAAACGCCGGAAATATGAAGTGAAAAGAAATAGTGAAGGCGAACTGGATGCGCGCCAGAATTTCTGCAGTCTGTCCAAAATCCATCTGGCACTCCCCGATATACAGAAAGCTAAATCTTGGTCATGCGCAAGTAAGGACGAAGTTCGTTCCAGCCCTGCGGAAACAAAGTTTTGGCTTCATCATTCTTGATTGAGGGTGGGATAATGACATCCTGCCCAGGCTGCCAATCCGCAGGCATGGAAACACGGTTCTTGTCACTGGTCTGCAGCGCCATGATGACGCGAATGATCTCATCAAAATTGCGACCAATGCTAAGCGGATAGGTCATGGTCAACCGCACCTTCTTGGCGGGATCGATTATAAAAACCGAGCGGACCGCGGCGGTCTCGCTTTGTGAAGGGTGGATCATCTCGTAGAGCTTGGCAATCCGCAGGTCCGGATCGGCAACGATCGGAAAGCGCAACACGGTATTCTGGGTTTCGTTGACATCAGAAATCCAGCTGAGGTGTTCCTCGACCGAGTCGGTCGACAAACCGATAGGTTTGGTATTGAGCTCGGCAAAGCGTTCCGCTAGCTGCGCCGTGCGGCCCATTTCCGTCGTACAGACGGGCGTGAAATCACCTGGATGGCTGAAAAAGAAGGCCCAGGAGGAGCCGATCCACTCATGAAAATTTATAGGTCCGGTGGTGGTGTCGGCGTCGAAATCGGGGGCGGTTTCGCCGATACGGATAGTCATGACGTACTCCTTTAATATTTACTCATTCATATATTCTGTAATTCTTATATATAAAAGAGTAGATTGAACGGTGCGCGCTTTGACCGCACCCGCTAAGGACGACCGTCACGGCAAAATGCTAATGGCGCATAACATTTCCCAGCGCAGAAATTGCCGCACGCGGACGTGCCGAGAGACCGAGCCGCCACGTGTTGAGCAGCACACTGAGCGAACTGAACAGCATGGCCAATGCCGCGGTCAGCGGTGTCATCATCCCCGTAGCGGCGAGAGGCACCAAGACAACATTATAAACGGTGGCCAGAACGATGTTCTCGTTCACCGTCGCCACCGTTCTGCGGGAGAGCCTGACCAAAGGCGCGATAGCTCGGATTCCCTCGTCGACGATCGCGACGTGGGCCGTGCTCGACGCCGATGCATGTGCGGATCGAACCGATAGCCCACATGCTGATGCTGCCAAGGCAGGACCGTCATTAATACCGTCACCGACGAAGAGTACAGGTCTTCCTGCCGCTCTTACAAGGTCTGCTTTTTCGGCTGGAGTGCATCCTGCATGGACCAGACCCGATGCGATGCCAACAGCCTCTGCCACGCGATGCGCCGGATTTGCGTTGTCTCCCGTTGCAATGGAACACAGGATACCAAGTGAAGAAAGCGCCCCAATTGCTGCAGATGCGCTTGGGTCGATAGGGTCATCCACAAGGATATGACCGACAAGTTCATTGTCCCGAAGCACCTGCAGTACGGTGCCGGAAGCATCCGACGTGTTTTGCGCGCCTGCCACGGAAATTACGGCACCGTCCGGTGTAATTGCGGACGCTCCGCGATCCCAGCGCGTACCGCCCTCCCCCATCTCCGAGCCATGCGCTCTGATGATGGATCGGGCCAACGGATGGTCGATCCCGGTTTCTGCATGAGCGGCCATAGCCAGGACTTCTTGCTCGCTCCAACCGTCGCTTGCCGTGATCGAAATCACACCCGGCATCCCGATCGTCAGCGTCCCGGTCTTATCAAAGATTGCGTCTTTCACTTCAGCTAACCGCATGAACCCTACAGGGTCCTGGATTCGAACGCCAAACCTCGCGGCTGCTAGGGTTGCTCTCACCTGCGCCAGTGGCGCCGCCAAAGCCAGGGCGCATGGGCAAGCACCCACGAGCAGCGTCAGAGCTCGGCTGGCTGCCACTTCGAAGCCAACGCCGGTTAGGAACGTCGCGACGCCGACGACGATGGCAAGCGCCGGGATCACGATTGAAAGACGACGGGCCCAAAGGTCAGTACGAGTAGAGTCGTGTCCACGACGGGCGATCTCGACAGCTATCCTCCCGCCCATACGGTCAATATCCCTGTCGCCCGGATCGCGATCGACCCTTAGTTGAAGTCGTCGTGTGAGGTTGATGGTTCCTGCCTCTACCCGCTCTCCCGGCCCGACGTCGGCAACCCTGCTTTCCCCTGTAAGTGCAGCGCGGTTGACCGAAGAGGAGCCCGTCAGGACGACACCATCCACGCTGGACGTCGACCCTGCTTCGACAACCACGGTGTCGCCTACAACAAGAGAAGCCGCCGGAACAGTTTCGACGCTGCCGTTTTCAGTCACCCGATTGGCCAGATCTGGGCTGGCTGCGTCCATGGCAGTTATGGCCGCTACCGCACCTTTCCGAACCCATAGGTCGATAAGCCGCCCGACAAGCAGCAAGGTGATGAGCATTGCGGCCGTATCGAAATAAACCGACGTCGATCCGCTCAACAGGTGGCTGATGGAAAGCAGAACGGAGCCCAGCACGCCCAAAGTCACCAGAAGATCGATACCGAGGTCACCCAATCTGAGCGACTTCCAGGCCATTGCAACGATATCGGCCCCAGCATATGCGACGACCGGCATTGCCAGCAGACCCGACCCAAGGGCAAGTGCTCGCGAGACCGTCGCATCCCCCTGGGGCATTGCATAAAGAGCGATGGCGGCGGCCATTGACCACATGCCGAAGAATACGGCCACCGCAAGCCGGCGGGCCACCAAATCGAAATCCCGTTGCAGGCGGGCGGCGGTTAGCTCAGGACGGCTTTCGGGGACAAGTTGATATCCGGACTGTCGAACCCGTTCCGCGATCGCGGTCATATCGGTGACTTCATCAGTCCATCTCACCAGCATCGATGCCGTGAGATAGTGGACGGATGCCTGGTCCACACCGGTCATTTGTCTTATCCGGTGTTCCAGACCTCTGGCACAGGCGCCGCAGGACATACCGTCGATTCCAAACAGCCGGGTTGTCATCGACGCAGTAGCCATCACACCCTCACTGAACGGGCGCTGGTGCCGGTGTGCCACCTATGGGTGCCGAGGGGCGAGGCGTTCCTGTCCCAAGCAATACGCCGTTCAAAATCTTGCCATAGTAAGTCTCCTCACCGGCGTGGTCCTTGGCCGCTGCCTCCTCTACCGTGCCGGTTTGACGAGGGTCCTTGGGTCGTTCGTGGCTGTTAAGATACGCCGCGACATCCCATGCTTGCTGATCAGTCAGCCGACCCGGTTGACCGAGCGGCATATTGGCTTTGATGAAGCCTGCGGCGGTGTTGACCCGCGCCATGCCTGCCCCCCAATTATATGATTGTGGTCCCCATAGCGGCGGGAAGGTATAGCGTCCGTTCGCGTCTTGCTGTCCCTGGCCATCGGCGCCATGGCAAGCTGCACAATTGGCCTGAAACACATCTTCGCCCCGTGCCGGGTCGTATCCCTGCTCCGGCAACTCCAACGCCGGGTACCCGGCCCCCGCAGGCTTGACGTTGGTTGCAGCGCCGGTAGCCAGCCAGTGCATATAAGTCTGCAGATTGCGGTATATGTCGTCACCCGCGGGTGGCGGACCGCCGCTGATCGAATCCTGGGCATTCATCGAATAGGTGAAGCACCCCTTTATCCGATCTTCCATTGTATTCATCGAGTTGTTCTTGGATCGGAACAACGGATAGGTGACCCACGCCGCCCACATAGGCGCCGAGTCAGCACGTCGTCCCCCATCAAGATGACAATTTGCGCAGGACAGCGAATTGCCGACATGATCGGACGCGTTGGTCCCGGTGTTCTTGAAGATTTCCATTCCCAATCTGATGGCGTCACCCGCCGGACCATCCGGGATATCCGCTTCAGACGGTGGTTCAAACATGGCAGTGGCTGTTTCGGGAGCGTCGGCCGGCTCACCCCAGCTCCTGATCAAATCGAAGTCGAACACGAGAAGTCCCGCAGCGAAGAGCCCCAGGCCACCACCGACTGCAAAAATCCATCGCAGGGCGCGTCTTCCCGATCTGGGACGGTCACGGCCCTCGTGGCCCTCCACCTCTCGGCGTTCTTGGTCCATGTCATTCATCTTCATCATCTCCCGCTGGCCCTCCGGTGGCCGGAACCGGAGGCAGTGTCGCAAGGTAGTCCGCTACCGCGCGACGATCGTCGTCGTCGAGGGCAATCGCGATATGATTCATCAGAGCCACCGGAGCATTGTCGCGCTGCCCTCCGGCCCACGCGGCAAGCTGTGCCGCGGTATAGGCTGGATGCTGGGCCGCCAGTGACGGGAACCCCGGAGCGACGCCGAAACCGGAAGGTCCATGGCATGAGAAGCATCCGGGAACGTCGAGGGACCAGTCCCCTTCAAGTGCCAACTGTTCCCCACGTTCCAGGTCTCCCCCCAACGAGGGGGCAGCGTTGGATGGAGAGCGCAGCCTGGAATAATAGTTGCCCAACCCTGTCATCTCATCCTCAGTCAAGGTCGAGGCCACAAGCGTCATGGTTTCGTTGTGGCGATCGCCGGCCACATAATCCTTTAGCTGCTTGGCAATATAGCCCGACGGCAAGCCCGCCAGGCGAGGAACCGTCTCGCCCCCTTGTCCTTCCGATCCATGGCAAGACGAACAGGCCCAAGCCGGCCCTCGACCGTCATTTATCAGTTTCAGGACGGCCGGATTGGCGCTCTCGATAGATCCGGATCGCGCAGGTGGTTGAGATGGCAAAGTGGTATCAAGCACGGCTGCGATTTCTTCTCCACCGAACCAGCTGCCGCGGTTGGGGTATTTCGAGCGTTGCTCGGCCACGAAATCACTGTCGATCGCCAGTTGTGAAGAGTGAGGCGCACCGAACCTGTTTCGGGCATAGTTCACAATGGCTGCGATCTCCTGATCCGGAAGCACGCTCGAAAAACTGGGCATGTGGCCGTTGAACTGTCTTCCCGCGACGCTGATCGGTCCGTCGATCCCGTGGAGCAGGATCTGCGTCATGACCTGAGGTGCAGCGGCGACGAATTCGGAGCCCATTAGAGGTGGTACAGCGTTTCGCACGCCAACCCCGTTGGGCTGGTGACATGTGGCACATCGAGCCTCGAACAGGACCGCACCGGAATCTGTGCCCAGTGCCGGTTGGGCAGCCAGATCATCAGCACGCTCCTGTTGCCCAACACCAACCGCTTGACCGTTCTGGTAGAGCGTCAATCCTCCCCAAAGTGCCAAGGCAACGGCGATGGAGAGGACAGGTATGGGGATCGTCCGGGGCTCTTCATAAGGCTCGAACGATTCATCGGGTGGCGTCGGGTCGGGTCGACGGTTGCGTTTCATGGCTTGCGTCCCTCATCATCGGGTTCCGCATAGCCGTCGTCCCTTACCGCGTCTGGCAAGGCGGGATAAGTGCGGTCAAGGCCCTGAAGATAGGTCACTAGGTCAAGCGCTTGCTGGCTGGCGACGAAGACCCCGTTCTGCGCAGCGTAACCTGGCGGCAGCGCCACCACCACATCTCCTGGCTCCGCTGCGGGTTTCTGCTCGAACAGGAACGGGTATGCCGGCATGATACTCCAATCAAAGATCGCACGCGGCTGTAGAAGGTGAGTCAGGTGCCAGGCCTGACTGGGAAGCCTCGCGCCAACATTGAGCAAATCCGGGCCGGTGCGCATCGTACCGAGCTGATGGGGTTGATCGTAAACGTAATCGGACGCAACCGAAGCACGGCCCCATCCACGTTGATCATCAGGCGCCTGATCGGACGCCCTAGGCTGCTGGCTGTGGCAATAGAGGCAGCCAAGGGAGACATACTGCTCCCGACCACGCAGTTCAGCTTGGGTGTAAGGGAGCAATCCTGGTGACGGGGACTGGGATCGGATCTGCATGCCTGGAACGACGACGAGCATCAACGTCGCAAAGGCGAGGATACCAAGAGCAACGATCGAAAGCGGGAGTAGACGGTTCATGATTCTGTGGCCGGAGCGGTGGATGCCGGAGCAGGCGGGCGCTGGGCGTCGGCGGGCTTCATCACCAGCATCGCGACTATGTTGAACGCGAAAACCAGATGGCCAACCGTCATCAGACTACCACCGATGGAGCGTGCCTCGAGATATGGCATCAGCAGGGTGACGCTGTAGGCAAACGGACGAGTAATGTCGAGCATCGCCAGGCCCTGGAAAACGCCACCTACCGTAAGCGCAACGAAATAAATCGCGAAGCCGACCACCACGAACCAGAAATGGACATTTAACAGGCCAGGCCATGGCCATTGTCGGCCGGTCAATCGCGGCATCATGTGGTAGATAGCGCCAAACATGATAAAGCTGACGAAGCCATAAGCGCCAAGATGGGCATGACCCACCGTATATTGGGTGAAGTGGGTTACCGTATTGACGGTACGAAGCGCTTCGATTGATCCCTGGAATGATGCGGCCGTGTAGAGCACTGCCCCCAAGGATATGAACCTCAGGGGCACCGATTGCCGAACTGCCCACCAATTGCGTGCGACAGTGACGTGCTGGTTTACTGCCACGGCGATCACGGGGACGAACATCATCACGCTGTGGACGATGGAAAGCGTAGCGACCCATGTGGGAACGGGGCCGCCTATCAGGTGGTGGATGCCAACCTGGCTATAAAAGAGTGCCAACCCCCAAAACCCCAGCAAAGAAAGGCTGTAGGAGTAGATCGGCTTCCCGATGATCTTGGGGATGAAATAGTAGGCGGCGCCGACTCCCAAAGGCGTGAGCCATAGCCCAAGCACGTTGTGCGCGAACCACCAGTTCACCGTCGCCTCTTCGACGCCGGAATGAATGAACGGAAAATTTGCGATGACGAAAAGAACGGGAAACCAGCACAAGGCCGCGAGAAAATACCAGCCGCTGACATAGATGTGGTGCACGTTCCTGGCGACAGCCGTCGCAACGATTGGCACCACGAAAAACGAACCGGCCACGGCTAGCACGATATCTATCTGCCAAGGGATTTCCAGCCACTCTTCGCCGTCCGTCCAACCCGATGCTATAGCGAGCGCTCCCGCCAGAACGCCAAGGTTCCATAGCCCGGCACCGATGATCGGCAGCTTGGGATATTTTAACGCAGTATGAAATATGCGCGGGACGATCCACATCACCACGCCGATGCCGGCAAGGGACAGCCATCCATAAATTACCAGGTTCAGGTGCAGAGTGCGGACCCGACCGAAGGTCAGCGCTGCTTCCCCACTTAGCCAATCGGGCCAATGCAGCTTGAGCGAAGCCGTCAGGCCAAACACCGATCCCAAAATCAGCCAGAAGACAGCACCAGTCAACAATACCAAAACCGGCAATCTCGAAATCTTGTCGATGCCGGCTCGCTCTACATCGAAGTGGTGCTCGCCGTGTGCTGTGTCTGGCTCGCCCTCAAAAGCCGCATCGTCGGGGGCACCTGCCTCACCAGGCGTGAAAATGGTGTAGGCGTTGTCTTGAGTGGCGGACAACTGGTGGTTGGCTATCGCCCAAATCAGGAATGCCAGGGCCGCAATGGACACCACGAAACTGAGAGAGAGAAGTAGACCGATCGTGACGGACATTGGTCAGCTCCTCCGCTGTGTCTCTTTTCGACGATGCCACGCCGCTGGATTGAACGCGCGACTTGGTTACTGGATGCATGCGCCTCGCGAACCTTAAGTGAGTCTTAAGGAACTGCGGACGTCTACATGTTTGTCCTTGCAAGGAACGAACGGGAGCTGCCTGGATCGCTTCCGGCTGGAAAATACAGCTTCAATTGTGTGTCGCGTGTCTTTTTCTGACTAATCGCATGGCCAGCCAAACGGCCATCACCGCCGCCGGCGCCGCTATCGAAAGAATAAGCACCTTATCCAGGTGAAGAATGCCCAAGGGACCTGCCAGCATGTATCCAAGGATGCCGATAAGGTAATAACTTATCGCGATCGTCGACAGGCCTTCGACGGTACGCTGCAGACGGAACTGGCTTTCGGCCGTTGACGCAATGGTATCCAGAACAGCCTTGTTCTGTACCTGCATGTCGAGACCGATGCGCGCATTCAAGAGCTCGATAGAGTTGGCGATCTTGCCGGAAAGGACATGAAGGCGCTTTTCCATGGCCGCGCAGGTAGCCAATGCGGGCTCGACACGATCGCCTATATAGCCGGCAAGCGTCGAACCTTGATCCCGCGGTATCTCATTAAGCTCTGACAGTCGATTGCGCAGCACTGCCCCGTAGGCGCTCGATGCCGCAAATCTGTACCCCATACGCTCGCCCAACTGACCCGTCTGAACCGACAGCGCATGTAGTCGATCAAGCGAGCTTTGAACCGAGTCGGTGGCGTGTCCCAGAGATTCCGTTACCGCCGTCAGTTCCTCTTCGGCAGCGCGCAAAGCAGGCGACAGTTGCCGCGCAAGCGGTAATCCCATGAGAGCCATGACCCTATAGGTCTCGACTTCCAATAGTCGCCGGACCATGACGGATCGCTTGAAGCTAGTCAGATTTCCGCATGCTGCTTCCAGCCTTGTGAACCCGTCCTGGTTGACGACGAAGTCGGTGGCCACTTCTCCCGCATCGTCAGCCACCCCTGCCAAGCACAGACTGGTGAGCTGAAATCCAGGCAAAAGTGCCGGATCGACGCGCATACCCCCCGTGACGTCGATGCGACTCGCCGCCACAAATTGACCATTCTGAAGCGCCTCCAGGCACAAGCACGGTGGCCAGTTCTCCTGGTCCGTCAGTTCGGATAGCCAACTGACGGTTATGAACTCGGTATGGAACTCCCAAGTGATGGCAAGATCGTCGCAACGATAGCTGAATTGCCGGCCATCGTGCTCAGGGAGCTCAACACCGCGAGCCGCGACTGCCTCCCGAAAGCGGGCGATCGCCTGCCGCATGACGTCTGGCGTCGGTGGCATTGCGAACACCAACCTGCGTGCACGAAGGGTTGCGCCGACCAACTCCACGGGTCGGGCGTGCAACTCAGCCTCAATAGCTGCGCGGTGCTGATGGTCGGCAATGAAATCAGGCTTCATCCCGAGTCCACTTGAGGATATCTGAACTGCTCATCGCGCCTGAAACACGCGCGACCTCCTTGCCGCCCTTGAACATGATCATGGTCGGTATGCCGCGAATTCCCAGACGGGACGCTATTTCTTGGTTTTCATCGGAGTTCAGCTTGACGAAGCGCAACGCGGGCTCTGCCTGTCTTGCCGCTGCCTCGAATTGGGGGGCCATGACGCGGCAAGGCCCGCACCAGGGCGCCCAGATATCGACCACGACCGGGATGTCGGATTTTGCGATCTGCTTTTCGAGAATGGCGGCCGGAACATCAGCCGGCACACCGGAAAAAAGAGCCACGCCGCACTTCCCACATTTGGCGCTGCGGGCGCTCCCTGAGCTGGGAACGCGATTGGTAGCACCGCAAAACGAACAGACGACGTGAGGAAGATCGCTCATTCCATTTCCTCCTAAGTTCCGGTTTGTTCGGGCCGTAGTTCCGTGGTCCGTAGCCTTACGTCGGCGATTGCCAGCATCGCCTGGTGGTGGCTGAGATGAACTTGGCCACTGAGATGATCCAAGAACTCTGTGCCTGCGAGCCGGTCCATTACCGGACCCTTGACCTCGGAGAGATGAAGTCGAACACCGAGATCGGCGAGCCGGTGGTGAATGGCCTCGAGGCTTTCGAGCGCCGACATGTCGATGGCATTGACGGCTGAGCACATGAGCACAACATCCGTCAGCCCAGGATTGGCGGCGACCTGATTGATCACCAGATCCTCGAGGTAGCGCGCATTGGCAAAGTAGAGGCTTTCGTCAACGCGAATAGAGAGGACGCCAGGCATAGTATCGACCTGGTGCCGCTTCACGTTCCGGTAGTGCTCCGTGCCGGGCACTTGGCCCACGATCGCGGCGTGTGGCTGGGAGGAACGATAGAGAAAAACCAGGATCGAAGCGCCCACACCCAACGATATACCCACTTCAACGCCCAACAACAGAGTGCCCAACAGCGTGATGGCGACGGCAGCGAAGTCGGCCTTGGAGTAATCCCATGCACGCTTGAGGATGGAAAAATCCACCAGCGTCAGCACGGCGAGCACAATGGTGGCAGCCAGCGTCGCCTTGGGCAGGATGGCGAGAAACGGGGTCAACAGCAGCGTGGCACCGGCGATACCGATTGCGGTAAATGCCCCAGCTGCAGGCGTTGCAGCACCGGCGTCGAAGTTGACCACCGACCGAGCAAAACCGCCAGTCACAGGATATCCGCCACCGATGGCTGCTGCGATATTGGACGCACCCAGACCAATCAGTTCCTGGTTGGGCGAAATACGTTCGCGGCGTTTGGCGGCAAGAGTTTGCGCCACGGAAATGGACTCGACGAACCCGACGATCGAAATAATAAGTGCAGGCATGGCCAACTGCTGGATGACAGCGATATCGAACGCGGGCAGCGACAGCATAGGCAGGCCTTGAGGGACATCACCCACCAGTGCAACGCCCCTTGCGCCAAGATCAAGAAACACGGAAAGCGCCATGGTCAGGAAGACGACGAGCACCGGACCGGCGCGCACGACGATGGTCGCGACGCCTTTAGGGACTCCGAAGCGTGCAAGCCAATTCTTGAGATCAAGCCGGATCCAAAGCAGGAGAGCCAGTGCTAGAGCACCGATGGCGAGAGTGTACCAGTTCACCTGACCAATATTGGCGATGATCGACATGATTAGGTCGGGCATGGCGTGCCCTTCCGTCTTGATACCGAGCAGGCCGCCGATCTGGCTCGTGGCAATGATGATGCCAGAAGCCGTTATGAACCCTGAAATAACTGGATGGGACAAAAAGTTGGCGACAAACCCGAGACGTAGTAGGCCCATGAGCGCCAGCATGATGCCCGACAGAAAGGCGAGCATTATGGCTGCGCTCGCGTAGTCAACCGTTCCTTCCGCCGCGATACGGCCCACCGCTGCGGCCGTCATGAGCGAAGCCACCGCGACGGGACCAACCGCCAATGCAGACGAAGTGCCAAATATTGCGTAGGCAACCAGAGGGAGCACCGATGCATAAAGGCCCACTTCCGGCGGCAGGCCGGCCAATAGCGCATAAGCCAGCGACTGCGGGATCAGCATGATGGTCACGATGATCGCGGCGACAAGATCGCTGGTGAGCGTCTGGCGGTTATAGCGCCGACCCCAATCAAGAATGGGAAAATAGGACTTCAGGTGCATCAATGTACTCAGTCTGAGAGGGGTTCAGCCCGGTTGGGAGAGCCCGGGGAGATCACTTGCCAAGCGTGGCGTAGAGGCTGCCAGCACGAGCGCCAGAGCGACAGTAGCCGAGCATGGGCTTGGGCAGCTTCTCCCAGGCATCGTGGAAGCGAATGATCTGGCCTTCGCCCAGAGGGCCAGAGACGGGTATGTGCACGATGCTGATGCCGGCGGCCGCAGCCGCCTTAGCCACTTCATCAAAGCTGGGCTGGCCGCCTTCCTCATTGTCGGGGCGGGCGCAGACGATAGACTTGAAGCCTGCGTCGGCGACAGCCTGCATCTGCTCAGGCAAGATCTGGCCGGTGGCGGAGAAATCTGGAGCGATTTGACGGATGTTCATGGGTCGGTCCTTTCTTGGTTTGCTGCTGAAGGGCCACATGGTCAGAGGCCGTTCACGGGGACTTTGAGGTAGGTCTTGCCGTCTGGGCCCTTGGGCGGCAGCTGGCCGGCGCGCATATTGACCTGCAACGCCGGAATAATCAGCTTGGGCATGGCAAGCGTTGCGTCGCGCGCCTCGCGCATAGCCACAAAGCTGTCCTCGTCGGTGCCTTGGCCGATATGGATATTGTGATCGATCTCGTCGCCGACGGTGGTCTCCCACTGGATCTCGCGGCCGTTCGGGCCGTAGTCGTGGCACATGAACAGTCGCATCTCACGCGGGAGCGACAGCACGCGCTGGATCGAACGGTAAAGCGTGCGGGCGTCGCCGCCCGGGAAGTCGGCACGTGCCGAACCGCCGTCCGGCATAAAAAGGGTGTCGCCGACAAAGGCGGCGTCGCCCGCCACATGCGTCATGCAGGCCGGGGTGTGGCCCGGCGTGTGCATCACATGCACGGTCAGCCCGCCGATCTGGTAGCTGTCGCCATCGGTGAACAGCCGGTCGAACTGGCTGCCGTCGCGCTGGAATTCGGTGCCTTCGTTGAACACCTTGCCAAAGGTCTCTTGCACGATCTTGATGTTCTCACCGATCCCCAGCTTGCCGCCAAGCTTGCCCTGGATATAGGGCGCCCCGGACAGGTGATCGGCATGGACATGGGTCTCGATCAGCCATTCGAGCTTGAGCTGGTGCTGCTCAATATAGGCGATTATCGCGTCGGCGCCGTCATAGGTAATGCGGCCTGCCGCATAGTCGATATCCATCACGGAATCGATGACTGCACAGGCCATGGAATTGGGATCTTTGACGACATAGCTGATGGTATTTGTCGGGGCATCGAAGAAGGCGGTGACCTCCGGCTTGATCGTCAGGTCTGTGGTGAATGGTATTGTGGTCATGGTCATTGCTCCACGTAGAGGTCAGGCGGACTGGGTGGCACGTTGCTCAAGCGCAAGGCGCACGGTACGGGCGGCGAAGATGCCGACGAGCATCGCGCCGACAAAGGCCCAGGCAGAAGCCTCGCCAAGACCCAGAGCCGGGATCGCTCCACCCGGGCAAAAACCTGCAATTCCCCAGCCGAGGCCGAAAACAGCAGAGCCGGCGATGAGCGGCACATCCAGCTTGCGATTGGCTGGCAGGTTGAATTTCGCCTCCAATACGGGTTTGTCGCGCTTGAGCACGAAGCGGTAACCGATTGCAGTCACGAGCAGCGCACCGCCCATCACAAAGGCCAATGACGGGTCCCAGGTACCGGCCAGGTCAAAGAAGTTCAGGACCTTGGCAGGGTTGGCCATGCCGGACAATGCAATACCAGTGCCGAAGACGAGGCCGATAATGCCGGCAAGAATGGTACGCTGCATCAGAAGCCTCCAAGCAGATGACGGATGACGAACACGGTGATCATGGCCGTGACAAGGAAGGTAGCGGTGGCCGCAATCGAGCGCGGCGAAAGGCGCGCCATGCCGCAGACGCCGTGCCCGGAGGTGCACCCGGACCCGAAATAAACTCCAACGCCGACGATCAACCCACCGGCGATGACCCATGGTGTCGGGACGGGGCTGGAATAGGGAATGGTGTATCCCGATAGGCCCAGGATGAGCATCGGAGCGACAATGGCGCCACCGAGGAAAGCAGCACGCCATGGCCAATCCGTGGCAACCGGCGGCAGCAGGCCGGTCAGGATGCCAGTCATACCCGCAATACGCCCATGGAATGCCATGAGCAGAACGGCTGAAAGGCCGATCAGTGCGCCGCCGAGCAGCGACATCACTGGAGTGAATTCAGTCATCGGTTTGATACCTTGCAGCTGGAGAGGCCAAAAATGGTGTAGAGGGGGCAGAAGCGCACGAGGGCGGTAACCACGAGCACGAGCCCGACGACGACAGATCCCCACTGCACGACCGGATTGGCGAAGAACGCCAGACCGGATACGAACGGCAGGATCAGCAGCGCCAGACCGACGATGATCCGCAAAATTCTATCGGCAGAACCCACATTGATGCGCATCTACATCCTCCTTGAAAATCGCCTTTAAACGAGCGATAGTGAATTAACGTAAGTTCGTATATATGAGATATCTAATATGATCAAGATGGAATTGGACAGGATGGAGGAGAACGCAGACAAGGCTTCCCAGCTCCTGACGGCCATGGCCAATCCAAAGCGCCTGCTCATCTTGTGCAATCTGCTCGATGACGAACTTAATGTGGGTCAGCTGTCAGAACGCGTGGCGCTCGGGCAGTCCCCGTTGTCACAGCATCTCTCCAAGCTGCGTGCCTGGGGGCTGGTCAGAACCCGCCGCGAAGGTCAGCAGATCAATTATTCTCTCGCGTCAGATGAGGTGCGTCAGGTTTTGACGACCCTCTACAAGATTTACTGTGCCTGTTGATGGACGCAAGGCATGACCATCCGAAGCTTGTCCTCCCTCCGCCGACTTATCCGGCCGTCCTTTTTGTCATGGCGTGGGTCCTCGACCAGCATCTGATACCTCCGTTCATAGACAGCGTGTCCTCCGCCCCATTGCTGGGTGCTATCCTGGTTATACTCGGCCTCGGAGCTGCGGGTTGGGCAGTGCTCCGTTTCATGCGCGCCGGCACGCATGTCGAACCACATAAGCCCACGCTGGCGATGGTAATGGACGGTCCTTTCCGGTTTTCACGAAACCCAATCTATGCGAGCTTTTTCGCCCTGTTCGCGGGTGTGGGCATGATCATGAAGCTGGAGTGGACAATTGTCTTCCTGCCAATTCTATGGCTTTGCCTTAGGTTGTGGGTGATTGCCCCTGAGGAGGCGTTCTTGTCTAGCCGCTTCGGCAGCGAATACGAGCACTACCGTCAAAAAGTGCGCCGCTGGTTGTGACCCTGAACTGACCACCAGGCGGCCCGTAAGCCTGTCCTAAGGTTACTCTTGAATTCGTCTCCAACCTCAATGTTGGAGCATTCATGTCCGAAACACCTTTCAATCCCTCTCGCCGCGCTTTTGTGATGTTGGGCGGCACAAGTCTTGCATTGCTGGCCGCTGGCTGCACGACGACCACCCCGCAACGTCTCGCGGTCGCAGCCGAACCCATTCGCCCCATCGTACCGCCCGATGTGGCCTATATGTATCGAGCAATGCCGGAGGAAAAATTCCCGATCCCCGCAGCCGATATCGCCGCGGTGGATCCTAAATATTGGCGACAGCGGGTACCCGATCCCACCGGGGAAAAACCAGGCTCCGTCGTGGTCCATACCGCCGACCGCCTGCTCTATCATGTGCATGATGACGGAATGGCGACCCGCTATGGCGCAGGTATTGGCCGCGCCGGTTTCGAGTGGGCCGGCCGGGCGCATATCGCTTACAAGCGTGAATGGCCGGTCTGGACTCCGCCAGAGTCCATGATCATGCGTCAACCTGAATTGGAGATCTATCGGGAGGGCCAGCCGCCCGGGATAGAGAACGCCCTCGGCGCACGTGCCCTCTACATCCACCAGGGTAACAAAGACACCCTGTACCGTGTGCACAGCTCGGGCGACGAAGCATCAATCGGTCAGGCCGTTTCTTCGGGGTGCGTCAGGCTCCTGCATCAGGACGTCATCCATCTCGCGAACGCTGTCCGCGATGGCTCGCCGATCCTTGTGGTGTGACCCTGCAGCCCCGCCCGAGGGCGGGGCTGCTCTCAGTCCGGCACTATCAGGTCCAAATGTGCAGCGAGGCTTTCAGGGGAAACCTCGCCGACCACAGTGTCAACGACACGGCCCTGCGCGTCGATGAAGAGCGTAGTTGGGAGGCCTTTCGCTCCGTAATGCGTCGATGTCTGCCAGGTCTCGTCGACCACGGAAACGTCCAACACGATATCCTGCTGCCTCAAGAATTCGGCGATCGTTTGTACAGGGTCGCCCTGATTGACGAACGCGAAGGTGACCTCGGGTGTTTGTGCGGCCACTTCGCTCAATAAGGGCAGCTCGCGTACGCAAGGCGGGCACCAGCTGGCCCATAGGTTGATCACCATGGGTTTGCCCGCGAAACTCGACAACGCAATTGCTTCGCCCGTGACTTGATGCATAAGCGGCTGTTCGGGAAGGGGCACGCCGACACTGTAGCGGGTCAGAAGCAGGACCATCCCCCAAATGCCAAAACCGACAGCCGTAGACCCAGTCAGTGTCGCTGCGCCGCTCCAGCGTTTTACGCGCAATGCGCCGTAAAGTATGAGCCCGGCAAGACCTGCAAACAGCTCAAAACCGCCTTGCCAGACAAAAAACACCCGAAGCGGTTCGATGATGAATGTCTGCCAGTTGAGGAGTACGTGTCCCAGCCGGGCTGCCAGGAGACCAGCAACTACCGCACCAAACCCGTATCGAGCAGCATCGCTTTTAAACAGTCGCGCCAGGATAGGCAGCGCCAGAAAGAAAGCGCCGATGCCAAGGATGGCGGCGAAGCGCTCGGTGGCGAACAGCAACGGCCCGATTGATACGGCACTCATGGCAGGAAGCCGGCACGTTGCGCCTGGGTACGAAACGCATCGATATCAAATTCCCCGACGAGTCGAGTTGCTTCCACCTCAGCCCCGCTGCCATCTACAAAAAGAAGAGTAGGTGGTCCAAACGCCTTAAGCTGACTCAGCATTGCCCGGTCTTCAGCGGTGTTCTTCGTCACATCTAGTTTGATCAGTCTCGTTTCATTCAGTCCCGCCAACGCTGTGGGGTTGGTCCAAATCTCACGATCGAGTACCGCGCAAGAGATGCACCAATCTGCGGTCAGATAGACCAGACGCCCCTGACCATCACTGGCCTCGAGCGCGACAGTTAGGGCATCGATTCCCGAAACTGTTTCCGAAACCATTTCCTTGCCAGACAGAGAAGACTGTCGTCCCGTCAACATGTCAGCGGGATTTTGGCCACCAATAGCAGCCATTGCCGTAAACCCTGCAAGGCCCAGGCCGGCAACACCCAATGCGGTCGGTACCAGGCGTCGAACACCGTTGCTGCCCAAGGCGACTACAATGAAGTAGATCGCAACGGTTGCCGCCAAAAGCGACCATGCCCCGGTGGTCAATTGTGCTGGCAGCAGCCGTTCTGACATCCAGATGGCACCGCCCAGAAAGACAAAACCGAAAGCGTGCTTGACCCGTACCATCCAGGACCCAGCGCGTGGCATGACACGGCCACCCACAGTGCCGAAAACAATCAGCGGAATGCCCTTGCCGATACCAAGGGCGAATAGGGCCGCCGCCCCCAGTGTCGCGTCGCCGGTCTGCGCAATGTAGAGCAACGCCGCTGCCAAAGGGGCCGTGACACAGGGCCCCACTATGAGAGCAGAGAGAAAACCCATCATCGCGGCTCCGGCGGCACCATTGCGTCCGCCCACTCGGCTGATTGTTGTCATCCATGCACTGGGAAGCTGAAGCTCGAACGCGCCGAACATCGAGATCGCCAACGTGATGAACAACACAACTACGCCACCGATCGCCCATGGCGATTGCAAAACCATCTGCAGATTTTGACCTGACCAGGCGGCGACCAGGCCCAACATCCCAAACGCTGTGGCCATGCCGAGGACATAGACCAGTGAGATACCGAATGCCTTGGGCATCGATAGGCGTTGCCCTGCCTGGGTCAATGTACCCGCCAGGATTGGATACATAGGAAAAACGCATGGGGTAAAGGCCAACGCAACGCCGAAAGCAAGGAATGCACCGATGACCATCAGGGCCCCGCCGCGGCCCATCAGATCGGTCAGGAGCGAGCCACCGGTCTCTGTTGCAACGCGGATGGGCGTCGCAGCGCCGAGTGCTTCGGAGGATTCTGTGAGGAAGGACGGTCCCTCAACCGACCCAACTGCAACGGCATCAGCATCAAGCGACCGGCGAACGGGTGGATAGCAGATGCTGCCGTCCTTGCAGCCTTGGTAGGCCAGTATGAATTTTCCCGCGGTGGCTTCCGGCAAGGGGAAACTCAGACGGTCATGGAAAATTTCGGTGCGCCCAAAAGTAGGGTCATCCTTTGTGACGCCGGAAGGAAGTTGCAGCGCAACAGCCTGGCCTTCTGCATCGGCCAACGAAATTTGGTCACGATAAAGATAATATCCGGGGGCAACATTGAGCACCACCTCTACACCGGATCCTGATGCCATAAGCGAAACCTTGAAAGCCTCTTCCACCGGGAGTGGCTGGGCTTGCTGGGCGCCGACAGGACCCGCCAGAACAAAGAGGGCCATCAGGGCGATGGCAGCAAGTTTTTGAAATACCGACATAGGGGTCTCCGGCGGAAGGAACTATCCGTCGTTTGTTGCCCCCAACTTAAGGGAGACTTATGCCCGCGGCAGAACGAGCGTCACCACAAGGCCATGTGGGAGCCTGTTGGCGAGCGTGAGGCTGCCGCCAGCCTGGAGGGCCGCGGATTCCACGATGGAAAGGCCAAGGCCGCTGCCGATTTCCGTGTGGTTCTTTCCACGAAAGAACCGCTCGGTGGCATGCTTGAGTTCATCCTCATCCATGCCTGGACCATCGTCTGACACCTTAATCTCCAGACCGTGGCCGACCACCTGGACAACTATCCGGACGACGCCATTTGCAGGAGAATGCGCAATGGCGTTTTCCAGGAGATTGCGCATCATCAAGTCGAAGGCAGCGGGAGAGACCGCAATGGGAGCAGCTGCCAGTGTGTGTATGCCTTCGATCTCCACCCCCGATGGCAGCACAAGGCTTGCAACGAGCGAACGGATGGCCGCTTCGGCGTCCAGTGGCTCCGGTCGCGCATCCTTGTTCGTGGCATCGACTGTCGACATGGAAAGGAGTTGGCGAACCATACGCGCGGTCCGATCGACACCCGCGACGATCTTGTCCAACGCTTTGCGTTGAATCACCGGGTCGTCCGTTCGTGATGCGATCTGGGCTTGCGTTCGCAAGCCTGTGAGGGGGGTACGCAATTCATGGGCAGCGAACGCCGTGAAATTGCGCTCACGTTCACGTGCCGAGCGCACACGTTCCAGCAAGTCGTTCAGCGCCGACAACATCGGCCTGATCTCTTGAGGGGCTTCACCCGATATAGGTTCAAGTGCGTTAGCGCCCCTGGCGGTCAGCTCAGCTGCAACTGCGTCCACGGGCCGGAGACCGCGGTTGACACTCACCAGGATCATGGCCGCCATAAGTGGCAGGATCAGTGCGGCGGGGATCAGCAACCCCTTGATGACATCTCCCACCAGCCGGTCACGCAATGCCAGACTGTCGCCCACCAATACCCGCACGCCGACCTCGGCATTCTCAATGGCAAAAACCCGCCAACGCTCGCCGTCGATGATCGTTTCGGCGAAGCCATCGTTGTGTTCGGACAGGGCGGACGTCGGAGCCCCGTCTGATCGACCAACCAAATCCCCGTCAAAGGACCAAAGTTGGCAGGACAGCTGCCGGTCATAGGGGACGTGAGACGGTGCCGGAGAAAGCGAGGCGATGCTGTCGGCCGCGTCGGCAACGGTGATTTCTCTGCTTGATACCAGGGAGGAGACCATTCGTGCCGCCTCGCTGAGCCGAGCGTCGAGCACGCGCTCCACTTCCCTCGTCGTGCTGAAATAGATCCAGGCGACGGCGGATAGCCACACGACGCTGGTCGCGACCATCAGGATGGCAAAGAGGCGCGCTCGTATCGACAGGGTCATCAGGCTTTCCTCATGCGATAACCCAAGCCGCGAACAGTTTCGATCGCGTCACGTCCCACTTTTTGACGCAGGTGATGGATATGCACCTCGATGGCATTGCTTTCGATCTCTTCCTGCCAACCGTAGAGCTTCTCCTCGAGGGCCCTCTTGGATTGGATAACCGTTGGCGATTCCATGAGGGATTGCAGCACCGCGAATTCCCGGCGTGACACAGACACGGGCGTCCCCGACACCGATAACTCCATGGTCGCAGGCACGATCTGGATGTGGTCCCAGACCAAATAGGCCTGTGCTCGGCCGTTAACCCGACGAACAAGCGCCCGTAGGCGAGCCGCTAGCTCGTCGAGATCGAAGGGTTTGACGAGGTAGTCGTCTGCCCCGTGATCAAGTCCGGCGATACGATCCTCGACCTTGTCCCTGGCCGTGAGAAGCAAGACTGGATCGTCCGATCCGGAGCGCCTGATTTCATCGAGCAGGTCCAGGCCCGACCCGTCCGGCAGCATCAGATCGAGCACGATTACGTCAAAGCGGCCAGCGGCGAGTCCCGCACGTGCATCAGCAAGCGACGCGACCGTTTCCGCCGAGAACCCTGCAATGCGCAGTCCGACCTCGAGGCCGTCTCGCAGGATGTCATCGTCTTCAACCACGAGAATACGCATCACCGGCTCCAGGATTTGACGTTTCTTAACACGACCATGCGACCGCACTTAAGGCTGGCTTAAGGCGTCGAGAATGCTTTGGAGGCCGACGAAAAGGAAAATGCCCATGCAAAAGCAACTCTCGCGCCGTGCCGTGACCAAACTTGCCATGATGGCCCCACTGGCACTCTGGCTTGGAAAACCAAGTGTTGCATCTGCGCAGGACGGACCTCTCGACCTTGAAGCAATTTTTGCAACGCCTGGGACGCCGGTTTTCGGCCCGGCGGATGCCAACCTAACCATGGTTGGATTTCTTGATTACAATTGCCCTTTCTGCAAGCAGAGTGCTCCATATCTCAAGGAGTTGATGGCGACCGACGACAAACTTCGTGTGGTATTTAAGGATTGGCCCATCCTGACCGAGGCATCGGTCTATGGTGGTCAGGCTGCACTCGCAGCACACGAAAACGGGCAGTACCTCGCAGCCCATGATGCGCTTATGGCCATTCCCGGTCGAGGCATTACCGAACAAGGGATGCGTGAGGCTCTTGAAGCGTCTGATGTTGATATGGTCAAGGTCGATGCTACCATTGCAGCTAAAGGGCCTGCGTTGCTTGACCAGTTGCGTGCCAACACCAAGATAGCTGACGAAATCGGTTTGACGGGAACACCTTCCTATCTCGTCGGCCCGTTCTTCGTCGGCTCAGCGCTCGACTTGGCAGGTTTTCGCGAAGTCGTGGCTGCAGCCCGCCAGGAGCTCGGCGTCTGATTGGGCAAACGGATAGGAGCGGGATACGCGCGAATGACACGCACTGACTGGGATGAGCGCTACGACCGGGCTGAATATTTGTTCGGAGAAGAACCGAGCGATTTCCTGCGCCGCCACGCTGAAATCGTGAAAGAACGTAGCTCGGCTCTCGCCGTCGCCGATGGTGAGGGCCGCAACGGCGTTTGGCTGGCGGAGCAGGGGCTGGCTGTCCACTCCATCGATGCGTCGGCGATTGGCTTGGGCAAGGCGCAGGCACTCGCCAAAAGCCGCGGCGTTTCGATCACCACCGAAGTGGTGGATCTGGCAGAATACGACTGGCCCGATGAGCACTTCGATATCGTGGTCGGCATATTCATCCAGTTTGCGGGTCCTGCTCTGCGCGACGCAATTTTCGCCGGCATGATCAAGGCCTTGCGTCCGGGCGGAACCTTGCTGCTGCACGGCTATCGGCCCGAGCAACTGGCATTTGGCACCGGCGGGCCCAGGACCGAGGAGAACCTTTACACCGAAGCGTTGCTGGAAAAGGCCTTCCAAACGCTCACCATCACCAGCCTCCTAAGCTACGATGCCGAGATTGCGGAAGGCACGGGACACCACGGCATGTCTGCATTGATCGATCTGGTGGCGACCAAGCCGCTTGAGTTGGCGCGGGCGTAACCCGCGCCATCGCAGTCGATCATTCCGCTGAAGCGATCTTTTCATGCTTGGGCTTGGCCATCGGTTCACGCCCTTTGAGCATGGCCTGCCAATAGATCGGCGGCAGCAGCCTCTCCTTGAGAAACCAGGCCAGGCGCGATGGCTTCAGATCGTTGATGAGCCATTTCGGGAAGCTGGGAATACGCTTTCCACCATAGCCGAATTCGGCCAGAATGATCTTACCCCGCTCCACCGTCAGCGGGCAGGATCCGTAGCCGTCATAAATGGCACGGTCCTGGCTCGACGAGCGGCCCATATCGGCGAGCAGGTTCTCTGCTACCACCGGCGCTTGTTTGCGGGCAGCCGCTGCCGTCTTGGCATTGGGGGCGTTCATTACGTCACCCAATGAGTAGACGTTGTCGAACTTGGTGTGCCGGAGGGTCGCCTGATCGACGCTCACCCATCCGGTCTCGCCCGCCAGCGGGCTGACCCTGATGAAATCCGGTGGTGCCTGAGGCGGCACCACATGGATCATATCGAACTTGCGCTCGACGATCTCGACGGTTCCGTCCTTGTCGGTCTTTTTGAACCAAGCAATCTTTTTCGGGCCGTCGATCTTGAACAGGTTGTGCCCGAACGACAGGTTGATCCCATATTCCTTCACATACTCCATGAGCGGAGGAACATAGTCCGCCACGCCGAAGAGACCGGGACCCGCGTTCAGGAACTCGACCTTCGTTTTGCCCAGGGTGCCCCTTTCCTTCCAAATGTCGCAGGACAGGTACATCGCCTTCTGCGGCGCGCCGGCACATTTGATCGGCATAGTTGGCTGGGTGAAAAGGGCCGTGCCTCCATTGAGCGACTTGACGAGATCGTAGGTGTAGGATGCCAAGTCATAGCGGTAGTTGGAGGTCACGCCGTTTTTGCCCAGTGTTTCGGGCAAGCCTTCAATTGCCCCCCAGTCGACCTTGAGCCCGGGCGCCACGATCAGGCGCTCGTAGTGGACAACGCGGCAACCCTCGAGAATGACCGCGTTGTTGGCTGGATCAAACGCAACGACCGCGGCCTTGATCAGTTTGGCACCATGCGGAACATGGTCGGCGAGCCGCTTGCGGGTCTGCTCCGGCGTAAAAACGCCCGCTCCCACAAGTGTCCAGCCGGGCTGATAGTAATGCATGTCGGCAGGATCGATAACGACGATGTCCAGATCGCTGGCCCTTGCCAATAGGCTCGCGGCAGCGGCCAGGCCGGCGGCACCACCACCAACCACGACGATCTGGTGCTTTTCGGTTGGGGCATCGGTCTTGACCTGTCCCCCATTGGCAATGCGCAAAGCGACGCCGGAGAGGTCGTACCCTGCAGCCTTCGCTGTTCCCAGAATTTCAGTTAGCGGCCTGCTTCCGGCCTGGGAGAGCGCCCACAGAGTTGTCGTTCGGGTTCCGGTTCGGCAGAAGCCGAAGATCGGCTTGGGCAGTTCCTCAACCGCGGCCGCGAAGGCCTCGACATCGGCATCGGCGACCTTCCCGGGGACGACGGGCACATAACGGGCCTCCAACCCGTAGCCGCGCGCATCCGCTTCGACCTCGGCAAATGTAGGTTGGTCGTCTCCCTCGCCATCGGGTCGATTGACGAGAATGGATTTAAAACCCGCCTTCGCCACTTCGGCCAGGTCCGTCAGATACAGCTGTGGTCCGACGCTCAGTGCGTCTGATATTTTCTTGGTTTCCATGAGACTCCTCCTGTGACCGTTCAGTCCGAAAGGACCCGGCCAAATTGTGCGGCATGGACGGGCCGCGTTTCCGATTTCGGTTTATGCGATCGTTGCGCGTCAGCGCTGTTCAAGGCGCTCAAAACGCGCTGCACCTGCTCGATGTGATCTGGCGCCATGGAATAATGGACCGACTGTGCTTCGCGGCGATCGATCACCAGCCCGGCTTTGCGCAATTCACCCAGTTGCTGGGACAGCGTCGGTTGCCGGATTGCAAGTTCTGCCTCCAGCGTCTTGACCGAGCATTCGCCGGCCACAAGCCGCTCGACAATGCGGAGCCGGTTCGTGCTTCCCAACAGCCGCAGCAGATCCTCGGCTAGCACGATCAATCTCCCCACGAGGCGCCGGCCAGCGCGTCGAGCGGGAATTTGAGGTAGCGTTTGCCGTTTGCCTCGGGTGGTGGCAATTGCCCACCGTTGATGTTGATCTGCAGCGCATGCAGGATCAATTTTGGCATTGGCAGGCTACGATCGCGCGCTTCGCGCACCGCGACGAACTCTGCCTCGTTGCGGCAGGTCGACATGTGGGTATTGGTGGCCTTCTGCTCGGCAACCGTGGACTCCCACAGCGGTTCCCTGCCATCAGGCTGATAGTCGTGGCCCGTAAACACCCGTGTCTCACCAGGAAGTGCCAGGATCGCCATTATGGAGCGATACAGACGCGACGCGCTGCCGCCGGGAAAGTCCGCTCTGGCTGTTCCGCTATCCGGCATGAACAGTGTATCGTGCACAAATGCGGCGTCGCCGATCACGTAGGTTATCGAGGCCATTGTGTGGCCTGGCGAGAACATGATGCTGGCGTCAATATTGCCGAGTTTGAAGGACTCCCCGTCCTTGAACAGGCGGTCCCACTGGCTCCCGTCTTCGGCAAGGTCAGGCCAGTTATAGATACCTTTCCAAAGCTTCTGAACGTCCACCACACGTTCGCCGATCGCAGTTGGCGCCGCCGTCTTGGACTTTAGATACCGTGCGGCGGAGAAATGGTCGGCATGCGGATGGGTGTCCAATATCCACTGCACCGAAAGGCCGGCCTCACCAATATAGGCCAGGATGGCATCGGCATGCCGGGTCGCGGTCGCACCGGACTTCTCGTCAAAATCGAGCACCGGGTCGATGATGGCACACTGCTTGGTCTGCGGGCAGTGAACCACATACTGGATCGAAGAGGTCCGTGAGTCGAAGAACCCTTTGACGACAGGTTTACTGCTCATGACTTGTCTCCGAGTGCGCTCGTGCGGAAAAACCAATCCGGTGATCCGGCGCCCGTCCCTAGCATCAGATCCGCATCAATCACCCGGTCTCCAATGGACCAACCCTCGGGCGTATAGACGTTGTGTGCATCGGTGACCTGCAGGGCCTGGACCGTCCGCAGCACCTCATGCACGCTGCGGCCGGTCGTCATAGGATAGGTCGAGGTCATCCGGACTATCCCGTCAGGATCGATGACCAGGGTCATGCGCACAGTGGCGCTGTCGGCTGCATCTGGGTCCAGCATGCCATAAGCCCTGGCGATGGCCATGGAGGGATCTTCCAACAAAGGAAATGGTATCGTGACGCCGAATGTACCTTCCATGGCGCCGATCCATCCCATGTGGGCGAACAAGCTATCCACTGAGAGTCCAAGAAGTTCACAGTTCAGTGCCAGAAACTCGCCGTGGAGCCGGGCAAAAGCCAGGATTTCCGAGGTGCAGACAGGCGTGAAATCGGCTGGATGGGAAAACAGCACAAGCCATCGCCCTCGATAATCTGACAGCCTCCGTACGCCCATCGTGGAGCGAGCTTCGAACTTTGGAGCTGTGCTTCCGATCCGTATGGAAGCCGACCTCAATTCCTGATTCATGGATCACCCTTTTTCTTATTCCATAAATTAGCATAATCTAATATAATATGATGTCAAGCCGAGGAAACCTTGAAGGAGGTGCCGACGTTTAAGCCTGCCTTAAGGTGGGCCCTGCCGATGCGGTCAAACTCTTCAACTCTGCGGTCACAAAAAATGAATCTTCTTCGCATTCGAGACTTTGCTCTTGTCGCTGCGACTGCTTCGCTACTGGCCGCCTGTGCAACGACCGCGCCAATCCAGCAAACTGCGGCACCGTTGATCAACTCCGCCGATGCCATGCGGTATGCCGCACCGCTCAACGAGAAATTTCCAGTGGCTCCGATCGACGTCGCGAAGGTGGATCCTCAATATCTGCGGCAGATAGTAGATTTTCCGACGAGCGAGCCGCCCGGTACCGTAGTGGTCGATACAACTAGCCGTTTCCTCTACTTGGTACAGGAAGACGGCAAGGCCCTTCGATACGGCGTGGGTGTAGGCAAGGAGGGCCTTGAGTTCAAGGGCACCGCCAACATTGCCCTGAAGCGGGAATGGCCGCGCTGGACACCCACGCAGGACATGATCAAGCGAGAACCAGAGCGTTACGCCCAGTGGTCAGGCGGCATGGAAGGCGGCGCGGAGAACCCATTGGGCCCGCGCGCCCTCTATTTGTTCAAGGATGGCAAAGATACTCTTTTCCGCATTCACGGCACCACGCAGCCCGAGACGATCGGTACTGCCGTCTCGTCGGGTTGCATCCGCCTGATGAATCAAGATGTGATCGACCTCTACGGCCGTGTGCCGCAGGGCGCCAACGTCGTAGTGCTTTAAAGGGCGAGAAGGGAGACAAAAGACATGGGCAAGCGTCTCCTGACTATTGTCCAGATGAATGATCTGCACGGCTATCTTGAACCACATGCCGAGATCATCTGGTCGCCCGGTGGCCCACAGTTTCCGACAATGGGTGGACTTGCCCGGATTGCAAGCGTCGTGGCCGGTTTACGGGGGGAGACTGCGGGCGCCCTCGTCTTCCTCGACAACGGCGATACGTTTCACGGCACATTTCCTGCAGTGCATTCAAGGGGTGAGGCGCTGATCCCAATGCTCAATGCGTTGGGAATCGACGCCATGACAGCACATTGGGATTTCGCGTGGGGCCCCGGGCATCTGAAGTCCCTTACGTCACAGCTAAACTACCCTATGCTCGCCGCGAATTGCATTGACCCCTCCACGGGCGAACGACCTTTCTCAGCTCAGATGATTTTTGAGCGCGGAGGGATACGCGTGGCTGTAATCGGCCTCGCTGCCACCATAATCGATAAGTCCATGCCACCACGCTTTGCCGGCGGCCTGCAGTTTACGTCTGGATTAAGTGAGCTGCATTCTGCGATCGAGCAGGCCAAGACAGATGAAGCCGACATCATCGTTGTCCTGTCGCATCAAGGTTTCCCCCAGGATTGCTTGCTGGCGGAGTCGGTCGCTGGGATCGACATCATCGTCAGCGGCCATACGCACAACCGGCTGTCCCATCCCGCCCGGATTGGTCAGACTCTGATCATGCAATCGGGCTGCCACGGATCTTTCATCGGTAAGATGACCGTGAGCCTTGATGATGGGCGCATCGACTTGGTCAAGCACCAGCTCATCCCGATTGACGACACGATACCGGAGCAGGCCGACATTGCGGAGCTCGTGGAGCGCGCGATGGCGCCGCATCGGGCAATGCTGAGCGAGATCGTCGGCTCAACCGCCAAGCCCTTGCACCGGGCGACTAGCATGGACGCACCGATGGATGACTTTCTCTTGGCTGCGATCTGTGACGTGGCCGGAACCGCAATCGGCTTCTCTAACGGCTGGCGCTACGGCGCGCCCATTCCGCCCGGCCCAATATCCCAAAACGACTTGTGGAACATTATTCCCACCAATCCTGCAGTTTCGACCGTGGAACTGACCGGCGTGGAAATATGGGAGATGGTCGAAGACAATCTCGAGCGCACGTTTTCCGCTGATCCCTTCGGCCAGATGGGCGGCTATGTGAAACGCTTCCGGGGCCTCACGGTATTTGGGCGCATCGAAAACCCGCCAGGACATCGCGTGGTAGATATCCATGCCGGTCAGGAGGTGCTCGATGCAAAAAAGCGATACCGGGTCGCCTACGTCACCGAGCAGGGAGTGCCAGCCAAATTTGGCGTTGACCGTGCCAATCTGGAGATATCGGCAATCGATGCCATGGCCTCCTATCTTCGCAAAGGCGTGCTAAACGACATTGCTGGAACCGGCCGCTTCGTCGCCGTTTGACGCTCCCAATGGAACGATATTGCTATGTTCGGCTTCTTCCGGCTACCCAAACTCGCGGGGCGTTTCGGCCACCTGCGGAGCACGCTTTTGTTCGTGCTGGGTTCGGTTGTCGGCGCACTCGGCGGGCTGGTCGTTACAGGCGTCAGTAATCTAACCCAAGTTCTACATCACGCCCTGTTCGGACTTGGAGCTGGGGCACGGCTGAGCGAACAGGCCGCGTTGGGGCACCCGCTGTTGGCTACGGTTCCCGCTGTAGGCGGGATACTAATGGGAGCCACCATTGTGCTCAATCGCAAGTACAGGAAGCGCCAACCGGTCGATCCCATCGAGGCCAACGCTCTGCACGGTGGCCGAATGTCTATGCGGGAGAGTGCAGTCATCACGTCGCAGACAGTGATTTCGAGCAGTTTCGGCGCGTCCGTGGGACTCGAGGCCGGATATACCCAGTTGGCAAGCGCTGCTGGTTCCTGGCTCGCTACAAGATTTCGTCTGCGTCGGAACGAGGTGCGTATGCTGGTCGGCTGCGGTGCCGCTGGTGCCATCGCCGCCGCATTCGGCGCACCGCTAACAGGCGCCTTTTATGCATTCGAACTCATCGTTGGGATATACTCCATTGGTCTTCTCGCCCCGGTGGTCGGAGCCGCCTTGGCCGGAAACCTGCTGGCAGTGCAGCTCGGTGCCGTCCAGACCCATATTGAACTGGGGGCCATCGCAGCCGTCGGCCCATACGATATCGTAGCGTTCGTTGCCTTAGGTCTCATCGGCGGAAGCTTTGCCGTGATGCTGATGCGTTTCGTGGGTCTGGTGGAACGCGCCCTTGTGGCAAGCAGATTGCCGATCTGGCTAAGGCCGGCAATAGGGGGACTTGCTGTTGGCGGATTGGGCCTGATTACGCCACAAGTGCTCTCCTCTGGTCACGGTGCTCTACATCTTCAATTCAGTCAGTCCTTTGGGCTCTTCGCGCTCGTCGGTCTCCTGGTCTTGAAGTCGATGGCATCAGCCATATCTCTGGGCGCCGGCTTTCGCGGCGGCCTGTTTTTCGCGTCGCTATTTTTGGGCGCGTTGATCGGGAAGATCAGCGCAATGGGCGCATCCCTTATTGGTATGCAGGTGGATGTGGGATTGGCGGCCGTAGTCGGAATGGCGGCAGTGGCCACCGGGGTGGTTGGCGGCCCCCTCACCCTGACTTTCCTGATCCTGGAAACGACCAACGATCTTGCAATCTCTGGTGCCGTAATGGTGGCGTCTGCGATTTCTGGCGTCTTGGTCCGGGAAATGTTTGGCTTCTCATTCTCGACCTGGCGCTTACATCTACGTGGCGAGAGCATTCGTGCGCCCTATGATATAGGTCGAATTCGCAGCCTCACGGTCGGCGCAATTATGCGCCGGGACATAACGACCATAGAGAAGGAAACGTCATTGTCGGAGTTTCGCCAGCGTTTTCCGCTGGGATCGACGGAACGCGTGGTGGCGATGGACAGCAGTGGCGCTTATGAGGGTATCGTTCTTGTCGCAGAAGCGTATCAGCCTTGGGAAGGCGAGGAGCCGCTGGAAACGATCGAACCCCTATTGCGGCATAAGGACCGCTTCCTGCTAGCGGGCATCAACGCCAGTGATGCGGCTGCCATGTTTGAGCGGGAAGGCAGTGAAGAGCTTGCTGTCGTGGAAAACATTACCAGCAGAAAGGTCATAGGCCTTTTGACCGAGGCCTACTTGCTCAGGCGCTACTCTGCGGCTCTCGACCAGGGCTGGAAAGATTTAACGAGTTAGCACCCCTTGGTTCCCGCGTCGTTGAGGGCTTCTCGTTGGGCGAAGCTCTCGACGTTTAACGGTACGACCGGCCCGCATGATCTCGGCACTATTCGGCAGGCCGGATCATCCGCCGCATCACGTTGTTCTTCAGGACTACGCGGTGGAACGGCACCGCCAGCACATGCAGCCCGACGAGCGCCAGGAGGGCAATTTTGAGAGTGTTGTGAGCCTGCGCGGCCTGAGTCACATAGCCGAACCAGGCGAGCGACCCAGTGACGGTCATTGCGGCTAAGACCGCGTAGAAGGCCCAATGCGCCACATGGCTGAGGGTCTTGAGCGCGCCGGGTTCGTTTTCGGGCGGTGCGGGGACGCCGCGCTTGAGGCGCAAGACCAGTCGCCAGACGACCAGTGCAAGGATCAGGCCACCGCCACCCACATGGGCGAGGATCAGTGGATCGAAGGCGAAGGTCTTTCCCGCGCCGATCGCGTCCCACGCGTTTGAGATGGCGTCCTTAAAGAGGAATTGCGCGGCGATCAGTACCGCGACGGCCCAGTGCAGAGCGATCTGGGTAGCGGAGTATCCTTGCGGAACGTTTTGTTGGACGGACATGGATCAGGTCCTCTCGCACTTGGTTGGCTGGCGCAGACGGGGCGCCAGCCGCTAGCGCTTGTCACTGTTGTTCGGTACCAGCGTCCGGCGCGGATCCGTGCCGCGCCGGCATGCGGGCCATCATCTGTGCCGGAAATGCCATTTCGTCGGCGCTGATTTGACCGTCACCGTCGGCGTCGAGCATTGCGAAGGGGCGCCCAGCCATGCTGCCGGTGACGTCCGCAAAGAGGGCCGAAAACTCATCAGAAGATAGCGCGCCGTTGTCGTCAGCGTCGTGCTCGGCATGAAGCGCGGCAAGGCCGGCTTCCAACTCTGCTGTTGTCACCGTGCCGTTACCGTCGGAATCGAAGGACGTGTAGACAGGGTTATCGGCTAGGTCGCCCATGCCCATTGGACCGTGCTCATCCTGCATCATCATCGGCCCTGCGCCGCGGTTGCCTTGCATGAAGCCCCCTTCGGAGCCGTGCATTCGTTGCATCATCTGCGCGGGCCCCCAGCTCTCAGCAATTGCGGGGGCGGCGATCGTGCCAATGATCGCGATGGTGGCGGCAGCACTCAGGGTCAGCATTGTCTTGCGTTTCATCTTGTCACCTCTTGGGATGTTGTTTCGGTGAGGAGAAGATGGGCGCGGCCTGTCGCGGGCCTGTGCCAGGAGGCGGGCAAATTGTAACGGTCTGTCGCAAAACCCGCGCCTGCGACAGATCACGACCCAAATGATGGCTAGGGAAAGAAGAAATCACGCTATGAAGATCGCATGAACGATCAGACCCGAAACCCGCATATTCTTGTCGTCGACGATCATCGCGAGATCCGCGATGCCGTGACGCGCTATCTTGAGAAGAACGGAATGCGGGCTACCGCCGCCAAGGACACCAAGGAGATGGACGCGCATCTCAAGTCAGGCCGCTTCGACTTGATCGTGCTGGACGTGATGATGCCCGGTGAGGACGGACTTTCGGCGGCACGGCGCCTCGCCTCCTCGGGTGGGCCGCCGGTTCTGATGCTGAGCGCCCTCAGCGATGATACGGACCGGATTGTCGGGCTTGAGGTCGGCGCTGACGACTACCTCGTGAAGCCGTTTAATCCACGCGAGCTTCTGGCGCGCGTGAAAGCGATCCTGCGTCGTTCGGAGCGCCCCGAACCGCTCGCGGGCCGGCTCGGCGGGCGGAAGCTGGCCTTCGCAGGCTGGATCCTCGACACCGACACCCGGGTGCTTAGTTGCGGGGATGGCCGGGCGGAGGTCTCGCTGACCACGGCGGAGTTCAAGCTTCTCACGGCTTTTCTCGAACGGCCGCGCTTCGTGCTGTCGCGCGACCAGTTGCTCGACGTCACCAGCGGACGTGCCGCCGATGTGTTCGACCGAACCATCGACAATCAAGTCAGCCGCCTGCGCCGGAAGATCGAAACGGACCCGTCGCACCCGCAGATCATCGCGACGGTCCGCGCGGGTGGGTACAGCCTTGCCGCCGATGTGCGCGAGGTGACGTGATGCGCCTCCTTCCCCGCAGTTTGTTGGGGCAATTGGCGCTTCTGATCATGGGCGCGTTCCTGGCGGCGCAGGTGATCAGCGCGTGGCTCTTCGCGGACGAGCGTGGCGCCGCGATAAGAGCCGCCCAGCGCCTCGAGACCGTGGAACGCGCCGTCGCAGTTGCCAGCGTGCTCGAGGGAGCGCCAGAGGGCAGCCGCGAGAGCATCCTTGCCGCCGCGAATTCCCGCTTGGTGCGGTTCAGCCTGGACCGGGCGCCGTTGGTCGAGGTTGGTGAGCCTTGGCATCTGACGACAGCCGCGCTCGACCTGCGCGCGGAGGAGGTCTTGGTATCTCCCCATGATGGAGCGCTGATCGAGCCTCCGGCGGTGCTCGACTGGCTTCATGAACGGATGCTTGTTTCCGGGGGCGCTCCTGTCGAGTTCCGGATATCGGCCCCGCTCGGCGACAACGACTGGCTCAACGTCACCGCTAGGTTCCAGCCGCCCAACCTCCAGGCGCCGCCTGCAATCGTCGGCGCCACTCTCTTGTCGCTGGCGCTCATTATGGCGGCACTCTGGCTGGGCTTGCGACGGATCACGACTCCGCTGAGCCAACTAGCCGCCGCAGCGGACCAGGTGGAATTGGATGGCGAGATGCCGAGCATGCCTGCGGGAGGCCCACAGGAGGTGCGCGTGCTCTCCGATGCGTTGGCGCGGATGAATGCCCGGCTCACCCGAATGATCACCGATCGGACCCGGATGCTGACAGCGCTCGGCCACGACCTTCGCTCGCCGATCACGGCCCTCAAGGTGCGCGCCGAAATGGTGGATGACGACGAGACCCGCGAGCGGATGATCGCCTCCCTCGACGAGATGCAGGACATGGTCGAGACGACGCTGGCCTTCGCGCGCGGCATCTCAACGGATCAGCCGATGGAGGAGATGGACCTCGCCGAACTTGTGCGCGCCCTCGCGCGAGAGTTGTCCGAGACAGGCCCCAGGATCATGGTGGATGCGGAGCAGTCGGTGATCGCCTTTGTTCGACTGACGCCAATGCGTCGTGCCCTCCGAAATCTCCTCGAGAATGCACAACGCTATGGCGAGGGCGCTCGGGTGACGGTTGAGGATAAAGGCCGTGACGCGGAAATTCTTATCGACGACTATGGCCCCGGCATTCCGCCCAAGGATCTCGACCGCGTCTTCGATCCCTTCACACGGCTGGAAGGCTCGCGGTCGCGGGACACCGGAGGGATTGGCCTTGGACTGCCGATCGCCCGTGCGATTCTCCGTGCTCATGGCGGCGATGTTAGCCTAGCTCCTAACCCGGAGGGCGGCCTGCGCGCCAGGGTAAGGTTACCTAGGCATCCAGAGGTAGCAGTCTGACACGGGCTGCCTTGCAACCCAGTCTAGTGAAGAGAACTAATGAAAATTCCCGGACCCTTGACATTATTGACTACCGACGGTTCCTGGTGAACTTTGCCCGTGGAGTTGACCTGGGGGCAGGCGCAGCTCAGTAGCTGTAAAATTTTGGTCCCATACCGCATATTATGCGAATCGGATCCAAGTCCCCATGCATGAGTGTCGTGACGTTGCCGTCGCATTGGCAGAATCTCGCCTCTGTGCCACGCTGGGTGCATGGAGTTCAGCGATTTTATTGTTTACGTCGACGAGAGCGGCGACCACGGGCTTATCACCATAAACCCGCAGAATTCCGTGTTTGTGCTCACCTTCTGCATCTTCGAGAAAGAGGCCTACCGAACGGCAATGGTGCCGCTGGTACAGGCTCTCAAGTTCGAGTTCTGGGGCCATGACGGCATTGTTCTACATAGCCGCGAGATCCGGAAGTCGTCGGGTGACTTTTCCATCCTGCTCAATCAGGCCGTCACGCTCATTGCGGCCGCAATTGATAAGCAGCGTCACGTCCAGAAGTACCATGTTCCCGACAATCTATACAAAATTGCGCTGACTTTCTGTATGGAGCGCCTACAGCGGTTTCTGGATGAACGCGGTCAAGATCACCGTAAGACCTAGATACTGGTCGAACAGCGGGGCCGGAAAGAGGATGATGACCTCGAACTCGAGTTCAGGCGTATAGCCGCTGGCGGCAATCAGGTTGGACCCATGCCAAACCTAGACATCCGCTTCATGGACAAGAAGCATAATTCGGCGGGGCTGCAGATGGCCGACCTTTTGGCCTACCCCTTCGCCCGGCATATCATCGCTCCCGACCAGCCAAACCGCGCCGACGACCTTGCAGAACAGAAGTTCCGCAGGAGTGCGGCGGGGAAAATACGCGGCTACCGGCTAAAGATCTTCCCGTGAGAAAGCGAAGGGCCCCGAGGTATTCCCCGAGGCCCGACGCCGAACGAGCATTCCCATTCCATTTGATTGTAAAATGGGTCTAGATAGGTGAGCTGTCAACCCATTGCTAAGGCAACACCGTGTCGACGCTTGCCGCAGGCCCCTCTTCCGGCCGCAACGCGCCCCGTTCCGGCCGTTAAGAGCCAAAAAGCCGGTTCTCGAAAGCAGACATGCAAATTTGGCAGGGATAGTTCCGCCAGCAGCCCCCGCTGTTTCCCCTTCCATACACTACGCGGGATTGTGCATTTGGGCAGTTCAGTCGGTTTGTCGGATATGGGCAAAGCCACGCATCCGGAAGCTAGAGCAGCGACGCGCTGGGGGCAAAGCGGCGCGCGGTGACTTCAAGCAGCAGGGCTACCGCCAGGGTCACGGCAACGACGACGGTGGCCAGGGCCGAGGCCGCCGGGGAGTTCCCCTCATACTGCAGGAAGAACACCATCACGCCCAGCGTCTCTGTGCCGGTTGACCACAGGAGGGCCGAGAGCGTCAATTCGTTGAAGGCGCTCATGAAGACGAGGAGGGCACCGGCAATGGTTGCGGGCAGCACCGAGGGCAGCGACAGCTGCACAAGCCGCCGCGGCACGCGCGCACCGAGGATCTGGCCGGCCTCGTCGAGTGCCGGATCCATCGTGGCGTAGCTTGCCGCGACAGGACGGAGCGCCAGCGGCAAGAAGCGGGCCAGATAGGCGACAAGAATGATCCAGGCGGTGCCATAGAGTGACACGCCGAACACCGGCAGTGGCGGCAGGAAGACCATGATTACACCAAGCGCCAGCACAGTGCCGGGAACGGCATAGGGCGCGTCGGCAAGAAGATCTAGCAGCCGGGCGAGCGCATTTCGGCGGACGGTGGTCAGGTAGCCGAGGATGAAACTGGCCAGGGCCGAAATCAGCGCAGCGGCGCCGGCCAGAAGAAAGCTGTTGGTGAAGGCGCGGCGCAGGGCGGCATTGCTGAAAAGGAAGCCGAAATTATCGAGGCTGAGGGTGGCAACGCTCAAGCGAACGCCAAGCGCCGGAACAAGGGCGCTGGCGATCAGTGCCAGCAGCGGCAGAACCGAAATCAGCAGCACAAGCAGCCAGACGACACACTCCATGGGCAGGCGGAACCTGCCGAGCGCGAAGGGATCAAGGGGCTGCCCGGTGCGGTCGAGGTAGGAGGTGCGGCGCAGCAACAGCCAGCGGAGCAACAATCCGGCTGCAGCCAGCAGCACCAGCACCAGCGACAGGCTCGCCACCTGCGCCAGCGCCGACGGCCCGAAGCCGGTGAGGCGTTGATAGATCAGGGTCGTCAGCACCGTGACGCGCCCGGGGATGCCGAGCAGTGCCGGCACGCCGAAATTGCCGATGGCCGCGACGAAGGCAAGGGCACCGCCGGCCAACAGGCCCGGCCGGGCCAGTGGCAAGACGATGCGCCAGAGGATCGCCGTGCGCCGCGCGCCGCTCACGCTGGCGGCTTCGACGAGATCGCGCGGCAGTGCGCGCAAAGAGGTCAGCGTCGCCAGCATGACCAGCGGCGCATGTTCGAGCCCCATGACCCAGATGATGCCGCCCATGGAATATAGAGGATTGGTGGTGCCCGGTGGCGGCGCAAGGCCGGCGAGGCGTAGGAGCGGGCTTGAGGGGCCGGTGAGTTCGATCCAGGCCAGGGCCGAGATCTGCGGCGGGATCAGCATGGGCAGCAATAGCAGGAAGCCAAGTGCTGTCCGGCCGCGAATGTCGGTCAGATGCAGCACGGCCGCGCCCAGCCCCCCGATCAGCAGCGAGACCATGGTCGCGCCGACCGAGGCAATCATCGTATTGCCGAGTGCGCGTGGCGCCGCGCGGCTCTGCCAGACGTCGAACAGGATGCCGAAGGCCTGGCCGTCCTCGCCAGGCCGCAGCGCCTCGATCAGCAGCCGGCCGAGCGGCATCACCCCGACCACGAGCACGTAAAGACACAGTCCGGCGAGGAGGAAAACCTCGCCGGACTGCGAAGGCCACCGCATGCGCAGGGGTGGCAGCAGGCCCAGGCGATCAGCCGCCGAAGAGATCGGCAAAGTGCTGCTTGTTGGCTTCGTCGTCGGCCAGCATCTGGTCGAAGTCGGCCGGCAGAATGTTCAGGGAATCGACTTCCGGATAGCCTTCGGGAACGGCAACGCCGGCAAAGATCGGGAAGTAGCCCTGGGTGACCGACTGCTCCTGGGCGGACGCGGACAACTGCCAGTCGACAAAGATCTTGGCAGCTTCGAGCGCGTCGGTGTCCTTGAAGATGGCGATCGGCTGGGTGATGGAGGAAACGCCCTCGGCCGGGAAGACGAAATCGACGGGCGAGCCGTCCTTCTTGGCGTTGAGCGCCATATATTCGATGATGATGCCATAGGGCTTTTCGCCACGCGCCACGGCCTCGACCACGGTGCCATTGCCCTGGCCGGCCACGGCGCCATTGTCAGCGAGAGTCTCGTAATATTCCCAGCCGAATTCGGGCTGCTGCACAACGGTGCCGACATGGATGACGGCCGCGCCGGAATAAAGCGGGCTCGGCATGATGAGGCCTGAGGCGATCTCGGGCTGGGTGAGGTCGGCCCAGGCAGTCGGCGGCGTGTCGACCAGGTCGGTGTTGTAGATGATGCCGGTGGTGATCAGCTTGGTGCCGAAAAAGGTCATGTCCGGATCAACGACGCTGGCCGGAAGGTTTTCGACCGGCGCGTCGGTATAGGCATAGAGCAGGCCTTCGTTCTTGAGCTGCGTCATGGCGACCGCATCGGCGATCAGGATGACGTCGGCCTGGACCTGACCGGCGGCCACTTCGGCCTGCAGCTTGCTCATCACTTCGGTCGTGCCCGAACGGAAGAGTTCGACGGTGATCTCGGGGTGATCGACGTTGAACGCCTCGATCACGGCTGTCATCTGCTCGGTGGGCTGGGACGTATAGACGGTGATGGTCGAGCCATCCTGGGCCAGAACGGAGGCCGGAACGGCCGAAATGGCGAAGGCTGCCGCAAGGCGAAGAAGCGTTGTTTTCATCGGATTTTCCATCGTGTGACCCGCGGGTGCGAGCGTCGGAGGGGACGTAGCCAAATCGCGTGACATCGGCGTGACGCTCAGGCGAGTTGCAGCGCGCCTTCCGTCCAGGGGATGGCGGGCAACGCCGCATGCAGGGCGCGGAGTTGTTCCGCCGGCACGAAGGCAGGCATCACGACCTCCGGCTCGACCGCGTCGAGAAGGGCCCGAATGTCTGACAATCGGGGGTGCACGTTCCAGCGCAGGACGCTGGCGCGGCCTCCGGCAACGGCAAGCGCCGCCGGCGTGCCGCGCGAGACATGGCCGGTGAAGACGATTTTGACTTCGCCGGTCCGCCAGGTGGCGAGCAATTGCGCGGCGAGACCGCCGCTTGCATCGGCCTTGGCTGCGATCATGACGCCGTCCGGCTCGTCATCTGCATAGAGAGTTTCCGTCTGCTCGAGCAGGGAGGCCAGGCGCTCTAGTGCGCCCGGTGCCAGTTCCGCGCCGCCCTCGATCAGCATGGCGGCCACGGCGCGATGGACGGGGCAGAGGCGGACGCGATGGCCTGCCTCCCACAGCAAGAGCGCCATTTCCAGGCCGCGGCCCGCCGCCGGAGCGGGCAGCAGCAAGGGGCCGGCGGCGGCAAGTGCGGTCAGTTCGGCAAGGGCCTGCTGCACCGTGCCGTCCCAGGCGCCATAGGAGGCATCGGCAACCAACGCACGCGCGCGCGGCCAGGGTTCAGCAGGATAGAGGTTGCTTTCGAGCGAGAAGTCGCCGGTATAGAGCAATCCTTCTGCGCCGCCGGTCCGCATCCAGACGGCGCCGGGGGCATGGCCGCAGCGGCCGGTGGCGATCTCGAGGCCGAGATGGCGGGCGGCATCGTCAAAATCGCCGACGGCGCGGATATCGGCGAGCCGTGCGGCAAGGCCGGTGGCAAAGACCGGGGGGCTGCCGATGTCTCCGAGGCGATACAGGGCACCGGTATGGTCACGGTGGGAATGGCTGACAAGAACTGCGTCCACGGTGCCGACGCCGACCAGGTCGGGTTCGCGGTCGTCATCGGGCCCCTTGCCGCAATCGAGCAGCAGGCGGCGTCCGGCGATCTCGAGAAGGAAGCAGGCGGGTCCCTTTTGTCCATAGCCCGATATCGCGGTCAGCCTCATGCCGGGAGCACCCAGCCGCCGGTCACGGCAAGATCGACACGCGCACCGGGCTCTGGCGCCGCCGCCATGCCGAGGCCGATGGTCTTGCCGCCAAACTGCTCCAGCGCCAGCGTCACCAGGTGATCGGCGCCGCGGAAGGATGTGTCGACTACCCTGCCGACCAGATGGGGCCGCAGTCCGGCCGCTGCCGGGACGACGTTTTCGGGACGCAGGCTGAGCTGGGCGGCGCCGACTGCAGCCACACCCGGAAGGTCGAGCGTCACGCCGCCGAGGGAGACGCGGCGCGTTCGGTCGTCGAGCCGTGCGGCCACGTCGACCGGCAGAACCACCCCCTTGCCGAAAAACTCGGCCACCATCCGCGTCGCCGGCTGCCCATATAGCTCCTGTGGCGTTCCCAGCTGCTCGATGCGACCGGCATTCATGACGGCGACCCGGTCGGCCAGGGCCATGGCCTCGGCCTGGTCATGCGTGACAAAGACGAAGGTGGTGCCGGTCTTGCGGTGAATGCGGCGAAACTCGGCCTGCATGGACTCGCGCAGGTGCGGATCGAGATTGGCCAGCGGCTCGTCGAGCAGGATGAGTTCAGGCTCGGTCACGAGGCAGCGCGCCAGTGCGGTGCGCTGGCGCTGGCCGCCGGACAGTTCGGGCGGTCGGCGACTGCCCAGGCCCTCGAGTCCAACCATCGCAAGGGCGGCCTCGACCCGTGCCGCGCGCTCGCGGCCGTGCATACCCCGCACCGACAGGCCAAAGCCCACATTTTCGGCGACGCTCATGTGCGGCCAAAGGGCATAAGACTGAAATACCATGCCCAGCTTGCGCGCTTCGGTCTCAACCCAATGGTCGGGGCCAGCCACCACGCGGCCAGCGATCTCGATCTCGCCGGAGGTTGGCCGTTCGAGCCCGGCAATCAGGCGCAGCAAGGTGGTCTTGCCGCAGCCGGACGGTCCCAGCAGCGCGAGGAAGGTGCTCGGCTCGACCGACAGCGTCACATCCTGCAGCACTGCGGTGTTGCCGAAGCGCTTGTTGATCTGCCTCAGTGTGATCTGGTCCATCGCAATCGCCCCTTCGGGCGGTGGCTGTAGGCAGGCGATGTGACAATCGTGTAACGGCAAGGCCGGCTGCTGGTCTGCCTGGCCTCCGAAGCCAGGAATTCGCACGTCGATCCTCCGTCACGCAACCTTCGCCTTAGCGTTAAGAAACCGTCAGCTCTGCCGCGTACATCGACCTGGCAATGCAATTACAATTGCAGGGAGAGATCATGTCACGCAATTTGCACATTTCGATTGCAGCCAGCTTCGTCGCCCTGGCCGCCTCCACCATCGCCGCCCAGGCGCAGACCACAGTCAGCTTTTGGCACAGCTTCAACAATCGAGCCGGTGAAGCTCTCGAAGAAATCATCGCCAACTACGAAGCCGCCAATCCGGACGTCGACATCCAGGGTGAGTATGTCGGCAACTACAACGACATCGTCGCTCGCCTGCAGGCCGCCATTCCTGCCAACCGGGCGCCCGCCGCAGTGATCTTGGAGGTCACGCGCTACGGGCTCTTTGCCGATGGCGGTGTGCTGGTGGACCTCACGCCCTATTTCGAAGCCGACCCGCTCAAGGACGAGCTCTATGATTATGCTCGCGAAATCGGGGTCATAGGGGACAAGAACTATATCGTCCCGTTCAACTCCTCGACCCCGGTCCTGTATTACAACAAGGACATTTTCGCCCGCGCCGGCATTGAGGGCGAGCCCGACCTCGGCACTTTCGACGAGATCCTCAAGGCTGCCCAGACAATCACCGAAACGCTTGGATCAGAGGGCATCACTGCAATCGCCGCACCCGGCCAGTTCGCACGCTGGGGCCTCGTCATGGCCAATGGCAGCGACCTCATCGATTCCATGACCGGCGAAATCCTGCTTGATGATCCCAAGACCATCGAGGCCTACGAATGGATGGCATCCCTCGTGGATGAGCACAAGGTCGCCTCGGCCGACGGTGTCACCGAGGAAGACAACGGACGTGACGCGTTCCTCGCCGGCAAGGTCGGCATCATGATGAACTCGACCGGCAACTATGTCGGCGCCCGCGAAGCTCTCGGCGATAACCTCGGCGTTTTGCCCATGCCCTGCAATCCCGATTGCTCCGTGCCGATCGGCGGCGCCGGCATCGGCATTCTTGCCAGCGCTCCGCAGGACGTCCAGGACGCGGCCTATGATTTCGTGAGCTATGCCGCCTCGGCCGAAGCCAACGCCATCTGGTTTGCCGCGACCGGCTACCTGCCGATCAACAAGAACTCGGCCGAACAGCCTGTCGCCGCCGAAGCACTGGCCAACCAGCCGGGCATCGACGTAGCGATCAAGTCCCTTCCCTATGCCCACGGCCGTGCCCGCACCCCGGTGGTGACCTGGATGCGCACTACCGAGTACGATGTGTGGCAAGCGATGGCCTTGGGCCAGACCCCCGTGGAAGCGGCGATGACCAAATTCGCTGAAGACACCCGTGCTGAGGAAGCCCGCATCAGCAACTGATCCTCTGCCAGATGGGCGGCGGGCCATTTCCGGTCCGCTGCCCTCCCAGGTGCCTGCGAAATGTCCAAGCTCACGCCCTATCTGCTGGTCGCGCCGCTTATCGCCTTCATCGCGATTTTTACCTATGTCCCGATCGTTTCGAGCGTCGACCTCAGCTTCCGCTCCTGGAACTTCATGTCGCCGGAAATGCCGTTCGTCGGCTTTTCCAACTATGCGCGGCTCTTTGCCTGGGACGACTTTTGGGATTCGCTCAAGGTCACGACGATCTTTGCGGTCATATCGGTGCCGATCAGGCTGGTGCTGGCCCTGGCCATCGCGAGCTACCTCAAGCGCGAAACGCTGAGCTCGCGAGTCTTGCGCGGGGCCATGTTTCTGCCGACCATCACTTCGACGGTCTCGATCGCGGTTGTCTTTTCCTGGGTATTCTCCACCGACTATGGTCTCGCCAACGGCCTACTGACCGCCATGGGGCTGGGCAAGGTACCGTGGCTGCAGGACCCGAGCCTGACGCTCCTCGTCCTCATCTTCATCAACACCTGGAAGCAGCTTGGCTACGACGTCATCATCTATATCGCCGGGCTGCAGGCGGTGCCTCAGGAGCTCTACGACGCTGCCGCCATGGACGGGGGACGGCGCTTCCAGGTGTTCCGGCGGGTCACCGTGCCGCTCATTATGCCCACGACCTATTTCCTGCTGGTGATCTCGGTCATCGAGGCCTTCCAGATTTTCACCATCATCAACGTGATGACGCGCGGCGGGCCGGCGGGAGCGACCGACATGCTGGTGCACCTGCTTTATCGCACCGGCTTCGTGCTCTTCGATATCGGCACGGGCTCGGCGCTCGCCATCATCCTTTTCGTGCTGCTGATCGGGCTGGCCCTGGTCAAGGCGCGGGTCCTCGGCGCCAAGGTGCACTATGAAGCTTAGGCAAAACGCAACGACCGCGCTGGCGCTCGTTGCCGGGCTCCTGTTCCTGTCGCCGGTCCTCTACTCGATCTGGATGTCGTTCCAGACGGCGCAGTCCTATTATCGCGGCGGCTTCGAATTCAGCCTGGGCAACTATGGGACGGCGGTCACCAAGTTCAATTTCGCCCGCTACCTCGTCAACTCGATCATTGTGTCGGGCATGGTGACGCTGGTGGGGCTGGCGGTTTCGACGACGGCGGCGTTTGCCTTCGCGCGCTTCGACTTCAAGGGCCGCGACCTGCTCTTCGGGATCACGGTGGCGACTTTGATGATCCCGAGCCACATCACGCTCATTCCGAACTATCTGACCCTGGCGCGGGTCGGCCTGCTCGATACCTATGCCGGGCTCATTTTGCCCGCGATCTCCAACGGCTTTGCCGCGTTTTTCCTGCGCCAGTACATCCGCGGCATTCCGCGCGCACTCGATGAGGCAGCTTACATGGACGGGGCACGGCCGCTGCAGGTCCTGTGGCGGGTGATCGTGCCGATCTCGCGGCCCGCCATCTTCTCGATGGGGCTCTACATCTTCCTTGGCGAGTGGAACAACTACATCTGGCCGCTCGTCGCGGTAGGCAAGGAAGACCTCTATACGCTGCAACTCGGGCTCGCCAGGCTCTACAGCGTCAACCCCGGTGAAGGATTGATCGACTGGCCGCTGGTCATGGCGGCCTCGACCATCACCATCCTGCCGGTCCTGTTCGGCTTTTTCCTGGTGGAGCGGCATCTGGTGCGCGGCATCACCATGGGCGCCGTCAAATGATACAAGGACAAAGACGATGACACGCATCGCATCCCATCGCGGCGGCACGCTCGAATTTGGCGACAGCACGCCCACCGGATTTCGCAAGACGGCGCAGATGGCGCTCGAGGAGGTCGAATTCGACGTCCATCCGACACGCGACGGCGCCATCATGGTCCATCACGATGCAACGCTCGAGCGCACCACCGACAAGACCGGGGCGATCGCAACGCTGAGCGAAGCCGAGGTGCGGGCCGCGACTATCAATTACAGCGGCGGCGAGCATCCGCTCTCGCTGGACGAGCTTTGCGACATCTATCGCGACAGCACGGTCGAGTTCCGCTGCGAGATCAAGCCGGATGCCGAAGGCCGCGCCTACAGTAACTTCGTGCCAGGGGTCGTCGATACCTTGCGCAAAGGCGGTATGCTGGAGCGGACGCGGTTCTCGTCGTTCCTGCTCGATACGCTGGTGGAGCTCGGTGCGGTGACGCAGCGGCCCTGTCTCTGGCTGGTTAGCCCGCAGGTCTTGCGGCTCGTCGGCAGAACCGCGCTCTTTGAAATAGTGCGCACGCGCTCGATATCCGAGATCGGGGTCCACATCGACGAGGCGGACGCCGAGCTGATGGCGGCGGCCAACGACGCGGGAATCGCTTTTGGATGCTGGGCAGCACATACGGCCGAACAGATCGAAAAGGCACTTGGGCTGGGGATCAAGGTCTTCACGACCGACCGGCCGAGCCTGGCCATTGCTCTGCGCGACAATCGAGCGGGGAGGCAGCCGGCATGAGCGCCATAGCGCTACGTAACGTCCGTAAGGCTTATCACGGCGGTCCGACGGTGCTCCACGATCTGTCGATGGCAATCGAAGCCGGGGAGTTCATCGTTATCGTCGGCCCCTCCGGATGCGGCAAGTCCACGCTTTTGCGCCTCATTGCCGGGCTCGAGCGCGCCGATGGCGGCGATATCGAAATCGGCGGCACCCGCGCCAACGACTTGCCGCCGCAGGACCGCGATATTGCGATGATCTTCCAGAACTATGCGCTCTACCCGCACATGAGCGTGCGCGAGAACATCGCCTTCGGGCTCGAACTGCGCGGCGTGCCCAAGCGCGAACGCAACGCGCGCGCCGAGAGCGTCGCCGGGATGCTGCAGCTCGACCCCTATCTCGAGCGCAAGCCGGGCGCACTCTCGGGCGGGCAACGCCAGCGCGTGGCCATGGGCCGGGCCATGGCGCGCAAGAGCTCCATCTTCCTGATGGACGAGCCGCTCTCCAATCTCGACAATGCATTGCGCATCGCCATGCGCACTGAAGTCAAGGAACTGCATCGCCAACTTGGTGCCACCATGGTCTATGTGACCCACGACCAGACCGAGGCCCTGTCGCTGGCCGATCGCATCGCCGTGATGAAGGACGGGCACCTGTTGCAGTTCGATACGCCTGAGGCGATCTATGATCGGCCGGCGCACCGGTTCGTCGCCGGGTTCCTTGGCGTGCCGCCGATGAACTTTCTGTCGGCAAAAGCGGTGCCGGGCTATTCGGGACCCGAGGGACTGACCATAGGCCTCCGCCCCGAGCACCTGTCCATTCATGCCGGGGAGCCGGCGGCCAACGGGCTGGGTGTGCGGCTCCTGCTCTCGGAAATGACCGGGGCGACGGTCATCCTTCATTGCGAGAGTGCCGCCGGGCGTATCACGCTGAACTGCGCGCGCAAGGACATGCCACAGGGGAGCGATGCCCTGTGGGTAAATCTCGAGCTTTCGCATGCGCTCTATTTCGATGAAGACGGCAAGCGTGTTGAATTGTCCTGAAGGCAGGAAGCACACCTGCGTCCCTTTTCATCCAGGCCGGGATCGTCCGTGATCGAAACGAAAGATACGGTTTCCGAGGCATTGCGGAACCTCATCGCACGCAATTCGACGCGACTGACGCGGGCGGACGAGCGCCTGCTCGAAGTCCTCACCCAGGACCCGGTGCGCGCTGCCATCGACAATGGCGCGGCTGTGTCGTCCCGGGCGGGCGTTCATCCGGCATCGGCGGTTCGCCTGGCGCGCCGGCTTGGCTTTTCCGGCTATCCAGAATTTCGCACCTTCATCCAGTCGAGCCTGATCGCGGGCGGGGGCGACCTCGACAGTCCCGCTGCGCGAATGGCGGCGCGACTCGTCAAGGCGGACGACGGCGGCGTTCTCTCTTCGATCCTCGACAGCGAAATCGCCGCACTCGAGCAGGTCCGCCAGCGCGTATCGGGCGGTGACATCCGCCGATTTGCCGAGTGCATCCGCGAGAGCCGGCGCGTTTTCGTCTTCGGGCGCGGACATTTTGCCTCTCTCTCGGCCCTAGTGACCTTGCGCCTCAATCGCTCTGGCTATCCTTGCGTCGATCTCGGCAGTCACATGCACCAACTCCCCGAGGTGTTGAGCCAGATGACGCGCAAGGACACGCTCTGGCTTTTCTCCTTCCGCCGATCGGTGCCGGTGCTGAACGAGATCAGGGCCATCGCGCATTCGGCCAAGGCTACGACCATGGCGATTACCGACCTGAAGGGCGTACTGATCAGCCCCCCGCCCGACCACCACATCGCTGTCTCGCGCGGGGCTGTGGGTGAGTCGCAGTCGCTCGTCGTTCCCATGACGATCGCCAATGCCATCATCCTCGATCTTGCCTCGATCGATGAAGGTCATTCGATCCGCTCCCTTGAGCGGTTCAAGGCCTTTCGCACCCAGAGCGGCCTCTCACGCTCTCTGACCTGAGGCGTTACGGGCAGCTAAGCGCCCGAGGCTGTGTGAAAATCGCTGATTATGCTATGATTTGGCACTGCTTCGGAGGTGCCATATGGGTGGTTTCGTTGAAGGTGCTGACCGTCAGCAGGCGAGCTTTCTGCCGGCGTGTTTTGAAGATTATGTGGATTCTGGCAACCCGGTTCGCATCATCGACGCCTTTGTCAACGAACTCGATCTGGCCGTGCTCGGCTTCTGGCGCGTCCAGCCGGCATCGACCGGCAGACCCGGCGACGCGCCGGGCACGATGCTCAAGCTCTACGTTTATGGATACCTGCACCAGCTGACTTCGAGCCGGAAGCTGGAGCGCGAAGCGGGCCGCAATATCGAACTGATTTGGCTGACCGGCAAGCTGGTAACGACTTCAAGACGATCGCCGACTTCCACCGTGACAATGCCAGCGCGATCCAGATCGCGTGCCAGCGCTTCGTCTCCATCTGTCGAGCCCTTGGCCTGGTCGGCGGGGGCATGGTTGCCATCGATGGGTCACGCTTGCGCACGGTGAACACGCACGAGAAGAACGACACCAAGGGCAAGCTGGCGCGGCGGAAGGCCCATGTCGAGGAGAGCATCGCGCGTTATCTTGCCGAACTCGAGGAAGCCGACAGGGCGGAGACCGGCCCAGCTACGCCGCGCATCGAGCACCTGACCGAGCGACTGGCATCGCTGCGCGG
>JAHJWO010000054.1 GCA_018828145.1 Alphaproteobacteria bacterium | reverse complement strand
CTGGGGCCGCGATTTTGAAAGGACATAACCGTGACGATCCAGAGGAACTGGCAAGAACTGATCAAGCCGACCAAGCTGGAGATTGTTTCGGGCAGCGACAACGCGCGCGTGGCCTCGGTAGTTGCCGAGCCGCTTGAGCGCGGTTACGGGCTTACCCTGGGTAATGCTCTTCGTCGCGTGCTGCTGTCGTCGCTTCAGGGCGCGGCAGTTACCGCAATCCAGATTGACGGCATCCTGCATGAATTCTCCTCGCTTCCGGGCGTGCGGGAAGACATCACCGATCTCGTCCTCAACGTGAAGGAAATCGCGTTGAAGATGGGCGGCGAGGGCCCCAAGCGTCTGGCACTCTCCAAGCAGGGACCCGGTGCGGTCACCGCTGGCGACATCAAGGTCACCGGCGATATCGAAGTGCTGAACCCCGAGCTGGTGATCTGCCATCTCGACGACGGCGCCGAGATCAACATCGAGTTCACCGTCGACACCGGCAAGGGCTATGTTGCCGCCGACAAGAACCGTCCCGAAGACGCCCCGATCGGCTATATCCCGGTCGATGCGCTGTTTTCGCCGGTCCGTCGCGTCAGCTACAAGGTCGATGCCACCCGCGCGGGTGAAAGCCTCGACAAGGACAAGCTGACGCTGCAGATCGAGACCAATGGCGCCGTGTCGCCGGATGATGCCGTGGCCTATGCCGCGCGCATTCTCCAGGACCAGCTGTCGGTATTCGTTAACTTCGAAGAGCCCAGCAAGGAAAAGGCCCAGGATTCGGTTCCCGAACTGGCCTTCAACCCGGCGTTGCTCAAGAAGGTCGACGAACTCGAGCTGTCGGTTCGTTCGGCGAACTGCCTGAAGAACGACAACATCGTCTATATCGGCGACCTGATCCAGAAGACGGAAGCCGAGATGCTGCGGACGCCGAATTTCGGCCGCAAGTCGCTCAACGAAATCAAGGAAGTCCTGGCACAGATGGGGCTTCATCTCGGAATGGACGTTGCCAACTGGCCACCCGAGAATATCGATGACCTCGCCAAGCGCTACGAAGATCACTATTGATCGCGCGCTGCCAAGCCCTTTAGGAGACAACCATGCGCCACGGTAATTCAGGCCGCAAACTCAACCGGACTGCCAGCCACCGCAAGGCAATGTTCGCCAATATGTCCGCCGCGCTGATCAAGCACGAGCAGATCGTCACGACCCTGCCCAAGGCGAAGGACCTGCGTCCGATCGTCGAAAAGCTGATCACGCTGGGCAAGCGCGGCGACCTGCATGCTCGCCGCCAGGCGATCGCCCAGATCCGCGACGAAGGCCAGGTCGCCAAGCTCTTTGCCGTGCTTGGCCCGCGCTACAAGGAACGCCAGGGCGGTTATATCCGCATCATGAAGGCTGGCTTCCGCTATGGCGATAACGCCCCGATGGCCGTGATCGAGTTCGTCGATCGCGACGTCAATGCCAAGGGCCTCGACAGCGGTCCCGTGCAGGTGCGCGACGACGAGGACGAATACGAAGCCGCGTAAGCGTCTGTCGTTCGAGAATTGAAAAACGGCCACGGTTCATTCCGTGGCCGTTTTGCGTTGAGTGCGGCTGATCGGGAACCTGGCTGGTGCAGGAATAGTGCGCTGACGCAGTCAGCCCCTGCGCTTCAGATCCCAGGCGTCATAGAGGGTTTTCAGTTCGGCCATGGACTGGCAGTAGACCCGGGGCAGGTCGGTACCATCCACCATGCTGCGATAGCGGGCGCCGTTGTGCCGGGATGCCACGGCCACCCAATGGATCATCGACCATTTGATGCTGTCGCGGCTGCCCTCCAGCGCTCCCGGCCGGTGACGCTCGAACAGCGTGCGTCGAAAATAGCGCAGCAGCCGCAGCCAGTGGTTTTCGTCGAGCACGATGGCGCCGGTCGCGCGTGCCAATCGCTCCGCTGTGAGGGCGCTGTAATTGCCATCCATGATCCAGGCGGGCTCGGCAATTGCCGCGCGCTGGAGGGCATGGAACTCCTCCTTTGGACGCGGCACCCAGTCGCTATGGGGTTGATGGTGCAACTGGTCGAGATGCACCGCCGGGATGGCCAGCCTAGACGAGAGGGCTGCCGCCAGGGTCGATTTGCCCGAATTGGATGGGCCAAAGATAACGATGCGGCGGCCGAGATCGGCCAGAGGCGGGATGGGGTGCATTTTCAGTTCCGATATAGGTGGATCGGGGTGGAAAAGGCTCAGACAAAAATCCCCGCCGAAGCGGGGATCTGATGTTGCGGTGCGGCCGATTTATTCCGGCTGCTGGTCCTTGCCGGTATAGACGTCCTCGACCCAGTATTGGTCGCGGCGGTCAAAGCCGTTGAAGGGGGTCAGCGACGCCTGGGTATAGGCGCCCATCAGGCCGAACTCGATCCAGTCGTCCTCGTCGATATCGGCGGGCAGGGTGAAGACCTGGGGGAGCACGTCATAGCTGTCGCAGGTGGGGCCCCAGATGGTGAACTCGGAGAATTCGGCGTCATTGTCATGCACGCGCGGCCCGCGCCACACCCGCACCGGCGGGGTGAAGTGCATGAACTTGACTTCCATCAGGCTGCCATAGGCGCCGTCATTGACATAGACCGACTGGCCGCCGCGCTGATGCTTCACGCGCAGCAGCAGCGAGGTGGATGAGGTCACCAGCGCGCGGCCGGGCTCGATGATGAGCTCCGGCTTGCGCTTTTCGCCGAAATGATCGGACACGGCCGTGGCAATGGTCTCGAAGTAGTAGTCCATCGGCGGCGCTTCGCTGGTCGGGTAGGGGGCCGGGTAGCCACCACCGATATTGAGGCGCTTGAGCTCGATGCCGGCCTCCTCGACGATGCGCGCGGCAGCCGCGATATGGCGCTCATAGGCGTAGGCATCTTCGCACTGGCTGCCGACATGGAAGCAGAGGCTGGGCGTATAGCCCATCTTCTCGACAGCGGTGACGATTTCGGCAGCGCCCTGTTCCATGACGCCGAACTTGATGCCGAAGTCATAGGACTTGAGCGCCTTGCCGGCCTTGAAGCGGGTGGTGACTTCGACGTCGCGCGAGGGGGAGACCACCGCGGCGAGCTGGTCGAGCTGCTGGGGGTGGTCGATGGTGAAGGAGCGGACGCCGAACTCTTCGTAGGCGCGGGCGATCTCGCGCTTGTTCTTGATGGGGTTGTTGTAGTGCATGACCGCGCCCGGCGCGTAGTCGCGGACCAGTTCCATCTCGGTGTTGGATGCCACGTCGAAGGCCTTGACGCCTTCCTGGTGCAGCTGGGCGATGATGTGCGGGGAGGGGTTGCACTTGACCGCATAGGTCAGCAGCCCGTCAAAGCCCTTCTTGAAGACCTTCGTGGCCTTGTGAAGCTCACGTTCGGAGAACAGGAAAGCCGGAAAGTCCGGCTGTTCGGCCGCGATCAGGGCGGAGGTGTTCGGGTAAACGTGCTTCGGCTCGGTGGTCATCGACGACTGGCCTTTCGGGGCTGGGGAATGCGTGAAAACGAGCGCTGCATATAGGGCTCACGGACCCCTGGCGCAAACGATTATTTGCCCGGCAATTGCGACCGTCGCGTGACGCCATTTTCATGACAGAATTCAAGCGTTTGCCTCGGCCCGTGCGATAGACGAGGTGGTTCGATGAACATGCGGTCGCTGATGCTTGCAGTCGGGACGGTGGTGGTTCTCGCGGTTGGGGGCACGCTGGCCTTTTCACCCTGGAATGCCCCGAGCCTGGCGCAGGCGAACACATTGGCGCCGGCCGAGGATGGGCGGCAGGTGCCCGAGAGCGACGCGCAGGTCAAACTGAGCTTTGCGCCGGTGGTGCGCGCGGTCGCTCCCTCGGTCGTCAATGTCTATGCCACCCGCATCGAGCAGCAGGCTGTTTCGCCCTTTGCCAATGATCCCTTCTTCTCGCGGTTCTTCGGGCAGGGCCAGTTCCAGAGCCGGCCGCGCCAGTCGCAGTCGCTGGGGTCTGGCGTGATTGTGGAGGCAAGCGGGGTCATCCTGACCAATCGGCATGTGATCGAGGGCGCTACCGATGTGCGCATCGCCTTGTCCGACGGGCGGGAATATGCCGTGGACATCGTGATCGAGGATGCCCAGACCGACCTGGCCGTGCTGCGGGTGCGGGAGCCCGGCGGGGTGGCCTTTCCCGCGATCGGCTTTGCGGATTCCGACGCCTTGCAGGTGGGAGACCTGGTGCTGGCCATCGGCAATCCCTTCGGAGTGGGGCAGACAGTGACCAGCGGCATCGTCTCGGCCCTGGCGCGGACCGGCGTCGAGAGCTCGGACTACGAGTTCTTCATCCAGACCGACGCGGCGATCAATCCGGGCAATTCCGGCGGCGCCCTTGTCGACCTCGACGGGCAACTGGTTGGGATCAATACCGCCATCTATTCCCAGACCGGCGGCTCTGTCGGCATAGGCTTTGCCATTCCGGCCAATATGGCGCGGCTGGTTGCCGAGGCCGGCGTCAGCGGCGGCGAGATCGTTCGGCCCTGGTTTGGCGCCAAGCTGCAGGCGGTCAATGCCGATATTGCCGCCAGCCTGGGCATGGCAGCGCCGCACGGCGCGCTGATTGCCGAAGTGGCGCCGGATGGGCCGGCCGACCGGGCGGGGTTTGCCGCAGGCGATGTCATCCTGTCGGTGGATGGCGTGGCGGTCGACGACCCCAGTGCGTTCAATTTCCGTCTTGCCACCAAGCCGATCGGGCAGGCGACCAGGCTGGAACGGTTGCGCGGCGGCGTGAGCGAGGCGGTCTCGTTCACCGTCGAGGCAGCGCCGGCGGCCGGGGCCGACATGGTTGCCAGCATCGTGGGCAATTCCCGCTTTGCCGGCACCAGCGTGCGCCAGCTGGACGCCGCGCTGGCCGAGGCCAAGGGGCTGCCCTACGATGCCGAGGGCGTCATCGTGACGGCGGTGTTGCCCGGCTCACCGGCCGAGCAGATGGGCCTGCGCGTGGACGACATCATCCTGGCGCTCAACGACATGCCGATGAACACGGCCCGCGCCTTTGCCGATGTGGCCAGCCAGCGGGTGCGGACCTGGCAGATCATCCTGCAGCGGGACGGGAGGGTCACGCGGAGTATTGTCAGCGGGTAGGGCCGCTCGGCACGGCTGTAACAGCGCGCCGCAATCCGCTAGAAGACAGCCATGTCCGATCTCTTCGCCGCCGACTCCTCCGAAACCGACCGCGCCCGGCCGCTCGCCGATCAACTGCGTCCGCGCTCGCTCGACGAGGTTATCGGCCAGACACACCTGCTGGGGCCAGACGGCACGCTGCGCCGCATGATCGCCAGCGGGCGGCTCGGTTCGCTCATCCTCTGGGGGCCGCCGGGCACGGGCAAGACCACGGTGGCGCGACTGCTGGCCGACCAGATCGGCTATACGTTCGAGCAGATTTCGGCGGTATTTTCCGGCGTCGCCGACCTCAAGAAGGTGTTCGAGAAGGCGCGGTTCGAGCGCCTTTCCGGGCATCGGACGCTGCTGTTTGTCGATGAAATCCACCGCTTCAACCGTGCCCAGCAGGATGGCTTCCTGCCGGTGATGGAGGACGGCACGGTGGTGCTGGTCGGCGCCACGACGGAAAATCCGTCCTTTGAACTCAACGCGGCGTTGCTGTCGCGCAGCCAGGTGCTGCGGTTCGAGTCGCTGGGTCTTGAGGATCTCGAAAAGCTGGTGCAGCGGGCCGAAGCGCTGACCGGGGCGGCGCTGCCGCTCGATGCGGAGGCGCGCCATACGCTCCTGACCCTCGCCGACGGGGACGGGCGGGCGCTGCTGGGGCTGGTAGAGGAGGTGCTGGCTTCGGCCAAGGTCGGTGAAACGCTGGATGCGGCGACCATGCTCACGGTCATCCAGCGCCGGGCGCCGATCTATGACAAGGCCCAGGACGGCCACTACAACCTGATCTCGGCCCTGCACAAGACAATCCGCGGTTCGGATCCGGATGCGGCGCTCTACTATTTTGCGCGCATGCTCGATGCGGGGGAGGATCCGCTGTTTCTGGCGCGCCGGCTGATCCGCATGGCCTCCGAAGATATCGGCCTGGCCGACCCGCAGGCGCTGACGCTGGCCGTGGCGGCTCGCGACGCCTTCCAGATGCTGGGCCCGCCCGAGGGAGAGCTGGCGCTGGCGCAGGTGGTGGTCTATCTGGCGCTCGCGCCGAAGTCGAATGCCGTCTATACGGCCTTCAAGCAGGCCATGGGGGTCGCCAAGGCGACCGGCTCGCCCATGCCGCCCATGGTCATCCTCAACGCTCCCACCAAGCTCATGAAGGGTTCTGGCTATGGCGAGGGCTATATCTACGACCACGATACGCCGGAAGCCTTCTCGGGGCAGGAGTATTTTCCAGAGAAGATCGGCCGGCAGAAATTCTACGAGCCGGTGGAACGCGGCTTCGAACGCGACCTGCGGAAGCGGATCGATTATTTCGAGCGGCTGCGGGCGGTCAAGCGGGGTGACGCCGAGTGAGAGACATGCCAGCAGCGCCCATTGAGCGGCCGGAGCACACCTGAATGTATCCCTTCCTCCTCGTCGGCGCCGGTGGCGCCATTGGTGCCATGGCACGCTATGGGCTTGCCAGCGCTGTTGGCCGGCTGTGGCCCATGGGTTTTCCGCTCGCTACGCTGCTGATCAACATCATCGGCTCCTGCGCGATGGGCGTTTTCGTCGGACTCATGGCGCGCTTCCTGCCCGATTGGCAGGAGGATGCGCGGCTCTTTGTGGCCGTCGGCCTACTCGGTGGATTCACGACATTCTCGTCGTTTTCGCTCGATACGATCGTGCTGATCGAGCGCGGCGCGTTGCTGCTGGCTGGGGCCTATGTGTTGTTGTCGGTTGTGGTTTGCGTCATTGGGCTTTATCTCGGGCTTTTGGTGACCCGAGGCGTGGCATGAGTGGCGTTCAACAGCGGCAGGTGAATGACGATGAAGACGGGATGCGTCTTGATCGCTGGTTCGCCACCCATTTCCCCCAGCTGGGTTTCGGGCGGCTGCAGAAGCTGATCCGCAATGGCGAGATCAAGGTCGACAAGGCCAAGGTGACCACCAGCACGCGCCTGGCGCCCGGGCAGACCGTGCGCATCCCGCCGATCGACGATGCGGAGACGGTCAAGCCGGTCAAGCTCAACGATGCCGATGCGGAATTCCTGCGCGGGCTGATCCTCTATGAGGACGAGGACATCTATGTCTTCAACAAGCCGCATGGCCTGGCGGTGCAGGGCGGCAGCGGCACCAAGCGGCATCTGGACGGCATGCTCAAGAGCCTGCCCAACAAGAAGGGCGAGGCGCCGCGCCTGGTGCATCGCCTAGACCGCGACACGTCCGGCTGCCTTGTCGTCGCCAAGACCAAGCAGGCTGCCAGCCATTTCGGCAACGTGTTCCGCTCGCGCTCGGCCCGCAAGATCTACTGGGCCATCGTGGCCGGCAATCCGCATCCGCAGCAGGGCGAAATCTCGTGCTTCCTGGCGCGCCAGAGCACCGAGGACGGCGAGCAGATGGTGGTCGTGCGGAACGGCGCTCCCAATGCGCAGCACTCGCTGAGCTATTATTCGACCACCGACACGGCCAGCAAGCGCTTCGCCTGGGTGACGCTGAAGCCGGTGACGGGCCGCACGCATCAGCTGCGCGTACATATGGCGCAGCTGGGCACGCCGATCATCGGCGATCCGCGCTACTTCAATATCGAGAACTGGCAGGGCGCCCCCGGGCTCAGCGAAGGGCTGCACCTGCATGCCCGTCGCATTGCCATCCCGCTCCGCAATGGCAAGCGGCTGGATATTTCGGCGCCGCTGCCGCCGCATATGCGGCAGAGCTTCGAGACGCTGGGCTTTGACCCAGACCGGTACGATGTCAGCGGCGATCCGGAGGATGGCGCGTGAAGCTCGTCATCTTTGACATGGATGGCACGCTGATCGACACGCAGGCGCTGATCGCCGAGCACATGGCGACGACGTTTCTGGGCGCAGGCCTCGCGGCGCCGACCCCGGCACAGTCGCGCCGGATCATCGGGCTGTCGCTGCCGCTGGCCATGGCGCGGCTCTCCCACAGCGACGATCCGATACTGATCGACAAGCTCGTCAACGACTACCGGGCGCATTATCGCGCCGCGCTGTTGACCGAAGACAGTCGCGAAGGGCTGTTTCCGGGGGCAATGGAGGCGCTGCAGCGGCTTCGGGAGATGTCCGACGTCCAGCTGGGCATTGCGACCGGCAAGGGCCTCGGCGGCGTGCACCGCATCCTGGCGCTGCATGGCCTGTCGGACTATTTCGTCACCCTGCAGACGCCGGACCACAATCCATCCAAGCCTGATCCCGGCATGCTGGAGACGGCGATGCGCGAGACCGGGGCGACCCGGGCCGAGACCGTGATGATCGGCGACACCACCTTTGATATCGAGATGGGCGTTGCGGCGGGCTGCAAGACCATCGGCGTCACCTGGGGCTATCACGAGCCGCGCGAGCTGATCGCGGTGGGCGCCCATACCATGATCGACCGCTACGACCAGCTCGACGCTGCGGTTCGCCAACTTCTGGACTAGACCCATGCGCGACCAGCTTGATGACATTCAAAAACACCTGAACGACGGCTATGGCCGGGCCCAGCACCTCAACAAGGTCGAGTTGCCCAAGCGTTTCTACAAGGATGTCGGCGTGGCGCCGGTCGACGCCGGCTTTGTCGTGACGTTGGACGGGCGACAGGTGCGCACGCCGGGCACGAAGCTGCCGGTCGTGGTGCCGGCTGCCTCGATCGCTACGGCCATGGCGGAGCAGTGGGCCGCGCAGGGCGAGTTCATCGATCCGGCGACCATGCCCATGGTGCGGCTGATCAATTCGGCGATCGAAAGCGGGGACGCGATGATCCCCGCCTTCCGGGATGAGGTGGTCAAGTTCGCGGCCAGCGATCTCATGCTCTATCGCGCCGAAAGCCCGCAGGAGCTGGTTTCCGAGCAGGAACTAGCCTGGGACAATGCATTGGTGACGCTGGCTCGGCATTTCGGCGTGAGCTTCCAACCCACAGTGGGCATCATCCACCAAAGCCAGCCCAAGGCAACGCTGGATCGGCTGGCGGAGTCGCTAGAGGGCGAGAACCTGCTGGTTTTGACGGCGCTTGTCTCGATTACCGGACTTACCGGTTCAGGACTTCTGGCCATAGGCCTCTGGAACAAGCTGTTTTCGACCGACCAGGTCTGGAAAGCGGCGCATATCGACGAGGATTTCCAGATCAGCCAGTGGGGCGAGGACGAGGAAGCGGCGGAGCGGCGGGCGAAGCGGCGGGTGGAATTCGACACGGCTGTGGCCGTGCTGGATGCGCTGCGCAGCTAGCGGGACGTGATCCAGGTTGCGACGCTTTCGTCGATCTGCCGGAGCGGATCGAGGACGAAGCTGCGCTCGTGGGCATGGGGATGCGGCAGGGTGAGGCGCGGGGATTTCACCTCGAGCCGGTCATAGGCAATGATGTCGATGTCGATCAGCCGGGGGCCCCAGACCTCGTCGCGGACACGGCCCATGTCGCGCTCAATACCTAGGACAATATCAAGCAATTCAAGGGGTTGAAGCCTGGTCTCGATGGCGATCGCCATGTTGGCGAAGTCAGGCTGATCGGTCTTGCCCCAGGGCTTGGTGGTGAGCACGGCGGATTGGGACACGACGGTGATATCCTGATGCGCGGCGATGCGGCGGACGGCCTCGGCCAGTTGCGCGGGCGGATCGCCGATATTGGCGCCAAGACTCAGCCAGGCCTTTGACATCACTGGCTTTTCCGATGGCGGTGCAATTCGATGCCGGCTTCGCCGCGCACCATGGCGATAGGGGCTTCGGGCTTGCGGACGCGGATGACGATCCAGTTAACGCTTTGAAAAGTCTCGAAGATTCCGTCGACGATGTTCTGGGCCACGGCTTCGAGGAGCTTCATGCGGCGGGTTTCGAAGCCGGCTTTCACCACGTCATAGATATCCGCATAGGATATCCCCGTGCTGAGCCGATCCGTGGTGGCCGGAACGGAAAGGTCGATGCCCAGCTCGATGTCGATGAAGAATCGCTGGCCGAGCGTCGCCTCCTCGGCGAAGACGCCGTGGTAGCCGTAAAAACCCAGATCCTTCAAGATGATACGGTCGCCCGTGAATGTCTCGGCCATGTGCTAACCCTGTTCCGGCGGACCATACAGCGTCGCCTGCGCCACGCGAAGGGCGTCGCGATTGGCGCGCACGTCGTGAACCCGAAAGATATGCCCGCCATTTGCATAGCCCAGGACCGTGGTGGCGATGGTGCCCGCGAGACGGTCCTCGGGCTGGTTGCCGAGCAGCTTGCCGATCATGGATTTGCGCGATGTGCCCACCAGGATCGCAAAATGGTCACGTTGCTGAACGGTGAATGAACGCAGCTCGCCGAGCTTTCCAAGCAGTTCGTAGTTTTCGGACAGCGACTTGCCGAAGCCGAAGCCCGGGTCGAGGATAAGCTGGTCAATACCCATCCCGGCGCGCTGCGCCAGGTCGATGCTGCGGGCGAAGTAGCTGCGCATGTCGTCGAGCAGCGGAATCGTGCTGTCTCGGTCCTTCTGCCAGTGCATGACGATGACGGGGACGCGGTGCAGGGCGGCGACGTCAGCCATTTCCGGCGCGCCCTGCAGGCCGTGCACGTCGTTGATGATGGTTGCGCCGGCCTGGACGGCCTGGTCGGCCACCAGGGGCTTGTAGGTGTCGATGGAGAGCGGCGTGGTGATGCCAGCGGCCACCAGCGCATCGATGACCGGCATGACGCGATCCAGCTCTTGCTGCGTGCCGACGGGCTCGGCGCCGGGGCGAGTGCTTTCGCCGCCGATATCGATGATGTCGGCGCCCTCGGCGATCATCTGGCGGGCATGGGCGACGGCGCTCTCCACGAGATTATGCTGGCCGCCATCGGAGAAGCTGTCCGGCGTGACATTGAGGATGCCCATTACTATCGGCGCCTGGCCCAGGATGAGCGGGGCACGGTCGGGCAGGGGGATGATGTGGCTGGTGTGCATGGCGTGGTTCCGCGTCAGCGGAGGCTTACCTCCACCCTGAGGGTGACGACAAGTGTTCATCTTGGTCCGGCCCCGCTGTGGCCTCCATCACCCCACCCTCGGTCCCTCCCCATTCAGGGGAGGGAGGCGCCAGAGCCAGCGTTTGTGCTCATAGGCTCCCTCCACTCCGTGCGGGGGAAGGTCCGCTCCGGCTAGAACGGCCAGACCAGCATCAGCATGGGGACGGCGACGAGGACGACCAGCAGCGAGAGCGGCGCGCCGAGGCGTGCGTAGTCGCTGAATTTGTAGCCGCCGGGACCCATGACCAGAGTGTTGCACTGATGGCCGATGGGGGTGAGGAAGTCGCAGCCGGCGCCGATGGCCACGGCCAGCAGGAATGCCTCGGGGGCATAGCCGAGCTCGGTGGCGAAGGTGGCGGCGATCGGCGCCATGACCAGCACGGTGGCGGCATTGTTGAGGAAGGGGGTCACCGCCATGGCGGCGACCATGATGAGCGCCAGGGCGCCCCAGCCCGGAAGCGTGCTGGCGGTCATGGAGAGCCAGCTGGCGATGAGTTCGGTGCCGCCGGTGGTGCGTAGGGAATCCGAGACCGGAATCAGGCAGGCGAGCATGATGAGAATGGGCGCGTCGAGCTGGGTATAGACGTCGCGCAGCGGAATGGAGCGGGTGAGGACCGCTGCCACGGCGGCGGCGAAGAAGGCGGGGGCGACAGGGACCACGCCAAAGGCGGTGGCGGCCATGGCGACCAGTAGAATGCCGAGGGGAACAAGCCCGTTGCGGACGCTGCCCAGCCGCAGGCCGCGCTCGACGAGGGGAAGGCAGTCCCATTCGCGCAGCAGCTCGGGCAGGCGCTTGAGATGTCCCTGCAGGAGGATCACGTCGCCATTCTGAAAGCGGATCTGTCCGAGCCGTTCGGTGAAGCGCTGGTCGCGCCGGCTGATGGCCAGGAGGTTGAGGCCGGTGCGATCGAACAGGGTGAGTTCCTGGGCGGTGGCGCCAATGAGAGCAGAGCTTTCCCCGATGACGGCCTCGATGATGCCGATATCGGCGGCGTCCTTGGTGGCCGCGCCACGCCGTTCGGAAAAGACGAGGCCGGACTGGGAGACCATCTTGTCCAGGGCGTCGGCGGCGCCCTCGATGAGCAGGATATCGCCGAGGCGCAGCTTGACGTCGGGCAGTGGCGTACGGCGCTGGCCGGTTGCGCCGAGGATGCGGATGATCATGGCCTGGCCGTCAGCATTGCGCTGGATTTCGGAGACGGTCTTGCCGATGGCCGGGGAATCTTCGGTGACGCGCGCCTCGGTGGTGTAATTCTTGATCTCGATGGCGCTTTCGAGCCCGGTTTCCTCGCGCCGGCGCTCGGGCAGCAGGCGGTAGCACAGCGCCAGGAAGATCACGCCGACCACGGACAAGGCGAGGCCCGTCGGGGTGTAATCGAACATGGTGAAAGGCTGACCGGTCATATCCTGGCGGACGCGGGAGACGATGATATTGGGCGAGGTGCCGATCTGGGTCATCAACCCGCCCAGCAGCGAGCCGAAGGACATCGGCATCAGGAAGAGCGAGGGCGAGACGCCGGACTTGCGGGCCATCTGGAAGGCGATCGGCATCATGATGGCCAGAGCGCCGATATTCTTGACGAAGGCGCTGAGCACGGTGACCACGACGACCAGCAGGATCAGCTGGGCGCGCGGCGTGCTGATATTGGGCGCGAAGCGGCGCATGGCCACTTCCATGATGCCCGAGCGCGACACGGCGGCGCTGACCACCAGGGCGCTGGCGACGATGATGACGATATCGTCGGAAAAGCCGCTAAAGGCTTCGCCCGGAGACACGACTCCCAGAGCGAGGGCGGCGAGCAGGGCGCAGACCGCTACCACGTCATAGCGCCAGCGGCCCCATATGAAGGCCACCATCATGGCGCCAATGATCAGAAAGGCGAAGATTTGCGGCAGAGTCATTGCCATCCCATAAGTGGCGCAGGCGTCAATCGCAACACATCGCAGCTTGGGGCGGGCGGCAAGGGCGAAAATCGACATGCGATGATATATAGATGTGGAACCAGCCCAGAGACGCCGAATGGCGCGGAGGAAATACCCAATGAAGCAGCTTTTCACCACACTCGGCCCACGCAGCAAGGCGGAGCTCGGCATGATCCTGCCGCACGAGCACGTGTTTGTGGATCTGCGGACGCCCGACAAGGAGGGGTATGCGCAGGCGGACGTGGCGGAGGTGGTGGCGCTGATAGCGCCGCAGATCGAGGCGATCAAGGCGCAGGGGGTGACGGCGCTGGTGGAATGCTCCACCGGTGGGGTCGGGCTGCGGGTGGATTTCGACCTGGCCGTGTCGCAGGCCACCGGTTTTCCCATCGTGGTGCCGACGGGCAATTATCGCGAACCGTGGATCCCGGACTGGGTGCGGGCGGCGAGCGAGGATGAGCTGGAAGCCTGGATGCACAAGGAGTTGAGCGAAGGGATTGGCCAGACGGGCGTGCGGGCAGCCTGGATCAAGGTCAGCGCCGGCGATGACGGGATAACTCCGCTCGAGAGCAAGATCCTGCGCGCCGCGGCGCGGGCGGCCAAGGCCAATGATGCGGTGATCGGCTCACACACCATCAAGGGGCGGGTGGTGATGGACCAGCTCGATATCATCGAGGCCGAGGGCCACAGCGCCAGCCGTTTCATCTCGATCCATACCCAGGCCGAGCCCGATTTCGAGATGCACAAGGCGGTAGCGGCGCGTGGCGCCTGGATCGAATATGACAATCTGGGCTGGGTGCCTGACGAAGAAAGCGTACCGCTGATCCTCAAGGCGCTGGAGGCCGGGCTCGGCAAGCAGCTGCTGCTGAGCCACGACATGGGCTGGTTTGACCCGGCCAAGCCCGGCGGCGGCGAGCCGCGGCCCTATACGCATCTGGTGGGCAGCATATTGCCCAAGCTGCGGGCGGCGGGCGTGGACGAGGCGATGATCGTTCAACTGACGGAGATCAATCCGTTCGAGGCCTTTGCGCGGTAGGGGGGCTTGAGGGACGCTGCAACGGGCGTGTTCGTGGAGATGACCCCCACCCAGCCTCCCCCTGGAAGGGGGAGGGGCTGATCGTGTGTGGGGCACGATCTCCAACACCCACCAAGCGGTTCCTCCCCCTGTCAGGGGGAGGTTAGGTGGGGGTACTCGGATCTGCCGACTACCCCAGGAACGCCGCCCGATACGCCCGCGGCGTCGTGCCCTTCAGGGCCTTGAACTGGCGGTTGAAGTTGGCCAGCGAGTCGTAGCCGACCTCGCCGGCAATGGTGCCGATGGGCATGGGGCCGGAGGAGAGCAGGGCGCAGGCGCGACCGATGCGCAGGCGGATGAGATACTGGCTCACGGTCTGGCGCGTGTGGCGCTGGAAGGTGCGGTGCAGGCCCGAGGGGCTGAGTGCGGCGATATCGGCAAGCTCGGAAATGGTGATCGGCTCGGCGAAGTGGGCGTGGATGTGATTGAGCACGCGGTCGATGCGGCCCCGGTCGGTGGCGGCGGGCGCCAGTTCGGGCGCGGTGGCCGAGAGCGGCGTCGCGGCGCGGTCGCCGGCCAGCCGGGTCAGGATGGTGACCAGGCGCAGGAAGCGCTCGACGGGCGGCTGGGTGAAGAGATTCTCGACCTGCGGCCGGACGGCCTCCGCTGTCTCGGGGGAGAATTGCAGGCCATGCGCAGCGCGGGCCAGCATGGCGGCGACGGCGCGCAGCTCGGCATTGGCGGTGAGCCGCTCGGCCCAGTCGGGCAGGAACCACATGACAAGCGCGACATGGGGCTGGCCGGCGTCCGGACGGTCCAGCGAATGCCAGGTATGGGGCAGGTAGGGGCCGATCAGCACCAGGTCGCCGGGCTCGTAGCGGCCGATATGATCGCCGATGAAGCGCTGGCCGCGTGAATTGAGCGTCAGCGTCAGCTCGAATTCGGGATGGTGATGCCACTGGAAGGGAATGCCGTCATCGAGGCGCCGGTTGAGACTGGCCCAGGAGGCGCCTTCGTCGGGGGTGAGACGTTCCAGATAGGGCTTCATATGGCGCCGTTCGGTCTCCGTACGCCAGAATAGTATCAATATTGGCCAGCCTTGGGCAAGCGGGACTGGAGGCAGGCGGCTAGGATCACTGCATCAGCAAGCCCGAAGGGGACGCAAATGGGAGTGAACCATGCAGCCGAGCACCAAACGCGACAGCCATCCCACCACGCAGGTGGTGACCACCCAGCTCAAGGACATCGTCAAGAAGCTGCCCCTGCGGGTGCTGAGCCCGGAAGACTGGGAACACTGGGTGACCAGGGGCTATGTGATTGTTCGCGCTGCGGTGCCGCCGGAAAATGTCGAGCGGCTCAAGGCTTTGCTCTGGGAATTTGACGAAAAGAATCCGGACGACCAGTCCACCTGGTACGCGCCGCAGCGCCGCGATCACATCATGAAGGAGCTCAACGGCACGGGCATGGTGGAGATCTACAACCACCAGTATCTGTGGGACAACCGCATGGAACAGCGGATCTATGATGCCTTCGTGGATATCTGGGACATGGAGGCGCTGTGGACCAGCATCGACCGGGCCAATCTCAACGTGCCCAAGAAGGTGCATGGCAACCCGAACGGGTTCATCCACTGGGACAGCGATACCTCGCTCGATCCGCTGCCGATCGGCGTGCAGGGGGTGTTGAGCCTGGTCAAGCAGGACGGCGATGTCGGCGGGTTCCAGTGCATTCCCGAGCTGTTCTACGACTTCGACAACTGGGTGAAGACCCAGCCGGCCGACCGCGACCCGATGCATCCCGATACAACCGGACTCAAGATCACCAATATCGAGATGGAGCCGGGCGACCTGATGATCTTCAACACGCTGCTGGCGCATGGCGTGCGGCCCAACCACTCCAAGGACCGGGTGCGCATGGCGCAGTATATCTCGATGTTCCCCGCCGATGAGGCCAACGTGGCCGAACGCGCCGAGCGCATCAGGCTGTGGCGCGAGCTGGACCACCCGCAGCGCGATGCCTTTCCCGGCGATCCGCGCGAGTGGGAGAAGAAGCATGCCACGACGGCCAAGCTGACGCCGCTGGGCGAGAAGCTGCTGGGGCTCAAGAGCTGGCACCAGGCGGGTTGAGACACAAGGCGGCACGGCAGGAATGAAATTCCCGTCGTGCCGATTTCTTCGGAATATCCAGTGCCTGTAGCCGGTTGGCGGGGCTGCGTGCGCCTGCTACATCCCGCGGCAATGTCCAGCGTCATCCCCTTCATCAAGCGCTTTGTGCCCGGCCTGGCGCCTGTCAGCCTGGGCGAGCGGCTGCGCGCGTCGATCGGTGCGCTGATCGGCATCCTGGTGACCGGGGCGGTGGCGAGCCTGGCCCTGGGGGGAAGCCCCGATGCACCGCTGCTGATCGCGCCCATGGGGGCTTCGGCGGTGCTGCTGTTTGCCGTGCCGACAAGTCCCCTGGCCCAGCCCTGGTCGATCATTGGTGGCAATACGATCTCAGCGCTGATCGGGGTGAGCTGCGCGCGCTATGTGGGCGACCCGATGCTGGCTGCGGCGCTGGCGGTGGGGCTGGCGATCGCGGCGATGATGGCGCTCAAATGCCTGCACCCGCCGAGTGGCGCGGTGGCGCTGACCGCGGTGCTGGGCGGGCCGGCCATCCAGGCGGCGGGCTTCGGCTTCGTGGTCTGGCCGGTGCTGGTGAACTCGATCCTGCTGCTCGTGGCGGCGCTGCTGTTCAACAACCTGACCGGGCGGCGCTATCCCCACCTGGCGCCTGTGCCGGGCAATCCGCACCGGACGGCCGATCCGCTGCCGATGGGGCGGCTGGGCGTGACGCAGGATGATATCAGCGCGGTGCTGGCGCAATATGACCTGGTGATGCCAGTGGCGACGGATGACCTCGAGGATATCCTGCACCGGGCGGAATTGCGGGCCTATGACCGGCGCTCGGGCGGGGTGACCTGCGGGCAGATCATGAGCCGGGACGTGCAATCGGTGGGGCCGAAGACGAGCCTGCGCGAAGCCCTGCGGCATCTGCGCGAGCACCACATCAAGGCGCTGCCGGTGGTGGACCTCGACAACAAGGTGATCGGCATCCTGACGCAGACCGATTTGCTGGACAAGGCCGACTGGGGCATGTCGGCGACGGGCTCTGGCCTGGGCTGGCGGCTGCGGGCAATCAGCAATTCGGACCGGGCGCTCAAGGGCAAGGTCGAGGATATCATGAGCGCGCCGGTCAAGGCCGCGCGGCCGGAGACGCATATTGCCCAGATCGTGCCGTTCATGGCCGATGCGGGGCTGCATCACCTGCCGGTGGTGGATGGCGAGGGGCATCTGGTGGGCATGGTGACGCAGTCGGACCTGATGGCGGCCATGTTCGCGGTGGCGAAGGACAGCCAGGCCTAGCGCCAGCCGCCCCTGGCTTCGAGGGTGGATTTCAGCAGCAGCGTCAGGACGGCCATGAAGGCCAGCGTCGAGCTGGCGGCGAAGGCGCCGGTGACGTTGAAATCGTTGAAGAGCTGGCTGATCTGGAGGGGCAGGGTATTGGTCTGGCCGCGGATGGAGCCCGAGACGACCGACACGGCGCCGAATTCGCCCATGACGCGGGCATTGGTGAGGATGGCGCCGTAGAGGATGGCCCAGCGGATATTGGGCAGGGTGACGAACCAGAACATCTGCCAGCCATTGGCGCCGAGCGAGAGCGCGGCTTCCTCATCCTCGGTGCCCTGCTGCTGCATCAGCGGGATGAGCTCGCGCGCCACGAAGGGCGCGGTGACGAAGAGGCTGACCAGCACGATGGCGGTGGTGGTGAACATCAGCTGGATGCCGGCGCCCTGCAGGGTGGGGCCGAGCAGGCCCTGGCCGCCATAGAGGAAGAGATAGACCACGCCGGCCACGATGGGGCTGACGGCGGCGGGCAGCTCGATGATGGTGATGAGCACCTGCCGGCCGGGGAACTTGAAGCGGGTGACCAGCCAGGCGACGCAGATGCCGACCACGATATTGATCGGCACGACGATCAGTGCCGTCAGAACGGTGAGGCCGATGGCGTGCAGGGTGTTGGGTTCGACGATATTGGCGAGATAGACGCCCAGGCCCTCGCGCAGGGCAAAGGCGAAGATGAGCAGCAGCGGCACTACCAGGATGGCGGCGGACAGCCCGAAGGCGAGGGCGATGAGGGTGATTTCGGCGGCGGAACACGGCTGGGTGCGAGTGGCGTGCATCAGCGGCTCCGATCGGCATAGCGCGTCTGCCAGGCCTGGAGGGCATTGGTCAGCAGCAGGGTGAGGAAAGCGGCGAGGAGGAGAACGAAGGCGAGCGCAGCGGCGCCCTCGTAATTGTATTCCTCAAGGCGGATGAAGATCAGCAGCGAGACGATCTCGGTGAGGCCGGGCAGGTTGCCGGCGATGAAGACCACGGCGCCAAATTCGCCGAGCGAGCGGGCAAAGGACAGCACGCAGCCGGCCATGAAGGCGGGGAGGATGGTGGGCCAGATGACGCGGGCAAAAATCTGCCAGCGCGTGGCGCCCAGGGTACGAGCGGCCTCTTCCAGCTCGACCTGCACCTCTTCGAGCACCGGCTGGACGGTGCGCACCACGAAGGGGATCGAGGTGAAGGCCATGGCGAGGATGATGCCGAGCTGGGTGTAATTGACCTTGATGCCGTTGGGCTCGAGAAACTGGCCATACCAGCCGCTATCGGCGAAGAGGGTCACGAGGACCAGGCCGGCCACCGCGGTGGGCAAAGCGAAGGGCAGGTCGACCAGGGCATCGAGGATGCGCTTGCCGGGGAAGCTGTAGCGGGTGAGCACCCAGGCCAGCAGCAGGCCGAAGGCGCCGTTGAACAGGGCGGCGATGAAGGCCGAGCCGAAGGTGATGCGATAGGCGGCGAGCGAGCGGTTGGAGCCGACGATGCGCCAGAACTCTTCCCAGCCCATGCCGCCGACCTTGAGCAGCATGGCGAGCAGGGGCAGGGCGATGATGATGGTCAGATAGAGCATGGAGACGCCCAGCGTCAGCCCGAAGCCGGGCAAGAGGTGCTTGCTGCGTCGCGATGCCATGGATGGTCCTCAGAGGCGGACGGCGTGGCCCCGGGCCACGCCGCAAATGTCGGAGCGGCAGATTACTGGTTGAGGAAGACCCGGTCGAGCAGGCCGCCATCCGCGAAGTGCTCTTCGGAGGCCTTGTCCCAGCCGCCAAAGGCATCCTCGATGGTCACGAGGCGCACTTCGGGGAAGTCCGCGGCATGCGCTGCGGCGACGGTTTCGTCCCGCACGCGGTGGAAATTGGCGGCGGCGACTTCCTGGCCGGCGGGCGAGAACAGGAAATCGAGATAGGCCTTGGCCAGGTCACGGCTGCCACGGGCGTCGACGACCTTGTCGACGATGGCGACCGGGAATTCGGACAGGAAGCTCACCGAGGGGATGACCGCCTCATAATTGTCGGCGCCGAGCTGGTTGCGCACGCTCAGCACCTCGGCCTCGAAGGTGACCAGCACGTCGCCAAGCTGGCGCTCGGTGAAGGCGGTGGTGGCGGCGCGACCGCCGGTCTCGAAGACCGGGACATTGGCGAAGAGCTTGGTGAGGAAGGCCTCGATCTGGGCTTCGTCGCCGGCATATTCCTCGACCGCCCAGGCGCGGGCGGCCAGATAGGTATAGCGGCCGTTACCCGAGGTCTTGGGATTGGGGAAGATGACCTGCACGCCGTCGCCAGCCAGATCGCCCCAGTCGCTGATGCCCTTGGGATTGCCGGCGCGCACCAGGAAGGCCGGGAAGGAATAGAAGGGCGCGGCATTGTTGGGGAATTCGCTGGCCCAATCCTCGGACACGACGCCGCCTTCGACGAGACGGGCGATATCGGTCACCTGGTTGAAGGTCACGACATCGGCGGCGAGGCCTTCAAGAATGGCGCGGGCCTGGGTGGAGGTGCCGGCATGGGACTGGTTGACCGTGACAGTGGCACCCGAGGCCGCATAGGCGGCGTTCTGCGCCTCGAACAGCTCGCGCGCGATGTCGTAGGAGGCGTTGAGGATGTCGGTGGGCTGGGCGAAGGCCGGGGTGCCGAGGGTGAAGACCGCTGCGGCGACGGCAAGGAGCTTGTGCATGGACGCTGTTTTCCAACGATTGAGAGGCATTGGGCAGGGTGATGCAACGGCCCCCGTTGCGCCGTCCAGCGGTAAAGCACTGGTTTGGATGAGTAATTTACGGGCAGGCGCAGCGGCGCTAACGGCATTGCGCGGGAAGGGAAGGTGGAGGGATTTTGTTTCGAGGGCCGGTTCGGCACCCCGGACGGCAGCAGCCCGCCTTTGCCTTGTGGAAGGGAGTAGGGGGGTGGGGTGGGTTGTCCCCGATATCGGGGCTCTCGCACCCCCTCCCGGCCTCCCCATCAAGGGGGAGGTGCTGTCCGGCGTGTTCGGCAAAATATTGCCTCAAAAACGGAGAGAACCTCCCCCTTGATGGGGGAGGTAGGAGGGGGTGGTGTGACGAGTGCCGGACACGCGGCGACATACCCCCACCCGACCCCTTCGGGGCCACCCTCCCCACAAGGGGGAGATCGGCAAAGCAAAAGGCGCCGCTGGTGCGGCGCCTTTGATGTTGAGTCCGGAAAGGGCGCTAACGCGCTGTCAGTTCAGGGACTTTACCGGCTCGGCGAAGAGGTCGTATTCGTCGCTTTCGGTGACGAGGACGTCGATCATGTCGCCGGGCTTGATGCCGGTGGCGTTGGAGACGATCACCTGGCCGTCGATTTCGGGCGCGTCCCACTTGGAGCGGGCGATGGCCTTGTTGGTCTCGGGCTGCACATCGTCGACCAGCACCTGGATGGTGCGGCCGACCTTCTTGGCGAGCTGGCCGGTCGAGACGTTCTGCGCCACTTCCATCAGGCGCTCGAAGCGATCCTGCATGACATCGTCGGGGACGATGCCCTCGAGCTCATTGGCCGGCGCGCCGGTAACGGGCTCATATTTGAAGCAGCCGGCGCGGTCGATCTCGGCCTCTTCGATGAAGTCGAGCATCATCTCGAAGTCTTCCTCGGTCTCGCCGGGGAAGCCGACGATGAAGTTGGAGCGGACCGTGAGATCGGGGACCTGCTCACGCCACTTCAGAATGCGGTTGAGCGTCTTGTCCTGGTGGGCAGGACGGCGCATGGCCTTGAGCACCTTGGGGGAGGCGTGCTGGAAGGGAATGTCGAGATAGGGCAGGACGAGGCCTTCGGCCATCAGCTCCATCACCTGGTCGACATGGGGATAGGGATAGACATAGTGCAGGCGTACCCAGGCGCCGAGCTGGCCCAGCTCCTTGGCCAGGTCGTAGAACTTCGCCTTGACCGGGCGCCCGCGATAATTGCTCTCGGCATAGCGGATATCGACGCCATAGGCGCTGGTATCCTGGGAGATGACCAGCAGCTCCTTGACGCCCGAGCGGATCAGGCCCTCGGCCTCGCCCAGGATGCCGGCGGCAGGCCGGCTTGCCAGGTCGCCGCGGATCTGGGGGATGATGCAGAAGGAGCAGCGATTGTTGCAGCCTTCGGAAATCTTGAGATAGGCGTAGTGGCGCGGGGTGAGCTTGAGGCCGGTCTCGGGCACCAGGTCGACGAACCTGTTGGGCACGGGCGGCAGATGCTCGTGCACGGCCGAAACGACGTTCTCATACTGATGCGGGCCGGAAATGGCGAGCACCGAGGGATGGGTGGCGCGGATCAGCTCTTCCTCGACGCCCAGGCAGCCGGTGACGATGACGCGGCCGTTCTCGCTGAGGGCTTCGCCGATGGCTTCGAGCGATTCCTGCTTGGCGCTGTCGAGAAAGCCGCAGGTGTTGACGAGGACGATGTCGGCGCCGGCATAGTCGCGGCTGAACGAATAGCCCTGGCTGCGCAGGGTCGACATGATGCGCTCGCTGTCGACGAGGGCTTTGGGGCAGCCGAGGCTGACGAGGCCAATTTTTGGCGCTTGGCTCATGTGAGCGGTATTTCCGATGTGGGAATGGTTGCGCGCGTCATACAGAATGTTTGACGGTTACGCAATGTGACTGCCCCCCGCATGGCGCGGGGCAGGCCTGATCGTGACGGATGGCCGCGGGGTGATTGGTGCCGATCAGCGAACGCTGCGTTACGAATTGTTTAGTTTTCACTGAGGGTTGCGGCGGCTATGGGTTCGGCTGCTGCGCCAGCGCGGCCAGTTGATTCAAAGGAAACTCAATGTTCGATCGTCTCTCCGCATATGCGCCGCAGGCCCTCGCCGTGCTGCGCATCGTCGCCGGCCTGCTGTTTCTCCTGCATGGTACCCAGAAGCTGTTCGGCTTCCCCGCCACCGAAATGTCGCCGCCGCTGATGAGCCTGTTCGGCGCTGCCGGCCTTATCGAGCTGAGCACCGGCGTGATGATCATTGCCGGCTTCTTCACCCGTCCGGCCGCCCTCATCGCCTCGGGCACCATGGCCGTGGCCTATTGGATGGTCCACGCTCCCAACAGCCTGTACCCGACGAATAACGGTGGCGATGCCCCGATCCTGTTCTGCTTCGTGTTCCTGTACCTGGTGTTTTCCGGTCCGGGCGCCTGGAGCGTCAACAACAAGTAAGCTTGTTGGGTGAATGAGAAAGGCCGCCGGGATGGATGTCCCGGCGGCCTTTTTTGTTCTTGCCGTTGCCTCAACCGGTGCCCCTGCCCACCACAGATCGTCACGCTCGGGCTTGACCCGAGGGCACTTATCTTGATGGGCACTCCGCAAGTACCGAGCCCTCGGGTCAAGCCCGAGGGTGACGTCCGATGGGGGTCAGGCAGCGGGCGTTGCTGCCATCGCGGGGTTCCCCGGGGCTCACACCTTGGGCGGTGGGGTGCGCTTGGCGGTGCGGCGGGGCTTGAAGACTTCGCCGGAGGTGGTGGCCGGGGCACGGGGTGGTTCCGGTGTGGCGGGCGTTGCCGGCGTCACATAGGGTGCGGGCTCGGTGGCGGGGGTAATGTATTCTTCGGCCTCGGCATAGTCGGCGTCTTCGCCCTCTTCAGCCAGGTCGCGGATGGCTTCGCGGACCTCGTCGAGCAGGGATGCCGAATAGCGGGAGCGGTTGACCGTCTCGCCGCTCGATTCATGGGCCTTGAACCACACCAGCAGCGCCTCGCAGGCAATGCGCAGGCCGACCAGGGACAGCAGGCCGAAGACGGCGATTTCGAGCAGGCCCCAGAGGCCGGTGCCGAAACCGAAGCCGAAGCTCCAGAACAGATGGCTGATGGCCCAGAGCAGGATGCCGGCCAAGCCCAGGGCATAGAGGATGGGCACCAGCTTGGGCGACAGGATCGCGTCGAGCCGGAACAGGGTCTGGCGCGTAAAGAGTCGTTTCAGGTCGTCCAAGGTCATCTCGTCCCTCCAGGGCGGCGCGATTGAATGTTACGCAACTAGGCCATGCAGACCAGTGCTGACAAGGCTTTCCTCTGTTGCGGAAATGGTGGGGCCGAAATGGCGCTCGAAAGCGGTGCGGAGCACCGAGTCGACCTCGGGCATGGAGGCCAGCTGGCCCAGATCCTCAAAGCTGGTGACGCCTTGGTCGGAAATGCCACAGGGCACGATGCCGTCATAATGGCCGAGATCGGGCATGACGTTGAGCGAAATGCCGTGGAAGGTCACCCATTTGGAGACGCGGACGCCGATGGCGGCGATCTTGTCTTCCCTGAGCACGCCCTTGTCCGGCCGCCGGACCCAGACGCCGATGCGGCCCTCGCGGCGCTCGCCGACGATGTTGTGGGCGGCCAGGGTATCGATCACCCAGCTTTCGAGCCCCTTGACGAGGCAGCGGATGTCGCGCCCGCGCCGGGTGAGGTCCAGCATGACATAGGCCACGCGCTGGCCCGGGCCATGATAGGTATATTGGCCGCCCCGGCCAGCATCATAGACGGGGAAGCGATCGGACAGCAGGTCGGCCGCGAGAGCGGAGGTGCCGGCGGTATAGAGCGGGGGGTGTTCGAGCAGCCATATGGCCTCCTCGGCCTCGCCCGCGGCAATGGCGGCGGCGCGGGCGCGCATGGTTTCCAGCGCCGGCGGGTAGGGCACCGGCTCGGGCGAAATGATCCACTGCACCGGCCGGGCATCGCTGCGTGCCAATTTGCTACTGATTTCGCAGTCCGCGGCGCTCGTCGTTAACGCTTCCATAACCATGCTTGCCAGAGAGTTGCCTGTAACAGATTCAGCGGCGCCATTATGTCGGCGCCGGAACGGGTTCAATCCATATCTATGAACACACTAGACAATATTGAAGTGGACATCACCGTCGAGCTTGGCGCGACGACGATGCCGATCCATCACCTGCTGCGGATGGGCCGCGGCGCGGTGATCGAGCTCGATGCCGACGAAAACGATCCGCTCAACATCTACGCCAACAATACCCTGATTGCCCATGGGGAAGTGAGCGTCGAGGACGGACACCTGCGGGTACTGATCTCCGAAAAAATCTACCGCCGCGGCTAAGGGCATCGCCTTTCAGGTGATGCCGGCCTGCAAGCCCCGGTCTGCTGCGCTCCGGTGCTCACGTACATTTCGGTACGCTCCGCTCCGGTGCTCGCAAACCGCGCCTTTCGGCTCGGCCTGACCTGAAATGCGACGCCCATCGTGCCCGCCACGAAGTCCCTACGGGAAATCTCGATTTAATTGCTTGAGGTTCCGGGAGACCTTTGCTACATCCCCACTCGCTTCGCCCCCGGGCGTGGCTCTACCAAAGCGTGCGGTCGTGGCGGAATTGGTAGACGCGCAGCGTTGAGGTCGCTGTGTCGCAAGACGTGGAAGTTCGAGTCTTCTCGACCGCACCAAAATCTTCCCCTCGGGGTCGATCTGCAATAAAACGCAACGGGTTAGCTGAGTGATATCGGCGCCCGTTGTTTTTTTGCCCAAATGTTCCCCAGTTGATTGCCATGCCTTGCCGTTTCGAGCGCCCCGGCTCTTGCCAGCGGGGCTCGCGCTGCTCCAAGCTCGCGAGGGGCCGGTGGAACCGGAATGGGTAGTGCGGCGTTTCCTCGCGTTACCTTGGGGGTCAGATGACATCGATTGAATTGGCGGCTCCATCCGCTGAACAATATCGTCTGCTGGTCGAGGCCATTACGGATTACGGCATCTATATGCTGACACCCGAAGGACTGGTGTCGAGCTGGAATGCCGGCGCAAAGCGCTTCAAGGGCTATGAGGAACACGAAGTGCTGGGTAAGCACTTTTCGATGTTCTACACGCCAGAGGACCTGGCGAGGGGGCTGCCTGATCACGCCTTGCAGGTGGCGGCCAGCGCGGGACGGTTCGAGACGCAGGGCTGGCGGCTGCGCAAGGATGGCACGCGCTTCTGGGCCCATGCGGTGATCGATCCGATCATGGGCCAGGACGGGGCCCTGCTGGGCTTTGCCAAGATCACCCGCGACATCACCGACCGGCGCCGTGCGGAGATCGAGCTGGCGCGCTCGCAGGACATGTTCCGGCGCCTGGTGCTGGGCGTTACCGACTATGCGCTCTACATGATCAGCCCCGATGGCCTCGTCACCAACTGGAATGCCGGGGCCGAGCGGATCAAGGGTTATACGCCCGAGGAGATCGTCGGGCAGCATTTCGAGCGCTTCTATACGCAGGAGGACCGGGCATCGGGGGCGCCGGCCCGGGCGCTGGAGGTCGCGCGGGAGACCGGCAAGTTCGAAAAGGAAGGCTGGCGCGTCCGCAAGGACGGCACCCGGTTCATGGCGCATGTGGTGATCGACGCCATCCGCGATCCGGATGGCAGCCTGATCGGGTTCGCCAAGATCACGCGGGACATTACCGAGCGGATGCGGGTGCAGCAGGAGCTGGAGACGGCGCGCGAGCAGCTGCTGCAATCCCAGAAGATGGAGGCCATCGGCCAGCTCACCGGGGGCGTGGCGCATGACTTCAACAATCTGCTGATGGCGGTGCTGAGCAGCCTCGAACTGCTGCGCAAGCGGCTTCCGGATGACCCGCAGGCCTTGCGGCTGCTGGACAATGCCCGGCAGGGCGCGGAACGCGGGGCGGCGCTGACGCGCAGCATGCTGGCCTTTGCGCGGCGCCAGGACATGGCGATCCAGCCGGTGGATGTGGCGGACCTGGTCCGTTCGATGCAGGAGATGCTGAGCAGCTCGCTGGGCGCCATGATCGCGGTGGATATTGCCTTTCCCAGCAATCTGCCGCCGGCGCTGAGCGACCCCAATCACCTGGCCACGGCAATCCTCAACCTCACGGTCAATGCGCGCGACGCCATGCCGGGGGGCGGCACGATTCGAATCTCGGCCACTCAGGATGGCGATTTCGTGCGGCTCAGCATTGCCGACAGCGGCGAGGGCATGGATGAAGCGGTTCTGGCGCGGGCACGCGAGCCGTTCTTCACCACCAAGGGCGTTGGCAAGGGGACCGGGCTGGGCCTCTCCATGGTGCATGGCATTGCCGAGCAATCGGGCGGGCGGCTCGAGCTGAGGAGCAAGCCGGGCGAGGGGACGGTGGCCGAACTCTGGCTGCCGGTGGCGCAGCCTGAGACGGGCGTGCAGACGCCGGCGCCGGTAGCGGTGGTGGCCGCCGAGCCAGAGCAGCGCCGGCTGCGCGTACTGGCGGTGGACGACGACTATCTGGTGCTTATGAACACCGCGACGATGCTGGAGGATCTGGGCCACGAGGTGGTGGAGGCCACGTCGGCGGCGGAGGCGCTGTCGCGGCTGGAGGAAGCGACGTTTGACCTCGTGATATCCGACCACGCCATGCCCAAGATGACCGGTGCCCAGCTGGCCGAGGTGGTGGCTGGGAAATGGCCGGGCATGCCGGTGCTGATCGCCACAGGCTATGCGGAGCTGCCCGAGGGCGCCGGACGGCGCCTGCCGAAACTGTCCAAGCCATTCTCCCAGAACCAGCTGCATGACGCGATCTGGGAGATCGTGCGGTGAAGGCCTAGTCGGGGACCTTGGCGGCCTCGAGCGCCGTCGTGATGGTGCCCTGATCGGGCGGAAGATCGAGATAGCCCTGGCCGATTAGCCAATCGCGCAGGATGACATTGAGGGCGTCATTATGCGTCATGCGACCACGCGGCGGCTCGTCCCGATGCGCGATGAATCGTTCGAGGGCTTCGATCAGATCGTCTTCGAGGGTGATGTCGGGTTCGGAGCGCAGCAGCTCGGTCATCGCCGCGGACCCTCGTCCTCGACATTGCGGGGCTTGGGAGGCGCCTTGCCATCATGCTTGCCGCTGTTGGGGCCGATGTCCTTGCGAGGCGGGTTGGCACCGCCGGGTCGCTCCTGCCGGTCATAGTGTTCTTCGGTCGCCGGATGCGGATCGGCCACATCATGCGTTTTCGACGTGTTCGAACCGGTCGGCAGGCCATCGCGGCCGGTTGATGTTGGGGTGGTCATGTGACCCTCCTGATCCCTGTGGGACCAGTAACGCTGCGGACACCGCGAGGTTCACGCCGCGCCGGGCAAAAGAAAGGGCCGCCCTTGGGCGGCCCTGATTTCGCGCGCTAGCTGGCGGGCGGCGTTACCGGCTCGGTGGTGGGAGCGGCATCGGCCGGGGGGGCGGTGCTGTTATCGGCCGGCGGGGCCTCGCCACACGCGGCCAGCGCAAGAGCCATCACCACGGCAAGTGGCGCGAGCAGTTTTCGGGACATGGGATCTCCTTTGGATGAACCTCTGATTGATCTTGGTCTTCACACGGCCGTGAGCTAACGGCCCCTTTGAGGCAAAGATGCGGCCAACGAAATCCGGATTGCTGATAGCCTAGCTGGAGGGGCGAGCCGTGCGATGGGCCGCCAGGCTGGGCGGCGCTTCGAAACACCAGGCGTCTTCGAGTCGGAGCGACAGCTCTTCATCGGTGATGGCGTCGAGGTGGATGAGCAGGGCGGGCTCGCCGATATAGGGATCGGTCTCAAAGTAGATATCTGGCGAGATTTCCATCAGCAGTGCCTTCTGGTCGGGCGGGCACTGCAGCACGAGCGTGGTGGCGTCGAGCAGTTGGGCGAAATCATTGTCGTGAACCTTGAGCGCCGGCGTGCCATTGCTGGTGGCTCGCGCGATGCCGGGCAAAGCGCGCTGTCGGGCCAGTTGCTCGATGCGAATGAATGCCTGGTCGAGATCGTTCGTCATGTGCGCCTGACCATCCTGAATCTCTTCCCCCTAGTCTGGCGCATCGCGAGCCAATTGGCTACAGCTTGGCCTGCCCCGAAACCCGGTCACACAAGGGCCTCCAATGAGCACAGATCCCGAGACAGCGCCCGGCCCAGAGGCCGGGATGGACCCCAATGCGTTCCGCGATCGCGAAGATCGCATCAGCACGCTCTGGATGGAGCGGCTGCGCGCCTATCTGGCCGCCAACCGGGATGACGATGTCGCCACCGTCATGGAGCCGCTGCATGCGGCCGATGTGGGCGATGTGCTCGAATCGCTCGATGCCGATGAGCGGCTGCACCTGGTGCGGCTGCTGGGCGATCGTTTTGACTATTCGGCACTGACCGAAGTCGACGAATCGGTCCGCATGGAGCTGATGGACGAGCTGGCCAACGCGGAAATCGCGCGGGGTGTGGCCGGGCTCGACAGCGACGACGCCGTGGCGATTCTCGAGGATCTCGAGCAGGAGGACCGGGACGAGGTCCTGGCCAAGCTGCCGACCTTCGAGCGGCTGAGCCTCAAGCGCAGCCTCGATTTTCCCGATGATTCCGCCGGGCGGCGGATGCAGACCGATTTCATCGCCATCCCGCCATTCTGGACGGTGGGGCAGACGATCGACTACCTGCGCAGCGAGCCCGACCTGCCGGACGAATTCTACCAGATCTATGTGGTCGACGCCTCCTATCAGGTGCTCGGGACCCTGCCGCTGGACAAGTTCCTGCGGGCGCAGCGCGCCACCTCGATCGAAGCGCTGATGAACACCAATTTCGTGCTGGTGGACGCCAACGAGGACCAGGAAGAGGCGGCACGCGACTTCGAGCGCTACGATCTGGTCGAAGTGGGCGTGGTCGACGAGAGCAAGCGGCTGGTCGGCGTGCTGACTATCGACGACATCGTGGACGTGATCCACGAGGAAGCCGATGAGGACATCAAGCTGCTGGCCGGCGTCGGCGACGAGGATATTTCGGACACCACGATCGACACGGTGCGCAGCCGTGTGCCGTGGCTGGTGGTCAACCTGTTCACGGCGGTGGGGGTCTCCTTTGTCATCGGTCTGTTCGGGGCGACCATCGACCAGATGGTGGCCCTGGCCGTGCTGATGCCGATCGTCGCCTCGATGGGCGGCAATGCCGGCACGCAGACCATGACGGTGACCGTGCGCGCGCTGGCCATGCGTGAACTGGACGGGCGGCGGCTGCGGCGGCTGATCGGGCGCGAGGTGATCGTCGGTTTCGTCAATGGCGTGATCTTTGCCATCCTGATCGGGCTGGTCACCTGGCTACGCTTCAACGACATGCAGCTTGGCATCGTCATTGCCCTCGCCATGGTGATCAACCTGATCGTGGCCGGCACGGCGGGCATACTGATCCCGCTGATGCTCGACAAGTTCAAGGCGGACCCGGCCATTGCATCGGCGGTGTTCGTGACGACGATCACCGACGTGGTGGGCTTCTTCGCCTTCCTGGGCATTGCCGGGCTGTGGTTCGGGCTGTTCTAGCCGTGGCGGAGCCGGGCAAGATCATCTTCCTGCATGGCGCGTCGAGCAGCGGGAAATCGACCATTGCACGCGGCATACAGGCCCGGATCGGCCTGCCGTTCTGGCACATTTCCATCGATCACCTGCGCGATGCAGGCGTGCTTCCGACGGCGCGCTTCAAGGCTGGCGAGTTTGACTGGAAGGCGGCCCGTCCAGCCTTCTTTGACGGGTTCCATCGCTCGCTGGCCGCCTATGCCGGTGCGGGAAACAACCTGGTGCTGGAGCATATCCTGGACAGCGATGGCTGGCTGGACGACCTCGTACGGCTATTCGCACCGTTCGACGTGTTCTTTGTCGGGGTCCATTGCCCCTTGCCGCTGCTCATCTCTCGGGAAAAGGCGCGCGGGGACCGGCCGGTGGGGAGTGCCGAGCAGGATTTCCACACCATTCATGTCGGCAAGAGCTACGATCACGAGGTTCATACCGACGGTGACGCGCAGGAGAATGTGACCCGGGTCATAGCCGCGTGGGAAGCGCGGTCCGGGCCGTCAGTCTTTGCGCGGCTCGCGGCGGAGCAATCCGGACGCGGTGATTAAAAAGCCGTGGAATTGGGTCTTGGGCGTTTAACCGCATTGTCAGCGGGGCCGGGTCGTCGGGCAACGGCTTGGCCTTGGGACCGTTTCTTGTGTTGGCGGCAGGCTGGTTATTGGAACTGCTGAAGAATTGCGAGCCATTCGGGCCTAGCCCTCATGGCCTTCCCACCTAAAATCGCTCCACTGGAGCGATTTTGCCTGTGGCCGGTGAGAAGTGTGGCAACTTGGCCGCTTGCAAAGCATTTATGACGCAGTTAACGATTTGCTACCGGGTGCTGTAGGCGAGCAACGCCGACGTCCCGGAGTGAACGGCTGACAAGGAGCGATTATGCGTAGTCAACCGAAGGCCACTATGTGGCGAGCAGCAAGCTGGACTATGGTTTGCCTGTTCTCAATGGGATTGGTTTTCTCCGTCGTTGCTGGCGTCTAGGCGCTAGAGTTATTCACGAGCAGCAATTCGGAAGGGCGCCCGTGCCACTGGGCGCCCTTCTTTTTTGAACAGGAGGCATCGCATGAAGCTGTTGATCGGCAACCGCAATTATTCGACCTGGTCGCTGCGGCCCTGGCTGGTGCTGAAGCATTTCGACATCCCCTTCGAGGATGAAGTCCTGCTGCTTTCGGGCGAAGGCTGGCGCGACGTGCTGGCCGAGCGTTCGCCGACCGGCAAGGTGCCGGTGCTGATCGATGGCGACCTGGTCATTCCCGAGACCATCGCGATCATCGAATATGTGGCGGACAGTTTTCCCGACAAGACAATCTGGCCGGAAGACCGGGGCCAGCGGGCACTGGCGCGCGCCGCGGCCGCCGAGATGCATGCGTCGTTCCAGGCGCTGCGCAGCCATGCGCCGATGAACCTGCGGGCCTCCCATCCCGGCAAGGTCAATTGCGACGCGGTGGCGCGCGACCTGCATCGGCTGGAAACCCTGTGGGGCGAGCGCCTCGCCCAGTCGGGGGGACCCTTCCTGTTCGGCGCCTTCACGGCGGCCGACGCCATGTTCGCGCCGGTGGCGACGCGCATCCGCACCTATGCCCTGCCGGTGTCGGACCTGCTGGGTGGCTATGTCGAGGCCATCTACAGCCTGCCGGCCTTCCAGGAATGGCTGACCCTGGCGCTGCGCGAGCCGTGGATCGTGGATGATGACGAGATCGACGTCATCCAGGGCCGCGTCAAACCCGGAATGCTGGCATGATCCACATGATCAAGCTCTGCGTGGGCGTATCGAGCCTTGAAGAGCTCGAAAGCTATCGCAATGAGCGGGCGCATTGGTGGGATGCCGACTATGGCGAGGACGTGCATGTGCACCGCACCCGCATGATGCCCAAGCGCGCGACGGAGATGGAGGGTAAGGCCTCGATCTACTGGGTCATCGCCGGGCAGGTGGTCTGCCGGCAGCCGATCCTGCGGCTGGCGCGCCATACCAATGCCGAAGGCATCGACTATTGCGACATCATCATGGCTCCGGACATGGTGCGCACCGTGCCCTATCCCAAGCGGCCATTCCAGGGATGGCGCTATCTGCGCCCCGAGGATGCGCCACCCGACCTTGGCGCCAACGAGAATGCCGAATCGCTGGCGCTGGCGGCGGACTTGGCCAAGCTGGGCCTCATTTAGGTCACCTCTGCGTGGGACGCGGCCAGCGGGCTTGCGGCAGGGCCGGGGGGGCCACATATTCAAGCCATGACAGACAAGGACGCCATAGCACGACATAGAGCGGGCCTGCCCGAGCAGGGCAAGGTGAGCGGCGATATCGCGGCCTTCGTGCAGAAGGTCGGGCAGATGGCGCGGCCCGGAGCGGCGCAGGACGGCAGGCTGCTGTTCGCGCTGGACGCGACAATGAGCCGGCAACCGACCTGGGACCTGGCCTGTTCGCTGCAGGCCGAAATGTTCCGGGCGATTCCCAAGGCCAGTGCGCTGCAGGTGCAACTGCTGTATTTCCGCGGCTTCGGCGAGTGCCGGGCCTCGAAATGGGTGGTGGATGCCAATGCGCTGGCCAAGCTGATGACCGGCATTGCCTGCCAGGGGGGCAATACGCAGATTTCCAAGGTGTTCGCGCATGCCCGCACGGAGCATGCCAAGAGGCGGATCAATGCCGTGGTCTATGTCGGCGATGCCATCGAGGAAAATGTCGATGACCTGGCCGAGAAGGCCGGACAGCTGGGCCTGCTCGGCTGCCCGATGTTCGTCTTCCAGGAGGGACGGGACGCGCGGGTCGAAGCGGCGTTCCGCGAATTCGCTCGGCTCACCAAGGGCGCCTATGCCCGCTTTGATGCTTCGGCACCCCAGGAGCTGGCGGCGCTGCTCAAGGCGGTGGCGGCCTATGCCAGCGGCGGCAGGGACCTGCTCAAGCTGCAGGGCAGCGGCCAGGCGCAGGCCTTGCTGGCGCAGTTGCCAAGATGACCTATTTCTTCATCGGCGGAGCGCTGCTGCTGGCGGCGCTGGCCGCCTATCAATACATGCGCAAACTGGGGCGGCGGCAGCTGATGCGGGGGCTGCGCTGGGTGGTGGGCATCGGCGCGGCCATGGTGGCGGTGTTCATGCTGCTGGCGCGCCGGATCGATATCGCCATTTTTGTCGGCGCGGTGGCCTTTTCGGTGCTGCGCAGCGGACGGCTGGGCCCATTCTCGTTCGAGAGCGCGGCCGAGGACGGGGGGAATGTCTCCAAGGTCAAGAGCTACCGCTTCGCCATGGAGCTGGACCACGATACCGGCGCCGTCACGGGCCGGGTGCTGAACGGCCAGTTCGCGGGCGCGGACCTGATGGACCTGGGCGAGATGGACGTGCGCACGCTGCTGGCCGAGGTGGAGGGTGACAGCGACAGCTTGAGCCTGCTCGAAAGCTGGCTGGATGCCAACCGCAGCGGCTGGCGGGAATATTTCGCCGAATCCCAGACGGCTGATGCCGCCGCGCCCGAGACCGCTGCCGACCCGCTGGCAGAGGCCTATGAGGTGCTCGGGCTGCAGCCGGGAGCCTCGGACGAGGCGATTCGGGCGGCGCATCGGGAGCTGATGAAGGCCGTGCATCCCGACCATGGCGGGTCGAGCTATCTCGCCTCCAAGATCAACGAGGCCCGCGACCGGCTGCTCCGGCACTAGGCGCAGCAAGTTTGCGGCGGCATTAACGCCCCGTTAACCATGCCGGGCCTTGTTAGCAGCAAGTGGAGAATTCACTGATTTGGGGGCGGGCGATGGCGCGTGATGGTGCGCATGTCATTGTGGTGGGGAATGAAAAGGGCGGGTCGGGCAAATCGACCACCGCGTTTCACCTTGCCGTCTACCTGCTCTATGCGGGCCATCGCGTCGCCACGATCGACGTGGACAGCCGCCAGCAGACGCTGACGCATTACCTGCGCAACCGGCGCATGCATGCCCAGGAGACCGGGCGGAAGCTGCCCAATCCAACGCATTTCCACCTGCCGTCGGCCTGGGGCGACTCGGTCAAGGAAAACCAGAAGGCCGAGTTCGAGGTGTTCCGCCGCGCAGTGGGCGAGGTGGAGCGCGGTGTCGACTTCCTGATCATCGATACGCCGGGCTTTGACACCAACCTGACGCGGCTGGCGCATTCGCTGGCCGACACGCTGGTGACGCCGGTCAATGACAGCCTGATCGATCTCAACGTGCTGGCGCGCACCGATCCGGAAACCGGGCTGCCGGTGGAGACGAGCCATTATGCGCGGCTGGTGCAGCGGGCGCGGTCGGAGCGGCTGGCGATCGGGGGCGAGACCATCGACTGGGTGCTGGTGCGCAACCGCATCTCGATGCTGTCCTCGCGCAATGCGCGGCAGGTGCATACCACGCTGGAAGGGATTGCGACGCGGTTTGGCTGCCGCATGGCGGACGGGATTGCGGAGCGGGTGATCTTCCGGTCGCTGTTTCCCAGCGGCACCACGGTATTCGATCCGCTGGACGAGGAGGGCGAGACGTCCTCGGTGTCCCATGTCAGTGCGCGGCAGGAATATCGCAACCTGGTTTCGGCACTCAACCTGCCGCTGATCGAGAAGCGGGTGGCCGAGCCGATCCTGCTGTCGGCCTGAAGGCTAGCGCTGGCTGCCCAGGCTGAGGCGGATGGCGCGGGCGCCGCCGGGTGCGAAGACGTCAAGGTCGATGCTGACGGGATCCTGCACCATGCGCCGTGTGCGCGAGGAGAGGGCCAGCACGACGCCCAAGAGGTCGCCGACGCTGCGCTTGCGCGGCAGGATGCGCCCGGTAATGCCGGCCAGGGCGCGGTTGCGCACAGCCATATTTTCCGAGGCCAGGCTCGAGCGGCCGACAAAATTGGCCAGCTCGGTGAGGGCAGTACGTTCGCTCATTGGGCTACTCCAAACACAGGCACCAATTTGCTTCCCTGGGGGGACGGCGCTTCAGCGGCGCCGTCTCATTGTTCGGTGTGATCAGCTCTGCATGGCCAGGCAGCTGAGATTCTGCTGCTTGAGCTGGTTGCACATGGCCGTCGCATCATCGCGTCCGCCGAAACCGACGAAGCGGGCGCGGAAGAAGGTCTGGCCGTTCTTTTCGAAGCGCTCCACATAGGAGCGGAAGTCGCCCAGCGTGCCGACCTTGCCGGCGGCATCGGACAACATGGCGCGGGCGCTGCCCTCGGAGGGGCCGGCGCCGATCTGCACAACCCAGCCACCAGGCGCGGCATCGGCGGTCTGCACGCTGCCCGAGGTCAGCAGGTCGACCGGCTGGCTGGGTGCGCCGACTTCGGCGGGCGGCTGGATGCCGAGCGGGGCGGAGGGCACGGTCTGGCCCAGGGCCGCCGGAGGGGCGCCCAGATTGTAGCTTTCGCTGAGCCAGGCGCCGATGATGTCCTGGCTGGGATAGGCGGGCTGCGGCGCCTGGGAGGGCGCGGCGAGGGTATTGGCGGCCTGGACAGCCGGCTGCAGGCCCAGATCGGCCGGCATGGGCGCAGGCTGAGGCGCGGCGCTGGCCACGACCACTTCGGGCATGGGCTGGATAGCCGGCGCCTGCGGCTGGGCGCCATTGGCGGCGACGAGCTGGGCAAGGCGGAAGCCGGGCAGGGGCATGGGCATGACGAAGACGGGGCGGGTCGGCTGGGCAACGGCAACCTGCACATTGCCCTGGCGGCCCGGGACCGGGATCATGGCGGTCTGCAGGTAATCGCCGCGACGGCCCTTGGAGAGGTAGTTGGCGACGAGCTGGCGCACCTTTTCGTCGCGCGCGCCGGCGGAATTGAAGCCGAAGGCGACGACGACGATGTGGCGGCCGTCCTTGCGGGCGGCGGTCAGCAGGTTGGAACCGGCGGCGTTGATATAGCCGGTCTTGATGCCGTCGACGGCGCCCATATAGCCCAGCACGCGGTTGTGGTTGCCGTAGGTCGACTTGCCATAGCGGAAGCTGGTGGTCTGGAAGAACTCGTAATAGCTCGGGAAGTGCTGGTAGACGGCGATGCCCAGGATAGCCTGGTCGCGCACGGTGGTGACCTGGCCGCCATCGGGCAGGCCCGAGGCATTGCGATAGGTGGTGCTGCGCATGCCCAGGGCGCGGGCCGTGGCGGTCATGCGTTCGGCGAATTTGGATTCGGTGCCGGAAATGTGTTCGGCGATGACGCGGGCCATGTCATTGGCCGACAGGGTCACCAGCGACTTGATGGCGTCTTCCACCGTGATGGTGGCGCCGGCGCGCAGGCCCAGCTTGGTGGGCACGGCTGCGGCCGCATGGCGCGACACAGTCATCTTGGTGGAAAGCTTGAGGTTGCCGGCGCTCAGCTCCTGGAAGAGCACGTAGAGCGTCATCACCTTGGCGACGGAAGCGGGATAGCGCCGGCTGTCGGCGGCCTCTTCGTAGAGGACGTGACCGGACTTGGCGTCGACCACGATGCCGGCGTATTTGCGCAGGTTTTCAATGGCCTGCGCTGGCGCCATGGTCGGGACGGTGACCGCGAGGGCGATCAGAACTGCGGCAAAGGCGCGCAAAAATACAGCGCGCCATGGGGATTTCGCCTGGGAAGCCACCCGGTACTCCAACTTTACTCTCGGGCAACTCTGCGCCCGTACGCAACACAACTGCTCGGATATCCGGGTGAGCCCCACGCGCCCGGACGATCCACTAATCCCTGAAGGATAGGGCAGCCCCGTTACGAATCCGTAAAATGCCAACGATTTGGGCGAGGGTGTGGAAACGTGGTCACGGCTGGGTGATCAATCCGCCGCCAGCGGCTCAGCAGGTGGGTTGGGCGAGAGAGGCGGGGCTATTCCGCTGCGGCTTTTTCCGCCACGGGCTGGCTGCCGGCCAGGGCGACGAGATCGAGGCCGATCAGGGTGAAGATCAGGCGGTCGAGCAGGGCGCGGATGGGATCGAAGCCCTCATTCTTGGCCAGCGTGACCTCGTTCATATAGAGGTGCCGGCTGATCTCGATCTGCAGGGCATGCACGCCGTGTTGCGGGCGGCCATAGGTGCGAGTGGCAAAGCCGCCGGCATAGGGCCGGTTGCGGGCGACACGCAGGCCGGCGCTGGTGAAGATGGTCTCGACCAGATCGACCAGCATTGGCGCGCAGGTGGTGCCGTAGCGGTCGCCCAACACAATGTCCGGCGCCGCCTTGTCATTGGTGCGGGTGATGCGCGGCATGGAGTGGCAATCGATCAGCAGGGCCACGCCAAAGGCGCCGATAGCTTCGCTCAGCAGCTTCTGCAGGGCTGCGTGATAGGGGTGGTAGATGCCCTCAATGCGCATGCGCGCATCCTCGAGCGTCAGGCGGTCGCGATAGATCGGCTTGTTCTCCGCCACGACGCGGGCCAGCGTGCCCAGGCCCGCCGCGACGCGCGGGGAGGTGGTGTTGAAGCGGTCCGACAGGGGTTCGACGAACATTGTCGGATCGAGTTCCCAGGGCTCGCGATTGACGTCGAGATAGGCCCGGGGGAAATGCGCGCGCAGCAGGGGCGCACCCAGATGAGGGGCTCGGGCGAAGAGTTCATCGACCCAGGCATCTTCCGATTGGCGGATTGAGAGGTGATCCAGCCGGGTCATGGCCATGAATCGCTCGGGATAGACGCGGCCGGAATGGGCGGAGTTGAACACCAGCGGCGCCACCAGCCGGCGGGGCCGGATCGTTTCAAATGCTGGCTGATCCCAATAGTCGGACCGCACGCTGCCTCCCAGGCGCCGTTTGCGGCGCCCCACTGATTTACCCAATGAGTGTGGCCGTTTGCGCCCGACTTGTCCAGATTCTCGCAAAATCGGGAACTGAGCCTATAGTCATTCGGGCATAGGCCTCATGGCCTTCTCGCCCTGACTTCGTTGTGCGGCATCGCTCTAGCCATTCGGGCATAGCCCTCATGGGCTTCTCGCCTTAAATCGCTCCACAGGAGCGATTTACCCTCCGGGACGGCTCAAAGAGTTGCAGAACGGCAAACTTCGCTTAAACATCGCGGGCTACAATGCGACTCAATCATGCCAAACTGGCGTGCAGTGTGTTTCGCGATGCGCCGGGCCGGATAAAACCCATCCAGCGGCGCAAATCGAACGGCCGGAGATTTCCATGAAGCGAATTCTGCTCGCAGAAGACGACAATGACATGCGTTCCTTCCTGACGCGTGCGCTCAAGAACGCGGGCTATGAAGTCGTTTCGTTCGACAACGGGCTCTCTGCCTATGAGCGGCTGCGCGAGGAGCCCTTTTCCCTGCTGCTCAGCGATATCGTGATGCCGGAAATGGACGGCATCGAGCTGGCCCGCCGCGCCACCGAGCTCGACCCCGATCTCAAGGTGATGTTCATCACCGGCTTTGCCGCCGTGGCGCTGAACCCGGACAGCGATGCGCCCAAGGATGCATCGGTGCTCTCCAAGCCGTTCCACCTCAAGGATTTGGTCAACGAAGTCGAGCGCCTGCTGGCCGCCTGATCACGGAATTTCCACAAGGCCAAATAGACCACTTGACCCCAAACCGGGTTTTATGGTCTATCCGCGCCACTGGAAGGGCTTAGCGGTTCTTCCTTCCCGGAGAGATGGGCGTATAGCTCAGCGGGAGAGCACCTCGTTGACATCGAGGGGGTCACAAGTTCGATCCTTGTTACGCCCACCATCTCTCTAAGACTTTCGCCTTTGGCGATGGGAGTATAGCTCAGCGGGAGAGCATTCGCTTCACACGCGAAGGGTCACAAGTTCAATCCTTGTTACTCCCACCAATCCCCTTTTCGTGATGCCGGTCTGCACACGGCAATCGGCTGCGCTTCCGGTGCTCACGTAGCAAAGCGTACGCTGCGCTCATAGCCCTGCGAGCGTAGCTCTCCGGACCTTCTCCAAGAAAGCTCATCACTCTCGCCGATCACCGTTTTCGACTCGGCCTGACGAAAAGACCCGACTGAGAAGCCGGGCGCTTGCCTGATCGTTTCACCCCACAAATCGTCACCCTCGGGCTCGACCCAAGGGCTCTTCATTTGCGGCGCACCTTTGCAGCCCAGGGGATCAGTCGTCCCCGACAAAAATCTCTGCATTGCCGTCGATGAAGTCATCGAACAGCACCGTGGTGCTATCGGGCGTGCCGATGACGAAGGCCATCTGGCCAGGGCCGGAGAGGTAGCGCATCGGGACGTGCGGCTGGTCGACACTGACCGAATAGTGCCCGCCTGCCAGCGTGGTGAAGGGCAGGCCGCGCCAGGTCGCGGTCGAGGTCAGGTGCACATGGCCGGCGATGACCTGGCGGATGTCGGGATGGGTCTTGAGCGCATCGATGAAGGCGTCCGGCTCGAGCATGCGGATATTGTCCGCCTCGATATGCAGGGCATTGGCATTGTGGTGGAGAATCACGATCACCGGACGGTCCATGGCTTCGGCCAGCCGGGCATGCAGCCAGGCGATCTGGCCGGCATCCAATACGCCATCGACGCGGCCCGGTTCGGACGAATCGAGCAGGATGATGCGGTAGCCCTTGACGTCGATGATCTTGTCGACCTTGCCGGTTTCGGCCAGCAGGCCCTTGCCGAAGACGGAGACAAAGGTAGCGCGGTCATCGTGGTTGCCCAGGGTGATATGCACCGGGATGGGGATGTGGGCGATGATGGCCTTGAGGTGCTCATAGGCCGCCGCCTGGCCCAGATCGGCCAGGTCGCCGGCCAGCACGCAGAAATCGGCATCATGATAGCGGGCAATCACCGCATCGACGGCTTGCTGCAGCCGGGCGCCGGTAGGGAGCGTCATGGACAACTCGCCCTCCGGCATCACATGCAGGTCGCTCATCACCACGAATTTGAGGGTCATTTCCCGCCTCTGGAAAGATCGATGCTCCTGCCTATCGGTAGAGCATGACTGGCGGGTGACAGAACAGGTTCAGATGCCCTTGGCCGCCGCATAGCGTTCGCGGGCCCGAGCAACCCGATCGCCATTGCGCTCGGTCCACTCGCTGATGGCAGTCAGCGGCGCCTGGAGTTCGCGACCCATGTCGGTGAGTTCGTAATCGACGCGCGGGGGAATGATCGGTGTGACCGTGCGATGCACGATGCCATCTTCCTCCAGCTCCCGCAGGGTCTGGGTCAGCATCTTTTGGGAAACGCCGTGCACCTGACGGCGCAGCTCGGAAAAGCGCATCGGGCCACGCATCAAGGCCATGATGACGTAGAGCGACCAGCGACCGCTGATACGGCCGAGGACCTGGATCATCGGGACGGCGACGCGGGTGCATTCCGCGAAGGTGTGGGGTGGTTCCGTCGGGGTAATCGGGGTTTCCATCCGGTGCCTCCGGAGAGAAAAAAGTGCCGTCTTGCGCGGTCTGTGGACAGTCACCAACATAGAGTGAGTTACGCTAAGTGACTAGATATCGAATCGTTCCTCAGTCAATAAAAGAGACCAAATCCATGAGCAAGCCCCGCATCGGCATCGTCATTTCCACCACCCGCGAAGGCCGCTTCGGCGAGCGGGTGGCGCGCTGGGTGACTGACCTGGCTGCCGGCCGGACCGACATCACCACTGAAATCGTCGACCTGCGCGATTATCCGCTGCCCTTCTTCGAATCGGTCGCCTCGCCGCGTTTCGTGCCGATCGATACGCCCGAGGCCAAGAAGTGGTCGAGCAAGCTGGCGGAACTGGATGGCTATGTGTTCGTCACCGCGGAATACAATCACTCGATATCCGGCGTGCTCAAGAATGCGCTGGACTTCGTGTTTGCCGAGCCGGCGCGCAAGCCGGCCGCCTTTGTCGCTTATGGCGCCGTGGGTGAGGCGCGGGCGGTCGAGCATCTGCGCAATATCGTGGTGGAGCTCAGCATGGTGCCGCTCAACCGGGCGGTCCATGTCAACATGGAGCCCTTCCTCGGCCTGATCCGCGATGGCAAGGACTTCGCCGACTATCCGTATCTGGCGCCGACGGTCGAGACGATGCTGGAGGAACTGGCCTGGTATGCCGAAACGCTGAAGGCCGGCCGGGATGCGGCGGAGCTGAAGGCGGCCTGAGCCGCCTTCACCACATCGTCTGGTTGGCGCGCTCCGGCCAGGCCTGGTCATAGGCCGTTCCGCCGACCTGGTTGTCGGTCATGCGGGCGAGGATTTCGCCCGGTGTCGGCAGGGTTTTCGGGTCGAGATGGCGGGCCGGGTTCCACAGGTCGGAGCGCACGATGGCCCGGGCGCACTGGAAATAGAGTTCGTCGATCTGCATGACGATGACCGAGCGCGGCGCCTTGCCCTCGACCTCGAAACTCGCCAGCAGGGCGGGGTCGATGCTGAGATGTGCGCGGCCATTGGCGCGGAAGGTGGTGCCGCTACCGGGCAGGAGGAAGAGAAAGGCACAGCGCGGATCGCGCACGATGTTGCGCAGCGAATCGATGCGGTTGTTGCCGCGCCGGTCGGGCATCATCAGCGTTTCGTCGTCATGGATGCGGACAAAGCCGGGCTGGTCGCCGCGTGGAGAGCAATCGATACCCTCGGGGCCGACGGTGGCGAGCGCGGCAAAGGGGCTGGCTTCCACGAGGCGTCGATATTCCGGCGTCATGCGGCGGGCCACCTTGACGGTGGAGGCGGCGGCGGGAGCGGGCGCATAGAGCGCTTCAAGCTGCTCAAGGGAGGTAACGATGGTCATCGGAACGCCTTCGGGCCCTTCAGGCCGATGTGATGCAAGGGGTCTATGGGCGGGGTGTAACTCATCCTATATGTTGGCCGAATGACAGTGCGACGAGACTTTAGTTTGTGGCGCTTCCTGTTCGGAGGCGCCCGGAAGGAGCAAATGATGGACACCCACGCCTTCAAGGTGACCCGCACCGATGCGGAGTGGCGCGCGAAGCTGACGCCGGAACAGTATCAGGTGATGCGCAACCATGGCACGGAGCGCCCGGGCAGCTGTGCGCTGCTGCACGAAGAGCGGCAGGGCACCTTTGCCTGCGCGGGCTGCGATACCCCGCTGTTTGCCTCGACGCTGAAATTCGAGAGCGGCACCGGCTGGCCGAGCTTCAATGATCCATTGCCGGGCTCAGTGGAAACGACGACCGACAAGAGCTTCGGCATGGTGCGCACCGAGGTGCATTGCGCCACCTGCGGCAGCCATCTGGGGCATGTCTTCCCCGATGGTCCGCCGCCGACCGGATTGCGCTATTGCATCAACGGTGTGGCGCTGAACTTTAGTCCTGCTGCGTAAGAAGGGGCCCCGGAGTGATCCGGGGCTTTTTTTATGGGAGGAAGTCGGCGTACCCCCCAGCTCACGTCCCCCGCGGCTTCGCTCGTGCCGTGGGCGCGGCCCGGGCGGGATCGTCGGGCCAGGGGTGGCGGGGATAGCGGCCCTTGAGATCCTTGGCGACGTCGGCCCAGGAGCCGCTCCAGAAGCCGGGCAGGTCGCGGGTGGTCTGGATCGGGCGGTGGGCCGGGGAGAGCAGTACCAGCAGCAGGCGGATGCGGCCCTGGGCGATGGTGGGATGGCGGGTGAGCCCGAACAGTTCCTGCACGCGGATCTCGATGGCTGGGCCGCCCTCGGCGGAATAGTCGATCGGCACGGCATTGCCGGTCGGGGCGGTGAAGTGACTGGGAAGCAGGGCCTCGATCTCCTGGCGGCGGGCATAGGGCAGCAGCAGGTCGAGCGCGGTGCGCAGGTGGTCGCCGGTGATCTCAGAGAGTTTGGTCAGGCCGAACAGGGCCGGCGCCAGCCACTCGGCGACGCTGGGCGCCAGGGTTTCGGCGCTGAGGTCGGGCCAGTCGTCGCCCAGCGTGCCGCGCAGGAAATTGGCGCGGGCGCGCCAGGCCTTCTGCTCGCGGCTCCAGGGCAGGGCATCAAGGCCACGGCGGGCGGCGGCTTCGGCCAGGAGAAGAGCCGCGGCTTCGGGGTCTTCGACGGCGACGGGTTCATCGGCGAGGCGGAGGGCACCGAGGCGCCGGATGCGGCGGGCGCGGACGCTGGCCGACGGCTCGTCGAAGGTGAGGACAGTCTCGCTAACGATATGAGCGGCAAAGAGATTTTCGAGATCGGCGCGGTCGAGCGCAGCGGCGCCGCGAATGCGGGCGGTGGCGGCGGCACCGGTTATGTCGGTGACGACGAGAAAGGGTGATGCGGCAAGGGCTTCGGTCAGCTCGAGACTGGCCTGGCGGCCATTGGCGAGGCGGAACTTGCCGCGGCTGGTGGCCTGGGCGACGCGGTCGGGATAGGCGCGGGCAAGGTGCCAGCCTGCCGGCAGATTGCTGGCAGCATGCTTGCCGTTTGCTTGCGCGGCCCAGCGACGCGCCAGGGCACGGGCATCGTCGGCGCGTTTCGAGCGCTCGGTGCGGAAGCGGTCGAGCCGATGGGCGAGGTCGATGCTGTCGCCGCCCAGGCCGCGTTCGCCGATGAGCACGGCGAGTTCGGCGGCGGTGAGGGCATCATCTTCCGCGGCAGCGGCGACCACCATGTGCGCCAGGCGCGGATGCAGCGGCAGGCGGGCGAGGGCCTTGCCGTCGGCGGTGAGGCGGCTGGTGGCGTCGAGCGCGTCGAGCGACTTGAGCAGGGACACGGCCTCGGACCAGGCGGGGGCGGGCGGGGGATCGAGAAAGAGCAGGGCGGCTGGGTCGGAAACACCCCAGGCGGCCAGGTCGAGGGCAAAGCCCGCGAGGTCGGCGGCGAGGATTTCCGGCGTGTCGAAGGGCTCGAGCGCGGCGGTCTGGCCCTGGTTCCACAGGCGGATGGCGACGCCGGGGCTGGTGCGGCCGGCGCGGCCGCGGCGCTGGTCGGCGCCGGCGCGGGAGACGCGGGTGGTGGCGAGCGTGGTGAGGCCCGTGCCCGGCTCATAGACCGGGACGCGGCGGAAGCCGCTGTCGATGACGATGCGGACGCCATCAATGGTGAGGGAGGTTTCGGCGATGGAGGTGGCGAGCACGACCTTGCGGCGGCCGGGCTCGGCCGGGCGGATGGCGCGATCTTGCTCGGCGGCGGTGAGCTGGCCATAGAGCGGGGCGATATCGGTATTGGCGGGCACGCGGGTGGCGAGGCGTTCGGCGACGCGGGTGATCTCGCCCTGGCCGGGCAGGAAGACGAGGGCGGAGCCTTCATGTTCGCGCAGGGCGGCGAGCACGGCATTGGTGACCTGGTCCTCGAGGCGCTGCAGCGGGTCGGGCTCGCGGTGGATGGTTTCAACCGGGAAGGCGCGGCCGAGGCTCTCGATGACGGGCGCATCATGCAGCAGCCGGGCGACGCGGGCCCCGTCAATGGTGGCCGACATGACGAGGACGCGCAGGTCGGGGCGCAGGGCGGCGGCATCGAGAGTGAGGGCAAGGCCCAGATCGCCATCCAGGCTACGTTCGTGGAACTCGTCGAACAGCACGGCGGCAATGCCGGTGAGTTCGGGATCGTCCAGCAGCATGCGGGTGAAGACGCCTTCGGTAACGATCTCGATACGGGTTTTGCCGGTGACCCGGCTGTCCATGCGGACGCGATAGCCCACGGTCTGGCCGACCTCTTCGCCGAGCAGGCGCGCCATCTGGGCGGCGGCGGCCCGGGCGGCGAGGCGGCGCGGTTCGAGCACGATGATACGGTGATCCGCGCGCCAGGGGGCGTTGAGCAAAGCGAGCGGGACGCGCGTGGTCTTGCCGGCGCCGGGCGGGGCGACGAGGACGGCGTATGGGCCATCGGCGAGCGCGGCGTGCAGCGCGGGCAGGGCATCGTCGATCGGGAGGGGCGGCAGGGATGCGGGCATTGCCGGTTCATGGCGGATCGGCGAGGGTAGGGCAATAGTTTCGTCAGCTTCGGAGACCCTCGCGCATGCAACTGACCCGGATCGGCAATGAGCACGTCACCGTAGAAGTCTCCCCGCTGGGATCGGAGATGCAGTCGATCGTGACCAGCGACGGGCTCAGCTGGCTGTGGGATGGCGATGCGGCCTTCTGGAATGGACGCTCGCCCGTGCTGTTTCCGATGGTGGGAAGGGCGCCCAATGATCATGTCAGCATAGACGGACAGCGCTATCCGATGGGGCAGCACGGCTTTGCGCGGCGCAGCGAATTCGACCTCGTGGAGAGCGGGGCGGATTACTGCCGGTTCGAGCTGCGTTCGAGCCAGGCGAGTCAGTCGATCTATCCGTTCGCCTTCCGGCTGGCGCTGGAGCATCGGGTAGTGGGCCGGGCGGTGAGTGTCACGGCCGAAGTGAGCAATCTCGATCACCGGCCGATGCCGTTCGGGATCGGTTTTCACCCGGCCTTTGTGTGGCCGCTGCCGGGCTGCGAGGGGCTGGAGCACCGTGTGGTGCTGGAGAACGGCGGCGAGCCGCCGCTGGTGCGACTGTCGGGCGGACTGGTGAAGCCCGAGCGGCTGCCATCGCCGTTCCAGGCGGGCGAGCTGGTGCTGGAGCATGAGCTGTTTGCCAGCGATGCCATGCTGTTTCCCGAGGGGGCCGGGGCAGGACTGCGCTATGGGGCGGGCAGCAAGGCGATCCGGTTTACGTGGGAGAATCTGCCGAATTTCGCGCTGTGGTCCAAGCCAGGGGCGCCGTTTGTGTGCCTCGAGCCCTGGCATGGGACAGCGGCAGAGGTTGGGGGCAGCGATGACCTGGCGGAGCGGCCCTATGGCGATGTGCTCGGGGCCGGGGCGACGGGACGATATGGGTTCAGGGTGGAACTGGTGGGGTAGGTCGGGCCCCTCAGCGCTCGGCGAGCGTGGCCCCACCCCCTCCTGCCTCCCCCATCAAGGGGGAGGTTTCTCTCCACTCTGGGGGGCACGATCGAGTTCAATCCACAAAAGCAGCACCTCCCCCTCGATGGGGGAGGGTGGGAGGGGGTGGCGGGTGGCCCGGATATCCGGGCTAAACACCCCCCACCCTTGATCCCTTCCCGCAAGGGGGAGGGTGTCGACTACACTTTCAGCGCCGCACTCCCAACCTCGCCATTTTCTCGCTCAGCGTTCGCCTTGGCACCTGCAGCGCATCCACCACGGCGGCGATGGAATCGCCGTGCCTTGCGAGCTCGGCTTCGATGACGTGGCGTTCGTAAGCGGCGACGCGGTCGGCGAGGCTGGCGGAGGAGCTGACGGGTTTCGATCTGGGGCCGAGGATGGTGTCGAGGGAGCGGCCGGTGGCGTCGAGGCCGAGGGCGAAGCGGTCGGCGGCGGCCTTGAGTTCGCGGACATTGCCGGGCCAGGTGTGGACCAGCAAGGCATTGACGTCGGCCGGGTGCAGCTGCGGGGCGGGCTTGTTGAAGCGCTGGGCGGCGAGGCCGAGGAAATGGTGGAAGAGCAGCACGCTGTCTTCGCCGCGATCGCGCAAGGGGGCGAGCTGGATGGTCGCCATGTTGAGGCGATAGTAGAGATCGGCACGGAAGCGCCCGGCCTCGCTTTCGGCAGCCAGATCGACCTTGGAGGCGGCGACAATGCGCACGTCGAGCGGGATCTGGCGGTTGGAGCCGACGCGCTCAACGCTGCGCTCCTGGATGACGCGGAGCACCTTGGCCTGCGCCAGGAGCGGCATGGATTCGATCTCGTCGAGCAGCAGCGTGCCGCCATTGGCGAATTCGAACTTGCCAATGCGCTTGTCGCGGGCGCTGGTAAAGGCGCCGGCCTCATGGCCGAAGAGCTCGGATTCGATCAGCTCGGCCGGAATGGCCGCGCAGTTGACCGCAACGAAGGGGCCGGCGGCGCGGGCAGAGAAATCATGCAGGCAGCGGGCGACGACCTCCTTGCCGGTGCCGGTCTCGCCCAGGATGATGACATCGGTGGGGATGGAGGCCAGTTCGCGGATGGCGTGGCGCGCGTCTTCCATGACCCGGGACGAGCCGATCAGCCGAGTGGCGAGTTCGGTCTCGCCGCCATCGAGCCTCCGCCGCAGTTCGGCGACCTCGCGCTTGAGGCCAGTCTGTTCGGCGGCGCGGCGCAGGGTCTTGACCAGCTGGTCGGGCACATAGGGTTTCTGCAGGAAATCGAAGGCGCCGGCGCGCATGGCTTCGACGGCCATGGGCACGTCGCCATGGCCGGTGATCAGGATGACTTCGGCGGCCAGAGCGCGTTCGCGCACCGTGCGCAGCAGGTCGAGGCCGGACAGGCCGGGCATGCGCACATCGGTAAGGATGACCGAGGGGTGGATGTCGTCGAGCATGCGCAGGGCTTCGGTGGCGCTGTTGGCGACATGGGTGTCGAAACCGGACAGGCGCAGCCACTGTTCAAGCGCGGTGCGCACCATTTCTTCGTCGTCGACGATGAGTACGGCGGGGTTGGTCAAGCCTGTTGCCCTTCGGTTCTTGCTGTCTGGGTGAGCGGGAGGCGCACGGTGAAGGTGCTACCCTTGCCGGGAACGCTGGCGACGGTGATGGCGCCACCGATGTCGCGCACCAGCCCGTAGGAGATGGAGAGGCCCAGGCCCAGCCCGCGCCCGGCCTCCTTGGTGGAATAGAAGGGGTCGAAGAGGTTGGCCAGCTCCCCCTCGGGAATGCCCGACCCGGTATCAGAGACGGCGACCTCGACATTGCGGCCCTTGGCGCGGATGCCGATGGACAGGACGCGGATGGCGGTGTGCTCCATGGCGTCGGCGGCATTGGCGATGAGGTTAATGAAGACCTGTTCGAGGTGGACCGGATTGCCGGTGACCAGAAGCTGGCCGCGGTGGCGGGTATATTCGACGTCGATGCCGAAGGCGCGCAGCTTGTGATCGACCAGGTCCAGGGCATTGGCAAGGACCGCGCCCAGGTCGGCCTGCATCTCGATGCGGGTTTCCTTGCGGGCAAAGGTCTTGAGGTGGCCGGTGAGGGCGGCGAGGCGATCGACCACCCGGTCCATGGTGGAGAGGATCGAGCCGATATCGGCATCCTGCTTCTGGGCGGCGACGAGGCGGGCACTGGCAATGTGGGTGGTCAGCGCGGCGACAGGCTGGCTCACCTCATGGGCGACGCCGGCCAGGGCCTGGCCGAGACTGGCCATCTTGGCGGCCTGGACCAGCCCGGCCTGGGCCTCGCGCTGGGCATTTTCGGCGCGAATCCGATCGGCGATTTCCTCGCGCAGGGCGGCATTGGCGATGTGCAGGTCCTCGGTGCGCTCGGCGACGCGCTGTTCCAGCCGCTCGTGATCGGCCAGGCGCTGGGCAATGATGCGGCGGCGCTGGACCAGCAGCACGACGATGAGCAGCAGCGCGGCGGCGCCAAGGCCGGCAGCAGCGGCGGCGGTCCAGGCGCCGCCATAGAGCGGGGCAAGCGGCGTGAAGGCGATCAGCTGCCAGCCATGCTTGGGCAGGCGGAGTTCCTGCAGGATGAAATAGCCCGAGGTTTCCGGATCGTTGCCGGCCAGCAGGGCGAATTCCGCCCCACGCGAAAACCAGCGGTCGGTGATGATGCCGGTATTGTCGACGCCGTTTTCGCCATAGCGCTGCTGGCTGGAAATACTCTCAATCCGGGCGCGGGAAATGGACTGAAGTGGGCGATAGCGCCAGTCGGGGCGGGTGGAGAGGATCACCACGTCATTGACGTCGACAATGCCGATCAGCTCGCCCGAGCGCCACCAGGCGGCTTCGATCTCGCCCAGATTGATCTTGGTGACGGCGACGCCCAGCGGACCATCGGGTCCATCGACGCGCTGGGAGAGGAAATAGCCCGGCACATTGGTGGAAATGCCGAAGGCGTAATATTCGGCGCGGCCGAGCCGCAGGGCCTCGGCGAAATAGGGGCGGAAGGAATAATTGGTGCCGACGAGGCTGGTGAGGGTCCACCAATTGCTGGCGGCGACCACGGCGCCATTGTTCTCCATGAGGAAGATCTCGCCGGCGCCCGCCGTCTCGTTGAGCTTGGAGAGAAAGCCGTTGGCTGCCTCGACGGCGGCAGCATCATCGGGGTTGGCCAGTGCCGCGCGGGTTTCGCGCGCCTGGGAAATGGCCACGGGCAGGTAATGGAAGCGCTCGATGATGGCTTCCAGCGTGCGCTCGAACAGAGCGAGGCGGCGCTGGGCCTGTTCGCGGGAATCGTGGATCCTGGCGTTGAGGGTGGTCTCGAAGGCGAACCAGGCGATCAGCGTGACCGCCAGCAGGCCGAGAGTGCCGAACACCAGGTGGCGGCGACCAAACCAGTTCCGCAATGTGGATCGAAGGGCCACTGGCATGTTTCCGCTCGGCCAATCGGCAAGAAGTTGCCGATAACCTGGCCGAACCTGAGCAAGTTCTTGCCGGTTTGGTCGTTGCGTTCAAGAGAAAAAGCATATCAGCATTGCGTTTGGCGCGTGGCACGCGGCTTGCATTGCTGAAGGCGACCCCCGGGGAAAACGCCGGGATCAAAACCAATGGGAGGACAACTCTATGAAGACCATCGTCAAGATTCTGGCCGCGGGCCTTGTGACCGGCTCGGCGCTCAGCGCCGTTACTGTCATGGCACAGGACTATCCGAACCAGCCCGTGACCATCGTCGTGCCCTTCGCGGCCGGCGGCCCCACCGACACGGTGACGCGCCTGGTTGCCGCGGCCATGAGCGAAGACCTTGGCCAGCAGGTTGTGGTGCAGAATGTCGGCGGCGCCGGCGGTACGCTGGGTGCCGGCCAGGTGGCTGCTGCCGCCAATGACGGCTATACGCTGCTGCTGCACCATATCGGCATGTCGACCGCCCCGGCGCTCTATGCCAGCCTGCCCTATGACCCGATGACCGACTTTGCCCCGATCGGGCTGGTCACCGAAGTGCCGATGACCATCGTGGCGCGCAAGGATTTCGAGCCCGCGACGCTCGAAGACCTCATCGCCCATGTCAAGGAAAACGGCGAAGACATCACCTATGCCAATGCTGGCATCGGCGCGGCAAGCCAGCTCTGCGGCCTGCTGTTCATGGATGCGCTCGACACCAAGATGACCGAAGTGCCCTACCAGGGGACCGGCCCGGCCATGACCGACCTGCTGGGCGGGCAGATCGACATGATGTGCGACCAGACCACCAACACGACCAGCCAGATCCTGGCCGGCGAGATCAAGGCCTATGCGGTGACGACGTCTTCGCGCATCGCCGTGCTGCCCGACGTGCCGACCATGGCCGAAGGCGGGGTGGAGAATTTCGAGCTGGGCATCTGGCACGGGCTTTATGCGCCCGCCGGCACGGATCAGGCCATTATCGATCGCCTGGCCGCTTCTCTGCAGAAGGCCCTGACCAGCGAAACGGTCGGCACCAGCTTTGCCGAGCTGGGCACCTATCCGGTGCAGGCAAGCGAGGCCACTCCCGCCGCGCTGGCACAGAAGCTTGAAGGCCAGATCGGCCTGTGGGCTGAAGTGATCGCGGCGGCCGGCGTTTCGGCGCAGTAAGCCGACCAGCCGGAAGAGAAAAAGGACCCTCGGCCCCACGGGCCGGGGGTTTTCACAGGGGAGAGGGACAATGGCACTGAATGCATCACGGAACGACCTTGCCTCGGGGGCGCTGTTCGTCGCCCTGGGCGGCTATTTCGCGCTCGAAGCCATGAAATACGATTTCGGCACGCCGTTCCGCATGGGGCCGGGCTTCATGCCCGTCGTGCTGGGCGGGGTGCTGGTGGCGCTGGGGGTGGCGGTCGCCGCCACGGGCATCGGCAAGCCGGATGCGGAGGCGCCGCCGGCCTGGCCGTGGCGCGGCATTGCCCTGGTGCTGGGCACGATCCTGTTCTTTGCCACGACGATACGCGGGCTGGGCTTCGTGCCGGTCGTGCTGATTTCGGGCTTTGCGACGGCGCTGTCGAGCCGGCGCAACTCGCTGCTGGCGGCGCTGGTGGTCAGCGTGGGGCTCTGCGTGCTGTGCCTGCTGATCTTCGTGGTGGGGCTGGGGCTGCAATTGCCCTGGTTCGGCCCCTGGCTGCGCTTCTAGGCCGGGAGAGACCAGATGGACCTGCTATCCTCGCTTGCCCTGGGCTTTTCGGTCGCGCTTGACCCGATCAATATTCTCTACTGCTTCATCGGCGTGCTGCTGGGCACGCTGGTGGGCGTGCTGCCGGGCATCGGCCCGACGGCGACCATCGCCATGCTGCTGCCCATCACCTTCACGCTGGGGCCAGAAACCTCGCTGATCATGCTGGCGGGCATCTATTACGGCGCACAATATGGCGGCTCGACCACGGCGATCCTGATCAACCTGCCGGGGGAAAGCTCCTCGGCGGTGACCGCGATCGACGGCTACCAGATGGCCCGCAAGGGCCGGGCGGGCGCGGCACTGGCCACGGCGGCCCTCGGCTCGTTCTTTGCCGGCACGGTGGCGACGCTGCTGCTGGCCTTCTTCGCGCCGCCACTGGCCCGCGCGGCGCTCAATTTCGGGGCGCCGGAATATTTCTCGCTGATCGTGCTGGGCCTCCTGGTCTCGATCGCCCTGGCGCATGGCTCGATCCTCAAGGCGCTGGCGATGATCGTGCTGGGGCTGCTGCTGGGCATGGTGGGGCAGGATATCTATACCGGCACGCCGCGCTTCACCTTCGGGGTGCGCGAGCTGTTCGGGGGGCTCAATTTCGTGGCGGTGGCGGTGGGCGTCTTCGGCGTGGCCGAGATCCTGCGCAATCTCGAAAACGAGAAGGAGCGCGAGGTCGGGGTCAGCAAGGTCAGCGGACTATGGCTGACCAAGGACGATATCCGGCGGATCATCGGGCCAGTGCTGCGCGGCACGGCTCTTGGCTCGGTCCTGGGCGTATTGCCGGGAGGGGGGCATATCCTCTCCTCCTTTGCCTCCTATTCGGCGGAAAAGCGGCTCTCCAAGACGCCGGAAGAGTTCGGGCATGGGGCCATCGAGGGCGTGGCCGGACCGGAATCGGCCAATAATGCGGCGGCGCAGACCAGCTTCATCCCGCTGATGACGCTGGGCATTCCGGCCCATCCGGTGATGGCGCTGATGATCGGGGCCTTCATCCTGCAGGGCATCACGCCCGGCCCCAATGTCATCAACCAGGAGCCGGCGCTGTTCTGGGGCATCATCGCCTCGATGTGGATCGGCAACCTGCTGCTGGTCATCCTCAACCTGCCGCTGATCGGGCTGTGGGTGAAGATGCTCTCCATCCCCTATCGCGTGCTGTTCCCGGCCATCGTGCTGTTTGCCTGCATCGGCACCTTCTCGATCAACCAGAATATCTACGACATCTACGCGATCGCCTTCTTCGGCATCGTGGGCTACCTGCTGATCCGCTTCGGCTGCGAGCCGGCGCCGCTGCTGCTCGGCTTCGTGCTGGGGCCTCTGCTGGAAGAGCATCTGCGGCGGGCGATGATCATTTCGCGCGGCGATCCGATGATCTTCATCGAGCGCCCCATCTCGGCGACGCTGCTGGGGCTGGCGCTGCTGGCGGTGATCGTGGCGGTGCTGCCGAGCATAAGGAAGAAGCGCAACGAGGTGTTTGTCGAGGACGACTGAGGGTCCCGATGACGTCACGCCCGCTCAGCGGCACCTCCCCCATGATGGGGGAGGCTGGGAGGGGGTGGCGGTTGGCCCGAATATCCGGGCCAAACACCCCCACCCTTGATCCCTCCCCACAAGGGGGAGGGTGTCGACTGAGAATTCCGGGCTACTCGGCTGCGCCGCGCTCGTCGATCATGGCGTCGGGGCCGTTGGGATCGCCGGGGGCGGTTTCGGCGCCGAGGTCGGGGAAGGCGACGACGCGGTTGTTGCGGAAGTCGAGGCGGACCACCAGCAGGCCGCGTTCCTCGAACCAGGTCAGCAGGCGCCGGGCGCGGCTGGCCGAGTGGGTGCCGTAGAGGCGAGCCAGGGTGGCGTCGGAGGGGCAGGGGGCGCCGGTGACGGCGGCCTGCGCCAGCACCAGGAACACGCCCTGCACGTCGTCGGTCAGCGCCTCGGACATGGCAAGCGCCTGCCGCCAGGCATCGCTGCTGGCGACTTCGGCATCGGGCGCCACGCGGGCGACGGCCAGCTTGCGCTTGAAGGCGGGCAGGGCCGGGGGCTCGCCGGGGACGCGGCGGATGCGGCAGCGCACCAGGAAATCCTGATAGAGCACGGCGACGGTGCGGAAGCTGGCATCGGGGTCGCCCAGCAATTCGGCCATGATGGCGTCGATCTGCCGGTCGCGCTCGGCCTCGTCGATTTCGGGAAAGAGGCTCTGCGGGGCTTCCTCGGCCGGGGCACGGGGGCGCGAGAGCTGGGCCAGCAACTCGTTGGTCGAGGGCGGCGGAGGCGGTGCCGGCCGGCGGGTGACCGGACGCGCCTGCTCTTCGGGCGAGGCGGTGAAGATGAGATCGGCCGCGTCGACCGGCGCCTCGGGCAGGGGGGTGAGCTTGGGGCTCGAGGAACGGGCCGAGGTTTCGACTGCGCCGATGGTGACCGGCAGGGGCCGGCGGGAAATGGCGGGGCCGAGGGCGACGAAATGGCCGCGGGCCAGGTCGCGGAACTGCTCGGCCTGGCGCTTTTCCATGCCCAGGAGGTCAGCGGCGCGGGCCATGTCGATATCGAGAAAGGTGCGGCCCATGAGGAAGTTGGAGGCTTCGGCGGCGACATTCTTGGCCAGCTTGGCGAGGCGCTGGGTGGCGATGACGCCCGCCAGACCGCGCTTGCGGCCGCGGCACATCAGGTTGGTCATGGCGCCGAGCGAAAGCTTGCGCGCTTCGTCTGAAACTTCGCCGGCCACGGCGGGCGCAAAGAGCTGGGCTTCGTCGACGACGACGAGGACGGGATACCAGTAGTCGCGATCGGCATCGAACATGCCGCCGAGAAAGGCGGCGGCGGCGCGCATCTGCTGCTCGACATCGAGCCCTTCGAGATTGAGCACGACGGAAACGCGGTGCTGGCGCACGCGGGCGGCGATGCGGGTCAGCTCGGCCTCGGTGCGGGTGGCGTCGACAACGGTATGGCCATAGCGCTCGGACAGGGTGGTGAAATCGCCCTCCGGATCGATGATGCATTGCTGCACCCAGGGAGCGGACTGCTCGAGCAGGCGGCGCAGCAGGTGAGACTTGCCCGAGCCGGAATTGCCCTGGACGAGCAGGCGGGTGGCGAGCAGCTCCTCGAGGTCGAGCGTCGCGGGCGCGGCGCCCGTGGTGGCGCCCATGTCGATTGCTACCTTCATCGGGTCTCCGGATCGGCGGGTCACGTCCCGGTCGATCGGGAGGCACGCACGCAACTTGTCAGGCCACTGTTAGCACATGCGGGCAGCGATTCGTCGCCGCTGCGACAGCGGACTCCACAGGCGAGCGGGCCGGGTGTCGATCGGCGGCGGCTTGTGTCGCTGGCGGGAAGATTGCAGACGCATGGCAGGGCAGCGTCAGGGCGGAGGTTCACGACCGGGCGCGGCGAAAGCCGCCAAATCCGGGGCTTTTGGCTCATCACGAATTCGGGACACGATGCCCCTTAACACGGCGCTGTTTTTGCCTACATAATGCTCCTCACCATGCTGCTTCGTTTCCACTACGACAGATGTCTTGCCATGAATTTCAATGACCTCCTCGCTTTGACCGATGAGGCCCCAGTCGCGATGCGTCTGGCGCCTGTGCCTGCCCATGCCGGGCCGAAGGAGGATGATCCCGGCAAGGGTGGTGGGGACGGCAAGGGCGGCACCGAAACCGGGACCATCACCAAGACCCGGCCCAAAACCAAGCGTCCGAACCTCTATCGGGTGCTTCTGCTCAACGACGACTACACGCCGATGGAGTTCGTCGTTCTGGTCTTGCAGGACGTCTTCAACAAATCGCGTGAAGAGGCCATGCAGATCATGCTGCACGTTCACCAGAAGGGGGTGGGTGAGTGCGGCGTATATCCATACGAAGTGGCCGAGACCAAGGTCACACGGGTCATGGATACGGCACGCAAGAACCAGCATCCGCTGCAATGCGTGATGGAAAAGCAATAGGAACATCATATGCCCTCATTCTCCCGCGGACTTGAAAAGGCTCTGCATCAGGCGATGAACCTGGCGCGTGAGCGCAACCACGAGTTCGCTACGCTCGAACACCTGCTGCTGGCCCTGACCGACGACCGTGAAACGATCGCCGTGCTGACCGGCTGCGACGTCGATATCGACGCGCTCAAGAGCGACCTCGAAGATTTCATCAATGAAGAGCTGGACAGCCTCATCGTGGCCAATGGCCAGGATGCGCGGCCGACCGCTGCCTTCCAGCGCGTGATCCAGCGCGCCGTCATCCACGTCCAGTCGTCCGGTCGAGAAGAGGTTACGGGTGCCAATGTGCTCGTGGCGATCTTTGCCGAGCGCGAAAGCCATGCCGCCTACTTCCTCGAACAGCAGGACATGAGCCGGCTGGACGCGGTCAATTTCATCAGCCACGGGATTACCAAGTCGGGTCCCAGCGAGGAGCGCAAGGTGCGCGGTGCCGAGGACGGGGAAGGCAATACCGAAGGCGGAGCAGAGGCCAAGAAGAGCTCGGCTTTGGCCGATTTCTGCGTCAACCTCAACGAGAAGGCCCGCTCGGGCAAGATCGACCCGCTGATCGGGCGCGATGCCGAGCTGCGCCGGACCATCCAGATCCTGTGCCGCCGGAGCAAGAACAACCCGCTCTATGTCGGCGATGCTGGCGTGGGCAAGACCGCCATTGCCGAGGGCCTAGCCCGCAAGATCATCGAGGGCGACGTGCCCGAAGTGCTGCGCGAGGCCGTGATCTATTCTCTCGACATGGGTTCGCTCCTGGCCGGTACCCGCTATCGCGGCGACTTCGAGGAACGCCTCAAGGCCGTGATGAAGGAGCTTGAAAAGCTCCCCAATTCGGTGCTGTTCATCGACGAGATCCACACCATGATCGGTGCGGGCGCGACGTCAGGCGGGGCGCTCGACGCCTCCAACCTGCTCAAGCCGGCGCTGGCCTCGGGCGCGATCCGCTGCATCGGCTCGACCACCTACAAGGAATATCGCCAGTTCTTCGAGAAGGACAGGGCCCTGGTGCGCCGGTTCCAGAAGATCGATGTCAACGAGCCGTCCGTGCCCGATGCCATCGAGATCGTGAAGGGCCTGCGGCCCTATTTCGAAGAGTTCCACAAGATCAAGTATACCGACGACGCCCTCAAGGCGGCGGTGGAACTGAGCGCGCGCTATATCAGCGACCGCAAGCTGCCGGACAAGGCGATCGACGTGCTCGACGAGACGGGCGCCAGCCAGATGCTGGTGACCGAGGACAAGCGCAAGAAGGTGATCGATGTCGAAGACATCGAGGCCACCATCGCCACCATTGCGCGCATCCCGCCAAAGTCGGTCTCCAAATCCGATGCCGACCTGCTGGGCAGCCTCGAGCAGAGCCTCAAGACGGTGGTGTTCGGCCAGGATGCGGCGATCACCGCCCTGTCCTCGGCGATCAAGCTGGCACGCGCCGGCCTGCGCGAGCCGGAAAAGCCGATCGGTTCCTACCTGTTCACCGGCCCGACCGGCGTGGGCAAGACCGAAGTGGCCAAGCAGCTCGCCGATACGCTGGGCGTGGAGCTGCTGCGGTTCGACATGTCGGAGTATATGGAGCGGCACACCGTGTCGCGCTTGATCGGCGCGCCTCCGGGCTATGTCGGGTTCGACCAGGGTGGTCTGCTCACTGATGGCGTGGACCAGCATCCGCATTGCGTGGTGCTGCTCGACGAAATCGAGAAGGCCCATCCGGACCTCTACAACATCCTGTTGCAGGTGATGGACCACGGCAAGCTGACCGACCACAACGGCAAGTCGGTGGATTTCCGCAATGTCATCCTGATCATGACCTCCAATGCTGGGGCCATGGACCTGCAGAAGGCGCCGATCGGCTTTGGCCGCAAGCGCGAGCAGGGCGACGACGAAGAGGCGATCAACCGCCTGTTCACGCCGGAATTCCGCAACCGTCTCGACGCGATCATCTCGTTCGCGCCGCTGCCGCGGGAAGTGGTGCGTCGCGTGGTCGAGAAGTTCGTGCTGCAGCTGGAAGGGCAGCTGGCCGAGCGCGGTGTCACCATCGTGCTGCAGCCGGAAGCCGCCGACTGGCTGGCCGAGCGGGGCTATGATGAACGCATGGGCGCGCGTCCGCTGGGTCGCGTGATCCAGGAATACATCAAGAAGCCGCTGGCCGATCAGGTGCTGTTCGGCGAACTGGTCAATGGCGGCACGGTGACCGTGGCCGTGGTCGGCGAGGGCAATGAAGCCAAGCTGGAACTGATCGCGGTTCCGCCAAGGCCGGCCAAGCCCAAGGCCCTGCCCAAGCCGAAAAAGCCCAAGGCGACGGCCGACAAGAACTAGAACAGAAGGCCCGGAGTAATCCGGGCCTTTTTGTTGGGGGGAATTCCTAACGCTGCGTAGAATTGGTCACACACTGCTGCCGACAGGCTGCGGTGCTGGACCCGCGTGGGCCGTCGCCGCGAAATCTGCGATTGCGGCATTGTAGGCATCCGGGCGCTCCAGAAAGCCCATATGGTTTGCGCCCTCGAAGCCTGAATAGATGCCATGGCCATGGTCATGTGCGATCGTCCGACCCGCCTCGGGCTTGGTCACGATATCCAGGTCCCCGGCCAGAACCAGCAAGGGCGAGGTGATGTGGGCCATGGCCTTTGTCGCATCCCAGCGAAACATGGCCAGGTTGCCCCGGTGGATGTTGCCCGGAGAATTGCGGGTGGACAGCAGCGTCGTATGCTCGAGCTGGCTGCGCGTGACATATTTCCCGAAACCGAGGCGGTTTGCCATGTGGGCGCTGCCGCTGAGATAGCTTTGCCAGGCGCTCAACCAGACCAGCGGCTGCAACAGGATGGCGAGGCGCATCAGGGGCTCGAGCAAGGGCCAGCGGATGGCCTGGGCAAGGCCGCTCAAAATCATGGTCTTTAGCGGGTTGGTATAGGTCGTATTGACCAGAACCGTGCCGGCGACATGGGCATTGAAGAAGGCCGGGTCGTCGCGTGCCAGGGTCTGGATCGTCATCCCGCCAATACTGTGGCCGACCAGCACGACCTTCTGGTCGCCCGCCAGGCCGATCACGGTTCGCAGGTCCTGAGCGAATTCGGTGAGGCCGATTGCCGAAGGGGATGCCGGTGTCGATCTGCCCATGCCCGGAAGATCCCAGCACAATACGCGGAAGTTCCGGGACAGGTCCCGCTTGGCATAGAACCAGATCGTGCTGTCCATCGCCCAACCGTGCACAAGCACAATCGGCGGAGCTTCGGCAGAACCCAGCTGTTCGACGTAAAGGTTGGAGCCGCTGGCGCCTGCGACCATGGTCCCGCCGCTGCGCACCGCCGATGTCGGGTCTGTGTCCGCCTTGCCCAGCAAGGGGGAAATCAGGGGACGTCCGAGCAAGGACAGGCCGAGCAGGGCAATGCCCGCCCAAAGGAACCAGTCGGTGCGAATGCGGATCAGGTCGCCGTCGGCCTGCCGGACCAGGTCGCCATCGTACCAGTTCCACAGCAGGTAGGCTGCCACGCCGAGCAGGCACAGCGACAGCAGCATGAAGACGAAGCGGAATATTATGAGGAGGGGCATGAACGCGCCTTCGGTTTGGATGAGGAATCAGCAACGGACGGGGCGGCATGCCACCCCGTCCCACTGTCAGCGCGATGCCTTGTAGAGCTTCGAGGCAATCTCGTAGAATTCCTCGGGCGCGTAGTCCGGGGTGAAGGCCGAGGGAACGCCCTGCAGCTGCTGCATCTTGCCGCCCTCCGGCATGCCTTCGACGACCTCCAGCGGACCCGGAGGGTCGGTCGGCAAGGCCACCTCGTCGTTGGACCAGATGCCGGAGATTTCCTTGTAGTCATCCGGGCTCCACGTATAGAGGCGGCGATGTGAGCCTTCGTCGAGATACTTCTGGCACTCGGGTATCTTGGACAGGGGGATGTTCGGCGTGGGGAGGAATTTGTCGACCTCGACGCCGGTGAGCTTCTTGAGGGCAAGCGCATAGGAATGCGCATGCACCGAGCCGCGCACCAGCAGGTAGCCGCACACTTCGCGTCCCGTCGGGTCGCTCAAGGTCTCATAGACGCGCAGCTTGTGAAGGCGAGCGCCGCATTCGAGGTGGAAGTTGTGCAGCAGATCGAAGATGACATTGCCGGTGGTGGTGATGAAATCGTTGTTCCAGGACACGCCGTTGCTGTTCACGGGCGTTGCGCCGCCGCCGTTGGACAGGAATGCCGATGCCAGCCGGATGTCGGCCATGGCCTCGAAGGGCGTTTTTGAGATGTCGCCGCCGTCCCCCTTGTCGCCCTTGGGCTTTTCCGGCCCGTTGTTGATCATCGCCACGCCGTTGCTCACGAGCTCCACATGGGCAAGCTCCTCGGCGGTGATCGAGGCGACCAGACTGTAGAATGGCCTGAGCTTGTCCTTGCTGCGGAAGTTGAAGCTCTGGAACATGTAGTTCCCGAGGGTGGACATCTCGCCATACTTGCCGCCCAGGAGCTCCTGCAGGGCCGCAGCGGCATTGGGGTCCTGTTTCTTCGGTGGCGGCAGTTCAGTAATGAGTCTGTCAACGCGCATGAACATTCGCGGCACTCCTCTGTTGAAGAGGGGCCAACGGTACCGGGGGGTGGCCGTTCCACGCCGTGCAGAAGTTGATGAGGCAGCGGGAGATGTGGCCATGCCACTTTATTCAGATGGTCTCACGCCTGGAGATCGCTTAGTAGGCGGTAGTAGCTGCCTGGCCGATATGGCGCCTTCTATTGATCTCACCGGGCCATGGCCGCAACGTGAAGGGGGTACGGCATGAGTATTTCGACCTGGAGCGAGCTGGTCCAAGACAACGTCGCGTGCTCTGGCGATCTTGTTGTCGGCATTGACCCGTCATTGGCGGATCTTCCGGAGTTCTTTGGCGAGGAGAGTTCCTGGATTGCCGACTATGTGAATTTCACCCTCGACGTGGTCGAGGGGCAGGTCGGGTTCGTCAAGTTTCAGTCGGCCTATTTCGAAGCCTGTGGCCTTGCGGGGCTTGCGGCGCTGTCGTCCGGCATGAAGCGGGCGCGGGAGGCGGGCATTGCCGTCATTCTCGATGCCAAGCGGGGCGATATCGGCGCGACGGCCGCTGCCTATGCGCGGGCCTACCTCACCCCGGCCGCCGCCGGCGGAAGCGGGGACTTCGAGGCCGATTGCCTGACGGTCAATCCGCTGATGGGGCCCGATACGCTCGAACCTTTCGTGGATTGCGCCACGCGCCATGGCAAGGGGCTGTTCGTGCTGTGCCGCACCTCCAATCCCGGCGCCAGCTGGCTGCAGGACCGGATGGCCGGCAACCGGCTGATCTCGGACCGCGTGGCCGAGCTGATCGGGGGCTATGGCAAGGCCGATCCGGCTTCGCCTGGCCTGGGCGTGGTCGGCGCGGTGATCGGGGCGACGGTGCCCAATGAAGGGCGACGCCTGCGCCAGCCGCTGCCGCGCACCATCATTCTGGCGCCCGGCCTGGGCGCCCAGGGCGGCGATCCGGCGGCGATCCATTCGCTGCGGGGCGATACGCCGGGCGACCTGCTGGTGCCGGTTTCGCGCGGCCTGAGCCGGGTGGAGGACCGCGGCATCTCGGCGGCCGACTATCGCGCGCTCGTGCTGGACCGGATCACGGGCTTCAAGGCCGCCATCGCCTATGACTATGCCAGCGCCGGCCGCAAGCTGGCCTAGCAGGCCGCCGCCCGCGCCGTTCACCAATGCATTCTCAGCACCACGTAAAGCAGCGCAAAGCCGATGAGGCCAAGGTCGAAGCGGAGGCGGTCGGCGGGGGACAGGTCGGGGGGGCGGGACGGGTTGTTCAGATCCAGTCTGGTCACAGTGGCAGCCATGAGAATGTCGATCATCATCGGTTGAACTCGCTGCAGCGGCACCACGCCGCGTGCTTTGCAGTTCATCGACCGGGACGTGCCGCCTTCGACGCGACAAAAAAGAAATTCCGCCCTTGTCGAAATGGGGCGAGGCTGTTCGGCTAGGGAGCGTCAACCCGCGCGCCCAGGAGGCCGGCATGCAGTATATGTTTCTGATCTATCTCGATGAATCCAAGTTCGCCGTGATGAGCCAGGCGGAACGGGACAGTTTCGGAGACGGCATGCTCGACTATGACGATGAGCTCAGGGCCAGCGGCCACTTCATCACGGCCGAGCCGCTCAAGAGCCCGGCGGAGGCCACGACCGTGCGGCGGTGGAATGGTGCGCTGACCACCACCGATGGTCCGTTCATGGAAACCAAGGAACATCTGAGCGGCTTTATTCTCGTCGAGGCGCGGGATCTCAACGAGGCTATTCAGCTGGCAGGGCGGATGCCTCTGGCAAGCGTTGGCTCGATCGAAGTGCGGCCTGTCGGCGTGCTCAAGCGCAGCACGGCATGACATGGCGCAACCGGCCGATCTCGAACTGGTCTGGCGGCAGCAGTCGCGCAAGGTGCTGGCCACGCTGATCCGGCTGTTGCGCGATTTCGACCTGGCGGAAGAGGCCTTGCACGACGCATTTCTTGCCGCGGCACAGAAATGGCCGGTCGAGGGCATGCCGGAGAATCCGGGTGCCTGGCTGGTGTCTGCCGGGCGGTTCAGGGCGCTCGATCGGCTGCGACGGCGCAAGCGGTTCGATGCGGCGCAGGTGGATCTGCTCGCCATGGAAGCCGAGGACCTGGTTGCCGATGATGCCGACCTGCCGGATGACCGGTTGCGGCTCATGTTCACCTGCTGCCACCCGGTGCTGTTGCCGGAGGCACAGGTGGCGCTGACCTTGCGCGAGGTCTGTGGGCTGACCACCGAGGAGATTGCGCGCGCATTCCTCGTGCGGACGCCAACCTTGGCGCAGCGCATCGTGCGGGCCAAGCTGCGGATCAAGGAAGCCGGGCTGCCCTATGAAATCCCTTCCAGCGCCGAGCTTCCGGCGCGGCTCGACAGCGTCTTGCGGGTGATCTACCTGGTCTTCAACCAAGGCTATTCAGCCTATTCGGGCGAGACCATCATGCGGGCCGACCTGTCGTCGGAAGCGATCAGGCTGGGGCGCATGGTGGCCCAGCTGCTGCCCGATGGCGAGGTGCTCGGCCTGCTCGGACTGATGCTGCTCAACGAGGCCCGGCGCGCCTCCCGACAGACGGCGGATGGCGATGTCGTGCTGCTGGCCGATCAGGATCGTACCCTCTGGGATCGCGACATGATCGCCGAGGGCAGGGGCCTCGTCGAGCGGGCCTTTGCCTCGCGCCAGGTCGGGCCCTATGCCCTGCAGGGCGCCATAGCGGCCGTGCACACCGCGGCCCCGACGGCCGCCGAGACCGACTGGACCGAAATCGTGGGACTCTATGGCGTGCTGCAGCGCGCGGCGCCGTCGCCCATCGTGCAGCTGAACCGGGCCATCGCCATCAGCATGGTGCGCGGGCCGGACGTGGCCTTGCCCATGGTGCAGGCCTTGCTCGACACCGGGGAACTGGCCGACTACCACCTGGCCCATGTCGCGGAAGCCGTGCTGCTGCACCAGCTGGGACACCGGGATGCGGCGGTGGCGGCCTATGGCCGGGCCCTGCAGATATGCAGACAAGAGCCGGAGCGCCGGCTATTGCTGAAGCGCCTGGCAGAGCTGAATGCGGAAGCGGCTGGCGATCGCTGAGCTATTTGCTGCGCCCGGCCAGCGACAGGATGACCTCGACGACGCTTGGGATGTCCTGCTCCAGCAGTTCGTGACCGCGGCGGTCGAGCAGCAGCAGCTGCGACCCTGTGATCGCGGTGGCGCTCGCATGGGCGGCGGCGACGGAGATGATCGGGTCCTCGCTGCCGTGGATCAGCAATACCGGCAGATCCAGGTTGCTGGCGTTGAGGTGCGGTTCCAGATCGCCCGTGACCATGGCGTGGTTGAAGGCGCTCTGCATGCTGCTGGTGCGGTGAAGCTCCCGCTCGATACGGCGCTGCGCTGCCTCCCGGTCAAAGGGGACGGCCGAGCCGGCGCTGAGTTCGGCAACCCGCAGCATGAACTGGCCGACCGCCGCATGATCAGACCAGTCCAGCTCGGCCATGGTGGCGAAATGGTCCATGAACCGGGGATCGATGCCCTCGCCCTGATAGGGCATGCCGAGCGGCTCACTGGCGATCAGGGTGAGGGAAAGGACCCGCTCACGATGGGTGAGCGCCGCGATCTGGGCGACATAGCCGCCCAGCGACATGCCCACCAGGTGGGCGGCCTCGACCTCGTAGGCGTCGAGGATGGCGATCAGGTCCGCCGCCAGGTCGAAGATGTCGTATTGCAGATCGCCCGGTGCGTTGGTCGTCGACTGCCCGGTGTCGCGATGGTCGAACTGGATAACCCGATAGCCGGCCTCGGCAAGCCCGGTCACCATGCCTTCTGGCCACCAGACCATTGAGGCGGTGGAGCCCATGGCGAGCAAGATAGTCCCCAACTGCGGCTGCCCCGTCGCCTTGGTGGCCAGTGTGACGCCATCGGCAACCCTTACCTGCGTGGTTTGGCTCTGAATCGCCTCGTCTCCATGCGCGAGTGGCAGGCCGCCCAGCACCAGGGCCCCAGCCATGAAGCTGCGCCGTCGCATCCGCCGCTCCTATTTATAACCTACATATTGGTTATAAATGGATGCAAGGATTGTCAAGTCGAGGGCGGGAGATGGTCAATCGCCCAGCGCAGGCGTTGGAGCACGAAGGCAGAGAGCCCTGTCGTGCCGTCCGAGGCGACCCATTGCATGGTGGCGCCGGCAATGACGGTGTGCAGATGCACCGCCGTCTGGTCCCGATCCGGGGCGGGCGGCAGCCGCGCGGCAATTGCCTGCTGGACCAGGGCATAGCGCTCTCCGGCCAGATTGCGGAGAGTATGGTTCTCCATTTCGAGCGCGGCCACCGTTACCCGTACGGCAAAGCCCTCGCCGCTGCCCATGCTGCCCACGATCTGTTCGAGAAAGTGCCAAAGGGCGTCCGGCCCCGTCTCGACCGGCAGGCTGTCCAGCCAGGCGTGGGTTTCCGCCACTTCATGCTCCGCCATCCGGATGAGGATGGCGTTGCGATCGCCAAAGCGCTGGATCAGCGTGGCGCGCGACAAGCCGACATGCTCGGCCAGGTCGGACAGGGTGAAGCCGGGCCCGCGGCTGCCGAGCACCTGCAGGGCTGCGGTGAGAACGTCGTGGTCGGAGACGGTCTTGGGGCGCGGCATGGTCACGAATACGGGTGGAAGGAGAGGGGAGTATGCATGCTGCGGCGCGGCGCGCCATCCCGCCGCTGAAAGGGCCTACGTCAGGATCTCCGTCAATAGAGCGTCTTGCTGTATTCCACCTCGAGATCGGCATCGATCTGGCGCATCTTGGCGTCATCGTCCGGGGCGCCATTGGTCTGGTCGAGGATGATCTTGGACAGCGAGGACATTTCGCTGCGGTCCTGGAAATGGGCCGGGTCCCAGAGATGGGAGCGGCGGAAGGCCTTGGCGCAGTGCAGGAAGACCTCGTCGACGCTGACGACGATGGCGAGCCGGGGTGTGCGGTCATTGACGCGCATGGTTTCGAGCAGGGCCGGATCGGTGACGAGGCGGGCCGTGCCGTTGACGCGCAGGGTGTCGTCATAGCCGGGGATGATGAACAGCAGGCCGACACGCGGATTGGCGATGATGTTGCTCAGGCTGTCGAGGCGGTTATTGCCCGGCCGGTCGGGGATGGCGAGGGTCCGAGAATCGAGGATCTGGACGAAGCCCGTCGGATCGCCGCGCGGGCTCACATCGGCATTGCCCGCCATGTCCTGCGTGCCGATGCAGAGGAAGGGCGAGCGCGCGATGAAGGCCCGGGCGTGCTCGTCAAGCGCGCGCTGGACCTTGAGCGTCGCCAGGGTGTGGGTGGCCGGAAACAGGCTGCGCAGGGCCGCTTCATCGGCAATGACATGTTCGGGACGGATCATCGGCTCCTCCAACCTCGTTGCTGCTCGCCGACCGGTTGACCCGGTCATCGTGAGGTACGTACCTCAAATCTAGCTTGAGTTGTCGGGGACAGGCAAGAGGGGCTGACAGTCAGCGTGCGACGAAAAGCGCTTCGGTTGTTCCTGAGGCCTTCGATGCCCGGTCATACCGGGCGAACAAGCTGATCACGCCGAGAAAGCGATAGGTGCGTATATAGGCCCAGAGCGTTCTTCGGTTGGTGTCGCTGAAATGCACAAGAGTATCGTGCCGGTCAGGGATCTCGCCCAGCAGTTCCAGCCAATAGGCAAACTGCTTCCTGAAGTCCGCCTTGGCGATAACGTTTCTCTCAATGAGGAAGTCGATCATTTCTAGGCGAGTCAGCAGCTGGTCCATATTGTCGCGCGCCTTCTTCTCGTCTTCGGAAAAAGCACTGGCCGGATCGGTCTCGTAGGTGGCCGCATGCAGCCGGAGGGCGCGCATGGTTGTGGGTTCGGAGTAATCCAGGGCGGAGAGCGCGCGCTGCGCCTCCGGGTCGTTCAGCAGCGCCAGCGTCTCCTGCACGGCGGTGACGGCCTGCCGTTGAGCAAGGTCGTCCTTATGGCGGAGGCTGTTCCGACGGTATTGCCATAGTGCACCAGCGGCGCTCGCCGCGGCGACCAGAGACCCCAAGTTCGTGCCATCCATGAACCAGCCTAACCACGCCGCCATTGGCTCCCTCCATAAGGCACATTGTGATGTATCTTCGGGGTGGTCGCCTTGACGATCGTCAACGCCCGACGCGTAACGCGTCGTGAACCTTTCCTAACACTTTGCTAACCAAGCAGGCCCAATCCCCGCTGTTCCCGCTTGTCACACTGGACAGGAACAAAAGACGAACTTATAAGAACATTATAGCAACACGGGAGATGCAGATGCTCACTTTCATCAAGGACTTCGCCGCATTCGTCACGCTGGGCGCCTTCACCATAGGTTCGCTGACCTGGATGGATGTGCTGGCCCGACTCGTGTGACCCTGAGGCGTTTTCAGCAAGAGTGGACCCTGGTTTTGCCCTTTGCAGACGCGGCGAAAAGAGACGGCGCCAGCGCCGCCTGTGGATTGCGGTCCGGTAGCGGTATGATCTGCGCGCCGGGACGGTCATAAAGGGCGTGTCATGAGCGGTCCCGGTTTTATCCATCTTCACGTCCATTCTGCCTATTCCCTGCTTGAGGGAGCGCTGCAGCTTGAGACCATTCTCAAGCTGGCGGCGGAGGACAGCCAGCCGGCGCTTGGCATTGCCGATACCGGCAACCTGTTTGGCGCGCTGGAATTCTCCGAAAAGGCCAGCAAGAAGGGCATCCAGCCGCTGGTCGGGGTGGAACTGGCCGTGGACTTCGCCGCTGCCGAGGAGCGGGTCAGCGAGCGCGGGCATGTGGCCTGGGCCGGCAAATCCAGCGTGGTGCTGCTGGCGCAGACCGAGGAGGGCTTTGCCAACCTGTCGCGGCTGGTGTCGCAATCCTATCTCGAGGGCGATGGCGGGACGGCGCGGGCGCAGCTGGACTGGCTGAGCCGCGAACGGCTGGAGGGGCTGATCTGCCTCAGCGGCGGGCCGGAAGGGGCCATCGACATGGCCTTCGCCCAGGGGCAGGACGCCAATGCGGTGCGCCGGCTGGATCGGCTGGCCGAGCTGTTCGGGGACCGTTTCTATATCGAATTGCAGCGGCATGGCCGGGTGCAGGAGGCGACGGTCGAGCCGCGGCTGATCGACTATGCCTATCGCAAGGGCATTCCGCTGGTGGCGACCAACGAGCCCTTCTTCAAGTCGGCCAAGGAATTCGAGGCGCATGATGCGCTGCTGGCCATTGCCGGGGGCACCGTGCTGGCGCAGACCGAGCGGCGCAAGCTCAACGACCAGTATTATTTCAAGACGCGCGCCGAGATGACGGCTTTGTTCTCGGACCTGCCCGAAGCGCTCGATTCCACCGTCGAAATTGCGCGGCGCACCTCATATCGGCCGCGGACGCGCAGCCCGATCCTGCCCAAATTCGCCGCCGCGCCCGATCTCAGCGAAGCCGATGCCGTGGCGGCCGAGGCGGCGGCCCTGCGCGCCATGGCAGAGGAAGGGCTGCGCGAACGCCTCGCCACCGTCGGCACCGCGCCGGGCAAGACGGAACAGGAATACTGGGACCGGCTGGAATTCGAGCTGGGAATCATCCAGTCGATGAAGTTTCCCGGCTATTTCCTTATTGTGGCTGACTTTATCCGCTGGTCGAAATCGCAGGGCATTCCGGTGGGGCCCGGGCGTGGCTCGGGCGCCGGGTCGCTCGTGGCCTATGCCACGACGATTACCGACCTCGATCCTCTCGCCTACAACCTGCTGTTCGAGCGCTTCCTGAATCCGGAACGCGTGTCGATGCCGGATTTCGACATCGACTTCTGCCAGGATCGCCGCGAAGAGGTGATCCGCTACGTGCAGCGCAAATACGGCACCGACCAGGTGGCGCAGATCATCACCTTCGGAACGCTGCAGGCGCGCGCCGTGCTGCGCGACGTCGGCCGCGTGCTGCAGATGCCCTATGGGCAGGTGGACCGCATCTGCAAGCTGGTGCCGGCCAATCCGGCCGATCCGTGGTCGATCGAGCGGACCATGAAAGAGGTGCCGCAGTTCAAGCAGATGGCAGACGAGGACGAGACGGTGGCTGATCTGGTCGCCATCGCCAAGAATCTCGAGGGCCTCTACCGCCACGCCTCCACCCATGCCGCCGGCATCATCATCGGCGACCGGCCGCTGCAAGACCTGGCGCCGCTCTACCGCGATCCGCGCTCGGACATGCCGGTCTGCCAGTACAACATGAAGTGGAGCGAGGCGGCGGGCCTGGTCAAGTTCGACTTCCTCGGCCTCAAGACGCTGACCACGGTGCAATATGCCGTCAATATGGTGAACCTCGATGGCGGCAGCTTCCGCATCGAGGACATCCCGATCGACGACAAGCCGACCTATGACCTTTATGCCAAGGGCGACACGTTCGGCGTGTTCCAGGTGGAAGGCGCGGGCATGCGGCGCGCCCTGGTCGACATGAAGCCGGACCGCTTCGAGGATATCATCGCCCTGGTGGCGCTCTATCGGCCCGGTCCGATGGACAATATCCCGCTGTTCAACGACCGCAAGCATGGCCGCGAGGAGGTGGAATATCCCCATCCGGACCTGTCGCAGGTGCTCGACGAGACCTATGGCATCATCGTCTACCAGGAGCAGGTGATGCAGATCGCCCAGCTGCTCTCGGGCTATTCGCTGGGCGAAGCCGACATGCTGCGCCGCGCCATGGGCAAGAAGATCAAGTCGGAGATGGATGCGCAGCGCGAGCGCTTCCGCGAGGGCGCCATCAAGCACGGGCTCAAGCAGAGCCAGGCCGATACGATCTTCGACCTGTTGGCCAAGTTCGCCAATTACGGCTTCAACAAGAGCCACGCGGCGACCTATGCGCTCGTCTCCTACCAGACGGGCTATCTCAAGGCGCATTATCCGCATGAATTCCTGGCCGCGTCGATGACGCTGGACATGGGCAATACCGACAAGCTGGCGGAGTTCCGCAGCGAGGCCAAGCGGCACAATATCGAGCTGGTCGCGCCCTGCGTGAACAAGTCCGAGGTGGTGTTCTCGGTCAAGGACAAGCGCATTCTTTATGGGCTCTGCGCCGTCAAGGGCGTAGGCCGGCAGGTGGCCGAGCATATCGTGGAGGCGCGCGGCGATACCCCGTTCAAGGACCTGGGCGATTTCGCCCGCCGGGTCGATCCGCGCATCCTGTCCAAACGGACGCTGGAGACGCTGGTCAATGCCGGCGCCTTCGACGATATCGTGCCGCGGCGCGAAGTGGCCTTTGCCGCGATCGAGGCGGTGATGGGCATGGCCCAGTCGCTCACCCACGAGCGCAATGAGGGCCAGTGGAACATGTTCGACGTCGGCGAGCCCGAGCCGGTGCGCCTGCCGGTGGGCGTTCCGGCCTGGAGCACAACCGAGCGGGCCGACCGCGAGCTATCGGCCATCGGCTTCCACCTCTCGGCCCATCCGCTCGACGCCTATTCAGACCTGTTCGAGAAGCTGCGGGTGCAGCGCTGGGGCGAGTTCGAGCGGGCGGTCAAGGACGGGGCAGGGGCCGGACGCCTCGCCGGCACGATCAGCGGAAGGCAGGACCGGCGCACGCGCAAGGGCACGCCGATGATGATCCTGACGCTCTCCGACCAGACGGGCAGCTTCGAAGTCATCGCCTTTTCCGAGCAGATCGACCAGTTCGGCGCGCTGCTGCAGCCGGGCCGCTCGGTGATCCTGGTGGTGGAGGCGAGCGAGCGCGCCGAAGGGATCAGCCTGCGCCTGACCTCGGCCCAGGCCATTGAAGGCATCGAGGACACGATCGAACGCCGGCTCACCGTCTTCGCCGCCGACGCCAATGCACTGGGCCCGATTAGCGCCCAGCTCAAGCGGGGCGGCGAGGGGAAGGTCAACTTCGTCGTCATCCGCGACGCGGGGGCGCGGGAATACGAGATCGAGCTGCCAGGCGCTTATCGGCTCACGGCTGAAGTCGCCGGCGGCATCAAGGCGCTGGAGGGGGTTACGGACGTGCGGTTTCACTAGATCGATGAAGAGCACCGTCACCAAAGCAGATTTGCCGCCCCGGTTGGTCATCCTGAGCAAGCTTGCCGCTCTTGTAGACGGCCATCTTTCCCCTGCGGATGCAAGCAAATGGGCAGATACTTGGCTACTTGCCGATCAGACGTCGGGCACGGACGTAAGGATCGAGGATTGGCCTGCGTGGGAAGCGATCAAGTTGCTCGCCGGGGCAGACTTGCAAGCCAGCCCTGGCGCCTACCTCCATGGTGTCGCTGATTTTCGAGACTGGTTTGAGACCCTTCGGCTCGCGCCGCTTCCGTCGACGGGTAGTCGGGGCAAGACCTAATCTCCCACGATGCCACACGGCGCTCGAATCCATTGAACGCCCGGCTCAAGGCCGGGATGACACCGTGTTTATTGAGAAGATGGTGCCCATTGCCCAACGCAGGTCGGCAGTGCGTAAGGTCTTAAAATGGGGGGAGACAAAAAGCGCGGGGGAGGCGAGCCGGGGCCCATCCTCCTCCGCTTGGGGGTTTTCACCCTTGCCCCCGCGTCGATGCGCGGGTCTATGCAGGGATAATGCAGGAGGGGGTGTGTGCGGTTCCCTAACAGATCCGTGAGCATTTTGCCGATTCTGCGCTTTTCATCCACCCCGGAGCATGAGCGATGGCTCGCATTTTGGGCACCGCCGACAGTCGTGGAGTCATGCGGTCTTTGAGGGTTCAAGGGCATGCGGCCCGGAATGATGTTCATGGGAGATCACCCATTGGCCCGCGCGCTTCTGCAGACCGAGGGTAAGGCGGCAAACCGGCTCTTCCGAGCCGCCGATACGCAGCAGCCCAAAGGCGAAGGCCACATCCTCGCCGGCGGAAATCTCAAGGTCCTCGATGACGAAGACGCCGGGCCCTGGTGCACCAAAGTGGAAAAACAGATCCCAAGTCCTTCGATAGGCTTCGATGCCTTTCGACTGTAGCGGCTCGGGAACGTCGTACATCACGATATCGTCCGCGTGCCGTTCGATGATGGCGGCCATATCGCCAGTCTGGATGGCATGTTCCCAGTTGCGGATGATGGTTTCGATTTCGCCCACATTCGAGTTGAGCGGCGCAAAGTCAGTCACTGTGTACTCCTCGCTGTCCATATTTCTAGAGGTCGTCCGGGTCACGCTGCGTGCACCCCTTCCAATTATAGAAACGATTCATTCCGGAAGTAAATAGTTCCGTAAATGAGGGGCTGCTGCATCGAGGGCTCGCGGGGCATCACAGTGAGAATGGGTGGCCTATGCTCGGCCCGCGATTGGCTTCAAGCTGATTGGAGGATCTTGAGCAACTGTGCGAGCTGTTCGAAACAGCCGCGCCAGCCATCGGAATTGGCATTGAGCGCTTCGACTCCGATATGGCCCGATTGCCTGAAGCGCATCCGTGTGCCGCCATCGATATCGCTGAACGTCACGGTAACAGTAGTCTGCGGACCGGACTTGTCGCCGCTTTTCTGAGTGAGGGTGAACACCAGGCGTTCAGCCGCAATTACTTCGAGAAACACGCCATATTCGGTGTGCAACTGCCCATCGAGCGACCGGAAGTCGATCCGCCATTCCCCGCCTGGCGTTGCATCCATCTCACAATGAATGGCGGTAAAGCCGTCCGGCGCAAACCACTCGGCCGCGTCGTCGGCGTGGGTCCAGCTGGCAAAGACAAGCGCGCGTGGGGCGGCAAAGACACGCTCGATGAGAATGACCCCGGAAGCCGATTGAAGGGGCTCACCCGCCATGATCACCATCATCGTGCTTCGAGCGATTGGCCAGGTGCTTGTCCAACTTATCGAAACGCCGTGTCCAAAGCTTGCGATAGTCTTCCAGCCATCCGTCGATGTCAGCGAGCGGATCGAGGCGAATGCGACTGGGGCGACGCTGGGCATCGCGTCCTCGCGAAACCAGGCCAGCCGCTTCGAGCACGGCGATGTGGCTGGAAACGGCGCGCATGGTCATGTCGAAGGGTTCGGCGAGTTCAGCGACCGATGCTTCACCCACGGACAGGCGCGCCAGAATCGCACGTCGCGTCGGATCGGCAAGGGCTGCGAAGGTCATGCTCAGTGGATCACGAACCACCAGCCTCTCCTTGGGTAATGAGTGTTTCCGGAAGTGAATTATTCCGCACGATCCTTGTATGTCAACAAGTTCCCCCACGCCGCTTGCCCTGCAGCGAGGTGTCGACGGAAAGCTCGGCGAACTTATCCCCCTCGCCAAATACCGTGGCACAATCCTCCCATCTTCCGGGATACGGCGGCGCTGCAGCGACCAGTGGCCGGGAGATGTCGGGAGGGGACGTCGCTGTCTCCCTCAGGTTCGAGAGCCGGCCGCAACATGGCGAGCGTTCATGTGGCGCGATAACCGGTCCTGTTCCAAAAACCGGCAGCCCCGGGACGGCTATCGTCTCGTATTTATCTACTCAGAGACGAAAGCCGCCTCGGGGTCCGTCAGTCCATGACAACCGCGTTGCAGGCGGCGCTTTGGCGCGGGCCTTGCTCTTTTGCGGCTCATCGCCTATATCGCCCCTGCGTTTGACTGCGTGTCAGCGCGATTTCACACACGAGGCAGGCTTTTCGGGCGTTCCGAAGATCCATCCGGTGGCGGGCAACCGCCGCAAGGCCCCGTGGCGGCATCAACCGGTAAACAAGGAGCAGCCATCATGGCACTGCCCGATTTTTCTATGCGTCAACTGCTTGAAGCAGGCGTCCACTTCGGTCACCAGAAGCATCGCTGGAACCCCAAGATGGAACGCTACATCTTCGGCGTTCGCAACGATATCCACATTCTCGACCTGAGCCAGACCGTGCCGGCCCTGAGCCGTGCGCTGCAGCTGGTCAGCGACACCGTCGCTGACGGTGGCCGCGTGCTGTTCGTCGGCACCAAGCGCCAGGCCGCACCGCTGGTGGCCGAGGCTGCCAAGCAGTCCGCCCAGTACTTCGTCAATTCCCGCTGGCTCGGCGGCACGCTGACCAACTGGCAGACCATCTCGAACTCGATCTCGCGCCTGCGCGAACTCGAGTCGATGAGCGAAGACGCCCTGGCGCTGCGTACCAAGAAGGAACGCCTGATGATGAGCCGCGAGCAGGAACGCCTCGAGCGCGACCTGGGCGGCATCAAGGACATGGGCAACCTGCCCTCGCTCCTGTTCGTCATCGACACCAACAAGGAAGCCAACGCGATCAAGGAAGCCCGTCGCCTGGGCATTCCGGTCGTAGCCATCGTCGACACCAATTGCGATCCCGATACGGTCGATTATGCGATCCCGGGCAATGACGACGCCTCGCGCGCCCTCGAGCTCTATGTGTCGCTGATCTCCAAGGCTGCCATCGACGGCATCGGCCGCTCGTCGTCGGCCCTGGGTGCCGATCTCGGTGCTGCCGATCGTGCTCCGGCTGAAGATCTGCCGGGCGAAGAGGCTCCGGCGGCCGCCGCCAACTAAGCGCCTGTCGCTTATTCATACTGATTTGAACCATGCGACCCCGGAAATGGGGTCGCCAAGAGGTGAACCCATGGAAATCACTGCAGGAATGGTCAAGCAGCTCCGTGACTCGACCGGCGTCGGGATGATGGACTGCAAGAAGGCCCTGGCCGAAACCAATGGCGACATGGAAGCCGCGGTCGACTGGCTGCGCACGCGTGGCCTGGCCAAGGCTGCCAAGAAGGCTGACCGCGTTGCGGCCGAAGGCCTCGTTGGCGTTGCCACCGCCGGCACCAAGGCTGCCGTTGTCGAAGTGAACTCGGAAACCGACTTCGTTGCCCGCAACGAGCAGTTCCAGGCGATCGTTGCCAATGTCGCAAAGCTGGCCCTCGACGCCGATGGCGACGTGGTCAAGCTCGGCGAAATGCCGTTCCCCGGTTCGGGCCACTCGGTTTCGGCCGAGCTGACCGAAGCCATCGCCAAGATCGGCGAGAACATGAACCTGCGACGCACGCAGACCGTTTCGGTCTCCGATGGCGTGGTCGAGAGCTATGTCCACAATGCCGTCAAGGCTGGCCTGGGCCGCATGGGCATCCTCGTGGCGCTCGAATCGACCGGCGACAAGACCGCGCTGTCCGCCCTGGGCAAGCAGCTTGCCATGCATATCGCAGCGACCAATCCGCTGTCGATCGATCCGGAAGACCTGGACCAGGACGTGGTGGCTCGCGAGCGCGCCATCATCCTCGAACAGGTCAAGGAATCGGGCAAGTCGGCCGAGATCGCCGAGAAGATGGTCGATGGCCGCATGCGCAAGTATTTCGAAGAAGTCACGCTCCTGGCGCAGACCTTCGTGATCGACGGCGAGACCAAGGTCCGCGATGCGATCAAGAATGCTGAAAAGGACGTTGGCGCCCCGATCAAGCTGACCAAGTTCGTGCGCTTTGCACTGGGCGAGGGCATCGAGAAGGTCGAGACCGACTTTGCTGCCGAAGTCGCTGCCACGGCCGGCGTGAAGTAATTCCGCCGCAGACAATTGCGGGTGGACCCAAGGGCCCGCCCGCCGCTCTCCCGAACGGTCATGATTTGGCCCGGGATTGAGCGCAGAAGCCCGCTGTAATTTGTATTTCAACTGGCGCGCCGCTTTCTTTTGAAGTTGCTTTTGCCTTAATGTCTGTCGGGCGTCGCCGGATTCGGTGCCCCGCCGCGTATTCCAAAGAGGGGTTTGCCGATGGCGCCTGCCTACAAACGCATTTTGCTCAAGGTTTCGGGCGAAGCGCTGTCTGGCGACCAGCAGTTTGGCATTCAACCCGAATTTCTCGACGGCGTGGCCCGCCAGATCGCCGACGTGGCGCAGACCGGCGTCGAAATGGCCATTGTGACCGGTGGCGGCAACATCTTTCGCGGCATGGCCGTAGCCGCCAATGGCGGCGACCGGGTTACCGCCGACATGATGGGCACGCTGGGTACCGTCATCAACGCACTGGCGCTGGCCGGCGCCCTGACCGCCATTGGCGTCAAGGCCAAGGTGTTCAGCGCCACAACCATGCCATCCGTCGCCGACACCTATACCGCTCGCGCTGCCAAGGCGGCGCTCGAGGACGGTTACGTGGTCGTGCTGGGTGGCGGCATCGGCAACCCGTTCTTCACTACCGATACGGCTGCTGCCCTGCGGGCGATCGAGCTGGAATGCGACATCGTGCTCAAGGGCACCAATGTCGATGGCGTCTATTCGGCCGATCCCAATAAGGACCCGACGGCGACCCGCTATGAGCAGATCAGCCATGACGATGTGATCAGCCAGAACCTGCGGGTGATGGATACGGCGGCCTTCGCCCTTGCCCGCGACAACAACATGCCGATAATCGTGTATTCGCTCGACGACAAGGAGGGCCTGTCCGGCGTTCTGGCCGGGCGCGTTCGCAGCACCCGCGTCGGCAAGCCGATCTAGCCTAGAAGGACGAAATGATGGCCTACAATCTCGCCGAACTCAAAACCCGCATGCAGAAGTCGATCACGTCGCTGCGTGACGAACTTGCCGGGCTGCGCACGGGCCGTGCCAGCGCGAGCCTGCTGGAGCCGGTGATGGTGGAAGCCTATGGCTCGCGCACGCCGCTGAGCCAGCTGGCCACGGTGACGGTGCCGGAGCCGCGCATGCTGAGCGTGCAGGTCTGGGATCGTTCGCTGGCCATGGTGGTCGAAAAGGCCATTCGCGACAGCGGCCTGGGCCTCAATCCGATGGGGGAGGGGCAGGTGATCCGCGTGCCGCTACCCGAGCTCAACGAAGAGCGCCGCCGCGACCTGTCCAAGGTTGCGCATAACTATGCCGAGGCGGCCCGCGTGGCAGTGCGCCACATCCGTCGCGACGGCATGGATGCGCTCAAGAAGGCCGAGAAGGATGGCGATCTGAGCCAGGACGATGCGCGCGCGCAGGCGGACCTGGTGCAGAAGGCAACCGACGCCGCGGTCGCGGAAATCGACCAGGTGGTGGCGGCCAAAGAAGCGGAAATCATGCAGGTCTAAGTCGGCTGAGCTGCGCCGGAGGCGTAGATGTCCATCGATCCAGCCATCACAGCCGATATTGAGCAGCGTCCGCGCTTGCGCATTCCAAACCATCTTGGCGTGATCATGGACGGCAATGGCCGCTGGGCCAAGGCCCGCGGCAAGCGCCGGACCGAGGGGCATATCGAGGGCGTCAAGGCGCTCCGCAACCTGGTCCAGCTCTGCATTCGCTATGGCGTGGCGCATCTGACGGTGTTCAGCTTCTCGTCTGAAAACTGGACGCGCCCCAAGGACGAGATATCGTTTATCTTCAACCTGCTGCGCCGTTTTGTTGCATCTGATCTACAGAATCTGATCCGCAATAATGTGCGGGTTCGCATCATCGGCAGCCGCGAGGGGCTGGAGTCCAGCCTGGTGCGGCTGATCGAGGATGTCGAAGCCAAGACGGCCAGCAATACCGGCCTCGTGCTGATCGTCGCCTTCAACTATGGCGGCAAGGCCGAGATCGCCGACGCCACGCGGCGCATTGCGCGTGAAGTTGCCGCCGGGCGCCTGTCGCCCGAGGCGATCACCGAGGAAACGATAGCCGGAGCGCTCTATACGGCGGGCCTGCCCGATCCGGACCTCATCATCCGCACCAGCGGCGAGCAGCGCATTTCAAATTTCCTGCTCTGGCAGGCCGCCTATTCCGAATTCGTCTTCGTCGACGAATACTGGCCCGACTTCGATGAAGCCAGTTTCGTCCGGGTGCTCGAAACCTTCGCGCTGCGCGACCGGCGCTTCGGCGGTATCGAGGCGAAACAACCTTGAGCGATCCGGACCATCACGCGACAGAGCCTGCGCCAGGTCGCCGCCGTAGCTGGTCTGATCTCGGGCCGCGCCTGCTGTCGGCAGCCGTCCTCGTTACCCTGACCGCCACGGCGCTCTATATCGGCAGCTATGTGTTTGCCGCCGTGGTGGGCGCCGTCTTCGGCGGCGCCTATCGCGAGTGGGAGACCATGGTGACGCGCTCGCCGCTGACCCCGGGCGGCATGGTGCTGATCGGGCTGGTGGCGCTATCGGGGCTAATCTACCCGGTCTTTGGGCCGCTGGGGACGATGACGGTCATTGGCCTGGCCTGTGCCGTCGCCATCGCCATGCGGGGCGAGGAAGCGCCTTGGCGGGTCCTCGGCCTAATTGTCTATGGCGCCATAATCGTCGCTGCGCTGGCCATGCGCGGGGAGACGGTGGCGGGGGTTTGGGCAGGAGTTTATCTCGGCACCGTGGTGTGGATGACGGATTCTGCGGCCTTCTTCACCGGGCGACAGATCGGTGGCGAAAAGCTGGCGCCTGAGATTTCGCCGTCCAAGACCTGGTCGGGCGCCGCGGGCGGACTGGCACTGGGGACCGGGGCAGGGCTGCTGGTGTGGGTCCTGGTGACGGATTCGCCCTGGTGGATCGGGCTGGTGCTGTCCGCGACGATCAGCGTACTGGGCCAGCTGGGCGATCTCAGCGAGAGTGCGGTCAAGCGGCATTTCCGGATCAAGGACAGCGGCGACATCATCCCGGGCCATGGCGGCCTGATGGATCGGCTCGACAGCCTCACATTCGGCATCTTGTTCGTGCTGCTGGTGGGGACGCTGCATGCCGGATACGGCGCGGTCGCCGAAGGACTGCTCTACTGGTAGGCAGATGCCGCGGGCAGCCGCGTAAGCAAGGAACACCATGTTCGAATTCATCTACTGGCTATTGTCCTATGTGGTGCCGTTCCTGGCGGTGCTGACCGTCATCGTGTTCGTGCACGAGATGGGGCATTATCTGGTGGCGCGCTGGAACGGGGTGGCGATCCAGACCTTCTCGATCGGCTTCGGGCGCGAAGTGATCGGCTGGAACGACAAGCACGGGACGCGCTGGCGCATCTCGGCGATCCCGTTGGGCGGCTATGTGCGCTTCGTTGGTGATTCCAATGCGGCCAGCGTGACGGATGCCGATGTGGTGGCAAATGCCGATCCCGACCTGGCGCCGAAGCTGTTTGCCAACAAGAATGTCTGGCAGCGGATCGCGGTCGTGGCTGCGGGGCCGATCGCCAATGTCATCCTGACCTTTGTCATCCTCTATGCCCTGCTGCTGGGCTATGGCCGCTACACCATTCCACCCGTCGTCGGCGAGGTCATTGCCGGCTCGGTCGCCGAGGCGGCGGGGCTTGAGCCGGGCGACGTTATCGTCTCGGTGGATGGTTATGTCGTCCGGGGGTTCGAGGATTTCCAGCGACTCGTCGCCACCAGCCCCGCACGTGAGGTGACGATCGAACTCGACCGCGGCGGCAGCGCCGAGACAATCGTGCTGGTGCCCGACGTCGCCGAGATCGAAGACCGCTTCGGCAATATGCAGAAGATCGGCAGAATCGGGGTGAGCCGGGACGTGGCTGATACCGATGTGAGTCTCTATCGACCCGGTCCGGTCGAGGCGATCGGCATGACTGTCGAGGAGATTCGCTTCATCATCCAGCGCACGGCGGCCTTTCTCGGCGATTTCTTTGTCGGGCGCGGCGACGTCGAGCAACTGGGCGGGCCGGTCAAGGTCGCCAAGGTTTCCGGGGAAGTGGCGACACTGGGCATTATCGCCCTGATCAATCTCACGGCGCTGCTCTCGCTAAATATCGGAATTTTCAACCTTTTACCTGTACCCATGCTCGACGGCGGCCATCTTCTGTACTATCTGGTTGAAGCCGTCAGGGGGCGTCCGCTCAGCATGAAGGTGCAAGAAATAGGGTTCCGATTTGGATTTGCCCTGGTGCTTGCGCTCATGGTGTTCACGCTCTTTAACGATACGATCTTCGCTCACTTCGGAATCTTGCGTTAACATGCTGTTAACCTTGGTTCGCAAGGTGTTGCAGGAATACAAGAGCACCAATCATTTGCTAACCGCGTCGAGGCTTGCGCCTTGTCCTTGGTTAAAAAGACGGTAAAACGGTGCAATGGAGTTAGCTTGGGGGAGCGCTGTGCATGGCGATTCTCCGGGCCTGGTCGCAGAAGGCAATAATAATATGATCCATCCCACCAAGCTGATGCGCGGCGCTTTTCTGGCGCTTGCGATTCTGGGTGCAGCGCCGCTCGCAGGACCCAGCATTCCGCTTCTTGGCGTTGTGACTGCTCAGGCTCAGGAACAACTCGTCGGTTCCGTGCTGTTCGAGGGCAATCGCCGCTTCTCGGATTCCCAACTCCTCGCCATGGTCGATGTGTCGGCCTCCGGCATCTACTCGCAGCAGCGTGTGGCCTCGGATATCGAGAGCATCCGCCAGGCCTATGACCGCGACGGGTTCCTTTCCGTTTCCGTGACATCGCGCACTGAAGCCACCGCCGATGGCCGCGTCCGCGTCGTCTTCGTGGTCAATGAAGGCACTCGCGCGGGTATCGCTGCGATCAACTTCACCGGCAACAACGCCTTTGCCGGCAACAGCCTCAAGAGCACGATGCTCACCAAGGAAACGGGTATCCTGAGCTGGCTGTTCAAGGATGACAGCTACGACGAGCAGAAGCTTGCCGTCGACCGCGAGCGCATCCGCCTCTATTACGCGAACCGGGGCTATCCCGATGCGCAGGTCACCTCGGTTGGTGAATATGATGCAGCGCGCAATGCGTATTTCATCAACTTCACCATCAACGAGGGCCAGAAGTACGAATTCGCCAATGTCGGCATCGAGACCAGCATCTCGGGCTTGAACACCGACGCGCTGCGCGGCACCGTGCAGACGGCGGACGGTCGTAGCTACTCGGTTTCCGATCTGCAGGAAACGATCGAGGAAATGGCCTACGAGGCCACCGTGCAGGGCTATTCCTTCGTGGATGTCCGTGCCCGTCTTGATCGCGACGTTGCCAATGGCACGTTCAACGTGACCTACCTGGTTGACGAGGGTGCACGCCTTTATGTCGAGCGCATCAACATCACCGGCAATACCAAGACCCGCGACTTTGTCATCCGCCGTGAGCTGGAATTTGCCGAAGGCGATGCCTTCAATCGTGCCCTCGTGGTTCGTGGTCGCAAGAACATCGATGCGCTTGGCTTCTTCTCGTCGGTCAACGTGACGACGGGCCCGGGCTCGTCGGCCGACCGCGTGGTGATCAACATTGCCGTGACGGAAGCCTCGACCGGTGAATATGGCGCCACGGCCGGCTACTCCACGCAGGACGGTATCCTGGGTGAAGTGTCGCTGACCGAACGCAACTTCCTGGGTCGTGGCCAGTATCTGCGCGCTGCCATCGGCGCTTCGCAGGCCGGCCGTACCTTCGACTTCTCGTTCACCGAGCCGCGCTTCATGGGGCTCAAGGTTGCGACGGGTATCGACGTCTATCATCGCATCGACGACGAAAATACCGCGACCGTCTATGGGTCGCAGTCCACGGGTGGCCAGCTGCGTGCCGGCGTGCCGCTGACCAGCGATCTCTCGGCCACGCTGTTTGTCGGCGGTGAACGCAAGGTCATCAAGGACAACAACCCCGACAACTCCCTGCTCGTTAATGACGGTCAGGAATTCTACAAGGCCTTCGTTGGCTACACGCTGACCTGGAATGGCGTGGACGACGTCAAGAAGCCGACTGAGGGTCTCTATGCGACCTTCACCCAGCAGTATGTCGGTTGGGATCACAGCCTGATCCGCAGTGAAGCGCGTGCCCGCTACTATGTGCCCCTGCTTGACGATAGCGGCATTGTCGGCAGCGTCCGTGGCCAGGCTGGCATCATCAACGACCTGAGTGGCAATGGCGTTCACGCCGTGGAAGCCTTCTCCCCGGGTTCCCAGCTGATCCGCGGCTTTGAAGGCCGTGGCCTGGGGCCGCGCCTGGCGAATGGTGAATATCTCGGTGCGGTGGCCTATGCCGGCGCTTCGGCGGAAATCCAGTTCCCCATCCCCGGCCTGCCTGAGAACTACGGCGTGTCCGGCGCGATCTGGGCCGATGCGGCCTGGGTTGATGGCGTCAATGTTCCGCGCCTCGGTGGCAATACCGTGGATCCGAACAGCATCGACGTGCCATGGCGGACTTCGATCGGCGCCTCGCTGATCTGGGACAGCCCGTTTGGCCCGCTGCGTGGCGACTTCGCCCACGTGCTGAACAAGTCGACCGCAGACCGCACCCAGGTCTTCCAGTTGACCATGTCGACCTTGTTCTAGCCGCCGTGGCGTGAGACAGTTCATTGAGCCGCGGGGCGGTAGCGCCGCGGCTCAATGCTTTTTAAGTGACACTGACTGATGGTCGACACCCGCTTTCATCGCTTTGCCGGCCCGTTCACTATCGGCAGCATTCTCACCGAGCTCAACCGGCGCGACCTCCTGGCGGGGCTGGCTGATCCGGACCTCTCCATATCCGGGGTCACCGAGCTCGACCTGGCGGTCGGCGGCGACCTCGCCCTGGCGGCCCATTCCAGCTATGGCGAGCAGTTGCGCGCGACATCGGCGGGCGCGGTCATCGTGCTGGCCTCGCTGCGTGACCTTGTGCCGGCCCACAGCATGGCCATTGTCTGCGACAAGCCACACCAGCTGTTCGCGGACGTGTTGGACTACCTCTATCCTTCGAACACGCGCTCGATCATCGCTGCCGGCCGGGATGATCTTGGGGCGCCGGTGTTTGAGCGCGACGTCCTGACTGGCTCCAATGTGGTGATCGGTCCGGGCGTGGAGATCGGGCGGGGTACGGTGATCGGCGCCAATACGGTGATCGGGGCCGGGGTCACCATCGGCCGCAACTGCGTCATTGCCGCCAATTGCACCATCGATTGCGCCCATCTCGGCAATGACGTGGTCATCCATTCCGGCGTCCGTATCGGCACTGAGGGCTTTGGCTGGCTGGATTTCGGCCAGTCCAACCGCAAGGTGCCGCAGCTTGGCCGGGTGCTGATACAGGACAGGGTGGAGATCGGCGCCAATTCCACGATCGATCGCGGCGCGCTTGGCGACACGATGATCGGCGAAGGCACCAAGATCGATAACCTCGTGCAGATCGGCCACAACTGCAAGATCGGCCGCAACTGCCTGATTGCCGCGATGAGCGGGTTATCCGGCTCGACCGTGGTGGGCGACGGCGTGCTGCTGGGCGGTGGGGTGGGGACCTCGGGTCACCTGACCATCGGGGCCGGCTCGGTGGTGCATGGCCGTGCCGCCGTTACCAAGGATTGGCCGCCGGGCAGCAAACTTGCCGGTGCGCCAGCTCAGGATATAAGAGATTTTTGGCGTGAACTCGCCACGATGCGCAAACTTTCCAAGGGGGACAAGCGGGGATGACCGACAACGCACCAACGAGCACCGAGCTCGGGGCAATGAGCATTGCCGAAATCCTCAAGAGCCTGCCACACCGCTATCCCTTCCTGATGATCGACAAGATCATCAAGATCGACGGCGACGAGACTGCCATCGGCATCAAGAATGTCACGTTCAACGAACCGATCTTCCAGGGCCACTTCCCCGAGAACCCGATCTTTCCGGGCGTGCTGATCATCGAAGGCATGGCCCAGACGGCCGGGGCCATCGTGATCAAGCATGACGCGGGCGGCGGCAAGAAGAACATCGTGCTGATGCTGGGCGTCGACAAAGCCAAGTTCCGCAAGCCGGCGGGGCCGGGCGACACGATCGAGTTCCACATCGCCAAGATTCAGCGTCGTCGCAATGTCGGCCGCTATGAGGCCAAAGCGATCGTCGATGGCACGATCATTGCGGAAGCCGAAATCACCGCGATGATCATCGAGGCCAATTCGTGAGCGGACCCAGCGTTCACCCGACAGCGATTGTCGGCCCGCGCGCGCGACTGGGCAATGGCGTCAAGATCGGCCCCTATTGCATCGTCGGCGACAATGTCGTGCTGCATGACAATGTCGAGCTGGTCTCGCATGTCTCCATCGACGGCCATACCGAGGTCGGCGCGGGCAGCCAGATCTATCCGTTCGCCTCGATCGGCCACAAGCCGCAGGATCTCAAGTATCACGGCGAAGAGTCGCGTCTGATCATCGGCGAGCGCTGCACGATCCGCGAGTCGGTGACCATCAATCCGGGAACGGAAGGTGGTGGCATGGAGACGCGGATCGGCAATGACTGCCTGATCATGGCGAGCGCACATGTGGCGCACGATGCCATCATCGGCAACAATGTTATCATGGCCAATTATGTGGGGATCGCCGGTCACTGCCAGATCGGCGACAATGTGATCTTCGGCGGCACCTGCGTGATCCATCAGTTCACCCGCATCGGCTCGCATGCCTTTATCGGCGCGCAGTCGATGGTCGATGGCGACGTGATCCCCTATGGCATGGCCGTGGGCAATCGCGCCTCGCTCACCGGTCTCAACCTCGTGGGTCTCAAGCGTCGCAAGTTCGATCGCGAGGCGATCCATCGGCTGCGTGCCGCCTACCGGCTGATCTTTGCCAGCGAGGGCACATTGCGCGAGCGCGTCGAGGATGCCGCCGAGCTGTTCAAGGACGACCATCTGGTGCAGGACGTCGTTTCCTTCATTGCCGCCGCTTCGGATCGCCCGATCCTGATGCCGCGCAACGGCCATTCCGCAGAGTAGATGTCCGAGCCAAGCGACCGGCTCAAGCTGTTCATCCTGGCGGGCGAGCCTTCGGGCGACCGCATTGCCGCCGATCTGGTGCGCCGGCTGAGGCAGCGTGTGCCGCTGGCTTTCAGCGGCGTGGGGGGCACGGAGCTGCAGGCCGAGGGCCTGCGCTCGCTGTTTCCCATGAGCGATCTGGCGGTGATGGGCATCAGCGATGTGCTGCTGCGCCTGCCGCTGTTGCTGTGGCGCGTGGAACAGACAGCGCGGGCCATCCGCAAGGCCAAGCCGGATATTGCCGTGCTGGTCGATTCCCAGGACTTTTCCAAGCTCGTGGCGCGGCGTCTCAAGTCGCTGGGATTTGCCGGCCGGCTAATCCTTTATGTCGCCCCTTCCGTCTGGGCCCGTGCGCCGCAACGGGCCGCCAAGCTCAAGCCGCTGTTTGCGGAGGTGCTGGCGGTGCTGCCATTCGAGCCGGCGGTGATGGAGCGCCTGGGCGGTCCGCCGACGAGTTATGTCGGTCATCCCGTGCTGGGTGAGCGCCTGAGCCGAAAAGCAGTCGACCGCGGACCGCTGGTCTTGCTGCCCGGCAGCCGGGACGGCGAATTGCGCCGGCACATGCCGCTGTTCCGGCAGGTGGCCGAGCGGCTGGCGGGCCATGCCGCCGTCGATGGGATGGTCATTCCCACGCTGCCGTCGCTCAAGGCCCGCCTGGAGCGTGAAGTGGCCAACTGGGCGGTGCCCGTGCGCGTTGTTGCCGACAGGGCCGCGCGCGGAGAGCTCTATGACCAGGCGGTCATGGCCCTGGCTGTCTCCGGGACGGTGACGCTGGAACTGGCGCTGGCGCAGGTCCCCAGCGTGGTCAGCTACGTCATGGACGGCCATCAGGCGCGGTTCTACGCCAAGCTGGGCTCGCCTTCCGTGTCACTGCCCAATATCATCCTGGGCCGGGGGGCTGTGCCCGAGCGGGTGCAGGCGCAGCCGGATGCGGATGCCCTGACAGCCGCCGTACGCGACCTGCTGGACAACAAAAAAGCCCGCCAGGACCAGATTGCGGCCTTTGGCGAGCTTTCAACCCTTATGGAACGCGGCGAAGACCGCTTTCCTCGTCAGGACCCGGCGGACCGGGTCCTTGCACACTATCAGCGGCCGTTGAGCGCTTCGTAATCGCGCGCGGGGGCTCCGTCATAGAGCTGGCGCGGGCGGCCGATCTTCTTTTGCGGATCGCCGATCATTTCCTTCCACTGGCTGATCCAGCCAACGGTACGGGCGACCGAGAACAGCACGGTGAACATCGAGGTGGGGAAGCCGATCGCCTCGAGGATGATGCCCGAATAGAAATCGACATTGGGGTAGAGCTTGCGTTCAATGAAGTAGGGGTCTTCGAGCGCGATCTTCTCGAGCTCCTGGGCCACCTGGAGCGTCGGATTGTTGTGCACACCGAGCAGGTCGAGCACTTCCTTGGCGGTCTTCTGCATCACGGTCGCGCGCGGATCGAAGTTTTTGTAGACGCGGTGACCGAAGCCCATCAGCTTGAAGCTGTCGCCCTTGTCCTTGGCACGCGCGATGAATTCGGGAATGCGGTCGACCGTGCCGATTTCCTTGAGCATGTTGAGCGCCGCTTCGTTGGCACCACCATGGGCTGGGCCCCACAGGCAGGCAACGCCCGCAGCGATACAGGCAAAGGGATTGGCGTCGGACGAGCCGGCGAGGCGCACGGTCGAGGTCGAGGCGTTCTGCTCGTGATCGGCATGCAGGGTGAAGATCAGGTCCATCGCCTTGGCAATGGTGGGATTGATCTGGAAGGGCTCGGCCGGGACCGAGAAGCACATATGCAGGAAGTTGGACGCGTAATCGAGGTCGTTGCGCGGATAGACGAAAGGCTGGCCGACCGAATATTTGTAGGCCATGGCGGCGATCGTCGGCATCTTGGCGATCATGCGGATCGAGGCGATCTCGCGCTGCTGCGGATCGGTGATGTCGGTGGAGTCATGGTAGAAGGCGGCCATGGCGCCGACCACGCCGGTCATGATGGCCATGGGATGCGCATCGCGGCGGAAGCCGCGGTAGAAATAGTGCATCTGCTCATGCACCATGGTGTGGCGCGTCACCAGTTCGCTGAACTCTTCGAGCTGCGCCTTGTTGGGCAGTTCGCCGTAGAGCAGCAGGTAGCAGACTTCGATATAGCTGCTCTTTTCGGAAAGCTGCTCGATGGGATAGCCACGGTAGAGCAGCTGGCCCTTGTCGCCGTCGATATAGGTGATGGCGCTGTCGCACGCGGCCGTCGAGGTGAAGCCCGGATCGTAGGTGAACATGCCGGTCTTGGCGTAGAGCGATCTGATGTCGATGACATCCGGCCCCACGGTTCCGGACAGCACTGGAAATTCGTGCGTCTGGTCCCCGATGACGAGTTTGGCGACTTTATCGGTCATTTAGCTCTCCTCGAAGGCCCCTTGTTCCAAACAGCAAGATTCGGTCGGGTGGGGCCGTAAACTGGGCAGTCGTGGCTGCTTTGGACAGGTATCAGCTTTTGCCCGCCCGAGGCAACCAATGGGTAAGCAAGGCTTACCCTCCTAATAGCACTAGACAGCGCCGATTTGATCCCCGAGACGAGCCATACTTTCGTCCCGTCCGATCAGCACCATAACCTCGAAAATGCCCGGGGAAACGGTGCGTCCGGTGAGGGCGGCGCGCAGCGGCTGCGCCAGCTTGCCGAGCTTGAGTCCCTTAGCTTCTGCGAGCGCGCGCATGGCTGCGTCGATCTCCGGCACGGACCAGTCATTGAGACCGCGCAGCGTCTCGGCCATGTCCTTGAGGACAGCGCGCGTGTCCGGCGTCAGCAGCGCAGATGCCGCCGCATCAATAGCAAGCGGACGTGTCGCATAGATGAACTGGGCGAGGTCAATCAGCTCCAGCACGGTCTTGGCGCGGGGCTGCAGCTCGGGCAGGGCGGTCAGCACCGTGTCCTTGTTGGCGCCGAGGCCGTCAACGTCGACCTGGCGACCCACTTCGGCGGCCGTGGCGAGCATGACGTCGTAGAGATAGGCAGGGTCGGCCTCGCGGATATAGTGGCCGTTGATGTTCTCGAGCTTGACGAAATCGAAGCGGGCGGCGCCCTTGTTGAGGCCTTCCAGGCTGAACCACTCGATCATCTGGTCGGTGGAGAAGATCTCGTCGTCGCCATGGCTCCAGCCCAGGCGGGCAAGGTAGTTGCGCAGGGCCTCGGGCAGATAGCCCATCTGCCGATAGGCCTCGACCCCAAGGGCACCGTGGCGCTTGGAGAGCTTGGCGCCGTCCGGGCCGTGGATCAGCGGGATGTGGGCCATTTCCGGCACGGTCCAGCCCATGGCATTGTAGATCACGATCTGGCGGGCAGCGTTGGTCAGGTGGTCATCGCCGCGGATGATGTGGGTAACGCCCATGTCATGGTCGTCCACGACCACGGCATGCATGTAGGTCGGCGTGCCATCCGAGCGAAGGATGATGAAGTCATCAAGGTTCTCGGCCTTGAACACGACCTTGCCCTGCACGTGGTCGTCGACGACGATGTCGCCGGTCAGTGGCGCCTTGATGCGGATCACGGGCGCAATGCCGGCGGGTGCCTCGCTCTGGTCGCGGTCGCGCCAATAGCCATTGTAGCGGGGCGGCTTGCCGGCAGCGCGGGCCTCTTCCCGCATCTGGTCAAGCTCGGCGGGCGAGCAGTAGCAGTAATAGGCGTGGCCCATCTTCACCAGTTCATGGGCGACTTCGGCGTGGCGCGCGGCGCGGCCGAACTGGCTGATCGGCTCGCCTTCCCAATCGAGGCCAAGCCATTTCAACCCGTCGACTAGGGCGATGACGGCGGCTTCGGTGGAGCGTTCACGATCCGTGTCCTCGATGCGCAGCAGCATCTTGCCGCCCTTGTTGCGGGCATAGGCCCAGCTGAAGAGCGCGGTGCGGGCGCCACCGATATGCAGATAGCCGGTGGGCGAGGGGGCGAAACGGGTGACGACCTGGGACATGAGACCGGAGTGCTTGGAGGATTTCGAGGCCGTGTGTAGCATAGAGCGGCACGAGCGCAAGGGCGGGGGCGAAGCGGGTGCAGGGGGCTGAAACACTCGATCGGGATGCCGGCACGGCACTCGCGCCGACGCAGCCGGCCGCGCGATCGTCGCTGCCTCAGGTACTGGCGGCGCGACAGCGAAGAGGTCTGGCGCACTCGCTTGGCGATGCCGTGGCCGCGCGGCGGCTGTTCGTGCTGCTGCCGTTCATGATGATCGCAGGTCTTGTGGGCTATGCGGCCCTGCCGTTCGAACCCGAAGCCTGGGCGTTGATGGCAGTGGCGGCCGGGCTGGTTCCGGGAGTTGTCCTGCTGTGGCGGTCCGCTGCCTTGCAGGCCGTGGGACTCGGGGGTGCTGTTTGGGCGGGGTTCTGCCTGCTGCCGCTGCACGGGATGTGGTTCGGAACGCAGATGCTTGAGCGGCCGGCCTATGGACTGTTCGAGGCGCGGGTCGACGAGATCGTCTCGGCCACCGAGGAGGCGCGGCGGGTAGTCGTTTCGGGACTTGTTCCTGTTACGGGAGATCGGCCGGTCGATATTGAAAGGGCGCGGCTGGTGGTTCCGCCTGCACCGGCGCTGGCGCCAGGCGATGTCATCCGGGCCAGCATGCGGCTGGCGCCGGTGCCCGGGCCCATCTTGCCGGGCGCGTTCGACGGGCAGTTCCACGCCTATTTTTCCGGCATTGGTGCCTATGGCACGGCAACCGGGGACTTTGGGCTCGTGTCGACCGGCAGCGCACTGGATGCCACGCGCGCCGTCGAAGAGTTGCGCATGGCGATTGGCGGACGCATCGATGCCGTGCTCGATGGCGCATCCGCCGCCATAGGCCGGGCCATGGTGGTGGGAGACCAGAGCGCAATCAGCGATGAGACGCGGGAGGTGATGGCGGCCTCAGGGCTGGCGCATATCTATTCCATTTCCGGATTGCACCTTTCCATCGTGGCTGGCGGAATCTATTTCCTGCTGCGGCTGGGTCTGGCGTTCATTCCAGGCGTGACGACGCGCTGGCCAGTCAAGAAGATTGCTGCCACTGCCGGCATCGTCGCAGCAATGGGTTATCTGTTGCTGGCGGGCGGTCTGGCCAATGTGCCGGCTTTGCGCTCGACACTGATGCTGGCCCTGGTCTTCGGGGCGGTTCTGGCGGGGCGGCGGGCGCTGACCATGCGCAATGTGGCAATCGCAGCGCTTGCCATCATCGTCATCGATCCGGCCAGCGTGTTCCGCGCCAGCTTCCAGCTCTCTTTCGCCGCAGTGGTTGCGCTGATCGGCATCTATGAGTTGCCGCGGTCGGCGCCGGGTGGCGAGCGCGGCTGGGGCCAGCGTATCTGGGCGACCGTCTGGGCGACGGCCGCTACCAGCTTCATTGCCGGAACCGCGACGCTGCTGTTCTCGGCCTATCACTTCCAGCAGACGGCGCCGCTCGGGGTGCTGGGCAATGTGCTGGTGCTGCCGGTGGTGAGCCTGATCATCATGCCATTCGCAGTGCTTTCGGTGCTGGCCATGCCGTTCGGCATCGAGGGGCCATTTGTTGCCATCATGGGCTGGGGTATCGATCGCATGGTAGATGGTGCGGAACTGGTCGCCGGCTGGAGCGAGGGTTGGACCGGTAACCCGCTGCTTACCAGTGTGGCGTTGATCATTGGCCTGCTGGCCTTGGCCTGGTTTGCCTTCATCAACAGTTGGTGGCGGTTTGCTGGACCGGCCGTTGCGTTGCCATTGGTCCTGCTGTTTGGCCTGGACACGCGGCCGGACGTGTTGGTTGCCGACACCACCCAGGCAGTCGTGCTGCGGACCGAGGCGGGCATGGGGCTGATCAGTGGCCGGCCCGGTAGCTTTGCGGTCGAAGTGTGGGGCGAGCACTACCAGGAGACGATTGCGGCCAGTGTCACCGGGACACGCTGCGATAGTCTGGGCTGCATCGCCGAGACGCCGCAGTTCTCGGTGGCGGTGATCCGCAATGCTGCTGCCTTCGCGGAAGATTGCGGCCAGCATGATCTGATCATTGCGCGGATGCGCGTGCCGGCCAATTGCGTGGGTGGTCAGGTAATTGATGCCGACACGCTGGCGGCGGGTGGCGTGCATTGGTTGCGCTGGGACGAGTCGGCGGCGCGGTTCGAGATCCGCACCGCCATCCCCAATCTCACGCGCCCTTGGCGAGTCGCGCCACCGTGACGCCCGCCGCTGGCATGTCAGCGGAACCCAGCACATATCCAGCTTCGTCCCCGGCCGGGTTCAGGATGGCCGGACCCGCGGCATAGTTCACATAGATGCGGAAGCCGTCGCGGATGCGGCAGCGCACGCCGGCCGGCAGGGCCAGGGTGGGGAGATCTGCCTCGGCGATCAGGTAATCGACAACGCGCTGCACCAGTGCCTTGGTGCCGCTGGCGCCGAGGTAGAAGAGCTTGCCCTGCGAGACGAGAACCGGCCAGCCATCGACATCCTCGATGATGACGTTGGCCTTGGTTTCAAGGCGCTCGCGCCAGTGATGGATGGCGCCGCTGCCCTTGACCTCGATTTCAAGCGCGGGATCGAGGCTATCGATGCGGGCGACTTTCACGTCGAGCAGATTGCTCGGCAGGTCTGGCGCCAGGGTTGGCGGAATAGCAAAGTCCTGCGTCTTGGAGCCAGAGCGAGGGCCGATCAACAAGTGGCCCTCGAAGTCGGCAATGGCGGTGCGCAGGTCATCATTCCAGGCGAAAAGCGCGGGAATGGCGACGATGTCATAGCCGGCAAAGCTGCTGGTGCTGGGCGGCAGGATGTCGATATCGACGCCGTGCTTGCGGAAGGCGGCGTAGAGTGCCCTGACATGCGCACCATGGCTGAAGCCCTTGGCCTGAGGCTGGATCTCCCAAGCCCATTCGCTCTGATAGTCGAATATGATGGCAACGCGGCCCTTGCTCGCCGTGCCGTCAAGGCCGACGGCCTTGAGCTCCTCGGCAACCTGAATGGCTTCGTGATAGGCCGGTGCGGGCTCGCTATCGGGGCGCAACAGGCCGGCATGCATCTGTTCCTGCGCGAAGGGCGCCTGGCGCCAACGGAAATAGGTCACCACCTCGGCACCGTGGGCAAAGGCCTCCCAGGCCCAGAGCCGGGCCATGCCGGGCAGGGGATCGGGGTTGAACTGTGCCCAGTTCACGGGGCCGGGCTGCTGCTCCATGATCCACCAGCGGCCGTGGCCCACGGCGCGGTAGAGATCGTGATGGAAGGCCGCGTTGTCCGGGTCGCCCTGGCGCATATAGAGGCGCTTGATCTCGTCGGGCTCGGCACTGACCGCAAGATGGCCAATGGGGTAGCTGTCCCAGCTGGCAATATCGAGCGTTTCGGCCACGTCATAGTGGTCGAACTCCGTGTAACGGCTCATGAAATTGTGGATGACCGGCAGGTCGGGCCGCACCCCCTTGAGGATGTTGAACTGTACCTTGTTGAAGGCCGCGACCTGATCGGAGGCATAGCGGCGGAAGTCGAGGTCATGGGCCGGTGCCGCCTCGCAGACCAACAGGTTGGGCAACTCGATCTGGTCGAAGCGATTGTATTCCATGGACCAGAAGACATTTCCCCAGGCCTGGTTCAGAGCTTCGACCGTGCCGTACTTTTCGGCCAGCCAATGCTGAAAGCCCTGCTTTGCAGCGGGCGAATAAGAATAGGTGGTGCCGTGGCAGCCATACTCGTTGTCGGTCTGCCAGGCGCCAAGCGCGGGGTGGTTGCCCACTGCATCGGCGAGCAGGCGGGTGATGCGGCCGGCTTCTTCGCGATAGCCGAGATGGCTGAAATCATAGTGACGGCGAGAACCGAAGCCCTTGCGACGCCCCTGCGCGTCGACGGCGAGCATGTCGGGATGCTTGTCGATCATCCAGCGCGGCGGGGTGGCGGTGGGGGTGCCGAAAACCACCTTAAGCCCGTGTCGCCCGAGCACGTCCATGGCCCGGATTATCCAGTCGAAGGTTAGGTTGCCGGGCGTCGGCTCCAACCGGGACCAGGCGAACTCGCCGATGCGCACCCATTTGATGCCGACCTCGGCCATGCGGGCCGCGTCTCGGTCCCACCAGTCCTCGGGCCAGTGTTCGGGATAGTAGCAGACGCCGAGTGCAGGGGTGGTCATGGCAAGGGTCTCAGAGTGTGATGGTCGCTTCGGGCAGGCCGGGCACGTCAAGGTCTATGGCGAAGAGGCCGCCAGCTACCTTTTCGGAGGCCAACTGCTCGGCGCTCAAATTCTTGTTGGCGGTGGTGATGAACATGGTCTTGAGGTCGGGTCCGCCAAAGGCGGGGCAGGTGACCTGGCTCACGGGTACTTCGACGATGCGGTCGATGGAGCCATCCGGCGCGTGGCGCACGACACAGGAGCCGCCCCATTTGGCGTTCCAGAGGTAGCCCTGGCTGTCGACTACGGCACCATCGGGATAGCCGCGCCCTTCGCTCACATCGGCGAACAGTGTCCATTCGCCAACCGGCAGGCCGGTGGCCGGGTCGGTCGCGACCTGCATGATCTTCTTGGTCGGCGTATCGGTCCAATAGGCGATCCGGCCATCGGGAGAAAAGCAGGTGGCGTTGGGGATGGCGATGCCAGACTTGAGCGTGGTCAGGGTGCCGGCACGGTAGTGATAGACCGAGCCAATAGGCGCCTCGGCAGAACCGCGATCCATGGTGCCGATCCAGAAGGCGCCAGAGGGATGAACGCGGCTGTCATTGGTACGTGTCGCGGCCTTGTCCGCCTCGATCTCGTTGATGCGATTCATGCCGCCTGTCGAGAGATCGAACTGCTTGAGGCCGGTATCGGTGGCAAGGACCAGCATATTGTCGTCAACAATCGCGGCTGCTGCAACGGTCTCGTTGAACAGCCAGCTGTCGACAATTTCGCCAGCGGCGGTCACCGCGAACAGGGTCTGTTCGTTGATGTCGAAGAAGAACAGCTGCTGTCGTCCGGCATGCCAGATCGGGCCTTCGCCCAGAGAACATTGGCTGTCGAGCAGAAGGCCGGCCGTATCGGTCATTGGGCTTTCCCCGTGTCATAGGCAGCAACGGCCGTGGCAGCGCGCTCGGCGACCTGGGCGACGTCCATGCCGGGCTTGTAGAGGTATGTGCCCAGGCCAAATCCGGTGCAGCCGGCGGCAAAATATTCTCCGAAATTGTCGGGGTTGGCGCCGCCCACGGCATAGACGGGCAGTTCGGGCGGCAGAACGGCCTTCATGGCCTTGATGCCCTTGGGACCCAGCACCTCGGCGGGGAAGAATTTGAGGCCCGTCGCGCCGGCCTTGATGGCCCGGAAGGCATCGGTAGGGGTGAACACGCCGGGATAGGACAGGAGCTGAATGCGCACCGTCTCCTCGATGACCGCCTTGTTGGTATCGGGTGAGACGATAAAGGTGCCGCCGGCATCGGCCACAGCCCAGACCTGCTTCTTGGTGAGCACAGTGCCGGCGCCGATCGCTGCGTCATCGCCCAGTGCGTTGGAGGCGAGCGCAATGCTGGTGAGCGCGTCTGGCGAATTGAGCGGCACTTCGATCATGGTTATGCCGGCGGCAATCAGAGCCTGGCAGACATGAACGGTCTCGGACGGCGTGATGCCGCGGAGGATGGCGATGAGGTGGCGATGGTTCATCGATATGAACTCCAGTTATGCGGCGAAGCTGCGCGCGGCCTTGAGGCCGGCCAGCACGATTTCGGTGGCGTCCCAGGGTTCGCCCCGGGCGCCAGCCATGTCCAGCACCCTCGCATAGAGCGTGCAGAGGGCCGGCGAGCCGATCAGCGGCACGGCCTGTGACCCGATCAGATGACGGTTGCTGCCAATTTCGGTGCCGATCAGCAGGCCCGAGAGATAGCCGGCGCACCAATCGGGCTGACGGCCTGAGAGCAGTGAACTGGCGCGGACCTGGAACAGCGTGCCGAGCAGTTGTTCGGGGTGCTCGAGGCCAGCGGCGGCGCCAAGGTCGAAACCTTCGGCGCGACCCGGACCGTCGAGATCACCAGCCAAGGAATGGCGCAGCACGGAATGGGTACGCAGCACCTCGAACAGCTCGCCCGTCATGGCGGTCGAGAAGCGCTCGATACGTGTGCCGGAAAGCTGGGCCCACTTGGAGTGGGTGCCGGGCATGCAGACCATGCCGTTAAAGCCCGGCGACAATGCCGCGAGGCCGAGCAGCTGGGTTTCTTCGCCGCGCATGACATTATCGGCGCCGGCCTTCTGGCAGACGCCAGGCAGGATGGCGGGTGCGAGATGACTGTTGGGCATGGCGGGCCGCACGGCCCCTTCGCTCAGGCCGCGCAGATCGGCGGGGGCTTCGAGGTACGGCGCCTCCATCCAGCCCTGGCGGGCGCCGGCCATGCCGCAGATGAGCACGTCAAGCTGGCTGTTGCGGGCAGGGGGGATACCATCGAGCAACTCGGACAGAGCGGCCGGGAATTGCTCACGGGTGAGCTTGCCCATCCCTTTGGGGGAGGTTTTCTCGAACGCTACCGAGCCGTCGGCGGCGATCCCCCAGGCACGGAGGTTGGAGGTCCCCCAGTCCACAGCAACCCAGTCTATGATTTCAGTCACGAATTGTCCTCACCGCGGCAGCCCCGTCGCGGCGCGACCCTAATGGCTGAGAGTTGTTTCAGCCAGTCCGATTCTCGGCTTCCCACGGCGCAGAACATCACCTCCAAGCGGTACAGCCGGTCCCCTCGTTTGGTAAGATTTTCAGAGCGATGAGAAAAAACTTCAACGGCGTTTTGCCGCCAATCTCATTTGTATGATTTTTTGTGCGGAATCGCGTTCACTCTGGCAAAAGCCATGCTAGAACCACTCCAAACGCTGACGCGTCCACACGCGAGCGGATCCAAGAGGAAGATGAGATGACGGCAGGAAACGGCGGCTCGGCGCCCAAGAAGTTGCGCTCGCGCGCCTGGTTCGACAATCCGGACAATCCGGACATGACGGCGCTCTATCTCGAGCGCTACATGAACTTCGGCGTGTCGCGCGAAGAGCTGCAGTCTGACAAGCCGATCATCGGCATTGCGCAGACCGGGTCCGATCTCAGCCCCTGCAACCGCCATCACATCGTGCTGGCTGAGCGCGTGCGCGAGGGCATCCGCGAAGCCGGCGGCATCGCCATCGAGTTTCCGGTGCATCCGATCCAGGAAACCGGCAAGCGCCCGACGGCGGGTCTGGACCGTAACCTGGCCTATCTCGGGCTCGTGGAAGTGCTCTACGGCTATCCGCTGGATGGCGTGGTGCTGACCATTGGTTGCGACAAGACCACCCCGGCCATGCTCATGGGGGCGGCGACCGTCAATATTCCGGCTATCGCGCTATCGGTCGGTCCCATGCTCAATGGCTGGCACAAGGGCGAGCGCACCGGTTCGGGCACCATCGTCTGGAAGGCCCGCCAGATGATGGCGGCCGGCGAGATCGACTATGCCCAGTTCATTGAACTTGTTGCATCGTCCGCGCCCTCAACCGGCTATTGCAACACCATGGGTACGGCCACGACGATGAACTCGCTGGCGGAGTCGCTGGGCATGCAGCTGCCGGGTTCGGCTGCCATTCCGGCACCCTACCGTGACCGCCAGGAAATGGCATATCGCACGGGCAAGCGCATCGTGGACATGGTGCATGAGGACCTCAAGCCGTCCGATATCCTGACCAAGGACAATTTCATCAACACCATCGTGGTCAATTCGGCCATCGGCGGATCGACCAATGCGCCGATCCACATCCAGGCCATTGCCAAGCATATCGGCGTGGAACTCGAACTGCAGGATTTCCAGACCTATGGCCACAAGGTGCCACTGCTGGTGAACCTGCAGCCGGCGGGTGAATATCTGGGCGAGGACTACTATCATGCCGGTGGCGTGCCGGCGGTGGTCAACGAGTTGATGACCCAGGGCCTGATCCGCGAGAACGCGCCGACCGTCAATGGCAAGACCATCGGCGAGAACTGCCGCAACACGACGATCCAGGACGACAAGGTCATCCGCCGCTTCGACAATCCGCTCAAGACCGAGGCGGGCTTCCTCGTGCTGCGTGGCAACCTCTTTGACAATGCCATCATGAAGACCAGCGTGATCTCGTCGGAGTTCCGCGATCGCTACCTCAACAATCCCGAGCATCCGGGCATGTTCGAGGGCAAGGCGGTGGTGTTCGATGGACCGGAGGACTACCACCACCGCATCGACGATCCCGCGCTCGATATCGACGAGAATACGCTGCTGTTCATGCGCGGCGCCGGGCCGATCGGTTATCCGGGCGCGGCGGAAGTGGTCAACATGCGGCCGCCCAGCTATCTGATCAAGAAGGGCGTGCATGCGCTGGCCTGTATCGGCGATGGCCGCCAGTCGGGTACGTCGGGCTCGCCCTCGATCCTCAATGCTTCGCCAGAGGCGGCGGCGGGTGGCAATCTCGCCATCCTGCAAACAGGCGACCGTGTGCGGATCGATCTCAACCAGGGGCAGGCCAATATCCTGATCTCGGACGCCGAGATCGCCCAGCGTCGCGCAGATCTCGAGGCTTCTGGCGGCTACAAGTTCCCCAAGCACCAGACGCCCTGGCAGGAAATCCAGCGCGGTCTGGTTGGCCAGCTCGGCGATGGTGCCATTCTCAAGCCAGCCGAAAAATACCAGCGCATCGCGCAGAACAACGGAATCCCGCGCGACAACCACTGATCGCCGGTTTGAAAGACACGGGGGACCGCATGCATGCGGTCCCCCATTTTGTTGGCTGCTGGCGACCAGACAAAGAAAAGGCCACCGCGACAAAATCGCGGTGGCCTCGCCGAGCGGCGCCGAAGCGCGCTCGCTATGATCTAGCGCAGACTAGAGCAGGGTCAGGTTGGTCGCCGATTCCTTGCCGTCACGGCCGGTCTCGAGCTCATAGGTGACCTTGTCGTTCTCGTAGAGGCCCTGCAGGCCCGAACGCTGAACAGCAGAAATATGGACGAAGGCGTCCTTGCCGCCATTTTCAGGCGAAATGAAGCCGAAGCCCTTGGTGGTGTTGAAGAATTTTACGGTGCCGGTGATTACGGACATGATAGTTTCCTTTTGCTCGTAGCATCAGCGAACGAGCGGTTATCCAATGGCAACATGCCAAAGGGACATAACGTTCGCATGGTAGAGAAGGAAGCCACGGTCCGGCGAACCGGCATTAGGCAGCCGACTTAGGCTGAAAACGTATGTTACCTATGTGGCACGGAACAGCGCCATCTGCAAGGTCCCGGCACTGTCGGCCGTTAAATTCCGCTTAAGTCGTTAGAAAAATCCCAAGAAAACCAAGGGAGTGGCTTCGCGCCTAAGTACTACGGCCGGCCTCATCGGCCGCCAGAGGCGGTTCGATGCCCTGGTACGATCTACCAAAATGAGGGGGTGGCAGGGTGACGCGCCTGTGCTGGCCCAGGCCTCGCGTCACGCTGCTGAGGGCTATAGCGCCCTAATACTTGCGGAGAAGACCGACAAGGCGGCCCTGCACCTTGACGCGGTCGGGCGGGAAGATGCGGGTCTCGTAAGCGGGGTTGGCCGCCTCCAGCGCTACGGTGTTGCCCTTGCGGCGCAGGCGCTTGAGCGTTGCTTCCTCATCGTCCACCAAGGCGACGATGATTTCGCCCGTCGAGGCCTGATCCTGCTTCTTGATGAGCACAGTATCCCCGTCGAAAATGCCGGCATCGATCATCGAGTCACCGCGGACTTCAAGCGCGAAGTGCTCACCGGCGCCCAGCATTTCCGGCGGAACCATGATGGTGTGCGAGTGGGTCTGGATGGCCTCGATGGGCGTGCCGGCCGCAATACGGCCCATGACCGGGATGGAAATCGGCCGGGCATAGTCTTCGGCCGCCGACATCCGCGAGGGCGGGGAGCTGACCTTGCCCAGACTGCCTTCGATGACCGATGGCTCAAAGCGGGCCTTGCGACCACCGAGTGACGGGTTCATCGAATCCGGGAGCTTGACCACTTCGAGGGCCCGGGCCCGGTTGGGCAGGCGACGGATGAAACCGCGCTCCTCAAGGGCGGTGATCAGCCGGTGGATGCCCGATTTGGACGCCAGGTCGAGCGCATCCTTCATCTCGTCGAAGGATGGCGGAATGCCGCTTTCCTTCATCCGCTCATGGATGAACATAAGCAGCTCGTGTTGTTTGCGCGTCAGCATGGGCCCCTCGGGGAGTGAATCAGAACATAGGCAGAACGACTATAGGTGTTCCAGTTATGTTCCGCAATATGCTTTGCAAAAGATCAGTCGTCGTTGCGATCGCGACAGTCAGAAAGCATCCGGCGGGATGGCTTCGACAATGGTGCCGGGCAATTGGCCGGGATCGAACTCTGGTTGGACGATGAGCATATCGGCCCGCGCCAGCGAAGAGGTGTGGCCGCTGTCCGTCTGGGAGATCGGCAGCAGCTCAGGTCCAGTGGGCGTGTGCAGCAATTGCGCGCGCATGAAGTGGCGGCGGGCGGTATTGGGGGGCGTTGGGCCGGCCAGCGGCAGGTGCCAGGGGGAGGGTTCTGGATAGCCAAGCCACGCGCGCAATGCGGGGCGAATGAACACCATGGCGGTGACCATGGCGGAAACCGGATTGCCGGGGAGGCCGAAGATCAGGGTGCTGCCGCGTGTTCCGAACATGAGGGGCTTGCCGGGCCGCATGTTGATCTTCCAGAAATCCAGCGTGACACCCAATTCCAGGAGGATGTCCTGCACGATGTCGTGGTCGCCGACGCTTGCGCCACCTGTGGTGATGACGATATCCGGCCCAGTGGCCAAAATGTCTTGGAGTGCCTTACGCAGCTGAGCCGCATCGTCGCGGGCAATGCCGTGATCGGTGACCGTTTCGGCGTAGGGCGTCAGCATGGGCCGCAGCCCAAAACTGTTTGATGCCACAATTTGGTCGGGGCCAAGTGGCGTGCCGGGCAGCACGAGTTCGTCGCCCGTGGCGAGCAGGGCGATGCGGGGCCGTTTGGCGACCTTGAGCGTGGCCGCGTTGGCAGCGGCGGCAACCGCCAGCTGCATTGGTGCCAGGCGAATGCCGGCGTCGACGAGCTGTTGACCGGTAGCGAAGTCGTTACCCATAGGCCGCACGCTGTGGCCCTGTCGTGCCGGAACAGTGAAGGAAACAAAGTCTCCGTCGCGCCTGGCCTCTTCCTGCATGATGACCGTGTCGGCGCCTTCGGGTACCGGTGCACCAGTGAAGATGCGGACAGCCTCGCCCGGCCCAAGCGTGCCGAGGTAGCCGGCGCCCGCCTGTGACGTGCCGACCACGGTCAGCCCGTGGCCAGCGACGACATCGGCAGCGCGGATGGCGTAGCCGTCCATGGCGCTGGAATTGAATGGAGGCTGATCGTGGGTGGCAAATACGGGTTCAAGCAGCACGCGCCCGGCAGCCTCGGACAGCGGCACGGTCTCGGCGATGGGCGCCGGCACGCGCCGGAGGATCGCGGCAATCGCGTCATCCACCGGGAGCAGGCTCATGACCGGGAAAAGTCTCCGGACTTTCCGCCGGATTTTTCGACCAGGCAGATATCGGTGATGGTCATGGCGCGGTCGATGGCCTTGGCCATGTCGTAGAGCGTCAGTGCCGCGGTCGAGGCGGCGACCAGGGCTTCCATCTCGACACCGGTCTGCCCGGTGGTTTCGGCCGTGGCACGGATAAGGATGGCATCGGGGCCATCAGCTTCGATGTCGACGCTGACCTTGGTCAGTGGAATGGGGTGGCAAAGCGGGATGAGGTCGGACGTCTTCTTGGCGGCCATGATACCGGCAATGCGAGCAACTGCCAGGGCATCGCCCTTCTTGAGGCCACCACCCATGATGGCGACAATCGTGCCGGTCTCGGCGACAATCCTGGCCTGTGCCAAGGCGCGGCGCCGGGTGATCGCCTTGTCGCCGATATCGACGATATGGGCTTCGCCCCGCTCGTTGAGGTGGGTGAGGCCCTGCGCCATCACCGCACGGCCTGTGGGGCGCCCATCAGCAGGGCGCGGGTTGCAGAGGCAACATCGTCCTGACGCATCAGGCTTTCGCCGACGAGGAAGGTGCCAATACCGGCGCGCTGGTCGAGCATGGTGACGTGCTCGTGGGTCATGATGCCGCTTTCGCTCACCAACAGGGTGTTCTTCGGTACGCCGACAGCCAGATTGACCGAGGTTTCGAGCGTGGTCTCGAAGGTGCGCAGGTTGCGGTTGTTGATGCCGATGAATTCGGCGCCGAGGGCCAGTGCCCGGTCGAGTTCGAGCTGGTCATGCACCTCCACCAGAGCGTCCATGCGCCATTCCTCGGCGGCGTCGAGCAGGTAGCGCGCTACGTCGTCGCCCACGGCGGCGAGAATGATCAGGATGCAGTCGGCGCCCCAGGCGCGGGCTTCGGCCACCTGGTAGGTTTCGAACAGGAAATCCTTGCGGAGCACGGGAAGCTGGGTCGCGGCGCGGGCCTCGATCAGGTAGCTCGGCGAGCCTTGAAAGCTCGGCCGGTCGGTGAGGACGGAGAGGCAGGCGGCCCCGGCCTGCTCATAGGCGCGGGCGATCGCCGCGGGGTCGAAGTCGGGCCGGATCAGACCCTTGGACGGGCTGGCCTTCTTCACCTCGGCAATCAGCGCGTATTTGCCCTGTTTGCGCTTGGCCTTGATGGCATTAAGAAATCCGCGGGTCGGGGGCTGGTCATGTGCCTGGGCCACCACCTCGGCCCAGGGCCGCATGGATTTGGCCGCGGCGATCTCTTCGCGCTTATAGGCTTCGATCTGCTGGAGAATGTCGCTCATCAATCTCGTCCGTTCGATACCGCCACGAGGCGGGCGAGGGTTTCTCTGGCCTTGCCGCTGTCGACCGTCTGGGCGGCCATGGCAATGCCGTCTTCAATTGTTGCCACCTTGTCAGCCACCAGCAGCGCGGCGCCAGCGTTGAGCAGCACGGTGTCCCGATAGGCACCGGGTGCGCCTTCAAGCAGGGCCTGGATTGCCAAGGCGTTTTCCTCGGGCGTCCCGCCCAGCAGGTCCTTGGGGTCGGTCAGTTTGAGGCCGACCTGCTCGGGGTTAAGTTCAAAGCTGCGCAGGTCGCCACCGGCGATCTGGGCCACGAAATTGGTGCCCGAGGTCGACAATTCGTCGAGGCCTTCGCTGGAGTGGACAACCCAGGCCTTGATGGCCCGATTGGCCAGGAGGGCAGCAGCCACAGGCTCCACCCATTGCTGCGAATAGACGCCAAGCAGATAGCGCCGCACGCCCGCGGGGTTGGATTGTGGTCCCAGCAGGTTGAACAGGGTCCGCACACCCATTTCGCTGCGCGCCGGGCCGACATGGCGCATGGCGGGGTGATGACTGGGGGCGAACATGAAGCCGATGCCAGCCTTGGCAATGGTGGTGCCGATCTGCTCCGGTGTCAGGTCCAGTTTGACGCCCAGTGCCTCGAGCACCTGGGAGGCACCTGAGCGGGAGGACAAGGCCTTGTTGCCATGCTTGGCGACCGGCACGCCGGCCCCTGCGACCACAAGGGCGGTGGCGGTCGAGATGTTGAGGCTGCCGATGCCGTCACCACCGGTGCCGACAATGTCGATGGCGCCTTCTGGGGCAATTACCGGCACCATCTGCTCGCGCAGGATGGAGACGGCCGCGGCGATCTCGCCAACGGTTTCGCCCTTGATGCGCATGCCCATGAGGAAGGCGCCGATCTGGCTGGGTGTGGCTTCGCCAGCCATGATGATGCGCATGACGCCGCGCATCTCCTCGCCGGTCAGGTCCTTGCGGTCGGCGATCTTGTTGAGGGCTGCCTTGAGATCCATCATGCAGCCTTCTTCTGGTTGAAGTCGCGGGCCAGGTTCAGGAAGTTCTGCAGCAGGGCGTGGCCGTTTTCGCTGGCAATGCTCTCGGGATGGAACTGCACGCCGTGGACAGGCAGGCTCTTGTGCTGCATGCCCATGATAAGGCCGTCCTCGGTGGTGGCGGTAACTTCCAGGGCCTCCGGCAGGGTGTCCAGCTTGACGATGAGCGAGTGATAGCGCGTCGCTTCGAAATCGTTGTTGAGACCGCGGAACAGGCCCTTGCCGGTGTGGTGGATCTTGCTGGTTTTGCCGTGGACCAGGTGTGGCGCCCGGATCACGTCGCCGCCCATGGACTGGCCGATGGCCTGGTGGCCGAGGCAGACCCCGAGGATCGGAATCTGGCTCTTGAACCGGTCAATCAGTGCCAGGCAGATGCCGGCTTCGTTGGGGGTGCAGGGACCCGGCGAGAGGACGATAGCCTCGGGCGCCATGGCGGCGACTTCATCGAGGGTAATCTTGTCGTTGCGCACGACGGTGATGTCGGCGCCCAGCTCACCCAGGAAATGGACGAGGTTGTAGGTGAAGCTGTCGTAGTTATCGATGACGAGCGTGCGGGTCATGTGGCTGGCTCCAGCGCGGCTGTGGGAAACAGGTTCGGTCTTCAGAACCCGTTGCGCCATCGATGTTGAATGAGTGACTGCGCCTTCATTGCCCGATCCTTGCCTCGCCAGCATAGCGTAGCGCTTCCTCGGCGGCGCTGAAAAGGGCGCGGGCCTTGTTTTCGCATTCCATCTGCTCAAGCTCGGGCACGCTGTCGGCGACGATACCCGCGCCCGACTGCACGTAGAGCTTGCCGTCCTTGAGGATAGCGGTGCGCAGCACGATGCAGGTGTCCATGGTGCCATCGGCACCGAAATAGCCGACGCAACCGCCGTAGATGCCGCGCCGGGACTTCTCCAGTTCGTCGATGATCTCCATGGCCCGCACCTTGGGGGCGCCGGAGACCGTGCCGGCCGGGAAACCGGCCGAGAGCGCGTCGACGAAGTCGTATTTGGGATCGAGCTGCCCCACGACATTGGAAACGATGTGCATGACGTGGGAATAGTATTCGAGGAAGAACTTGTCTGTCACCTTGACCGTGCCGGTCTTGGCAACGCGGCCCACGTCATTGCGACCCAGATCGAGCAGCATCAGGTGCTCGGCCAGTTCCTTGGGGTCGGCCAGCAGTTCGGCCGCCAGTTCCTGGTCGCGGGTCGGGGTCGAGCCGCGCTTGCGGGTGCCGGCGATGGGGCGGATGGTGACTTCGCCATCCTGCACCCGCACGAGGATTTCCGGGCTCGATCCGGCCACGGCAAAGCCGCCGAAATCGAGGAAATACATGTAAGGGCTGGGATTGGTCCGGCGCAGCGCACGATAGAGCGCGGTGGGCGGCAGGGTGAAATCGGCCGAGAACCTTTGGCTCAGGACCACCTGAAAGATATCGCCGGCCGTGATGTATTCCTTGGCCTTGGCGACCATCGCGAAATACTCGTCCTTCGACGTATTGCTGGCGATGGCGATGCTCTCGAGATCGGGCAAAGCTGGGGTTGCCGGCATGGCGCGTCCCAAGCGGCCGATGGCATCATCGATCCGCGCTTCGGCGGCCTCGTAGGCCTGGCGAGCCGATACACCGGCCCGGACATAGACCGGCGCCGTCAGGTAGAGCTCATCCTTGAGCGTATCGAAAATGGCCAGCAGCGATGGCCGCATCAGCACAGCTTCGGGCGTCTGCAGGTGGTCCGGATTGCTGTCGGGCAGCACTTCCATGTAGCGGACCATTTCGTAGCCTAGATAGCCGTAGACGCCGGCGGACTGCGGCGGCAGGCCGGGCGGCACGTCGATCTTGCTGTCGGCGACCAGGTGGCGGAGCGCATCGAGCGGCAGGTCGGGCAGGCGCTCGAAGCTGGCATCGTCGATCTGCGCCGAGCGATTGATTGCCGCCGAGCCAGCCTCGACCTTGAGGATCACGTCCGGCTGCGTGCCGATAATGGAATAGCGCCCGCGCACCGCCGCATCCTGCACGGATTCGAGCAGGAAAGTGTTCTTGCGGCCCTCGGCGAGCTTGAGATAGGTGCCGATCGGCGTTTCGAGGTCCGCGACGATGCGACGCCAGACGATCTGCGACTTTCCAGCATCATATTGATCTTGGAAGCGCTGATAGAAGTCGTCGTCCATCGCTGTGGTGTCCAGTTTGGGGTTGGTCCGGCTTGTGAATTACTGGCCGGTATTGAGTGCCAGCGCCTGGCTGAGTGCCTGCTGGTTGATGCGCAGGCCGGCATCGTCCCGCACGGCGCTGACGAAGTCGCCATAGAGACCGATGCGCGCTTCGTTCTCGAGGCTGGCATTGGCTGCCTCTTCCAGCGGGCCGGTTGCCGGGGTCAGGTCCGTCACCTGGAAGACGATGAATTCGCCACCCTGGCTGACGGCTGAACCGTGGTGGTTTTCGTCACCAGCAAAGGCGGCCGATGCCACGGCGCCGTCAATGGTGCCGTCTTCCGAGCCGAAGCGTGTGAAGGGCGCGCTGATCTGCGGGAAGACATTGTAGGAAGCAGCGATGTCGGCCAGGGCCTCACCATTGTCCAGGCGGGCGACCGCGTCGGCCTGTGCCGCCAGAATGGCATTGTTGGTGCGTTCGGTAGTGAGAGCCTCCGCCACGGCGTCGCGGACTTCATCCAGCGTCTGATCACGGGCTGGCTCAATGGTATTGAGATCGAACCACAGGTTGCCGTTTCCGGCGAGAGGGACTGCGGCCGTCAGAGCGCCTTCCTCCGCCTTGAAGATCGCCTGGGCGACGCGCGGGCTGTCCTCGGCCGCGAGGTCGGGGATGACGGTCAGCTCGGCGCCACCGGCGGTTACGTCGGCTTCGTAGAGGTCCAGGCCGAAGCGCTCGGCGATCTCGGTCAGTGGCCGGAAGGCGGCGCGCAGTTCCTCGATCTGATCCTGGACATCACCGAGCTCGTTGCGAGCCTCGGCCAGCGCCAAGGTCTGAGAAATCTGCTCGCGGACGTCATCGAGTGCGGGGACGCCGCCGGCCTCGATGGCCGAAACATGTACAGCGCGCTTGCCCGCAACCCCATCGATCAGGGCAAAATCACCCTGCTGCAGGCCGAAGGCGGCAGTGGCAAGGTTGGCATCCGTGATATCGGCCTGTGCCAGCGTCCCCAGATCGGTAGGCGTGATGCCCGCCTCGGCGACCAGGGTCTCGAAGGGCGTGCCCGCGGCCAAGCCGGCTTCGAACGCGGCGACCTGGTCGGCATTCAGCACGACCTGTTGGATGGTACGGCGTTCCGCCCGGGTCAAATTGGCCTTGGTGCGCTCGTATTCTGCGGCGATGGCTTCCTCAGATATTGTCTTGGTGGCGGCCAGCTCGGCGGCAGAGAGCCGCAGCATCTGCACATTGCGGGTCTCAACCGTACGGAACTCGGCCTGATGCTCGGCGAGATAGGCGGCGAGCTCGGCTTCGGTCGGCGCGGCGGGTGTCTCGATATTGGTCTCGCCCAGCGCGAAATAGTCGATGGTGCGCTGGTCGGCGACATAGCGATTGATCAGGCCCGACGCGGTTTCGGGCAGCGCAGTATCGCCAAAGAGGCTCAGGATCAACTGCTGGCGCCGGGCGGCGTCGCTCTGATCCTCGAAATACTCGGCCTCGGTGAGGCCGCTCATCTGCAGCACCTGATTGAAGTTTTCCGGCGTGAAGGTGCCCAGCGCATTGTGGAACGACGGATCGGCGCGCAGCATGTCGCTCAGCTTCTGCTCGGACACCCCAAGGCCGAAGCCTGTGGCCAACCGGTTCAACGCCGCGTCCTGTGCCAGGTTCTGCAGCACCATGGAGGGAATGCCCAGATTGACGGCTTCCTCGGCAGTCGGGAAGGAGCCAAGCTGCTGGGCGACCTCATTGAGCTGGTTCTGGTAAGCGCGGAGGAACTCGCGGGAATTGATCTCCTCATCGCCCACGCGCGCCACGGTATTGGTACCGAGATCGGTGATAACGTTGTTGATGCCGAAGCCTGCCACGCCTACCAGAAGGAAGGCACCCATGACCTTGCCGGGCCAGGATTTTGCAAAAACACGCAAACTATCGAGCATCTGAGACGTTCCACTTAGGCAACACCAGGCTTTACCGCAGCAGCGGGAGGGCACTAGTAATCCATTTTGACAGCCGGGGTTAGGGCAAAGCCAGCCACGGTGCAAGAGGCAGCAGGAGCAAAGAGTGACAACGACAATAACGCCGCTGATCGCAGGGAACTGGAAAATGAACGGCCTGAGGGGCTCGCTGGACGAATTGACAGCGCTTGCAGGCATGCTCACGACCGGTGAGGCGCCGCGTGCCGTCGTGGTGATCTGTCCGCCGGCCACCATCGTTGCCGCGGTCGCGCGGCAGGGCGCCAGCGCCGGGATTCTGGCGGGCGGCCAGGACTGCCATGCAGCTGCATCGGGTGCGCATACCGGTGATATTGCTGCGGGCATGCTGGCGGATGCCGGGGCGCAGTATGTCATTGTCGGCCATTCGGAACGCCGTGCTGCCTATGGTGAAACCGACGATCAGGTGCGCGCCAAGGCCGAGGCCGCGATCGGCGCCGGACTCAAGCCGATCATCTGCGTGGGCGAAACCGAAGCGGAGCGTGACGCCGGAAATGCCGAGGCGGTGGTCGCGAACCAGCTGGCGGGGTCGATCCCCGATGCGGCCGAACAACATGAGGTGATCGTCGCCTATGAGCCCATCTGGGCCATCGGCACCGGCCGCACGCCGAGCAATGACGACATTGCCCAGATGCATGGCTCGATCCGCCGCCAGCTCACAGATCGGTTCGGCGAAAAGGGCGCTGGGGTCCGTATTCTCTATGGTGGTTCGCTCAAGCCGCAGAATGCGCGTGAGATTCTCCAGGTGGAAAACGTCAATGGCGGCCTAGTCGGTGGTGCCAGCCTCTTGGCAAAGGACTTCTACACCATTATCTCAGCGGTATAGCGCATCATGAATGCTTGGAGGCTGGCCGGAAATTCCGCCCGGCCTCTGGCATTTGCGGCGCGGGGCGTGTAAGACGCCGCATCTTTTGACAGACCAATAGACTGAGACAGAATGGCAAACGTCCTGATTGTGGCCTATTTGCTGATCGTCCTGGCGCTGATCGCGGTAATCCTGCTGCAGCGCTCCGAGGGCGGCGCGCTGGGCATTGGCGGTGGCGGTGGTGGCGGCGGTTTCATGACCGCGCGCGGCTCGGCCAACCTGCTGACCCGTACCACGGCTATTCTGGCCACGCTGTTCTTTGCGACGGCCATCGGGTTGACCATTCTTTCCGAACTGGATCGTACGACGTCGGGCATTCTCGAGCGCGCGACGACCACCGAGGACGGTGCGGCGCCGACCAGCGTGCTCGACGCACTGAACTCGCTGCAAAGCGGCACGCCGTCCGACCTGCCGGTTCCCGCCACCGACCCGGTTGCCCCTGCCGGTACCGATCCGGTGACCGAAGACACTGCACCGGCGCCCGCGGCCACGACACCCGCAGCGACGAACGACCTGCCTGTGCCCGAGGCCCCGGCGGCCGCGCCGGCCGAGGAACCGGTCGCTCCGGCGACCAACTGACCGCCGCAAGGCGCAAACAAAGAGGGGGATGGAAACATCCCCTTCTTCTTTTTTGTGTGGGGGCGTTCGCAGCCTCTACGAATCGACGTTGATGTGATTAAGGTGAACGCCCATGGCTCGGTACGTATTCATCACCGGAGGCGTGGTCTCCTCATTGGGTAAAGGTCTTGCATCGGCGGCGCTTGGCGCCGTGCTGCAAGCGCGCGGCTACAAGGTTCGCCTGCGCAAGCTCGACCCCTATCTCAACATCGATCCGGGCACGATGTCGCCCACCCAGCATGGCGAAGTCTTCGTCACCGATGACGGGGCAGAGACCGATCTCGATCTGGGCCACTATGAGCGCTTCACCGGCCGCGCTGCCAACAAGCGCGACAATATCACGACGGGGCGCATCTATTCCGACATCCTGGCCAAGGAGCGGAAGGGCGAGTATCTCGGCGCCACCGTGCAGGTCATCCCGCATGTGACCGACGCCATCAAGAATTTCGTCATCGAGGGCAATGAGGACTTCGATTTCGTTCTGGTCGAGGTCGGCGGCACGGTCGGCGATATCGAGGGCTTGCCGTTCTTCGAAGCGATCCGCCAGCTGGGCAATGATCTGCCGCGTGGGGATACCTGCTACCTTCATCTGACGCTGATGCCCTATATCCCGTCGGCAGGGGAGCTCAAGACCAAGCCGACGCAGCACTCGGTGCGCGAATTGCGTTCCATCGGCATCGCGCCGGATGTGCTGCTGGTGCGGTGCGATCGCCCCATTCCCGAGGGCGAGAAGAAGAAGCTCAGCCTGTTCTGCAACGTGCGCGAGAGCGCCGTTATCCAGGGTCTTGATGTCGGTTCGATCTACGACGTGCCGCTGGCCTATCACAAGGAAGGCCTCGACCGCGAAATCCTGGCCGCCTTCGGCATCACCGATGCGCCGGCCCCCGATCTCTCAGCGTGGGAAGATGTGTCCGCCCGCCTCCACAATCCGGAGGGCGAGGTCAACATCGCCATCGTCGGCAAGTATACCGGCCTCAAGGATGCTTATAAGTCCCTTTCAGAGGCCCTGACCCATGGTGGCATCGCCAACAAGGTCAAGGTCAACCTGCAGTGGATTGATTCGGAAGTCTTCGAGCGCGACGATCCGGCGCCCTATCTCGAACATGTGCACGGCATCCTGGTGCCTGGCGGCTTCGGCGAGCGCGGTTCGGCCGGCAAGATCGAGGCGGCCCGTTTTGCCCGCATCAAGGACGTGCCCTATTTCGGCATCTGCTTTGGCATGCAAATGGCCTGCGTCGAGGCTGCTCGCAACACGGCCGGCATCAAGAATGCCTCGTCCACCGAGTTTGGTCCCACCAAGGAGCCGATCGTGGGCATGATGACCGAGTGGGTGAAGGGTAACGACACCGAAAAGCGCGGCAGAGAGGGCGATCTCGGCGGCACCATGCGGCTCGGCGCCTATCCGGCCCAGCTGACACGCGGTTCCCGCGTTGCCGACATTTACGGCACTACCCGCATCTCCGAGCGCCACCGTCACCGCTATGAGGTGAACATGGATTACCGCAAGCTGCTCGAAAAGAACGGCTTGCTGTTTTCCGGCGTTTCGCCCGACGGCAAGCTGCCCGAGATTGTCGAGCGCACGGACCATCCGTGGTTCATCGGCGTGCAGTTCCATCCGGAACTGAAATCCAAGCCGTTCGAGCCGCATCCGCTGTTTGCCAGCTTCATTGCTGCAGCGATGGAACAGAGCCGCCTCGTCTGATGGAAATCCGCACGGAGCGTCTATTGCTCCGGCGTCCCGCGCGCCATGATCTCGATGCCTTTTTCGAGATCATGTCCGACCCGTCAGCCATGCGTTACTGGTCGACGCTTCCGCACCTGGATCGCGAAGTGACCCGGGCCTGGCTGGAGCGCATGCTCGCCCGGCTCGCGTCTGGTGGTCAGCATTTTGCCATCGAGCTGGATGGCAGGTTGATTGGCGAAGTCGGGGCAGGGCGTCTGCCCGACTTCGGTTTAATCATCCACCCCGCATTCTGGGGCCGCGGGATCGCCACCGAGGCCGCCCAGGCGGCCATCAAGCATATCTTCGCGGTGACGGAGGCGGCCGAACTCAAGGCCGATGTCGACCCGCGCAATGGGGGCTCTCTGAAGACCCTGCATAAGCTGGGTTTTGTCGAGACCGGAAGGGCGGAGCGCACCTTTCTGCTGGGCGAAGAATGGTGCGACAGCGTCTACCTTCGCCTCAAGCGCGATGCGCAGACGAAGTGAATTGGCCGTGGCACTTGTACCGTGTTAGCCATGGCTAACCAGCCGCTGGAGCCACCCATGGCCGAGATCATCAGCCTCAAGACCGTTCGCAAGCAGAAGGCCCGCTCGGCCAAGGAAGCGCAGGCCGAACAGAACCGCATCAGCTTTGGTCGCACCAAGGCTTAAAAGCAGCTGACAGCCGCTGAAAAGGCGCTGGCCGACAAGCGCATTGCCGGGCATCAGCGCGACGACAAGGATCAGGACAAGCCATGAGTAAGGTCGTCGTCATCGGAGCCACCGGCCATATCGGCACCTATCTCATTCCGCGCCTCGTCATGGCCGGCCATGACGTCACCGCCATCAGCCGCGGTGTCGCCAAGCCCTATCAGCAAAGCCCCGTCTGGCGGCATGTGAAGACCGTTGTCCTGGACCGCGAAGCAGAGGAGGCGCGGGGACAGTTCGGCAGTGCCATCGCCGCGCTGGAGGCGGACGTCGTCATCGATCTCATCTGTTTCACGCAGTCCAGCAATAGCCAACTGGTGGACGCCCTGCAGGGACGCGTCAGCCAGTTCATCCATATCGGCACCATCTGGACGCATGGTACATCCGCGATCGTGCCAACGTTGGAATCGGCTGCCAAATATCCCTTTGGCAACTATGGCGTGCAAAAGGCCGCCATTGAGACTGACCTGCTGACGCGCGCCCGGCGGCAGAATTTTCCGGTCACCATCCTGCATCCTGGTCATATCGTCGGTCCGGGCTGGGCGCCACTCAATCCCGCCGGCCATTTCAATCCGGCCGTGTTCAGCGCGATTGCCCGCAATGAAACCCTGTCGCTCCCCAATTTCGGCATGGAGACCGTGCATCATGTCCATGCTGACGATATTGCCCAGTTGGTTATCCGAGCCATCGACAATCGCCATGCGGCGCTGGGGGAAGCGTTTCACGCTGTGTCTGACGCCGCATTGACGCTCCGCGGCTATGCCGAGGCCATGTATCGCTGGTTTGGCCACCAGCCCAACCTTGCCTTTGCCGCCTATGCCGAATGGGCGAAGGGTCAGAACCCAGATGAGGCTAAGGCTACCTGGGAACACGTTGCGCGCTCGCCCAACTGCTCCATCGACAAGGCACGGCGCCTGCTGGGCTACGCGCCGCGCTATACGTCGCTGGAGGCCGTCCAGGAGGCGGTGACCTGGCTCATCGGCGATGGCCAGGTGCAATCGCCCGCCTGACCGCTACCAGTTGACCTGGCAGATGCCCCCATGCGGTTTGAACTGCATGCTCTCTGGCGTGTACTGGAATATTTCCAGCTTCACCCCGTTTGGGTCACTGGTCCATGCCTGCCATGTGCCATCCACGCCAAGCTTCTTGTCGGTGATCTCAACTCCCTGAGCGCGCACGTGTGCGAGCAGGCCATCAAGGTCCTCTGTTTCCAGGCAGATATGATTGATCTGGTTGGTTTCGGCGAAGCTCGAATCCGCCTTGCGGAAGACTTCGACGAAGGTGCGTGCGCCGAAATCCAGATAGTAGCCGATCCGCTCTTCGCCCCGCATGAAGGTGAATGCCGTGGGGATGCCCAGAACGTCCCGATAGAAGGCCTCGGTCTTGTCGAGATCGTGAGCGAAGATACAGGTATGGGCGACCTGCTTGATGAACGGCTTGGGCATTGCAAACTCTCCAGGCGCATTAGCGCTAATACGCGTCAGGCGTAACGTGATCTCCACCTGACTGCAAGTTGCCGCGGGCAGTCCGTCTGGGTGTAGCTGACTGCCCGCGGTTTCATCAGTCCGGCCTGCCTTGCCTCGGTCCGAGGCATTATTTTGCGGTATGCCTCTTTTCCTTGTCACACTCTGCGTCTAGACAGGCGCAAACACTGTGCAATCCCAATCGGGAAGGGGCTTTCCATGTCTTCGATTATCCACGTCACCGGCCGCCAGATCTATGACAGCCGCGGCAATCCCACGGTCGAAGTCGATGTGGTGCTCGATGATGGCAGCTTCGGCCGCGCTGCAGTGCCTTCGGGCGCTTCGACGGGCGCGCATGAGGCGGTGGAATTGCGCGATGGCGGCAAGAAATATTCCGGCAAGGGCGTGACCCAGGCTGTCGAGAACGTCAACACCGCTATCTTCGACGAAATCCAGGGCATGGATGCGCTTGACCAGCTCGGCGTCGATCAGGCCATGATCGAGCTCGACGGCACGCCCAACAAGTCGCGCCTCGGCGCCAATGCCATTCTCGGCGTGTCCCTCGCCGTGGCCAAGGCCGCTGCTGAATCCAGCGAATTGCCCTTCTACCGCTATATCGGCGGCCCGAACGCGCATGTGCTGCCGGTGCCGATGATGAACATCATCAATGGCGGCGAGCATGCCGACAATCCGATCGACATGCAGGAATTCATGATCCTGCCCGCTGGGGCCGAAAACCTCGCCGATGCCGTGCGGATCGGCTCGGAAATCTTCCACACCCTCAAGAAGGGTCTGTCCGCCGAAGGCCACAACACTGCCGTGGGCGACGAAGGCGGCTTTGCGCCAAACCTCAAGTCGGCCGATGACGCGCTGGGCTTCATCATGCGTTCCATCGAAAAGGCCGGCTACCGCCCGGGCGAGGATATTTTCCTCGGCCTCGATTGCGCGGCGACTGAATACTACAAGGGCGGCAAGTACGAGATGGTCGGCGAGGGCAAGTCGCTCTCCTCGGACGAAAACGTGCGCTTCCTCGAAGACCTGGCCAATCGCTACCCTATCATCACCATCGAAGACGGCATGGGCGAAGACGACTGGGAAGGCTGGAAGGCCCTGACCGACGCCATCGGCAAGAAGGTGCAGCTGGTTGGTGACGATCTGTTCGTCACCAATACCCAGCGCCTGGTCTCCGGCATCAAGATGGGCGTTGCCAACTCGATCCTCGTCAAGGTCAACCAGATCGGCTCGCTCAGCGAGACCCTCAACGCCGTCGATACCGCCCACCGCGCCGGCTATACCTCGGTGATGTCGCATCGCTCGGGCGAAACCGAAGACTCCACCATTGCCGACCTCGCAGTGGCGCTCAACTGCGGGCAGATCAAGACCGGCTCGCTCAGCCGTTCCGATCGCCTCGCCAAGTACAACCAGTTGATCCGTATCGAAGAGCAGCTGGGCACCTCGGCCAAGTATGCCGGGTATTCGGTGGTCAAGGGTCGCTGAGGACAGCGGACTAAATCAAAAGCCCGGCAGTGATGCCGGGCTTTTTTGTTTTGCGCTCGCCCCTCATCCGCCCGCCGGGCCCCTTCTCCCACGAGGGGAGAGGGGGCACCGCTACATCGGGATCTATTGGAACGCGGTCTCGGCGAAGCTGCGGAGCTTGCGGGAGTGGAGGCGTTCCGCGGGCTGGTCGCGGAGGATTTCCATGGCACGCAGGCCGATCTGCAGGTGGCGGTTGACCTGGGTGCGGTAGAAGTCCGAGGCCATGCCTGGGAGCTTTAGCTCGCCATGCAAGGGTTTGTCGGAGACGCAGAGGAGGGTGCCGTAGGGCACGCGGAAGCGGAAGCCGTTGGCGGCGATGGTGGCACTTTCCATATCGAGCGCCACGGCGCGTGACTGGCTGAGGCGCTGGGTAATCTCGGCCTGGTCGCGCAATTCCCAGTTGCGATTGTCGAAGGTCGCCACCGTGCCCGTGCGCATGATCTTCTTGGTCTCGATGCCCTCGGTCTCGGTGATCTCGTGCACGGCCTGTTCCAGCGCGACCTGGACTTCGGCCAGAGCGGGGATGGGGACGGAGAGGGGGAGGTCGGCATCGAGGACATGGTCCTCGCGCACATAGGCGTGGGCCAGGACGTAGTCGCCCAGTTCCTGGGAATTGCGCAGGCCGGCACAGTGGCCCAGCATGATCCAGGCATGCGGGCGCAGCACGGCGATATGGTCGGTAATGGTCTTGGCGTTGGAGGGGCCGACGCCGATATTGACCATGGTGATGCCGCGGCCGCGATCGGCCGTGAGGTGATAGGCCGGCATCTGCGGGGCGCGCACGGGCGCTGTACCTTCGATATTGCCGCCCTTGAGGGCATTGTCGGTCACCACATTGCCCGGTTCGATGAAGCTGTCGTAGTGGGCATGGCCGTCGGCCATGTACTGCTTGGCCACCCGGCAGAACTCGTCGATGTAGAAGGCGTAGTTGGTAAAGATCACGAAATTCTGGAAATGGGCGGCGTCGGTACCGGTGTAGTGGCTGAGGCGGAACAGGGAATAGTCGACGCGCGGCGCGGTAAAGGCCGAGAGCGGGTATGGTCCGCCCTTGGGGGGCACGAAGGTGCCATTGGCGATCTCGTCGTCGGTATTGCCCAGGTCGGGGGCGTCGAACACGTCGCGCAAGGGCACGTTGAGCGCGTTCAGCGCCTCGCCATCAATGCGCTCATTGGCCTTTACGGCGAAATGCAGCGGAATAGGCGTGTCGGACTCGGCGATATCGATGGTGCCGCCGTGATTCTTGAGGATGACGGTGAACTGTTCCTGGAAATAGGTGCGGAACAGATCCGGCGCGGTGACCGTGGTGCGGTAGAGGCCGGGTGTGTGGAGGAACCCATAGGGCAGGGTGCTCTCGTGCCGGCTGTAACTGGTGGAGCGGACCTCGACCTGGGGGTAGCAGGCGCGCACGCGGCCGGGCGGCACTGTGCCCTTGGCAAGGGCGGCGAGATGGCCGCGGATGAACTCGGTATTGCGGTGATAGAGCTCGGCCAGATATTCCCACGCCTTTTCCGGGTCGGTGAAGGACTGCTTTTCGAGGCGGGGCGGGCTGATCGTGGTCATGATGCTCTTTCATTGCACAGGCCCCGGATCGGGCCTGCCTTGCGGGTGGGAATCGCGTTTTCTGACGCAACAAGTATAGCGGCGGTGTGACGGCTTTGCTCTATACCCGTTTCCGCCTGATTGGGAATGACTGCGTCGAGGCGCGACGACGCTCCACGCTTTGCTTCACACTTCAGTGAAGCCACTTTTCTCGCCGCAATTTGCGCCCATCTTTTAGGGCAGTTCACTGGCACGGCAAGCGACCCATGCAAACCGGTGAGCGAGGAACGTTGTGCTGGCCGCTTGTCCCCCAAGCCCTCAACAGCGCGGTTGGCCGATGTTTCCAAAGGGCTGCAATGACAGAGATGTCATTGCAGCCCTCTTATTTTGAGCAGGATCAAACCAGTGCATTTCCGAACGCGCTACGATCTCTATCAACTCGAAGGAGATTGTCGGCATGGCCAGATATTGGGTCTTTGCGTCCAGTGATGCCAATCGGGCGCGGTTGCACCTGGGATCCTGCATGTATTGCCGAGATGGCCACGGGCCGGCCCGCAGGCTGCTTGTGCCCGGCGGCCCGCAGACCTGGACGCCGTTCGCGACGGTCGAGGCGGCGCAGCAATGGATGGATCAGCTGCATTACAAGGACAAGTCGCTGTGCAAGACCTGCATGGGCGAGGCGGTGGACGGGCGACAGCCTGCGTCTGCCGGGGCAGGTTCGGACGCGCTGACCTGAGAGCATTGGTTGCAGGCGGGCCGCGGGGCGCCTATCTGGAGAGCCATGACCCGCGCCAAGAAGATCAAGAGCGAGCCGCAGCTGACCGCGGAATGGACCCTGCCTGCGGCAGCCACACTGGGCTCGTCGGTGCGCGCCAAGGGGATTCTGCTCGAGATCCGGGCGCGGATGCCGAAGGCGATGGCCAAGGCACTCGATGTCCGCGCGGGGACGCTGGTGCTGGGCATGGCCGAGAGCGAGGCGGCGGCATTTCGCGCGGCCTCGGCGATCATCGCCCAGGCGCTGGTGGGCATTGAGAGCCTGCCGGTCATACCGCGCGAGATCGAGGATATCCTCACCATCAAGACGTCCGAGCGGCATCGCTGGCTCAAGGACGGAAGGCTGCCGAGCGCCGGAACACGGACCGTCAAGCTGCGGGGCAGGGCGCGCAAGATCACCTTCCATGTCTTCGACCCGCTCGTGGTGGAAGAACTGCTCGACAGCGACCGGCTCGACGCCTGGCGCGAGCAGGACGCCGAGACCTCGCGCGAGAACCGGCGGCGTGCGGCCTGGAACCGGAAGGCGCGGGCCGAAAAGACCGGCAAGATCGCGCCGGCCGACGGGGATACCGCCGAGCGGGTGCAGCTGGTGGGCTGGGAAGAGTTTGCGCGCGAAGGGCTGCTGCGGTGAAGCCGCCGGCATGCGGTGTCGGGCATGGCTCGCCTCTCATGATCCTTTGTCGTGCAGGCACAGGTCCGCGCCGCCCGGCCCTATGGCCTCACGGTTTCACGGTATGAAGCGGCTTTCGTCCCGACGGCTTGCGCCGCCAAATTGTTTGGTTTGAAGAGGCGAAAGCCGCTTCACACGAGCTGGTATTCCTGCGCACGCATCGAGCGGCTGCCCTTTCGGGTTTTATCGTGTCGCTCCGCCTGGGGGGTCGTGCCATTCGCGCATGGCGCTCATGGCCTTCCAACCTCAAATCGCTCCACTGGAGAGATTTGCCCTGTGGGACGGCGCGAGGCCGGTGGTCAGCATACACGCATCGGCCTGGGCGACCCCATGCAGCCAGTCCCCCCGCCCGATGCTTCGTCGGCACCGCGTGAATGGCGGGGATGGGCAGAGTATGGCGGAGGTTCCCGGGGACGGGGATAAGTTTTGTCTTGGAGCGCCGAGCCCTTGTGGCGTGCGGCTTTGCGCCGGTTCGCGCCCGGGGATGGCGGTCACGGCAGTTTGAAGGCCGGAGCAGGCAGGTATTGCTGCGCCGGATCGTGGCGAAAGGGATTGCTAACGATTTTGCGTGCCGAGTGGCTTGCTCACGCTGCCCCAAGGAATTGCCATGCGCAAACTGATCACGACCGCATTCTGCCTGCTGCTGGTGACGCCGGCTTTGGCCGAGCAATGGCAATATGAGGGCGGGGCGACGCCCATTGCCTATATCGACAATGGCCCGGCGCAGTTCCAGCTCGCCTGCCGCGGCGGGCAGCTGGCCATGGGCTTCTGGGTGCGCGAGCCTGACGAAACAGTGGCCAAGGCAATGACGATGAGCCTTGCCATCACGCCAGACCCGGCAGCGGGCAGCCAGGTGGCCAGCGAGAGCGGCACCAGCTTTGCCCAGGACATGCCGCTTGTGCATCTCGAGGGTGCCTCGGTGATCGTGCGCGGGCCGGTAGCCCGGCAATGGGCACGGATCGCGCAGGGGGCGCGGGCGGATCTACGCGTGGCCTTCGTGCGACTGGCGGGGAGCGGGCTGGAGGCTTTCGATACCAATGTGTTCGGGGCCAAGGGCTCGAAGTCGACGATTGCGCAGGTGCTGAGGAAATGCGGCTAGGGAGCAGTCGGGCCGCAAGGCAAGGCCGGTTGAACGGGGCGGGCCGGCGTGATCTGCTGGCGGCATGTGCAACGATTATGAACAGCATGTGAGCCGGGCCGACTATGCAAGCGCCATCGCGGCGCTGGAACTGGCCGCCGGCGACGACGCCGCCCTGCTGCCGGCCGATGATATCCGCATCGGCGATCATGGCCCGGTGCTGCGGGCGGCGGGCAATGGCGTCGAGCTGGTGTCGATGCGCTTCGGCTTTCCGCCGCCACGGCCCAAGGCCGGCCCGATCTTCAACTTCAAGTCCGACGGCCGCCACTTCGGCGATAGCCGGCGCTGCGTCGTGGTGCTGTCGGGGTTCTTCGAATTCACCGGCAGCAAATATCCCAAGACCAAGCACCGCTTTGCGCTCAAGGATTCCGCCGTGATGGGCATTGCGGGCCTGTGGAGCGAGGACGCGGAGGGGGCGCTGAGCTTCACCATGCTGACCACGGAGCCGGGGCCGGACATCGCGCCGATTCACGACCGGCAGGTGTGTGTGCTGAAGCCCGAGGACTGGGCGGCGTGGCTGTTTTTGACGCGGCCGGAGACGGAGCTGTTGCGGCCGCTGCCAGCGGGGGCGCTGGTGGTGGAGGTGGTGCGGGAGGGGAAGGCGTGAGCGGCGGTTGTCGCCCCACCCACCAGCCGTCACCCTCGGGCTTGACCCGAGGGCGTTTTACTTCAAGATTTCGGCATGGGCGGCTTTGTCTATATTCTTGCCAATATGCGGCGTGGACGGACCTATATTGGCGTAACCAGTGACTTGGTGCGGCGCGTCTTTGAGCATCGCGAGGGACTGGCCGACGGACACACGAAGCGCAACGCCATCAAGCGCCTGGTGTATTTTGAAGAACACGCCGAGATCACTGCCGCCATCCAGCGCGAGACGTCGCTCAAGCGTTGGTATCAGCACTGGAAGTGGGCGCTGATCGAGCAGAGCAACCCGGATTGGCGGGATCTGTGGGAGGAGATCACCAGTTAAGTGCAGAGCCCTCGGGTCAAGCCCGAGGGTGACGCGCGGTGGTGGAGGCACTTGGTGCCCGGCCCTCTGGCAGCATCCTGCTTTTCCGATCGTGTCACACTCCCCAGCCGTCACCCTCGGGCTTGACCCGAGGGTGTTGCACTTCAAGCCATGCTCAAGCGGTGAGCGGCGGCTGGTTGAAAGAGCAATTCCCCACTGGTGGGATTTGTGGGGGGAGATCGCCAGTTAGTGCAGAGCCCTCGGGTCAAGCCCGAGGGTGACGCCCGGTGGTGGAGGGCTGAATTGGGCCAAGACCGCCAGGGCGACTTCAACCCAACCCCACCGTAGGTTGAGTTTTCTCAGGATGAGGGGCGGCTACCGTGTGATGGCAGAGACTGGTACTCACTCGCACGGGAAAAAATAGCGTGCTGTATGAGGGCTTTACGGAGGTCATGCACTACGCAATAGTGCAGACGGGGGGACACAATGAATTATTCAGTTCTACTGACGTGCCTGATGTCGATCTCGCTGTGCGCCTGTGCAAGTAGTTCGGTGACGCAGCTGTCGCGCAATACCGCAGTTGTCTCGACCTCGGCGGCCCCTGTTTGTCGGACTACAGGTGCTGCAAGCGTGGCTAACCAGATGGCAGCGGTCGCCACTATCAAGGCTGGTTATGAAAGGTTTGTGGTGGGCGGATTTGGCACGATGAACAACACGCGTGTTGTTTCAACGGGGCCGAGTTACGCCACGACCACCGGAACGTTCAATCGATTTGGCAACTCAGTCTATGGAACGGCAAACACCACCTATGGCGGCAGCAACACCTTTGTCGCGGGCAGCAATGAAGCAGAGATGCAAATCACCATGCTCAATCCAGGAGATCCCGGCTACGAACAGGGCATAGATGCCCGCACGGCCTTGGGACCGGATTGGCAAAAGAAGGTGGATGACGGGATCAACAACTGCTTTTGACTATGTCGGGGTTCTTTGATCAAGGATCGTAGTGCCAAAGCATTGATGTCACCCTAGCCTTCTTTGGAATGCTACCGAGGCGTTTATAGTTTGGCTTGGCCAATGCTTCACCGCGTCGCTACGCGCTTGCATCTGACTCTGGGCCCAGGGGGGGGTATTGCGACGCGCTTTGTCACAAAGAACCGGCCTATTTCGCTCCTACACTCGAAGCGGAATATCGGAAATTTGAATCTTACTCCAAGGTTCGGTGACACCTAGGTCATGCAGTTGTCCGGCAAATGCAGCGGCGATTGTGTCGGCGAATTGAGAAGGTCCAAGGATGATCTTTTTGACTAGATCATTTGGCGTGATGCCCGAAATGCCATGCTCAGGTTGATCGGCCAAGGGTACCTTGAATACCTTCTGTGGTACGCCGCGAAACGTCAGACGCTCCTCAACGATTGCCGGTGACGAAAAAATCGTTGGTAGGTACACGAGCCGCCACTCGCGCTCTTCATCGAAGCCGGGATGTTTTATGGAAACTGCGGCAAACGCGAGCATCATTCGTACGCAATGTGCGATACGATGGGGATCAATGGTTTGCAATTTGGAGCAATTCGCCTCGATGGCATCAATCATTGATGTGATACGGTTGCGAAGCTCAGTGTCATCCCGGTAAAACGCTGGACTTGCGAATACTCGCAGTCCTTCCACTGAGGTCGACACGAGGAACTTCTTGTCCAACACTATGGCCACGCCTGTGTCGTTGCCGCCATATCCTCTCCACATCGATAGTCGCCCGCTTCTGTCTTCTTTGCGAGGGTGCTCGGACAGACACGTAATCCACGTCGCATAGGGCAGGGTAGGCATGGTCTCATCGAGAAGTTTCGATACATCCAAAGCCATGTTGTCGTGACAGTTGTTTAGTGCCAGCCACAATCTGTCGACGATTGACCGCTCGGACATCACTGAATTTATGCGGGCAATCCCTCCGTCGACTTCTTGGCGGTCATTCATACACCGCGTGCTGCGAAGCCAAATGGCCGGCTCCTTTGGGTCGAGAATCGACATCGCGGCTGAGGCAGAAGTGTAGTGTACTAGCTGAACATCGCTGTTCATAACGCGGCTTGTTTCACTACGTGCGGACTGAAAGAAGATATTTCCAAGGAGTTCAGTAATCTCGTCCATTGAGGCCCCACATAGCAATATGGGACCCGTTGCCGGGTCCCATTGTTAATACTAATAGCGATCTTGGGTGGGGTGACTATCCTCAACTACACCCAGTCGTCGTCCCACAAGTGTCGCACTTCAAGCACGTGCCGTTCCGCACCATGGTGAAGTTATGGCACTCGGTGCACTGGTCGCCCGTATAGCCCTTCATCTGGGCTTCGGCCCGGAGCAGGCCGGCGTCCTTGGAGGGCGGCGGGCTAGGGATGGGGCTGAGTTCGGCGGCCGGGAAGGCTGCCGGGGCGAGCTGGGTTTCCTGCTTGAGGGCCGTGGCGGAGCGGAGCGCCGTCACGGTGGAGGTCTGCATGGCGTGGACCGGGCTCGCCACGTGATGGTCGCCGGAGACGATCATCAGGTTCTTGTTGGCGACGCGGCCGCGGGTCATGCCGCGGGAGACAAAGCGCTCGGCGGGCACCGGGGCAGGGGCGGCGGCCGCAGTGCGCGGCGCGCCCTTGTCCTCGGCAACGCCCTTGCCGAGCGAAGTGGGGCTGTCGGGATTGACGTGAGCCAGGTCATCCCGGTCGAGATAGGACACGGCCAGTTCGCGGAACACGTAATCGAGGATCGAGGTCGCGTTCTTGATCCGGTCATTGCCCATGACCATGCCGGCGGGCTCGAAGCGGGTGAAGGTGAAGGCCTCCACATATTCGTCCAGCGGCACGCCATATTGCAGGCCCAGCGAGATGGCGATGGCGAAGTTGTTCATCATGGCACGGAAGGCGGCGCCTTCCTTGTGCATGTCGATGAAGATCTCGCCGAGACGGCCATCGTCATATTCGCCGGTGCGCAGATAGACCTTGTGGCCGCCGACGACGGCTTTCTGGGTATAGCCCTTGCGGCGATCGGGCATTTTCTCGCGGTCGCGGACCTGCTCGATGATGCGCTCGACGATGCGCTCGGCAACGACGGGGACGCGGGCATCGGCATTCATGGCGACGAGGTTTTCGAGGGCGTCTTCGTCCTCGTCGTCATCGGCCGCGGCCAGGACCGAGGAATTGAGCGGCTGGGAGAGCTTGGAGCCATCGCGATAAAGCGCGTTGGCCTTGAGCGCCAGGCGCCAGGACAGCATGTAGGCTTCCTTGGCTTCCTCGACGGTGGCGTCGTTGGGCATGTTGATGGTCTTGGAAATGGCACCCGAGATGAAGGGCTGGGCGGCAGCCATCATCAGGATGTGGCTCTCGACCGAGAGGTAGCGCTTGCCGATCTTGCCGCAGGGGGTGGCGCAATCGAAGACGGGCAGATGCTGGTCCTTGAGGTGAGGCGCGCCTTCCAGCGTCATGGCGCCGCAGACATGGATATTGGCGGCTTCGATGTCTTTCTTGGAAAAGCCGAGGAAGCTCAGCAGGTCGAAGGAGAAATCGGCCAGGTGCTCATCGGTGACGCCGAGCGACTTGAGGAAATCGACGCCCAGGGTCCACTGGTTGAAGATGAACTTGATGTCGAAGGCCGAGGCGGTCGCGGCGTTGAGCGCGGCGATCTTGTCGTCGGTGAAGCCCTTCTGGCGCAGGGTGGACGGATTGATGCCCGGGGCCTGGTTGAGATTGCCATGGCCGACCGCATAGGCCTCCATCTCGGCGATCTGGGATTCCGAATAGCCCAGGGTGCGCAAAGCGGGGGGCACGGCGCGGTTGATGATCTTGAAGTAGCCGCCACCGGCGAGCTTCTTGAACTTGACCAAAGCGAAATCGGGCTCGATGCCGGTGGTGTCGCAATCCATCACGAGGCCGATCGTGCCGGTGGGGGCGATGACCGAGACCTGGGCATTGCGGTAGCCATGCTTCTCGCCGAGGGCGAGGGCATTGTCCCAGGCGAGCTTGGCGCGCTCGGACAGGTTGGCGTCGATCAGGCTGGCATGGTCGAGCGGGACCGGCTTGATGGAGAGGTTCTCGTAACCCTCGGCATTGCCATGGGCGGCGTTGCGATGGTTGCGGATGACGCGCAGCATGTGCTTGGCGTTGCGCTTGTAATCCTTGAACGGGCCGAGCTCCTTGGCCATTTCGGCCGAGGTGGCGTAGCTGACGCCGGTCATGATGGCGGTGACGGCGCCGGCAATGGCGCGGCCGGCGGCCGAGTCATAGGGGATGCCCGAGGTCATGAGGAAGCCGCCGATATTGGCGTAGCCGATGCCCAGGGTGCGGTATTCGAACGAGCGCTCGGCAATGGCCTTGGACGGGAACTGCGCCATCATCACCGAGATTTCGAGCACGATGGTCCAGAGGCGGACGGTGTGCTCGTAGGCGGCGGTGTTGAAGGAGCCATCGGCATTGCGATAGGGCAGCAGGTTGACCGAGGCCAGGTTGCAGGCGGTGTCGTCGAGGAACATGTATTCCGAGCAGGGGTTCGATGCATTGATCGGACCGGCCTCGGGGGAGGTGTGCCACTCGTTGATGGTGGTGTGATACTGGATGCCGGGATCGGCCGAGGCCCAGGCGGCGTAGCCGACCTGTTCCCAGAGATCGCGAGCCTTCAGCGTCTTGACGGTCTTGCCATCCTTGCGGGAGGTCAGGTTCCAGTCGCCATCGTTTTCCACGGCGCGCAGGAAGTCATCGGTGACGCGGACGGAATTGTTGGAATTCTGGCCCGAGACGGTGAGATAGGCTTCGCTGTCCCAATCGGTGTCGTAGACCGGGAATTCGATATCGGTATAGCCCTGCTTGGCGAACTGGATGACGCGGTAGATGTAGTTCTCCGGCACCAGCGCCTTCTTGGCGGCGCGGACTTCGCGCTTGAGGGCGGGGTTCATCGCCACGTCGAAGCAGTCGTCGCCCGAACCTTCGCAGTTCACGGCGGCCTTCATGATCAGCTTGAGGTGCTTGGAGACGACCTTGGAGCCGGTAACGAGGGCAGCAACCTTCTGCTCCTCCTTGACCTTCCAGTTGATGTATTCCTCGACATCGGGGTGATCGATATCGAGCACGACCATCTTGGCGGCGCGGCGGGTGGTGCCGCCGGACTTGATGGCGCCGGCAGCGCGGTCGCCGATCTTGAGGAAGCTCATGAGGCCCGACGACTTGCCGCCGCCCGAGAGGCGTTCGCCCGAGCCGCGCAAAGCGGAGAAATTGGTGCCGGTGCCCGAGCCATACTTGAACAGGCGCGCCTCGCGGACCCAGAGGTCCATGATGCCGTTTTCGTTCACCAGGTCGTCATTGACGGACTGGATGAAGCAGGCATGGGGCTGGGGGTGCTCGTAGGAGCTCTTGGAGGAGACCAGCTTGTTGGTGAAGGGGTCGACATAGAAATGGCCCTGGCCGGGGCCATCGATGCCATAGGCCCAGAACAGGCCGGTGTTGAACCACTGCGGGGAATTGGGGGCAACGCGCTGGGTGGCGAGCATGTAGGCGAGCTCGTCGAAGAAGGTGCGGGCGTCTTCCTCGGAGTCGAAATAGCCGCCCTTCCAGCCCCAATAGGTCCAGGTGCCGGCCAGGCGGTCGAAGACCTGGCGGCTGTCCATTTCCGAACCATAGCGCTCGGCTTCGGGGAGCTTGGCGAGCGCAGCCTCGTCGGGGACGGAGCGCCACAGCCAGGAGGGAACGGAGTTCTCCTCGACCTTCTTCAAGACCTTGGCGACGCCGGCCTTGCGGAAGTATTTCTGCGCGATGATGTCAGCCGCGACCTGGCTCCAGGTCGAGGGAATGGCAATGTCTTCGAGCTTGAAGACGACCGAGCCGTCAGGATTGCGAATCTCGCTCGTGGCCGAGCGGAATTCGATCGAGCCGTAGCGATCCTGATCGGCAGACGTGAACCGGCGTTCAATGCGCATAGTCGTCGTATTCCCCAATGTAACGAGCACAAGGGTGCCCGCGAGCCGAAACCCGGCTTCTCATCCAAATCTGTGTTGACGCTTCACCAACCGAGTCCGCTGGACGGGCTCGAAAAAATTGCCTGTGCCCGAACCTGTCGCCGGTCTTGTGCCAGCGCTCTCGTTCAGGACTTGTCCGCTGCAGGGAGATGCATCGAACTGTCCAAAACATTCTTCCGATTCAGACGGCGCGTCAATGTCACAAATCACAAGGGCTAGTGGTCGGGATGGCGGCCAGGACAACCACTAGTAGGGGTAATATGTGGATTGCGGGGACAAACTGCAAGGAAATTGGTGGGCTTGGCGGGCCCGTCTGAGCTTTTTCAAAAGCTGCATGAACCATCGAAACGCCGCGGGAAGAGTCCGCGCTAAAGCCACGGGATTCCTCAGGGATCGGGTTGTGGGGAGTGCCGTTAAGCGGGCATTCACCATGCCGGCAGACGGCAGAATCGGCTGGGTCAAAAGCTGTCAAGCGCAGAAATTTTGGCCGAAAGACGGCAGCGCGCCGTGGACACCAGCGCTGGTGGCTCAGTCGATGGCGCGCATACCACGACGCTGCCCGACAAAGACCCAGGCGGCCACGGGCAGCATGACGAGGCCAGCCCAGCCATAGGCTGGCAGGATGCCCAGCCATTGGGCGAGGAAGCCAAAGAGCAGGGTGGCGACAATGCCGGCAATATTCTCCGCCATGATCAGCGCCGAGGTCGTGGTGGCACGGCTGCGCCCATCCATGACGCGATGGAAGCGGGCCTCGGCCAGCACGGCCACGGGGGCGATGGCCACATAAGCCAGCTCCAGCAGCAGCACATACCAGGGATTGTCCCCGACCGAGGCTGCGACCAGCAGGGCGCCGCCGAGCAGGGGCAGGGCCCAGGCCAGCCATGGCCGGCCAGCGAGGCGGTGGGCGGCGACGCTGGCATAGGCATAGACCAGCTCCACCGCAGCGGCGAGCAGGCCCCAGGCCCAGATCGGTACGGAGACGGCGAGATAATAGAGCTGGTCGAACTCCTCGAGCAGCTCGAAGGTGATCAGGCCTACCGACATATAGATGGTGACGAAGCGCAGATCGGCATGGCGCCGGAACTCGCCGAAGGCATCGGCAAAGTGGGACAGGTAGGTGGAAGGAGTCTCGTCGTCCTCGGCCTGCCGGTTGCGCCGGTTGTCATGCAGCAGCAGCGCCAGCCCGGCGCCGACAAGAAGGGGCGGGATAGACAGCCAGATGGCCCAATCCATATCAAACTGGGCGACGAAGCCGCCGAGCAGGGCCCCCGCGCCGATGCCAAGGCCCTCGGCCGCGGAGTCGCGCCCCAGGATCTTGTCGAACTCGTCGCTCCGGCCCGCTTCGGCGAGGCGTTCATAGAGCAGCGCCTCGCGCGAGCCCGACTGCAGGGCCTGTCCGGCACTCCAGAACAGGAAGCCGAGGCCATAGAGCCAGAAGCTGCCATTGGCGAGGCCCCAGCAGACAAAGGTCAGTGCCTTGAGCAGAGGCGCAACGACCAGCAGGACGCGGCGATCGAAATGATCGGAAAGGGCGCCCGAGGGCATTTCGAGAACGATGGCGGAGGCCGACCAGAAGGCGAGCAGGATACCGATCTCGGCGACGGAAATGCCGCGCAGCTCGAACAGGGCCGTATAGATGGCGTAGGCCAGCATGAAATCGAACACGAAGACATAGGCGTAATAGACGCCGAGGAAGCGACGCAGACCGGCCATCAGAACAGCTCGTCGAGCGTGCAGTAGTAGCGGTAGCGTTGCGCGTCCCATGCTGCGCCGTAGGCCGCGAGGAATGGGGCGACGTGCTCCTGACCGCAATTGTAGATGATGCTGCGGCAGGCAATGGCCAAATCCTGCCAGCGATCGGCCACGCCGAGGCGTCCGCAATCGATGATGCCAGCAAAGCGGCCATCGCTGGCCATGATATTGGGCAGGCTGGCATCGCCATGGGTGACGACGAGGTCTTCGTGGCGGGGCTGGTACTCCTGCAACCAGTCGAGGACGGCCTGGGCGGTCCAGCCATGACGGGCTTCGTCGAAATCGCTTTCGTCGACGCGACCGGCCGCCGCATTGGCGGCGCCGGCCTGCAGCCGCAACGGCAGCCGGAGGTCGAAGGGACAGGTTGCCGGATCAAGGGCGTGCAAGGCGCGCAGACCGGTAGCCAGGGCGTTACACAGGTCGGCGGGACGAGCGACCAGATGGGTCAGGTCCGTGCCGGACAGGGCCGTCATCAGCAGCCAGGAATAGCCGTCCGCGTCAAACCTGTCGCAAAGCCGGGGGGCGGGAACGGATGTGGAAGCGAGCCAGTGCAGTCGCTCCGCTTCACCAGGGATTTCGCCCAGGGCGTGGATTGCCTCCCGCTTGAGATATAGCGTGTCGCCGCCGCCTTCGATACGCCAGACCGATGCGCCGGAGCGGCCCAGGGTGATCTGCACCCACTGCCGGCCGGCCAACCGCGCCAGCTGGGCGGGCAGCTCGATATCGTGCGCGAAAGAGGTGGACATTGGCCAATTCCTGTTTCAGAACGGTAGGTAAATAACTCCGCTCCATAGCGTGGTCAACGGAATTTTAGAATGATCGGTCTGTAAATGGCGCGTCCAAGGGGCTATGATCGCGACACCGTACTCGACAAGGCCATGTCGATGTTCTGGCGGCTTGGTTACGAGGGCGCGCATCTTGCGGCCCTGGTCGAGCATACCGGGCTGAACCGCTTCAGTCTCTACAAGGAGTTTGGCGGCAAGGCCGGGCTTTACGAGGCGGCCCTCGATCGATTTCTCGGTTACCTGCTGGGCCAGTATCGCGACATCCTGACCGTGCAGCCGCAGGGGCTGGAGAATATCGAGGCCGTGCTGCGTTCGCTGCAATATGGCAGCGAATATTACGGCTGCTTCATGATCAACACGCTGACGCAGCGCGACTCGGTGCCGCCCGGGGCCTATGACCGGGCGGTGGCAGGCGCCGGCGAAATCGAGGCGCTGTATCGGGCGAACCTTGCCGGCGCGCTGGCGCGGGGGCAGATCGCCGCAGCGAGCGACATTGCAGGGCTGGGCAAGATGCTGCAGACGCTGGACCAGGGCCTGCATATCCAGGGCCTGGCGGGCACGACGGACGCACAGAAGGACGCGATCATCACCGCAGCCATGGCGGGGCTGCAGGCGCGGTAAATTCGCCGCCAAACACTAGGCTGCCGTGACCACCCATGTTACACCCGGCGCAATCGCATAATTCGACGGCGGAATCGACAATTGGCCAAATCCGGTATCAAGCAGTTCCTGACTGAAATCTTCTCCTGGTGGAGCGGCCAGACATGGGGAACGCGCCTGTGGATCTGGCGCTTTGGCGACTTTGTCGGCAGCGACGAATTCGGCAACAAGTACTACCAGGATCGCAAGGCTGGCCGCCGCTACGTGACCTATAGTGGCTATGCCGACCCGTCCACGATCGGATCCGGCTGGCATGGCTGGATGCATCACCGCACCGACGTGGTGCCGGCGCAGGCCAACTATCAGGCGCGCGCCTGGCAGAAGCCGCATGAGCCGAACCTGACGGGTACGGCCGCTGCATACCGTCCAGATGGCAGCCTGCTGAACAAGGGCGAGCGCCCGCGCGTTACCGGCGACTACGACGCCTGGTCGCCCGAATAGGACGGCGCCTTGCGCCGCACCACCCCGTTTTCAGCCCTGACCAAGATGCTGGTGCCCTTCGTGGCGCTGGCATGCTTCGGCTTGGCCGCGCCGGTTCTGGCCCAGCCGGTGGCCAATCCGGTCGCCACCTTTGCCGGGCTCGACAAGATCACCGGGCGCATCACGCGGTTCGACGTCTATATCGACGAGACGGTGCTGTTCGGGGCACTCGAACTCACGCCGCGCGCCTGCTATAGCCGTCCCTCGACCGAGACCCAGCGCATCTCGGCGTTTCTAGAAGTCGACCAGCGCAGCCTCACCGGCGTCTCCCGGCGCATCTTCACCGGCTGGATGTTTGCAGATAGTCCGGCGCTAAACGCAGTCGACCACGCGATCTATGATGTGTGGCTGGTCGAGTGCAAGACCAGCACCGACGTGCCGCCGCCCGACGAGCGCGAGACCCCCTGAAACCAAATCGACCGTGGCTGTGCTGACCTTGTCGGTATCGGCGACGCCCATCCGTCCTTGACCGAGCAGCGCCGTGGCGCAAGGCTGCGGCAGGTCGGACGCTATTGCATGCTGCTTGGGGGACGGACCAGCATGACGGCGACCAGGGCCAATGCGACCGGCGGGCGCTGCTCGACAGGACCAATCCCAAGAGACCACCATAACAGGAGACTGAGATGCTGACCTTGCCTGAAAACGTGACCCGGGCGGCGCAGGACTATGCCTATATGAGCTTCACGGTGCGCATGGACGAGATGCAGAAGCCCGCCCAGGAAGGGTTTCCGGTCGTGTTCGGCATGCTCGCCGAGCAGAATATCGAACCGGTCGGTGCGGCATTCTACAATTACCGGCGGATCAATATGGCCGATACGCTCGAGGTGGAGGCCGGGGTGGCGGTGGCGCGGAAGGGCGTGGCGAGCGACAGGGTCAAGTTCGGCACCCTGCCGGCCGGGCGGTTCGTGACACTGCGCTGGCATGGGCATCCGGACAAGCTGGAGCCTGTCACCGGCATGCTGATCGGCTGGCTGCGGCAGAGCCAGCAGGCTCTGGACATGGAGGAGAAGCCCGATGGGGACCACTTCGCCTGCCGGCTGGAAATCTATGAGACGGACCCTGAGGAGGAACCCGACATGGACAAGTGGGTGACCGAACTGGCCTTCAAGCTCAAGGACTAGCGTGTTGCCGGTCCCAGGCGGACCAATCGGCGGACAGCAGGAGCGCCTGGGCGAGGCGCTCCTCATATTCCTCGCGCGGAATTTCGACGCCCCCGAGCGAGGCGAGATGGGGCGTGACGAACTGGGTGTCGAGCAGCACGAAGCCGCCGGACCTGAGGCGCTCGACCAGATGGGCCATGGCCATCTTGCTGGCATTGGTGCGGCGGTGGAACATCGATTCCCCGAAGAAGGCGCCGCCGATGGCAAGGCCATAGAGGCCGCCGACGAGATCGGGGCCATCCCAGACTTCCACCGTATGGGCCACGCCGCGGCGGAACAGTTCGCCATAGACGGAGCGGATGGTGCGGTTGATCCAGGTGGTGTCGCGATCCTCGCCGACGGTGGCGCAGCCCTCGATGATCGCCTCGAAATCGGTATCAACCCTGACCGTAAAGCCCGACTTGCGGATGGCCTTGCGCAGGCTGGTGGAGAGGCGGAAGCCATCGAGCGGGATGATGCCGCGCATTTCCGGGCTGACCCAGAACAGGTCCTCGTCCTCGGCGTCCTCCGACATGGGGAAGATGCCGGCGCGATAGGCGCGGATGATGAGTTCGGGGGTGATGTCGATGTCGAAGGGATCCTGCCGGCGGGCCATCAGCAGCTCCCGCCCCTGCGCGCCCGGCGGTTCAGTCGACACCCTCCACCTTGTGGGGAGGGTTCGCGGGTGGGGGTGGACTGACACCGATATCGGGGCTCTCGCACCCCCTCCCGGCCTCCCCCATCAAGGGGGAGGTGATGCTCCGTGGATGTGACGCCACTGTGCCACATCATCAAGGCTCCCAATCAGACCTTGTTCTCGGCCAGATACTTTTCCAGCCAGTGGATGTCGTAGTTGCCGGCAAGGATGTCCGGTTCGCGGATCAGGCGCTGGAACAGCGGCAGCGTGGTCTTGATGCCGTCCACGACGAATTCGTCGATGGCGCGGCGCAGGCGCTGCAGGCATTCGTCGCGGGTACGGCCATAGACGATGAGCTTGCCGATCAGCGAGTCGTAATAGGGCGGGATCTTGTAGCCCTGGTAGACGGCCGAATCGACGCGCACGCCGACGCCACCGGCGGGGTGGTAGAAGGTGATGGTGCCGGGCGAGGGCGCGAAGGTCTGCGGGTCCTCGGCATTGATGCGCACTTCGATGGCGTGGCCATAGAACTGCACCTTGTCCTGCGTCATCGAGAGCTTTTCACCCGAGGCGACGCGGATCTGCTCATAGACGATGTCGATGCCGGTGATGCGCTCGGTGACCGGGTGCTCCACCTGCAGGCGGGTATTCATCTCGATGAAGTAGAATTCGCCGTTTTCGTAGAGGAACTCGATGGTGCCGGCGCCGGCATATTTGAGCTTGCGCATGGCCACGGCGCAGATCTCGCCGATCTCGTCGCGTTCCTTGGGCAGGATGGTGGGGCCGCCGGCCTCTTCCCAGACCTTCTGGTGGCGGCGCTGCAGCGAGCAGTCGCGGACGCCGAGATGGACGGCATTGCCCTGGCCGTCGCCGAGCACCTGCACCTCGATATGGCGCGGCTTGCCGAGGTATTTTTCCATGTAGACCGAGTCATTGCCGAAGGCGGCCTTGGCTTCGGTGCGGGCGGTCGACCAGGCTTCGAGCACGTCCTTTTCGGACTTGGCGACCTTCATGCCGCGGCCACCGCCGCCGGCGGTTGCCTTGATCAGCACGGGGTAGCCGATTTCCTTGGCGGTGCGCAGGGCTTCCTCGTCGCTCTCGACGGCGCCGGCCGAGCCGGGCACGACGGGAATGCCGAGTTCGACGGCGGTCTTCTTGGCCGTGATCTTGTCGCCCATGATCTCGATATGGTGCGCCGAGGGGCCGATGAAGGTGACCTTGTGCTCGCCCAGGATCTTGGCGAAGCGGGCGTTCTCGCTGAGGAAACCGTAGCCGGGATGCACCGCATCGGCGCCGGTGATTTCGCAGGCGGCGAGAATCGAGGGGATGTTGAGGTAGCTGTCCTTGGCGGAGGGCGGGCCGATGCAGACGCTTTCGTCGGCCAGGCGCACATGCATGGCATTGGCGTCGGCGGTTGAGTGCACCGCCACGGTCTGGATGCCGAGCTCCTTGCAGGCGCGCAGGATGCGCAGGGCGATTTCGCCGCGATTGGCGATGAGGACCTTCTGGAACATGAAGCCCCCCTTACTCGATGACGACGAGAGGCTCGCCGTATTCCACCGGCTGTGCATCCTGGACGAGGATGCGCGTGACGGTGCCCGAGCGGTGCGCCGGGATCTGGTTCATGGTCTTCATCGCTTCGATGATGAGCAGGGTCTGGCCCTCGGTCACCTTGGCGCCGACATCGATGAAGGCGGGCTTGCCCGGCTCGGGCGAGCGATAGGCGGTGCCGACCATGGGGGAGGTGAGGGTGCCGGGATTGGAGGCGAGGTCCTCGGCGGCAGCAGGGGCTGCGGCGGGCACGGAGCCGGCCGGGGTGACCGAGGCCGGGGCGGCCTGCGGTGGTGCCTGCAGATATTGCGGCGCCTGCGCATAGACCGGCGCCTCATTGGCATAGGAGCGGGTGACGCGGACCCGGAAGTCCTCCTGCTCGATCTCGATCTCAGCGAGATTTTCCTTGTTGAGCAGCTCGGCAATGGCCCGGATCAGATCCTGATCCACCTGCGATGACTTGGTCATTCTTGTCGGTCTCCCGCGCTAGTCGCGTTGATCGTTATTTTAGTTTTTCGGCGAGCGCTGTGAGCGCCAGTCTATACCCGGTGACGCCAAAGCCGCAAATGACGCCGAACGCGACCGCCGACACATAGGAGTGGTGCCGGAAGGCCTCGCGCTGGTGGATATTGGAAATATGCACTTCGGCAACCGGCAGGCCGACACCCTTGAGGGCGTCATGGATGGCCACCGAGGTGTGCGAATAGCCGCCCGGATTGATGAGGATGGCGTCGGCCGTCTGACGCGCCTCGTGAATCCAGGTGATGAGCTCGCCTTCGTGATTGGACTGGCGAAAATCGACGGCCAGCCCGAACTCGTCGCCCGTGCGCTGGCACAGGTCCGCCACATCCTGCAGCGTTTCGGCGCCATAGATGTGGGGCTCGCGGGTGCCGAGCAGGTTGAGGTTCGGGCCGTTGAGGACGAGAACACGTTTTGCCATGATTTTGCCTTTTGCACCGGCATTTCCGGCCGGCGCAAGCCCGGTTATACGAAGTCCACCGAAAAGGCAAAAATCGCGGCGAAAGTGGGGCTTACCCCTCGCATTGGGACTCGCCGCATTTGCGCATATTCGCGATGCGTTCGCGCAGTTCATCGATGCCGATGGCACCGGGAATGATCTCGTTGCCGATGATGTAGGTCGGCGTGCCGGTGATGTTGAGGGCCCTGGCGATCTCGTAGGAGGTCTGGATCTTCTGGGACACTGCCTCGGTGCCCATGTCGAGTTCCAGCGACACCGGGCTGAGGCCCAGATCGGCTGCGGCGGCGAGCGCTACCTGCTTGTCCACCTGGCCCCGGCTGGTGAACAGCGCCTCGTGGAAGGTCCAGTAATCGACGTCGGCATCGCCAACCAGCACCGCGACACGGGCGGCATCGATGGATTCGTTGGAGAGGATCGGGAATTCCTTGAGCACGACGCGCAGGTTGGGGTCTTCCGCCAGCAGCGCAGCCATGTCGGGCAGGGCGGCGCGGCAATAGCCGCAATTGTAGTCGAAGAACTCGACCAGGGTGACGTCGCCATCCGGGTTGCCGAGCACGACCTGGCCCGGGTCGTTGAAGATGGCCTCCTTCATCGAGGCGATGGCGCCGGTGGCCTGGGCGCGCTCCTCGGCCTGGAGGGTCGTGTCGAGGGCGACCGACATGCGCTGGAGAATCTTGGGGTCGCTCAGCAGATAGGATTCGATCAGGGGATTGAGGGTTTCCGGATCGAGTGCCGCCACATCCTGCGGCAGGGCCGCCTGTGCCGCCTGGCGCTCGGCATCATAGGCGGTGATGGCCTCATCGATCAGAGCCTGCACAGCCACGGCGTCGGTCTGTGCAGCGGGCCGGGCAACAACTGAGTAGCCCAACGCGCCGGCCAGAATGCCCACCAGGGCGACAAGGACAAGAGTGACGCGCGACATGACCGTAGGCTCCCCAGTTCGGCAATCGGCCCGCTTCTAGCAGACGCGGGGCGATATTGGCACCCGGGAGTGAAGGGCGCCCTGACACGACCATCAATTGTTGTTGAGAGGGGCCGCCGAACCGGATAGGCGGGGAGGCAGCAAGGAACCGCCATGACAGAACAGCCCGCCGACGGCCTGATGCCCTTCCACGCCATGGAAATTCTCAAACGCGCCAAGATTATCGAGGCGACGGGGCGCAGCGTCTGTCATCTCGAGGTGGGCGAGCCCGGTGCTCCGCCGGCACCCCGGGTGATCGAGGCCGTGGCCAAGGCCCTGCCGCTGGCGCAGGGCTATACCAATGCCAAGGGCCTGACGGAGCTATGCGAAGGGCTGGCGAACTATTATGCCACCCGGCACGCGGCGGTCGTCGAACCCGAATCGATCCTCTGCACGATGGGGTCTTCGGCGGGGTTCATCATCGCCTTCCACACAGCCTTTCGACCCGGTGCGCGCATCGCCATCACCCGGCCGGGCTATCCGGCCTATGTGAATACGCTGCTCGGGCTGGGCTTCGGCATCGCGGAAATTCCGCTCGACGCCGCCAATGGCTGGAAGCTGACCGGGTCGGATATCGCGGCGGCCCATGCCGATACCCCGTTTGAGGGCCTGCTGTTCGCCAGCCCCGCCAACCCCACCGGCGCGGCGGTGGACCGGGCAGAGCTGGCCGACGTCGTCGCCACCTGCCAGCGGCTCGGCGTGCGGCTGATCTCGGACGAAATCTACCATGGGCTGGACTATCGCGGCCCTTCGGTCAGCGCGCTGGAGCTGACCCGGGACGCCATCATCATCAACAGCTTCTCGAAATACTACTGCATGACGGGCTGGCGGATCGGCTGGATGGTGCTGCCCGACGAGTTGATCCGTCGCGCCGAAATCCTGCAGCAGAACCTTTTTATCTCCGCCCCGACGCTAAGCCAGATTGCCGCGACGGTGGCGCTGGGCGAGCGTGACTATGCCGAACAGCAGAAGGCGGGCTATGCGCGCAATCGGCAATTGCTGAACAATGGCCTGCAGACGCTGGGCTTCGACATCGGCAGCCCATCGGACGGGGCCTTCTACGCCTATGCCGGGATCAGCCGCTTCTCCAACGATTCCATGAGCTTCTGCGAGGCGCTGCTCGACGAGGCGGGTGTCGCGGCGACGCCGGGCATCGACTTCGACCGGGCCGGCGGCAACCGCTATGTGCGCTTCTCCTATGCGGGCACGCAGGAGACGATCGAGATGGCGATCGAGCGCATGGGGCGCTTCCTGCAGCAGGCCGGATAGAGACAAGTCAGCCGGGACGGGTAGGCCCATCTTAAGGCCTCTGCGCTATGCTTTGCCATGTGCTGGTAGGATTGGGAGGTCCGAACCGTGCATGCTCAAGCAGGCGATCCGGACGTTCTCGCCCATTGCGTAGCCATCGTCCTGGCCAAGGACGAGCGCGATTGTGCGGCGCTCATGCGCCTGGCCGAGAAGCTCCGCTTCGGCGCCGTAGTGGCGCATTCGCCAGCACTCGGCCATGACCGCTTCGACCATCGGCTGGTCTATTATCTCGTCCATTTCGACTACGCAGACGAAGACAAGCGCAAGCTGCTGTTCGACCTGCGCCATGCCGGCTCGGTCAGCCTCTGCTTCGCCCCGGTCGTGCTGTTTCTGCGCGATGGCTCGGCAGAAGACATCCAGGCGCATATCGAGATGGGCTTTGACGAGGTCATCAGCGTGCCCGAGGACGGCCGCACCATGGCGACACGGCTGGCGGCCCAGATCGGGCATGAACACCTCTATATCGAGACGCGGAACTATCTTGGACCCGACCGGCACCGCAGGGACAAACCCGGTCATGGCCAGGTGAACCGAAAGCAGGGCGAAAAGCATGCGCGACTGACGATCCTGCGCACGCCGGAGGCCGGTGTGCATATCGTTCGCCGCCAGACTGTGGACGAAGCCCGCTAGCGGAGCGGCAACAAAAAAGGCGGCCCGTGGGCCGCCTTGAATGTCAGGATATCCGGAAGTCTCTAGCCGAGGCCGAGGCGGCGCTGCCACCAGCCGGCCTTCTTCTTGGGCTCGGCCTGCTCGCCTTCGGCTTCTGCCTTGGGTGCGCTGGAAGACACGACAATGCCCTCGGCCGGCAGTTCCTTCTTGGCGCGGCGCGGCTTGGGCGCCTCCGCAGCAGCCTCGGCAGCCTCGACCTTGGCGGCCTCGGGAGCCTTGGCCACTTCAGCGACCGACGCGACTGGTGCCGCCTCGGCTGTCTCGGCCTTGGGCTTGCGGGCACGCGGCTTGCGCTTGGGCTTTTCGGCCTCAACCGGCGCCTCTGCCTCGGCCGGCGTGGCTTCGACCGGAGCCGCATCAACGGGTGCGGACTCGGCGGTTTCTTCCACCTTCTTGCGTCGCGTGCGCTTGGGCTTTTCAACCGGAGCCGGCTCGGCGACGGCCGTTTCGGCTGCCGCGATTTCGTCCTGAGCCAGCAGGCTTTCGGCCACTGTCTCGGTTTCAGCCGTGGTCAGGCCATCCTCGCCAGCGGGCGAGGGAGCCTTCTCGGGACCGTCCTCGCCATCGCGACGATTGCGACGGCCACCGCGACGGCCGCGACGACGGCGCTTGCGCGGCTCCTCGTCGGAACCGGCATCGTTGGAGGGACGCGCGACATTGGGCTCTTCATCGCCCTCGTCGCTGTCTTCGCCGGCATCGGCTTCGACGCTCGGGGCCTGGGCAGCGCGCTGCTGGGGCGGACGCTGGCCATTGTCCTCGCGATCGGCACCACCGCGGCGGCGACGACGACGGCGACGGCGACCTTCGCCTTCACCATTTTCGCCCGATGCGGCAGCAGCGGCCGGGCTTTCGCCGGCTTCCTCGTCCTCAACCTCGTCGACGATCTCCTCGTCGGCATCGTCCTCGATGATGGCGCTGTCGACGCGCACATGCTCGGTGACGCGGGTATCGGCATAGGCCATGACCCGGGCTTCGCCCTTTTCGATGGCGAACTGGTGACCGGTCATCTTGCCGTCGGCAGTGATGGTGATCGACAGCTGGTTGCGGATTTCGAGCGAGATCAGCGTCTCACGCTTGAAATTGAGAATGTAGAGCGCGACCTCGACCGGTACGCGGACATTGATCGACTGGCCCTGGCGGCGCAGTACGTGGTCTTCGATGTGGCGCATGATCATCAGCGCCAGCGACTCGACCGAACGCACCAGACCGGTGCCGTCGCAGATCGGGCACTTGTGGGTGGAGCTTTCGACGACACCGAAGCGGATGCGCTGGCGGCTCATTTCCATGAGGCCGAAGTGCGAAATACGGCCGACCTGGATGCGGGCGCGATCGTCCTTGAGGCAATCCTTGAGCTTGCGCTCGACGGCCCGGTTGGAGCGATTTTCCATCATGTCGATGAAGTCGATGACGATCAGGCCGGCCAGATCGCGCAGGCGGAGCTGGCGGGCGACTTCATCGGCCGCTTCCAGATTGGTCTGGAGCGCGGTGTCCTCGATATTGTGCTCCTTGGTGGAGCGGCCCGAATTGACGTCGATGGAAACGAGCGCCTCGGTCGGGTTAATGACGATGTAGCCGCCCGAGGGCAGGGTAACCGTCGGCGAGAACATGGAATCGAGTTGGGCTTCGATGCCGTATTTGGAAAAGAGCGGCTGATCTTCCTTGTAGAGCTGCACGTTCTTGGCGTGGCTCGGCATGATCATGCGCATGAAGTCCTTGGCTTCGCGGTAGGCGTCTTCGCCCGCCACGAACACTTCATCGATGTCCTTGTTGTAGAGGTCGCGAATGGTCCGCTTGATCAGCGAGCCTTCCTCATAGACCAGGCACGGCGCCTGGCTCTTGAGGGTGAGTTCGCGCACGCTTTCCCACAGGCGCATCAGGTATTCGAAGTCGCGCTTGACCTCGGCCTTGGTGCGCGCGGCGCCGGCCGTACGCAGGATGACGCCCATGCCCTGCGGCACTTCGAGATCGGAGGTGATCTCCTTGAGGCGCTTGCGGTCGGCGGCGTTGGTGATCTTGCGCGAAATGCCGCCGCCACGGGCGGTGTTGGGCATCAGCACGGAATAGCGGCCGGCCAGCGACAGATAGGTGGTCAGTGCCGCGCCCTTGTTGCCGCGCTCTTCCTTGACCACCTGCACCAGCATGACCTGGCGGCGCTTGATGACTTCCTGGATCTTGTAGTGACGGCGATTGGGGCTCTGCCGGCGACGCTCGGGAACTTCCTCCAGCGCGTCGGCGCCGCCGATCGACTCGATCGGTTCGGAATTGGCAGGCGCCTGCTCGATATGGCTGGCGTCTTCGATATCCTGTGGGTCTGCCTCGGCGTCAGGCTCGGTGACGCCTTCGGGCAGTGAAATGTTCTCGTCGGCTTCGTCGTGGTGGTCGTCCTCGGCCTCTTCGTCGCGCAGCAGGGCTTCGCGGTCGGCTACCGGGATCTGGTAATAATCGGGGTGGATTTCGCTGAAGGCGAGGAAGCCATGGCGGTTGCCGCCATATTCCACGAATGCCGCCTGCAGGGACGGCTCAACGCGCGTGACCTTGGCGAGGTAGATATTGCCCCGCAGCTGGCGGCGGGTCGCCGATTCAAAGTCGAACTCGTCGAGCCTGTTACCCGATGTGACGACAATCCGTGTTTCTTCCGGGTGGATGGCATCCACCAGCATTCTCTTGGTAGCCATAATGAACTCCGCGCGCTCGCGCGCCGACAGACAGGCGCGGGGAGACCGGCATCCGTGCTGTGGCGCTGTGCGAGGCGAATGGTTTGGGGTGGGTGGCGCGCAGAAGCTCTGCCTTGAACGCGCCGGTCGTGATGGTCATGGCCGGAAGATGCTGCGTGACAAAACGGCAATCGGATAATTCGATCGCGTCGCGCTTTGTCCGCTTGCGGGCCATCTGACCTCTTCCTATTGGATTGCCTGGTGGCAACCGTCCGGTCCATGGGGACCGAAATTCGTAGCGAAGCGCAGGATTTGCCGCTTCTGGACCGGATGTCGGGAGTTCTCTTCGTTCCCTGGTCCGGCCACTTCCTGGCACCGCTATCGTGGCCCTGGGGCCACGCAAACTGGTTCCGCAGGAAGCATGCGCTTCCCGTCTAGCGTGTAGGGATGTTGCGATAGAATGGCAACAAGAAAGTCGAAACCACTGGGGGCAAACCATTTCACACCAGCTTTATTGGCCCGCTCCGCAAATCATCGCATAAGAGCCACATCGCCGCAGAATCGCCCGACCCGGGTGGCAGATGTGGACGAGAAGAACATGGGGCCGGTCCGCGCTTGCTGAAATCCCTCCGTATGATGCTGCTGCCGCTGCTGGCGGCCCTGGTTGCCGCGCTGTCGCTGGCCGGCATGCCGCAGGCGCAGGACGCGCCGGCCGCGCCTGCCGCCGTTGCGGCGCCCATGGCGCTGCCCAATGTCATGGATGTTCGCGTGTCGGCGACGCCGGAGCGGGCAAGGCTGGTCATCGACCTGGCGGCCAAGACCGAATTCGCGCTGGTATCGCTGAGCGACCCCGATCGGCTGGCCATCGACGTGCGTGCGGCGACCTTCTCGGTGCCCGAGCCGACCGGCAAGCCGGCAGGCGAGGGGATGATCGCCGAATATGTGGTGGAGCAGGCAGCGCCGGACCGGGTGCGGACCATGCTGACGCTGTCCGCGCCGGCGCAGGTGCAGCAGGCCTATGTGCTCGACCCCTTCGAGGGGCAGCCGGCCCGGCTGGTGGTGGATGTCATTCCGGCCACGGCCGAGGAATTTGCGGCCAATGTGGCGCGCGACGCGGCGGCATCTGCGACGCCGCCAGTGGCCGATGCTTCCACTCCGGCTGGCGGTTCGGAACTGCCGATCGCCACACGGCCCCTGGTGGTGATCGATCCCGGCCATGGCGGCATCGACAGCGGCGCCGAGACTACCAATGGCATCAAGGAAAAGGACATTGTCCTGGCCTTCGCCCTGCGGCTGCAGGAGCTGCTGGTCGCCTCGGGGCGCTTCGACGTGGCGCTGACGCGGGAGGACGATACCTTCCTGCGGCTCGAGGAACGCGTGGCGCTGGCGCGGACCAACAAGGCGGACCTGTTCATTTCCGTGCATGCCGACAGCTTCCAGCAGGCGGAAATCCGCGGGGCCAGTGTCTATACGCGGGACGAGAACGCCACCGACGTGCTCGACAAGGTGCTGGCGGACAAGGAGAACAAGACCGACGTGATCGCCGGCTTCGCCATGCCGCAGATGGCGCCCGAGGTGGTGGATATCCTGCTCGACCTGATGCGGCGGGAAATGCGGCACCAGTCGTTCATGGCCGCCCAGGCCATCGTGCACCAGCTCGAGCCCAGCGTGCAGCTGCGGCGCTTCCCGGTGCGGCAGGCGGACTTCTTCGTGCTGCAGGCGCCCGATGTGCCGTCGGTGCTGTTGGAGCTGGGCTTTTTGTCCAATGCCGACGACATGGCCAACCTGCTGCGCGGGGAATGGCAGGATCGCACGGCCGATGCGCTGGCGCGCGGCATATCGAGCTATTTCGACGGGCTTGTGCCCGAAGAGTGATGTGATAATTCGGCCACGCGGCGTGGCAAGCGTCAGTCCCATGCCGGTGTGGCGGGCTTGTGATCTACTTTCGGGGCTGCCGTCTGCTATGATTCTGTGGATGAAACTGCCGCGCCTGGCGGGCGCTGCGCGGCCGGTTTAATGCGGGTCGGACGATCCGTGTCGGAGAAATTGACTATATGCTGCGCTTGCTTGGCTGGATTTTTGGTTTTGGAATGTTCGCCGCGCTCGCCGGCATCGGCGTCGCGGCCATCTATCTCACGACCGTTGCCGCCGAATTGCCCGACTATACGGTGCTCAAGGACTATCAGCCGCCCGTGACCACAAGGGTGCATGCCGCCGACGGCACGCTGCTGGCCGAGTTTGCTCGCGAGAGGCGGCTGTTCCAGCCCATCGAGACCGTGCCGCCACTGCTCGTCCAGGCCTTCCTGTCGGCCGAGGACAAGGATTTCTACAACCATGGCGGCATCGCCATCGACGGCGTGTTCCGGGCCGTCCGCGACAACCTCATGGCGCGCATGGATGGCAATAATGCCATCCAGGGCGGTGGCTCCTCGATCACCCAGCAGGTCGCCAAGAACTTCCTGCTCAGCTCCGAGCAGACCTGGGACCGCAAGATCCAGGAAGCGCTGCTGGCGATCCGCATTGAATCGACCTTCTCCAAGGACCGCATTCTCGAGCTCTATCTCAACGAGATATTCCTGGGCCTGAACTCCTATGGGGTCGCGGCAGCGGCGCTGAACTATTTCGACAAGGCGCTCTACGAGCTCACCCTGGCCGAGGCGGCCTATGTGGCGGCGCTTCCCAAGGGCCCAAACAACTACCATCCGTTCCGCCGCCCGCAGGCCGCCATCGAGCGCCGCAACTGGGTTATCGACCGCATGGTGGAGAATGGCTATGCGACGCTGGAAGAGGCGGAGGCGGCCAAGGACGAGCCACTGAACGTCATTCCCCGCGCCGGCGGCAGCCAGCTCTATTCAGCCGAATATTTCACCGAGGAAGTCCGCCGCGAACTGGCCAAGCTCTATGGCGAGGACCAGCTCTATGGTGGCGGCCTGTCGGTGCGGACCACGCTGGAGCCCAGGCTGCAGGAATATGCCCGTCGCGCGCTGATGGACGGGCTGATCGCCTATGACCGCAGCAAGGGCTTCCGTACGCCGGTGGCCAGCATCGAGATCGGTGCCGACTGGGGGCTGGATGTCGCCAAGATCGTGCCCTTGAGCGATGTGCCGGAGTGGCAGCTGGCGGTGGTGCTGGAGATCAGCGGCAATGAGGCACGCATCGGCCTTCGCCCGGACGATATCGCTGATGGCGGGGTGGCTGACGATCGCGTTGTGGGCACACTTTCTGGCCCAGATATCACATGGGTATCCAAGCCATTGCAGGAGATACTTAATGTAGGGGATGTGGTCTATGTCTCGCCGATTTCGGGCAAGACTGGCAGCTACATGCTCGAACAGGTGCCCGAGATCGAAGGCGCGCTGGTTGCGATGGACCCGCGGACCGGCCGCGTGCTGGCCATGGTGGGCGGCTTTTCCTACGCGATGAGCGAATTCAACCGGGCGACGCAGGCATTGCGCCAGCCCGGCTCGTCGTTCAAGCCCATCGTCTATGCCGCGGCACTGGACAATGGCTATACCCCGGCCTCGGTGGTGCTGGATGCCCCGGTGGAAATCCGTAATGGCGACGGCTCGATCTGGCGTCCGGAAAACTATGCCCAGGAGTTCTACGGGCCGCAGACGCTGCGGCGCGGTATCGAGCGCAGCCGTAACGTCATGACGGTTCGGCTGGCCAAGGATATCGGCATGCCGCTGGTGGCCGAATATGCGCGGTTGTTCGGCGTCTATGACACGATGCAGCCGGTGCTGGCCATGGCGCTGGGGGCCGGTGAGACGACGGATCTGCGCATGACGGCGGCCTACGCCACCATCGCCAATGGGGGCCGCAAGATCGTTCCGACCCTGATCGACCGTATCCAGGATCGCTATGGCGTGACGGTCTACAAGCATGACCAACGCCTGTGTCAGAGCTGCAAGGCCGAAAGCTGGAACGGGCAGGGCGAGCCGGTGATCGTGGACAATCGCGAGCAGGTGCTCGATCCGATGACGGCCTATCAGATCACCTCGATGATGGAAGGCGTGGTGCAGCGTGGCACCGGGACGGCGGCGCGCGTGCTCAACCGGCCGGTGGCCGGCAAGACCGGCACCACCAATGACTACAAGGACGCCTGGTTTGTGGGCTTCACGCCTGAACTGGCCGTCGGCGTCTATGTCGGCTACGACCAGCCGCGCTCCATGGGCCGGGCCGTGACCGGCGGCACGTTTGCGGTGCCGATCTTCACCGACTTCATGGCCAAGGCCCTGGAAGGCAAGCCTGCCACGCAGTTCAACAAGCCGCCGGGCATGAGTACCGCCTGGATCAACCCCAATTCAGGGGTCAAGGCCTTCGAGGGGGAATCGGCGATCGAGGAGGCGTTCAAGCCGGGTACCGGGCCGAACCTGATGACTTCGGTGATCGGCGTCGACGTCAACGCCTTCGACGCCATCCAGCGCCAGCAGCAGATGCAGCAGGAATATGGCGGCGGCTACGTGACCCAGCCCAGCGAGCCGCAGCGCTCGGGCGATCAGCTGGTCTATGACGGGTCGACGGGACAGTGGGTCTATCCCAATGTGGGTCGTGGCGGCCTGTTCTAGTGGGCGAATTCGTTATCTACCCTGATGCCGCGCTGAGCCGGAAAGCCACGCCGCGTCCCGTCGATGCCAGGATGCTGGAGGCCGGGGCGAGGCTACTGGCAGCGGCGGAAGGGGTGCATGCCTATGGCCTCGCCGCGGCGCATCTGGGGCTGGACGAACCGCTGGTGGTCATCAGCATCGCCCCCGCCACCGCACCGCGCGACTATCGCGTGCTCTACAACCCGAAGGTCATAGACCTCGCCCCCGAGAGTGAAACGGGCATGGAAGGCTCGGTTTCATTGCCCGGCATAGAAGTGCCAGTGGTCCGTTCGACCTGGACCGTGCTGGCGCATGATGACGCAGCCGGACAGAGCCAAAATCTGCGGGTTGAGGGCTTTGTTGCTCGGGTTGCGCAGCACGAGATTGATCAAATGAATGGCCTGTTCTTCCTTCGGCGCGTTTCATCAGTAAAGCGTGATCTTGCACTTCGGAAATTCAGAAAGACTACTCGGTAGCAAGTATCCGCAGTTGATCACGACTTCGTTATTTACTCTGGCTTAGGGATATTTCCGTATACCTGCGTCCCGATCAATGGACGAGGTCGGCCGTGAATAAGATACCCCTCTTTGGGCACAAGAAGACTAACCAGCGGAACAATGACAGGGCCGTACTGGACGCCATCAACCGGTCGCAGGCCGTCATCGAGTTTGCCCTGGATGGGACGATCCTGTCGGCCAATGCCAACTTTCTGACCGCCATGGGCTACGACGCCAGCGAGGTCATTGGGCGGAATCACCGCATGTTCGTCGAAGCCGGTGCGGACGAGGGCGAATATGCGGCTTTTTGGGATCGCCTGCGCGCCGGCCGCTTTGACACGGGTGAGTATAAGCGTGTCGGCAAGGGTGGCCGCGAGGTCTGGATCCAGGCGTCCTACAATCCCGTGCTGGATGCGGACGGCAAGCCGATCAAGGTCATCAAGTTTGCCTCCGATATTACGGCGGCCAAGCTCGCTGCGGCTGATACACGCGGACAGCTCGACGCCATCAGCAAATCCAGGCGGTGATCGAATTCACCACCAGCGGCGAAGTGATGACGGCCAATGCCAATTTCTGCGCCGCGCTCGGGTACCGGCTCGACGAGATCCAGGGGCGGCATCACCGCATGTTCGTGCCGGCAGAAGAGGCAAGCAGCCGCGCCTACGCCGAATTCTGGGCAACACTGGCCCAGGGCAATTACCAATCGGCCGAATATCTCCGGATTGGCAAGGGCGGCAAGGAAGTGTGGATCCAGGCGAGCTACAACCCGATCCTCGACATGAACGGCAAGACGTTCAAAATCGTCAAATATGCGACGGACATCACCGCCCGCAAGCATGCGGTGCAGAAGCTGGGTGAAGGATTGTCGGTCCTGGCGCAGGGCGACCTGACCGGACAGATCGACGAGGCCTTTGTCGGCGAGCTCGACGAGGTGCGCGAGGCCTATAATACGACGCTGTCCAAGTTCTCGCTGATCGTCCAGAAGCTCCGCAACACGTCCGGGACGCTCAAGACGGCAACCTCCGAGCTGCTGGCTGGCGCCAATGACCTATCGGACCGCACGGGGCGTCAGGCTGCGGCGATCGAGGAAACCTCGGCCGCCATGGACCAACTGGCCTCCACCGTCAGCGACAATGCGCGGCGCGCCGACACAGCAAGCGGAAAATCCCGCAATGTCTCCCAGACAGCGAGCGAGACCGGTGGCGTGATGGAGCAGGCCAATACGGCCATGCAGCGCATTTCGACGTCGTCTTCGCGCATATCCAACATCATCGGCATGATCGACGACATCGCCTTCCAGACCAATCTGCTGGCCCTCAATGCCTCGGTCGAGGCGGCAAGGGCCGGGGATGCCGGCAAGGGCTTTGCCGTGGTTGCGGTGGAAGTGCGGCGGCTCGCCCAGTCGGCCGCAAGCGCCTCATCCGAGGTCAAGGCGCTGATCGAACAATCGGCGACCGAAGTCGTCACGGGCACCAGGCTTGTGGCTGAGGCTACCAGCAAGCTGACGGCGATGCTGGACGGGGTGAGGGAAAACGACTTGCTGATCCAGGGCATCGCCCAGGCCAGCCAAGAACAGTCAAGCGCGATCGAACAGGTCACGACCGCCATCCGCCAGATGGACGAGATGACCCAGCACAATGCCGCCCTGGTAGAGGAGACCAATGCCGCAGTTGAACAAACCGAGGCACAGGCCAGGGAACTCGACGAAATCGTGGAGGTGTTCGTCACCGATGATGAGCCGGCAGTGGTCGAGACGCGACGCCAGCCCCTGCCACGCCCCAAACCCGCTGCGACAGCGCGAAGCTACCTGTCAGCTGGCTCCGCCGCGCTCAAGGCCGACTGGGACGAATTCTGATCCCAGAGGCGCAGCTCAAAGGCCACCGGCGGGTTGATCCTGCCGGTGGCCTCGTCTACATGGTCCGTCGAACATTGGATGGACATTAAATGCGCGCGGAAATCGAAAAGACCGTCGCCGAAATCGAGCAGGTTCTGACCCTGCTGAGGAGGCATCTTTGACTGGGATACTGCTGAACTTCGCCTCGACGCGCTGACCGCCGAGACCGAATCCCCCGAATTCTGGAACGATCCCGAAAAAGCCCGCGCAAAGATGCGCGAGCGCGACGAGCTCGACGTGGCGGTCAAGGCCGTGCGCGAGCTGGAAGCGGGGATCCGTGACAATGTCGAACTGATCGAGATGGGTGAAGCCGAGGGCGACGCCGAGATCGTCAAGGAAGCCGAGAACGCGCTGCTCGAACTCAAGCAGTCGGCCCGGCGCCGCCAGATCGAGACGCTGCTGTCGGGCGAGGTCGATGCCAACGACTGTTACCTCGAAATCCATTCGGGAGCCGGCGGCACCGAAAGCCAGGATTGGGCGAACATGCTGCTGCGCATGTATACCCGCTGGGCCGAGCGCCGGAAGATGAAGGTGGAAGTGCTTGAAATGCATGACGGCGAAGAAGCCGGCATCAAATCGGCGACCATCCAGATCAAGGGCCACAATGCCTATGGCTGGCTCAAGACCGAGAGCGGCGTGCACCGGCTGGTTCGCATCAGCCCCTATGACTCGGCCGCACGGCGGCATACGAGCTTTTCCAGCGTCTGGGTCTATCCGGTGGTCGATGATTCCATCGATATCGAGATCCGCGAAGCTGATCTCAAGGTCGATACCTATCGTGCCTCGGGCGCGGGCGGACAGCACGTCAACACGACCGACTCGGCGATCCGCATCACCCACGTGCCTTCGGGCATCATCGTGGCGTGCCAGCAGGAGCGCAGCCAGCACAAGAACCGCGCCACGGCCATGGCCATGCTGAAGTCGCGCCTCTATGAGGCGGAACTGCAGAAGCGCGAAGAGGCAGCCAATGCCCAGGCGGCCAGCAAGACCGATATCGGCTGGGGTCACCAGATCCGCAGCTACGTGCTGCAGCCCTACCAGATGGTCAAGGACCTGCGCACGAGCGTCGAAAGCGGCCAGCCCTCACTGGTGCTGGACGGCGATCTCGACGAGTTCATGGAAGCCGCCCTGGCCCAGCGCGTGGGCGTGGCGACGGATGTGGCGGCGGACTAGCAGTCCGCCTTCACAGCAGGGCCAGCAGCCGCTTGCCGGTCTCGAGAAACGCCTTGGGATTGATGGCATTGTCGCCGTCCCGCACCTCGAAATGCAGGTGCGGGCCGGTGGAGCGACCGGTGGAGCCGACTTTGGCGATGGGTGTGCCTGTATTGACCGCCTGGCCCTTCTCGCTGAGGAAGCTCGACAGATGGGCATAGCGGGTGACGAGGCCATTGGCGTGGGTGACTTCCACGACATTGCCATAGCCCGGCTTGCTGCCGACAAAGCTCACCACGCCCTTGCCGGCACTGAATACCGGCGTGCCCTTTGATGCTGCGAAATCGAGCCCCGAATGGAAGGCGCGGCGCCCGGAAAAGGGATCGCTGCGATTGCCGAAGCCCGAGCTCTGGCGGTAGTTGCCGCTGATCGGCATATGAATGGGGGCGGCGTCGATGCTTTCGCGCGCAGCCTTGTAGCGCACCAGCGCGGCCATGACGGCATTGGCGTCGTCGATGGCCTGGGATACCTCGCCTTCGGCCGTGGCGGCCAGGAGCGGGCCGCCCACGCCATCCTGCAGGGTGGGCAGATCGACGCGGATGCCCAGACCGGAGAGTTCGGACACGATGCTGTTGGTCCGCGTGGTGGCGGTCTCGGCGATGGAGGTCATGGCGAACTGCGTCTCCCCCATCATCTGCGCCACAGCACTGGCCGTGGCGTCGACATCGGGATTGCCGGTGGCGCTGATCGTGGCGAGGGCAGCGGTGTCGTGGCTGTCGGTCGAAGCAATGCCCGCGGCCTCGATGCCGAGCTCCCCGGCCTTGTCGACCAGCACCCGAACCAGTTGATGCTGTTCGAGCAGCACTTCCTGCTGCTGGGCCAGTTCCTGCAGCTGCAGGTTCATGTCGCCGGCCTGGGCATAGCTGCGCGAATGCAGGCGGTCGACCTCGACGCGGAGTTGTGCGATGCGATCCTCATAGGCCTCGATGACCATGTCGTTCTGGCCACTGAGCAGTTTCTTGATATCTGGCGAGAGCAGGAATGCGGTGCCGAGCAGGGCATTGCCGGCAAGCAGCACGGCGAACATGCTGTAGAACAGCGCCGGGTGAATGCCCTGACGCTTCTGCGTGCCGACGTCTTTGCGTCCGGTATCGGAGCGCCCGAAACTGGCCTGACTACGCACGCAACCCACCCCGCCATCACACTTAATATGGTGAGCAGAGTATGACTGCGTGTGGTTAACAAAGGCTATTTGGCCGGCGCCGCCGCGACATGTGCCTCCAGCGCTTCCAGCATTTTCTGGGCATGGCCAAGAATGCGGGTGGCGCGGACGATCCGCGCTACCCGGCCGTCGGCGCCGATGATAAACGAGGTCCGGATCAGCCCCATGAATTCGCGGCCGTAGAGCTTCTTGAGCTTCCACAGGCCATAGGGTTCGATGGCCAGGTGGTCGGGATCGGATGCGAGCGGAACGGCCAGGCCGTATTTGCTGCGAAACTTGACGTGGCTCTGGATGGTGTCGGGGGAGATGCCGACCAGGCGTGCGCCCAGGCTGGCGAAGGCTTCAGCCCGATCGGAAAATTCCCGGTTTTCGTCGGTGCAGCCGCCAGAATCGTCTTCCGGATAGAAATACAGCACCACCGGCTGGCCGCGTGCGGCGGCAAGGCTGAAGACCGTGCCGTCATCCAGCGGCAGGGTGAAGTCCGGGGCGAGATCGCCTTCTGACAAATCGGCCATGCAAAAGTCTCCCGTTAACAGACGCGCGCTAATGTGGGTGTTCGGTGCCATATTGCAGCCGGTATCATTGGGCAAGTGACCGCCTTCTGCGGTTGATTCTTGAGGGTGCCAACAAATAGCGGCAAAGCCTCGTTCTGGAAGCAAGTGAGCGCGTCAACTTCACCCGCAGACACTCCGGTTCCGCCGTCTGCGCAGCGCAAACGGCCCCGTGCACGCCACGCAGCCAAACTGGCCGTGTGGGCGCTTGGCATACCCTCCGTCCTGGCACTGCTGCTTTATCTCGTCCTGCTGATCACGCCGGTGCGCCTGCCCTTTGGGGGTGAGGCGGTGCGTTCGGTTATCCAGTCGGCCCTGCCGCCGACCAGCACCCTGTCGCTGGGCGAGATGGCGCTGGCCCTGGAGAACAATGTCTGGCCCGTCATCCAGTTTTCCCCGGTGACTCTCAACGACAGCAAGAGCGGCGCCCGCATCGGCATGGAAGCGCTGGAAGTCGGCTTTTCGCCAGTGCGCGCTCTCGTCGGCCAGCCGGGCGCGACCGTCACCATCGTCCGGCCCCATATCCAGGTGGTGCAGGACCTGTTTGGCCCCCGCGTATCCAGCTTCGAGGTCATCGACGACCCGGAGGGCGGCACCCCCACCGTGCGGGTGCAGGAAGGCGCAGACGCCTTTCCGGTGGTCGGCATTTCGGCAAGTGGCATCGATGCCAGCGGCAGCGAGCAGCCGCTCAACCTGCGGTCGGACAATGACTGGCTGATCTACAATCTTGAATCCAGCGAGCAGGGTATCGCCGAAATCGTGGAGCAGGCGGCGCGGGGGCGGTTTTCCAAGCTGGTCATCCGCGACGGGGTCGTGGACATGATCGATTCCGTCTATGGGCTGTTTCGACGCTTCGATGCGATCAACCTCGAGATCGGTCCGACACCGGATCGCCGCGACACCAATGGCACGTTCTCGGCCAGCCTGGGCGGCCGCACCATGACCGGCAGCATGTCGCGCCATGTCGACGATGCCGGCAATTCCCGCCTGGAAGCGGACGTTTCCAACATCGATTTTGCCGCCTTTCTTCCCTTCATCGACGATGCCACCAGCATGGCTGCCTTGCGCGGGGCCGGGGCGCTGTCGATCGATGTCAATTTCGAGCCCGCGGGCGGCAAGCTGGTCGACGGGCGGTTCAAGATCGACCTGACCGGCCTCGACCTGCGCATAGCCGATGACTATTTCCCGGTGGCCAGCTCGATCATGGACATCACCTGGGCGCCCAAGGATGGCCAGTTCATCCTCAATGAGGCGGCACTGCAGATCGGCAGGAGCAGCGCCTATCTGTCCGGCGTCGTTGCCATGGGGCTGGATCCGGTCTTCGGCCCGACGCTGGCCATCGCGCTCAAGGCGCGGGATGTGGTGATCCAGCCCAATGAAATGGCGGCGCCCGAGGCGCCGTTCGAGAGCATGGAGTTTTCCGGCTGGTCGGCGCCGCTCTACGGTGCCCTGGGCATAGACCGCCTGATTGCGCGCAAGGGCGAGGCCGTCGTGGAGACGGCCGGCCGGATAGACATGCAGCAGGCCGGGCTCGGCATCGATCTGTCGCTGGTGGGGCAGGGGGTGAGTGCCGACGACGTCAAGCGCCTCTGGCCCTATGTCATGGGCGGGGAGAGCCGCGACTGGTTCGTGGCCAATGTCACGGACGGCTCGGTGTCCCAGGCGCGCATGGACTTCAAGTTTCCGGTAGGCTCGCTTGGCCTGGCAGGGGAAGACAAGCCTATTCCCGAGGACGCCATGCAGATCGACATGGTTGGCACGGGCGTCTCCATCAAGCCGACAGCCGAGATGGCGCCGATCGCCATCGACGGCCAGACGCGGCTGCAGGTCGATGATGCCGATGTGACCATTTCGGCCCAGGGCGGTACCCTGACCACCGAGGCGGGCGATATCCGCGTCAGCAATCCCGCCATGGTCATGGACAATTCGGACCCTTCAGGCGGGCTCATCGAAGTTTCCGGCGATATCGCCGCGCCGATCCCGGCCTTGCTGGCGCTGGCCAATGACCAGCAACCAGACGCACTGGCTGGTGTGGACCTGCCGGTCGATCTCGAAGCCCTGACCGGGGCGGTCAATCTGGGGCTGGTGGCAACCATTGCGCTGCCGGACGAGGCCAGCGGCCGGGAACTCGACATAGACTATGTCGTCAATGGCACAGTGGCCGACTTTGCCAGTTCCACGCCGATCCAGGACCGCCGGATCGACAATGGGCAACTGGCGTTCAGTGCGAACCAGGACGGCTACCAGCTGGGCGGCACGGCCGAGATCGACGGCATGGCGGCCGATGTCGAGATCGCCGGTACGCCCACGACAGACCCCACCTTCCGGCTCGGCTCAAGCATCGAGGTGGCCGAGCTGGCCAAAATGGGCTTTGACGTCTCGGAATTCCTGTCAGGCCGCGTGCGCTTCGTCGCCCAGCCGATGCCGGATGGCTCGATCCAGATGGCCGTGGACCTCAAGGATGCGTCGCTTTCCATCAAGGATATCGGCATCAGCAAGGCTACGGGGACCTCAGGCACGCTGAACGCGACGATCACGCCGTCGGGCGAGATCACCCAGCTCAACGACATCGACCTGTCCTTCGGCACGGTTCGGGCGATAGGTGACATCACCTACCACGCCACGGAGGGATTGCGGGCCGCCAGCTTCAGCCAGTTCGGGCTCAGCACGGGTGACAGCGCCCAGCTGGAAATGGCGCCGATCGAGGGAGGTTATGCCGTTCAGATCCGCGGGGCTCAGCTCGACCTCAAGCCTATGCTGAGCAAGTTCTTCGGCCTGGGTGAGGGCGCAGGCGGTGTGCAGTCGACGCAGTTCGACCAGACCATTGCGCTCGATGTTCAGCTTGACCGGGCGCTGGGCTACTATGCCACCACCGCCTTCAACCTCGATCTCGACCTGCTGCTGCGCGGCAGCGACATGCGGCGCGCCAACCTGACGGCGCAGTTCAGCGACGGCAACAGCATCTCTGTCACCACCAATCCGGCGCCACGCGGGCGCACCATGTCAGTGGCCTTCAACGATGCCGGGACCATCCTGCGGCTGCTCGGCGTCTATTCGCAGCTGGCGGGCGGCTCGGGCAATCTGGTGCTGACCACGGATCGCGAAGTCGATGCCGAGGCCGGGCAGCTGGTGATGCGCGACTTCGCCATCGTGGATGAAGCCAACGTGGCGCAGGTTCTCGGTAATCACTCGGACTCCCGAGCCCGCATCTCCCAGCAGAACCGGCTGGATTTCGACGCCGCGCAGGTGGAGTTCCAGCGTCGGTCCGACCGGGTCGAGGTGACCAATGCCGTGCTCACGGGCGATACCGTGGGCGGCACGATGCGCGGCTTCATCTACACCGACCGGCGCCAATATGACCTGACGGGCACCTATGTGCCGCTGTTCGGGATCAACAATGCCTTCCAGCAGATCCCGCTATTGGGGCCATTGCTGGGGGGACGCGAGGGCGAAGGGCTGGTCGGCGTGACCTTTGCGGTGCAGGGTTCTCTCGACAACCCGCAATTCCGCATCAATCCGCTGTCGATCCTGATGCCGGGCGTGTTCCGCGAACTCTTCGAATTCCGCGCCAAGGAATTGCCGCAGGCGGAATAGGCTGGGGCGCCGCGTGGACACCCCAGAGGTGCTGCAATCAGGCCGGCTTGATGAGCGCGTGGCGCTTCTTGCCGACAGAGAGCTTGATGACGCCTTCCGGCAGCAGTGCATTGTCGCCGATCATGAGCTTGTCATCCTCGATCAGCGCATCATTGACCCGCACGGCGCCCGACTGGATGTGCCGGCGTGCCTCGCCATTGGAGGCGGCAAGACCTGCCGTAACCAGGGCTGCGAGGATGCCCAGGCCATTGGCGAGTTCGGCATGGGTGACCGTTGCCGTCGGCAGGGACAGGTCGATGGCGCCGGTCTCAAAGGTGGCCCGGGCCGTTTCTGCGGCTTCCTCGGCAGCGGCACGGCCGCGGATCATGGCGGTGACTTCGGTGGCGAGGCGCTTCTTGGCCTCGTTGATGTCGCCGCTCACCTGGCGGGCAATCTCGTCCAATGGCAGCGTGGTGTAGAGCTTGAGGAAGCGCTCCACGTCGGCATCCTCGGTATTGCGCCAGTATTGCCAGAAGTCATAGGCCGAGAGCAGGTCGGCATTGAGCCAGATCGCCCCGTTGAGCGACTTGCCCATCTTGGCGCCCGATGAGGTGGTGAGCAGCGGCGAGGTCAGCGCGTAGAGCTGCGGCGTGCCGAGGCGATGGCCCAGGTCTATGCCATTGACGATATTGCCCCACTGGTCCGAACCGCCCATCTGCAGGCGCACGCCATAGCGCTTGTTCAGCTCGACGAAGTCATAGGCCTGCAGGATCATGTAGTTGAATTCGAGGAAGCTCAGCGACTGCTCGCGATCGAGGCGCTGCTTGACCGAGTCAAAGCTCAACATGCGGTTGATCGAGAAATGCTGGCCGACGTCGCGCAGAAATTCGAGGTAGTTGAGCGGCATGAGCCACTCGGCATTGTTGACCATCAGCGCGTCCTTCGGCCCGGGGCCGAAGGTCAGGTAGTTGGCAAAGACCTGCTTGATGCCGTCGATATTGGTCTGGATGGTCTCGGGCGTCATCAGCTTGCGCGCCTCGTCCTTGAAGGACGGGTCACCCACCATGCCGGTGCCGCCGCCCATCAGGGCCACAGCACGATGGCCGGTCCTTTCCAGCCAGTGCAGCATCATGATCTGGATGAGGCTGCCGACATGGAGCGAGGAGGCCGTCGGATCAAAACCGATATAGGCGGTGACCGTCTCGGTGGCGAAAAGCTCGTCCAGACCCGCATCATCGGAGGTCTGGTGGATGAAGCCGCGCTCGTGCAGCGTGCGGAGAAATTCGGATTTGAAGTTTGACATGGGGTGCGATCCAAAGGCCGGTCCCGGCGCGGGACCCTGGGGCCATCGAGAGAGAAACGGAGCATTCCACCTGGGCGGAATGTCTCCGGGATGAACTCGATCGCGTGAATACGCTCTCTAACTAGCGCCCGCCGCCGGCGGCGATCTCCTGCCGGCGACGGTCGAGATAGTCGGCGCAGCGCGTGGTCAGTTCGTCGATCTTGCCTTCGAAGAAGTGGTTGGCACCCTCGACGATCTGCTGCTCGATGGTGATGCCCTTCTGGGTCTTGAGCTTGTCGACCAGCTTCTGCACCGAAGAGGGCGGGGCCACACGGTCCTTGTCGCCATGGATGATCAGGCCCGAAGACGGGCAGGGCGCCAGGAACGAGAAATCATAGAGGTTTTCCGGCGGCGCCACCGAAATGAAGCCCTCGACTTCCGGACGGCGCATGAGCAGCTGCATGCCGATCCAGGCGCCGAAGGAGAAACCGGCAATCCAGCAGCCGCGCGACTCGCGGTTGATGACCTGCAGCCAATCCAGCGCCGCGGCGGCATCGCTGAGCTCACCAATGCCATGGTCGAACAGGCCCTGGCTGCGACCGACGCCGCGGGAATTGAAGCGCAGCACGGCAAAGCCGCGCTCGGCGAACATGTAGAAGAGATTGTAGACGATCTGGTTGTTCATCGTCCCGCCGAACTGCGGGTGCGGGTGCAGCACGATGGCGATGGGAGCGTTGGGCTCCTTGCCTGGCTGGTAACGGCCTTCCAGACGGCCCTCGGGCCCGTTGAAGATCACTTCTGGCATGGGTCTGCTTTTCCGGCCACTTTTGGCTCTGTTGGCGTGGTCTTTCCAGCCCGGGTTGTGACGGCGTAGCGGCTTGACTAAGCACGCCACGCTCCCTAAAACATGGGTCGAAAAAACCAGTTTAGAATTATTCAAAACGGGTTTTCGGCCGCATCGCGGCCTGCAGGAGCGCCCCTTGTAATGAAGTTGGGCGTCAAATTTCAAGAAGTGTTTGGATTCGAAGGCGCGAGGGCGCCTCGGTCTTGGCATGGATGGTATGATCGGCGCGCATGCGCCACACGGGTAACCGATGACCAGAGCGGCGATCTATCTCGATCACAATGCCGCGTCCCCGCTTCTGCCCGAAGCGCGGGCGGCGCTGGTTGCTGGCCTTGATTTGACCGGCAATGCTTCATCGGTGCACGGCCATGGCCGTGCATTGCGCAATCTCATCGATACGGCCCGCGGCCAGGTCGCGGCTCTTGCCGGCGCCGAGCGCAAGCAGGTGGTCTTCACCGGCTCGGCGACCGAGGCGATCACCCAGGCGATCGTCGGCGGCGCCAGGGCCTTTGCGTCGGAAGCCATCGTCATCAGCGCCGGGGAACACGCGGCGGTGTCCAAGGCTGCCGAGATGACGGGGCTACCGGTTATCACCATCGGGCTTCTGGCCGATGGCAGCATTGATCTCGATCAACTCGCGGAATGCTTGCAGCATGCTGGCGGAAATCTGCTGGTGGCGCTGCATTGGGTGAACAATGAGACCGGCGTGGTGCAGGACATGGCGCGCATCAACGCCCTGGTCGGCCCCACCCGCCACACGCTCTTCATCGACGCGGTGCAGGCCTTCGGCAAGCTGCCACTGGATTTTGCCGCTTCGGCGCCCGACATGATGGCGGTAAGCGGCCACAAGATCGGCGCACCGGCCGGTATCGGCGCCCTGCTGGTCAAGGCGCATGCCGATGTGGTGCGGCTCATTCCCGGCGGCGGGCAGGAGCAGGGCCGGCGCGGCGGCACGGAAGCGGCGGCACTGATCGCGGCGTTCGGTGCGGCGGCATCGGCCATAGTGGACCGTTACACGGCAGCGAATGTGCCGGCGCTGATTGCGCGGCTCGAGGCCGCGCTGCCAGGCGATGCCGTCGTCTTTGGCGGCGAGCGGCTGGGCAATGTGGTCAATTTCGCCGTGCCCGGCGTCAAGAACGCCACGGCGATGATGGGGCTGGACCTCATGGGCCTTTCGGTCTCGTCGGGCTCGGCCTGTTCGTCCGGCAAGGTCGGACCGAGCCATGTGCTGGCGGCCATGGGCGTGGCGCCCGAACTGGCCGAATGTGCCCTGCGCGTCAGCTTGGGCTGGAATTCCACCAGCGACGACGTCGATGCGTTCGTTGCCGGTTACCGAACGATCCTTGAGCGCCAGCGGGCGCGGCAGGGTCAGGCGGCCTAGGCCGTCACAGTTTATGCGGCTCGCGGCGACCTTGAATCGCCGAGGGGCAAAAAGGAGAAGCCATCATGGCGGACTACGACGATATCCCGACGCTCAAGGAAAACATCGACCGCGCCACTGTGGACTCGGTGCTTGCGCTCGATGTCGACAAGTACAAGTACGGCTTCGAGACCGCGATCGAATCCGACATGGCCCCCAAGGGCCTGAGCGAGGATACGGTCCGCTTCATCTCGGCCAAGAAGAACGAGCCGCAATGGATGCTGGACTGGCGGCTGGAAGCCTATCGCCGCTGGCTGACCATGACCGAGCCGACTTGGGCCAAGGTGCACTATCCCAAGCTCGACCTGCAGGACATGTACTTCTACGCCGCCCCCAAGTCCTCGCCGGCGCCCAAGAGCCTCGATGAGGTCGATCCGGCGCTGATCGCCATGTATGACAAGCTGGGCGTGCCGCTGCGCGAGCGCGAAATCCTGGCCGGCGTCGAGCGGCCCAATGTGGCTGTCGACGCGGTGATGGATTCGGTCTCGGTGGTCACCACCTTCCGCGAGGAGCTGAGCAAGGTCGGCATCATCTTCTGCTCGATCTCCGAAGCCATCCGCGAATATCCCGAGCTGGTCCAGAAGTACCTGGCTTCGGTGGTTCCGGTTTCGGACAACTACTATGCCACGCTGAATTCGGCGGTCTTCACAGACGGGTCATTCGTCTACATCCCCAAGGGCGTGCGCTGCCCGATGGAGCTCTCGACCTATTTCCGCATCAACGAGAAGAAGACCGGCCAGTTCGAGCGCACGCTGATCATTGCCGAGGCTGACAGCTATGTGAGCTATCTCGAAGGCTGCACCGCGCCGATGCGCGATGAAAACCAGCTGCATGCCGCGGTCGTCGAACTGGTGGCGCTGGAAAACGCCGAGATCAAGTATTCCACCGTCCAGAACTGGTATCCCGGCGACAAGGACGGCAAGGGCGGCATCTACAACTTCGTCACCAAGCGTGGCGACTGCCGCGGCGACAATTCCAAGATCAGCTGGACCCAGGTGGAAACCGGTTCGGCCATCACCTGGAAATATCCGAGCTGCATCCTGCGCGGCGACGGCTCGCGCGGCGAGTTCTATTCGATCGCCATCTCGAACGGCTACCAGCAGGTCGACAGCGGCACCAAGATGATCCATCTGGGCAAGAACACGTCATCCCGGATTATCGCCAAGGGCATTGCGGCGGGCTTTTCGGACAATACTTATCGCGGCCAGGTCTCGGCCCATGCCAAGGCCAAGGGCGCGCGTAACTTCACCCAGTGCGACAGCCTGCTCATCGGCGACAAGTGCGGGGCCCATACAGTGCCCTATATCGAGAGCCGCAACGGGACTGCCGTGTTTGAGCACGAGGCGACGACGTCCAAGATTTCGGACGACCAGATGTTCTATTGCCAGCAGCGTGGCCTTTCCGAAGAGGAAGCGGTGGCGCTGATCGTCAACGGCTTCGTCCGCGACGTGCTGCAGCATCTGCCGATGGAATTCATGGTCGAGACGCAGAAGCTGATCTCGATCTCGCTGGAGGGGAGTGTGGGGTAGGGCGGTAGGCCCCCTCACCCGGCGCTGCGCGCCGACCTCTCCCCCATAGGGAGAGGTGAAGAAGCGAATGACATGGCTGGCACCCACCTCTCCCTTCGGGGGAGAGGTCGCCCGAAGGGCGGGTGATGGGGCCTTCAGTGAGCAACCGGCGCCGAAATGGCAGCCGAACCGGAGTTTAGACATGACCACCCCAATCCTTGAAATCCGCAACCTGCATGCGCGGATCGAAGACCGTGAAATCCTCAAGGGCGTGAACCTCATCATCCCGCCCGGCGAAGTGCATGCCGTTATGGGCCGCAACGGCTCGGGCAAGTCGACGCTGAGCTATGTGCTGGCCGGCAAGGAAGACTATGAGATCACCGAGGGCGAAGTGCTGCTCGATGGTGAGAACCTGCTCGACATGGATCCGTCCGAGCGCGCTGCGGCTGGCCTGTTCCTGGCCTTCCAGTATCCGATCGAGATCCCCGGCGTCGCCACCATGACCTTCCTCAAGGCGGCGATGAATGCCCAGCGCAAGGCGCGGGGCGAAGGTGAACTGTCGACGCCCGACTTCATGCGCGCGGTCAAGACGGCCGGCACGGACCTTCATATCGACACCGAAATGCTCAAGCGCCCGCTCAATGTCGGCTTTTCCGGCGGCGAGAAGAAGCGTGCCGAAGTGCTGCAGATGGCGCTGCTGCAGCCCAAGATGTGCATCCTCGACGAGACCGATTCCGGGCTCGACATCGATGCGCTGCAGGTGGTCTCGAAGGGCGTCAACGCGTTGCGCGCCGCCAATCGCTCCATGCTGGTGATCACCCACTACCAGCGCCTGCTCAACCACATCGTGCCCGACGTGGTGCATGTGTTCAGCGATGGCAGGATCGTCGAGAGCGGCGACAAGGACCTGGCGCTGCAGCTCGAAGCCAAGGGCTATGCCGACTTCGACGGCGCGGCGGCCTGACCATGCGCCAGACCATGCCCGTCCGGCTCGGAGCAGCCGAGGATACACTGATCGCCCAGCTCAAGAGCGTGGGCGCCGACGCGACGGCCGAGCGGATCACCGTCGCCGGCCTGCCGACGCGCCGCGTCGAGAGCTATCACTATACCGACCTCAAGACCCTGTTGCGGGCGGTGCCGCCGCTGGCGCAGGCCGCCAATGAGGCCTCTGCGCCCGCATTGCGCGTTCCGGGCGCCTATCAGCTGATGATCGCCAATGGCGTGATCCAGTCCGCCTCCACGGCGCCGGCCGGCATCATCGTCGGCAAGGCAGATGGCGGCGTGCTGAGCACCCGCGACGACATCCTGGTGCATCTCAACGGTGCCCTGGCCAAGGACAGCCTGACGCTGACGCTCGAAAGCAGCGTCGATCCGGTGATCCAGATCGACCGCCGCATCGAGGGCGAGGCCGCCCATGCCGCGGATTCGCTCAAGGTCTTCGTGGCCGATGGCGCTTCCGCGACCATTCTCGAGACCTTCTCGGGGTCGGACGCCGCGCATGTGGGCAATCACGCGACCTATGTCGCGCTGGGCAAGAATGCCGTGCTGACCCATATCACGGTCGACCTTTCGGCCCGCGCCACGTCGCATTTCGCCACGAACGAGTATCACCTCGCCGAGGGGGCAAAGCTGCGCACGCTGGTGATCCATGCCGGCGCCGGGCTGAGCCGCACGCAGCTGTTTCCGCGCTATGAAGGCGCGGGCGCCCATGGCGATATTACCGGGCTCAACCTGGTTTCGGATGGGCAGCATGCCGATATCACTATGGATGCCACCCACGCCGTGCCCGGCACGTCGTCACAGCCGCTGTTCAAGTCGATTGCGCGCGGCCGCGGCAAGGCTGTGGTGCAGGGCAAGCTTGTGGTGGCGCGGGATGCGCAGAAGACCGATGCCAAGTTCATGCATCAGGGACTGATGCTGTCGGACGAGGCGGAAATCCTCTCCAAGCCCGAGCTCGAAATCTATGCGGATGACGTGGTCTGCGGCCATGGCTCGACTTGCGGCAAGCTGGACGAAGACAGCCTGTTCTACCTGATGAGCCGCGGCATTCCTCAGGAGGAAGCCGAGACCATGCTGGTGCGCGGGTTCCTGGAAGAACTCGTCGATCCGATCGAGGATGCGGCGCTGGCCGAGGCGCTGCATGGGGTGATCGACGGCTGGCTGCTGGGGAAGTAGCTCTGAACATGCCGCATTCACGAAGCGGCACCTCTCCCTTGATGGGGGAGGCTGTGAGGGGGTGGCGGTTGGCCCGGATATCCGGGCTAAACACCCCCACCCTTGATCCCTCCCCACAAGGGGAGGGTGTCGACTGAAACATCGCAGGTTCCCAAGGACCAGATGCCTATGACCTTCGACCTCGAAAAAGTCCGCGCTGATTTTCCGATCCTCTCCGAGGTCGTTCACGGCAATCGGCTGGTCTATCTCGATAGCGGCGCTTCCGCGCAGAAGCCGGTGCAGGTGCTGGACCGGATGGACCATGCCTTCCGGCACGAATATGCCAATGTGCATCGGGGACTGCATACGCTCGCCAACCGGGCGACCGAGGCCTATGAGGGCGGCCGGCATGCGGCGCAGGCCTTCCTCAATGCCGCGCGGCCGGAGGAGATCATCTTCACCAAGTCGGCCACCGAGGCGATCAACCTAGTGGCGCAATCCTTTGCCGGTCCGCGGATCGGGGAGGGTGACGAGATCGTGCTGTCGATCATGGAGCACCACTCCAACATCGTGCCCTGGCACTTCCATCGCGAGCGCAAGGGCGCGGTGATCAAGTGGGTCGATGTGGGCGACGATGGCAGCTTCGATATCGATGCTTTCGCGGCGGCGCTGACCGACCGGACCCGTATGGTTGCGGTTACCCATATGAGCAACGTTCTGGGCACGGTGACGCCGATCCAGCAGGTCATCGAGATCGCCCATGCGCGCGGCATTGCAGTGCTGATCGATGGCAGCCAGGGAGCCGTTCACACGAGCGTGGACGTGCAGGCGCTCGATGCGGACTTCTATGTCATGACCGGCCACAAGCTCTACGGCCCCACCGGCATCGGCGTGCTCTATGGCAAGTATGACCTGCTGGCCGAGATGCAGCCCTATCAGGGGGGCGGCGAGATGATCGACGTGGTGACCATGGAGACGGTGACCTACAACGAACCGCCGCATCGCTTCGAGGCGGGTACGCCACCCATCGTCCAGGCCATCGGGCTGGGCGCGGCGCTGGGCTATATCGAGAGCCTCGGCCGCGGGGCCATTGCGGCGCACGAGGCCGAGGTGGCGGAATATGCCCGTGAGCGGCTCAGCCGGATCAATTCGCTGCGCCTGATCGGCACGGCGCCGGGCAAGGGCGGCATCTTTTCGTTCGAGGTCAAGGGCGCCCATGCCCATGACGTCTCGACCATTCTCGACCGCTACGGCATTGCCGTGCGTGCCGGCACGCATTGCGCCATGCCGCTGCTCAAACGCTTTGGTGTCAGCTCTACCTGCCGCGCCTCCTTCGCCCTATATAACGGCAAGGATGACGTGGACGCGCTGGTGGACGGCATCGAACGCGCCCAGAAATTTTTCGCGTAACGCGAGGACAATATGACCGACGAACCCGAGATCGCGCCCGCACCGACCATTCCGGAAAACCGCATCACGCCCAGCGTTGGCGGTGGCCTGCCCGAGGCGGAAGTCGAACGCATCACCAGCGACCTGATCGGTGCGCTCAAGACCGTCTATGACCCGGAAATCCCGGTCGACATCTACGAGCTGGGCCTGATCTACAAGGTTGACCTCGACGACGACCGCAAGCTGACCATCGACATGACGCTGACCGCGCCGGGCTGCCCGGTGGCCGGCGAAATGCCCGGCTGGGTGGAGAATGCCGCCCGTGCCGTCGAAGGCGTGCAGGACGTGACGGTCAACATGGTATTCGATCCGCCGTGGGACGCGTCACGCATGAGCGAGGAAGCGCAGGTTGCGCTGAACTGGTGGTAGCTTGAACCGCCCGGCGCTTGAAGGTCTGGTCGAAACCGCACTCTATGTGACCGATGTCCGGCGCAGCCGCGATTTCTATACTCGCATCTTTGGTTTCGAGGCGATGGGCGGCAACGAACGCATCCAGCCGCTCAATGTCGGCCCGGGGCAGGTCTTGCTGCTGTTCAAGCAGGGCGGCACGCCAGACCCGGTTCCGGTCGGCGATGGTTTCATTCCGCCACATGACGGCGGCGGCGAACAGCATTTCGCCTTTGGCGTCCCTGGCGCAAGCTATGAGGATTGGAAATCCTTCCTCAAGAGCCTAGATATAGACATTGAGAGCGAAGTCAGCTGGCCGCAGGGCGGCAAGAGCCTGTACTTCCGCGATCCCGATCGCCTGCTGGTCGAACTGATCACGCCAGGCGTCTGGCAGAACTACTAAAGGATATCGAGCCATGGCCTTCAAGATCATGTCGCTGACTGATGCCGCTGCCGAGCGCATCAATGAGATCATGGAAGATTCCGACAAGCCGGTGATGGGCGTGCGCGTCGGCGTCAAGAATGCCGGCTGCGCCGGCATGGCCTATACACTCGACTACGTCACCGAGCCGGTGGCGGGCGACGACCATGTCAGCGACAAGGGTGTCGAGGTCTATATCGAGCCCAAGGCGACCATGTTCCTGCTGGGGACGGTGATGGATTTCGAAGAATCCAAGATGAGCGCCGGCTTTACCTTCAAGAATCCCAACCAGACCGGGGAATGCGGCTGCGGCGAAAGCGTCCAGCTCAAGCCGGCCGACCTCAAGGCAATCGCCGAAGCGCGGGCCGGAGTGTAAGCCCTTTCTCCCTCTTCCCTTGAGGGAGAGGGGCTACATTTCTCATCCGCCCTTCGGACACCTTCTCCCTCAAGGGGAGAAGGGAAGTTCCAGCCCAGCGGTCCCTTGCGCATCCTGTCCCGCTGAGGCATTGATCCGCCATCATGCCCAGCCCCATCCCGCCTGCTCTCACCATCATCCCGCCCAACCGCCCGCTCATCGGGCGCGTATCGCCGCCGGGATCGAAATCCATCACCAATCGCGCGCTGCTGCTGGCCGCCCTGGCCAAGGGCACAAGCCGGCTGACTGGTGCGCTCAAGAGCAAGGACACGACGCTCATGGCCGCTGCCTTGCGTCAGATGGGCGTGAGCGTGGACGAGCCCGACGCCACAAGCTTCGTGGTGACCAGCACGGGCCGCCTGCAGGCGCCGGATGGCCCGCTCTTCCTCGGCAATGCCGGCACCGCGACCCGGTTTCTGACTGCCGCCGTAGCGACGGTGGACGGCGACGTCATCGTAGATGGGGATGAGGAAATGCGCGTCCGCCCGATCGGGCCGCTGGTCACGGCGCTGCAGTCGCTTGGCATCGACGCCAGCAGCCCGACGGGTTGCCCGCCGGTTACCGTTCGTGGGCGCGGCAGCTTTGGCCAGGGGCGTGTGGAGATCGATGGTGGCCTCTCCAGCCAATATGTCTCGGCGCTGCTGATGGCGGCGCCGCTGGGGGATGGCGCGATCGAGATCGCGCTGACTGGCAGCGATATCGGGGCGCGGGGCTATGTCGACCTGACGCTGGCCGCCATGCGCAGCTTTGGCGCCACGGTGGAGCAGCGCGACGCGGGGACCTGGCTGGTGCAGCCGACCGGCTATGTCGCCACCGACCTGCTGATCGAGCCCGATGCATCGGCGGCGACCTATCTCTGGGGCGCCGAGGCGCTGACCGGCGGGCGGATCGACCTTGGCGTGGCCGCAGACGCCTTCACCCAGCCCGACGCCGCGGCGCAGGCGGTCATTGCGCAATTTCCAGATATGCCGGCCGTGATCGATGGCTCGCAGATGCAGGATGCCGTGCCTACGCTGGCGGTGCTGGCGGCCTTCAACAACCATCCGGTGCGCTTCGTGGGCATCGCCAATCTGCGGGTCAAGGAAACCGATCGCATTCGCGCGGTGGCCAATGAGCTCAACCGCATTCTCCCGGGCCTCGGGACCGAGGAGGGCGACGACTTGCTCGTGGCGTCGGACCCGAAGCTGGTGGGGCGCGCGGCGCGGATCGAGACCTATCACGATCACCGCATCGCCATGAGCTTTGCCCTGGCCGGCCTGCGGCTGCCGGGCATCACGATTCTCGACCCGGCCTGCACCGGCAAGACCTATCCGGGATATTGGGACATGCTGGAAAGCCTGGGCGTGGAGCTCACGCCGGGCGTATAGCGCGCGTCAGGCGGCAGAGGCGCCGGACACGGCGGCGGCCTGCAGCGCAGGCAGCTCGGTCTCGCTGACCACGCGGTTGCGGCCGGCATGCTTGGCGGCATAGAGGCAGCGATCGGCGCGCTCGATGAGCGAGCCCGGCGTGTCGCCAACACGATAGGCGGCGACGCCGAAGGAGGCGGTGATCCGGCCCAGTTTCTCATTGGTCGAGCGCTTCAGCAATTCCTTGGCCTGGATCGCCCGGCGGATATTCTCCGCCACGATGACGGCGCCTTCCATATCGGTGGCGGGCAGGATGGCGACGAATTCCTCCCCGCCATAGCGGGCCGCGAGGTCCTTGCCCTTGATGTTGGACTTGAGCGTCATCGCCACGAGGCGCAGCACCTGGTCGCCGGTCTGGTGACCATAGGTGTCGTTGAAGTTCTTGAAATTGTCGATGTCGACAATCATCAGGCAGAGCGGATCGTCCGACACGCTGGCCGCGGAGATCGCTCCCTCCAGGCCCTCGTCGAAACCCTTGCGATTGCAGATCTTGGTGAGTGGATCGAGAATGGACTCGCGGCGTACGTCATCGAGGTCACGCTGGAGGGAGGCCAGGTCGTCGCGCGATGCTTCGAGCTTCTGCTCGAGGGCAATGTTGGTCTCCTGCATGCGGCGCGTTTCGGTCAGGAGCCGGTCCGCCAGGGCCTTCATTGCGATGGGGGAGATGGTGCGCTCGAGATCGCCGCTGGCCGTCTGCAGTGAGCCCGAATAGGCGTTGGCAGTGGTCATGGCGCTGTCGATGGCCTCATGGACTTCCTCGATGCGCGCATGCATGCGCTGCGAGACGTTGGTCATGCGGTCATTGACGTCGGATTTCAGGAACTCGTTGTAGAGCGCCTCGGCCAGGTTTTCCGACGGCGTATTGCCGTTGCGGAAGATGGCGTTGATCCGGTTGTTCAGCGTCGGGTTCACGCCCGTCGCATAGGTGTAGAGCAGCTCGTAGAATTGGGGATAGGGCGGAATCGCACTGCGCTTCAGCAGGTCAAATGCCGAATTTGCATAGCCAAGCGCGCGTTTGAACTCATGTTCCGACACTGCTTCCCTCGCGCGCCGCTACCTGCCTCGGTGCATCCAGCCGGACGCACCGAATCCCTCGCTGATAAGTACAGCTGCCCTAGCAATGAATACAACCGCCACGACGCAACAAACCGTTGCCGTGCACAGTAAAATCGAAGTGTTTAACTGCCGATCCGTGTGGGGCGAAGCAAGAAGGCCGGAACCGGGCCATCGTTGCCGAAAGGCGAGTTGCTGTTGCTGGCGCTTGGCTCTTCGTCTGCCTCGGGGCGCGGCCGTCCGCGGCCACGCGCTGGCCGCTGGCTGCGCTCGGCCTTGACCGGCTCCACCGTCGCGGTGGGCTCGTCAGCAGCAACGGGCTCCGCGGGAGCGGCCTCGGCAGATGCTGCCCTGGCCGCGCGGGGCTTGGCGCCTTCGCCCTTTTCGGATTCGGGCCGGGTGCGGGGTGCACGGGCCGGTGGGGCTTCCTCAGCGGCCGGAGCGTCGGCGCGATTGCGCGGTCCACCACGGCGCGACCGGGCAGGACGGGCAGGGCGCTCGGCGCCTTCTTCAGCCTCTGCAACGGGGGCAGCAGCAGCGGCAGGCTTGCCGCTCACTTCCAGCCACTCGATCGGCTTCTGGATCAACTTGAGGATGGCATCGAGATGCTTGCCGTCGGCCGGGGCCACCAGCGTGTAGGCGACGCCCAGACGGCCGGCACGACCGGTGCGGCCAATGCGGTGCACGTAGTCTTCGGCATGCACGGGCACGTCGAAATTGAACACATGGCTCACCGCGGGAATATCGAGCCCGCGGGCGGCCACGTCGCTGGCGACCAGGAGGGTCAGCCGGTTGTTCTTGAAGGCATCGAGCGTCTCGGTGCGGCTCTTCTGGTCCATGTCGCCATGCAATCCGCCGGCGCTGAAGCCATGCCGCTCCAGCGAGCGGGCGAGGGTCGCCACGTCGCGCTTGCGATTGCAGAAGATGATGGCATTGGTCAGCCCATCGGCAGCCGCGATGCGCTCGCGCAGGGCCGCACGCTTTTCCTCGGGCTTGGAGCCGACCTTGACCAGCTTCTGGTCGATGGTGTCGGCAGTCGAGGCCGCGCGGGACACCTGGACATGCACAGGATCCTTGAGGAACTTCTTGGTCAGCTTCTCGATCTGGGCGTCCATTGTCGCCGAGAACAGCATGGTCTGGCGGCGCGGCGGCAGTCGATTGACGATCTTTTCGATGTCGTCGATGAAGCCCATGTCGAGCATGCGGTCGGCCTCGTCGATGACGAGAATCTCGACGCCGTTCAGCATGATCTTGCCGCGCTCGATCTGGTCGAGCAGGCGGCCGGGCGTGGCGATCAGCACGTCGACGCCGCGATCGAGCTTCTTGTTCTGGTCTTCGAACGATACGCCGCCAATGATCAGGGCCATGGTCAGGCGATGGTTCTTGCCATATTTCTCAAAATTCTCGCTGACCTGCGCGGCGAGTTCGCGCGTCGGTTCGAGAATGAGCGTGCGGGGCATGCGGGCGCGGGCGCGGCCGTTCTCCAGCAGGTGCAGCATGGGCAGCACGAAGCTGGCCGTCTTGCCAGTGCCGGTCTGGGCAATGCCGATGACGTCCTTCTTTTCCAGGATATGCGGGATAGCCTGCGCCTGGATTTCAGTTGGCGTCGTATAGCCGGCCGACGTTACGGCGTCTGTTACTTTGGTGGACAGGCCAAGCCCGGAAAAATCATCAGTCAAGTTGGGTAATTCCACTCAGAAATGTGGCCCGGGGCCAGGTCCGGTCCGAGACATTCGGACGGTGCACCGGGGTCTTCAGCAGTGGACCGATAGGTCGGTACGCGAACGCATCCACAACTGGGGCGGCCACCGGACGGTTGCAGAAACTGCAAGAAACGACGGAGTGGCCCTGAGGCACATCGAGCAAAGGCGAACTGTGTCCAAACAAACCAGCCGTCAAGCCAGAAATGCTCTAGCGGCGCGGACCATAGCGCAAAGGCCTTGTCTGTCAACGGCTTTGAGGTCGTTAGTCTTAATTGGCGCTGATCGGCAAGTGTGCATTTGCTGGGTGAGCGACCGGGCTAGATGTCGAGATCGGTCACGAAGGCGGCATTCTCCTGGATAAAGTCGAAGCGCGCTTCGGGCTTGGTGCCCATCAGCCGGTCGACGCTGATCCGGGTGGCTTCGAGGTCGTCACGGATCTTGACCTGCAGCAGCGTGCGCGACTTGGGCGACATGGTCGTCTCGCGCAGATGTGCGAACGGCATCTCGCCAAGGCCCTTGAAGCGGGTCATGTCCACCTTGCCCTTGCCGGTGAACTCGGTGGCCATCAGTTCTTCCTTGTGGGCGTCGTCGCGGGCGTAGAGCGTCTTGCCGCCCTGGCTGATGCGATAGAGCGGCGGCAGCGCCAGGAAGAGGTGGCCGCCATCGATCAGCTTGGGCATCTCCTGGAAGAAGAAGGTGATGAGCAGCGCGGCGATATGGGCGCCATCGACGTCAGCATCGGTCATCACGATGATCTTGTCATATCGCAGGTCTTCCTCGCGATAGCGGTCGCGGGTGCCGCAGCCCAGGGCCTGGATGAGGTCCGAGATCAGCTGGCTAGCGGCCATCTTCTCGCGGCTCGCCCCGGCCACATTGAGGATCTTGCCGCGCAGGGGCAGCACGGCCTGGCTGGCGCGGTTGCGGGCCTGCTTGGCGCTGCCGCCGGCCGAGTCGCCTTCGACGATGAAGAGTTCGGCGCCCTGGGCGGCAGTCTGCGTGCAGTCGGCCAGCTTGCCGGGCAGGCGCAGCTTGCGCGTCGCACTGGCGCGGTCGATCTCTTTTTCCTTGCGCCGGCGCAGCCGCTCCTCGGCGCGCTCGATAGCCCAGTCCATAAGCTTGCCGGCCTGGTTGGGCGAAGCGGCGAGCCAGTGGTCGAAGGCGTCGCGCAGGGCATTGTCGACGATGCGCGTTGCCTCGCCGGAAGCCAGCTTGTCCTTGGTCTGGCCGACGAATTCGGGCTCACGCACGAAGACCGACAGCATGGCGCTGCAATGGGCGAAGACGTCCTCGGCGGTCAGGATGGCGGCATTCTTGTTCTTGGTCAGCTCGGCGTAGTTCTTGAGGCCGCGCAGCAGGGCGGTGCGCAGGCCCGCCTCATGCGTGCCGCCGTCCGGGGTGGGCACGGTGTTGCAGTAGGAGGAGACTCCGCCATCGCCCAGGGTCCAGGCGATGGCCCATTCTACGGCGCCATGCGTGCCTGGCTTGCCGTGGCTGCCGGCGAAGAGTTCGTCGACGATACGTGTTTCGCCCTCGATGCGGGCGGCCATGAAATCCTTGAGGCCATCGGGGTAGTGGAACACCGCCTTGGCGGGGGCATCCTCGGTGACCAGCGCCTCATCGCAGCTCCAGCGCAGTTCGACGCCGCCGAAGAGATAGGCCTTGGCGCGGGTCATGCGGAACAGGCGCGCCGCGGAGAAATGGGCTGTCTCGCCAAAGATCTGCGGGTCGGGATGGAAGCGGGTGGTGGTGCCGCGGCGGTTGTTGACCCGGCCGACCATCTCGACCTTGGTGGTGGGGATGCCGCGCGAATAGCTCTGGCGGTAGAGGACCTGGTCGCGGGCGACTTCGACGGTCATGTCGTCCGAGAGTGCGTTGACCACGGAGACGCCGACGCCGTGCAGGCCGCCGGAGGTTTCGTAGGCCTTGGAGTCGAACTTGCCGCCGGCATGCAGCTTGGTCAGGACCAGCTCAAGCGTTGATAATTCAGGGTTTTTTGGATGCGGCTCGACCGGGATGCCGCGGCCGTTATCGGTAACCGTGACGTAACCGTCGGCGCCGATATGGACCTCGATGCGGGTGGCGTGGCCGGCAATGGCCTCGTCCATCGAATTGTCGATGACTTCGGCAAACAGGTGGTGCAGGGCATTGGCGTCGGTGCCGCCAATATACATGCCCGGCCGGCGCCGGACCGGCTCAAGTCCTTCCAGCACCTCAATATCCGCCGCCGAATAGCTGCCAGCATTGGCCGCCGCGGGCTTGGGCGCGGGCTTGGGCGTTTCGGTGGGCAGGCGTTCAGGTTCTGCGCCGAAAAGGTCTTCTGCTTGCGACATGCACATTCCGTCTTTGCGCCCGAATCGGGCGATTCCGCCTTTTAGCATATCCCAGCCGAGCGATGCGCAGGGCAGGGAACCGGCGTGCCTGCCCCGAGTTCTTCACAAGTCTGAACGCAAGATGAACGCGTGGTTGCGGCCCGGTTCAACCCCGATGCGCCAAGGTGTGCGATTGAACCGTCATAAGGAGGCACTCATGACCAGATGGATCGCTGCCGCGCTGACCGCGCTGCTGCTCAGCACGGGCACGGCAATCCCGGCCCAGGCCCAATCGTTCGGCTTCGGCATTTTCTTTGGCGACGAGGCCTCGGATTTCCATCCCGAGCGCATCACCTGCATGACCGACCGCCAGATCCGCGATGCGGTCGCCGCCCGCGGCTATAGCAATATCGCGCTGAATGTGGCGATGGAGAAGAATATCCAGGTGCGGGCGACCCGCGATGGCTGGGTCTACCTGCTGGATTTCAACTTCTGCACGGGCCGCATCGAAGGCCGTCAGCAGCTGCGTCCCGCCGGCTAAGCGGCGACCCCGAAACGAAATCGTCCCAAGATCGGGCGCCCGGTTTACGTTCCGTTTGCTTCTTGGGAGCACTTTCTTAAACGCAGGCTGTTAGACCTGACGCATACGGTTTTTGTCTGGAGTTGCCGTATGCGAGCCGATCGGGATCCTAGTTCTGCGTATCCGGTCCCTGCCGGCTCAATTGTCTTCGGTGTTTGGCCGCATGCCGGGTTTTCAGGTATTGCGTACCGGCTGGCCAAGCTCACCGCCCCACGTTCCGGGGTCGTCGCGCTGGTCGCGACCATGTTCTACTTCCTGTGATGTCCGCTGATTGATTTCCCGTGCCGGCGCGGCTAATGATCGATACAGGCCGTCAAGCAATCAGGGAGGGTCCGATGACATTGCTGTTCACGCACCGCTCCCGTGGCCCTGTTCAGGCCCTGTGGCTCAAGCTGCAGGGCTGACCGGTACTGGTACGGACGCTTCCCTTTCTGTCTCTCCCATTCTGGTTTGCCCTTCGTGGCGGTCTCTGACCGCCTCCTGACGGCAATGGCGCAATTGATGATGCGCCGCATCCAGTGAGACAAAAATGGGCTCGATCAGCCTCCGCAATGCCGGCCTGGTGGCCACCGACACTCTCTTTTCCAATCTCAACCTCGTCATCAGCGATGGCGACCGCGTCGGCCTCGTCGCCGGCAATGGGCGCGGCAAGACCACGCTGCTCCGCGCCATGGCCGGGCAGGGCGAGCTGACCTCGGGCGACATAGTGCGCTCGCGGGGGCTGACCGTGGGCTATGTCGAACAGGACATGCCTGCCGCGATGATGGGGACGACGCTGTATGAGGCGGTGCTCGACGCCCTGCCGCCGATGGATCGCGACAGCGACAGCTGGCGGGTCGATGTCGTGCTGGACGAGTTCGAGACCCCCGAGGCGATGCGGCATCGCCGCCTCAGCGAACTCAGCGGCGGCTGGCAGCGCATTGCGCTGATCGCGCGCTGCTGGGTGCTGCAGCCGGATGCGCTGCTGCTCGACGAGCCGACCAACCATCTCGACTTGGGCAAGCTGTTCCAGCTCGAGGCCTGGATCAACCAGGCGGCCCGCAACATCCCGGTGATCATTGCCAGTCACGACCGGCAGTTCCTCGACGCCACCACCAACCGCACATTGTTCCTGCGGCCCGACGAGTCGCATGTGTTTGCCCTGCCTTACAGCCGCGCGCGGGTGGCCATGGCCGAGGCGGACGAGGCGGCGCAGGCCAAGCGCGAGCGCGACCTCAAGGAGGTCAGCCGCTTGCGCAAGCAGGCTGCCAAGCTGACCAATATCGGCATCAATTCGGGCAGCGACCTGTTGACCGTCAAGTCGAAATACCTGCGCGAACGGGCCGAGAAGATCGAGAGCGCGGCACTGTCGCTGCACAAGGAGCGCAGCGGCGATATAAGGCTGGGCAATAGCGGGGCACAGGCCCGCGTGATGCTGGCCATCGAAAACCTCGACGTGACCAGTCCGCCCGGCGACAAGCTGTTCCGCCTCGACAAGCTGCACATCTTCCAGGGTGACCGCCTGGTGATCCTGGGGCGCAACGGCACCGGCAAGTCGCAGTTTGTCGGCCTGCTGCACCGGGCCATGACCGGGCGCGAAACTCCGGGCATCCGCGTCAGCCCGCAGATCGTTCCCGGCTATGTCGACCAAGCGATGAGCTTCCTGCCGCCGCGGGAATCCCCGCTCGGCTATATTACCGGGCGCTTCGACCAGGGCGACCAGCGCAGCAAGAGCCTGCTGGCGGCCGCGGGATTTGCCGTGGAGGCGCAGGAGCGGCCGATCGCCGAACTCTCCTTCGGCCAGCGGGCGCGGCTGGGCCTGTTGGCGATCAGGCTGCTGGAGCCCAATTTCTACCTGCTGGACGAGCCCACCAACCATGTCGACATTCCCGGACAGGAACGGCTGGAGGCGGAAATCCTGGCGCATGGGGTGACCTGCATACTGGTCTCGCATGACCGCAGCTTCGTGCGCGGGCTGGGCAACCGGTTCCTGCTGATCGAAAACCGGCGGCTCACCGAAGTGGATGGCCCCGAGCTACACTTTGCGGCCATGGCACGGGAGGCGTCCTGACTGCAAAGGGTGGCTCAAGTTGCGCATTGTCCTGCAATGGCAAATTAACTCTGCAAATAGTTGATGTTGCAACAGCAAGGCGAACGGGGGTTTCTGCGGGGCAATTGGGAGAAGTCCTTAACGACTGTCGGCTAGTCGTGCGATGGGACACGTAAACTTGGGATCGGGAACCCCATGTTTCAAAACACTGAGAACGGCGCTGCGCCGCAGCGATCGCATTTCGACTGGCATGACGTCCGCTTCATCGGCGCCGTGGCCGGTCGCTATGCGCTTGCGGACCGCCGGGAAGGGACGGGCGGCAAGGTGGCCGTCTATGCCTGCCGGCTCTGTCCCATCTCCACGCGGCAATGCGTGGTCGTCGGCCCGGTCGTGGGGAGCGAGGGCGAGACCGTCGCGACCCATTTCGACGAGTTCGGCATGTTGCGTGGCAAGATCGGCCGCCGGCTTCCCTCCGGCTTCGTGCTCGACCTGATGCTCTCCGACGCCGAGCGCAACAAGCTGGGTGGCAAGATCATCTGGCAGAAGAAGCGGGTGCACGAGCAGGTGCCGGACAAGCGCGAGCACCGGCGCGTGCCGCCGCGCGACCCCAGGACCGTGCTGACCCTGGCCGACGGTACGCAGATGCCCTGTTTTGTGATCGACGTGTCGCAATCGGGTATCGCGGTTTCCGCCGATATCTGGCCCGAGCTTGGCACGCCCATGGCGGTCGGCAAGCTGGTGGGCCGGGTGGTGCGCTATCTCGAGGTCGGCTTTGCCCTGCAGTTCATCCAGGTGCAGGAGCTCGATCAACTCGAAGTGCTGATGGCGCCTCCGGCCGGGTAGCGACTTCGCTCAAGCTCGTCCAGCATCGGCAAGGCTTCCGGATGTGCCACGGCGACCGCCTGCATCAGCCAGTGGCGGGCCGCTGGGTCGAGCTGCGGCCAGAAATGGTGGAGGTCCGCAATGTCCCGCTCGCGTGGCGCCTTCGCTTTGTAGAGCAGCTGGATTTCGGGCGCGATGACCATCCGGCCCGAAGGGGTCTGCCGGAACAGAAGGTCGAGCGGCCGGCTGATGCGCTCGTCGCGGCGATAGTGCCAGGCATCATCGGCATGGGCCTCGCTGACGATTTCGAAATCCCATAGCAGTTCGCCGTGTCGCCGCAGCCAGAGGCTGAAGGGCGGCTCGGGCATGGCGCCGGCCCGCCAGTGCGACAGCTGCTTGTTGCGCGCTACGACGATCTCGAAGCCGGCCAGGCTGTCGACGAGCGCCTTGAGGTCGCCGCGCAGGCAGGTGATTTCGATGTCGGAATGGGTCCTGCTGGTGTGGCCGGCCCAGAGGTCGAGGGCCCAGCCGCCAGCAAAGGCCCAGGGGACAGGGACATGCTCCAGCCAGCATGCAAGTTCATCAGGGGTTGTCTGTCGCCAGCGTCCGGCCATGCCCGTCTCCAACCACAAGAACCCGGAGCCCTCGTATAGCGCACAGAGGTGAAACTGACATAGCTTCGTGACAGGAACATATTGCTCCCGTCCTGCAAGCAAGCAGGTGAGAAGATGCGGTTACTATTGGTATTATTCCCAATGTGGAAATTGTTTACCAGTTGAGCGTAGCCTTTCTCACAAGTATTGCGGGATTGTTCGAAATGACTTCAGCAGTGCAGCAGTCTGCTTTCGCCGGCAGAGCAAGACGGTCCGATGATGTCCGGTTCATCGGCGCACTGACCGGGTGCTATGCCCTGTCGGGACGCCACAGTGACGGCGACGAGGGCGTTCCGGTCTATTCCTGCCGCCTTTGCTCCATCTCGCCGACCCAGGCCGTCATCATCGCGCCGGTGATTGCGCATGAAGACGAGATCGTCATCATTCACTTCCACGACTTCGGCATCCTGCGCACCCGCGTGGAGCGCGAGCTGCCGACCGGGTTCGTGGTCGAGATCCTGCTCGATGATGACGGACGCGACAGGTTGGCATCCAAGATCCGCTGGAAGCGCAGCAACCTGCACGCACACATTCCCGACAAGCGGGAGTTTCCCCGCTTCATGCCGCGCAATCCCCGATCGGTCATGACGATGGGCGATGGCAGCCGGCACAGTTGCTTTGTGATCGACATATCCCGCTCGGGCGCTGCCGTTTCCGCCGCCATCCTGCCCGGCAAGGGCACGCCGCTGGCCATTGGCGCGCTGGTGGGGCGGGTGGTGCGCCGGCTCGATGTCGGCTTTGCCGTGCAGTTCATCGTCGAGCACGATGCCAAGGACCTGGAGCGAATGCTGGTGGAGCCGCCTGGTTCGTTCTCGGCGCAGATCGAGGCGGAAGCGCCGCCGGAATAAAAAAGGGCCCCTTCGGGGCCCTTTCGCTAGGCTGGCTACTGGGCTTAGGCCGAGTAGTACATCTCGTATTCGACCGGGTGCGGGGTCTGCTCGAACTTCACCACTTCGGTCATCTTCAGCTCGATATAGCTGTCGATCTGGTCCTTGTCGAAGACGCCACCGGCCAGCAGGAATTCGTGGTCGGCTTCCAGGGCGCCCAGGGCTTCGCGCAGCGAGCCGCAGACGTGCGGGATCTGCATCAGTTCCTGACGCGGCAGTTCGTAGAGATCCTTGTCCATCGGGTCGCCGGGGTGGATCTTGTTCTTGATGCCATCAAGGCCGGCCATGAGCATGGCCGAGAAGGCCAGGTAGGGGTTGGCCAGCGGATCGGGGAAGCGGATCTCGATGCGCTTGGACTTCGGCGACTGGCCGAAGGGGATACGGCAGGAAGCGGAACGGTTGCGGGCCGAATAGGCCAGCAGGACCGGGGCTTCGAAGCCGGGCACCAGGCGCTTGTAGCTGTTGGTGGTCGGGTTGGTGAAGGCGTTGATGGCCTTGGCATGCTTGATGATGCCGCCGATGTAGTACAGCGCTTCCATGGAGAGGCCGGCATACTGGTCACCAGCGAAGAGCGGCTTGCCGTCCTTCCAGATCGACTGGTGGCAGTGCATGCCGGAGCCGTTGTCGCCGAAAATCGGCTTCGGCATGAAGGTCACGGTCTTGCCATAGGCATTGGCGACCTGGTGGATGACATACTTGTAGATCTGCACGTCATCGGCAGCCTTGATCATCGGCGCGAACTTGATGCCGAGTTCATGCTGGGCCGAGGCCACTTCGTGGTGGTGCTTTTCGACAACCACGCCCATTTCGGCCATGGCAGCGAGCATTTCACCGCGGATGTCCTGCGCGCTGTCCAGCGGCGGCACGGGGAAGTAGCCCTTCTTGAGACCGATATGGTGGCCGTTGTTGCCGGCTTCATAGGCGGTGTCGTTGTTGGACGGCAGTTCGGGATGGTCGACTTCGAAGCCGACCTTGAACGGGGTATTGGAATACCGCACGTCGTCGAACATGAAGAATTCCGGCTCGGCGCCGAACACGACGGTGTCGCCGATGCCCGAAGCCTTGAGGAAAGCCTCGGCCTTCTTGGCCGTGGTGCGCGGGTCGCGGCTATAGGGCTGGTAGGTGAGGGGCTCGAGAATGTCGCAGTTCACGACCAGCGTCGAAGCGCCGAAGAAGGGGTCGATATAGTGCGAATTCGGATCGGGCATCAGCACCATGTCGGACTCGTTGATGGCCTTCCAGCCACCGATCGAGGAACCGTCGAACATGGTGCCTTCTTCGAACAGGTCTTCATCGACGATCGAGACGTCGAGCGTGACGTGCTGCAGCTTGCCGCGCGGGTCGGTGAAGCGCAGGTCGAGATACTTGATGTTCTCGTCTTTGATGCGCTTGAGGAGGTCAGCTCCGGTGGTCATTAGGTCTTCCCCTGTCTAGATCGGAATAGTTTTTGGGTTGTAGTCACGGCGTGCCGCGCTGGGGTGGAGGCCCCTAGAGCGCGTCGTCGCCGAATTCTCCGGTACGGATACGAATGGCCTGCTCGATCGAGTAGACGAAGATCTTGCCGTCGCCGATGCGGCCCGTCTGGGCTGCATTGCGGATGGCTTCGATGGCCTTCTCGGCGAGTTCGTCGGGGCACACAACCTCGACCTTCACCTTGGGCAGGAAATCCACGACATATTCGGCGCCGCGATAGAGTTCCGTATGGCCCTTCTGGCGACCGAAACCCTTGGCTTCGGTCACGGTGATGCCCTGCAGACCAACTTCCTGCAGCGCTTCCTTGACCTCGTCGAGCTTGAACGGCTTTACGATAGCCTCGATTTTTTTCACTTTGAGCCTCCACGTGCCGCAAACGGCGGATACCGCCAACCCGTATGCACGGGGTGTGCCACGCCGCCAAACGGGCTAAAACGCCTTTGAAAATAAAGGCTTATGATAGCGGTTTAATGCAGTCGGCCGCCCCGGCAGCAGCGGGGTTGGCTAAACAAGCGGCAGTTTGCGCAATATTTGTGCAGTCGTCCAGTCGCGATGGCGCGATGCTGTTCCCGGCGGCCTGTCGGTGGGCGACGGGCGGTGCAGGTGCGCAGCATTCCGGCCAAATCGCCAAGCTAGGCTTTGACTGGCTTTCCGTCTTCATATAGATGCAACGCCAACCCGGCCAACGGGTCCTTTTTGCGGGTGTGGCGGAACTGGTAGACGCACTGGATTTAGGTTCCAGCGCCGCAAGGCGTGGAGGTTCGAGTCCTCTCACCCGCACCACTGATGGACCGGCCCACGATCAAACGACTATCAATGAATACGGGATTGAACCGAATGCAGGTTACCGAAACCCTCAATGAAGGCCTGAAGCGCAAGTTGAGCGTCACCATTCCGGCCGCCGCCCTCAATGAGCGCCTGGGCGCCAAGCTCGAAGAGCTCAAGGGCCAGGCCAACATCAAGGGCTTCCGTCCCGGCAAGGTGCCGCTGGCGCATATCAAGAAGATGTTCGGCCGCTCCGCCATGAGCGAAGTGATGACCGACGCGATCAACTCGACCGTGTCGGACACGCTGGACGAGCGCAAGGAACGCGCCGCCGCGCAGCCCAAGGTCGACCTGCCCGACGATCAGGCCGTCATCAATGACGTGCTCGACGGCAAGGCGGACCTGGCATTTGAAGTCGAATATGAAGTGCTGCCGCCCGTCACGCTGATGAAGCTGGACGGCGTCAAGCTGGTCAAGCCGGTGATCGACATCACCGACGAAGAAGTCACCGCCGAAGTGAACCGCGTCTTCGCGCAGAACCGCGGCTATACCGACAAGGGCGACGAAGGCGTCGTCGAGAACGGCGATCGCCTCGGTCTGAGCTTTGTCGGCAAGATCAAGGGCAAGCCCTTCGATGGCGGCACCTCCGACCATGCCCACCTCACGGTCGGTTCGGGCGAGTTCATTCCCGGCTTCGAAGAGCAGCTGATCGGCATGAAGAAGGGCGAGACGCGCGAGATCGACGTCACCTTCCCCAAGGATTACCAGAGCGAAGAACTGGCCGGCAAGAAGGCCCAGTTCGAAGTGACGGTGCTGCATGTCGACGGCCCGAACCAGGGCGAGCTGGATGACGAGTTCGCCAAGCGTCTCGGCGTCGAGAACGTCCAGGCCATGCGCGATGCGGTCAAGACCCAGATGGAGGCCGCGCTGGCATCCATGAGCCGCCAGCACATGAAGCGCCAGATCCTCGATGCGCTCGATGACGGCCACAAGTTCGACGTGCCGGCCCAGCTGGTCGATGCCGAGTTCAACACGATCTGGCAGCGCGTCGAGCACGAAGTGCAGAGCCATGGCCGGTCCTTCGAAGACGAAGGCACGACCGAGGAAGCCGCGCGCGAGCAGTATCGCAAGATCGCCGAGCGCCGCGTGCGCCTGGGCCTGGTGGTCGCCGAGATCGGCAACCAGAATGAAGTGAACGTGACCGAGGAAGAGCACCAGCAGGCGCTGATCGCCGAAGTGCGCCGCTTCCCCGGCCAGGAACAGCAGGTCTACGACTATTACCGCAAGAACCCCCAGGCCCTGGCTGGCCTGCGTGCGCCGGTGTTCGAGAACAAGGTCGTCGATTTTGTTGCCGAAAAGGGCGACATCACCGAAAAGAAGATGACCCGCGACGAACTGGCCAAGCTGATCCAGGCCGACGAGGACGAGGTTCCGGAAGAACACCACCACTGAGGTGTTCTGACTTGAATATGGAAGCCGCCCAGAAATGGGCGGCTTTTTGTTTGCAGCTTCCGCTTTGTCTGCCGAGAGATGTGCCATGACCGCTGCCCATGCCGATATCCTGCTCACCCCGGCCCAGATGGCCGAGGCCGACCGGCTTGCTGTGGCGGGTGGGGTCAAGTCGCTCAAGCTGATGGAAGCGGCCGGCAAGGCGGTCGCCGAGGCCGTGATGGAGCGCTATTACCAGCGCTCGGTGCTGGTGCTGTGCGGGCCGGGCAATAATGGCGGCGACGGCTTTGTGGTGGCGCGGTTGCTCAAGCAGAAGGGCTGGCCGGTGCAGTTGCGGCTGATCGGCGACCGCGCGGCGCTCAAGGGCGATGCCGCGCATATGGCCGAGCAGTGGACGGGCCGGGTGGCGCCGCCGACGGCGCAGGATATCGATGCGGCGGACCTCGTCATCGACGCCCTGCTGGGCGCGGGTCTCGACCGTGATACGGAAGGGGCGTTTGCCGAGGCCATTGCGGCGGTCAATGCCAGCTCGCGGCCGGTGGTGAGCATCGACATTCCCAGCGGGATAGACGGCGCTACGGGCGCCCTGCGCGGCACGGCGATGATCGCCGACATGACCGTGACCTTCTTCCGGCTCAAGCCGGGCCACCTGCTGCAGCCGGGCCGCGACCGCTGCGGCGAGGTGGTGCTGGCCGATATCGGCATTGCCGAATCGGTGCTGGGACCGATCGGCGCCAAGGCCTGGCAGAATACGCCCAGCCTGTGGTCGCTGCCGGTGGCGAGCAACGAGGGCAACAAGTTTCATCGCGGCCACTGCGTGGTGGTTTCCGGCGGTCCGCTGCAGACCGGCGCGGCGCGGCTGGCTGCCATGGCGGCATTTCGCGTCGGGGCAGGGGTGGTGTCGCTGACCGGGTCCGAAGCGGCGCTACTGGTCCATGCGGCCCATGTCACCGCCGTGATGCTGAAGCCGACGGAGAGCCCGGAGGCGCTGGCCGAGCTGCTCTCGGATGACCGGATGAATGCCGTGGTCATCGGCCCGGCGGCAGGCGTGGGCGAAGAGACGCGGGCGCGCGTGCTGTCCGTGCTTGCCTCGGGCGCCGCGACCGTGCTGGACGCCGATGCGCTGACCAGCTTTGCGGCCGACGCCGGGACGCTCTACGGCGCCATCAAGGCCGCCGAGCGCCCGGTGGTGATGACGCCCCACGAGGGCGAGTTCCAGCGGCTGTTCGGCGATGTGCCCGGTGGCAAGCTGGAGAAGGCCCGCGCCGCCGCGGAGCATTCGGGCGCCATCGTCATCCTCAAGGGCAGCGATACGGTCATCGCCAGCCCTGACGGCCGCGCTGCCATCAATGCCAATGCCCCGGCCTGGCTGGGGACGGCCGGTTCCGGCGACGTGCTGGCGGGCATGGTGGCGGGGCTGATGGGGCAGGGCATGGAGGGCTGGGAAGCCGCCTGCTCCGGCGTGTGGCTCCATGCCGAGGCGGCGAACCGCTTTGGCGGTCCGGGGCTGATCAGCGAGGACCTGCCGCTGCTGGTGCCGGGGGTGCTGGCGAGCCTTTGACCCACCTTCCCTCTCCCCTTGAGGGAGAGGGTGGATCTTCCGCGTTCAGCGGGAGATCCAGGTGAGGGGTGCTGCGCGCTCCCATGCTGCAATGCTTCGGGTAGCAAAGAGACCCTCATCCGCCCTTCGGGCACCTTCTCCCGCAAGGGGAGAAGGGACGAAAGATCAGCGCCAGCGCACCATAAGCCGTTCCAGGCCATGGAAATGGTACACGTCGTTGTAGCTGGGCGCCTCGGCCAGCCGCAGCCTTGGCAGGCGGCGGAACAGGGTGCTGAAGGCGACCTGCAGCTCGATGCGGGCCAGCGGCGCGCCGATGCAGAAGTGGATGCCGGCGCCGAAGCTGACATTGGCGCCATCGCTGCGGAACGGGTCGAACGTGTTGGCATTGGCGAATCTCCTGGGGTCGCGGTTGGCGGCGCCCAGCATCAGCCCGATGACATCGCCCTTGCGGAGCTGCAGCCCGTCGTATTCGAGATCGCTCAGTGCGTAGCGGGTGAACATGTGCAGCGGCGCGTCGAAGCGCAGGCATTCCTCCACCGTGGCTTCGGTCTGTGCGTCGCTGGCGAAAAGCGTAACCGGATCGATACCGCTTTCGAGGATGGATTTGACGCCATTGCCGGTGGTGTGGACCGTGGCCTCATGCCCGGCATTGAGCAGCAGGATGGCGGTGGACATGACCTCCTCGTCGCTCAGCCGGTCGCCGTCGCGATCGGAGGTCAGCATATGGCTGAGCAGGTCCTCGGTCGGGCGCTTGCGGCGCTCGGCAATGGCTTCGGCGACGAAATCCATGAAGTCCTGCGAGGCCTGGTTGGCATCGCGCTCGGTCGCCTCGTTCACGCCGAACATGTACATGGCCACCATGCGGTTGGACCAGTTGAGCAGGCTCGGCGCGCTTTCGGCGGGCAGGCCGATCATCTCCGCAATGATGATGGCCGGGATCGGCGCGGCGAAGGCCTTGATCAGGTCGACGCTGTCTTCGCCTTCGAAGCTGTCGATCATCTCGTTGGCAAGCCGGATGATACGGGGCCGCAGCTGCTCGACATGGCGGGAGACGAAGGCGCGGTTCACCAGGGTGCGCAGGCGGGTATGGCCCGGCGGCTCCAGGTTGAGCAGGGAGTGCTTTTCGGTGAGGTCGAAGGCGGCGGTATGCGGCTTGGGCGCGGGCATGCCGAGCTCCTCGCGCGTCGCCACATGCAGGATTTCGCGGCCGAAGCGCTTGTCGCGCAGCAGGGCGCTCACATCCTTGAAGCCGGCAAAGCACCAGTGGCCATACTGGTCCCAGAAAAAGGCCGGGTTGTCGGCATGGAGCCGGTCATAGAAGGCATAGGGATTCTGGAAGAAGGCTGGATCGCGCGGATCGGCGCTGGCGCGGCGGTTTTCGGGGACGTCGGTGATCGGCTTGAGCTGGATGATGGCGGCCATGGAAATCAGTATCTTGGGAAGGGCGCGATGACCTTACGAGGTCGCCGCGATGAAGCAAACGGCGGAGATGCCTTGCTCCCGCCGAAAAAATCGCTAGTCAGGGGCAAGAGATTTTGAGGAGCCGTTCCGTGAGCGATCTGACCCTGAGCCAGGCCATCGACAACATCTATGCGTCGATCAAGAACAACAACGAGGATCTGGACCTCCACATCGCCGCGCTCAAGGCGGCGATGGCCAAGGAAGGCGCCAAGGAGGCCGTGTTCGAGCCGGCCAAGCTGGCCCAGTCCAACCGCCAGGGCCGCAAGATCATGCAGTCCTATTTCAAGAAAAAGGGCGTCGCGGTCAGCTTCTCGGCCTAGCGCTCCATTCACCTTGCCGTCACATCGGGCAAACGCGCTATTGAAGCCTGCCCCAATGCCGCCTATCTGTGCCTTTACCCGCTTTTAAGGCGGCGTGGGCTGCAATCAGTCGCAGCGTCGATTCGAATTCGATACGATCCCCGGACCCCCGATGTCCGAGTTCGGGAAGGGATCGTGTTTCAATCCAAGCAATGCTGGCCCGGTCCGATACGGCACAGCTAAGGGGCACTACATGCGGGATCCGCACGATACTTACATGAACACGCTCGTTCCCATGGTGGTCGAGCAGTCCAATCGGGGCGAGCGCGCCTTCGATATTTATTCGCGCCTGCTGCGCGAGCGCATCATTTTCGTGACCAGCGTGGTCGAGGACAATATGGCGAGCCTGATCGTGGCTCAGCTGCTGTTCCTCGAATCGGAGAATCCGAAAAAGGAAATTTCGCTCTATATCAACTCGCCCGGCGGCGTGGTGACGGCGGGTCTTTCCATCTACGACACGATGCAGTTCATCCGCGCGCCCGTCGCCACCATGGTGATGGGGCAGGCTGCCTCCATGGGTTCGCTGCTGCTGGCAGCCGGCGAGGCCGGCATGCGCACGGCGCTGCCCAATGCCCGCGTCATGGTGCACCAGCCGTCCGGCGGCTTCCAGGGCCAGGTTACCGACATCCTGATTCATGCCAAGGAAGTCGAGGGCTTAAAGCGGCGTCTTAATCAGATTTATGAGAAGCATACCGGCCGCACCTACGAGGAAATCGAGAACGCTCTCGAGCGCGATCGCTTCCTGTCGCCCGAGGAAGCCAAGACTTTTGGCCTCATCGACAACGTCTGGGACAAGCGCGTCGTGCCGGAGGCGCAGGCCTGATCGCCCGCGTTAAGCACATTGCTGATGCGCCGTGGACTGTGATCCAGACGCAATTGCACCAAGCCGGATCGGTCTTTAGGATCGGTTCGGCTTAGACTTTCTTTAGGCTCGAGCGTTACCGTCACTGGCAACGCTTGGTTTTGGGGGCGCTCTGGCCCCCGGGAGTGACTGGATGTCCAAAGAGACAACGAACGGCGAAACCTCGAAGAACACGCTCTACTGCTCGTTCTGCGGGAAATCCCAGCATGAGGTTCGCAAGCTGATCGCCGGTCCGACCGTGTTCATCTGCGATGAATGCGTCGAACTGTGCATGGACATCATCCGCGAAGAGAACAAGACCAGCATGGTCAAGTCCTCCGATGGCGTGCCGACACCGGCAGATATCTGCAAGGTGCTCGACGACTATGTCATCGGCCAGTTCCGCGCCAAGCGCGTGCTCTCCGTGGCTGTCCACAACCACTACAAGCGCCTGCACCATTCGTCCAAGAACCAGGATATCGAGCTTTCCAAGTCCAATATCCTGCTGATCGGGCCGACCGGCTCGGGCAAGACGCTGCTGGCCCAGACGCTGGCCCGCATTCTCGACGTGCCCTTCACCATGGCTGACGCCACGACGCTGACCGAAGCGGGCTATGTCGGCGAGGATGTGGAGAACATCATCCTCAAGCTGCTGCAGTCGGCCGACTACAATGTCGAGAAGGCGCAGCGCGGCATCGTCTATATCGACGAAGTCGACAAGATCTCCCGCAAGTCCGACAACCCGTCCATCACCCGTGACGTTTCGGGTGAAGGCGTGCAGCAGGCCCTGCTCAAGATCATGGAAGGCACCGTGGCTTCGGTTCCGCCCCAGGGCGGCCGCAAGCATCCGCAGCAGGAATTCCTGCAGGTAGACACGACCAATATCCTGTTCATCTGCGGCGGCGCCTTTGCCGGGCTGGAAAAGATCATCTCGGCCCGTGGCGAAGGCTCCGGCATCGGCTTTGCGGCCACCGTCAAGGACCCGAACGACCGTCGCGTCGGGCAGATCCTGGCCGATGTCGCACCGGAAGATCTGGTCCGTTTCGGGCTGATCCCCGAATTCATCGGCCGCCTGCCGGTGCTGGCAACGCTCGAAGATCTCGACATTGCCGCGCTGATCGAAATCCTGACTGCGCCCAAGAACGCCCTGGTGCGCCAGTACCAGCGCCTGTTCCAGATGGAAGAAGTCGAGCTGACCTTCCACGAGGATGCCCTCAAGGCGATTGCCGAGAAGGCCATCGAGCGCAAGACCGGCGCCCGCGGCCTGCGCTCGATCATGGAAGCCATCCTGCTCGACACCATGTACGACCTGCCATCGCTCGAAGGCGTGGAAGAAGTGGTGATCTCGGAAGAAGTGGTGAAGGGCAAGGACGTGCGTCCGCTCTACATCTATTCCGAGCGCAAGAAGGACGAAGCGCCCGCAACGGCGTAACGACTTCGGGATTGAATTGAAAACGCCGGGCCTCGTGCCCGGCGTTTTTGTTTTTGCCCTCTGTCGATTGCGGGCGATTGTTTCGTCGTGATGGAGACAGACAGGAGCCAACCATGGCGATGCAGGACGCCGGCAAACCGCGCACGATCGAGGAGTTCAACGCCATCCAGGCTCCGGAAGACCGGCAGATCTGCGAGCTGCTTCGGCAGGTCATCGATGGCGGCCTGCCGGAGGCGGAAAGCCGGATCTGGCACGCCCACCCGGTGTGGTTCCTGGCCGGCAACCCGATCGTGGGCTACAGCAAGCTCAAGTCCTGTGTCCGCCTGCTGTTCTGGAGCGGGCAATCCTTCGATGTGCCGGGACTGGCGCCGGAGGGGACGTTCAAGGCCGCGGAAAAGCGCTACACCTCTGTCGCGCAGGTCGATGTCGATGAGCTGCGAACCTGGCTCGAGCAAGCCAGGTTGATCCAGTGGGACTACAAGAACATCGTCAAGAAGCGGCGTCTCGACCGCATCAGCTGAGGTCAGGCCGCTTGCCGCGGTACTGGCCCGACATAGACCGACATGGGCCGGATCAGGCGGCCATTGAGGGCCTGTTCGCGGGCATGGGCGATCCAGCCGCCGACGCGGCCGGCGGCAAAGACGCAGGTAAAGGCGTCGCGGGGGAAGCCGAGGGCCTCGAGCAGCAGGGCGGTATAGAATTCCACATTGGTTTCCAGCGGCCGGTCGGGCTTCTTGCGCTTGAGCAGGTCGAGCGCGGCCTGTTCCACCGCTTCGGCGAGCGCCAGGCGGGCGGGCGCGATGGCGCCGGATGTCGCCAGCAGGCGGACGGCCCCCTTGAGCGCATCGGCACGGGGATCGCGGACGCGATAGATGCGATGGCCGAAGCCCATCAGCCGCTCGCCCCTGGACAGGGCATCGTCGAGCCAGGCCGGGGCCTCTGCGGGTTGGCCGACGCCGTCGAGCATGTCGAGCACGGGGCCGGGGGCGCCGCCATGCAGCGGGCCCTTGAGGGCGCTGAGGGCGGCGAGCACGGCGGAGGCGAGGCCGGCCTGGGTTGAAGCTACCACGCGGGCGGCAAAGGTCGAGGCATTGAGGCCGTGATCGGCAACGGTCACCAGATAGCGATCGAGCGCGTCAGCCTGCTGCGCGGTCGGCATCGTGCCGGACAGCATGCGCAGGAAATCGGTGGCATGGGCAAGGCTGGCGTCCGGCGCGACGGGGGCGAGGCCGTTGCGCAGGCGGAGCAGGGCGCTGGTGAAGACGGCGGGCGCCGCGACCAGCTGCAGGGCCGGATCGATGCCGTCGCCATCGGGCAGGCGGGCCATCAGGGCGCGCAGGCCATCAACGGGGGGCAGGGCGACGATGGCCGGATCGGCCGACGCGACATGGGCGAAGACGGACTGGCGCGCCTGGCCCAGCGCCACGGGCAGATCGTCAGGCAACGGCAGGAAGCCGTCGCAGAGCAGGCGCAGCACATCTTCGTAGCGGCTGGTGGCCACCAGTTCATCCAGCGATACGCCGCGCACGATCAGCCGGCCATTGGCGCCGTCCACGTCGGACAGCACGGTTTCGGCGGCAACCACGTCTTCCAGACCACTCTTCATCACACACTCCTTTGGCTTGTTGCCGGCAAGACTAGGCGTGCTAACATTGACGTCAATCTTGACCAATTGGATCAATGTATCTGCCATGGACTGGCTGACCGCCGCGGAAGCCCTCGACCTGCTCGGTACGCAGAAGCAGACGCTGTATGCCAATGTCAGCCGCGGCCGGATCAAGGCCAGGCCGGACCCCTCCGACAGCCGCAAGAGCCTCTATCGGGGTGACGATGTGCGGCGCCTGGCGCGGCGCGCCGCCGGCCGAAGGCGGCAGGATGCCGTAGCCGCGCAGGCCATGCAGTGGGGCGAGCCGGTGTTGCGCACCGGGATTTCGACGGTCTTGGACGGACGACTGCTCTATCGCGGGCAGGATGCCTGCGCGCTTTCGGAGAGGGCGACGCTGGAGGAGGTCGCCGCGTTGCTGTGGCGGGCGCCGCTCAGCAGCGTTGAGGCGTCATCGGCCGAGGCTGGCGGGGGAATGCCGGCGGCCTTTGTCGCGCTGGCCAGCCGGGCAGCGGTATCAATGCCGGTCGCGGGGGCGCCGGCCCTGGAAGCCGGGCAGGTGCTGGCGGAAATGGCGCAGGCGCTGGGTGGTGATGCGCAGCAGGGGGAATCCCTGCATCAGCGGCTCGCGCGGCATTGGGCGCGGCCGGATGCTGCCGATATCATCCGGCGCGCCTTGGTGCTGCTCGCCGATCATGAGCTGACGGCCTCGACCTTTGCCGTGCGGGTGGCAGTCTCGACCGGGGCATCGGTGTGGGCGGGGGCGCTGGCGGGGCTGGCGACGCTCAACGGGCCGCGCCATGGCCTGGCCTCACGCGAGGTGGCCGTGCTGGTCGAGGATATCGGGCATGATCCCGACCCGGAATCGGCCTTGCTCGACTGGCTGGGCGAGGGACGGCACGTGCCGGGCATGGGGCATCAGCTCTATCCCGATGGTGATGTGCGGGCCGCAGCTTTGCTGGACCAGTTCAATCCGCCGGAGGCCTTCATCGCGTTCCGGGAGGCGGCCGAGCGCGTCACGGGCGACGCCGTCAATGTGGACTTCGCGCTGGCGGCGCTCGTTGTGGCGCATGACTTGCCCAGGGATGCGCCGCTGGTGCTGTTTGCCCTGGCCCGGACCGTGGGCTGGCTGGCGCATGCGCTGGAGCAGATGGCCAGCGGCCAGATCATCCGGCCGCGGGCGCAATATGTGGGGGCTTCACTTGTCCCTCTGGGCGAGAGTTGAGCCGTCTACGCCGGCTCCTGCACTTTCCGGGCGGCGACGGTGCCGACCAGTTCGCCATAGAGGTTCTTCGGGTCGGCCAGCTCGGGGATGAGGTCCATCAGATGCCGCCGCTCCGCGGTGAGGTCGTGGACCAGCCGCAGCGCCGAGAAGTCTTCCACGGCAAAGCCGACCGAATCGAAGACGGTGATGTCCGCGCCACTGGTCCGGCCATCCTTCACGCCGGCAAGCACTTCCCAGAGCTCGGCCACGGGATAGTCGGCAGGGGCCTGCTGGATCTCGCCCTCGACGCGGGTCTGGGGCGTGAACTCGGTGAAATACTTGCCCACGCTCAGAATGTCGGCGGCCAGCTCGGTCTTGCCGGGGCAGTCGCCGCCAATGGCATTGATATGGGTGCCGGGGCTGAGCATGGCGGCATCAATGACGGCCACCCGGCCTTTGACCGCGGTGCAGACGGTGACGATATCGGCTCCGGACACGGCCGCCTCGACCGAGGCTGCGCGGACCAGCGTCATGCCGAAGCCCCTGGCATTGGCCATGAACTTGTCGACGGCGCGCGGATCGGGGTCATAGACCCGGATTTCCTCGATGCCGAGCAGCGCCTGGAAGGCGAGGGCCTGGAATTCGGACTGGGCCCCGGCGCCGATCAGCGCCATCACCCGGCTCTCGGGCCGCGCCAGGACCGAGGCGGCGAAGGCCGAGGTGGCAGCGGTGCGCAGGGCGGTTAGCAGGGTCATCTCGCTGATCAGCAGAGGGTAGCCGGTGGCGACATCGGCCAATACGCCGAAAGCGGTAACGGTCAGCTTACCGGTCCGGGGGTTGGACGGGTGGCCGTTGACATATTTGAAGGTGTAGAGCTGCCCGTCGGAGGTGGGCATCAGCTCGATCACGCCATCCCGGGAATGGCTGGCAACGCGGGAGGATTTCTCGAACTCGCTCCAGCGCGAAAAATCGGACCGGATATAGCCGGCCAGCTGGGTGAGGAAAGCCTTTGTACCGGTGGACCGGACTAGCCTCCTCATGTCTTCGACCCCGATGAACTGCGTCATTTTCTGGCGCTCCTAGATGCTGGTTGCCGCTTCGGTGATGTCGATGCGCGCGCTCTGGCGCGGCATGATCTGGCGGCCGAACAGGCTTGCCGCCAGGTCGACCAGCAGCCGGGCACTCATGCCGGCGTGGTCGAGGTAGGGATTGAGCTCGACGATATCGAGCGAGCCCATGGTGCCGCTGTCATGGATCATCTCCATGACCAGGTGCGCCTCGCGAAAGGTCAGGCCACCGGCTACGGGCGTGCCGGCGCCCGGCGCGATGGCGGGGTCGATGGCGTCGACGTCGAGGCTCACATGCAGGTGGCCGCCCGCGGCTTCCACCCGCGCCAGCACATCGCGCATCAGCGCCACGACGCCCATTTCGTCGATGCGGCGCATGTCGATGACATCGACGCCGCGCCGCTCCAGCAATTGCCGTTCCGGCCGGTCGATCGAGCGGGCGCCGAAGACGGTGACGTTGCGCGGATCGACCTGGCCACGCCAGTCGCCCTGGTATTCCGGCCCGAAATCGGGTTCGCCACAGAGCAGGGCCAGCGGCATGCCGTGGATATTGCCGGTCTCGGAGGTGGCCGGGGTGTTGAAATCGCCATGGGCGTCGACCCAGAGCACGAAGAGCGGCTTGCCGATCGCCGCGCAATGGCGCGCCACGCCTGAAATGGTGCCCATGGAGAGCGAGTGGTCGCCGCCGACAAAGGCGGGCAGGCGGCCCGCGCCGAGGCTTGCCAGGGCCTGCGCGCTGCTCTGGCGGGCAATGGCCAGCACTTCGGCCTGCCGCTCGCCGGAGAGGCGCCAGGGCGTGCCGCCGGCGGCGCGATAGTCCCAGACCAGGTCGCCATGGTCGCTGACCGTATAGCCCAGCGTGGCCAGCGTCTCGATCAGTCCCGCGACGCGCATGGCGTCCGGGCCCATGCCGGAGCCGCGGCAGGAGGCACCGGCATCGCTGGGAATGCCGAAGAGATCGATGGCGGGGGCGGCGGCATAGCTCATTGAACAAATCCTGCGCGTCACCGGATCGGGCCCGGATCATTTTGAAGTCCGCCCAGTGTGCCCAGCGGCGCGCTGTGCGAATAGCCAGATTTGTGCTATATATGCGCAGTCAATCGTTCAGTTTGCCAAGCGTGGATGCGCATAATGATCCTCGATGATCTCGATTACCGGCTGATCGCGCTGCTGCGCACCAATGCGCGCACCCCGGTCAACAAGCTGGCACTGGACCTCAAGGTCTCGCGCGCCACTGCCAAGGCGCGCATCGACCGGCTGGTGGCGGGCGGGGCCATAGCGGGCTTTACGGTGGTCATGGCTGCCGCGCCCAGCCAGGGAATTCGCGCCATCACCATGGTGGAGGTCGACGGCAAGCATGAAGCGGCGGTGATGAAGCGGCTGCTTGGCATGCCCCAGGTGCGCCAGCTGCACAATACCAATGGGCGCTGGGACATGGTGGCCGAGCTCGAAGCGCCGAATGTCGAGGCCTTCGACGACCTGCTGCGGCAGATCCGGCAGATCGACGGGATTGCCTCCACCGATACGAGCATATTGCTCAAGGCACGCCGAAGCGTGGAGTAGGGGGCATATCCATCGTGCAGCCAAGGCACAGCCCTGTTTCCGTGCTGCTACGCATATCTCCTGTGCGTAGTTGGGTTAACCGTGACAATTCCACGAAGGTTGACTTGTGTACCCGGTAGGCGGACCTATTTATTAACCGGAATCAGCCCAGCATCTCATGCTGTAGCTGTCTACAACGGGCGCGCTACCATCTCCCTTCCCCCGCGCGCCCCGGAAAGGATACGAGATGACGGACGTCACCCCCGCCACTGGCGATGCAAGCCGGGACCGGGTTTACCCAGTTCTCCCCCTGCGTGATATCGTCGTTTTCCCCGGCATGATCGTGCCGCTGTTCGTTGGCCGCGAGAAATCGGTCAAGGCGCTCGAAGAGGTCATGCGCGACGACAAGCACATTCTTGTCGTGACCCAGAAGAATGCGCAGGACGACGATCCGGCACCGGACCAGATCTATGCCACCGGCACCATCGCCACCGTGCTGCAACTGCTCAAGCTGCCCGACGGCACCGTCAAGGTGCTGGTCGAGGGCCTGCACCGTGCGACCATCGATCGCTACCTGCAGACCGTCGACTATTTCGAAGCCGAAGCCTCCATCCTGCCCGAACCGGTGGAAGACGCGACCGAGCTCGAAGCCCTGTCGCGCTCGGCCAGCACCGAGTTCGAGAACTATGTGAAGCTCAACAAGAAGATCTCGGCCGAGGTCGTGGCCGCGGTCGGCCAGATCGAGAACCACTCCAAGCTTGCCGACACCATTGCCAGCCACCTGGTCATCAAGATCAACGAGAAGGAAGACCTGCTCTCGACCCTGTCGGTCGCCGAGCGCTTCCAGAAGATCCTTGGCCTGATGGAAGGCGAGATCGGCGTGTTGCAGGTGGAAAAGCGCATCCGCAGCCGCGTCAAGCGGCAGATGGAAAAGACGCAGCGCGAGTACTACCTCAACGAGCAGATGAAGGCGATCCAGAAGGAACTGGGCGACGGCGAGGAAGGCTCCAACGAGATCGCAGAGATCGAGGAGCGCATTGCCAAGACCAAGCTTTCCAAGGAAGCCAAGCTCAAGGCAGAGGCCGAACTCAAGAAGCTCAAGTCGATGAGCCCGATGTCGGCTGAAGCCACCGTGGTGCGCAACTATCTCGATACGTTGCTCGGCCTGCCCTGGGGCAAGAAGAGCAAGGTCAAGCGTGACCTGGTCCTGGCCGAAAAGGTGCTGGACGAGGATCACTACGGCCTCGAAAAGGTCAAGGAACGGATCCTGGAATACCTGGCCGTGCAGGGTCGTACCGGCACGCTCAAGGGCCCCATCCTCTGCCTCGTCGGCCCTCCGGGCGTCGGCAAGACCTCGCTGGGCAAGTCGATCGCCAAGGCGACCGGACGCGAATTCGTGCGCATGGCGCTCGGTGGCGTGCGCGACGAAGCCGAAATCCGTGGCCATCGCCGCACCTATATCGGGTCCATGCCCGGCAAGGTGATCCAGTCGCTCAAGAAGGTCGGCAAGTCCAACCCGCTCTTCCTGCTCGACGAGATCGACAAGATGGGCCAGGACTTCCGTGGCGATCCGAGTTCGGCACTGCTCGAAGTGCTCGATCCAGAGCAGAACCACACCTTTGCCGATCACTATCTGGAGGTCGACTACGACCTTTCGGACGTGATGTTCGTCACCACGTCGAACACGCTCAACATCCCCGGCCCGCTGATGGACCGCATGGAGATCATTCGCCTGTCGGGTTACACCGAGCAGGAGAAGCATGCGATCGCCAAGCAGCACCTGATCCCGGAGACCCTCAAGGAAAACGGCCTTGCCCATGGCGAGTTCGAGCTTTCCGACGAGATGCTGACCGCCCTGATCCAGCGCTACACCCGTGAAGCGGGCGTGCGTAACCTCAAGCGCGAACTCAGCAAGCTGATGCGCAAGGCCGTGGCTGAGATCGTCAAGACCAAGGTCAAGACCATCACCATCGACGAGGCCAAGCTCACCCAGTATCTGGGCGCCGACATCTACAAGCACGGCGAGATCGAAGCCGAGTCGCAGGTTGGCCTGGTGACGGGCCTGGCCTGGACATCGGTGGGCGGCGAGCTGCTGACCATCGAAGGCGTGATGACGCCGGGCAAGGGCCGCATGACGGTTACCGGCAACATCAAGGAAGTGATGAAGGAATCGCTGACCGCGGCAACTGCCTATGTCCGCTCCCGCTCGATCGATTTCGGCATCAAGCCGCCGATGTTCGACACGCGCGACATCCACGTCCACCTGCCCGAAGGCGCGACGCCCAAGGATGGTCCGTCGGCCGGTATCGGCCTGGCGACTGCCATCGTCTCGGTGATGACGGGCATTCCGGTCCGCAATGATGTCGCCATGACCGGCGAGATCACGCTGCGGGGCAGGGTGCTGCCCATCGGCGGGCTCAAGGAGAAGCTGCTTGCCGCGCTGCGCGGCGGCATCAAGACTGTGCTGATCCCTGAAGAAAATGTGCGCGATCTCGCCGAGATCCCGGACATCGTCAAGGAAGGCATGGAAATCGTGCCGGTCAGCCGCATGGATCAGGTGATCGAGCGGGCGCTGGTGCGCAAGCCCGAGCCGATCGAGTGGAACTTCGACGAAGCCACGCCGGCCGTGTCCACCACGGTCGACGCCGCCTCCGACGATGCCACAGCCGGCCTGCCGCACTAAGCCGGTCTGATTGAATGAGAAACGGCGGCCGCATGGGCCGCCGTTTTGCTTTGAGTGAGCTGTTTTTGGCAGCTAGGTGAACCTCGCCGCCTCATCCTCCGTCGGCATCCTGCCGTTGGGCGTCATCCTGTTGACGGCGTCGGGCAGGGTCTTGGAGAGACGCTCCAGCAGTTCGGCCCGAGAGAGGCCGGTCTTCTGGGTCAGTTCAGCAATGGTCTCTTCGCCCAGGGTGTCCTCAAGATCGGCTGCGTCGACGGGGGCATTGTCCTCGTCGGCATTGATCCAGCTGTCTGCCTGTCGGCCGTGTCCCGTTTGGCGGAAGCGATCGACAAGATCACCCAGGCCGCCGCTCAATACGCTGCCGGCAGAGGCGCCGCCCAGCGCGCCGCCCAGGCCGCTCAGCAAGTCGCCAAGGCCTCCGGACGACTGACCGGGATTTGCGGGATCGGCGGATTGGCCACCGGCCCCATTGAGCAGTTCGCCAAGTTTGTCGCGGTTTTGGTAGCCCGCCACGGCCAACAGGCCAAGCAGGGCAACCATTGAAGGCATTCCTCGCGCCATTTGTAATCTCCCGTGCTGGTTTAGGCCCGGCGGCGGCCGGCAATCATGCCCCAAACGACGAGCACGATGATGGCACCCACCACGGCCCCGATCAGCCCCGCGCCCTCGCCGGGTGCGTACCAGCCCAGTGCCTGGCCAAGAAACGACGCAACGAACGCGCCGACGATGCCCAGGATGGTGGTCATGATGAAGCCCGATGGCTCATTGCTGCCGGGCATGATGAACTTGGCGATGATGCCAGCGACGAAACCGATGATGATTGTCCAGATAATGCCCATGGTGTGCTCCGGTATTGGGTGCATGCAGCAACGCCGTTCGGACCAGCTCGTTCCCGCCGGGCTACAGGCAAGCCCGGAAGGATAGCGTTTCGGCGGTGCCGGTATGCCTATCCAGCCATGCGCTCGAACTGCTGCACTGCCGGATCGATGGCGTCCCAGGGATGACCACGCATGCTGTAAGTCAGGGCCTGCGGCTTGAACTGGCTGGGGTCGTCGAGGGCGGTGGCATGGACGGCGATGATGTCCGGCATGGCGGTGAAGGTCAGGTAGACCGGGCTGCCGCAGGTGGGGCAGAAGGCGTGGAGCTTGTCGTGCCCGCTATCCGCGGTGACGCGCCATTCCGACGCCATGCCGGTGATCCGCATGGCGCTGCGGTGCGGAAAGGTCAGGTATGAGCCGTGGCCGGTGCCGCTGCGCTTCTGGCAGTCGAGGCATTGGCAGTGGTTCTGGAAGATCGGCTGCTGGGTGGTCGCGAAGCGGATGGCGCCACAGGCGCAGCCGCCGGCATAGGACATGGCCATGGGTTGATCTCCCTGCGTCATGCCGCCGGCTCGGCCAGCTCTGGAAGCGCCCCGGTGCCGGTTTCGATCAGCTGCTTGAGGCTGCCCTGGATCAGCGATGTCCAGGCGTCTGTGCAGATGTCGTAGCACTCCACTTCGGGCTTGAGGCCGACATGCGTGAAGGTGACTTCGGTGTGGCTGCCGGTATGGACGATATCGAAGGCGATCGTCGTGCCGGTCCATTCGGTCCGGTCCTTGAGGAAGCTGAGGTCGGCATCGAGCACCTGCCAGGCGACGCGCCGGCCGGGTACGAGTTCGGTCACCTCCTGCCTGGAATAGTGCAGGTCCTGGTAGCGATAGGTGAACACATCGCCGAGCGCGGTCGTGTCGCCCTCGAAGGCGCCGCTCCACCAGGCGCGGGGGTTGATGATGGCGGCGAAGGCCGCCTCGGGGCTCTGGTTCACGGTGAAGGTGGTTGTGTAGCTTGGCGTCGTCATGGGTTGCTCCTTGGCTGGGTTGTGGCCGGCGCGCAGCTGTCCATGCCCTGAACGAGCACTGGCTGCGGCCGGATGAAAGTTGATTGGGGGCGCTAGCGGCGGCGGTCAGGCGGCCTTGGGCTTGGCGAAGATGTCGAGCGCGCGGCCCGTCTCGAGGAAGGATTTGAGACTGGACAGGACTATCGGCCAGCCCTTGCTGATGCCCTTGGCCATGCCGCCGCCGGCGAGCAGTTCGTCATGGGCGACGGTCAGGCGCACCATGTCGTCATATTCCTCGATGTCGAAGGTCACGCGGCTGTAGCTGTCGGGGTCGGCTTCCTGCGACGCGTTGGTCCAGGTCATGACAAGGCGTTTGGGCGGGCTTACCTCGACCACCTTGCCGACCAGCTCGACGGTGCGTTCGTCATTGGCGCGGATATGTTCCCAGCGCGATCCGGGCTGCCAGTCCGATACATTCTCATGGCCCCAGTAGCGCCGTGCCAGCTCTGGCCGGGTAATGGCTTGAAACACCTTGTCCGGGGTCGACTGGATATAGGTCACATAGACAAAGCTGGTCGTCTCTTTGGCGGTCATTCCTGGTTTCCTTCGAGTTCCGTCTTCAGGTCGTGCAGCGTCTTGAGCCGCTCAAGTTCGAATTTGCGCACCCAGCGCTCGTAGATATCGTGCAGGGGCACGGGGTTGATGAAATGCAGCTTTTCCCTGCCGCGCTTTGCCGTGCTGACCAGGTTGGCCTCTTCGAGCAAAGCGAGGTGCTGCGTTGCCGATTGCCGCGCCATGGCCAGGTTTTCGCAAAGCTGGCTGAGCGTCTGGCCGTTTTTCTCGTGCAACAGGTCGAGCAGTTGCCTGCGGGTGGGGTCGGCCAGGGCCTTGAAAACCTTGTCTGCGTCCATCGTTCTCTCAAATCTGCACTACAATATGCAGGCAAATACCTGCATGTCAAGGGCAGGCATTTGCCTGCATTTACGCCATGCCCGCGGTTGCCGAATAGCCTCGGAACCCGCAGGAAAGCCCGGAAAACGGGCGAAAACCTACAATCCGGACTTGCAGGGCCAATCTTTCCGGTCCATTAACAGCTTTGCACCGTCCGGCCTCGCAAAAAGCCCGGAAATCCTTGCGTTTCACTCAGAATCGACCAAGGGTTGCCGCGTTTTAGGCTTCGCCAGCGAGGGCGGGCAAATCCACTGTGAGGAAACGCTATGAACAAGAACGATCTGGTTGGCGTCGTCGCCGACAAAGCGACGATCACCAAGGCACAGGCCGCTGAAGCGGTTGACGCAGTGTTCGAGGCCATCACCGGCTCCCTGAAGGCTGGCGAAGAAGTCCGCCTCGTCGGTTTCGGCACCTTTGCCGTGTCGGCACGCAAGGCTTCGACCGGCCGCAACCCTGCCACTGGCGCTGAAATCCAGATCCCGGCCTCCAACCAGGCCAAGTTCAAGCCCGGCAAGGGCCTGAAGGACGCGATCAACTAAGATCACGTCGGATCACTACGACGATCGGCCCCGTGCGCATCGCGCCGGGGCCATTTCATTTGCCGGTTGACGATAGCGGGCAGGGGCCCTAATCAGGGCCACCTTGCCAAGGCCGATCCGGCCCGGCGGGCGATTAGCTCAGTTGGTAGAGCGCCTCGTTTACACCGAGGATGTCGGCGGTTCGAGTCCGTCATCGCCCACCATTCTCCCTCCACCGCGAAACCTGCAAGCAAAGTGCCAGCATGCTGGCAGCGGGTGCTTCTCATCCTTCACATCCAGAATCATGCGCTAGACCTTGTTGCGCCGGGCTTTTTCCACAGCCTGAAGCCGCATTCATGAAAATGTCGCCTGGATGGCGACTTGCTCGCTTGACTTGCCCCTGAGGGCTGGGTAAACGGACGCCACGTTGCGCGAACGACTTGTTTGCAAGCGCTGCGGGAGTAGCTCAGTTGGTTAGAGCGCCGGCCTGTCACGCCGGAGGTCGCGGGTTCGAGCCCCGTCTCTCGCGCCACCCTTTTCCAGGGTTTGCGCACCTTTCCCTCAGTTTCAGCCCAGAGTTCTGGTTCATTTCCGCGTGAAGCGGCTGATCCGATGTAACCCAGAGCGCATATAAGTCGAACTTACGGGCAACTGCCTCAACCAAGGGTTCGCAAATGTCTCGCTCACTCACCATTGCACACGATCGCGCCGCCAGCTGGCGCGCCACGTTGGCGGCCATGCTCGTCCTGCCCGCCATGGCGCTTGGCCTTTGGAGCCAACCGGCCGCCGCCCAGGAGGCGCCAGTGGTCATCCCCGCACCACTGACGGACCTCAGCGAGACCGGCACCTCTGCAACGGCCGTCTTTGCCGGCGGATGCTTCTGGGGCGTGCAGGGGGTGTTCCAGCATGTGAAGGGCGTGACGCGCGCGGTCTCGGGCTATTCCGGGGGCGCGGCGGAAACCGCGACCTACGAACAGACCAATAGCGGTACGACGGGCCATGCCGAAGCGGTGGAGGTGACCTATGACCCATCCGTGGTGAGCTATGGCGATCTGCTGCAGATCTACTTCTCGGTGGCGCATAATCCGACGCAGCTGAACTACCAGGGCCCCGACCGCGGTACGCAGTATCGCTCGACAATCTTCGTGGGCAGCGATGAACAGGCCGAGATCGCCCGCAGCTATATCGCGCAGCTCGATGATACGGGCCTGTTCGAGGGGCCGATCGTAACGACGATCGAACCGCTGGACGCCTTCTATGACGCCGAGCAGTACCATCAGGATTTCCTGACGCTCAATCCGACCTGGCCCTATATCGTCTATCATGACCTGCCCAAGATCGCGGCGCTGAAGTCGATCTTCCCCGACGCCTATCGCGACGAGCCTGTGCTGGTGGGTACGCTGTAGGCGCGCCGGCACGGTGTGGCTGTTCGGCAACTGCTACCCGACGCCCTATTTTGGCCCCGTGGGTGTCGGGTTTTTGCCGGGAATGTTGGACAAAACGGGGTGATTGGCTCCCGGGCATCCCGATTTGGTGGTCCGGGAGCGGTACGCGACCTAGGCGGAACCGGCCCTATGGCGCCGCGTTCATCAAGGGATGGTCCAGCAGCAAGGAGAACGGCGATGAGCTTGTTCAAGACTTTGGCGTTTACGACGCTCGCCACCGCGCTCTTCGCGGGCACAGCCCTTGCGGCAGACATGATCACTGTTCCCACCAGCACACCGGTCGAAATGCCGGTCTATGAAGAGTCCGGATTTGACTGGAATGGCTTCTATGCTGGTGTTTACGGCGCGGCCCAGAACGGCGCGACCAGCGGTACGCAATATGGCCTTGGCATTCAGGCGGGCGTCAACGCGCAGTTTGACTTCTATCTCATGGGCGCCGAAGTCGCCGTCCATGGCATTACCGGCGATGTGGGCGAGACCACCTATGGCCAGATCCTTGGTCGGGCCGGTCTCGTGGTGACCGATGATGTCGTCGTCTACGGCGCGGGCGGCTATGGCATTGACCTGGGGGCACCCGACGAGAGCGACGCCCTGCTGGGCGGCGGCGTGGAACTGGCGGTCACCGACAGCATCTCGGTGGAGGCGCAGTACCTGCACGGATTTCCGCTTAATGGCGGCAATGCCAAGGACCAGTTCACGGTGGGCGCGAACTTCCACTTCTAGCGTGCCAGCGGCAGGAATTATCGAATCAAGGCCCCGCTCCGACGGGGCCTTTTTGTTGCGGCGCTCGTTTGGCGGCGCGACTCGGTCACGCCCCGATTGCGACACCTCGTCGCCCTGCAGGCGCGGCCGATAGGTGCAATTTGTCTCAAATTGAGCCAATTGCGCGGTATTGAGGCAACACACCCCCGCAAATGGTCATCGAATCTTATCCGCACTGAGTGATTTGAGCGAACCGAGGCTTGTCACGCGCGTTGAGCTGATGCATCTAGTCGGTCGACTACGGTTAACTCTATGGGAGTGCAAGATATGTTTGTACGTTCGCTTTCTCTCGGTGTGGCTGCTGCCGCGCTGCTCGCTGGTGGTGCTCAGGCCGCCGACCTCATCATCCCGACGACCCCGCAGCCGATCTATGAAGCTGCTGGCTTCGATTGGGAAGGTCTCTATGTCGGCGCTCGCGCTGGTGGCCAGTTCACCGGTTCCGACGCCAGCACCTATGCCGGCTATCCGATCAGCTCGACCTCGGGCGTCCTCGGCGTTGCTGCCGGCGTGAACTTCCTGCCGATGGACCCGCTGCTGGTCGGCGTTGAAGTCACCGGCGACTACATCTGGAACAACGCGTTCAGCACCGGCGAATTCTTCGCCAACCTGCGTGCTGGTGCCGTTGTGACCGATTCGGTCCTCGTCTATGCCATCGGTGGCGTTGGCACCAACAACCGCACTGGTTTCAACCAGGGCGTGTACCAGCTCGGCGGCGGCGTCGAACTGGCTGTGACCGACTCGATCTCCGTCCGCGGTGAACTGGTTGGCCAGGGTGACTTCGACGGCGCTGCTGACCCGTTCTTCGAAACGGCCAAGGCAACCGTCGGCGTGTACTACCACTTCTAAGTTTTGCAATCGGCAGGGCGGTTCGCCGCCCTCTCGACCTAGCGTCTTGCAAACCCAATTCGGCGAACCACAGCAGTGGTTCGCCGTTTTGGTTTTTGGCCCGCTTTATGCGGGCCTTTTGCCATCTGGTGGCCATCACCACAGGGTGGATGGAATCCAAAATCGGCGAAGATCGCAGAATGCTTTTGTCGCCCAATTTGCGAGATGGTGGCTAATCTTGCGGGCATTTGGCGATTGAATATATGATTATTCTGGTCATATTTTCTTTCCCTTGAAACCCGATAGCCAAAGGTCTAAGCCCAAGCCATCAACTGTCGCGTTGGTTCGCTTGCCCCAATTGCTTGCGCAACCCTCGCAACCCCGGTCGCCCGACCGGCCTAGAAACAGGCTGCCGCATGACTGATTTGCTCAGCGACTATCTGCCGATTGTCATCTTTATCGCCGTGGCCGGCGTTATCGGACTGGCCCTCCTGGTTGCTCCTTTCATTGTCGCCGTGAAGAACCCCGATCCCGAGAAGGTTTCGGCGTTCGAAGCAGGTTTTGACGCCTTCGACGATGCGCGCATGAAGTTCGACGTGCGATTCTATCTCGTGTCGATTCTCTTCATCATCTTCGACCTTGAAGTGGCGTTCCTGTTTCCGTGGGCGGTGGCCTTCCATGATGTCGGCTGGTTCGGGTTCTGGTCGATGATGATCTTCCTCGGCGTACTGACCGTCGGCTTTATCTATGAATGGCGGAAAGGGGCCCTGGAATGGGATTGAGTGAACCAACCGGTACGCTGGTGGCGCCACGTCCGACTGGGCTTGTCGACCCGCGCACCAATCAGGCTGCAGGCGCCACGGATCCGTTCTTCACCGACGTGACCGACGAGCTGGCCGACAAGGGCTTTCTGGTTTCGACCGTGTCGCAGCTCGTCAACTGGGCGCGTACCGGCTCGCTGATGTGGATGCAGACGGGCCTGGCCTGCTGCGCCGTCGAGATGATGCAGATGTCGATGCCACGCTACGATATCGAGCGTTTCGGTACGGCGCCGCGCGCTTCGCCGCGTCAGTCGGACGTGCTGATCGTCGCCGGCACCCTGACCAACAAGATGGCTCCGGCGCTGCGCAAGGTTTATGACCAGATGCCGGAGCCGCGCTACGTCATCTCCATGGGCAGCTGTGCCAATGGCGGCGGCTACTATCACTATTCATATTCGGTCGTGCGCGGCTGTGACCGCGTCTTGCCGGTGGACGTCTATGTTCCCGGCTGCCCGCCCACGGCAGAAGCGCTTCTTTACGGCATCCTGCTGCTGCAAAAGAAAATCCGCCGCACCGGCACCATCGAACGCTAGGTTCCCAGAATGGATGAAACTATCCAGGTCGATCCGCTCGTGGACCTTGGCGAGCATATTGCTCGCTCGCTGGGCACGGCTGTCCTGTCCCAGGAAGTGGCCTTTGGCGAACTGACCCTGAACGTAGAACGCGACGCAATCGTGGCGGTTGCCACTTTCCTGCGCGACGATCCGCGTTGCCGCTTCATCAGCTTTGTCGATGTGTGCGGTGCCGATTATCCGGCGCGCGATGAGCGGTTCGACGTGGTCTATCACTTCATGAGCCCGCACTTGAATCAGCGCGTCCGCGTCAAGCTGACGGCCGACGACGTGACGCCGGTGCCGAGCATTACCGGCGTATTCAAGGGCGCTGAGTGGTTCGAGCGCGAGGCCTATGATCTCTACGGCATGCTGTTTTCGGGCCATGGCGACCTGCGCCGTATCCTGACCGACTATGGTTTTGACGGTCATCCGCTGCGCAAGGATTTTCCGACGACCGGGTTCGTCGAGGTCCGCTATGACGAGGAGCGCAAGCGCGTCGTCTATGAGCCCGTCAAGCTGATGCAGGAATACCGTTCGTTCGACTATCTGTCGCCCTGGGAAGGCACCGATTATGTGCTGCCCGGTGACGAGAAGGCCAAGCCATGAGCGTTGAAGCCGAAGTCCGCAATTTCACCATCAACTTTGGCCCCGTGCACCCCTCGGCGCATGGTGTGCTGCGTCTGATTCTGGAACTCGACGGCGAAATCGTCGAGCGCGTCGATCCCCATATCGGGCTGCTGCATCGCGGCACCGAAAAGCTGATCGAATCCAAGACGTATCTGCAAGCCGTGCCGTATTTCGATCGCCTCGACTATGTGGCGCCGATGAACCAGGAGCATGCCTTTGCCCTGGCCGTCGAGAAGCTGCTGGATCTCGAAGTGCCGCGGCGCGGGCAGCTGATCCGCGTGCTCTATTCGGAAATCGGGCGCCTCCTGGCGCATCTGATGAACGTCACCACCCAGGCCATGGACGTCGGTGCGCTGACGCCGCCGCTCTGGGGCTTCGAGCAGCGCGAAAAGCTCATGGTGTTCTATGAGCGTGCCTCGGGCGCGCGCATGCACGCCGCCTATTTCCGTCCGGGCGGTGTCCACCAGGACCTGCCACAGGCATTGATCGACGATATCGAGACCTTCTGCGAGACCTTCCCCAAGGCTCTGGCCGATATCGACAGCCTGCTCACCGAGAACCGCATCTTCAAGCAGCGCAACGTCGATATCGGCGTGGTCAAGCTGGAAGACGCCTGGAACATGGGCTTCTCGGGCGTGATGGTGCGTGGTTCGGGCGCGGCCTGGGACCTGCGCAAGAGCCAGCCATACGAATGCTATGACGAGATGGAATTCGACATTCCGATCGGCAAGAACGGCGACTGCTACGATCGCTATCTCATCCGCATGGAAGAGATGCGCCAGTCGACCCGCATCATGAAGCAGTGCGTGGACAAGCTGAACGCGCCGGACGGCAAGGGGCCAGTCTCCTCGCTCGACGGCAAGGTCGTTCCGCCCAGCCGTGGCGAGATGAAGCGGTCGATGGAAGCGCTGATCCATCACTTCAAGCTCTATACTGAAGGCTACAAGGTTCCTGCCGGCGAGGTCTATGCCGCCGTCGAAGCGCCCAAGGGCGAGTTCGGCGTCTACCTGGTCAGTGACGGCACCAACAAGCCTTATCGCTGCAAGATCCGGGCCCCGGGTTTTGCGCATTTGTCGGCCATGGATTTCCTGTGCCGCGGCCACATGCTGGCCGACGTCTCGGCCATCCTCGGCTCGCTCGATATCGTGTTCGGAGAGGTTGATCGCTAATGGTTGCGCGTCGCCTTGCGGATGAGTCGGTTCAACCGGCCGCGTTCGCCTTTACCGCTGAAAACGCCAAATGGGCGGAATGGAAGATCGGGCTCTACCCGGCCGGCCGTCAGCAATCTGCCGTCATCCCGCTGCTCATGCGCGCCCAGGACCAGGACGGCTGGGTCAGCCGCGCCACGATCGAGGCGATCGCCGACATGCTCGGCATGGCCTATATCCGCGTGCTGGAAGTGGCGACCTTCTATACCCAGTTCCAGCTGCAGCCGGTCGGCTCGCGGGCGCATGTGCAGGTTTGTGGCACGACGCCATGCATGCTGCGCGGCGCCGAGGGGCTGATCGAGGTCTGCAAGAGCAAGATCCACCACGAGCCGCACCATCTGAACGATGATGGCACGCTGAGCTGGGAAGAGGTCGAGTGCGCCGGCGCCTGTGTCAATGCGCCGATGGTTGCCATTTTCCACGACACGTTCGAGGATCTGACGCCGGATCGGCTGTCCGAGATCATCGATGCGTTCCAGGCCGGCAAGGCCGATACGGTCAAGCCAGGCCCGCAGATCGAACGGCTGCACTCTTCGGCCGAAGGCGGCCGGACGACGCTGCTGGAAACCCCGACTGCCAAGCGCGAGAAGTTCGTTCCGCCCGCGCCGCCTGCCGATGCTGCCCCGGCAGCACCTGCCGCTCCGGCTGCTCCCCAGGCGCCGACCACGGCCGGCAAGCCCAAGGATGTCAGCGAGGAATCGGCTCCGGCCATCAAGGGTCCGGCGCCGCAGGCAAAGGTGTCCCAGGCCAAGGCCGAAGGCGAGCGCAAGGCGGCCGACGCGTCGGCCGGTGCGGATGGCGAGCCCAACAAGGCCATGCGTCCTGCCGCGACTGGCGCCGAATCCGACGCTAGCAAGGTCGATGGCGGCAAGGCCCCCGGCAAGGACAAGACGGCCGAGCCCGCCGAAGGCGGCGCCAGCACCTCGACCAAGAAGACGCGCACAATCATTGCGCCCAAGGCCAATCCCAAAGAGGTCAATCCCGTTGCGGAAAAGGGCGGCGCTGCGCCGTTGTTTGCCACGCCAGCCGGCGGGGCGGATGATCTCAAGCTGATCTCGGGTGTGGGTCCAGTGCTCGAGGGGCGTCTCAACGCCCTGGGCATCACCAAGTGGAGCCAGGTTGCTGGCTTTTCGGCGGACGACATCGCCAAGGTCGAGGAGGTGCTCAACTTCAAGGGGCGCGTCTCTCGTGACAACTGGCTGCAGCAGGCCGAGGTCCTCGCCCGTGGCGGCGAGGCAGAATATATCCGCGTCTTCGGCAAGAAGCCGCGTTAGGAGTGTGAAGAGTGCTCGCTGACAAGGACCGCATTTTCACCAATCTCTACGGCCAGGGCGACTGGACGCTCGAGGGCGCGCGCTCGCGCGGCGCCTGGGTGGGCACCAAGGAGTTCATCGACGCCGGTCGTGACTGGATCACCAACGAGGTCAAGGCCTCGGGCCTGCGTGGCCGTGGTGGCGCCGGTTTCCCGACGGCGCTCAAATGGACCTTCATGCCCAAGGTCAATGATGGCCGCCCGCATTACCTATTGGTCAATGCCGACGAGTCCGAGCCCGGTACCTGCAAGGACCGCGATATCCTGCGCCACGACCCGCATCACCTGGTGGAAGGGTGCCTGCTGGCTGCCCGTGCCATGGATGCGCACCTGGCCTTCATCTATGTGCGCGGCGAATTCATCCGCGAGCGCCAGCGCCTCGAGGCTGCCGTCGAGCAGGCTTATGAAGCCAAGCTGATCGGCAAGGACAATATCCACGGCTGGGACCTGGACATCATCGTCCATCACGGCGCGGGCGCCTATATCTGCGGCGAAGAAACCGCACTGATGGAATCGCTGGAAGGCAAGAAGGGCCAGCCGCGCCTCAAGCCGCCATTCCCGGCCGGCATGGGCGTCTATGGCAATCCGACCACGGTGAACAACGTCGAGTCGATTGCCGTCGTCCCGGAAATCCTGCGCCGTTCGGGCGCATGGTTCGCCTCCATCGGCCGCGCCAACAATACCGGCACCAAGCTGATGTGCGTCTCCGGCCATGTGAACAAGCCTGCGACCTTCGAAGAGGCCATGGGCGTCACCTTCGAGGAAATCATCGAAAAGCATTGCGGCGGCATCCGCGGCGGCTGGGACAACCTGCTGGCGGTGATCCCGGGCGGCGCTTCGGTTCCTTGCGTACCCGGCGAGAAAATTCGCAACGCTGTCATGGATTTCGACGGACTTCGTGAAGTCGGATCTTCACTCGGCACTGCGGCTGTCATCGTCATGGACAAGCAGACGGACATCATCAAGGCCATCTGGCGCCTGTCGGCTTTCTACAAGCACGAGAGCTGCGGCCAGTGCACGCCATGCCGCGAAGGCACCGGCTGGATGATGCGCGTCATGGAACGCATGGTCGAAGGGCGCGCGCAGAAGCGCGAGATCGACATGCTGTTCGAAGTGACCAAGCAGATCGAAGGCCACACCATCTGTGCGCTGGGCGACGCTGCCGCGTGGCCGATCCAGGGGCTGATCCGCAACTTCCGCCACGTCATCGAAGAGCGGATCGACCAGTACACATATTCGTCCACCAGCGACGGCGCCGTGCCGTCGATCGCTGCGGAGTAGGGCCATGGCTTCCATCAAGGTCGACGGCCAGCTCGTCGAAGTTCCGGACTATTACACGCTGATGCAGGCTGCCGAGGCAGCGGGCGCGGAAATCCCGCGCTTTTGCTATCACGAGCGTCTGTCGGTGGCCGGCAATTGCCGCATGTGCCTCGTCGAGGTGAAGGGCGGGCCACCCAAGCCGCAGGCCTCTTGCGCCATGGCGGTCAAGGACCTGCGTCCCGGCCCGAATGGCGAGCCGCCTGAAATGTTCACCAACACGCCCATGGTCAAGAAGGCCCGCGAAGGCGTGATGGAATTCCTGCTGATCAACCATCCGCTCGATTGCCCGATCTGCGATCAGGGCGGCGAGTGCGACTTGCAGGACCAGGCCATGGCCTATGGCGTGGACAAGAACCGCTTTGCCGAGAACAAGCGCGCTGTCGAGGACAAGTATATTGGCCCTCTGGTCAAGACCTCGATGAACCGCTGCATCCACTGCACGCGCTGCGTCCGCTTCACCACCGAAGTCGCCGGCATCGCGGAAATGGGCCTGCTGGGCCGCGGCGAGGATGCCGAGATCACGACGTACCTGGAAAAGGCGCTGACCAGCGAATTGCAGGGCAATGTCATCGATCTTTGCCCCGTTGGTGCGCTGACGTCCAAGCCATACGCCTTCAACGCGCGTCCGTGGGAACTGGTGAAGACCGAATCCATCGACGTGATGGATGCCGTGGGCTCCAATATCCGCGTCGACAGCCGCGGCCGCGAAGTGATGCGCATCCTGCCGCGCATCAACGAAGCCATCAACGAAGAGTGGATTTCGGACAAGACGCGCTTCGTCTGGGATGGCCTCAAGAGCCAGCGGCTCGACCGGCCCTATGTACGCAAGGGCGGCAAGCTGCAGCCGGCGAGCTGGGACGAGGCGCTTGCCACCGTCGCAGCGCGTATCAAGAAGGCCGGCAACAAGGTCGGCGCCATTGCCGGTGACCTGGCCGCTGTCGAAGAAATGTATGCGCTCAAGGCGCTGCTTGCCTCGGTTGGCTCCGGAATGACCGATGTGCGTCCCGCCATGTCGGGGCTCGATCCGTCGATGCCGCGCTCGGCCTATATCTTCAATCCGACGATTGCCGGCATTGAAGAGGCCGACGCCATCGTCATCATCGCGGCCAATCCGCGCAAGGAAGCGTCGCTGATCAATGCGCGCATCCGCAAGACCTGGCGCGCCAAGGGTCTGCCGATTGCCGTGATCGGCGAACAGGCTGACCTTACCTATAGCTACAGCTATCTCGGCAACAGCCTCGAGGCGCTTGCCGATCTGGTTGCCGGCAAGGGCTCCTTTGGCGAGATTCTGGCCAAGGCCCAGCGTCCGTTGATCATTGTCGGCGAAGCGGCTGTTTCGCACGCAACGCTCGGCAAGCAGGTTGGTCGCGATACCATCGCGATGGCTGCGAAGCTGGCGACGGGCGGTGCTGACGTGGCCGAAGGCTGGAATGGCTTTGCCCTGCTGCACAATGCAGCGAGCCGCGTTGGTGGCATGGATATCGGCTTCGTGCCGCATGACGGCGGCGTTTGCTCGGCGGACCAGATTGTCCTCGCCGGCAAGGGCGAGCTTGATGTGCTCTTCCTGCTCGGCGCCGACGAATACGACATGTCGGCCATGGGCAAGGCTTTCGTCGTCTATGTCGGTACGCATGGTGATGCCGGTGCGCACCGCGCCGATGTTATTCTGCCGGCGGCGACCTATACCGAAAAGTCCGGCACCTATGTGAATACCGAGGGTCGTGTGCAGGTGACCAATCGGGCCGTGTTCCCGCCGGGCGATGCCAAGGAAGACTGGGCCATCATCCGGGCGCTCTCGGGCGCCCTGGGCAAGCCGCTGCCGTTCAACTCGCTGACGCAGCTGCGTGCCGCCATTTATGCGGAATTCCCGCATCTGGCCCGCATCGACCAGATTGCACCCGGTTCAGTGGCCGATGTCGCCAAGCTGGCCAAGGCCGCTATCAAGTCCAAGTCTGCCCCGTTCGGCTCGGCTGTCGCCGATTTCTATCTCAGCAATCCGATCGCTCGCGCCTCTGCCGTCATGGGCGAATGCGCGGCAACCGCAGCCGGTCTCCGGCAGGCCGCGGAGTAGGGGAGTACAATGGACTTTATTCTCTCCGCTCTCGACTACCTGCTCGGCATCCCGGTTCTCGGCTGGGGTGTGCAGATCGGGCTCATCTACAAGATCCTGCTGGTGCTGGTGTCGCTGCTGGTTTTCACGGCATTCATCCTGCTGGCCGATCGCAAGATCTGGGCAGCCGTGCAGATCCGCCGCGGCCCCAATGTGGTTGGTCCCTTCGGCCTGCTGCAGAGCTTTGCCGACCTGCTGAAATTCGCGCTCAAGGAGCCGATCATTCCGGGCGGCTCGGACAAGGTGCTGTTCCTGCTGGCCCCGCTGCTGACCGCCACACTGGCGCTGGCCGGCTGGGTGATCATTCCGTTCGGCCCGGGCCTCGTTCTGGCTGACATCAACCTGGGTATCTTGTACCTGCTCGCCATATCGTCGCTGGGCGTCTATGGCGTCATCATCGGCGGCTGGGCATCGAACTCGAAGTATCCATTCCTCGGTTCGCTCCGCTCGGCGGCGCAGATGGTGTCCTATGAGGTTTCCATTGGCCTCGTCATCATCACCGTGCTGCTCTGCGTGGGTTCGCTGAACCTCAGCGACATCGTGGTCGCGCAGCAGGAGATGGGCCTGGCCCATACGCTTGGCGTGCCGTGGCTGAGCTTCCTCAACTGGTTCTGGCTGCCGCTGTTTCCGATGTTCGTGGTGTTCTACATCTCGGCCCTGGCGGAAACCAACCGCCCGCCCTTCGACCTTGCAGAAGGCGAATCCGAGCTGGTGGCCGGCTTCATGACCGAATATTCGGCCACGCCCTACATGCTGTTCATGCTGGGCGAGTACATCTCGATCCTGCTGATGTGCGCCATGACCACCATCCTGTTCCTGGGTGGCTGGGCCTCGCCGATCGACCTGCCGCCCTTCACCTGGATTCCGGGCGTGGTGTGGTTCGTGGTCAAGCTGAGCATGGTGTTCTTCATGTTTGCCATGGCCAAGGCCATCGTGCCGCGCTACCGCTACGACCAATTGATGCGCATTGGCTGGAAGGTTTTCCTGCCCATGTCGCTGGCCATGGTCGTCATTGTTGCATTCGTCCTGCAGCTTACGGGCTGGGGCTGGCAAGGAGGGATGGCCTGATGCGCGCCGCCCAGTTCGTCAATACGCTGCTGCTTACGGAGCTGGTGAAAGCCTTCTTCCTGGCCATGCGCTATTTCTTCTCGCCCAAGCCGACGATCAACTACCCCTTCGAAAAGGGGCATGTGAGCCCGCGCTTTCGTGGCGAGCACGCCTTGCGCCGCTACCCCAATGGCGAAGAGCGTTGCATTGCCTGCAAGCTGTGCGAAGCCATCTGCCCGGCCCAGGCCATCACGATCGAAGCTGGTCCGCGCCAGAATGACGGCACGCGCCGCACGGTGCGCTATGACATCGACATGGTGAAGTGCATCTATTGCGGCTTCTGCCAGGAAGCCTGCCCGGTCGACGCCATCGTCGAGGGGCCGAATTTCGAATTTGCCACCGAAACGCGTGAAGAGCTCTACTTCTCCAAGGAGAAGCTCCTCGCCAACGGCGATCGTTGGGAGCGTGAAATCGCTGCCAACCTCAGTGCCGACGCACCGTATCGCTGAGAGAGAAGAGCATGACCCTTCCGCTATTCTTCTTCTATCTGTTCTCGGCAATCGCCATTGCGTCGGCCCTGATGGTCATCTCCGCGCGCAATCCGGTGCATGCGGTCCTGTTCCTCATCCTGACCTTCTTCAACGCCTCGGGCCTGTTCATGCTGGCCGGCGCCGAATTCCTCGCGCTGCTGCTGATCGTGGTCTATGTGGGCGCCGTGGCCGTGCTGTTCCTGTTCGTCGTGATGATGCTCGACGTCGATTTCGCTTCGCTGCGCCAGGGCTTCCTGCAATACGCGCCTATCGGCGTGGTGGTGGGTGCGATTCTGCTGCTGGAGCTGCTGCTGGTCGCAGGCAGCTTCGTGGTGTCGCCTGAGGTTGCTGCCGGGTCGGCGCTGCCGATGGATGGCGCGGTCGACAATATGCGGGCGATCGGGCTGGTGCTGTATACGCGCTATATCTTCCTGTTCCAGGGCGCGGGTGCGGTGCTGCTGGTGGCCATGATCGGCGCCATCGTGCTGACGCTGCGCCATAAGTCGAACGTCAAGCGGCAGGATCCCATCGTGCAGGTTGGCCGCAAGGCCTCCGAGACGCTGGAAGTCGTCAAGGTCAAGAGCGGTCAAGGGCTGTAGGAGGCAAACATGGGCTTGGGTATCGGGCTCGGTCACTACCTGACCGTAGCAGCAATCCTGTTCACGCTCGGCGTGTTCGGCATCTTCATCAACCGCAAGAACGTCATCGTCATCCTGATGTCGGTCGAGCTGATCCTGTTGGCGGTGAACCTCAATATGGTGGCGTTCAGCGCCGAGCTGAACGATCTGCAGGGGCAGATCTTCGCGCTGCTGATCCTGACCGTGGCGGCCGCCGAGGCTGCCATTGGCCTCGCCATACTCGTCATTTTCTACCGCAACCGCGGCTCGATCGCGGTTGAAGACGTCAACCAGATGAAGGGCTAAGAACCACCGCTATGATTCAAGCGATTGTTTTCCTGCCCCTTATCGGTGCGCTCATCGCGGGGCTGCTGGGCCGTACCATCGGCCACCGGCCGAGCGAGTACATCACCACCGGGCTGCTGCTGATCTCGGCTGTGCTGAGCTGGGTCGTCTTCCTGCCGGTCGCCTTTGGCGGCGGGCTGATGGGCGCCGAGGTCGAGGGCCATACGGCGGTGCTCAAGGTCGAGGTCATGCGCTGGATCCAGGTCGGCGACATGGATCTGCGCTGGGTGCTGCGCGTCGATACGCTGACCGCCATCATGCTGGTCGTGGTCAACACCGTGTCGAGCCTCGTGCATGTCTACTCCATCGGCTACATGGCCGAGGACCCGCATCGCAGCCGGTTCTTTGCCTATCTGTCGCTCTTCACCTTCGCCATGCTGATGCTCGTGACGGCCGACAACTTCCTGCAGATGTTCTTCGGCTGGGAAGGCGTGGGCCTGGCGTCCTATCTGCTGATCGGCTTCTGGTATACGCGTCCATCGGCCAATGCCGCGGCCATGAAGGCCTTCGTGGTGAACCGCGTCGGTGACTTCGGCTTTGCGCTCGGCATTTTCGGCGCCTTCATGGTGCTGGGTCACATCGACTTTGACGGCGCATTCCATGCTGCCGAGGAATTCGCCACCACCGGCCTGCCGGTGATGCAGTTCCTGGGCTGGCAGCTCGATGCCATGACCGTCATCTGCCTGCTGCTGTTCATGGGTGCCATGGGCAAGTCGGCGCAGTTCCTGCTCCACACCTGGCTGCCGGACGCCATGGAAGGCCCGACGCCTGTGTCGGCGTTGATCCATGCCGCCACGATGGTCACGGCCGGCGTCTTCATGGTCGCCCGCCTGTCGCCGCTGTTCGAGACGTCGCCCTTTGCCCTCACCGTCGTGCTGGTCATTGGCGCCATCACCGCTTTCTTTGCGGCGACGGTTGGCCTGGTGCAGAACGACATCAAGCGGGTGATTGCCTATTCGACCTGTTCGCAGCTCGGCTACATGTTCGTGGCACTGGGGGCAGGGGCCTATTCGGCTGGTGTGTTCCACCTCTTTACCCATGCCTTCTTCAAGGCCCTGCTGTTCCTGGGTGCCGGCGCGGTGATCCACGCCATGCATCACGAGCAGGACATGCGCAACATGGGTGGCCTCCGCAAGAAGATCCCGATCACCTATGCCATGATGCTGATCGGGACGCTGGCGCTGACCGGTGTCGGTATTCCGGGTTCGACCTTCCTCGGCTTTGCCGGGTTCTTCTCCAAGGACTCGATCATCGAGGCGGCCTATGCCGTGGGCGGCAATACCGGGATGTTCGCGTTCTGGCTGCTCGTCATCGCGGCGCTGTTCACCAGCTTCTATTCGTGGCGCCTGATCCACCTGACCTTCCATGGTTCGCCGCGCGACGCGCAGCATCATGGCGAAGGTCCGCATCCTGATCCGGCCCACGCGGCGCTCGAAAGCCATGATGAGCCGATCAATGACAGCAATGCCGATGATCATGGCGATCATGCGCACCACGGCTCGGCCTATGACCATGCCCATGAGTCACCCAATGTGATGCTGGTGCCGCTTTATGTGCTGGCCGCCGGGGCAGTGCTGGCGGGCGCGGTGTTCTACGGCATGTTCTTCCATGAGGTCGAGCATATCGAGCACTTCTTCGCGGGCTCGATCGTGGTCGACCACGAGATCATCGAGGCCGCTCACCATGTGCCCCTCTGGGTCAAGTGGAGCGCGACCATTGCCATGATCGCCGGCTTCGTCACCGCCTGGTACATGTATATCCGCCGCCCGGACGTTCCCGGCAAGCTGGCAGCCACCAATCCGGGCCTGTATCGCTTCCTGCTCAACAAGTGGTACTTCGACGAGCTCTACGACACGATCTTCGTCAGGCCTGCCCTGTGGATCGGACGCGCCTTCTGGAAGGGCTTCGATGACTGGCTGATCGACGAGAGGCTGTCCGAGGGCCTTGGCCGCCGGGTGCAGAATGTCACGTCCTGGGTCGTCAAGCTCCAGTCCGGCTATCTCTATCACTATGCCTTCGCCATGCTGATCGGCATTGCGGCACTGCTGACCTGGGCCATCGCGGCCGGGGGACTGATCTGATGACCTTCGAAAATACCATCCTCACAGTCCTCACCTGGCTGCCGCTTGTCGGCGCAGCGGTGCTGCTGTTCACGCCCGCCACCTCGCTCAACGCCATCCGCTGGATGACGCTGGCCGTGACGACCATCGTGTTCGTGCTGTCGCTGGCCATGTGGCAGACCTTCGATCCGTCCGATCCGGGCTTCCAGTTCGTGGTCAACCTCGCCTGGATCGGCGACAGCATCGGCTATCGCGTCGGCGTCGACGGCATTTCGGTGCTCTTCGTGGTGCTGACCGCGCTGCTGATGCCCTTCGCCATCCTGGCAAGCTGGGAGATCGACAAGCGGGTCAAGGAATACATGATCGTATTCCTCGTGCTCGAGACGCTGATGATCGGCGTGTTCACCACGCTCGACCTGGCCATGTTCTATGTGTTCTTCGAGGGCACGCTGCTGCCGATGTTCCTGATCATCGGCATCTGGGGCGGCGCGGCGCGCATCCAGGCCAGCTACAAGTTCTTCTTCTATACCTTCACCGGCTCCGTGCTGATGCTGCTGGCCATCATGGCCATGTACTGGAATGCCGGCACCACCGACATTGTCCAGCTGCTGACGCATGACTTCCCGGAATCCTGGCAGGTCTGGCTGTGGTGGGCGTTCTTCGCCTCGCTGGCGGTCAAGATGCCGATGTGGCCGTTCCATCGCTGGCTGCCGGAGGCCCACGTGCAGGCGCCGACCGCCGGCTCGGTGATCCTGGCCGCCATCCTGCTCAAGCTGGGCGGCTACGGCTTCCTGCGCTTCAGCCTGCCGATGTTCCCGGATGCCTCGCTGCAGTTCGCCAATATCATCTTCTTCTTGTCCGTCGCGGCGATCATCCTCACCTCGCTGGTGGCGCTGGTGCAGACCGATATCAAGAAGCTGATCGCCTATTCGTCCGTTGCCCATATGGGTTTTGTGACCATGGGCATCTTTGCCGGCAATGCCCTGGGCATCCAGGGCGCCATGTTCCAGATGATCAGCCACGGCATCGTCTCCGGCGCGCTGTTCCTCTGCGTCGGCGTCATCTATGACCGCATGCATACCCGCGACATTGCCGCCTATGGTGGCCTTGTCGAGCGCATGCCGCGCTATGCCTTCGCCTTCATGGTCTTCACCATGGCCAATGTCGGGCTGCCGGGCACGTCGGGCTTCGTCGGCGAGTTCCTGACCATGCTGGGCGTGTTCCAGGTCAATACCTGGGTGGCCTTCGGCGCCGCCTTTGGCGTGATCTTCTCGGCCTGCTATGCGCTCTGGCTCTATCGCCGGGTGATCTTCGGCGCCCTGACCAAGGAAAGCCTCAAGTCGATCCTTGATCTCAATCTGCGCGAAAAGGTCATCCTCTATCCGCTGATCGTGCTGACCATCGTCTTCGGCTTCTACCCCGCGCCCATCCTCGATACGACGGCTGCCGCCGTCGACAATCTGGTGGCCCATTATGCGACAGCGGTCGGCCTCGATCCGGCCGTGTCGCTGGCCGATGCGCAGGCGCCACTCGTCCATGCCGAACCGGTGGCTGCCGCTGAGCCGGCCGCCGCGCCTGCTGCCCACTAGGAGAGTCCCGTGAACTCAGACGTTATCGATTTCGCGAGCCTGGCTCCCGCCTACCCGGAAATGCTCCTGGCCGTGGGCGCCATCGTGCTGCTGCTTGTCGGCGTGGTGATCAACAAGGAGCGCTCCCTGCTGGTCTCCTATGGTGCAGTCCTGCTGCTCCTGGTCGTTGGCGCCGTCATCCTGTTCGCGCCGGCAGATGGCGTGATCTTCAATGGCGTCTTCATTGCTGACAGCTTTGCCCGCTTCATGAAGGTGCTGGTGCTGGGTGGCTCGGCCTTCTCGCTGATGCTGGCCTTGCCGCGCGCCGAGGAAAACGGCACGCACAAGTTCGAATATGCCATCCTCGTGTTGCTGGCGACGCTGGGCATGATGGCCATGGTTTCGGCCAATGACCTGATGAGCCTCTATGTCGGGTTGGAGCTGCAGTCGCTCTCGCTCTACGTGCTGGCCGCCATCAAGCGCGACGACAGCAAGGCGACCGAAGCCGGCCTCAAGTATTTCGTGCTGGGCGCCTTGTCCTCGGGCATGCTGCTCTATGGTGCCTCGCTGGTCTATGGCTTTACCGGCCATACCAATCTGCAGGAAATCGTGCTGGCCATTGCCAATGAGGGCCGCTCGATCGGGCTCATCTTCGGCCTCGTCTTCCTGCTTGCCGGTGTTGCATTCAAGATTTCGGCGGTGCCGTTCCACATGTGGACGCCGGACGTCTATGAAGGCGCGCCGACACCGGTCACCGCCTTCTTCGCCACGGCTCCCAAGGTGGCTGCCATGGCGTTGCTGGTGCGGCTGGTGATGGACACGTTCCAGGGCATTGCCAGCGACTGGCAGCAGATCGTGATCTTCCTGTCGATTGCTTCCATGGTGCTGGCGGCCTTTGCCGCCATCGGCCAGCGCTCGATCAAGCGACTGATTGCCTATTCCTCCATCGGCCATGTCGGCTTCGCGCTGGTTGGCCTGTCGTCGGGAACGCAGGTCGGTGTCGAGGGCGTGGCGATCTATATGGCGATCTATGTCGCCATGACGGTTGGCCTGTTCGCTTGCCTGCTATCGCTGCGGACCGATGCCGGTTACGTCGAAACCATCGACGAGCTGGCTGGCGCGGCGCAGACCCGGCCTTTCGTGGCGGCCATCATGGCCATCATCATGTTCTCGCTGATCGGCATGCCGCCGCTGGCAGGGTTCTTTGCCAAGTGGCACGCCTTCCTGGCCGCCATCGACGCACAGCTCTATGTGCTGGCGGTGATCGGCGTACTGGCTTCGGCCGTGAGCGCCTTCTACTACCTGCGGGTGGTCAAGGTGATGTATTTCGACGAGCCGGTGCGCCAGTTCCAGGCGGTTCCGGCCGAGCTGAACATCATCATGGCGGTCAGCGGCTTCCTGCTGGTGACCTATTACTTCACCGTTGGCAGCCCGCTGGCCAGCTATGCCCAGACGGCCGCCGGAAGCCTGTTCTAGGTGAGCGAGTTCGCTCTCGGACACAAGGCGCGCGCGGCCGGCTATCGGCTGCGCGGCTATGACAGCATCGGCTCCACCAATTCCGAGGCGCTCGCTTCTGCCTCAGCAGGCGATCCCGGCGGGATATGGTTTGCCGCGCGGCAGCAGACGGAGGGCCGGGGGCGCCGGGGCCGCCAGTGGGAGAGCCCGCACGGCAACCTGGCTGCCACGCTCTTGATTGTGCCCGAGGCCGATCCCACCTTGGCGGCAACGCTGGGATTTGTTGCCGGCGTTTCGCTCAGCACGGCCCTGTCGGCGATCTTGCCCGGCGGACTGGTAAAGATCGGTATCGACGGGGCGGATGGGCTGGGCGGCAATTCCCGCATTGCTCTGAAGTGGCCCAATGATGTGTTGGCCGATGGCGCCAAGCTCGCAGGGATACTGCTGGAAGCCAGCAAGCTGCCGGACGGTCGTCACGCCATTGCCATCGGCTTTGGCGTCAACGCGGTTGCGGCGCCGCAAGGTTTACCCTATCCCGCAACCAGTCTTGTCGAGCTCGGCGTCAGCCGGACCGCCGAGGATGTCTTCGAGGCGCTGAGTGATGCCTGGGTGGACGTTTTCGGGGTCTGGAATGATGGCCGCGGCATTGGCGACGTGCTGAAGCAGTGGCGCGCGTCCGCGGCCGGGATCGGCGCGCCGGTGGCCGTCAACCAGAACGGGGAAGTGCTCCGCGGCATTTTCGAAACGATCGACGACGCTGGACGACTGATCGTCCGCGCCGATGACAATCGCCGCATCGCGATCACCGCGGGCGACGTACATTTTGGGGCAACGGCCAGCGCCCGAAGCTGACCACAAACAACTGCGCAGGCGACCGGCGACCAATGATCGCTCCGGCGTTGCGCTCGAAAGGACTGAACTGACCCATGGCTAAAAACCAAAGGGATGAACTCGTCTTCGTGCCGCTCGGCGGCGTTGGCGAGATCGGTATGAATATGGGCGCATACGGCTTTGGGCCGGAGCGCTCGCGCAAGTGGATCGTCGTGGATTGCGGCGTTACCTTCGGCGGGCCCGACCTGCCCGGGATCGAGCTGATCATGGCCAATCCCGAATTCCTCGAGGAACGCGCCGACGACGTGCTGGCGCTGATCCTGACCCACAGCCACGAAGACCACTACGGCGCCGTGCTCGACCTCTGGCCGGGTTTTGAAAAGCCGGTCTTCTGCACACCCTTCACCGCTGCCATGCTGGCGGCCAAGCGGGCAGGGGACGGGATTGTCGAGAATGTCGACGTCACCATCATGCGCCCCGGCAAGCCCTTCACCGTCGGCCCGTTCACCATCGAGGCGATCAATGTCGCCCACTCGATCCCCGAATCCAATGCGCTGCTGATTTCGACGCCCGTGGGCCGGGTGCTGCATACCGGCGACTGGAAGCTCGATCCGACGCCGGTGGGCAATGCCCCGACCGATGTGGCGCGCCTGCAGAAGATCGGCGAGGACCGCTCGACTCCACTGGCGCTGATCTGCGACTCGACCAATGCGCTCAAGGATGGCGAGAGCCCCAGCGAGGCCGAGGTGGCCGCCAATCTGGCTGCGATGATCGCCGAGTCGCCCAACCGTGTCGCCGTCACGACCTTTGCCTCCAATGTCGGCCGGGTGATCTCGATCGTCCGTGCTGCAGAAAAGGCCGGCCGCCAGGTGGTGATGTCGGGTCGCTCGCTGCACCGGATCACCGGCATTGCCCGGGAACTGGGCATGCTCGAGGGCCTGCCGCCGCTGCTCGACCAGGATGCCTATCGCTCGATTGCCCGCAACAAGATCGTGCTGATCTGTACCGGCTCCCAGGGCGAGGCCCGCGCCGCCATCGCCCGCATCGCGCGCGGCGAACATCCCGTTATCGAGCTGGCCGCCGGCGACCGCATGATTTTCTCGTCCTGGGCCATCCCGGGCAACGAGCGGGAAGTCATCGACATCCAGAACATGCTGATCGACAAGGGCGTCGAGGTCATCACCCAGAATGACGGGCTGGTGCACGTAACGGGTCACCCGCGTCGTGACGAACTGCGCAAGCTCTACAGCTGGGTGAAGCCGGAAGTGCTGGTGCCGGTGCATGGCGAAGCGGTGCATCTGCAGGCCCATGCCAAGCTCGGTCGCGAATCCGGCATTCCCAATGTCTGCGGCATCCGCAATGGCGATCTGGTGCGGCTCTTCCCCGAGACCATGACCTATCCGGCCGAAGTGCGCACGGGCGAGCTCTATCTCGATGGGCTCGTGCTGTGCACGCCGGACGAATCCGGTGTCAAAGGCCGTCGCCGGCTGTCCTTTGGCGGGCATGTCGTGGTCAGCCTCTGCGTCAACGGCAGTGGCCAGGTCGTTTCTGGCCCCGATCTGGTGATCGAAGGGCTGCCCGAGACCGAGGACGAGTCGCTGAGCGAGCTAGTGGAAGATACCGTTGCCGGCGTCATCAAATCCATGCCGCCCAAGCGGCGCAGCGATACCGAAGTGCTGAACTCGGCCCTGTTCAAGGCCATCCGCAACGAGGTCAACGCCTATTGGGGCCGCAAGCCGAACGTGTCGGTGTTCGTGCACCGGGTCTAACGCACGCTGCAGGCGCGCTGCGGCAATAAGCGACGGCGCTTCCCGCTTCCGTGGGAAGGCCGCCGGGCGTATGTGAAGACCTGTCACGTCGCGAGGATATGCCCATGCAGATCGGCTCCATCATTGCCGTCTTCTTCGTCATCTGGTGGCTGAGCTTCGTCGCCGTGTTGCCGATCGGCAATCGCAGCCAGGCAGAGGCGGGGAACGTCGTGGCCGGCACCGATCCGGCTGCGCCTGTGACGCCCCGCCTGCTGCGCCGTGCCCTGATCGCCACCGGGCTGGCGATCCTGATGACGGGCCTGCTGTTCTGGGCCCTCAGCAACGAGGCCCTGCACCACTACTGGAACCGCTGAGCGTCCGAGGTCAAAGCTAGCGCCGCTGGCGTTTCGGCTTTCCCACGGCATGGGCATGCGCCATTGCCAGCGCAGCGCTGAGGTCTTCCTCGGTGGCAGATGCCAATGTCACACAGGTCCAGCCCTGACGACCCCAGGCGTTCTGAACCGGCGCAAAAATCTCCGGCGCCAGCTGGCATTTGAATTCCTGCTCGTCCGGGGAGAGTTTGAGGTTTGCTGTCCCGCCATGCGCCGGCATGGTCGCGTAGATGCGGTCGACCTTGAAGGCAGCCCGGTCGAAATGCGGCGCCTCGGTCGTGCCCGGCAGGGACAGAGCTATGCGTCTGAGGTCTGCCGCCTCCGCCATCTTGCGCCTTCTCAACTCGACGAACAGGGATATGTTCGAGCGCGGAAATAAAAAAGCGGGGCACAAGGCCCCGCTGAATTGAGTTTGTTCGACAATACGCTGGTCTTAGGCGCGCTACTGAAGCGCGCTGCCAACGCTCCTCCCTTGACGTTGTCGACGTCCGGCGATTTGTCACCGCCTGTGCTTTATTGCGAGGGACCCTAACAACAAGAATCCGACCTGTCACGCAGATTCTGCATGCCTTCCATGCTTGCATCGGATGGACGAGTAGGATTTGAGTGGGCATCAACAAAAGCCTTGAGTCGACGGTCCTTTCGGGAGTTCACATGCGCCTGTCCCGCTACTTCTTGCCCGTGCTGCGTGACGTGCCCAAGGAAGCCGAAATCGCCTCGCATCGCCTGATGCTGCGCGCCGGCATGATCCGGCAGCAGGCCTCCGGCCTCTATTCCTGGCTGCCGCTCGGCTACAAAGTCCTGATGAAGGTTCAGAAGATCATCGAGGAGGAGCAGAACCGCTCCGGGGCGGTGCAATTGCTTATGCCCACCATCCAGTCGGCTGACCTGTGGCGCGAGAGCGGGCGTTACGACGCCTATGGCAAGGAAATGCTCCGCATCGAGGACCGGCACGAGCGCGAATTCCTCTATGGCCCGACCAATGAGGAGATGATCACCGACATCTTCCGCAGCTATGTGAAGTCCTACAAGGACCTGCCGCTGAACCTCTACCACATCCAGTGGAAGTTCCGTGACGAGGTGCGCCCGCGCTTTGGTACCATGCGGAGCCGCGAATTCCTGATGAAGGATGCCTATTCCTTCGACCTGAGCAAGGAAGCAGCCGTCGAGGCCTATGAGCGCATGTTCGTGGCCTATATGCGCACCTATGCCCGCATGGGGATGACGGCCATTCCGATGCGCGCCGATACCGGCCCCATCGGCGGCGACCTCAGCCATGAGTGGATCGTGCTGGCCGATACGGGCGAGAGCGCCGTGTTCTGCGACCGGCGCCTGCTCGACAAGCCCATTCCCGGCCCCGATACCGACTTCCGGGGCGACCTCAAGCCGATCTTTGAGGACTGGACCTCGCTCTATGCCGCGACCGAGGACATGGTCGACATGGCCGAATATGAAGCGGCCGTGCCGGAAGAGCATCGCGTCTCGGCACGCGGCATCGAAGTCGGCCACATTTTCTACTTCGGCACCAAGTATTCCGAGCCCATGAAGGCGACCGTGACCGGTCCCGATGGCAAGGAAATCACCGTGCATATGGGCTCCTATGGCATTGGGCCGACCCGTCTGGTGCCCGCCCTGATCGAGGCATTCCACGACGATGCGGGCATCGTCTGGCCGGTTTCGGTTGCCCCGTTCGAGGCGGTGCTCATCAATCTCAAGGCCGGCGATGCGGAGTGTGACGCCGCGTGTGACGCGCTCTATGCGGCGTTGAACGCGGCAGGCCTCGACATGCTCTATGACGATCGTGACCAAGGCGCCGGCGCCAAGTTCACCACGGCCGACCTGATCGGCATTCCCTACCAGATCATCCTGGGGCCGCGCGGGCTGAAGGCCGGGGAAGCCGAAATCAAGCATCGCAAGACCGGTGAGCGGGAGACGCTGCCGATTGCCGATGCGGTGGCGCGTCTCAAGGGCCTCATCGAACCGCAGCGAAAGACCGACATTTGACCGACACGGCGCCGCCTCTGCTGAACAAGGGCACGCGCGCTTTTTCGCGCTTTGAATGGATGGTCGCGGGGCGCTATCTGCGCGCCCGGCGCAAGGAAGCGTTCATCTCCGTGATCGCCAGCCTCACCATGGTGGGCGTTGCCATCGGCGTGGCCACCCTGATCGTCGTCATGTCGGTGATGAACGGGTTCCGGGCCGAGCTGCTGACCAAGATTTTGGGCCTCAATGGCCATTTCACGGCCTATCCGATCGAGCGCGAATTCACCGACTACAAGGAAACGGTGGCTGCGCTCGAACAGATCGACGGTGTGAGCTTTGCCGTCTACTTCGTCGAGGGCCAAGTGCTGGCTTCGGGGCAGGGTAGTTCCACCGGCGTCACCGTGCGCGGGATGGACGAAGAAAACCTCAAGAAGCTCGAGCTGCTCTACAATTCTGCCGAACAGGGCGGCTGGGACCAGTGGGACGAGACCAAGGGCATTGCCATCGGCTATCGCCTGGCGCAGACCCTGGGCGTGTCGCTGGGCGACCAGGTGCAGATCATCAATCCCGACGGGGCGATGACTCCCTTCGGTTCGACTCCGCAGATCCGCTCCTATCCGGTCAATGTCATCTTCGATCTGGGCATGGTCGAGTTCGACAGCTTCTTCATGTACATGCCGCTCGAGCCGGCGCAGGACTATTTCAAGATGGTCAAGGAGGTGCTGAAGCCTGGCGCTCAGCCTCCCGCCACTGGCCCGCTTGATCCGCCTCCGACCGACGAGCAGATTGACGCCGCCTACGACCGCGTGGGCGAGGCCAGTGCGGCCGAGATCTTCATCGACGACCCCGACAACACCACGGTGATGCGGCAGCGCCTGCAGGCAGACCCTTCCGCCCGTCCGCTGGTGCTGACGGACTGGCAGCAGCGCAACGAGACCTTCTTCTCGGCGCTGCAGGTGGAGCGGGTGGTGATGTTCACCATCCTCTCGATGATCATCCTCGTGGCCGCATTCAACATCATCTCCAGCCTGATCATGCTGGTGAAGGACAAGAGTGCGGATATTGCAGTGCTTCGGACCATGGGCGCCACGCGCGGCGCCATCATGCGGATCTTCTCGATCACCGGCACGACGATTGGCGTGGTCGGCACGCTGAGCGGCGTGGTGCTGGGGCTGATCGTGGCTGCCAATGCAGAGCCGCTGCGCGCCTTCGTTTCCAACACGCTCGGCGTAGCCATTTTCCCGCCCGAGGTGTTCTTCCTGTCCTCGTTGCCTTCCAAGACAGATCCGATGGAGGTGACAGTTGTGGTGTGCCTTGCACTCGGATTGAGTTTCCTCGCTACGCTTTATCCGGCCTGGCGCGCCGCCCAGTATGACCCGGTCGAGGCCCTGCGCTATGAGTAAGCCGCATCTGGTGTTGACGGACGTCCACCGCCATTACGGCCAGGGCGACAAGATCGTCCGCGTGCTCGAGGCGGCGAACCTGACGGTTCAGAGCGGCGAACTCGTCGCCCTGGTGGCGCCTTCGGGCGCCGGCAAGTCCACGCTGCTCCATCTGTCCGGCCTGCTGGAGAGCCCGCAGGGCGGGGAAGTCGAGATCATCGGCGTCAAAACCAGCAAGCTGGGTGACCGCGGGCGCACGCAGCTGCGCCGGTCGACCGTGGGCTATGTGTATCAGTTCCATCATCTGCTGCCCGAGTTCACAGCGCTTGAGAATGTGTCCATGCCGCAGCTGATTGCCGGCAAGTCTCCCGCCGAAGCCAACAAGCGCTCGATGGAACTGCTGGAACTACTGGGAATCGCACAGCGCGCCAGTCACCGCCCGGCCGAGCTGTCCGGCGGCGAGCAGCAGCGCGTCGCCATTGCCCGCGCCGCAGCGAACCATCCCAAGGTGATTCTGGCCGATGAGCCGACAGGCAACCTTGATCCGGAAACCAGCGACCTGGTGTTTGGCGCCCTGGCCAACCTGATCAAGAATGAAGGCGCTGCCGCGCTCATTGCCACGCATAACCACGATCTGGCGCGCCGCGCCGACCGCATCGTAACTCTCAAGGGTGGGTTGGTGGTCGATCACACCCTGTGATCGACCTGGGCATTGAGCTGGTCAGCGGTGACCGCTAGAGGGCGGCGGCTATATCCTTGGCCAGGGCTGCCAATTCGCCATCATCGGCCTTGCCGCCCCCATGTGCGCCCAGTGGCACGCCTTCATAGACCGGTATGACATGGAAATGCAGATGAAACACCGTCTGCCCGGCCGGCGCCTCGTTGAACTGCGCGACACGAATGCCGTCTGCTCCCGTCGCAGTCTTCACCGCATTGGCAACCTTTTGTACCAGCGGGATGACCGCCGCGAGCGTCGCTGGTTGGGCATCCAGCAGATTGCGCGAGGGCGCCTTGGGCACGATCAGCACATGGCCGCGGGACTGGGGAAACAGGTCCATCATCACCAGCGCGACCTCATCCTCATGGACCTTGTGCGCCGGAATTTCCCCGCGCAGGATTTTGCCGAAGATGTTGGACGGATCGTAGCTCATGGTTCACTCCGCCGGCTGGGAAATGTCCGGCTGCTCCTTCTGGAAGAAACGGAAACGGAAATAGTTGAGCACGGCCAGCCCGGTCAGCGTCACCGGTACGTAGCGGAAGCCGCGACGAATGAAAAACAGGGCGATATTGACAGCGGTGGCCGCGGTCATGGCGCCCTTGCCCATGGCCGAGGTGAAGGAAGACGGCACGATATGGCGATAGATCAGGGCATCGGAGCGATAGTAATCGCGGGCCCGCAGGGCGAAAGCCCGCTTAGAGGCCGAATAGGCCTTGAGCTCATCCATCCCCATGTCGCCATGGAACTCCACTTCCGAGCCCAGTGCCCAGACTTCCGGTGGCGCCAGCCGCGTCTTGCCGATGTCCGTGAAGAGCTCGGTCAGCTCGCGGAAGGTGATGTTGTTGGCATTCCAGCAATCCTCGGTCTTGGCGCCGTGTGAGAGGATGAGCACATCGGCGCGCTCAAGCTTTTCGCGCATGCGGTCGTAGTCGCCGGGCGTGAAGTCGATGCCTGACTTGGCCGTCTCTACAATCCCGCCCAAGGCCGTCAGCTTGTCCACCATTGCCGAGCCGAAGGCGCCGCTGGCGCCGGTCACAAGGAAGCGGCGTCCCTTGATCTGGCAGGTCGTGCCGAAGATCAGGTCGAAGATATTGGCGAAGGACGAGAAAAAGTTGTGCGGATAGACGTGGTGCATGGCGTGGTAATTGTTGTCCACCCAGAGCAGCCCCTGTTGTCCACCCACACGGTCCATCGACATGTGATTATAGTCCAGGCCTTCCTCACGCAGGGTCATGACCAGCATGACCGTGCGAATGGCCGCGACAGCTGCGATGACGGGCCAGGGAAAGACCAGCAGGAAGATCAGCGTGCCCGCCATTGCCGTCAGGTATTCGGGCAGGATGTGGAACCACACGTTGGCCCGGGCATAGGCCGGGTTGATCTGCATGTCGAGCCCGAGGAACTTGTGATGCACCCAGTGCCATGACGACAGGGTACGCAGCAGGGAGAAGCGCGAGCCTTCCCATTTGTGCAGGGTCCAGTGCAGGGCGTCGAACAGGGCCGTCGACACGATGAAGACGAGCGCGGCCTGCAGCACGAAAACGATAATGTCCCAGATCATGGGCTTTTACATAAAGCGGTTGGCGCCAGCGTGAAAGTGGCGATCGTGTCATCCATCAACGGTCGGTCCTCTCGCCCTTGCGGAACGGGGTGAACTGCTCGAGCATTTCCTGGCTCCGCTCCACCGAACGCCGCTCGCGCTCCAGATAGTCGGCAACCGCCTCGCGCAGGCCGGGATGGGCAATCCAGTGCACCGAATGGGTGGTGGCCGGAGCATAGCCGCGGGCCAGCTTGTGCTCGCCCTGCGCGCCGGCCTCGACCACGGCCAGCTTGTGGGCAATGGCATAGTCGATGGCCTGATAGTAGCAGAGCTCGAAATGGAGGAAGGGCACGTCGCGGGTGCAGCCCCAGTTGCGGCCGAAGATGCGATCCTTGCCGACGAAATTGATAGCGCCGGCGATGGGCGTCAATCCGTCATAGGCCAGCATCAGCACGATGCGGTCGGCCATGGTCTCGTTGAGACGGGAGAAGAACGCGCGGTTGAGGTAGGGCCGGCCCCATTTGCGCGCGCCGGTATCCTCGTAGAAATCGTAGAAGGCATCCCAGTGGTGTTCCTTGAGGTCGGAGCCGCTGAGCCATTGCACGGTCAGTCCGTCTGCCAGCGCGTCGCGGCGCTCGCGGCGGATGGTCTTGCGCTTGCGCGATGAGAGGGTTTCGAGGAATTCCTCGAAGCTGGCAAAGCCCTCATTGTGCCAGTGAAACTGGGTATCGAGGCGACGGAGCCAGCCATCGGCTTCGATTTCGGCGGCCTCGGCCTCTGGCACAAAGGTGGCATGCACCGAGGACGCGTTGCGCTGGATGGCCAGTTGTTGGGCAGTCGACAGCAGGGCTGCCCGAATGGCGGGGTCGCCGGATGGCACCAGGAGCTTGGGCGCTGTGGCGGGCGTGAACGGCACAGAGCATTGCAGCTTGGGATAGTAGGTGCCGCCAGCGCGTTCGAGCGCATCGGCCCAGCCGTGGTCGAAGACATACTCGCCCATGGAGTGGGACTTGAGAAACAGCGGCATCAACCCGACTGGCCGATCGTTGGCGTCATGCAGCAGGATATGCTGCGGTTGCCAGCCGGTCCGCCCGGTGGCGCAGCCCGATGCCTCGAGCGCCAGGAAGAAGGCGTGATCGAGGAAGGGGTTATCGGTAAGCCCATCCGTAGACGGCACAAGGGCGTTCCACACATCGGCGGGGATATCCGCCGTGCTGGGATGGATGATGGCGCGATAAATCGGCTGGTCTGCCAAGGGAGTTCCGGCGGCGGTCAATGGACGACCCAAGATAGGGCTGTTCGTGCGGCAATGTAAGGTTGCCGCGGCCGCCAATCACGCAGATTTGGCGGCCGGTGCGAATCCCTCGAACACGATCTGGTCGGCAAATGGCGCAGCCGCATCGGCCTCTGCCAGCGAGCGGATGGTCCAGGCCGTGACCGGCTTGCCCAGCGCTCGCCAGAAGGTGATGGCGGGGAGCTGCAGGGCATTCTTGTCGCAGGATATGAAATCGAACTGCGTTTCATGCCAGTGCAGCAGATGCCGGAGCGCGAAGCGCTGGTCGTCGGTCAGGTGACTGTTTTGGTCGCTATCGGCATAGTCGTAGGTGATGATGCCGCGCAATCCGGTGAAGCCGAACTGGCGGATCGCCGTCAGCAGGTGCGGATCAAACGATTCGACGGTCACCGGACCATGATAGGATTTCAGCGCTTCGGCCGCCGCGCGGGCCAGCAATTGCGTGCCGGCAACGTCGCGCTGATGCTTGAGTTCGATCTGCAGAAGAGCACGGCCGCCGATCTGGCTCAGGAAATCGACAAAGCGCTGCGGACAGTCGCCGGCAGCACTGCCGAGCAGGGGCGAGGTGGTGATGTCGGCCGCCGTGGTATCGGCGACCAGCCCATCCTTGCCCAGCAGGCGCTTCATGCCGTCGTCATGAAAGACGACCGGGACACCGTCGCTGGTGAGCTGCAGGTCGCATTCAATGGCAAAGCCACCGACAATGGCCGCCTCGAAAGCGCTGGCGCTATTCTCGATATAGCCTTCGGCGCGATCATGCAGGCCGCGATGGGCCACCGGATTTGGAAACATTGCCTGGGTCATACTGGTCTCGTCGCGTGGAAGGGCCTCAATCGCACCGTATTGTGACGATGGTGTTGCACTAGACTTCGACGACCGCCTCGATCTCGACGGCCGCGCCGAAGGGCAGGGAGGCAACGCCGAAGGCAGCCCGGGCATGCTTGCCCTTGTCGCCCAGCACACCCACCAGGAGGTTGGAACAGCCATTGGCGACCAGGTGCTGCTCGGTAAAGTCCGGGGTCGAGGCCACCAATACGGTCACCTTGAGGATGCGCTTGATATCGTGCAGCGGCACGCCGCCCATATGGACGATCTGCGACAGCACGTTCAGCGCTGCCAACTCGGCGGCGTTGCCGCCCTGGACGACATTCATGTTGTCCCCGAGCAGACCGGTCACCACGCCGCCTTCATTGCTCGAGATCTGCCCCGAAACGTAGAGAATGTTGCCGGACCGCGTCACGGGCACATAGCTGGCGACGGGCGCCTTGGGCGCGGGCAGTTCATAGCCATATTCGCGGAGCTTTTCGATCGGACTGGTCATCTGGTCTTGCCTTCATTCTGGTCGTCAGGTTCTGCCGGAATCGGCGCCGGTTTCTGCTTATACAGCTTGCCGCGGACAACTGCCTCGCGACCGAAGCGATTGCGCACGCGATCCATGGCACGTTCGGCCGCAGCCTTGCGGGCGATGGCTGGTTCCAGCAAATCGGCTGGATCGCTGCCAACGTGGGCATCGATACCCGAAACGCCGATTCCGATCAGCCGGAAAGCGGTGCCATCGACTTCGCGCTCCAGCAACGACAGGCCGGTGTCATAGATGACATTGGCCAGCTGTGTCGGGATCATCAAATGCCGCGCGCGCGTGCGCAAGCGGAAACCGGCGGATTTGAGCTTGAGCGTCACAGTGTCGCCCACAACCTGCTTGGCCTTGAGCCGCTCTGACAGGCGCTCCGTTACCTTGAGCAGTTCGGTGGAAAGCTGATCGAGGTCACTGATGTCCGTGTTGAATGTCGTCTCGGAGGAGATGGTCTTCATCGCGTCGTTCGACGAAATCCGGCGGCTGTCCTCGCCCCGTGCCAGTCGGGCGAGCCGGGCACCCGTTTCGCCATAGCGGCGCATCAGGTTTTCCGGCGGCTCGTCCTGCAGCTGGCCGATTGTCACCAGCCCATCCTTGCGCAGGGCCTCGGTGAACACCTTGCCCACGCCATAGATGAGGCTGATGGGCTTTGGAGCGAGGAAGGCCAGCGTCTCGGCCTGTCCGATCACTGCGAAGCCGCGGGGCTTGTCCAGGTCGGACGCGACCTTGGCCAAAAACTTGTTGTGGCTGAGGCCCACCGAGATGCTGACGCCAATCTCGGTCTCCACGGTCCGGGCGAACCGGGCCAGCACCAGTGCCGGCGGCGCCTTGTGCAGCGCCTGGGTCCCGGACATGTCGAGAATGGCCTCGTCGATGGACAGTGGCTCGACCAGCGGCGTCAGGGCATCCATGTGCTCGCGGATCTGCCGGCTGACCGCCACATATTTGGCCATGTTCGGTTTGATGATGACCGCGTCAGGACAGAGTTGCCTCGCCTTGAACATGGGCATGGCCGAGCGGACGCCGGACTGGCGCGCGATATAGCAGCAGGTGGATACAACCCCGCGGACGCCGCCGCCGATGATCAGCGGTTTGTCGCGCAGGCCGGGGTCATCGCGCTTCTCGACGGAGGCGTAGAAGGCGTCGCAGTCGACATGGGCAGTCGAGAGGCTGAACAGCTCGGCATGACTGCGCAGTCGCGGCGAACCGCAGCCCGGGCAGCGCATCGGGGCGGTAGTGCCCGCGCCGTGTTCGAGGCAATCGCGACAGAGCCACTGGAGGGTCACCAATCACTCCGTGGCATTGAGCCGGTGCCAGACCCGCATGAACTGATCGGGCGACAGGCCGGAATTTGCGCAGAGGGCGAGCAGAATCGGTTCGTTTGAGGCAAAATAGTCGATGAGCCCGCTCTGCAGGGCAGGTGACCCGACAGACCGGCGGAGCGTGTCCGGATCGAGACCGGCATGCTGCATGAAGGCCAGCAACTCTTCCGGGTTTTCGGCCAAATAGCCAAGGCAGGCCTCGGCCAGTGGAGCGACGGATGGCTCGGCTCTCTCGGAACGCGGCACTGCAGGCCTCATTTGGTGTTTTGTAAGAGATTCGATGGTAGCTGAGTGGAGCGGCAAAGCGAAGCCGGCAGCGCCTCGACGGCGCGGAGAAGGATCCATGCCAAAGACTGTTATGATCGTGGAAGACAATGAGCTGAACATGAAGCTCTTCAACGATCTGCTGGAATCGCGCGGCTATGCCGTCATCCAGACCCGCAATGGCATGGAGGCGCTCGATCTCGCGCGCGCCCACCGCCCTGATCTCATCCTCATGGATATCCAGCTGCCCGAGGTCTCCGGCCTTGTCGTCACCAAGTGGCTCAAGGACGATGATGACCTGGCGCATATTCCGGTCATTGCCGTCACGGCCTTTGCCATGAAGGGCGACGAGGAGCGGATTTTGCAAGGCGGTTGCGAGGGTTACATCAGCAAGCCCATCTCCGTGCCTCACTTTCTGGAAACTATTGCCCGCTACATTGGCCCTGCCTGATGCTGCAGCGCCGCGCCAGCGGCCTGCCTGATCGGCCCGCTCGACGCCGATGGGGGACGCCGTTGGCCAGCGCATTGTTTCGGGGCCCAGAGTGACCGCACGCGTACTGATCGTTGACGACATCCCAACCAATGTCCGCCTGCTCGAAGCGCGGCTGACGGCTGAATATTATGATGTCGTGACGGCATCCTCGGGGCCTCAGGCTCTAGAGATCTGCCAGACGTCGGATGTCGACATCGTTCTTCTCGACGTCATGATGCCCGACATGGACGGATTCGAGGTCTGCCGGCGGCTCAAGTCCAATGTCCGCACCCAGCACGTACCCGTACTGATGATCACCGCGCTTGACCAGCCCTCGGACCGCGTGAAGGGTCTTGAGGTTGGTGCCGACGATTTCCTGACCAAGCCGGTGGACGACGTGCAGCTGATGGCGCGCGTCAAGAGCCTGGTCCGCCTCAAGTCGCTGACCGATGAACTGCGCGCCCGCGCCACGACCGGCCAGCAGATCGCCGTCGAAGATGCCCTGCGGGCCATGGACAAGATCAGCACCGCAGGCGGCTCCATCCTGATCGTGGATACCGATGAGCGGCATGCCGAGCGGATCAGGAATTACCTCACGCCTGAGCACAGCGTGGACATCCTGACCCAGCCGGCCGATGCGGTGTTCCAGGTCACAGGCGCCAACTACGAACTGGCGCTGGTTGCGATGTCTCTGACCGACTTCGATCCGCTGCGGGTCTGCTCGCAGATCCGGACGCTGGAAAACACCCGTACGCTGCCAATCATCCTGATCGCCGACGAGGCGGACAAGCCGCGCGTGGTGCGAGCACTGGATCTGGGCGTCAACGACTTCATTTCCCGGCCCGTGGAGCGCAATGAGCTCGCGGCGCGCGTCCGCACGCAGATCCGTCGCTATCGCTACGCCATGGAGCTGCGCCAGAGCGTCAACAATACCATGGCCCTGGCCGTGACCGACGACATGACCGGGCTCTATAACCGGCGCTATTTCGACCGCCACCTGGGCGTGATGCTGGGCAAGGCGCAGACCCAGGATCGCGACATGGCGCTGATGATCCTGGATATCGACCACTTCAAGGCCGTCAACGACACCTATGGGCACGACATTGGCGATGCCGTGCTGCGCGAGTTCGCCACCCGGCTCAAGCGCAATATCAGGGGCGTCGATCTGGCCTGCAGATTCGGCGGCGAGGAATTCGTCGTGCTGATGCCCGATACCGATTTCGGCCAGGCCGAGCTGGTGGCGGAGCGGGTGCGGCAGTCGATTGCCGAGAAGGTGTTCGAGGTCAATGCCGGGCGGCCGCTGTCCGTGACGGTGTCGGCGGGGGTGACGCTCAATGAGAGCGCGGCTGATACGCCGGAGTCCCTGATCAAGCGGGCTGACGTTGCGCTCTATCGCGCCAAGCGCGAGGGGCGAAACCGGGTGGTGTTCGACGCCGCCTGAGACTGGCGCAATTGGCTGTGTTAGGGTTAAGCGTTATAATTAACAAAGCTTTACCCGGTCGGAAGCGCCGGAATTCCTTGAGTTTTTCTGGCCGTGGCGTAGGTTGCCATCAACACGGCGAGTGACCCAAAACGGGACACTTGCTGATGGTTCCCTACGGCTCTCTCAGGTCCGCCGCAACTCCTGAGTCCCGTGGGGCGGCTGGTCCGGATGTGGACAGAGTGGCCTCTTCGACATGCCACTCCGGACCAGCCACTCTTTCACACAGCATCCGACCGCACAGCACTCATCCTGACCGGGTGACGGATAGCTGTATCCATGTCGATCAAGCTTGCTCCGGACAGCAAAAAGCCCCGCATCGAAGATGCAGGGCTTTTAGATTCTCGGATCGAGCAGGCGCCAGATTACTTGATCTTGGCTTCCTTGAACTCGACATGCTTGCGCACAACCGGGTCGTACTTGTTGTACGAGAGCTTCTCGGTCTGGGTGCGGGCGTTCTTCTTGGTGACGTAGTAGTAGCCAGTATCAGCCGTCGACACGAGCTTGATCTTGACGGAAGCGGCTTTGGCCATGGTTAGTCCTCACAATACGAAAGGCGCCGTGGAATCCGCGGCGCCGGAAGTTGGGCGCAAACTACGGATTTGGCGCCGATTGTCAAGCCGAAGCTTAGTCCCGCTGGCCGGTGCCGAAGCCATACATGCCGTTGGCCCATTGCATGCCCACAATCGCGCCCTTGATGGAGGGCAGCATGGCCAGCGGCAGGATCACGGCGAGGGGCACCATGGTATAGAGATAGGTCAGCGGATTGACGTGCCAGACCATGTCCATATGCAGCATGATGCCGACCAGCAGGTGGCCAACGATCATGATGGCGATGTAGGGCGGGAAGTCATCGGCACGGTGCAGGTCGAGCTGTTCGCCGCAAGTGTCGCAATGGTCGGCGACCTTGAGATAGGCGCGGAACATCTTGCCCTGGCCGCAATGGGGGCACTTGCACAGGGTGCCGCGCCAGACGGCCTGGCCCAGATTGCGCTGTTCGATTGCCTTGGAGTCGCCGCTCATCACACTATCCCTTCTTGCGGCCCTTGGGGCCGAAGCTCCTAGATGGGCGCTTCTGGTTCCGGCGTGCAGGTGACGGATTGACGCGGACACCCTCGGAAAGCAGCTCGAAGCGTAACGCGCCGGCCACGGGAGCGGCCTCGACCAGCCGTACCGTGACGCGATCGCCCAGGCCGAACTTCTCGCCTGTCCGGTCGCCAATCATGGCCTGCTGGTCTTCGGCATAGCGGTAGTAATCCTGGCCCAGCGTCGAGGCCGGGATGAAGCCGTCGGCCCCAGTTTCCAGCAGGCGCACGAAGAGGCCCGAGCGGGTGACGCCGGAAATGCGAGCCTCGAAGCGCGCGCCGATCTTGGTGGCGAGGAACTGCGCCAGGAGCCGGTCGGCGGTCTCGCGCTCGGCCAGCATGGCCCGGCGCTCGGTGGCCGAAATGTGCTGGGCGATGCCGGCCAGCTTGAGGGCCTCATTCTCGGTGAGGCCATCGTCACCGAGACCCAGTGCCCGGATCAGCGCACGGTGCACGATCAGGTCGGCATAGCGGCGGATGGGCGAGGTGAAGTGGGCGTAGCGGTCGAGGTTGAGGCCGAAGTGCCCCAGGTTCTCGTGGTCATAGACGGCCTGCGCCTGGCTGCGCAGCACCATTTCGGACACCTGCTCGATATTGCCGGCCTTGCGGGCCTGGGCCAGGATGCCGTTGAAGTCGGAAGCGCGCACGGCGTCCGATTTCTTGACTGCGATGTTGAGCGATCCGAGGAAGTCGCGCAGGGCCTGGAGTTTTTCGCTCGAGGGCTCGTCATGCACGCGATAGAGCAGTTCGGAGCGCTTCTGCTCAAGCGTCTCGGCCGCCGCGACATTGGCGGCGATCATCATTTCCTCGATCAGGCGATGGGCCGCCAGCCGCTCGGGTATGCGGATATCCTGCACCATGCCCTTGGCATCGAGCACGATCTTGCGCTCCGGCAGGTCCAGGTCGAGCGGACCGCGGCGGTCGCGCGCCGATGCCATGGCGTCATAAGCGGCGTAGAGCGGCCTCAGGATGGGCTCAAGCAGCGGGCCAGTCTGGTCATCGGCATTGCCGTCAATGGCAGCCTGGGCCTGCTGGTAGCTGAGCTTGGCGGCCGAGCGCATCAGGATGCGATGGAAGCTGTGGCTCTTCTTGTGGCCGCCGGCATCGAACACCATGCGCACGGCAAGCGCGGCGCGGGCCTCGCCCTGCTTGAGCGAGCAGAGCTCATTGGAAATCCGCTCAGGCAGCATGGGGACGACCCGGTCGGGGAAATAGACCGAATTGCCGCGCAGATAGGCTTCGCGGTCGAGCGCCGTGCCGGGCCGCACATAGGCGGCAACATCGGCGATGGCCACGGTGACGATATGGCCGCCTGGATTGGCCTTGTCGTCGTCGGGCTGGGCATAGACGGCGTCGTCGTGATCCTTTGCATCGAAGGGGTCGATGGTGATCAGCGGCAGGTCGCGCCAGTCCTCGCGGCCCTTGAGGCTCGCCTCCTTGGCCTCTTCCGCCTCGCGCAGCACCGATTCCGGAAAGCGGTAGGGGATTTCCAGATTGTGGATGGCGATGAGGCTGACTGCGCCTTCCGACATCGGATTGCCGATGACAGACGTGACCTTGGCGCGCGGAATCATCAGGCGGCCGGAGAGCTTGACCTCCACTTCGACCAGGTCACCATCGGCGGCCGTCAGCAGATCGCCAAGGGGAATGCGCATTTCCTTCTGCTTGCGATCGACCGGAATGAGGCGGGCGCCGTCCTCGTCCATGCGCACGATGCCGATCTGGCCGCGGCGCGGCTTGTCGAGGATCTTCATGGCCTTGGCGGTATAGGCCGGCACGTCGCCGTCGCCGGCATCGATGCGGGCCAGGATGCGGTCGCCGGGTGCGGGCACGACGCGGGCGTCCCGACCGCCCAGCACGGTCACGCGCGGCTTTTCGCCTTCTTCCTCGTTCCACTGGGCCGGGAAGGCATGCAGATCATCGGGATCGGCATCGGTGGGAATGTCGAGCACGGTGACATGGGGCAGGGCGGCGGTGCGGCGCAGCGCCTTGCGGGTGCGCGTAATGATACCTTCGCCCTCGAGCTCGGCCAGCATGGCCTTGAACGGGCGGCGCATGTCGCCTCGGATGCCGAACACCTTGGCCAGATCGCGCTTGCCCTTGATGTCGGCCTGTTCGGCGAGGGCGGCGAGAAGCTGCTCACGGGTGGGCAAGGCGCCAGCGGCAGGCTGGCGCGCACGCTTGGGGCCGGAGAGGTTTTTGGGTTTTCGAGTTGGTGGCTTGGCCATTGGGTCGTTTCTGTAGAGTTAGGCGATAGATAGGGCAGTTCGCGCGAGATTGCCAATTTTGGGTGCGTTGCCCCTTGATGGGGCAGGCCGGGAGGGGGTGATAGGGTGTCCGCCACCACATGCTTCTGATTCCCGGACGCCCACATGACCATTGCCTTCTTCGACGGACACAATGACACCCTGCTCAAGTTGCTTGAGGTGGCGGGTGCCGACAAGGAGCGGCCGTTCATCGAGGGAATGCCCGGTGCCCATATCGACCTGCCGCGCGCCAAGGCGGGCGCCATGGCAGGCGGGTTCTTCGCGATGTTTCCGCCGCCCCTCAAGGCGACGCTGGAGCAGGTCGCAGCGGCGCCAAACTACAGCACCGGTCAATTGCCGCCGGAGCTGGCCCTTGCCGATGCGCTGGTTTCCACCAATGGCATGGCGTCGGTGCTGTTGCGGCTAGAGCGGGCCGGGGCGCTGGCGGTCTGTCGCACGGCGGGGGACATCCGCGCGGCTATCGCGCAGGACAGGCTGGCGGCAATTTTCCACATTGAGGGCGCCGAGGCCATCGATACCGAATTCCGGTCGCTGGACGTGCTCTATGCAGCCGGGTTGCGTTCCATCGGCATCACCTGGAGCCGGGCGAACGCCTTCGGCACCGGCGTGCCGTTTCGCTTCAATGCCGATCCCGATATCGGGCCGGGACTGACCAATGAAGGCAAGGAACTGGTGCGGCAATGCAATGAGCGCGGCGTGATGATCGACCTGAGCCACCTCAACGCGGCAGGCTTTCGTGATGTGGCGGCACTATCGAGCCATCCGCTGGTGGCGACCCATTCCAACGTGCATGCGATTTGTGCCAGTTCGCGCAATCTGGTCGATTGGCAACTGGCGGCGATCGCCGAGAGCGGCGGCATCGTCGGGCTGAACTTCGCCACCGGCTTCCTGCGGCCCGATGGCCGGTTCGACGCCAATACCGAGATCGAGCTGATGGTCCGTCATGTCGATGCGCTGGTGGAGGCGCTGGGCGAGGATGGCGTGGCGCTGGGCAGCGACTTCGACGGCGCCATGGTGCCGACCGCCATTGGCGACGTCACCGGCGTGCAGACGCTGCTGCAGGCGCTGCTGGACAAGGGCTATGGGCAGGAACTGGTGCGCAAGATCGCGCTGGGGAACTGGATCGGAATGGTTGAGCGGGTGATGGGGTAGGCGAACCGCCCCCACCTAGCCTCCCCCTGAAGGGGGAGGGACCGATCCAGTTTTCGTCGCGATCGGGTCCCATCCTCTGCGCGGCTCCTCCCCCTTCAGGGGGAGGTTGGGTGGGGGTTATGCCTCTAGAACGGCACGTCTTCCTTGGCGACGGTCTTTTTCGGCGCGGCCTTCTTGGCAGCCGGCTTCTTTGCCGTAGCAGGCTTGGCTGCCGGCTTCTTGGCGGGCGCCTTTTTCTTGGCCGGAGCCTTCTTGACCTTGGCGCCCGTGGCCTCGGCGCGCGCCGCGATCCACTGCACGGCCTGGTCCAGGGTCACATCCTCGGGCTTCACATCCTTGGGAATGGTGGCGTTGATCTTGCCTTGGTTGACGTAGGGCCCATAGCGGCCGGCGCGGACGGTGATGGGGCCGTTGTCGTGCTCGAAGGTCTGGATGGCCGCCACGGCAGTGCCACCGCCGCGCTTGAAGCCGCCGGCGGCTTTCTGCGCGATGAGATCGACGGCGCGGTTGATTCCGACCGTGAACACCTCTTCCACGTCCGGCAGGTTGGCATATTTGCCGTCATGCAGCACGAAGGGGCCATAGCGGCCGATGCCGGCCGAGATGGGCAGGCCGCTCTCGGGGTGCAGACCCACTTCCCGCGGCAGCGACAGCAGCTTGAGCGCGGCTTCGAGGGTCAGCGAGGCGGCGTCCCAGCCCTTGGGCAGGGAACTGCGCTTGGGCTCCTTGCCGTCGCCGAGCTGGACATAGGGGCCGAAACGGCCAGACTTGAGGTGGACTTCCTCGCCCGTCTCCGGATCGGTGCCGAGCACGCCGTCGCCGGCCGCAGCTTCGCTCGACTGGCCATTGGCCGCGTCGGAGAGCTGCATCGTGTGCTTGCATTCCGGGTAGTTGGAGCAACCGATGAAGGCGCCGAACTTGCCCAGCTTGAGCGAGAGCTGACCGGTGCCACAAGTGGGGCACTTGCGCGGATCGGAGCCGTCTTCCTTGGGTGGGAAGATGCGGCTGGCCAGCATTTCATTGAGCGCGTCGAGGACTTCCGACACGCGGAGGTCCTTGATCTCGTCGGTGGCGTGCGTGAAATCCTTCCAGAAATCACGCAGTACGGTCTTGTAGTCGAGGTCGCCGGCCGAGACCTGGTCGAGCTGCTCTTCGAGGCCGGCCGTGAAGCCATATTCGACATAGCGGGTGAAGAAGCTCTCAAGGAAGGCCGTAACGATGCGGCCGCGGTCCTCGGGATGCAAAGCCTTGCCCTCGAGCCGGACATAGTCGCGGTCCTTGAGCGTGGTCAGCGTCGCCGCATAGGTGGAGGGCCGGCCAATGCCGAGCTCTTCCATCTTCTTGATCAGGCTGGCTTCGGTGTAGCGGCTGGGCGGCTGGGTGAAATGCTGCTCGATCTCGACGGCCTGGAGGGCAGGTTTGTCACCGACGGCGAGCGGGGGCAGCTCGCGGCTTTCCTCATCCTCGTCATCGGGCTCATCGGATTTGACCTCGACGCCGTAGAGCTTGAGGAAGCCCGGGAAGGTGACGACGGAGCCGACGGCACGCAGTTCGACGGCGCGGCCAGGCACATTGACGGCAATGTCGACCGTGGTGCGGTCGATCTCGGCGGAGCGCATCTGGCTGGCGAGCGTGCGGCGCCAGATCAGGCCATAAAGCTTGGCCTGGTCGGCATCGAGGCTGAGCTGCTCGGGGCGCTTGAACATGTCGGTCGGGCGGATGGCCTCGTGCGCTTCCTGGGCGTTCTTGGCCTTGGTCTGGTAGATGCGCGCCTTTTCCGGCAGGTATTCCTCGCCGAAATACTTGCCGATCACCGAGCGGGCCATGGCGATGCCCTCGGGCGCCATCTGCACGGCGTCGGTACGCATATAGGTGATGAGCCCGTCTTCGTAGAGACGCTGGGCGATCTGCATGGTGCGGTTGGGCGAAAGGCCCAAGCGCGAGGAGGCGTCCTGCTGCAGGCTCGACGTGGTGAAGGGCGCATAGGGGTTGCGCTTGGTCGGCTTCTTGTCGACGGAACTGACGTTGAACTGGCCGGATTCGATCAGCTTCTTGAGCTCGGCGGCATTTTCGCCGGTCTTGATGTCGAGCTTGTCGGTCTTCTTGCCATCCACCGAGAACAGGCGGGCGAGGAAGCTCTTGCCACCCTGGGCCAGCTTGGCTTCGACCGACCAGTATTCGTCGGCCCTGAACTTTTCGATCTCGGCTTCGCGGTCGGACACCAGGCGCAGGGCGACCGATTGCACGCGGCCGGCCGAGCGGGAGCCCGGCAGCTTGCGCCAGAGGATGGGCGAGAGGGTGAAGCCGACGAGATAGTCGAGGGCGCGGCGGGCGAGATAGGCATCGACCAGCGGCATGTCGATTTCGCGTGGCTTGGCCATCGCGGCCGTAACGGCATCCTTGGTGATGGCGTTGAACACCACGCGCTGGACGCTCATGTCCTTCTTGATGGCCTTCTTGGCCTTGAGGACATCAAGCACATGCCAGGAAATAGCCTCGCCTTCGCGATCCGGGTCAGTCGCCAGGATCAGGCCATCGGCACCCTTGAGGGCATTGGCGATATCGCTCAAACGCTTCTTTGAGGCGGTATCGACCTCCCAGGACATGGCAAAGTCTTCGTCGGGGCGGACGGAGCCGTCCTTGGCCGGCAGATCGCGGACATGGCCGAACGAGGCCAGGACTTCATAGCCTGAACCCAGATATTTGTTGATTGTCTTGGCTTTAGCCGGACTTTCAACGACGACGACCTTCATGGAGTATCCGTTCCGCAACCGCTTGTATGAAGTGGCGCAACATGGTGAAGGCGGGAGAAGGTGTCAACGGGCGGAAAACCGCGGCGCGGCACTCTCTCTTAGAGAGAGGAAAATTCGCGGCTACCGCGCAATTCTCCGAGCATGCCTTGCAACTGCCATACAAGATGTGCAGAAATGGGCCTGCGCGTTCTGCGCTTGCCCCACTCTATGCATGCTCCCCGATTGACCGGCCCGCACCCCGTGCGCTGCCGTCCGCCGAGCATCGCCGGGGCCTCAGGAGGATTTGATAATGGAATATCGCAAGCTCGGTAACAGCGGCGCCGTCGTTTCGGCCTACTGCCTCGGCACCATGACCTTTGGTGCGGAATCGGACGAGGCAACCTCGTTCCGTCTGATGGACGACTATGTGGCTGCTGGCGGCAATTTCATCGACACGGCCAATGTCTATAGCGCTGGTGTATCCGAGGAGATCGTCGGGCGCTGGCTCAAGAGCAAGCCCGGTGTGCTGCGCGATCTTGTCATCACCACAAAGGGCCGGTTTCCGATGGGGAACGGGCCAAACCATCTGGGCCTGTCGCGCAAGAATCTGCGCGAAGCGCTCGACGCTTCGCTCAAGCGGCTCGGGGTTGAGCATATCGACCTCTACCAGATGCATGCCTTCGATGCGCTGACCCCGCTGGAGGAGACGTTGCGCTTTCTCGATGACTCGATCCGTAACGGCAAGATTGCCTATTACGGCTTCTCCAACTTCCTCGGCTGGCAGTTGACCAAGGCCGTCTGGCTAGCCAAGGCCAATGGCTATGCGCCGCCTGTGACGCTGCAGCCGCAATACAATCTTCTGGTGCGCGACATCGAGCACGAGGTGGTGCCGGCGGCTCTGGATGCCGAGATCGGGCTGCTGCCGTGGTCGCCGCTGGGTGGCGGCTGGTTGAGCGGCAAATACAAGCGCGACCAGATGCCGACCGGCGCAACCCGGTTGGGCGAAAACCCGACACGGGGCATGGAGGCGTTCGAAAAGCGCAATGCCAAGTCGGTGACCTGGGAGGTCATCGGGGCGGTGGAGGATATCGCCAAGGCACGCGGCGTGACCATGGCCCAGGTGGCCCTGGCCTGGGTGGCGGCGCAGCCGGCGGTAACCTCGGTGATCCTGGGCGCGCGGACGACCGAGCAGCTCAAGGACAATCTGGGTGCCGCCTCGCTGAAGTTGACGGGTGAGGAGATCGCCACGCTCAGCGAAGCGAGCAAGCCGGACATGTCGGACTATCCCTATGGTGTCGGCGGGATCAGCCAGCGCCATCGCAACATCGAGGGTGGGCGCTAGTACTTCAGCGCCACCAACTGACCGCTCGACCACTCGATCTGGCCCGCCAGATCGAGTTCGAGCAGCAGCATCTGCATGGCCGAGGCGCTGAGGCCGGACTGGCGGACCAGTTCGTCCACTTCCACCGGCGTGGGGCCGAGCGCGGCGAGGAGACGTGATCGGTCGTCGTCGCTGGGTGGGTGAGCTTCCGGAATCAGGTCGGGTTCCCAGTCGCGGTCGAACAGCGCATTGCGCGCAGGGTCGGCGCTGCCCAGGGTTTCGATGATGTCCTCGGCGCAGGTGACCAGCCTGGCCCCCTGCTGGATCAGCGCATTGCCCCCCTCGGCGCGCGGATCGAGTGGCGAGCCGGGGACGGCGAAGACATCGCGGTTCTGTTCCAGCGCGAGGCGCGCCGTGATCAGCGAGCCGCTGCGCTTGGCCGCCTCCACGACGACGATGCCAAGCGAGAGTCCGGAAACCAGCCGGTTACGCCTCGGGAAGTCGCGGGCCCGCGGTTCCCAGCCCAGCGGCATTTCGGTGAGCAAGGCCCCGCCATTGTCAAGAATGTCGTGGGCGAGGGGGATGTTCTCGTCGGGATAGATCTTGTCGAAGCCGCCCGCCAGCACGGCGATGGTGCCGGTATTGAGCGTTGCCTTGTGGGCAGCTGTGTCGATACCGCGGGCCAGGCCCGACACCACGGTATAGCCGCGCTCGCCGAGGTCACCGGCCAGCATCCGGGTCATCTTGATGCCGGCGGCAGAGGCATTGCGCGCCCCGACAATCCCCACGGTGCGCTGCCAGTCGAGATTGGCGCCACCGGCCATGGTCACCAGAGGCGGCGCGGCGGGAATGAATTTGAGGAGGTATGGATAGTCGGGCTCGCCACTGGCGACCAGGCGCGCACCGTAGCGGGAGAGGCCGGCAATCTCGTCTTCGGCGGCAGCCTGGCTGGTGATGCGCAGGGGCTTGCCTGTGCGCTTGAGCAGGCCGGGCAGGGCCTCCAGCGCTGCTTCTGCCGAAGGGAAGCGATTGAGCAATTGGCGGAAGGTGGCGGGTCCGACATTGTCGGACCGGACAAGGCGAAGCCAGGCAATGCGTTGCGCGTCGGTCAGCATGGCACCCGGCAGCGGCGCCAAGGCTTAGGGCGCTTTCTTCTCTGAGCCGATCCTGGGCTCATTGCCGGCGATCAACCGGACGATATTCTCGCGATGCTGGAAAAACAGCAGCAGCGCCATGAGCGCGACAGCACCGGCCAGCCATTCGCCGACCACGACATAGGAAAAGATCGGGGCCGTGGCCGCTGCGGTCAGGGCCGCCAGCGAGGAGAGCTTGCGGGTGAAGGCGATGAGCAGCCAGACGGCGCAGAAGATGAGACCAACGGGCCAGCTCAGCGCCAGCAGCGAGCCGATCATCACCGCGACGCCCTTGCCACCCTTGAAGCTGAGCCAGGCGGGAAAGCAGTGTCCGAGAAAGGCAAAGATGGCCGCGAACATGGCCGCATCCTCGCCCCAGTAGTAGCGGGCGAACAGCACAGGCAGGGCGGCCTTGGACGCGTCGAGCACCAGCGTCGCGGCGGCCAGCCAGCGATTGCCGGTGCGCAGCACGTTGGTCGCCCCGATATTGCCCGACCCGATGGCGCGGATATCGCCCAGCCCGGCAGCCCGCGTCAGCAGCAGGCCAAAGGGCACGGAGCCGCAGAGATAGCCCAGAACAGCGGCAAAGAGCAGGTTGATGTCCATGGCTCAGCGTTCCTCCTGATGCGTATGGACGGTTTGTCCGCCCACAATTGTCCGCATCACCTTGCCAGCAAGCCGCGCGCCCTCAAAGCTGGTATTGCGCGATCTCGACCGGATTTCGTTTTCGCTTACCTGCCAGGGATAGTCGAGATCAAAGAGGATGAGGTCCGCCGGGGCGCCGCTCGCAATGCGGCCGGATGGCAGGCCGAGGATCTCGGCCGGCCGGCTGGTCATGGCGCGCAACACGGTCAGCAGGTCCACATCACCCGAATGCACGAGCCGCAAGGCGGCTGCCAGCAGGGTTTCGAGTCCGATGGCGCCGTCCGAGGCTTCTGCAAAGGGCTGGCGCTTGACCTCGGTATCCTGCGGGTCGTGGTCGGAATGGATCGTGTCGATGGTACCATTGCGCAGGCCTTCGATGACCGCCTGCCGATCATCCTCCGAGCGCAGGGGCGTCGACAGCTTGAAAAAGGTGCGGTAGCGGCCGATGTCGTTTTCGTTGAGCGCCAGATTGTTGATGGAGACGCCCGCCGTAACCGAGGCGTTACGCTTCTTGGCGGTGGCCACGAGCTCGATCGAGGCGGCGCAGGAGATCTGGGCAGCGTGGTATTTGACGCCTGTCAGTGCCGCCAGCTGCAGGTCCCGCGCGAGCGGAATGGTCTCGGCCTCGCGCGGAATGCCCTTGAGACCCAGAATTGTGGCGAAGAGCCCTTCATTCATCACGCCGTCGCCGGTCAGGCTCGCATCGGACACGTGGTGCATGATGGTCATGCCGTAATTGGCGGCATAGCTCATGACCGTGCGCAGCAGCGCGGTCGACTGGATGGAGTGGCGACCGTCGGTGAGGCAGACAGCGCCCGCCTCCTGCAGCAGGCCGAATTCGGTCATCTCCTGACCATTGAGGCCCTTGGTGATGGCGCCGGCCGGCAGCACGTTGACCTTGGAGGTCGCCTTTGCCCGGCGGATCAGGAAGTCCACCAGCGCGCCGTCGTCGACCACGGGCGCCGTGTCCGGCATCATGACGAAGCTTGTGATACCGCCGGCGGCAGCGGCCTCGCCGGCCGACTGCAGCGTTTCGCGATATTCCTTGCCCGGCTCGCCGGTGAAGACGCGCATGTCGATGAGCCCGGGCGCGAGGATGAGGCCGCGGGCATTGATGACTTCGGCGCCGTCGGGCACCCCGATGGGGGCACCCAGGGCAACGTCGGCGATGAGGCCGTTTTCGATCAGCACGGCGCCCGGCTGGTCGGTGCCGCTGGCGGGGTCGACGATGCGGGCGTTTTCGATGAGCACAGGCCGGGTCATGGCTCGTTCCTCGCAGGCAGCAGCGCATCGAGCACGGCCATGCGGACGGCAACGCCCATTTCGACCTGGTCGGTGATGACCGAGGCCGGACCGTCGGCGATGGCCGGATCGATCTCGACGCCCCGGTTCATCGGGCCGGGATGCATGACGATGGCGTCTGGCCTGGCAAAGGCCAGCTTTTCGGCATCTAGGCCGTAGAAGCGGTAATATTCGCGCACCGAGGGGATCATGCGGCCATTGGCCCGCTCATGCTGCAGGCGCAGCATCATCACGACGTCCACATCCTTGAGACCTTCACGCATGTCGGTGAAGACCTCGGTGGCCAGGTGCTCGATACCCGCCGGCAGCAGGTTGCGCGGCGCGATGACGCGCGTGCGCACATTGAGTGCGCCGAGCAGCAGCAGGTTGGAGCGCACCACGCGGGAATTGGCGATGTCGCCGCAGATGGCCACTGTGAGCCCGGAAATGCGCCCCTTGTGGCGGCGGATGGTCAGTGCATCGAGCAAGGCCTGGGTCGGGTGCTCATGCGCGCCGTCGCCGGCATTGATCACGGCGCAGCCCACCTTCTGGCTGAGCAGTTCCACCGCGCCGGCTGCAGAATGGCGGACCACGATGACGTCAGGGCGCATGGCGTTGAGCGTGGCAGCGGTATCGACCAGGGTTTCGCCCTTGGAAACCGAGCTGGTCTTGACCGACATGTTCATCACCAGCGCGCCGAGGCGCTTGCCGGCAATCTCGAACGAGCCCTGCGTACGGGTCGAAGGCTCGAAGAACAGGTTGATCTGCGTCTTGCCCGAGAGCGTCGGATGACTTTTCCGCTCCTGCCGGGAGACGGGCACCATGCGCTCGGCCCGATCGAGCAGGTCGATGATCTCGTGCTGCTTGAGATCGGCGATCGACAGCAGGTGGCGCTGGTTGAATGGGGTGAAATCGCCGGTGGAGCCGGCAGAAGACGTCGAGGCTGTGCTGGCGCTTGTTTGGGCCATGCGCTCCCATCCCTGATATTTGCTGCGGTCTAGCGGAGGCGGGCGGGAGGGGCAAGCCCAAAGGCAAGGAAATCAACGGCCGGGTGAGCGGCCGTTGGGATCAGTGGCTTGCGCGTTGGCGCAGCAGCAGGCCGAGACCGGCCAGGCCAAGGACAAGCTCGACAGCGCCGGCGGCAAGCAGGCTGGAAGACGGCATGCCATCGAGGATGATGGCAACCAGCCGAGAGAGGCCGTAGCTCAGGTAGAGTGCCGAGGTTACGATCATTGCCGCCGGCGTCAGGCGGCCAACGAAGGCTGCCGCTGTGGCGAAGAGGCCGGCGACGAGAACGGCCAATCCGTGCGAGCGCATTTCGTTGAGCAGGTTGACCTGACCTGCCGGTTCTATGCCATAGCCAGCATAGAAGGCCACGGGCGCGAACAGGATCATGCCGCCCAGCCCGGTGGCAATGATGCCCGTAGTGATGAGATAGAGGCGGATCACGCCGCCTGCCTCCACGCGCCAGCAGTGGCGGCCTTGCGGCAAAAATCGGCAAAGTCGAGCGGCTGGCGATCCAGCGCGCGCTGGACGCCATCTCCAAGCGACTCGTTGCGACCATCGAAGACTTCGGCGCACAGGTTGGTCAGCAGGTCGGCGTAAAACGGGCCGACTTCGGGCAGCAGGGCAGCGTGGAAAACAGCGCCCGTTATCGGCACATACTGCACGGGTTGCCCCGTGACGGCGGCGAGTTCGGCCGCAGCATCGGCAAAGCTGAGCAGCCGCGGACCGGTAACCTCGTAGAGTTCCCCATTGTGCCGCGCGTCGAGCAGGGCCGCTACCGCCACGTCGGCAATATCGTCCACATCGATAAACGGTTCGCGGCGCATGCCGGCCGGCAGGGCGATCGTGCCGCCCATGACCTGGGGATGCAGGTGACCTTCGCTGAAATTCTGATTGAACCAGCTGGCACGCACCAGGGTGAAATCGAGACCACTGTTTCGCACGATATTTTCGCAGCGGACGGCGCCGTGTTCGCCACGCCCTGAGAGCAGGACCAGCTTGCGGACACCCGCGGTCCGCGCGGTCTCGATGAAGCGGGTGATGATTTCGGGGGCGCCCTCGGCGGCGAGATCCGGCACGTAGGAAACATAGGCTACTTCAGTGCCGGCAAGCGCGGGAGCCCAGCCGGAGGGGTCTTCCCAGTCAAAGGCCGGACTGGTGCGACGGGAGACGGCGCGGACAGCATGGCCGAGATCGCCGAGCTTGGCGGCAATGCGTGCACCGACCTTGGCGGTGGCGCCGATGACGAGGATTGGGGAGGTTGAAGACATGATTGATCCGGGTTTGATGTTGCGATGCACCCAAGATGAGCGGCGCATTCGGGATCATCAATGATGGTTTGGCCGCATATTTGTGCAGAACGTCCAGACTCGTGGACTATAGGCCGGTCTAATGGTAGAAGCCCTTATGACCAATGTTCACTTCCAGCCCGCCCCTTTGTCCGATCCGCTTGGCGAGGTGCTGCACATGCTGCACCTCACCGGAACGCTTTATTGCCGCGCCGAGATGACGGCGCCATGGGGCATTGTCATGCCGCAGCTGGTGGATTCGATGATGTTCGTCATCGTCACGTCCGGTCAAGGCTGGCTGGTGATGGACGGGCAGGAGCCACTGCTGGTGGGGCAGGGCAGCATGGTGCTGTTGCCGCATGGCCAGAGCTATCGCCTGCTGAGCGCGCCGGATGCCGACGCCCTGCCGCTATTCGACATTCCGGTCGAAAAGATCAGCGAGCGCTATGAGATCATGCGCCATGGCGGCGGTGGCGAGGTGACGCGGGCCACTTCGGGCGTGGTGCAGTTCGACAGTGTCGCCGCCCGGCGGCTGGTCAGCCTCCTGCCACCGGTGCTGCATGTCGATGCCTGGGGTGATGATGCGGCAAACTGGCTGCAAAGCACGCTGGGCCTGGTCGCTCGCGAAGCCAGCACCCTGCGCCCGGGAGGCGAGACGGTGATGACACGGCTGGCGGATATCCTGGTGATCCAGGCCATCCGGGCCTGGCTCGACACGGCGCCGGAGGCCAATCTGGGCTGGCTGGCCGCCCTGCGCGACCCCCAGCTTGGCCATGCGCTGGCCCTGATGCACCGCAGGCCCGAGCGGTCCTGGAGTGTCGCCGAATTGGCGGGCGAGGCGGGCATGTCGCGCTCGGCCTTTTCCGCGCGCTTCACCGACCTGGTGGGGCAGCCCGTCATGCAATATCTGGCGCAATGGCGGCTGCATCTGGCGCGGGCGCAGTTGCTGGAGTCGCGCGATCCGGTTGGGGCTGTCGCCCGGCGGGCGGGCTACGAATCGGAGGCGGCGTTCGGGCGGGCGTTCAAGCAGTTCTTCGGCGTGCCGCCGGGCGGCCTGCGGCGGTCAGCTGTGGCGTAGGCGATCGAGCGCACCCTGCAGGATATAGCTGGCGGCCAGCTTGTCGACGACCTCGGCGCGGCGGTCGCGGCGCAGGTCTGCCTCGATCATCATGCGGGTGACGGCGCTGGTGGAGAGCCGCTCATCCCAGAAGGCGATGGGCAGGGCTACCCGCTGCGCGAGACTCCGGGCGAAGGCCCGGGTGGACTGTACGCGCGGGCCCTCGGAGCCGTCCATATTGAGCGGCAGGCCCAGGATGATGGCGACAATGGAATTCTGCGCGATCAGCTCGTCGAGCCGGATGGCGTCCTGGGTGAACTTGGTGCGCTTGATGGTCTCGAGCGGGGTGGCCGAGTAGCGCATGCCGTCGGAAATGGCGACGCCGATAGTCTTGGTGCCGAGGTCAAGGCCCATGATCCTGCCCGTGGCAGGGATCTTCTCGAGCGGATTGGCAAATTCGTCGGTCATTGCAGGCTCGCTTGCCAGTGTCGGCCCGTCCTATAGGCTGGCGCACGGTTTGGCGACAGGAAAGCATGGATGAAACTCACCTGGTTCGGCGGCACGACAATCCGCATCCATATTGGCGGCGCGATTCTGGTGGTCGATGCGGCGGCGGCCCCGGCGGGAATCGATGCGGCCGAGCTGGTCTCGGGCGCGGACCGGGAAATTGCCGATTTCGGGACCGGTCTGCCCGACGTCGATACCGCGCGCTGGAAACCGCGCAAGCCGGTGCGGCTGCTGGATGAAACCGAACATCTGCCAGAGGTCGAGGCCTGGTCGGCCGGGGCAGGAGCCCTGCTGATCGAGGCTGTGGGCGAGCCACCGCTGCTGCTGGTCACCGGCGATATGCCGGCGCTTGGCCGCTGGGCAGAGGGCGCCGTGGTGGTGCTGTTCGGCGACGGGGCGCGCCTGTCAGCGCTGGGCGGGGCCGTGCTGGAAGCGACGCCGCCACGGCTGTTGGCGCTCGCCGGCGACGAGGCGGCCATCGACGCGGCCATCCCCGTATTGCGCGAAGGGCTGGATGGAACCGGCCTCGTCGCGCTCCATGCCAGGCTGGCATTGGAAATCTGATCCGGCGCATCAGCCATTTTCATTGTCTTTTCTGCCGCCCCGTTGCTAATAACGCCGCCAACGAGCCGCTATTTCTGGAGTTTGTCATGTCTGTCGACGCCGCAACCGTAAAGCGCATCGCGCGCCTGGCGCGTATCCGCATCGAAGAGAGCGAAGTGGCGAGCTACCAGGGCGAGCTCAATGCGATCCTGGGCTTTGTCGAACAGCTGACCGAAGTCGATGTCGAGGGTGTCGAGCCCATGACCTCGGTGACGCCGATGGCCCTGCGCCGCCGCGACGACGCCATCACCGATGGTGGCTATGCCGACAAGATCGTCAGCAATGCGCCGCTCAGCGAGGACAATTTCTTCATGGTGCCCAAGGTGGTCGAATAGATGGCGATCAGCATCGCCATAGAGACCCCGCTGCAGGACGACGTGCGTGCGCTTGTCGACAGGCTCAACGCGCATCTGCTGCCGTTGTCGCCGCTGGAATTCCAGTTCAAGATGACCGTGGAGCAGATGGCCGGCGCGGACACGACGCTGTTCGTGGCGCGCGACGAGAGTGGCAAGGCCGTCGGCATGGGTGCGCTCAAGGTGCATTCCGCCGAACTGGGCGAGGTCAAGCGCATGTTCACCGACCCCGAAGTGCGTGGCAGGCGCATCGGCTCGGCACTGCTTGACGCCATCGTGGCCCTGGCGCGCGACAAGGGCCTGCCGGTGCTGATGCTCGAAACCGGCACCGGTGACGGCATGGCCGAAGCCCATCGCCTCTATACGCGCAGCGGTTTCACGCCGCGCGGGCCGTTTCTCGATTATCCCGACAGCGAGTGGTCGGCCTTCTACGAGATGCCGCTCAAGGTGGAGGCCAGTGCATGAAGACGGTTCTGATCGTTGCGGGCTTGGCTCTGCTGACCGGCGCAGCCTGGGCGCAGGAAGATCTGGTCATCGACCAGACCAAGCTTTATGTCACCGATCCGGCAGCCTGCCAGGCTTTGGAAAAGCAGGGTGTCGATGCCTGGATGGACATGGATTTCCTGAGCCTGAGCTTTACCGGTGGCATCCAGTCGATGGAATTCCACTGCAATTTCTACGACGTGAAGAGCCGGCCCAATACGCCGCTCCTGTTTGTCGATGCCGTTTGCGAAATGCCCGGCGCCCTTTATCCCGACATGCTGGCCATTGCGCCCAATGGCGCGGATTCCATCATCGTCGTTTCCGGCAGCGAAACAACCCTTGGCCTGGCCGGCAGCGACGCGCCGCCAACGGACAATCCCGTCGGGACGACCCTTTATCACCGCTGCGACAATCTGAGCGAGATCCCCCTTGACTGACCTGACCAAACTCAGCCTGGCCGACGCCCGCAAGGGCCTTGAAGCCAAGAGCTTCACCGCAACCGAGCTGACCGGCGCCTATCTGTCGGCGATCGAGAAGGCCAATCCGAGCCTCAACGCCTATGTGGCGGTGACGCCCGAGCAGGCGCTCGACATGGCCAAGGCGAGCGACGAGAAGCTCGCCAAGGGGCAGGGCGGGCCGCTCGAAGGCATTCCGCTTGGCATCAAGGACCTGTTCGGCACCAAGGGCGTCCATACCCAGGCGGCCAGCCACATCCTCGATGGCTTCAAGCCCGAATATGAATCGACGGTGACGAGCAATCTCTGGCGCGACGGCGCCGTCATGCTGGGCAAGCTCAACATGGACGAGTTCGCCATGGGCTCGTCCAACGAGACCAGTTATTACGGCCCGGTGGTCAACCCGTTCCGCGCCGAGGGCAGCAATGCCAACCTGGTACCGGGCGGTTCTTCGGGTGGCTCGGCCGCTGCCGTTTCGGCCTGGCTCTGCGCCGGGGCGACGGCCACCGACACTGGCGGCTCGATCCGCCAGCCGGCCGCCTTTACCGGCACGGTCGGCATCAAGCCGACCTATGGCCGCTGTTCGCGCTGGGGCGTGGTGGCGTTTGCCTCCTCGCTCGACCAGGCCGGGCCGATCGCCCGGACCGTGGAAGATGCGGCGCTGATGATGACGTCGATGTCCGGCTATGACGTCAAGGATTCCACCAGCGTAGATCTGGCCGTGCCGGATTTCGCCGCTGCTGTGGAGCGGGGCGTCAAGGGCCTCACCATCGGCGTGCCGCGCGAATACCGCATGGACGGCATGCCTGCCGAGATCGAAAAGCTCTGGAGCCAGGGGCTCGAATGGCTCAAGGCCGAGGGTGCGACGGTGAAGGACATTTCCCTGCCGCACACCAAATATGCCTTGCCGGCTTACTACATCGTCGCACCGGCGGAGGCCTCGTCCAACCTGGCTCGCTATGACGGCGTGAAGTATGGCTTGCGCGTGTCGGGCAAGGACATCACCGACATGTACGAGCTCACCCGCGCCGCCGGTTTCGGCCGCGAGGTGAAGCGCCGCATCATGATCGGCACCTATGTGCTGTCTGCCGGCTATTTCGACGCCTATTACGTCAAGGCGCAGAAGGTGCGGACGCTGATCAAGAAGGACTTCGAGGATGCCTTCCATGGCGGCGTCGATGCGGTGCTGACCCCGGCCACCCCCTCGGCGGCCTTTGGCGTCGGTGACGAGGCCCTCGCGGCCGATCCGGTGGCGATGTATCTCAACGACATCTTCACGGTGACGGTCAACATGGCCGGCCTGCCGGGCATTGCCGTTCCGGCGGGCAAGGATGGCAAGGGCCTGCCGCTCGGGCTGCAGCTGATCGGCAAGCCGTTCGACGAGGAAACACTGTTTGCGGCGGCTCGGGTCATTGAGAAAAGCGCCGACATGGACTTTTCGCCCAAGCAGTGGTGGTAGGCGGACGTTCCGCGCAACCGGCTCTCACCCCCTCCGACCTCCCCCTTCAAGGGGGAGGTTCTCTCCACTCGTGGGCACGATAGTGCCAAGATCGCGAAGCGGCACCTCCCCCTCGATGGGGGAGGCTGGGAGGGGGTGGTGCCAAAACTGGGGCCCGGGAATTTACCCCAAATGCCGGCGCCACTTGATTGACACCCCGATCCGCCTTATTTGGCCCCAATGCACAAATTGAAATTGGTTGTGACGTCGCCCAGGCTGGCGTCCGGGCCGACAAGGGTTTCACCGATGGCCTCTGATATCTTTACTTCGCTCGACTGGTCCGAGCCACCCAAGGACATGAGCAAGCCGCTGCAGGCGCTGTGGTGGCTCAAGAAGGGTGAGCTGCGGGTTGGCCCGGAATGGGAACAGGCCCATGTCATCGTGCAGGCGATGGAAGGCGTGCAGGCCTTCGACTGGGTGCATGCCTTGATGCACTGGATCGAGGCCGATATGGGCAATGCCGATTACTGGTATCGCCGCGCCGGCAAGAAGCGCGCGACGGCCAGCGTGGCCAGTGAGTGGGAACATATCGCCGCGGCGCTGAGCGAGGTCACCCGCCACTGACCATTGCCTTTTATCAAGAACCCTTGCGTTCCTGGCCTGCTGTGGCAGGCTCTCCTGGTGGGGAGATTCCACTTGAGGAGGAATGAATGGGATTTGACGGTGTAGGCTGGCTTGCAGCCATCATCATCGGCGGCTTGGCCGGATGGCTCGCCCAGAAGTTCATGAATACCAATACCGGGCTGCTGATGAATATCGTGCTCGGTATTGTCGGCGCCATTGTTGCCAGCCTGATACTCGGGCTCCTCGGCATTTCTTTCGGCGGCTGGGTCGGCTACCTCATTGCGGGCTTCATCGGCGCCTGCATCATCATCGCCATCGGCCGCGCAGTAACGCGCTGACGGCAAAGTGGATGGCCGGCCCGCTGGCCGACCATCCTGTCCTGCTAGCGGTTGTCGTATTCGCTCCGCACCAGCTCCAGTCCCCGTTTCGTGATGCGATAGGGCTGTCCGTTTTGCGAGCGGATGGCCTTCTTGGCCTTGAGCTTCTTGAACAGCAGCAAAGTGCAGTTGCTCATCAGCCAGCCTTCGCGGTTGAAGAATTCAAGGCCGGTCACCTTGCCGGCGTCGTTTTTGAGCAGCGCAATGCGGCCGCCCTGTGCGAGGGCATGCAGCACCCGCTGTTCGTCTCGTGAAATATCCATGGATAGTCAGTTGCCTGCAGCAGCGGGCAAAGCCCGCGAACAAACATGATCGGCCGCCGGCATCGCGCACGGTGGTCGACCGGTTCATTCATGCCCCGTCGCAGATGGACGGGGCTTCAGGCGGTTTCAGACTGACTAGACATGGCATTCGGATAGCGCCGGGCAGGCGTTTTGCGCAAGCGGGGCGGTTGAAATCGTGGCCCGTCCGGTGCAAACCAGCAACAGCAAACCATACTGGAAACCGAAGTGACCGAAGCCAAGTCGCCGCAAGACTGCGCCACCAAGGACGATGTCCGTGCTGAAATCGATCGCATCGACCAGGCCCTGCTGAGCCTGTTTGCCGAACGGCACCGCTATGTGACGCGCATGGCCCAGATCAAGACCGATCCGCATGAGGCGCGCGACCCGGCGCGCATCGAGGCCGTGATCGAGAAAGTCCGCACGCGCAGTTTGGCTCTTGATCTCGACGAAGATCAGGCCGAACTTGTGTGGCGGACCCTGATCGACTGGAACATCAATTACGAGAAGGGCATTATCGCGGCGCGGCGCCGCAGCTAGGGCAGGAGGTCACAATGGCAGGGATTTCCATTCGCAAGGCTGAACCCACTGATGCGCGCCGATTGGCCGATATTGCCTATCGCGCCTGGGAAAGTGGCATCTTCCCGCTGCTGACCGAACAGCCCGGGCTGCGGGAGGCCGAACAACGCCGGCTGACGCAGGCCGTGGCAGAGACGCTGCCGCGCATCATCGTGGCCGAAGTGGATGGTATCGCGGTCGCCTGGTGCTCGCGCTCCGGCCGACGCGCCTATATTCCCTTCCTCTTCGTCATGCCCGAACTGCAGGGCCATGGCATTGGCTCGATGCTGCTGCGGCGCATGGAATCGATGCTGGAGCTCGAGGGCGCCGAGCGCGTGCATCTCGAAACGCCGGCCGACAATGTCCGCGCTGTGCGCTTCTACGAGCGGCAGGGTTATCGCATCCTGGCACTGCGGCCGGATGGACGTGCCGCGCATGAACCCTTCATGAGCGTCCATCTGGAAAAGCGCCTGCATCCCTTCGATGGCGATATCGACGAAGAGGACTAGTCGGAACACCCCCACCTAACCTCCCCAGGGGGAGGAATCCGTTTGGTGGGTGTGGCGCTATCTTGCCAAAAACTCGATCCGTTCCTCCCCCTCCCAGGGGGAGGCTAGGTGGGGGTGCTGAGCCGTCCCGTGCTTCACGGCTCATAGGACGATACCCCTTCCGCCACCTGCTCGCGCAAGGGGGGACGTAGTCCGTTTCTGTTGCAACACTGCAGCAACACCAGTAATCACTTACCCAACTTCGCCTTCGCCTCAGGACGTCCAATTGACCCTCATTGATACCCGCACGCCGAACCCCAAGAGCTTCATCGCCGGCTCCACCGGTGACTGGGAGGTCATCATCGGCATGGAAGTCCATGCGCAGGTGACCAGCGAGAGCAAGCTGTTCTCGGGGTCCTCGACCGAATTCGGCAATCCGCCCAATTCCAACGTGTCCTTCGTCGATGCGGCCATGCCCGGCATGCTGCCGACCATCAATGAGGAATGCGTGCGCCAGGCCGTGCGCACCGGTCTGGGTCTCAAGGCGCAGATCAACAAGCGCAGCGTGTTCGACCGCAAGAACTACTTCTATCCCGATCTGCCGCAGGGCTATCAGATCAGCCAGTTCAAGGATCCGATCGTCGGCGAGGGCAAGGTGTTGCTCGACATGCCGGAGGGCCAGATCGAGATCGGCATCGAGCGCCTGCACCTGGAACAGGATGCCGGCAAGTCGATCCATGACCAGCACCCCAACATGAGCTTCGTCGATCTCAATCGCTCCGGCGTGGCGCTGATGGAAATCGTGAGCAAGCCCGACCTGCGCTCCTCGGAAGAGGCCAAGGAATATCTGGGCAAGCTGCGCACCATCCTGCGCTATCTCGGCACCTGCGACGGCAATATGGAGCAGGGATCCATGCGCGCCGACGTCAACGTCTCGGTGCGTCGCCCGGGCGGCGAATTCGGCACCCGTTGCGAGATCAAGAACGTCAACTCCATCCGCTTTGCTGGCCAGGCCATCGAATATGAGGCGCGCCGCCAGATCGATATCCTCGAAGACGGCGGCACGATCGACCAGGAAACCCGGCTCTACGATCCCAAGACCGGCGAGACGCGCTCGATGCGCAGCAAGGAAGAGGCGCATGACTATCGCTACTTCCCCGATCCGGACCTGCTGCCGCTGGAATTCGACGAGCAATTCGTCAGCATGCTGGCAGCAAAACTGCCCGAGCTGCCAGACGAAAAGAAGCAGCGCTTCGTCACCGACTATGGCGTAACCCCCTATGACGCCATGGTGCTAACGCTCGATCGCGAGACCGCGGACTACTACGAATCCTGCGTGTCCTTCGGCGGCACCAAGCGCGACGGCAAGGCTGTGGCCAACATGCTCAATGCCGACGTGGCCGCCTATGCCAATAGCCAGGGCCTGGCCGTGTGGGAAACCCACCTCAAGCCCAGCCAGATCGCCGGCATCGTCGATCTGGTCGCCGCCGGGACGATTTCGTCCAAGGGCGCCAAGGACTTGCTGCAGGTGATCATTGCCGAAGAGCCAGAGGGCGAGCCGGCCGAGATCGTCGAACGTCGTGGCATGAAGCAGGTCACCGACATGGGGGCCATCGAGGCGATCGTCGACGACATCATCGCCGCCAACCCCGATCAGGTCGCCAAGGTGCTGGCTAAGCCGACCATGATCGGCTGGTTTGTTGGCCAGGCCATGAAGGCCTCGGGCGGCAAGGCCAACCCGCAGGCGCTCAGCGACCTGATGAAGAAAAAGCTCGGAATCGAATAGCGCCAAGCAGGATCAGGCGCGCGTAGGCGGCTGATCCGTCCCCGGGCCCGGCTCGGGCGTGGGCTGGCCTGGGGTCGGGTCTTCCACTGGCTGGGGCGTGTCCGGCAGCTCCTGGGGCGGAACTGGATAGGGCTCGACCGGCTGCGGCGGGGGTGGCTCGGGTTGCGGCACGATTTCCGGAATCGGGCGCGGATCGATATCTGGTCTGGGCTGGTTCATGATTGACGCTCCTGTGCTCACAGGAACGTCTCGGTGAGCGGTCTGTTCCGCCTCAGGCCGTCGCGCGATGCCAAAACTTGCCGATGCGGCCATCGATCAGCAACAGGCCTGCGAAGATTACCAGCATGCCCAGGAGCTGGATCGGCAATACCGTCTCTCGCAGCAGGGTTACGCCAAGGATGACGGCCGAAATCGGGGCGATGAAGGTCGTCGTTGCGAAGTTGGTGGCGCCGACGCGCGGCAGGATGCGGTACATGATCTGGAAGGTGAACGCGGTCGAGATCAGGCCGATGGCGGCGGCGGCCAGCCAGGTCTCGGTACGCAGCATGACCGGCGTTCCTTCAACCATGAACGCGACCGGAATGGCGACAATCGCAGCGCCGGTCAGCGCAATGGCGGCCAGGGCAGTCGGCTCCACAGCCTTGAAGCTGCGAGTGATATTGAGCGAGAGCGCATAGCAGAGCGTGGCCAGCAGACAGGTGGCGACGGCCCAGAGTTGCGATTGGCCACCCGAGAGCAAAGCCGGCGAGGCAAGGATGGCAACGCCGGCGAAGCCAACCGCCACACCGGCACTCTTGATGCGCGAGGCCTTCTCCCCGCCAATCCAGAAATGGCTGACGATCACAGTCATGATCGGGGTCAGTGCGTTGATGATGGCCGCGACGCCGCTGGCCAGGTTGGCCTGAGCCAGCGGGAACAGGGCAAAGGGGATGGCATAGGCCAGGATGCCCAGCGCGCCGAGCTTGAGCCAGAGCGTCGGAGAACGCGGGATGGGCTTGCGCAGGGCCACCATCACGCCCCAGCAGCCAAGCGCACCGATGCCGACACGGAACGAGGTGACCCAGAGCGGGCCGATCTCGCGGATAAGCACGGCGTTGAAGATGAAGGAGCAGCCCCAGATGGCGCCGAGCAATATGATCCAGAACCAGTCGCGTTGCGCCATCGTGGCCTCCCAGGAGTGAGCCGGGAAACTACGCCTGACGAGAACAAAGGTCGAACCGATTTTGACGATGGGTTCGATCAAATCTGGTGATGACGATTAAGGCGCAGCGATCTTGCCGGAGGCCAGCAGGCGCAGGGCCTCGGGATAGATGCGGTGCTCCTCGATCAGAACGCGTGCGGCCAGACTGTCGGCAGTGTCGCCCGGCAGGACAGGCACTTCCGCCTGCAGGATCGCGGCGCCCTCATCAAGGCCGGGTGTGACGAAGTGGACCGTGCAGCCATGGACGCGGGCGCCATCGGCAAGCGCCCGTTCGTGGGTATGTAGTCCTTTGTAGAGCGGCAACAGGGAGGGGTGGATGTTGATCATCCGCCCGGCCCAGTGATTGACGAAATCGTCGCCCAGGATTCGCATGAACCCGGCGAGGCAGACGATGTCCAAATCCCAGCTTTCCAGCGTCTGGGTCATGACATCCTCGAACATGTCGCGGGTGGGGAATTTGCTCTGGGCCAGCGAGGCGGTGGCGATGCCTTCCGCCGCGGCGGTGGCGAGCCCGGGGGCGGCGGCACGGTTGGAGAGCACGCCTACGATCTCGGCCGGGTAGTCGGGAGACCTGGCCGCCTCGATCAAAGCCGACATGTTCGAGCCGCGGCCCGAGATGAGGATGCCGACGCGCTTGCGGGTCATGGGAGGGGCTCCGAGGCTGGATCGTAAAGGGCGAACTCCGCCTCATCCGGGCGCTGGATCGCGGCTGAATAGGCGCGGAGGTCTTCCAGGGTGAGAGGCGGGTTCTCGCGGCCCCGGGCACTGGTGCGCTGAAACAGGGTTTCGAATGGTGCGTCGACGAAGTGCAGCTCGACCTTGGCACCAAGAGCGCGCGCGCCTTCGCGGAGCATGTCGCGCTCGGAACGACCCCATGTGCCCCACTCGATGATGGCCGTGCCGCCCAGACGGAGCAGGTCCCGCGCCTGTCGCCACTGCAAGTCCTCGACGCCCTTGCGCACGGCCGTGTCCCAGAGGTCGATGCCGAGGGCATCCATCCAGTCGTCGGGCGAGTAGATGCTGGCATCCAGATGCTCGGCCAGCCGCTTTGCCAGCGTTGTCTTGCCGGCGCCTGGCAGGCCGCAGATGATGATCAGACGGCCCGAGCCGGGCATCTAGAGCGCCAGCTTGCCATCAAACGTCACCGGCTCGCCGGTGCGGGCTGTCAGGCGGCCAACGACCGAAGCGATCTCGCCCGATGCATTGAGATGGTCGACAAGCTTCTGGGCATCCTCAGGTGCGACGGCGACCAGCATGCCAACGCCGCAATTGAAGGTTCGCAGCATTTCGCGCTCATCCATGCCGCCGACGTGGCTGAGCCAGCCGAAGACCTTGGGGACCGTGATGGCATTGAGGTCGACATGGGCCGCCAGATGGTCGGGCAGCACGCGAGGAATATTGTCGATGAAGCCGCCGCCGGTGATATGCGCCAGTGCCTTGATGCCGATGCCGGCCTTGAGAGCGGCGAGCAGGGGCTTCACATAGATGCGGGTTGGCGTCAGCAGCGCTTCGGACAGCGACTGGCCGGGCGCGAACGGCGCGTCCATGTACCAGTCCACGCCGGACAGTTCGACGATCTTGCGAACCAGCGAATAGCCGTTGGAGTGGACACCCGACGAGGCAATCGCGACCAGCGTATCGCCCGCGGCAATATCGGGGCGGGGCAGGAGGGTGCCACGCTCGGCAGCGCCTACAGCAAAGCCGGCCAGGTCGTAGTCCTTGCCATGATACATGCCCGGCATTTCGGCAGTCTCGCCGCCGATCAGGGCGCAGCCAGCGATACGGCAGCCCTCGGCGATACCGGACACAATGGCAGTGCCCTGTTCCACGTCGAGCTTGCCGGTGGCGAAGTAGTCGAGAAAGAACAGCGGCTCGGCGCCCTGAACAATGATGTCGTTGACGCACATGGCCACCAGGTCCTGCCCGATGGTGGAATGATTGCCCGTGTCGATGGCAATCTTGAGCTTGGTGCCGACGCCGTCATTGGCCGCAACCAGCACCGGATCGGTGAAGCCGGCGGCCTTGAGATCGAACAGTCCGCCGAAACCGCCGATTTCGCCATCCGCGCCCGGACGGCGCGTGGAACGAACTGCTGGCTTGATGGCTTCTACCAGTGCATTGCCGGCATCGATATCGACGCCGGCCTGCTTGTATGACAGACCGTTTGATGTCAGGTTTTGCGGATCGGACATTGGCCTCAGTACCGTGTGGGGAAAGCGTGCGTAAAGCCGTTACCGGAAGAGCAAGGCGGTTGCCAACGCCGGAGCCGGAAGTTAGACGGCCTGATAGCTTCTCCACCACACCGACGCAAGGGCCGCCGGGCACCATGACACTGCGAAATCAAGTGCTGATCTGGGTCACGTTCCTGGTCGTCCTCATCATGCTGCTCTGGATATTCCGGGGCATCCTGTTGCCGTTCGTCGTGGGTGCGGCGCTGGCCTATCTGCTCAATCCACTCGTCAACCAGTTGCAGAAGTGGCGTTTCAACCGGGCCTGGGCGACCACGGTGGTGCTGCTCTGCGTCATCACCATCGTGCTCAGCCTGTTCCTGATGTTCCTGCCGCTGATCGGCCAGCAGATCATCGAGCTGTTGCAGCGGGCGCCCCGATACGTGGCAGACCTCCAGGAGCTCTTTGCCCGCTGGTCGCCGGAGATCAACGAGTGGCTAGGCCCCGAGCGGGCTGCCCAGTTGCAGACCGGTATCAATGACCTGACGCGGCAATTGCTCGGCTTCATCACCACGCTGCCGGGCGAGCTGGTCAATATCGGCTTGACTGGCGCGGCGGTAATCGGCTTTACCGTGCTGACGCCCGTTGTGTCATTCTACCTGCTGCTCGATTGGGAGGGCATGGTGCATGGCATCGAGACCCTGCTGCCCAAGGATCACAAGGGCGAAATCAACACCATCCTGAGCGACATCGACAAGGCCATGGCCGGCGTGATCCGCGGGCAGGGCGGCGTGCTGCTGATTGATGCGGCCTTCTATGCCACGGCCCTCAGCCTGATCGGGCTGAATTTCGGGCTGGTCGTCGGCCTTATTGCCGGCCTGCTCAGCTTTGTGCCCTTCGTTGGCTTCATCTTCGGCTTCGGCCTGTCGGTTGGCATTGCCATCGTGCAGTTTTCGGCGGATCCATGGATGGTGGGCGCCGTGGCGGGCATTTTCCTGTTCTGGCAATTCATCGAGGGCAATATTCTCTATCCCAAGCTCGTGGGCTCCTCGATCAACATCAACCCCGTCTGGATGATGTTCGCCTTGCTGGCCCTGGGCGCCGTGTTCGGCTTTGTGGGCCTGCTGCTCGCCGTACCCATGGCGGCCATCGCCTCGGTCCTGGTGCGCTATGGCGTCGCCAAGTACAAATCGAGCACCCTTTATCTCGGGCAGAATGGTGGCCCCCATGGCCCTGCCGGCAATCCCTGACAGCGACGAGCCCAAGGGCCAGCTGACGCTGGAGCTTGGCCACACGCCGGCACATGGGGAAGCAGATTTCCTGGTCGGGGAAGGCAATAGCCTGGCGCATGGCCGCGTCATGGCCTTTCCCCACTGGCCCGATCCGATAACCTTGCTGATTGGCCCCGCCAAGTCGGGCAAGTCGCACCTCGCGCGCATTTTTGCAGATCGCTCGGGCGCACGTTTTGTTGCCATCGCTGATCTGGAAAAGCTGGCGACAGAGGGAGGCACCGACCCTCTGATCGTCGAGGATGTCGACCGGCTCGGCTATGATGAGGCAGGTCTGTTTCACCTGCTCAACCAATCCATGCGCGAGCTGCGGCCGATGCTGCTGACGGCGCGGGAAGACATTGCGAACTGGCCGCTGACGACGGATGATGTCCGCTCAAGGGCCCGCAGGGCCACTGCCTTCACGCTGGAACTGACGGACGACATTCAATTGTCACAGATGTTCGTGAAACTCTTCGGGGATCGCCAGATCATGGTCGATCCAAAGACCATCGCTTACCTGGTGGCGCGCATGGAGCGCTCTACCGAGGAAGTGGTGATTCTTGCTGACCTCATGGACCGGCTGGCCCTCGCCAAGGGTACGGCCATTACCCGCAGCATCGCCGCCGATGCCCTCGACCGCCGCCGGGCTGCGCTTGGCCAGGCGAGCCACGAACAGGACTGGGATACCCAAGACGATGAATGACCTGAGCGATTTCGCCGAAGCCAATGTGCCGGTTCCCGATACCGAGGCGCTACGCAAGAGCCCGGCGCGTTTCGTCAATCGCGAGGTCAGCTGGCTGCAGTTCAACATGCGGGTGCTCGAAGAAGCGGGCAACACCAATCACCCGTTGCTGGAGCGGCTGCGCTTTGTGTCCATTTCGGCCAACAATCTCGACGAGTTCTACATGGTCCGCGTGGCCGGTCTCAAAGGCCAGATGCGCGCCGGGCTCACCAAGCAGAGCGCCGACGGGCTGACCCCGGCCGAGCAGATGGAAGAAATCGCCACGCTGGCCCAGCACCTGCAGCTCGAGCAGCAGGACCACTGGCAAAGCCTGCGGGAGGAATTGTTCGCGCAGAATGTGGTGATCCACGAGGCCGATGACCTGACGACCGATCAGGTCAACTATCTGCAGAAGCTGTTCCGCGAGGAAATCTTCCCGGTGTTGACGCCGATCGCTGTCGATCCGGCGCATCCCTTTCCCTTCATCCCCAATCTGGGTCTGGCACTCGCCTTCGAGCTCAAGCGCCCGGATAACGACCTGCCGCTGACGGCCCTGGTCCGCATTCCCGGAAATCTGGACCGCTTCATCAACCTGCCGAGCGGTCTGGTTTCGGAAGGGCGCAGCGAGGTCGTCACCATCGACACGCTGGTCAAGCTGTTCTTCCACAAGATGTTTCCCGGCCATGAAGTGGTAGGTTCCGGCGCCTTCCGGGTCATTCGCGACAGCGAAATCGAAATCGACGACGAGGCGGCCGATCTGGTGGTCGAATTCGAGACGGCCTTGCGCCAGCGCCGGCGCGGGCAGGTGATCCGGCTGGAAATCGAGAGCTCGATGCCGCGCGCGCTCAAGCGCCAGATCAGCGAGCAGCTGGGCGTCAAGGAAGGCGAAGTCTTCGAAGTGCAGGGCTTCCTCGGCCTCGCGGATGCCAGCAAGGTCTGCGACGTCGACCGGCCGGACCTCAAGTTCACGCCCTATCATGCGCGCTTTCCCGAGCGCATCCGCGACTATAACGGCGACAGCTTTGCGGCGATCGGTGCCAAGGACATCCTCGTGCATCATCCGTTCGAGAGCTTCGACGTGGTGGCGCAGTTCCTGATGCAGGCGGCGCGCGACCCTGAAGTCGTCGCCATCAAGCAGACGCTTTACCGCACCTCTGCCAACAGCCCGATCATCAAGGCGCTGGTCTTGGCCGCAGAGGCGGGCAAGTCGGTGACGTGCCTTGTCGAACTCAAGGCGCGCTTCGATGAGGAGGCCAATATCCGCTGGGCGCGCGACCTGGAGCGGGCAGGGGCGCAGGTCGTATTCGGCTTCATCGAGCTCAAGACGCACGCCAAGCTCAGCCAGGTGGTGCGGCGCGAAAAGGGCAAGCTGGTCAGTTACTGCCATATCGGCACCGGCAACTACCATCCGATCACGGCCAAGATTTATACGGACCTCAGCTACTTCACCATCGATCCGGCAATCACCCGGGACGTAGCGCGGGTCTTCAACTTCATCACCGGCTATGCGCGGCCGACCGAGCTGGAAACCATCGCCGTGTCGCCGGTCAACCTGCGGCAGACGCTGCTGAACGACATTGCCCGCGAGATCGAGTTTGCCCGCAATGGACAGCCGGCCAGCATCCTGTTGAAGATGAACTCGCTGGTCGATCCGCAGATCATCGACGCGCTTTACGATGCAAGCCAGGCCGGGGTGAAGGTTGACCTGATCGTGCGCGGCATCTGCTGCCTGCGGCCAGGCATCCCAGGCTTCTCGGACAATATCCGGGTGAAGTCGATTGTCGGCCGGTTCCTGGAACACAGCCGCATCTACTGTTTCGGCAATGGCGAGGCCATGCCCAACCCGCGCGCCAAGGTCTATATTTCCTCGGCCGACCTGATGGGCCGCAACCTCGATGGGCGCGTCGAAGTGATGGTGCCGATCCTCAACAGGACCGTGCATAAGCAGATCCTCGACCGGATTCTGGTTGCCTATCTGCGCGACAACCAGCAGAGCTGGGAAGTGCTGCCCGATGGCAGCTCGCATCGGATGCGTGTCGCCGAGGGCGACGAGCCCTTCAATGCGCATGACTACTTCATGACCAATCCCTCGCTGTCCGGTCGGGGCAGCGCTGGCGGGGTCGAAGGTGACGAGGGCTAGGTTTGAACCAGTTCTGGGGCGTTGATGCCGATCCGACGGCGCAGGGCCGTATCAAGGGCGCCAAGCCCGTTGCCGTGCTCGATATCGGCTCCAACTCCGTGCGTCTGGTGGTCTACGAGCGCCATGCGCGTGCGCTGACGCCGCTCTACAACGAAAAGTCGGCCTGCGCCCTTGGCCGCGGCGTGGGGCAGACTGGGCGCCTTGCCGACGCCAATGTCGCCCAGGCGCTCAACGCCATCAAGCGCTTCGCCCTGGTGGCGCGGATGATGCGGGTGGGCAAGGTCTACGTCCTGGCCACCTCTGCCGTGCGCGACGCTGCGAACCGCAAGGAATTCGTCGACGCCGTCGAGGCGCTGATGGAAACCAAGGTGCAGGTGCTCAGCGGCGAGCAGGAGGCGCATTATGCAGCGCTCGGCGCCGTCGCCGGCATTCCCGGTTTTTCCGGGGTGGTGGGCGATCTGGGCGGGGGGAGTCTCGAACTCTCCAGCATCAGCAATGGCAGTGACACCGACGGAGAATCCTTCGAGATCGGCGTGATCCGGCTGCAGGATGACAGCAATGGCGCGCCGGCCGCAGCTGCCGAGATCATTCGCGAACGCCTGAGCCAGTCCTCCCTGTCCAGGGCCGAAGCCGGCAAGTCCTTTGCGGCGATCGGCGGCACCTGGCGCTCGCTGGCCAAGCTGCATCAGATCGTGCGCGGCTACCCGCTCCGCATGGTGCAGCACTATGTCGTTCCGGCCGAGGAGATGATCCAGTTCTGTGCGGCAATTATCGGGGCGAGCTCGCTGAAATCCTATGAAGGGGCCGAGCATGTGAGTTCGTCGCGGCGCGAGCTGGTGCCGTTCGGCGCGGCCGTGCTGGCCGAAGTGCTCAAGGCCGGCCGGTTTGCCGATGTGGTGTTCTCGGCGCTCGGCGTCCGTGAAGGCTATCTCTACGGCATGCTCGACCCGCGCGAGCAGGCGATTGATCCGCTGATCCAGGGTGCAGAGGAGCTTTCGGTGCTGCGGTCGCGCTCGCCCTCGCATGCCAGCGATCTCGTCAAGTTTACCGGACAGTTTCTTGCAGCCGCCGGCATGGTCGAAACCGCGGAGCAGGCCCGGTTGCGGACCGTGTCCTGCCTGCTGGCCGATATCGGCTGGCGCGCGCATCCCGACTATCGCGGTCCGCAAAGCGTCGATTCGGTGGCCTATGGATCACTGAGCGGTGTCGATCACCCCGGACGGGCCTTCCTCGCCCAGGTGATCGCGGTGCGCTATGATGGTCTGAAGAGCAAGACGGCGGCCAAGCTGGCCAACCTCGGCTCGGCCGAAGTGACGGCCCGCGCCCGGCTGATCGGGGCGCTGTTCCGCGTCGCCTATCCGATGACGGCCGCCATGCCCGGCATCCTGCCGCGGATCCGTTTCGAGATCGCCGGCAACAGCCTGTCGCTGGTGCTGCCTGCCGACCTGGCCTTTCTCGACGGCGAGCACCTGCAGGGCCGGCTCGACCAGTTTGCCGGGGTGGCCGGGTTCAAGACGTCGGACGTGCGCATCGGCTGAGCAGCCCGCTACTCGGCCGGTACCGTGTCCTTGACCGCGATTTCCACCACGCCCTTGCGTGTGGCGACGAGCCCGATGCGGCCGTGCTTGATGTCGAGCGCCTTGTCGCCGAACAGCTTGCGCCGCCAGCCCTTGAGCGCCGGGACGTCCGCATCGTCGTCCAGCACCAGCGCGTCGATATCGTCGGAGGTGGCGATGATCCTGGCGGCTACCCCATGCTGTTCGGCCACCGATTTGAGCAGCACGCGCACCAGATCGCCAACAGCGCCCTTGGGCGAGGGGCCGCGATAGCGCTCGGGCATGTCGGGCAGGTCGGCCTTGCCGAGGGCCTCGACTTCCTTGAGCAGCACCATGATCTCGGCCGCGGCCGAACTGCGGCCGAAGCCGCGCGGCACGGCACGGAGCTTTTCGAAGGCGTCGGGCGTCAGCGGACGCTGCATGGCCAGCTCGAACAGTACGTCGTCCTTGAGCACGCGGCTGCGTGGCTGGTCGCCATCCTGCGCGCGCTTTTCGCGCCAGGCGGCCAGTTTCTTCAACGCCGCAAGGTCACGCGGGCGGTTGATTTTCATCTTCAGGCGTTCCCAGGCCTGTTCGGGCTGGACGACGTAGGTGTCGATGCTGCGCAGCACGCCCAGCTCGTCCTCGACCCAGTCCCAGCGCTTGGTTGCGTCCACCTGCTTGCGCAGTTCGCGGTAGATGTCCCGCAGATGGGTCACGTCCGCCACGGCATAGAGACGCTGCTTCTCGGAGAGCGGGCGCGCGGCCCAGTCCGTGAAGCGGCTGGACTTGTCCAGTTCTACCTGGGTGATGGAGCGCACGAGATTGTCGTAGGAAACGCTGTCGCCGAAGCCGCAGACGCTGGCCGCGATCTGGGTATCGAAGATATTGACCGGCACCTTGCCCGTCAGCTTGACGAAGATTTCGATATCCTGCCGCGCGGCATGGAACACCTTGGTGATGTTCGGATTGGCGAGCAGCGCGAAAAAGGGCGTCAGGTCGAGATCTGGCGCCAGCGGATCGATCAGCACCGCCTCGTCATTGGTCGCCGCCTGGATCAGGCACAGCTTGGGCCAATAAGTCGTTTCGCGCAGAAACTCGGTATCCACCGTCACAAAATCGAACTTCGCAGCGCGCTCGCAGAATGCGGCGAGCACATCTGTGGAAACAATCAGGTCCATACCGGCTTCCGTCTCAAATTCGTCAATATTCTTCCTAGCAGGTGAGGCAGGTGCACTCCAGACCGCATTTGTCGAGTATTGCCCTCGGGTTATCATCGTCGCCGCGCTGATCACGCCTGGTCCGCCCGTTCAACTTGACAAGCCGGGACGCCCATGCGCTTTTCCCGCCAAGATTCCGGCCTTTTCTCAGAGTTCCGACCATGACCTCACACCCCTACCGCTCGCATACCTGCGGGGCTCTTACCGCCAAGGATGCCGGCCAGACCGTGCGCCTCAGCGGCTGGGTGCATCGCATCCGCGACCATGGCGGCCTGCTGTTCATGGATTTGCGGGATCACTACGGGCTGACCCAGGCCGTCATCGACCCTGATTCGCCGGCTTTTGCCGCGGCCGAAAAGGTGCGATCGGAATGGGTGATCCGCATCGATGGCGAAGTGAAGCTGCGCGATGCCGCCGCGGTGAACCCGAACCTGCCTACCGGTACGGTGGAAGTGTTCATCCAGGAGCTGGAAGTGCTGTCGGCTGCCAAGGAGCTGCCGCTGCCGGTGTTTGGCGATCAGGAATATCCCGAGGATGTGCGCCTGCGCTATCGCTTCCTCGATCTGCGCCGCGAGAAGCTGCATGCCAATATCGTCAAGCGCACCAAGGTGATCGCGGCGATGCGCCAGGGCATGACCGAGCAGGGGTTTGCCGAATATTCCACGCCGATCCTGACCGCGTCGTCGCCGGAAGGCGCACGAGATTTCCTGGTCCCCAGCCGCATCCATCCCGGCAAGTTCTTCGCGCTGCCGCAGGCACCCCAGCAATACAAGCAGCTGCTGATGGTGGCGGGCTTTGACCGGTATTTCCAGATTGCGCCCTGCTTCCGTGACGAAGACCCGCGCGCTGACCGCCTGCCGGGCGAATTCTACCAGCTCGACCTGGAGATGAGCTTTGTCACCCAGGAAGACGTCTGGAACACCATGACGCCGGTGATCACCTCGATTTTCGAGCAGTTTGCCGAGGGCAAGCGCGTGACCAAGGACTGGCCGCGCATTCCCTACGACACCGCGATCCGCAAATACGGTTCGGACAAGCCCGACCTGCGCAACCCGATCGAGATCGAGGGCGTGACGGAGCACTTTGCCGGTTCAGGCTTCAAGGTCTTCGCCAACCAGATCGAGGCTGACGCCAAGGTCGAGGTCTGGGCAATTCCGGCGAAGAACAAGGCCGGCGCCGAGCCGATCGGCCGGGCCTTCTGCGACCGCATGAATGCCTGGGCGCAGGGCGAGGGTCAGCCGGGCCTGGGCTACATCTTCTTCAAGGACGGGCAGGGCAGTGGGCCCATTGCCAAGAATATCGGCGAAGAGAGGACTGCTGCACTCAAGGCTCAGCTGGGCCTGGATGACGGCGACGCCGTGTTCTTTGTCTGCGGCCGTCCGGAGAAGTTCTACAAGTTTGCCGGCGAGGCCCGCACCAAGGTTGGTACCGATCTCGACGTGATCGATACCGACCAGTTCGCCTTGTGCTGGATTGTCGACTTCCCGTTCTACGAGTGGAGTGAAGAAGAAAAGCGCGTGGACTTCGCGCACAACCCCTTCTCCATGCCGCAGGGCGGGATCGACGCGCTCAACAGCCAGGATCCGCTGACCATCAAGGCCTATCAGTATGATGCGGTCTGCAATGGCTACGAAATCGCCTCAGGTTCGATCCGTAACCAGTTGCCCGAGACCATGGTCAAGGCGTTCGAGCTGACCGGCAAGAGCCGCGACGAGGTCGAGGAACAGTTCGGTGGCCTCTACCGCGCCTTCCAGTATGGTGCCCCGCCGCATGGTGGTGCAGCCTTTGGCGTGGACCGCATCGTCATGCTGCTTTGCGGCGTGCAGAACCTGCGCGAGATCACCGCGTTCCCGATGAATCAGCAGGCCGAAGATCTGCTGATGGGCGCCCCGAGCCCGGCCTCGCCCAAGCAATTGCGTGAGCTGAGCATCCGGCTCAACGCCCCGTCGTAATATATCGACGAATGTTTATTACGAGGCGGCCTCCAACACTGGAGGTCGCCTTTTTCTATTCGGTGTTTTCGTTCGGTTAATCAGCGTTAATGATCCGTTAAAGGCTGCTTGCTACCGATGAGGTAATTGAACGGCTCATTCGGATTCGATCTTGAAGTCGAGATACTCTCATATCCTCACGCTAATGGGTGCGCTGCTGGCGTTCGTTCCCATCGTTGCGGTGGATTATCTGCTGGACGGCTATGTCCGCGCGAGAGAAAAGATAACGACGCAACAATATGTTACGACGGTTACCTCACAAATTGAAATCGGCGTGAACGACGCGATCTCGGCGCTTCGCCGAATTCTCGCCGAGAGCCCGTCACTGTGCACGCCGACTTTCGTCGCCAATGTGCAGCGCGAGATCGAATCCAGCCTCAACATGAAGCAGGTCCTCGTCGAGAATACCGATGGCGTGCAGTATTGCGATGCCGTGGGCCGCACAGTCGCCTATTCGCCGCTGTCCGAGAGCCTGCCCATCCCCGCGCATACCGAATCCATCACCGTCGTGAAGCTTGGCGGAATGGACATGCCAGCGCTCAAGATCACCCAGGCATTTGGGGAGAGCAGGCGCGTCTCGGCCTTCGTGCCGCTGGTTGGGCAAACACAGGCGGGTCTGGCGCAGGGGCTGACGAGTGCTGCAATGATGCGCATCTCGCTGACCAATGGCACGCCCATTTTGAGCGTGGGCAGTTCCACCGATTTTGACCGGCGGGATTCCAACGCGGATTTCATCTCTGCGCAGAGCTTCGCGGGAGAAATGCCGCTGAAGGTGGAATATGCCATACCTTTTGCCATGGCACGCGCCGGCTATACCGATCTCGATGTCGGCTTGACCATCATGGCCTGTATTCTGAGCGCCGGTTTCCTGATCCTGTCGCTGAACTATGTGCGGCGCTCGCGCGTGCCGGCCTTCGATCTCGAGCGGGCCATCGCCCGTGGGGAGATCAAGCCTTACTACCAGCCAGTCATTAATCTGCGCACCGGCGAGCTGATGGGCTGCGAAGTGCTGTGCCGCTGGGAGAAGAAGAACGGCCAGGTCGTGCCGCCTGGCGCCTTCATCGACTATGCCGAGGTTACCGGCCTTGCCATGCCGATGACGCTGTCGCTGATGCAGCAGGTCAAGTTCGACCTCGGCGATCTCTGCCAGATGATGCCGGACCTCAAGATCTCCATCAATCTGTTCGAGGGGCATTTTCGCGACGACAGCATCGTTGAGGACGTACAGGCCATCTTCGGCAATTCGCCGATCAGTTTCCGCCAACTGGTATTCGAGCTCACCGAGCGACACCCACTGGCCAACTCCACCATTGCGAACAGCGTGATCGCTGGCCTGCACGCCCTTGGGGCGCGGCTTGCGCTGGACGATGCAGGCACCGGTCACTCCAATCTGGCTTATCTCGGCACGCTGGGCGTCGACATCATCAAGATCGACCGCATCTTCGTCGATATGGTCAAGCCGGGCACGACCCAGGTTCCGGTGCTCGATGGGCTCATTGCCATGGCCAAGGATCTCGATTGCGAGATTGTCGCCGAGGGTGTCGAGACAGAGGAGCAGGCGCTCTATCTGCGGGCACGCGGCGTGGTGCAGGCCCAGGGCTTCATCTTTGCGCCTGCGCTCAAGATCGGTGCCTTCCGCGAATTGGCGACGGCCCTCCATGTCACCAAGGAACCGCGCAGCCGGATCGAGAACATCGTCGCCAGTGCCGCCTAAGCCTTTGCGACTTTAGTTTCATCCCGCACCGGACTTACCCACTTTCCATTGACGGCATTTGATGGCACCAACGCTGCCTGAAGCTATGCCCGTCGCCAACTGGACGCGGGCGAGGAGGATTGCGTGACGACCGACGTCAACGAACAGCGGAAAGCCCTGCGCGAAGCGGCCCTGCATTTCCACGAGTTTCCCAAGCCAGGCAAGCTGGAGATCCAGGCGACCAAGCCGCTGGGCAACCAGCGCGACCTGGCCCTGGCCTATTCGCCGGGCGTCGCCGCGCCTTGCGAGGAAATCGCGGAAAATCCGGATGCGGTGGCGCGCTACACCTCCCGGCAAAACCTCGTTGCCGTCATTTCAAATGGCACGGCCGTGCTGGGCCTTGGCAATATCGGCGCGCTGGCCTCCAAGCCGGTGATGGAGGGCAAGGCCGTCCTGTTCAAGAAATTTGCCGGTATCGACGTGTTCGATCTTGAGATCGACGAGATCGACCCGACCAAGTTCATCGATGCCGTGGCGCCGCTCTGGCCGACTTTTGGCGGCATCAATCTCGAAGACATCCGCGCTCCGGACTGTTTCGAGATTGAAGAGGCCCTGCGGGCCCGTATGCCGATCCCGGTATTTCATGATGATCAGCATGGCACGGCGATCATCGTCGGCGCCGCCGTCCTCAATGGTCTCGAGCTCAAGGGCAAGAAGATCGAGGACGTCAAGATCTGCGCCTCCGGGGCAGGGGCCGCGGCCATTGCCTGCCTCAACGTGCTGGTCGCGCTCGGCGCCAAGCATGAGAATATCTGGGTCGCCGACAAGGATGGCTTGGTCACCCACAAGCGCAACGATGTGAATGACAAGTGGCGCGGCCAGTTCCGCCGCACCAGCGAAGCCACCACGCTGGCCGAAGTGATCGAAGGCGCGGATGTATTCGTCGGGCTGTCCGGGCCCGGTGCGTTGACGCCGGAAATGCTGCTCAAGATGGCCCCGCGCCCGCTGATCCTCGCGCTGGCCAATCCCAACCCCGAAATCAGCCCGGAACTGGCCAAGGCCACCCGCCCTGACGCCATGGTTTGCACGGGCCGTTCGGACTACCCCAATCAGGTCAACAACGTCCTCTGCTTCCCCTTCATCTTCCGCGGCGCGCTCGACGTGAGCGCCACCACGATCAATGAGGAAATGAAGCTGGCCGCCGTGCGCGCCATCGCCAAGCTGGCGCACGAACCGGGCCTCGAAGTATCGCCGTCCGGCGCGCCTGCGGTGTTCGGCCCTGACCACATCATTCCCAATCCCTTCGACCAGCGGCTGATTCTGCGCATCGCGCCGGCCGTGGCCCGTGCGGCGATGGAATCGGGGGTGGCCAAGAAGCCGATCGCCGATTGGGACGCCTATATGGACGGGCTCAACCGCTTCGTATTCCGCTCCGGCCTGGTGATGAAGCCTATCATCGACCGCGCGCAGGGCCAGAACAAGCGCATAGCCTTCGCCGATGGCGAGGATGAGCGCGTGTTGCGCGCCACCCAGGTGCTGCTCGAAGAACGCATTGCCCGCCCGATCCTGATCGGCCGTCCGGCCGTCATCGAGGCACGCATCGAGCGCTTCGGCCTCAACCTGCGCCCGGGCACGGACTTCGAGGTCATCAACCCTGAAGACGATCCGCGCTACCGCGATTACGTAACGCTGTTCCACTCGCTGGTCGGGCGTGATGGCGTGACGCCGGATACGGCACGTCAGGTCGTGCGCACCAATACCACGGTGATCGGGGCTCTTGCGGTCAAGCGCGGCGAGGCCGACTCGCTGATCTGCGGATTGCAGGGCCGCTTCATCAAGCATGTGCGCGACATCCGCTCCATCATCGGGCTGCAGGATGGCGTTGCCGATGTTTCGGCGCTCTCCATGCTGATCATGCCGCGCGGCGCCTTCTTCCTCGCGGACACCTATGTGAACCAGGATCCGACCGCCGACGAGATCGTCGGCATCGCTCTGCAGGCCCGTGACCACCTCAAGCGCTTCAATATCGAAGCGAAGGTGGCGCTGCTGAGCTATTCCAACTTTGGTTCGCGCGACGGCGAGAGCGCCTTCAAGATGCGCGAGGCCTATCAGAAGCTGAAGTCCCTGGCCCCGACCATGATCGTGGAAGGCGAGATGCAGGGTGATCTGGCGCTGAGCCAGGAACTGCGCGAGCGCTACATTCCCGACAGCGTGCTCGGCGGTGAAGCCAACCTCCTGATCTTCCCCAATCTCGACGCGGCAAACCTGTCCATGACCCTGCTCAAGGAAATGAACAATGCGCTGTCGGTCGGCCCCATCCTGATGGGCCCGCGCTCGCCGGCTCATATTCTTGCGCCGTCGGTAACCAGCCGCGGGATTGTGAACATGGCTGCCATCGCCGCAACGGAGGCGCTGGAAACATAAGGCCCAGCTTGCCCCAAAAGCGCGCATGCGCTAGAGGCAGGCATCGCCCGCGCTTGGAGGATGTCCGATGAACCAGATCGCTGTGTTCGGTGGTAGCGCGCATCCTCAACTGGCCGCGGAAATCTGCACCCAGCTCGGGGTGCCGCTGCATCCGACAATGGTGAAGCGGTTTTCCAATGACTGCCTCGAAGTGCAGTTGCAGGCCAATTGCCGCGAGCAGGATGTGTTCCTGATCCAGACGCTCAGCGCCCCGGTGCAGGACCATCTGGTGGAACTGCTGCTGATGGCCGATGCCGCGCGCGGCGCCTCGGCGGCCCGGATCACCGCCGTCATTCCGCACTATTCCTATGCCCGATCCGACAAGAAGGACGCGCCGCGCATCTCGCTGGGCGGTCGGCTGGTGGCCGACCTGCTGGCAACGGCCGGCGTCAACCGCGTCCTGACCATGACGCTGCATTCCCCGCAGGTGCATGGCTTTTTCAGCGTGCCGGTCGATCACCTGCATGCCTTGAGCGAGCTGGCAGCCTATTTCCAGCGCTACGATCTCAGCAATGCCGTTGTCGTATCGCCCGATCTGGGCAATGCCAAATCCGCCGCCGTCTTCGCCAAGCGCCTTGGTACCCCGGTGGCCGCCGGCGCCAAGGAGCGCATCAGCGACACCCAGGTGCGCATCTCGGCCATTATTGGCGAGGTGAGCGGCCGCGATGTCATCGTGCTGGATGACGAGATCGCCAGCGGCGGCTCGATGATCGAGCTGATGGCGCATCTGCGGGTCAATGGCGCCCGCTCGATCCGCATTGCCTGCACCCATGGCATCTTCGCCGGCTCGGCGCTGCAGCGGCTGGCGGCGCAGCCGGATTTGAGCGAGATTGTCTGCACCAATACGCTGCCGATTGCGCCCGACCGGGTCGTCGACAAGCTGACCGTCCTCTCCGTCGCGCCGGCCCTGGCCGAGGCGATGCGCCGTATCAACAGCGGCGAGTCGGTCAGTGCGATCTTCCATGACGTGCCGCTGAGCGACCGCGCCGCCGCAGAATAGCGACAGCGCGACTGCAGCCGGCCATTGGCAAATAGAACCCGAGGAACAGGCATGATCCGCCACACCGTCGTCTTCACGCTCAAGCATGCTGCCGGCTCGGCGGAGGAGGGCGCCTTTCTGCGCGATGCCAGGGTGCTGGAACAGATTCCGGGCGTCGAAAAGTTCGAGCAGCTGCGCCAGGTCAGTCCCAAGAACGGCTATGCCTTCGGCTTTTCCATGGAGTTCGCCGACAAGGCCGCTTATGCGGGATACAATGACCATCCCGACCACGTGGCATTCGTGCGCGATCGCTGGCTGCCCGAGGTGGCCGATTTCCTCGAAATCGACTACGTAGCGCTCGACTAGGACCCAGGGCGCGAGCCCGGGGCAGCCCGGCCTCCTGCGCCAGTTCAAACAAGTTTGAATCGCACTTTAATTGCATTTCCAATGGGCTGGAAATGTGCGCCTATTGTCCGTGGCGAAAGAGATCGGACGAAACGATGCGCGCCGGGTTGGACCTGCTATACGAACGCCTGCTGACTTTCGGCTACCCAAGGGCCGGAATTGAATGGCTGAAGCGACACAGACTATCCGTCATCCTGGTTCTGGCCTTTGCCAGCTGGCTACTGCTGCTCGCCCTGATCTGGGCCGGCGTGTGGTATTTTCAGGCGTCGATGGGCAATTTGCGCTCCTGAGCTAGGCGCTGCGAAACCCGGCGTTAAGCCCTTGTGAGCCATAGTCGGGCGGTTCACTGATGGTTTGCCCATGCCCACCCGCCTCAAACGTCCCCCATTCTGGCGCCCGCTTGCGCTGACCGTGGCATTACTGGGTTTTCAGGGCTATCTGGGCTTTTCCGCCATTGGCGGGCAGTTCGGCATCGAGAACCGCACGCAGATCCTGCTCGATATCGACCAGCTCAAGGCGCGGTCATCGGCCCTCCAGGCCGAGATCGACGCCTATCGTCACCGCGCCACTCTGATGGATACGCGACGGCTTGATCCCGATATTGTCACGGAGCGGGCCAGGGCCCTCCTGAACATGGCTCATGCAGACGACATCATCGTCATGGTCGATCCGGAGTCGGGTAAACCGCTTTCCGGTAAATTTGAAGAATTAGCCACAGATGAGTTAATGCAACTTATCCAAGCAGATTCAACACTCTAACTGCGATCCGCCCGACCGCGGGAGCATTGCTTTCCCTGCATTGCTTGCACTATGATGCGCAAGTGTGGCCAACTCGGGCCAAGCGGCAAATCCATTTCGATGCGGAGCGTTCTCTATGGCGCGTAAGGCTGTGGCCACCAAGGCCAAGACGCAATCCAATGTACCTCAATTCACCACGGATCAGGACCGCGAGGCATATCGCGAGATGCTGCTGATCCGGCGTTTCGAGGAAAAGGCCGGCCAGATGTATGGCATGGGTCTGATCGGTGGATTCTGCCACCTCTATATCGGCCAGGAAGCCGTGGTCACCGGCATCACCATGGCCAGCGAGAAGGGCAAGGACGCCCAGATCACCGGCTATCGCGACCACGGCCACATGCTGGTCATGGGGCTGGACCCCAAGGGCGTCATGGCCGAGCTGACCGGTCGCCAGGGTGGCCTGTCGAGAGGCAAGGGCGGCTCGATGCACATGTTCAGCAACGAGCACAAGTTCTACGGCGGCAATGGCATTGTCGGTGCACAGGTCTCGCTCGGCACTGGTCTGGCCTTTGCGGCCAAGTACAAGGGCGACGGCTCCGTGTCGCTGGCCTATTTCGGCGATGGCGCGGCCAACCAGGGCCAGGTTTATGAGAGCTTCAATATGGCCAAGCTCTGGAACCTGCCGGTCGTCTTCATCATCGAAAACAACAAATATGCAATGGGCACCTCGATCGAGCGTGCAGCGGCAACCACCGATTTCTCCATGCGCGGCGCCTCGTTCGACATTCCGGGCGAGCAGGTCGACGGCATGGATGTGCGCATGGTCTACGACGCCGCCAAGCGCGCCATCGAGCATGCCCGCTCGGGCAAGGGCCCGTTCATCCTCGAAATGCTGACCTATCGTTATCGCGGCCATTCCATGTCCGACCCGGCGAAATATCGCTCCAAGGACGAAGTGACCAAGTATCGCCAGGAGCGCGACCCGATCGAGCAGGTCAGGGCGCGCCTCTTGGAATCCGGTGCCGAGAGCGAGGAATCGCTCAAGGACATCGAGAATGACATCCGCGCCGTGGTCACGGCGGCCGCGGATTTTGCCACCAACGATCCCGAGCCGGATGCATCCGAGCTCTGGACCGACATCACCATCAGCGCCTGAGGCGATAGATGAGCGTTCTGCTCGGCGTCATCACGCTCTTTGCGGTTCTCACCCTCGCCATAGCGGTCATGCAGGCCGTCGCGATGGTTCGGGTGGCCCCGGCAAGCGAGCGGCTGGCCTCATTCATGCCGCTGGGCTGGTGGAAATTCCGCCAGCTCGAAGCCAAGGCGGGCCCGGCCGCCGCGCACCCGCTCAATATCTACAAGCGCGCCGTGATTGCCTTCATCGTATTCCTGCTGCTGGGGCTGGCCCTCAGCAGTTGGACAATCAACCAGGCGCCGGCGCTGGATAGCGCTTCCGCCCAGTCGGGGCTGATCAACGATCCTCGCGTCATCCCTGCCGAATTCGCCTTCAATACCGACAATCGCCGCGTGGCTATCATGCCCGGCGCCCTTCTGCTGGAGAGCTGATATGCCCCAAATCCTGATGCCCGCGCTGTCGCCCACCATGGAAGAGGGCAAGCTGTCCAAATGGCTGGTGAAGGTCGGCGATACCGTCAAGTCCGGTGACGTTCTGGCCGAGATCGAGACCGACAAGGCGACGATGGAAGTCGAGTCGGTCGATGAAGGCGTGGTCAAGGAACTGCTGATCGCCGAAGGCACCGAAGGCGTCCTGGTCAATACGCCGATTGCCCTGGTCCTGGCCGAGGGCGAGACCGCTGAGGCCGCTCCGGTTGCCAAGACCGCTCCCGAGCCATCCGAAGCGCCGGTCGTCGCGGCCGAAAAGGCCGCCGAGGCCGCGCCGTCGCAGGCTGCGGTGCCTGCAGCACCCAAGTTCGAAGCCCAGAGCGATCCCGACCTGCCCGAAGGCGTCGAAATGGTCGAGATGACCGTGCGCCAGGCGCTGAACGAGGCCATGGCCGAGGAACTGCGCCGCGACAAGGATGTCTTCGTCATGGGCGAGGAAGTGGCCGAGTACCAGGGTGCCTACAAGATTACCCAGAACCTGCTGCAGGAATTCGGCCCCCAGCGCATCATCGATACGCCGATCACCGAGCATGGCTTTGCCGGTCTGGCCGTTGGCGCGGCTTTCGCCGGCCTCAAGCCGATCGTTGAGTTCATGACCTGGAACTTTGCCATGCAGGCGATCGACCAGATCATCAACTCCGCCGCCAAGCAGCTCTATATGTCGGGCGGCCAGGTCAAGGCGCCGATGGTGTTCCGCGGCCCCAATGGCGCGGCTGCCCGCGTCGGTGCGCAGCACAGCCAGGATTATTCGGCCTGGTACAGCCACGTGCCCGGCCTCACCGTCATCGCGCCCTATAGCGCAGCGGACGCCAAGGGCCTTCTCAAGGCCGCCATTCGTTCGCCGAACCCGGTGGTATTCCTCGAAAACGAAATCCTCTATGGCTCGACCGGCCTCGTGCCCAAGGTCGACGACTTCGTGCTGCCGATCGGCAAGGCCCGCATTGCCCGCAAGGGCGCCGATGTCACCATCGTCTCCTTCTCCATGGGCATGCGCTACGCCACCCAGGCGACCGAGAAGCTGGTTGCCGCCGGCGTCGATGTCGAACTGATCGACCTGCGCACCCTGCGTCCCATGGACAGCGACACTGTGATCGCCTCGGTCAAGAAGACCGGGCGCCTGGTGACGGTGGAAGAGGGCTGGCCGCAGGGCGGTATCGGCTCCGAACTCTCTGCCCGCGTCATGGAGCAGGCCTTCGATTATCTTGATGCGCCAGTCATGCGCGTCACCGGCAAGGATGTGCCCATGCCCTATGCCGCCAACCTCGAAAAGCTGGCGCTGCCGAACGTCGATGAAGTGATCGCGGCGGTCAACGCCGTGACCTACCGGAGCTAGGGCGGTGTTCGGTCGTCGGAAGCCACCGGCGGGAACTGGCGCTCCCAGAGAGTTGCCAATTCCAGGCGGCGCGTCCAACGCCGACAGCACGGAGATATTCCGTGCCTGGATCGTCGATAAGGGACTGCAGGTCTCAATGCAGCGTGGATTCGAGGATCCGCACATGTGGGGCATTCTGTTGGTCGACGTGGCCCGACACGCCGCCCGCATTTATGAGGCCGAGGGCTCGATGTCCGAGGCGGAGGCGCTTGCGGCGATCAAATCGCTGTTCGACGCCGAATGGAACAATATGACCGATCCCGGCACGACCGGGCGGGCGAGACAGTAGGTGAAGTAATGCCAATCGATATCACCATGCCGGCGCTCTCTCCGACGATGGAAGAGGGCAAGCTCGCCAAGTGGCACGTCAAGGAAGGCGACTCTGTCTCCTCCGGTGACGTGATCGCCGAAATCGAAACCGACAAGGCCACGATGGAAGTCGAGGCCGTGGACGAGGGCAAGATCGGCAAAATCATGGTCGCTGAGGGCACCGAGGGCGTGAAGGTCAATGCCGTCATCGCCGTGCTGCTGCAGGAAGGCGAAAGCGCCGATGCGGCTGCTGCGCCCAAGGCGGAGGCGCCCAAGGCTGCTCCGGCCGCTGACGCGCCAAAGGCGGAGGCACCCAAGCCGGCTGCCGAGGCGCCCAAGGGTGATGCAGGTGCCGTGACCCGCGCCAATGCGGAGACACAGGCAGCGCCCGAGGCCAAGGCCGCTCCCGCGCCGACTGCTGCTAAGTCCGAAGGTGGCAAGGTGTTTGCCTCGCCGCTCGCTCGGCGCCTGGCCAAGGAAGCCGGCATCGAAGTTTCGGCGATTTCCGGTTCCGGTCCGAAAGGCCGCGTCGTCAAGTCCGACGTCGAAGCCGCCAAGTCCGGCAAGACCCCGCTCAAGGCTGCGGGTGCGGCTGCCGCATCGGCGCCATCCGCTGGTGGCGCTGCGCCGGCTGGCATGACCAAGGCGCAGGTTCTCGCGCTCTATCCGGAAGGCAGCTACGAGCTGGTGCCGAACGATGGCATGCGCAAGGTCGTGGCCGCGCGCCTGACCGAATCCAAGCAGACCGTGCCGCATTTCTACCTGACGCTCGACTGCAAGATCGATGCGCTGCTGGCGGCGCGGGAGCAGATCAATGCCCAGGCGCCCAAGAGCAAGGAGGGCAAGCCCGCCTACAAGCTCTCGGTCAATGACTTCATCATGAAGGCTTGGGCCGTGGCCTTGCAGCGGGTGCCGATGGCCAATGCCACCTGGGCAGGTGACTCCATCCTCTATCACAAGCGCAGCGACGTTGCCGTGGCGGTCGCCGTTCCCGGCGGGCTGTTCACCCCGGTGGTCAAGAGCTGCGATACCAAGACGCTTCGGGAAATTTCCGAAGAGGTCAAGGATCTGGCGACCCGCGCCCGCAACAAGAAGCTGGCCCCGCATGAATACCAGGGTGGCGCGACCTCGGTTTCCAACCTTGGCATGTTCGGCATCAAGGAATTCGCCGCCGTCATCAACCCGCCGCATGGCACAATCCTCGCCGTCGGCGTGGGCGAAGAGCGTGTCTATGCCGATGCCGGCCAGGTCAAGATCGCCAACTTCATGACGGTGACCCTCTCCTGCGATCACCGTTCGGTGGATGGGGCATTGGGCGCCGAACTGCTCGGCGTGTTCAAGGGCCTGATCGAAAATCCGGTAATGATGCTGGCCTAAGGGGCAGGGCGCATGAAGACCATTCTCGCCTATGGCGACAGTCTGACATTCGGGGCAAATCCGCAGCCCAACGGGCCGCGGCACGCCTATGAAGACCGCTGGCCGACCGTGCTGGAAAAGGGCCTGGGCGGCAAGGCACGGGTGATTGCCGAGGGGCTGGGCGGCCGCACTACGGCGTCGGACGACTGGTATGCCAATGCCGACCGAAATGGCGCCCGCATCCTGCCAACGTTGCTGGAAAGTCATTCGCCGCTCGACATGGTCATCATCATGCTGGGCACCAATGACCTCAAGCCCGCCGTCTGCGGCTCGGCCCTGGAGGCCTCGTTCGGCATGCGCCGGCTGGTGCAGATCATCCGCGGCCACTATGCCGGCAAGGGCGATACCGCGCCACGCATCGTCCTCGTCGCGCCGCCGCTGATCTGCGATACCGAGAATTCCGACATGCTTGGCCATTTCGGTGGCCTCGCGCACGGTCTGGAGCAATCCAGCCAGTTTGCCGGCCATTACGCCCGCCGGGCCGAAGAATGGGATACCGGCTTTTTCGACGCCTCGACGGTGGCCGTGGCCGATCCGCTCGATGGCGTGCATCTCGATGCCAGGAATACGCGGGCGATCGGCGAGGGGCTCGTGCCGGTCGTCAAATCCATGCTGGGTCTTTGACCCGCACCAGTAGACTTTTCGGAGGCCCAAATGGCTGACCAATACGACCTTCTCGTCATCGGCGCCGGTCCCGGCGGCTATGTTGCCGCCATTCGCGGCGCGCAGCTCGGCATGAAGGTGGGCATTATCGAGCGCGAACACATGGCGGGCATCTGCTCCAACTGGGGCTGCATTCCCACCAAGGCGCTGCTGCGCTCGGCCGAGATCTACGGCCATATGAGCCACGCCAAGGACTATGGCCTGACGGCCGAAAAGTTCGGCTTCGACATCGACGGTGTGGTGAAGCGCAGCCGCGCCATCGCGGCGCAGATGAACAATGGCGTCCAGTTCTTGATGAAGAAGAACAAGGTCGACATCATCTGGGGCGAGGCCGTCATCACCAAGCCGGGTGAGGTCAAGGTCGCGCCGACCAAGAAGGCCATCGTGCAGCCGCAGGGGCCGGTGCCCAAGAACGCCCTGGGCGAGGGGACCTACAAGGCCAAGAACATCATCATCGCCACTGGCGCCCGCCCGCGTGTGCTGCCTGGCATCGAGCCCGATGGCGACAAGATCTGGACCTATTTCGAGGCAATGAAGCCGGCCGCCATGCCAAAGTCGCTGGTGGTGATGGGCTCGGGGGCCATCGGCGTCGAGTTCGCCTCCTTCTACCGCTCGATGGGCGCCGAGGTCACGATCATCGAACTGTTGCCGCAGATCATGCCGGTTGAGGATGCCGAAATCGCGGGCCTTGCCCGCAAGCGTCTCGAAAAGCGCGGCATCAAAATCCTGACCGATGCGAAAGTCGAGAAAGTCAGCAAGACAAGTGCCGGCATAACGGCAGATGTCTTGCAGAAAGACGGCAGCAAGCTGCAAGTTTCGGGCGAGAAACTGATCTCGGCAGTCGGCGTGCAGTGCAATATCGAAGGCCTTGGTCTCGAGACTGTCGGCGTCAAGACCGAGCGCGGAGCCATCGTCATCGACGCCTATGGCAAGACAAATGTTGAGGGAATCTGGGCCATTGGCGACGTTGCCGGCCCACCCATGCTGGCCCACAAGGCCGAGCATGAAGCCGTGATCACCGTCGAAAAGATTGCCGGCCTCAAGGTGCATGGCCTCGACAAAACCAAGGTCCCCGGCTGCACCTATTGCGAACCGCAAGTCGCCAGCGTCGGCCTGACCGAGGCAAAAGCCAAGGAATCCGGGCGTGAGATCAAGGTCGGCCGCTTCCCCTTCATCGGCAATGGCAAGGCCATTGCGCTGGGCGAGCCGGACGGGCTGGTCAAGACCATCTTCGACGCCAAGACTGGCGAACTGCTCGGCGCGCACATGGTGGGCGCGGAAGTTACCGAGCTGATCCAGGGCTTCGTGATCGCCATGAACCTCGAAACGACCGAGGAAGAGCTGATCCACACGATCTTCCCGCACCCGACATTGAGCGAAACCATGAAGGAAAGCGTTCTGGACGCATATGGCCGCGCGCTGAACATGTAGCGCGCGGCTTTTCCACAACCAGATCACAGCTTTTCAAGGAGTTATCCACATGGTCAAGGCAATACAGGTCGGCCTGGGACACTGGGGTTCCAGCTGGACCAAGGACGTTATCCCCAAAGTTCCCAATGTTCAGATGGTGGGCTATGTGGATTCCAATCCCGAGGCCATCCAGCGGGTCCAAACCGAACTCAGGATCGCGGAGAGCCTGTGTTTCCTGAGCCTCGAGGAGGCGATGAAGGCATCGGAAGCGGAGCTCGCGATCTGCACCCTGCGGACCGAGGCGCATTACCCTGTGGTCAAGCGTTGCCTCGAGCTCGGGCTCAGCGTGATCGTCGAAAAGCCATTTGCCTCGACCATTGCCCAGGCCAAGGAACTGGTCGCCTTGGCCAAGGAGACTGGCCGGGTGCTGATGGTAAGCCAGAACTATCGTCACCAGCCGGCCCCCATCGTGGCGGCCGAGCTGATCGGCGCGCAGCGGTTTGGCCCGGTGAACCTGGTCTCCATCGACTTCCGGCGCCATGCGCCGACGCAGGGGTATCGCTATTGGGACATGCCCGATCCGCTCCTTGCCGACATGTCGATCCACCATTTCGATCTGATGCGCATGGTGCTGGGCGACAATCCCAAACGCGTTTCCTGCCGCACCTGGAACTCCCCGGCGAGCCCGTTCGGCCATCACCCGATCGGCGTTGCGACACTGGAGTTCGAGAAGGGGACCATCGTGTCGTACCGGGGCAGCTGGATGAGCAGCGGGCCGGTGACACCTTGGGCGGGCGAATGGGTCATGGATTGCTCGGAAGGGCAAATTCTCTGGACCTCGCGCGACCACTTCATGGGCAAGGCCGGGCCTGACCGGGTGACGTTGCAACCGCTCGACGGCAAGCCCGAGCCGCTGGCGCTGCCGGTCCTTGAGCACACGGATCGTGTCGGCACACTGGCTTCCGTCGCCAGGGTCATCGAAACCGGCACGGTGCCCGCGCGCTTCAGCTCGGGTGAAGACAACCTGCACTCGCTGGCGCTGGTGCAGGCAACGATCCTGTCGGCTTCGCGAAACGGCGAATGGGTCGAGCTGGCGGAGGTGCTGCAGTGAGCCCACGATTGGTGCTATCGTCGTGATTGTCGTGGCCCCGTCGGCTGCGCGATAGGGGCAGGGGCTTGAAGGACACTGCGCGAGAGGCAATATCTCGCGGAGAGTTTGAGAGGGCGCAAAGAATGGCACTACCGGAACGGCAAACTGCGGGCGGCGGGTTCACCATGGGTGGCAACAATCGGGCGATCCTGGTCTTCCTGGGCATCGGCATTGTGGCGGGATTTCTCGCCAGCCTGATCGTCGGAGGCGGGGGGGTCATCACCTACCTCATCAGCGGGGTGATCGGGTCATTCGTGGGAGGGTATCTGTTCACGGCGCTGCGGATCGAACTTGGGATTCGCAACGATCTGGTCCGCCAGATCGTGACCTCGACGGTCGGCGCTATCCTTGTCGTGCTGCTGGCACGGCTGATCGCCTAGCGATCATACCTATTAGTCAGGACATCCCTTGGTCACTCTGATCGATAATTCCGCGCTCAAGCCCCGCCACCCGGAAAAGGCCAACCGGCCAGACAGCGTGGTGCTGCGCAAGCCGGACTGGATCCGCGTCAAGGCGCCGGGATCGCCGATCTACAAGGAGACCCAGCAGATCGTGCGCGAGAACAATCTCGTCACCGTCTGCGAGGAAGCCGGCTGCCCCAATATCGGCGAGTGCTGGAGCAAGAAGCACGCGACCTTCATGATCATGGGCGAGATCTGCACACGCGCCTGCGCCTTCTGCAATGTGCGCACGGGCCTGCCGGGGCCGCTCGACGCCAACGAGCCCGAGCGCGTCGCTCAGGCCGTGCAGAAGCTGGGCCTCGAGCATGTCGTCATCACCTCGGTCGACCGCGACGATCTCGCCGATGGCGGCGCGCAGCATTTCGCCGATGTCATCCTGGCCATCCGCGCCCTCAACCCACGCACGACCATCGAAATCTTGACGCCGGACTTCCTGCGCAAGGACGGTGCGCTGGAAATCGTCGTCGCGGCCAAGCCTGACGTGTTCAACCACAATCTCGAGACGGTGCCATCCAAGTATCTCAAGGTACGCCCCGGCGCCCGCTACTTCCATTCGATCCGGCTGCTGCAGAAGGTCAAGGAACTCGATCCGACCATGTTCACCAAGTCGGGCATCATGGTGGGCCTGGGCGAAGAGCGGAACGAAGTGCTCCAGCTCATGGATGATCTGCGTTCAGCCGATGTGGATTTCCTTACCATTGGTCAGTATCTGCAGCCGACCAAGAAGCATACGCCGCTGATCCGCTTCGTGACGCCGGACGAGTTCAAGTCCTACGCCACGGTGGCCATGGCCAAAGGGTTCGGCCTGGTTTCTTCCAGCCCGCTCACCCGATCCTCCCACCATGCCGGCAAGGACTTCGCCCGGCTCAAGTCTGCCCGGATGGCAAAGCTCGGTCACTGATGAAGCGTTTCTTCGAGCGGCACGTCCCGCATTTGCCACGGCGCATGTTCGAGGTCGTTGCCGATCTGGGCGACTACCCGCGCTTTGTTCCCAATTGCAAGGCCATGGAGGTTCGCAAGGACCCCGCCGCCGGCGACAGCGACGTTCGGCTGGCCCGGATGACGCTGTATTTCGGCCCGGTAACGCAAGCCTATACCAGCCGCGTAGCGGTCGATGCGGAGAAGCTGACGATCACGGCCAAGGCCGTGGATGGTCCGTTTGCCTATCTCGATAGCGTGTGGAGCTTCGAGCCAGAGGGCATGGGGACACGGGTGCGCTTCGAGATCGACTTCAAGATCTCCAATCCGTTCATCGCCGCCGTGGCCGAGCCGGCCTTCGCGGCCAAGCAGGACGAGATCATGCAGGCCTTCATTGACGAGGCCGATCGCCGTTTTGGCGACTGAGCGTCGTTGCGCGCCGGGTTAACGACCCAAGCCTAGACCTGATCGCTGGTCAGCACCTGCAGCACCAGATCGAGCGCGGCGCTGACGCTGGCCTTGCGAATTTCGTCTCGGCTCAGCGCGCCAAAGCGGTGCTCGATAACCACCGTCGCCAGCTCTGAGGACACAGCCACATAGACCAGCCCCACGGGCTTTTTCTCGCTGCCGCCGTCGGGTCCCGCAATGCCGGTGACCGCCACGGCAAAGTCGGCCCGTGCCGTATTGCGGGCGCCATCGGCCATGGCGCGCGCCACCTGGTTGGAAACCGCGCCATAGTCGCGGATCAGACGGGCCTGCACATGGATCATGCGAGACTTGGCGGCATTGGCATAGGTGACATAGCCGCCATAGACCGCTGCCGAAGCGCCGGGAATGTCGGTCAGCGCCGCAGCGATCATACCGCCGGTGCAGCTTTCGGCGGTCACGATGGTCTGTTGCTTCTCGGTCAGTATCTTGATGATCTGCTTGCCCGGATCGGGCGCACCCTTGGCTGCCATCAATCCCCCCTCGGCATTTCAATGCTTGCACTGGCCATGGCCACGATACCTTCCTCCCGCCCGGTAAACCCGAGCTGCTCACTCGTTGTCGCCTTGACCGCGATTCTTGTAGTCGCGATTCCAAGCGTTTCGCCAATGACGGCCTGCATGGCCGGCACGTGCGCTGCAATCCTCGGCGCTTCGCAGACGATTGTCACGTCGAGATTGACGATCCGACCACCGGCCTTGGCAACAAGTCCGCCAGCATGCTTGAGGAACACCGTCGACGCGGCGCCGCGCCACTGCATATCGGATGGCGGGAAATGCACGCCGATATCGCCCTCGCCGATGGCGCCCAGGATGGCGTCTGTCAGGGCATGCAACGCGACATCAGCATCCGAGTGTCCCTTGAGCTTCTTGTCGTGGGGAATGCACACGCCGCCTAGCCACACGGCATCGCCGGGCTCGAAGGGGTGCACGTCGAAGCCGGTACCCACGCGGGTTTCCATGACCTGATCTCCAGAGATAATGCGTTCGGCCCGGGCGAAATCCTCGGGATGGGTCAGCTTGATGTTGTTGCGGTCGCCGGGAACCAGCGCGACCTGCAGCCCGGCCCACTCGGCGATCTCGGCGTCATCGGTGAACTGCCGGCGGATGGTGGATGCCCGCATATGGGCGGAAAAGATCTGGCCGAAGCGGAATCCCTGGGGCGTCTGCGCTGCAAAGAGCTGATTGCGGTCCTCGGTTGTCGTCACCTGCTGGCCATCAGCGGAGCGCTTTATGGTGTCGGTGATCGGCAAGGCGGGCAGGGCGCCGTCATTGTGCTTCAGCGCATCAATGACGTCGCCAATGACCTTGGGCGTCACAAAGGGTCGAGCGGCGTCCTGGATGAGCACCAGATCGGGTCGCAGTGGCGCCAGCGCCTGAAGACCCGCGAGCACGGAGGCCTGACGGGCTTCGCCGCCAACCACCGGTTTCATTAGCCTGGCATCGGAAAGGCCAAGCGCGGCGTGGCGCTGGGTGTGGTCGGGGTGGATGACCGTCACCACATGCGTCACTTCCGGTACGGCAAGAAAGGCGCCCGTCGTCCGGGCCAGCATGGGGACGCCTGCAATCGGCCGGTACTGCTTGGGCTCACTGGAGCCGTCGGCGCTGGCGCGCTCGCCCCTGCCGGCGGCAACGATGATGACGGCAATGGATTTTGGACGCATGAAGAACGACTACTCAAGACTTGAAACCGTCACATCAGCGTGGTCTAGCGCCCGCCATGTCATGCGGCAAGTGCAGGGCAGCCGACCCCCGGTATACACCACATAAGGTGTTGCACGCGTGGTGGTTTTGACTATTGTGCAGGCATTATTCCGAAAATGACCATTTCTGGGGCAGTTAGTGTCTGAGGGTGCCTGCAAGTTGAGCATCGGGAACCACGTGGTTCGCAACAGTGCTTTCCTGGCACCGATGGCCGGAATCACCGATCGACCATTCCGCAAGATGGCCGAACGGTTTGGCGCGGGCATGGTGGTATCCGAAATGATTGCCAGCAATGCCCTGGCGGTCGGCAACCAGGAAATGGCGCGCAAGCTGGGCCGCCCAAACACGCTGCCGCATATGGTGCAGTTGGCCGGCTGCGAAGCCGAGTGGATGGATCGCGGTGCGCGCATCGCGCAGGATGCTGGTGCCGACATCATCGACATCAATTTTGGCTGCCCGGCCAAGCGGGTCACCAATGGCTATTCCGGCTCGGCGCTGATGCGCGTGCCCGACCACGCCATGACGCTGATCGAGGCCGTCGTGAAGGCAACGCCGCTGCCGGTCACCGTTAAGATGCGGCTGGGTTGGGATGATGAGAGCCTCAACGCGCCGGAAATGGCCCGGCGCGCTGTCGATGCCGGCGTGCAGATGATCACGGTGCATGGTCGCACGCGCCAGCAGTTCTACAAGGGAAGCGCGCGCTGGGAACTGGTGCGGGCCGTGGTCGAGGCGGTCGACGTGCCGGTGGTGGTCAATGGCGACATTGTGGACCTGGAATCGGCGCGCGTAGCGCTCGAGCAGTCCGGCGCGGCCGCGGTCATGCTGGGGCGCGGGGCACAGGGGCGCCCATGGGCCGTCGGGCAGATCGGGGCAGGGCTGTCCGGGCGGCCCGGCGAGGCAGCGCCGCAGGGCCGGGCACTGACCGCTCTCGTGGCAGAGCACTACGAGGACATGCTGGCCGAATACGGCATCGCCGTGGGCCTGCGGGCTGCGCGCAAGCATCTCGACTGGTACATGCAGGCGGCAGGCATGACGCTCGACAAGACGACGCGCAACGGGCTGCTCAACAGTGAAACGCCCGCGGACGTATTGCGTCAGGTCGAATCCATCTTTTCCAACGAGCAAAGGGCGGCAGCATGAGTGCGATTGAGGCCACCGCGCCGACTGCAGCCAATGCCATTCCCGCGACTTCGGTGCTGCAGGCCCTGCCGCAGCCCATCATTGTCTGCGGTGAGGACCGGCAGATCATCTTCGTGAACTATGCCGCCGAGGCGTTTTTTGGCGCGTCGCTCAGCGTGCTGACGCGGCAGCGGCTGGATGATCTCATTGCCTTCGGTTCGCCCATTATCGGGCTGGTTGAAACCGTTATGCTCCGCCGCGCGCCGATGACCGAATACCGGGTACGCGTCGGCTCCTCCCGATTTGGGGACGAACGGGTCGCCGACGTCTTTGCCAGCCCCTTGTCGGACAGCGACGGCCGCGTTGCCCTCTTGATCCAGGAGCGGACCATGGCCGACAAGATCGACCGGCAGATGGTGTCGCGCGGCGCCGCCCGCTCGGTGACCGGCCTCGCCTCCATGCTGGCGCACGAGATCAAGAATCCGCTCTCGGGTATTCGCGGCGCAGCGCAGCTGCTGGAGCAGACTGTCACCAGTGATGAAGTGCCATTGGCCCGGTTGATCCGTGAGGAGACTGACCGGATCGTCGGACTGATCGACCGCGTGGAAGTGTTCGGCGACGAGCGCCCGATGGAGCGCGAGCCGATCAACATCCATGTCGTGCTGGATCGGGTCAAACTGCTGGCCCGCAATGGCGTGGCGCGCGGCATTGCCTTTTCCGAAGACTATGACCCTTCGCTGCCGCCCGTCTTTGGCAACCGCGACCAGCTAATCCAAGTCTTCCTGAACCTGGTGAAGAACGCCTCGGAAGCACTTGAGCGGACGCAGAAACCCGAGATCAAGTTCTCCACCGCCTTCCGTCCTGGCATCCGCATCAGCGTCATGGGCGTGTCCGAACGCATCTCGTTGCCGTTGGAAATCATCATCGAGGACAACGGCCCCGGTGTTCCGCCTGATATCCTGCCCTTCCTCTTCGACCCATTTGTCACCACCAAGCAGAACGGCTCCGGCCTCGGGCTGGCATTGGTGGCCAAGATCGTCGGTGATCATGGCGGCGTCATCGACTGCGACAGCCGACCGGGCCGCACTAAGTTCCGAATACTCCTTCCCGTTGCGAGCGGGGCTTTCCAGACACCAATTGAAGAGGAAGTGGCGAAATGAGCCATGTCGTCCTGCTCGCCGATGATGATGCCGCAATCCGCATGGTGCTCAATCAGGCCCTGACGCGCGCCGGCTATGAGGTGCGCCCCACGGGCAATATCTCCACCATGTGGAACTGGGTCAGCCGCGGGGAGGGGGATATCCTCATCACCGACGTCGCCATGCCCGATGGTAATGCCTTCGAGGTCATGCCCAAGATCAAGAAGCTGCGCCCCGACCTGCCGATGATCGTGATGAGCGCGCAGAACACCTTCATGACGGCGATCCGCGCGTCGGAAGTCGGTGCCTACGAATATCTGCCCAAGCCCTTCGACATCACCGAAGTGCTCTCGGTCGTGGCACGGGCTTTGGCCGATGCCAAGAAGCCGACCAATGCCGAGCGCAAGGCGGACGAGCCCGGCGAGACCATGCCCCTGGTGGGGCGCTCCACCGCCATGCAGGACATCTACCGCGCCCTGGCGCGGCTGATGCAGACCGACTTGACCGTGATGATCACTGGCGAGAGCGGCACAGGCAAGGAACTGGTGGCGCGGGCGCTGCATGACTTCGGCAAGCGCCGCAATGGTCCGTTCGTCGCCATCAACATGGCCGCCATCCCGCGTGACCTGATCGAGGCCGAGCTGTTCGGCCACGAGAAGGGCGCCTTTACCGGCGCCAACACGCGCTCCTCCGGCCGCTTCGAGCAGGCCGAGGGCGGCACGCTGTTCCTCGACGAAATCGGCGACATGCCGATGGACGCTCAGACCCGCCTGCTGCGCGTGCTGCAGGAAGGGGAATATACGATGGTCGGCGGGCGCAGCTCGATCAAGACCAATGTCCGCATCGTTGCCGCCACGCACCGCGATCTCAGCCAGATGATCCGGCAGGGCCTGTTCCGCGAGGACCTCTATTATCGGCTCAACGTCGTGCCGATCCGCCTGCCGCCCCTGCGCGAGCGCGTCGACGACGTGGGCGATCTTGCGGCGCATTTCCTGCGCGTGGCGCAGCGCGAAGGGGAACCGGTCAAGACCATCTCGCCCGAAGCCATTCGGCTAATGCAGAATTATTCCTGGCCGGGCAATGTGCGCGAGCTGGAGAACCTCGTGCGGCGTCTGTCGGCGCTTTATGCCGATGAGAGCATTTCCGCCGAGATCGTGCAGAACGAGCTCAACATCGCCGAACGTCCGTCCGCGCCAGGCGCCGCCGGGCCAATGGATGTGTCGATGGCCGTCGAAACCCATGTCGGGCAGCTGTTGCGCGAATATGAGCCGAACCTGCCGCCCGCTGGCCTCTATCAGCGTGTCATCGACCGCGTCGAAGCGCCCCTGATCGCCATGGCGCTCAATGCCTGCAGCGGCAACCAGATCAAGGCCGCTGACCTGCTTGGGCTCAACCGCAATACGCTGCGCAAGAAGATCCGCATGCACAGCATCGAGATCGTCAAGCACAGTCGCCGGAACTAGGGCGCGTCGATGATTTCCCGCCGGTTGCGATGCTCGCTCAGGGCGAGCGTCAGACCGGCGGCAACAACAAGAAAGGCGCCGACATAGACCGTCGTCGCCGGCATCTCGCCCCAGAACAGATAGCCGAACACGAAGCTCCACATCAGTGCACCATATTCCACCGTGCCGAGCACGCTGGCCGGCACGGCCCGCGCCGCCTCGACCAGGGTGAACTGGCCGATGCCGCCCACGAGTCCGGCCGCAATGCACAGCACGATCTCGCGAGGCCCCATATCCTGCCAGAACGGGAGGCAGACGGCTCCCATCACGACAATCTGAATCAGGTTCTGGGCGAAGACCTGCACCAGCGTGCGATCGCTCTTGGATATGGTCCGCATCAGGATCATGGCTACGGCCCAGAACAAGGCCGCTCCCAGCACCATCAGCACCGGCCAGCCAATGGTGAAGCCCCTGGGATTGGCGGCAACGACAATACCAAAGAAGCCGATGGCTGCGCCGCCAACACGCGCCAGGGTCAGCTGTTCCTTGAGGAAGACCACGGCCAGCACCGTCGTCAGCACCGGCGCGACATAGTAGAGCGTCGTCATCTCGGCCAGCTGAAGGTCTCGCCCTGCGCTGTAATACATGACCCATGCCGCGAGCGTCATGAGGCCCCGACCGAGGATCAGCATGCGATTTTTCGAGCGCCATAGATCGACCACCACGCCCTTGCGGCCGATGGCGAGACACAGCGCAATGATAACAATGCAGCGCACGAACAGGATCTGCGGTGCGGGCAGGGCGGTGATCACCGCCTTGATCATGGCGTCATGCACGGCAAACAGCGAATAGGCGCTGATGCCCAATGCCATGCCGGCGAGGCTGGCGGTTTCGACACGGGCGGAAGCGGGGGCGGACAAGGTGGACTCTGTTGCTCGAGAGACGGCAGGTGATGTGCCTGCTGCGGCGTGCCTTGTCCAGTATCTGGCAGACTCAGCACAGCGGGTGCTGGCCCTGCGAGCTCGCCCGAGTGTGTTTTCCGCCGAAGGCGGTGGCGATCAGTGTCACATTTTGGCAACAATTATCTTGAAGGGTCGGCGAAATTGGGTCAGGCTCTGCCCCTTGCGGCAGAGATGGAGTGCCTTGCGGCATTTATGAGTGAAGTAACAGCGAACGAGGAAGCCCGGCAGGGCGTCGCCAGCGATGCGCCCAAACCGGCGCGATCGCTGTTTTCGACTGCCCACAATCGTCCGCTACGCGTTCTCGGCTTCGTCGTCGTCCTGGCTTCGGTGCTGATGTCGTCGATTTCGTTCCTGATTCTGTCGGGAACGACCAATATCGAGCCCTCGACCACCGTCTGGACCGTCATCTGGATCGTCACAGGCGTCCTTGTGTTGCTGGTTATTGCCCTGGTTGTCACTGAGGCTGTCCTGCTGTTCCAGGCGCGCATGCAGCGCCAGGCCGGCGCGGGCATGCAGATCCGCATGGTCACCATGTTCGCGCTGGTGGCAGCCATTCCCGCGGCCATCGTTGCGGTGGTCGCCACCATCGCGCTCAACCAGGGGCTGGACCAGTGGTTCTCCGAGCGCACCCGCGCCATGGTGGAAAGCTCGCGGCTTGTGGCGCGCTCCTATATGCTGGAACACGCCCAGGTCCTGCGCGACGATATCATATGGGTAGCCGAGGAGCTCGAACAGGCCCGCGCCACCTTCGACGAGGACAGGGACCGTTTCGAACGTATCCTGACCGCTCTCGCGGTGACCCGATCCTTGCCCTTTACCTCGCTGGTCGACGCGCAGGGTGAAACCCTGATGCGCGCGCAGATTGCGGTGCAGGGCGCCTATCCCCAGTTGCCGGCCGGCATTACCGAAGGGCTCGTCGAGGGCATACCGGCGGCCATTGCGCCCGGCCGGATCAACCTTGTCGGTTCCGTCATCAAGCTGCGTGGCTATGACGATACGTTTCTGTTCGTCGCCCGGCCTGTCGAAGCCGAGGTGCTCGAATATATGCAGCTCACGGACGAGAACATCTCCGAATACCGCGAATATGCGTCCAACCGGCTGGTGTTCCAGATCACCTTTACCATCATGTATGTGGGGCTTGCCGTGGTGCTGCTGCTGGCGGCGCTGTGGATCGGCATCGCGCTGGCCAACCGGTTCGTCGACCCCATCCGAAACCTGATGATCGCGTCGAACCGCGTGAGCAGCGGCGACCTCGACGTGCAGGTGCCGGTGCAGGAGGGCAGGGGCGACCTGCGCGACCTGTCAAACGGCTTCAACCGGATGACGCAGCAGCTCAAGAGCCAGCGCGAGGCGCTGCTGACCGCCAGCGAGATGAACGAGAAGCGCCGGCAGTTTACCGAGGCGGTGGTGGAGGGCGTGTCGGCCGGTATTATCGGGCTGGATCCGTTTGGCGCCGTCACACTGGTCAACGCGCGGGCCTGCGAAATGCTCGACCGCGAGGAAATAGACCTCATGGGCGAGCCGATCGAAAAGGTCATGCCACAACTGGCACCGGCACTGGAACGGGCCCGCTCGGCGCGTCGCGGACAGGTGCGCGACCAGATCCAGCTCGGCAACGAGACCGACCGGCGCACCTATCAGGTTCAGCTGACCCGCGAAGGTTCGATCACCGAATCCAAGGGTTATGTGCTGACCTTTGACGATATTACCGATCTTGAATCGGCGCAGCGCACCAGTGCCTGGGCCGACGTGGCGCGACGTATCGCCCACGAGATCAAGAACCCGCTGACGCCGATCCAGCTTTCCGCGGAACGCCTCCGCCGCCGCTACGGCGCGCGTCTCGAAGACGACCGCGACGTGTTCGACAAGTGCATCAATACCATCGTCCGCCAGGTTGGTGACATTGGCCGCATGGTGGACGAGTTCTCGGCCTTTGCCCGCATGCCCGAAGCGGCGCCGGAAATCGCCGACCTGTCGGACACGGTCCGGCAAGCCGTGTTCCTGGAAAGCGTACGCCTGCCGCAGATCACGATCCGTACCATGCTGCCGGAGGATGCCATCCTGGCCTGGTTCGACAATCGCCTGATCGCGCAGTCGATGACCAACCTGATCAAGAATGCCGTCGAGGCCTTTGAGACCGAGGAAATGTCCAAGGACTGGACCCCGACGATCACCGTCGAGGCGCAGGTCGAGGGCAACCATGCCCGGGTCGCAGTGTCCGATAACGGCAAGGGCTGGCCCAAGGAAAATCGCCAGCGCCTGCTGGAGCCCTATATGACGACGCGGGAGAAGGGGACCGGGCTGGGCCTGGCCATCGTCGCCAAGATCATCGAACAGCATGGCGGCATCGTCGAGCTGATCGACGCCGAGCCCGATCCGAACGGAAGGGTCGGTGCCTGCGTTACATTCACACTTCCATTGCAATCGCCCACCAAGACTTCAGCGGCGGAAGCGCCTGACCAGTCGGCGTCCAAATCTGCCCAACAGGAGGAACCGCTCATCTCGGCGGTGGTTCACAAATAATGGCACTCGATATTCTCATCATTGACGACGAAGACGACATCCGCGAACTGATCGCGGGCATCCTCGAGGACGAAGGGTTCGAAGCCCGACAGGCCCACGATGCCGATAGCGGGCTCAACGAGATCGCCCGGCGACGACCCAGCCTGGTCTTCCTCGACATCTGGATGCAGGGCTCGCGCCTTGATGGGTTGCAGCTATTGGACGTGTTCCAGAGCCAGCACCCGGACATGCCGGTGGTGATGATCTCGGGCCACGGCAATGTCGAAACCGCCGTTTCCGCCATCCGCCGCGGCGCCTACGACTATATCGAGAAGCCCTTCAAGATCGACCGGCTGCTGCACATCACCCAGCGTGCCATGGAAGCCACGCGGCTGCGCAGCGAAGTGGCAGAGCTCAAGGAACGCTCGGCGAGCAAGAGCGCGGACATGGTCGGCACCTCGCCAGCGCTGCAGCAGGTGCGCGGCATCATCGAAAAATCCGCGCCTACCAATTCGCGCATTTTCATCTCCGGGCCTTCCGGCGCCGGCAAGGGCCTGGTTGCCCGCATGATCCATCAGCGCAGCCCGCGCGCTGAATCCCCCTTTGTCGAGATCAACGCCTCGCTCTACGCTCCTGAGGAAGTGCCGGTGGTGCTGTTCGGCCGCGAAGCACGGGAGAAGACGGGCATACTCAAGGTCGAGGTGGGGGCGCTGGAGAAGGCCCATGGTGGCACGCTCTATCTCTCCGAGGTGACAACGCTGCCGCCGCAGACCCAGGCGCTGCTGCTGCGCACGCTGGTCGAGAACCGGTTCAATCGCGTTGGTGGCACCCAGGCGGTGCCGATCGACGTGCGCATCATTGCCTCCAGCTCGCAGAATGTGGCGGCGCAGATCGAATCCGGCGAATTCCGCTCGGATCTGTTCCATCGCCTCTCCATCGTTCCGCTGCCGCTGACGCCGCTCAAGGAGCGGCGCGAAGACGTTCCGCCGCTGGTTGCCGTGTTCATCGAGCAGGTCTGCCGCATGCACAACCTCCAGCGCCTGACGGTGGGTGACGACGCCATTGCGGTGCTGCAGGCCCAGGAATGGCCCGGCAATGCGCGCCAATTGCGCAACTCCATCGAGCGGCTGCTGATTCTGATGAAGGACCAGCAACCCGAGGACGGGGTGATCACGGCGGCCATGCTGCCGTCCGACATCGGCGAGGTGTTGCCCACGGTGGGCGACACCGATGCCTCCGCCCACCTGATGAGCCTGCCGCTGCGCGACGCCCGCGAGGTGTTTGAGCGGCAGTATCTACTGGCCCAGATCGAGCGGTTTGGTGGTAATATTTCCAAGACGGCCGAGTTCGTCGGCATGGAGCGCAGCGCCTTGCACCGCAAAATCAAGTCCCTGGGGCTTTGAAAACCGTTTGATAATTTCTGGCCTGACATGCACATGGTGCGGTAGGCACGAAAAATGATCTGTGCCATAGTGCCTGTTGTGTGATGAATACACGCCGGTGGGGACTGGGCGGCAGTTCCAAAGCCGGCCGGCAGGCAATCGCAACGACAACAGCGACAAGCAATGCCGCGACATAAGAGGCCTGAATGCCCAGCGATAAGCAACCAAATCTCCAGGATTCCTTTCTCAATCACGTTCGCAAGCAGAAGGTGCCGGTCACGATCTTCCTCGTGAATGGCGTGAAGTTGCAGGGTGTGATCACCTGGTTCGACAATTTCTGCCTGCTCCTGCGCCGTGATGCCCAGTCGCAGCTGGTCTACAAGCACGCGATCTCGACCATCATGCCGGGCGCGCCAATTCAGCTGTTCGACCCCGAGCACAACAACGACAGCGACTAAACACAGGCCGTGATGACAGATTTTGACGACGAAGAGGCCGTCCGAAAGGGCGGCCCGCAGGCGTTTATAGACCGGCGAGAAAACCCGACCCGCGCCGGCCTCATCGTGCCTGACGTGCGCGGCCAGATCTCCCAGCATTCGCTCGACGCCCGCAAGGCGGAGTTCGAGGGGCTGGCGGCGGCAATCCGGCTGGACGTGGTCTTCTGCGAGATCATCAAGGTGCGCGAGGTCAAGCCGGCGACCTTTATCGGCGGCGGTCATACCGAGACGCTTGCGGAGCGGGTGCAGGCCGAGCATATCGACCTGCTCCTCGTAGATGCCCCGCTCACAGCAATTCAGCAGCGCAACCTCGAAACGGAAACGGGCGCCAAGGTGCTCGACCGGACCGCATTGATCCTCGAAATCTTCGGGGAACGCGCCGCGACGCGGGAAGGCGTGCTGCAGGTCGAACTGGCCCATCTGAACTATCAGAAGGGCCGTCTCGTGCGCTCCTGGACCCACCTGGAACGCCAGCGCGGCAGCGGTGGTTCAGGCTTCATGGGTGGTCCGGGTGAAACCCAGATCGAAAGCGACCGTCGGCAGATTTCAGACCGCATCGTGCTGCTGGAGGACCGGCTGGACAAGGTCAAGAAGACCCGAGCCCAGCAGCGCCAGCATCGCGAAGGCACGCCGATCGTAGCCCTGGTCGGCTACACCAATGCCGGAAAGTCGAGCTTGTTCAATACCTTGACCGGGGCAGGGGTGTTTGCCGAGAACCTGCTCTTTGCCACGCTCGACACCACCGTGCGCAAGCTGACGCTGCCGCATGGCCGCGAGGTCGTGCTGAGCGACACGGTGGGTTTCGTTGCCGATCTTCCTACCGATCTGGTTGCTGCCTTCCGTGCGACGCTGGAAGAAGTGCTCGATGCAGACGTGATCCTGCATGCGCGCGATGTGGCCAATCCTGATCATCCGGCGCAGGCCATGGATGTGCTCAAGGTGCTGGGCGAACTCGGCGTTTCGGCCGAAACCACGCCGATCATCGAAGTTTGGAACAAGGTCGATCTCGTCAACGAGGCCGATCTGGTGGGCATCGTTCCGGCCAGCAAGGTAGCTGGCGTTGTTGCGGCCTCGGCCAAGACGGGGCAGGGCCTGGATGCGCTGAAGCTCGCCATTGAGAAGGCGCTGGGTGAAAAGAGCCGCACCTACCATGTCCATGTGCCGCACACGGCGGGCTCGGATGTCGGCTGGCTGCACTCGCATTCGGAAATCGTCTCTCGTGACGAGCCGACCGAGGAAGGTTCGGGCTTCACGGTCCGCGTCGAACCGCGCCACAAGGCGGAATTCCTCGAGCGCTTCAACGGCCGGATCGAGAGTTCCGACGCCTAGGCCTTGTCGGCGGCCCGGACTTCGTTCCAATAGCGATCCAGCCGCTCGAGGCCGGCCTCGCCGGGTTCGATGCTGTCCTCGCGGCAGCGAGCCTCGACATGGTGGAAGCGGCGGGTAAACTTGTAATTGGTATCGCGCAGGGCCGCCTCGGCGTCGATGCCGGCGTGACGGGCGAGGTTTGCAACAGCGAACAGCAGATCGCCGATTTCTTCATGCACGGCGGCGGCGTTGCCCGATGCCTGCGCCTCGGCGACCTCCGCCAGTTCCTCTTCGACCTTGGCCTGAACCGCCTGAAAGTCGGGCCAGTCGAAGCCGACCTTGGCGGCCCGCTTGGTCAGCTTTTCAGCCCGTGCCAGGGCAGGGAGCACATTGGGCACGTCGTCCAGTATTGACGGCGTGGTCTCACCCTTACGCGCCGCCTTGGCGGCACGCTCCTCGGCCTTGATGGCTTCCCAGCGGCCCTTGGCGGCGTTGGAGCTGCTGGCATCCATATCGCCGAAGACATGCGGGTGGCGCCGGATCAGTTTCTCCGTAATGCCATAGATGACGTCGCCAATGTCAAACTGGCCGAGTTCGCTCGCCATCTGCGCGTGATAGATGGGCTGCAGCAGCAGATCGCCGAGCTCCTCGCGCAGATCGGCGAAGTCCGCGCGCTCGATGGCATCGGCCACTTCATAGGCTTCCTCGATCGTGTAATGGCGGATGCTGGAGAAATCCTGCTCAAGATCCCAGGGGCAACCGCGGTCAGGATTGCGCAGGGCGGCCATGATTTCGATGAGGCGGGAGATATCGCGGGACGGCTGCATGGGCATCTCGAAAGGTGTGGAATCGTCGCTTGATCGATCCTAGCAGCTTGCAGGGCGGGCCGCAGGCACCGTCGCAAGCCGCATATCCGTGTTTCGCATAATATATAGAAGCGAACCCGAAACCCTTTCGACTGGTAAACGAGAAAGGGGGTCTCAAATGCTTGAGACATTCAAGACGAATGTGATCAATCCCGTAATCACTCGGGTTGGCACATTGGCGGCTGGTGGGCTTGCTCATTATGGCGTCACGGATGCGACGGCCCTTGGCGAGCAACTCGCCGTAGGGGCGGGCGCGCTCGTGATCGTCGCGCTGGAAATGTTACTCCGGCGCATGTGGTCCAAATGACCAAGATCAAGGGCCACACAGTCGGCAGTGACGGGATTGTGTACAATCCCGACACTGCCAGTTTCGGCTACGTGTCCAGCATGGACAGCCGGAACGAAAACAACAGCAGTGACGAACGTGGTGCGCTCGTCACCGATCAAGGGCGCGTAGTGCCGGTCCACAACGTGGCCGCTCTGACCGTGTCAACGTCCGGAAGCGGTTCGGCGGGGTCGGGTCCCGGAGCGGTCGCGGTGGCGACAGCGCCGGGGGGTGGCGGCAGCGGGCCGGGCGCAGCCGGGGCGGGCGTCTCGGCCGTCCCCGGAGCGGGCGGCGGAAAGCTCAAGTCAAAGCTGCAGGTGACCCACACCCAAATGATGGTGGGTGGAAATCTGCTGTCTCATGATGCCGGATGGTCCGATGCTGGTGAGGCGGAGGAACGGTGGGGTGAGGGCGAATTCTTGAGCCCTTCATGGTTCTACGCGTGGGGCGTTTCAGGTGCCGACGTGCTCAAGAACCTCGGTTCCGCATTTCCTGCGGTTAAGCCGCCTGAAGATGCCGTCCGGCTGCAGGAGCGGGACGCCGCGTACGACCTGGCGTTTCCCGGGCGTGTGGGCACAGACGGGGTGACCTGGCGAACGATGGGCGGATTTTAGGGCGTAGCGCTTAAAAATCCGGTCACGAACGCCGATCCGGCCAGCAGCGCGAAGCCGATGATGGCCAGCGCCACGATGTTCTTAGCGAGTGAAACAAGCATGAAACGCACCGTCTGCAAAGGCTGCGCGCGCCGTCGCGCGCATATGAACCGTCTATGGAAAAAGCTGAGAGGCAAAAAATGATGAATGTCAATCGAAAGAAGACAACGCCGCTAAAATACCCGCGCTCCAAGCGCAATCATCCCATTATGCATTTGTCATCGACAATGCCGGGTGTTGCCCATCCCGTGGCGTTTATCCCGATGCTACGGGAAGATGCACTGGTGGCGCAGATCGACAGCATGATTGAAATGCTCGAAACGAAGGAGCTGCTCATGAACCGGGTAACAGCCCGGTTTACCGCGTGGTGTGTGCCGTATTTGGCAGACCCGCGCTTTATGGGTTCCCGCGACGAATTCGACCGTGCTTTCATGGGCGAAAGCTCCTTGGACGGCGGTGGGGTCAACGCCTTCGTGGAAAACGAGGCGCTGCCAGTCGGCGGCGCGGCCGCCGTGCCGCTCTATTTGGCAGCCGGTATGCACGGCAAGGCGACCGACCAGATCAACACGTTTAATCGGGTTGCGTACAATCTGATATACAACCATCGCGCTCGTCAGGCGTCGAAGGAGCTCGCCGCGCGCCTGTTGACGGATACGTCACTGGCTCCGGCGTTTTGGCATCATCGCCAGTTCCCGCACATCGTGGCAGACTTTGATCAAGCCATGATGGATGGGCAGGTCGCCCTGACCATCGTCAACCCGCGCGTGCCCGTTAGCGGGCTGGGTAAGACGACGGGTGCCTTCCAATCCTCGGGGGTGGTCGTCGCGGACAGCGCGGGTGTCTATACGGAGTATGATCACGCCGCTGTGGTCGACGCGACAAATCCGAACGGTCAGTTCGTGATCCGGGGTTCGGCGGCTGAGCCGGGTTTCCCGGAGGTCTATGCGGAAATGCAGCAGAACGGGCTAGCCCTCTCGCTTGCGGGCCTTGAAGAGGCGCGCAAGCTGCAAGTCTTTGCCAAGCTGCGTACGCAGTTTGAAGGGCATGACGACGAATATATTACCGACATGCTCATGATGGGCCTGTCTATCCCCGACCAGCATCTAAAACAGCCGTTTCAGATTGCCGATCAGACGGTCGTGTTTAGTCAGGGCAAGCGTTACGCCACGGACAGCGGCAACCTCGACGACAGCGCAACGTCCGGTTTCGCCCGGTCGTCGCTGCGGTTGCGGGTGCCCAAGATCAACACTGGCGGTCTGGTCGTCGTCTTGATGGAAATCGTGCCCGAGCAGCTCTGGGAACGCCAACAGGATTGGTTCTTCCATAGCCGTCCAAAGGACGGCGTGCCGGCCCATGATCTCTGGCCGGAAGCCGATCGCGACACGCTTGACCGTCAGAAAGTCGACGTTGTCTATAATCGCGATATCGATGTGTCGCACACCGATCCAACGGGTTACTTCGGCTTTGAGCCGATGAACGCGAAGTACAATCGCGCGCCGCCCTATATCGGCGGCAAGTTTCATCGGCCTGCGGCCGACACGCCAACCGATGATGCGCGTAAGCGCATTTGGGCGGTGGAAGGAACTGATCCGGCTTTGACGGACAGTTTCTTCATCGTCGAACCGGGCACGATGCACATCAAGCCGTTTCTGGATGAAGTGAGCGATCCCTTCGAAATCGCGGCGCGTGGCAATGCCGTGATCACCGGCAATACGCAGTTTGGCGGGCTGCTCATTGAGCAGACCGGCAACTATGACGCCATGGCCGCTCGTGCCCCGACAGATCAGATTGAGGAAAGTGAGACCCCGGCATGACCGTAAAACTGAGAAGTATTGACCGCTGGCAGCGGCTCAAGGGCAAGGCAATCCCGCTTGCGGGCAAGCCGCGCACCGTCACCGTGCATTTTAACGTGACGGAAAAGACGGTGCTTAAGGTCTTGCAGGATGGCGGGGAGACCCTGTTGCGGGCGCTTGAGCCGTTCGAGTGTCCCGCCGCCATATCGTGGGTGGTGGAGGGGGATTGTGCCGTGGTCGCGGATACATCGGGCGAAGTCTGGTGGGCCACCGACGATGGTCAGGTGTTGGCGTTCGATGTGCTAACCGAGAGCTTTACGAAGCTGGAACAGCGCATGGAAATGACGCCAGAGATGGAGATCACCATCTTGCGCGCCAACCTTAAGCGCGAGCAGCGCGAAAAGGAAGTCGCTCAGCTGTTGCTGCTCAAAGAGCAGCGCCGTCAGGCGGCGGAAGCCAACGCAAACACGGAGACTGGTGAAATTGTCGACGAAGCGGAAGTCACTCCTGACCCTGATACAGGAACGCCAGAACCTGCAACGCCTGCAGGAGATAGCACTGCACCCAAATAGGACGTTGCGGGGGGCGGTAACCCTCCCTGATCCTCCGCCCCCACCGATCCTAGCAGAGGAGGCAGGCCCAGAATTGGGCCTGCCTCTAGCGTTAGCGGGGCTTGTAAACCGTCCGTTTCTCTCAACGGAGAACTGGCGGCAACAGCAGAAGCGGGCGGTCCGCGATGGCGCACATCCAAAGGTGCTCAAGTTCACGGACGCCATGATTCGGCGCTGCAAAAAGGTGGGCATTCCCATCTTTGCGCACTGCATAATCCGCACGTCACACGAGCAGGCGGATTTGTTCCGCAAGGGCGTCTCGAGAGACAGCCCGAACGATGGCATGTGGCCGCACAAAGGCTGTGCCGTCGATCTGATCCACTCCGTCAAGGGGTGGAACATGAATACCGAAGAATGGCGATTAATCGGCCATATCGGACGCGAAGTGTCGGACCAAATGGGTCTTGGCATGGAATGGGGTGGCGATTGGGATGCCGAGTGGGATGCCAAGCCGCCACGCCGGGGCTGGGACCCCGCCCACTGGCAATTCCGCAAGTGGAAAACCGTAATAGGAGAATACCCATGGCCGACCCCGTAAACGCGCTTAAGCTCCGTGTGAAGGCCGCAAAGGCGGATCACGATTTGCACGTCGCCTTGCTCGTCAAGCGCGAAAAACTGACCAAGGCGGAAGCTGTCGTGATGGCCTATCTCGACGGGCTGGGCGGGCTGAATGACCGCCTAAATCCGCCCAAGCCCTCAGCAAACTGAGGGCGGCACGAAATCGACCCCCAAAAAATGGGGGTCGATTTCGGTGCACATACATCCTTGTCCTATATGCATTTATCGACACGCGGAAACGAGGTCGGACGATGGCGTGCCTTGCACCCAATAAGCTAGCGGACGGCACCGAGGTCGCGTGTCGAGAATGCAAGCTATGTCAGTTGAAAGCCAAAAACGATTGGGTGGGACGCAACATAGCAGAAAGCAAAACGTCTGAGTTTTGCTATGTCATCACGGCGACATATGGCCGTGGGCGCGTCGGGGAAGTACTCCACGAACGCGCAGTGATCCTGACCTATTCGGACTGCCAGAAGCTGGTGAAGCTCCTGAGGCGGCACGGCTACGAAGTCCGGTTTTTTATAACCGGGGAATACGGCTCCGAAAGGCAAAGGGCACATTGGAACATAATCCTCTACAGCGACAAGCCGCTACCGGCGTTCAGTGGCTGGGACCAATATGGGAGGTGGAAAGCGAAAGCGCCGTTCACAACCCGGTTTAATTGGGTGCGGACGGATGCCAACGGCAAGCCGGTCTATATACAGAATGGCCAGCCCGCATGGTGGTGGCCGCACGGCTTCGTGCACATTGATCAGTTGAACGTGCAGAACGTCAAATATGTGTGCAAGTATGTCCTAAAGGATTTCGACGCCAACGGCAAACAGGGCCATAAGGGCCAGTCGAAAGGAGAGCCCGGAAAGTCCGGGCCAATAGGCTGGAAGTACTTTGAGCATCTGGCGGAAAAATATGTAGAGCAGGGGCTTGCGCCGCAAACCCCGGAATACCGGTTCCCGGAAAGCCGAACCAGAGAGGGCGAGCCAATTCATTATTGGCTCAAGGGCCGGTCACTGGAATTGTTCCTTGAACATTACATAGCCACGTGGCTGCGCCGGTGGCCGGAGCGCAAGCGACCTAAAAGCGCGCTCGTCGACCTGTTCGAAGAATATGGGCGCGTCGTCAACGACGAAAACAAGATGCTGATCAGGCAGCAGTTTCCGCATGGCGAGCGGGAATATCAAATCATCGCGCCGTACGCGCGATTGGAAAGCGAATGGGAAAAGGCGTTCGAAGAGCGCCACATTCGCGAAATGGCAGGCAACATAGAAATCTATGCGCGGGACATAAGGGACGCTGAGGATGGCGAAGAAAGACAGAGACAAATCCGAAGAGCCGAGCGGTTCTTCACGGAACAATGGTACGCGTACAACCACAAGCACTCCCGCCACTGGGTCAAGGGGAAGTGGCAACAGCACGCCCGTAGTGCGGGACCCTGTGGTTGCTGCGCCGAGCCGGGAAGTCCGGATATCTTATCCGGGGGACGCGGACCGGGGGACGGCCCAAAGCCTCAACCCGGGGTCGGGCGACCATCCAAACCCGACTACGGTCTCGGCCCCGTCGGGCGGTATAACCGGGACTACGCCGAACCCGACGAAGCCGACGACGCCTAGCGTTCCGTCGGTTCCTGATCCGGTCACGGTCGCGCCCCAGCGAAGCGGACGCCGGTCGCAACTCAAAGTCGGCAGAGCAACGCCGACGCAAAAAAAGCCTGCTGCACGAAGTTCAGACCAAAGGGATGCGCAGAAGGCAAAAACAAAAGAGCAGTACAAAGCGAAGTATGAGGCGAAGCGTACGCCTGCTCAAAATAAGCGCGTGGCGGAAGCCAGCGCGAAAAAACCTGACGCACGAAGTTCAGACCGTAGGGATGCGCGGCAGGAAAAAAGGGCCGTGTGCAAGACACGGCCCAAAGACACGCGACCTAAAGGGAGGGGTGGCTCGGGGAAGAAATTCGTGCCGTGGTGCTGAGCCACGGCGGCGATCTGGTGTAATTCCACCAAGCAGCAAATTCCTGCGCGTCAATTTCTGTGGAAAAGCTTTTCCACCCGGCATGTCGTTTGCGCGCCTCGATGAGGCCGAAAGCAATACCGACGGCCTGTCCATACTCAAAAATCACGTAAAATCTCCGGGGGCGGGGCATACTATTTCCTCCCCAGCGGGCGAAGCCCGTTTTGCGAAGCAAAACCCACAGCCAGCCCGAAGGGCGCTCTGGGGAATAAAGCAAAAAGCCGCTTGACGGGTTGACCCAAATCAGTGGAGCGTCCGGATAGACGCTTCGGGGTCGGTTCTTTGAAATCGTGATTAAACATCTATAGCTCCGTGCATGTGCGCGGGGCGGACAGTAGGGGATTGGTTTCGCATAATATATATTATGGAACTAAATCGGATGACGGAATGGACGGATTGCCTGGGTGTAGCGTCTTATTGGCTGCATTGCCCCGCACTTATCGCGGCTCAGACAGCCCGGACTTCCGCGAACCGCTGGACGGAATATCAATCTTTCCAGCGAATGGCAGCTTCCCATGCGGTCGACGCTTGCAGCGATGTCATGCGCTTCTGGATCGAGGCCGGCTGCATTGTGCGGCAGTACCAGGTCAAAATCGGGAGCGTCGACATGTGCCACGCGGCGCCAGTCGGCTGCCGTCTCAGGAGGTTCGCCTTCCATGAACCCGAGGCGACCAACAGCAAGTCATCCGTCGATGCGCACGCTCCATACTTCATTGGCCACCACACGTGAGTTTCTCTATGCGGGCGACGTTGTCACCCCATTGGTCCAGTGCTTCCCATCCCACGCGCAGAACCTCGATATATTCGACAGGCGTCCAAGCTAGCGGGACGCTTGGCGCAAACAATGCGGAGGCCGCCCCTGCCCCGCGCCATGGGCTCGACGCGCCTGGCTGGCTGCGCGATGATGATCATGGCTTCGTGTTCTCGGAGTCGGGGTTGGATGCATGGAATTCCTGAATACCGACCGCCTGAAAACGGGCCTTCTCCTGGTAGCGCTTGTGGGCCTGGTGGCCGGCCTGGTGCTGCAGGTCTCCGGTTGGACCGATGCTGCCCGCATTACCTGGTTCATCGCGGTTGCGCCGGTCCTGGCAGCACTGCTGGTCGAGATCCTGCGCAGCCTGTGGCGGGGTGAAGTCGGGCTCGACATCGTCGCTGCGCTGTCCATGTCCGCGGCCCTGGCCTTCGGCGAGACGCTGGCGGCGGCCGTTGTTGCCGTGATGTATTCCGGCGGCACATTCCTTGAGAGCTTTGCCGAGGGTCGTGCGCGGCGCGAAATGCATGACCTGCTGTCGCGCGTGCCCCGCACAGCGTCCCGGCATCGCAACGGGGGCCTCGAGGACATTTCGCTTGATGAGATCGTGCCGGGCGACCTTCTCCTGATCCGCCAGGGCGACGTGGTGCCGGTGGATGGCACGGTGGCGTCGGAAACGGCCCATCTCGACACCTCCGCGCTAACCGGTGAATCGCTGCCGGCCCGGCTCGCCCGGGGTGACGACGCCATGAGTGGCTCGACCAATGCCGGCGAAGCCTTCAACCTCACAGCAACCCATCTGGCCAAGGAAAGCACCTATGCCGGCATCGTCCGGCTGGTCGAGGAAGCACAGCGGTCCAAGGCGCCCATGTCACGGCTGGCAGACCGCTGGTCATTGGGCTTTCTGGTGGTGACAGTGGCTATTGCGTCGGCTGCATGGTGGTTCACGGGAGATCCGATCCGGGCGGTTGCCGTGTTGGTCGTGGCGACCCCTTGCCCGCTGATCCTTGCCGTGCCTGTCGCGCTGGTCGCCGGGTTGTCGCGTGCGGCGCATTTTGGCGTTCTCATCAAGGGCGCAGGCCCGCTCGAGACGATGGCGCGGATCCGCACGCTGATCCTCGACAAGACCGGCACACTGACCGACGGACGCCCGCAGATCGTGTCGATCGACAGCCATGCCGGCATGAATGAAGACGATATCCTGCAACTGGCGGCCACGCTTGAGCAGGCGTCCAAACACCCGGTTGCCCAGGCGCTGGTGGCCGCGGCCAGGCTACGAAACCTGCCGCTTTCCGTGCCGTCCGAAGTGATCGAAGTACCCGGCGAGGGCGTGGTCGGGCGGGTCGACGGTCACGCGGTGATTGTCGGTGGCGAGGATTTCGTGGCGAACCGTGTGGGCGGGCCGACGGTGGAGACTTCGGACCTCGCTGCGGGTTCGGTCCTTGTTGCCGTTGCCGTCGATGGTCAGTTCGCCGGGCGCCTCGTGATGGCCGATCCGCTGCGAGAAGGCGTGGGCGGGATGCTCGAACTGCTTCGCGGCCAAGGCATCGGACGCATCCTGCTGGCGACCGGCGATCGGGCGCAGGTGGCAGAACGCGTCACGGATGGCCTGGGCTTCGATGCATTGAGGTCCAGCCTCACCCCCGATCAGAAGGTGCTGCTCGTCCTGACGGAGCGGAAGAACGGCCCCGTGATGATGGTCGGTGACGGAGTCAATGACGCGCCGGCGCTTGCTGCGGCCGATGTCGGCGTGGCCATGGGTGCGCGCGGCGCGGCTGCCTCGGCAGAAGCGGCCGACGTTGTGTTGCTGGTCGACCGGCTCGACCGGCTCGGGCCGGGCATCGAGATCGCACGGGCCTCGCGCCGCATTGCCGTCGAGAGCGTCGTGGTGGGCATCGGCCTGTCTGTTGTCGGCATGGTGGCCGCTGCATTCGGCTATCTGACGCCCGTCCAGGGCGCACTCATTCAGGAAGTCATCGATGTCGCCGTCATCCTGAACGCGCTCCGTGCCTTGCGCATCAAACCGCATGAATTCGCCGCGCCGCTAGCGCTGGCCGAGATATCGGCCTCCGCAGCATTGAAAGGAGCCTCGCCATGAGCCGTCTCTCCCATTCCGAAGTCCATATGGTCCATCGGATCGGCTGGCTGCGGGCCGCCGTGCTCGGCGCCAATGATGGACTGGTTTCGACCTCGAGCCTTGTGGTCGGCGTGGCGGCGGCGGGATCCGGACAGACGGAAGTTCTGATCGCTGCCTTGGCGGGGCTAGTGGCTGGCGCCATGTCCATGGCCGCAGGCGAATATGTGTCGGTCAGTTCCCAGACCGACGCCGAAAAGGCCGATGTCGCGCGCGAAACACGCGAGCTCGCCGAAACGCCGGAGGCCGAGCTTGAAGAACTGACGCAGATCTATGTCGGACGGGGGCTCGATCGTGAACTGGCCGAGAAAGTGGCTGCGCAGCTGACGGAGCGGGATGCACTTGGCACGCATGCGCGAGACGAATTGGGCATATCCGAGACTGTTACCGCGCATCCCGTCCAGGCGGCGATTGTCTCCGCGCTCACCTTTGCGGTTGGCGCCGTCATTCCGCTGATCGTCGCGCTGCTTGCACCGCCCACCCAGATTACCCTGGTGGTCGCCGTCTCGACCATTGTCGGCCTCGCGGTGCTTGGAGGCCTGGGGGCCTCGGCGGGCGGTGCCGGCATCGTCCGGGGCGCCTTGCGCGTGACACTCTGGGGTGCGCTCGCCATGGCTGCCACGGCCGCGGTCGGCATGCTGTTCGGCGTTACCACCGGATAGGCAGCCGGGCGCCGAGGGCGGAAGCCGTCAGCCGGAAATTGCTTCGGTGACTGCCAGTTCGGCCATGGCGAGCACGGCTTCGCGCGTCCGGGCAGCAGCCACGAAGCGACCGTTGTGGCAGAAGCTCGCCCCAGCGACGCCGCTGACCGCTTCGAGGTCACCATTGGTCAGCCCGGCCCAGGCGGCCGGCAGGTCGGCGCGGACCTCGAAACCCTCGTCGGAGCGACGAATGGTGGTCAGGCACCAGTCTTTCTCGCGGGGATGCACGACAAAGAGCAGGTGATCGGCACCCGCCTTCTCGATGGCGGGCCGGAAGGGCATGCCCATGGGCAGCTCCAGCACGCGTGCGGAACCCGTCGCGACAATAGCCTGCTGCACGATGGTTTCGGCCCGCAGCTTGGCCGCCCGGCGGCCGATACCGGCTTCTACGAAGCGGCGGGCAATGGCCAGCGCATCGTGAAAGGCCCGGTCGTCGGCCTCTGGATCGGTATTGTCGAAATCGGGCTTCAGGGTTTCCAGCAGCGATGATAGCGACAAGCCCGCCAGCGGTCCGCTGGGGCTGGCGGCCCCGTTGTCCACCAGGTCGATCGGAAGCACGAAGCCGGTGTCGAACGCGGCATGCACCGCCTCGACATGCGCCTCTGGTACGCCAAAGGCTAACAGGTAGTCGCGGCCGAAATGCTTCCAGACGAGGCCGAAGGAACTGAATGGCTGGCCATCGTCCCGCAGCGGCGCGCCACGCTGGTGGTGGTCGAAGATCTGCGCTGCGGCGTCATAGGCGCCACCCACGTCATAGATGATCCGGTCCTGCCCCGGCGTGATCCATTCCGGCGCCCTGCTCCGCACGATCCTGGCCTGCGGAAACAGCCGCGTCAGCACCACGCTGGACAGCAATTCATCGGCATGGAAGCCACCAGAATGGGTGACGAGGAAAGCTGGAATCATGCCGGAAACGCCTTGTGTGCTCGCGGAAATGCCACCAGATAGAGCATTGCTGAGCGCGATCACAATACGCTAATCACGCCCCATACGAATCCGATGGACAATTTTGACCATTTGGTCAAAAGTATGCCGACGCCGCCGAGCATTTGGGAGAATGGGCATGCGCTTCGGGTACAAGGCCTCGGCCGAACAATTCGCCCCCAATACCCTGCTGAAATTCGCCATCGAAGCCGAAGAGGCCGGCTTTGAGTCGGTGTTCATCAGCGACCATTTCCAGCCCTGGAAGCATACTGACGGCCACGCGCCCTTTGCCCCATCCTGGATGGCCGCAGCCCTGGCGCGTACCGAGAAGCTGGTGGTCGGGACTTCAGTGCTGACGCCAACCTTCCGTCTGCATCCGTCCGTGGTGGCGCATGCCTTCGGCACGCTGGGTGCCATGTTCCCCGATCGTGTCATCCTCGGCGTGGGCACCGGCGAGTCGCTCAACGAGGTGCCGTCCACCGGCATGGTCTGGCCTGAACTCAAGGAGCGCTCGGCGCGGCTGCGCGAGGCTGTCACGCTGATCCGCCGCTTGTGGAGCGAGGAACGCGTCAGCTTCGAGGGCGAGTTCTACAAGACGCAGAATGCCACGATCTATGACAAGCCGGACCACATGGTGCCGATCTACCTGGCGGCTGGCGGCCCGCTCAATGCGAAATATGCCGGCCGCGCCGGCGATGGCTTCATCTGCACCTCCGGCAAGGGCGCTGAACTCTATGTCGATCAGCTCTTGCCCAATGTTGCCGCCGGTCGCGCCGAATCCGGCCGCACTGACCTGCCCTTCGAGCGCATGATCGAGGTCAAGGTCTCCTTCGATACCGACCAGCAGGCGGCGCTCGACAATACCCGTGGCTGGGCGGCTTTGTCCCTGTCGGCCGAGGAAAAGCATTCGGTCGAGGATCCCGCCGAAATGGAGCGGCTTGCTGCCCAGCTCCCCATCGAACGCATCGCAAAGCGCTGGATCGTCTCCAGTGATCCTGACGAGCATGTCGCGGCGATCAAGACCTATATGGACTATGGCTTCGACCACCTCGTGTTCCACGCGCCGGGCGAAGACCAGAGCCGGTTCATCGGGCTCTATGCCAGGGAAATCCTGCCGCGGCTGCGCGCCATTGCGCCTGCGACCCCTGCCCGCTAACGCCGGACATTCTGACCATGCCAATGCCGCGATACACAGTCTGGGGCGTAACGGGTGTTCCCGAGATCGGGCCGGGTGACGACCTTGTCGCGCTGATCGCCGACGCCGTGCAGCAGTCTGCTGCCGTTGACCCCGATTGCATGCTGCAGGATGGCGACATCCTCGTCATCACCAGCAAGATCGTCTCCAAGGCCGAAGGCATGCAGGTACCGGTGGGCGACCGGGACAAGGCCATTGCGCAGGACACCGTCCGCATCGTGGCCGAGCGCGTCCATCCCGGCGGCGTCACCCAGATTGTCGAGACCCGCCACGGGCTGATCATGGCCGCGGCCGGCATCGATACGTCCAATGTGCCGGATGGCCTCGCCCTGCGGCTGCCCGAAGACCCCGATCATTCCGCGCGCCTGCTCTGCCTTGGCCTGCGCGCCCGTTTCGGCGTGGCGCTGGGCATTATCGTGACGGATACGCTGGGTCGTCCCTGGCGTGTCGGCCAGACTGACGTAGCCATTGGCGCCGCGGGCATCCATGTGACCGATGATCTGCGCGGGGGCGTCGACGCCAATGGCAGGCCGCTCAATGTCACCATCACCGTGCTCGCCGACGAGCTGGCCGGCGCCGCCGACCTCGTCAAGGGCAAGGCCAGCGGCATTCCAGTTGCGGTGGTGCGGGGTCTCTCTCGTCTCGTTACTGACCCTGACGCCTCCGGCGCCCGTACTCTGGTGCGCTCGGTCGACGAGGACATGTTCCGCTTCGGCTCCGCCGAGGCCTATCGATTGGGCTACGAAGCCGCGCTTGCCGAAACGCGAGAGCTGAGTTCACCCCCTGCCAAACGCGTCAAACAGGACTGATCCGCATGCGTCCCCTGCCCTTGTCTCTCGGCATTGCCGTACTTCTCGTTTCCTCCGCTCATGTCCTGGCCCAGACCAGCTATCCGCTGACCCTCGACAATTGCGGATTCTCCGTCACGCTGCCCCAGGCGCCCGAACGCGTTGTCACCATCAAGTCGACAGCCACCGAAATGCTGCTGGCGCTTGGTCTCGGCGACAGGATCGTTGGCGTCGGCTTCCAGGATGGCCCGGCGCCGGAGCCCTGGACCAGCGCGGCGGCCGCCCTGCCCGTGCTGTCCGACAAGCTGCCTTCGCAGGAAGTGGTGCTCGAGGCCGAGCCGGAGCTGGTCTATGGAGGATGGGAGAGCAATTTCGCGGCCGATGGCGCCGGTGAACGGCCTACCCTGGCCGGATTGGGGGTGGCCAGCTACGTGTCGCCCGCCGCATGCCGCTCGATCAAGCCGGCCAAGCTGACATTCGACGCGGTCTTTGCCGAGATCGCCGAAATCGGCACCATCTTCGATGCCGGCGGTAGCGCCGACGCATTGATTGCCGAACAACAGGCCGCACTCGCTGCCATCACCCCGGACACACGTGGCCTCACCGCTCTCTGGTATTCTTCCGGCACCAAGACACCTTATGTCGGCGCGGGCAGCGGTGCCCCGGCCATGATGCTGGAGACACTGGGGCTCGACAATATCATGGCGGACATCGACGAGGGCTGGGTCTCTGCCAGCTGGGAGGCCGTGGTCGACGCCAATCCCGATGTGATCGTGCTGGTCGATGCGGTGTGGAACTCCGCCGAGCAGAAGAAGACGCTGCTGGCCGAAAACCCCATTACCAGTCAGCTCGATGCGGTTGCCAACCAGCGCTACCTCATCGTGCCCTTCCCAGCCTCCGAGGCCGGGGTGCGCAATGTCGGCGCGACGGCGGACATGGCAGCCCAGCTCGCCGGGCTCAGTTTCACCCCGTGAACCGGCCAACGCTGGCGACGCTCGGAATGAGCCTGCTGGCGCTGCTGCTGGCCAGCATGGTGCTGGCCGTGACCTTCGGTCCGGCAGATATTGCGCCCATGGAGGTCTGGCAGACCATAGCCCACCACCTCGGTCTCGTGGCCGAGAGCCCGGTCAATCGGCTGCGGGACGCCATCATCTGGGAACTGCGCCTGCCCCGCGTCCTCACCGCTGCGGCGGTCGGCGCGGGCCTGGCGCTGTGCGGCGCCGTCATGCAGGCGCTGACCCGCAATCCACTGGCCGATCCCTATCTGCTGGGCCTCTCTTCCGGCGCCTCGCTGGGGGCCGTGGCTTTTCTCCTCCTGGGCGCATCCCTGCTGATGCCGCTTGGTGCCTTCCTCGGCGCCGGGGCGGCCATGGCCTCGACCCTGCTGGTGACCCAGGCGCTCGGCGGGGCCACGCCGACCCGGGCGATCCTGGCCGGTATTTCCATCTCGGCGCTGGCCGCGGCAGCCACATCCTTCCTCATCTTCTGGTCCGCAACCGGCGATTCCTATCGCGAAATCCTCAGCTGGCTGATGGGTTCGCTTAGCGGCGTCGTCTGGTCCGAGGCTCTGCTCGTGCTTGCGGCGCTTGCTGTTGCCGGCTTGCCAATTCTGCTGTCCGGTCGGGCGCTTGACGCCTTTGCCTTCGGCGATACGGCAGCCGCGACGCTGGGTGTCGAGGTCGCCTCCCTGCGCTGGTGGCTGCTGGGTGGTACGGCGCTGTTGACCGGTGTCCTCGTTTCGATTGGTGGTGCCATCGGCTTTGTCGGCCTCATCATTCCCCATGTGGTGCGCCTGATGACCGGATCGCGCCACCGTCTGCTGCTGCCGGTAGCCATGCTGCTCGGCGCCAGCTTCATGGTGTGGACAGACACGGCCGCACGCAGTCTCTTTGCCCCAAGGGAACTACCGGTCGGCATCATCACCGCCCTGCTCGGTGCACCGATTTTCCTTGCCGTACTGCTCAGATATCGGCGCATCACATGAGCACGGGATTGCGCATCGCCGACATCACCGTCCGGCTGGGTTCTCAGACCATTCTCAGCGACATCGCACTGACCGCGGCGCCCGGGACCGTCACAGGGCTGATCGGGCCCAATGGCGCGGGCAAGTCGACACTGATGCGAGCGATGCTGGGCCTCACTCCCCTTGCTTCGGGTACGGTGACCTTCGACGACACTGACCTGCTCGCCATGACGCGCCGCAGCCGGGCGCAATTCACTGCCTTTGTCGAACAAAGCGGCGCCACCGACGCCCGTCTCACGGCGCGCGAGGTGGTCATGCTGGGGCGCATTCCCTTCCAGTCGGTCTGGCAGGCCACCCCTGCCCCCGCCGACGGTGCGCAGGTGGATGCGGCCTTGGCAGAGGTCGCCATGGCACCCTTTGTTGACCGCCTCTACCACACGCTGTCGGGTGGCGAGCAGCAGCGCATCCAGATCGCCCGCGCCCTTGCGCAGCAGCCGCGCCTGCTCATCCTCGACGAGCCCACCAACCATCTCGACGTTCATGCGCAACTGACCACGCTCGATCTGTTGCAAAGGCGCGCGCAGGCCGGGGCCACCGTCCTGCTGGCGCTGCACGATCTCAACCTGGCGGCAGCCTTCTGCGACTCGCTGGTTGTGCTGCATCACGGCCGCCAGGTTGCCTTTGGCACGCCTGAGCAGGTGCTCACCCCTGCCCTGCTGCGCCAGGTTTATGAGGTCGATGCCACCCTGTTGCGGCATCCCGGCAGCGGCCGCCCGCTCATCGCCTATGACCTGCCCGCCTGAATCGGCCAGGTCCGTGCAATTGCGATTGACAATCACGACGCGCCGACCCAAAAATTTGATCGACTGGTCAAATTTCTGATCAATGCATGCGGGAGGCGCGTATGGAATTCGGCATCACCTTCAAGGGCTTCATCGAGGCAGAGCGAGCCCGCTATCTGGTGCGCGCCGCCGAATATGCTGGCTTCAGCTATTGCTGGTTCTACGATTCCCACATTCTCTGGCGCGATTGCTACGCCGCCATTGCCATGTGCATGGAACACACGACCGACATGCGCTTTGGCCCGCTGGTGACCAATCCTGACGTGCGTGACTGGTCTGTTGCCGCCTCCATCTTCGGCTCCCTGTCCAAGCAGAGCGGTGGCCGTTTCGATCTCGCCGTCGGCCGCGGCGACAGCTCCATGCGCGTCATGGGCAAGAAGCCGGCTACCCTGGCGCGTGTCGCGGACTTCATCGCCAAGACCAAGGCTATGGTGCGGGGCGAGGAAGTTACCTATGGCGAAATCCCGGCTGCGGTGAAGTTCCCCTGGGCCGTCGGACACGACATGCCCAGCTGGATTGCCGCCTATGGCCCGCTGGCGCTCAAGACCGCGGGTGAACACGCCGATGGCGTCGTGCTGCAGCTGGCCGATCCCGGGCTCTGCAAGTGGTTCACCGACCAATGCCTCGACGCCGGCAAGGCCGCCGGCCGCGACATGTCGAAGTTCCGCTCAATGGCCGCTGCGCCTGCCTATTTTGGTGACAAGGCCCGCGCCATCGAGGCCACCAAGTGGTTCCCGGCCATGGTGGGCAACCACGTTGCCGATATTGTCGAGAAATACGGCGCCGACAGCGACCAGATCCCGCAGAGCCTTACCAGCTATATCGAGAAGCGCCGCGGCTACGACTATTCCAAGCACGGTCAGGCCGACAATCCGTTCCTCGATTTCATCACGCCCGACGTGGTCGAGAATTTCTGCGTGCTGGGCGAGCCCGACGAGCACATCGCCAAGATCCATACGCTCAAGGATGCCGGCGTCACCCAGTTCAACATCTATCTCGACAGCGGCGACGAGGAAGAGATCATTGCCGGCTACGGCCGCCACGTGATCCCAGCATTCCGCTAGGCAATACGGGGGGGCCTCACCACACGATGGGGTGGGTCTCCCCCGTCGCCACATTGACAAAGCCGTCGGGCGCGAGCGGCGAGGGCGCCACCAGCACCCAGCGCCATGGAGCGCAGGTCAGTGTGGCGAAGGCTAGGCGTTCGGGGAAACCGGGCCACCAGCGCGGCGAGAAGGTGGGCTCATACATCCATTCGATGCTTTCGCCCTCGCGATAGAGCGCCTGCATCTCCGCATCGAGTTCTGCTGCCGGCCGGCAGGTCATCAGCCCACCCACCTCGTAGCGAACCGTCGCCACCAGCTCACCGCGGCGCACCAGCGCCCAGCCGCCCTGCGTTTCGCGTAGCGCGTTGACGGCCTGCGCCATGGCGGCGTCGGACGAGCCGACCACCCAGATATTGTGCTTGTCGTGCCCCATGGAGCAGGCCAGCGCGGTGTCTTCGGTCCTGGGCCCCGTGCCCAGCCAGAACATCCGGGCGGTTTTGCCTTCGCCCGAAAAGCGGTCGACGATGGCGAATTTGGTGATGTTGCGTTCCGCATCGCGCTGCACCAGGCCGTCGACTACGGGAAGTTCGGTGGTGATGAACTCATCGGACCAGTGGAATGGCCGCAGCAGCGCCGCGCTGACGCGCTCGCGTCCATCCGGCGCCGCAATGGCAAAGTCGGCCGCCGTCAGCTGTCGATCGATCTTGACGGTCCGTGTCGCCCAGTCCGGCCAGTCGATGCGCGGCAAGGCACCGACATAGTCCCTGCCCCGCGACACCTGCGCGCCATCGGCCCAGACCTCGGCAATGGAAAGGCTCGCAACGTCGTCCAGCAGCACCAGGTCGGCAAAGCGTCCCGGTGCGATCGAGCCGACCCAGGGCGTCAGCCGCATATGCCGCGCCGGATTGATCGTGACCAGCTGGATGGCGATCTCGGGCGCCAGCCCTGCCTCGATAGCCAGTCGCACATTGTGATCCGTTGCACCCAGCTTCATCGTGTCCGAACAGGAGCGGTCGTCGGTACAAAGCGCAAACTGGGACCAGTCCTGCTGCCCGTCGGCCAGCAGGCCACTGACGATTTCCTTGAGCGAGTGCGGCCTGATCTCCATGAAGAGGCCCCGCCGCAGTTTGTCGGCCACCTCTTCCGGCGTCCACGCCTCATGGTCGGAGGCCATGCCGGCGGCGGCGAAGGCGTTGATGTCGTCAATGGCCCGCATACCCGCCGCGTGCCCCTCGACGACCCCGCGCTGCTCGAACGTGGCGCGGATCATGCCCCAGAGCCGCTCATAGGATGGATTGTCCGGATTCCACACCGCCGGCCAATCCATCACTTCATCAAGTCCAGCTACCATCATCTGGCTGCTGAGAAATTCTCGCTGTTCGTCATAGCCGAAATGCCCGCCACCCCACTCGTAGGCGGTGGGTGGCACGGCCGAGCCGGGCAGCGGGAATACCTTCATCGGCGATCCGGCCAGCCGTGCCTTGAGCCAGAATTCGAGGTTCTTCGGTCCGTTGACGTTGGAGAATTCGTGGCTGGCTTCGCAGGTCCAGGTGCAGCCATGCGGCAGCACCAAAGCCGCCTCGTATTCCGGGGTCAGGTGGCTGGATTCGATATGCTTGTGCACTTCGCCAAAGCCCGGCACCGCCGCCAGGTGCGAGCGGTCCATCCGCTCATCCACCTGGCCAGGATACTTCCCTGCCGGCCCCACCCAGGCGATGCGGCGCCCCGAGATGACAACCTCCTGGTTGTCATGCCAGCGCCGTCCATTGACGTCGAGCAGGCGCCCGACGCGGATGGCGCGCGTCGCCGGGCGCTTGCCCAGCGCGACCAGCGCCAGGTGCTGGCGGATGCGGACTTCGTCCGCGGCATTGATCAGCAGGTCGTCGGGCATATCCGTCACGTCAGCTTACCTTCGTCCAATGCCTTGATGATCCAGTCACGGTATTTCTGGTCCTTGTCATTGGCCTCCGGCATGACGCGCGAGGCCTCTTCCATGAAGTAGCGATAGTCACGACCCATTTTCTGGCCGCGCAGCGTGTGCATGTCGAGCGCCACATCGGGTATCTCTGGCTGCAATTCGCCCAGGGCCGTGCCGCGCATGGCCCAGTTGACCATGTCGTCGGTGGTCCGCTCTTTTGTCGAGCCTGCCAGCACGCGGATGGCATGGGCTGCAAACAGGAACCGGTCGCCGCCCGGCCGCTGGTAGCGCTTGTGCTGCTGGTAGAGGGTCTCGACCAGTATGGGCGCCTGCGGATTGCCCAGGCCAATATCCTCCACCGCGATGACGCAGAGGCGGGACCACAGCATCTCCTCCATCTCCGGGCTGGTGAGGTACATTTCCCAGCCCAGCAGCAGCACATTGTCGAGCATGCCGCGCCGCAGGCATTTCTGCAGCGCCGAGATCACCTCGTCGGCGGCAAAGCCATGCTCGGTGGTGGTGCGCTGCCAAGGATCGGGCGGCTGCTGTACTTTCGTCATCGTCCTGCTCCCGTTGCGGCGATCAGTATGTTGTTCAGGTGGCCCGTATGTCGCGGACCGATTTGCGGATTACCAGGCTGACCGGCAGCCGCGTCAGCGGCTCTGCGTCGGTCTTGTTGATCTGGGCCAGCAGCCGGTCGAACGCCACGCGGCCCATTTCGGCGACCGGCTGCCGGATCGTGGTCAGCGGCGGATCGACCAGTTCGGCAAAGGGCATATCATCGAAACCGACGAGCGAAAGCCCGTCCGGCACGTCTATCCCCGCCTGTCGCGTCGCCTGCAGCACGCCGATGGCGATATAGTCCGAACATGCAAGGATGGCAGTCGGTCGCTGTGCGCTGTGCAGCAGGTGCATCGCCGCGGCCCGGCCGTAGTCGCGGGTATATTGCCCCAGCAAGACCCAGCCCGGACGCACCGGCAGTTCGGCCTCATGCATGGCCCGTTCAAAGCCCGCCAGCCGCTCGCTCACGCTCATCAGCCGTTGCGGTCCGCCGATGATGGCGATCTCGCGATGCCCCGCCTCGATCAGGTGCCGGGTCGCCAGATATCCCCCCTGCTCGTTCTCGACAAAGACGCGCGGGACCGGCACGCCGGGAATATCCTCGTCGAGCAGAACCACATTGTGGTGCGGCTCCAGGAGCGCCGCGAGCGTGCCGTCGTCGGGCTGGTTGGTCATCATGATCAACCCGTCGACATGCTGATCCTGCAGGCGCTGGATCGCATCGATCTCCCGGGCCCGATCGCCTTGGGTCGAGGACATGTAGACCGCATAGCCATGCTGCTGCGCCGCAGCCTCCACGGCCGCCGCCAGCTCGGCGAAGAATGGGTTGGCGATTTCCGGCGTCACGAGGCTTATGGCCTCGGTCTTGCCGGTCGAGAGGCGCTTGGCCAACAGGTTGGGCCGATAGTTCAGTTTGGCAATGGCCGCGTCGATGCGGTCGCGCGTGGCCTGCGGCAGCTCGATCCGGTTGTTCAGGTAGCGCGAGACCGCCGTCGGCGAGACGCCGGCCGCCTCGGCGACCTCGCTCAGCGTGGCCATGGCGCGCCCTCAAATGGCATGGCGGGCTTGCCACAGGCCGATGAGCCGAAGGCTTTCGGCGACGATTCCCTCGATCAGCGCCTCCCCCTTGGCTGCGGTTGCCGGGCGCGGATCGCCGAAGACGCCGGTCGCGTTGAAATCGCGCAGCTGCAGCGGCTCGATGCCGAAGGTCGGCGGAAAGGCGGGATATTCCGGCGCTGCCCGGCTCATGTCGACCACGTCGGGCCGCAGGGCCAGCATCATTGCCGTCTCCACCTCGTCGGCGTGATAGAATCCCGGTCCGGCCGGCTCGCTGTCGCAGATATCCCCGGCGAGCTTTTCCAGATGCGGATAGTCGAGATGGACCACCGGCAGGCCCTCGGCAACGAGCGTGCGTGCCGCCAGGCCGATCGGCTCGCGATTGCCGAAGTGGCCATTGATGATGACAAGGCCGGCGAATCCGTTGCGTCGCACACCCCGCCCGATATCGATGATCACCGCGCGCAACGTATCGGGTGAGAGCGACAGCGTGCCGGGAAAGGCCTCGTTGTTCCAGGCGTCGCCATAAGCGATCGGTGGCAGCACCACCGCCTCCAGTGCTGCGGCAATGCGGCGGGATACGCCCAGCGCCAGATCCGTATCGGTGGTCAGCGGCAGGTGGGCCCCGTGCTGCTCGCAGGCGCCGATGGCCAGGACGGCCAGCGCCCCCCTGCCCGCTGCCTCGGCGATGTCCGGCCAGGCGGTATGCGCGAAGTCTGATGCTATCTTGTGCATTGTTCCAGTTAGCATATGGTTTAGGCAAAGGCGCCGTGATTGGATTTGACAAGCCCAAGATAAGTGGCGTTAGATCGGCTTGTAAACCGCTTTACTAATTTGTGGGCAAATGGCTTCGTTTCTGCTTCGTGACGCTACCATCCTGACGGTTGACGCCGCCGACACGGTATTTGCCGAGGGTTGGATCAGCGTCGAGGATGGCCGGATCACCGGCACGGGGCCAGCTTCCAGCACGCCTGCTGCCAGCAACTTCGACGAAGTCGTGCAGCTTGCCGGCCATTTGCTGCTGCCCGGGCTGGTCAATGCGCATACCCATTCCGCCATGGTGTTGTTTCGCGGCCGCTCCGAGGGGCAGAGCCTGCTCACCATGGATGGCTGGTACAATTCCATCCGCGAACCCGAGCTGTCGCTCCGGGCGTCCGACATCGGTCCAGCCGTCGCCCTCTCCTGCGCCGAGATGGCGCTGTCGGGTACGACCACATTCTGCGACCAGTATTTCTTTGCCGATGAGATCGCGGCTGCCGCCGGCGAAAGCGGTCTGCGCGCCGTCATTGCCTATGGCATCGTGCAGCTCGGCGACACGGCGCGGGGCGAGGAGGAACTGGCCCGGGCTGCGGCCTTCATCGAGCGCCAGCGCTCGGCCGACGGGCGGATTATCCCCTGGTTCGGTCCGCACGCGCCCTATGTCGACAATTCCGAGGACCTGCTGCGTGCCGAGGTGGCCATGGCGGTCAAGTATGGCGTCGGCATGCACCTGCATATGGCGGCCGGGCCGGAGGACAATGCCGAGACCATGGCCCGCTACGGCCTTACCGCCACGCAGGCGCTGTCGCGCGACGGATTTTTTGCTGGGCGGGTGCATGCCGCCCACTGCCTTGACCTCAGCGAGGAGGACATTGCCATCTTTGCCGCGGCTCCCGCTGCGTCGGTGTCCTATAATGCCACGGCCGGGCTGCGCTCGGGCCGCGAGGGCATCTGCCCGGCGGTGAAACTGCGCGAGGCGGGCGTCGTCGTCGCCTTGGGCACCGACAACGTGGCTGCCAACAATTCCTACGACATGATCGCCGAGATGCGCGTCGCGGGCCTTGTCGCCTCCCACCGCGAAGGTCGGGCCCAGCCCATTTCCAGCCGCGAACTGGTGCGCATGGCCACCATAGACGGCGCGCGGGCGCTGGGCCTCGAGCATGAGATCGGCTCGCTCGAAGTGGGCAAGGCCGCCGACATCATCGCCATCGACATGAGTGGACCCGGCTATTCCGAGACCCCAGATGTCGAAACGGTACTGGTCTATTCCGGCAGCGGACGGGATGTGCGACATGTCTGGGTTGCCGGCGAACCCATCGTCCGGGACCGTACGTTGCTGCGGCGGGGCTATGCCGAAATCCGCAGCGATTATTCCATAACATACAAAGACTTCTGGTCGCGAGTTGAAGCGGCACGAAAGGTAGCTTGAGTTGACGAAGACGAAACTGATCCTGGATACCGATGGCGGCGTGGATGACGCCCAGGCCCTGCTGATGCTGATCGCTGCCGGTCGCACGCCGGATGCCATCACCACGGTATTCGGCAATGTCGGGCTGGATGCGGCCACGCGCAACATCCTGACGACGCTGGCCGTGGTTGGCGCTGACGTGCCCGTGCACAAGGGCGCCGACCGGCCGCTGACCCAACCCATCATCGATGCCAAGTATATCCATGGCGAAGATGGCCTCGGCGGCGCGCCGCGTCCTGCCACCCTGCCCCAGCCGGCCAGCGAGGATGCCGTCGGCTTCCTGCGCCAGAGCTTCCGCGATGCGGCTGCCAAGGGCGAGCAGATCGATATCCTGATGATCGGACCGCTGACCAACCTGGCGCTGGCGCTGCGAGTCGAGCCGACGATCATTGCCGGCATCGGCCAGCTGACCATCATGGGCGGCACTGTCTATGGGCGCGGCAACACCACGCCGGCGGCCGAGTTCAACATCTTTGCCGATCCGGAATCGGCGGCGGTCATCTTCCGGTCCGAGATCGACATCGTCGTCGTGCCGTGGGAGCCCTGCGTGACCCACAACATGGTGGGTGCCGATGTGGATGCGGCCTTCGCGCCGATCGACACCAGCCTGGCCAAGGCTTTCTCCGAAGCCCTCGCCGACCATGCCCGCAGGACCAATGCCAGCTATGGCGGCGGCGACGTGTTCCGCTTCGTCGATCCGCTGGCGGCAGCCGTCGTCATCGATCCGTCCATCGTCACCAAGTCCATCCGCGCCTCGGTCGACGTGGCGCTGGCGCCTGGCATCACCCGCGGCATGACCGTGGTCGACCTGTCGGGGCGCCTCGGCACGCCCATGGTCACGCTGGTGGAAGAGGCGAAGCTCGACAGCCTGGTTGCCCTCTACACCGCCTCCATCGCCTACAACCCCAACAAGAACTGAAACTTCAGGAGAGTCGTCCATGTCGTTGAAAATGCTGTCTCGCCGGGCCTTTTCCGGCCTTGCGCTAGCCGCCGGACTGATGTCCTCGGCGGCTGTGGTCGCGCAGGAATACACTGCCGACAATCCGCTGAGCGTGGCGCTCGTTCTGCACGGCACGTTGGGCGACAAGAGCTTCCTCGACAGCGCCGCCGCGGGCGTCGAGAAGGCCGCTGGCGAGCTTCCGGTGGAGGTGAAGATCATCGAAGCCGGCTATGACCGTGGTCGCTGGCAGCCCGCCCTGGCTGACGCCGTCGACACCGGTTACGACGTCGTCATCGTCGGCACGTTCGACATGACCGGCTTTGTCGTCGAGCTGGCGCCCGACTACCCCGAAACCAAGTTCATCGTGTTCGACGATGCTCCGGATTTCTCGACCGGTTGCTGCGACAACGTCCTGGCGCTGCAGTACCAGACCTCGTCGGCCGGCTACCTGGCGGGCTACGCTGCCGCAAAGGTGTCGGCCTCGGGCGTGCTGGGCACGATCATCGGCATGGAATTCCCCACCGTCACCGACTTCAAAGTCGGCTTCGATGAGGGCGCCATGGCCGCCAACCCCGATGTGACCATCCTCAACGCCGTTGCCGGCACGTTCAGCGACCCGGCCAAGGGCAAGGAAATCGCCCTGGCGCAGCTCGCCCAGGGTGCCGATGTGATCTTCCCGATCGCCGGCGGCACCGGCATCGGTGCGCTGCAGGCCGTCCGCGATGCCGGCAAGCTGGCCGTGGGCGTCGACAGCGACCAGGCGACGATCTTCGCGGCCACGGACCAGGCCCAGGCCAACGTGATCTTCACCTCGGTGGAAAAGAAGGTTGGTGACTCGCTGTTCCTGGCCCTGCAGCAGACGCTGGATGGCAGCGCAGCCTATGGTTCTGCCGTGCTGCTCGGCATGCCGGAAGGCGCCGTCGGCATCTCCAAGAACGCCTATTACGACAAGCTGGTCCCGGCCGAGGTTCGTACCGAAGTCGATGCCCTCGAGGCCGAGATCATTGCCGGCACGCTCGTGCCCGCGACCGCCATGAAGTAATCCGGCCGGCGGCTCCTTGCATGGCGCCGCCGCTTCTCTTCCAACCGGAAAGACGACGCATGAGTGCGCTCCTCGAGGCCATCGGCATCGGCAAGACCTATCCCGGCGGCGTTGTCGCCAATGACGGCGTCAATCTCTCGGTCAATGCCGGCGAGGTCCATGCCGTGGTCGGCGAAAACGGCGCCGGCAAATCCACGCTGATGAAGATCCTGTTCGGCATCGAACATGCCGATCGTGGCGAGCTGCGGCTGGACGGCAAGGTGGTCAGCTTCGCCAATCCGCGCGAGGCGATCAACAGCGGCATCGGCATGGTGTTCCAGCATTTCTCGCTGGTCCCGTCCTTCTCGGTCTACGAAAACGTCGTGCTGGGGTCCGAGCCGCATGCCGGCATCCGCTTTGACCGCCAGAAGGCGATCGCGGCGGTGCGCGCGCTGTCGGAGAAATTCCGCCTGTCCGTCGACCCCCTGCCCCCGGTCGGTCAATTGCCGGTCGGCCAGCAGCAGCGCGTGGAAATCCTCAAGGCGCTCTATCGCGACGCCCGCATCCTGATCCTCGATGAGCCAACGGCCGTGCTTGCCCCGCAGGAGGTGGAAGAGCTGTTCGTCGCCGTGCGCGCGCTGGTGGAACAGGGCCGTACGGTGATCTTCATCGCGCACAAGCTGCCCGAAGTGCTCGAGATATCGGACCGCATCACCGTGATGCGCGGCGGCAAGACGGTGGGCCAGGTGGCCGCTCGCGACGTCACCGAACAGAGTCTCGCCACGATGATGGTCGGACGCGAAGTGGCACTGCGCGTGGACCGCGCCAGCAATGACGGCGCCATGGCCTGCGAGATCAAGGCGCTCAAGGTCAAAAGCGAATCCGGCGCCCTGCTGGTGGACGATCTCAACCTGCGCGTGCATGCCGGTGAAATCGTCGGGCTGGTGGGTGTCGAGGGCAATGGCCAGTCCGAACTGCTCGAGGCCATTGCCGGGCTGCGGCCGATTGCCGATGGCGTCGCCTATCTCGATGGCACCAGCCTCTCGCCCCTGAGCGTGCTGGAGCGGCGCGCCAGGGGTCTCGCCAGCATTCCCGAGGACCGCATCGCGCGCGGCCTGGCCTCCGGCTCCAGCGTGGCCGAGAACCTCGTCGCGACCCGGCTCGATGATCCGCGCTATGTGCGCAATGGCCTGCTCGACCTCAAGGCGATCAAGGCCAATGCGGAGAAGCTGATCGAGCGCTTCTCCATCCGTGTCGGCGGCCCGGGCGCTGCGGTGAGTACGCTGTCGGGCGGCAATATGCAGAAGGTCGTAGTGGCGCGCGAGCTGTCCGAGCAGCCCAGGCTGCTGCTGGTCAACCAGCCGACGCGGGGTGTCGATCTCGGCGCCACCCAGTTCATCTGGAAGTCGCTGACCCAGGCCCGCGATGCCGGTGCCGCCGTGCTGCTCAGCTCCGCCGACCTTTCCGAACTGCTGGCCCTGTCGGACCGCCTTGTCGTCTTCTACCGCGGCCGCATCGTCGCGGCCTTCCTCAATTCCGATACGCTGACGCCCGAAACCCTGGGCACCTACATGCTCGGCATTGCCAGCCAGACCCCCGAAGAAATGCAGGGAGGCCTGCGATGAGCATGACGACCCAGGCCGAACTCAGCCGGCGGGACCGGCTCAAGACCATCCGCCGCGAGGCCGGACGCGCACTCGGTGCCGCGCTGATCGCGCTCGGCATTGCCTTCATCATCGTGCTGTTCACCTCCAAGGCGCCGCTCGAGGCCTTCAACGTGCTGCTGACTGCGCCGATGTCGCGGCCGCGCACCATCGGGCTGTGGATCGACGACGTCGCCAAGCTGACCATTACCGGCCTGGCCTTCAGTCTCGTCTTCCAGGCGCGGCAGTTTTCCATGGGCGTGCAGGGCCAGGTCTATGTCGGGGCGCTGGCGGCGGCCTATGTGGCGCTGTCGCCCATCGGCGCGACCTGGGCGGGCCTGCCGGTCGGGGTGTTCTGCGCCATGCTGGCCGGCGCCTTCTGGGGCTTCATCCCCGGCATTGCCAAGGTCAAGTTCGGCGCCAACGAGATCGTCTCCTCGCTGATGCTGAACTATATCGCCATCGAGCTGTGCAACTTCCTGGTGCGCACCAACCTGCCCAAGCCGCAGCCCGGCGTGCTGACCACCAACAATTTCCCCGAAACGGCGGTCTTTCCCCCGCTGGTGGATGGCACACGGATTGACCTGGGCCTGATCTTTGCCCTTGTCGCCGTGCTCGCCGTCTGGTTCGCGCTCTATCGGACCAGCTGGGGCCTCAAGCTGCGCCTTGTCGGGCACAATGCCAATTTCGCCGAGTATGCCGGCATCCGCTCCACCGCCATCATGGTCTCGGCCATGACGGCGGCGGGGGCGCTGGGCGGACTGCTGGGCTCCATGTTCGTGCAGGGCCAGACCTATGGCTACCTGACGGTGCTGTTCGAGGGGAACCTGGCCTTCGAGGGCATTCTCGTCGCCATCGTCGCGCGCAGCCGTCCGCTGGCGGTGCCGGTGGTGGCGCTGTTCTACGGCTATCTGCGGCAGGGTGCGCAGCTGATGAACCTGCGCACCGACGTGCCATCCGAAGTCATCGGCGTGGTCACCGCCATCATCATCCTGCTTGTCGCCTCGTCCTTTTCCATGCCCGGCCGCCAGTTCTGGGCCCGGATCATGGGCCGGTCGGCGGCTGCCCCGGCGCTGGAGGCACAGAAATGATCGAACTGCTGATGACGGTGCTGTCGACCACCTTCTTCGTCACGGTGGTGCGCACCACCACACCACTGCTGCTGGCGACATTGGGCGGGCTGATCGCCGACCTGGGCGGTGCGCTCAATGTAGCGCTCGAGGGCATGATGCTGGTCGGGTGCCTCACCGCCGTCATCGTCTCGGTCTTCGCCCCCTGGTATGTTGCCGTGCTCGCAGCGGTCCTGGCCGGGGCGCTGCTGGGCGGGGTCATGGCCTTCTTCCACCTGCGGCTCAAGGCCGACATCATCCTGGTCGGCTTCGCCATCAACATCCTGGCGGCGGGCGGCACGGTCTTCGCGCTGACCCTCGCGACGGGCGGCGACAAGGGCACCTCGATCAACCTGACCTCCAAGGCGGTTCCGGCGCTCGACCTGTCCTTCCTTGGCGTCATTCCCGGCATCGGCGATTTCCTCGTCCGCATGCTGTCGGGCCATTCCATCCTGTCCTGGCTCGCTGCCTTCCTGGTCTTTGCCATCTGGTACTTCCTCTACCGCACGCCCTGGGGCCTGTGGCTGCGCGGCGTCGGCGAATATCCGGCCGCCCCGGAAGCCGCCGGCATTCCCGTCAACGCCATCCGCACCTGGAGCCTCCTGGTCTCGGGCGGGCTCGCGGCGCTCGGCGGGGCACAGCTGGCCATGTTCAACTATATCGGCTTTACCCGCGACATGACGGCGGGCCGCGGCTTCATCGCGCTGGGCGCGGTTCTGCTCGGCGCGCGCCATCCGGTCGGGGCGCTGCTGGCGGCGCTGCTGTTCGGGGTGTTCGAGGCGCTGGCCGTGGTCATGCCGGGGCTCTTCAACTGGATCCCGGCCGAGCTGATCCGGATGATCCCCTTTGTCGTGACCATCCTGGCGCTGTTCCTGTTCAGCTACCGCGCGCTGCAGGCGCGCCGCCTGCGGTCGGCCGGTCACTGATGGCTTGCCAGCCCGGTTCAGGGAGCGCAGTTTCCGGGGCTGGCGATGTTGCGACGATCACGGAAACTGCGCCGCCCAGGACGTGAAAACGCCGTTGATAAACCGCTTGACCGAACGGATAGCCCAAAGTTTGGGCTTGCCGAGGTCCAGCCGCAAAAATAGGCTTCGACCAGGGAGCCGCCCATTCGTCAATCCATCGCTGGCGCCCCGCCGGCGATGTATAAGGAAGCTGAAAATGAAAAAAGTTTTCGTCACTGCTCTGGCGCTGTCCGCCACTGCCCTGCTCTCCGCCGCCCCCGCTTCCGCGCAGGGCAAGACGCTCACCATTTCCTGGTGGGGCTTCAACGGCGAAAAGCTCGAATCCATCGTGCTGGCGCCGTTCCGCGAACAGTGCGGCTGCGAGATCGTGTTCGAGACCGGCAATAATGGCGAGCGCCTCAACAAGATCCAGATTCGCAACGGCGGCGGCGTCGATGTGGCCTATTTCTCCGACAGCTTCAGCCAGCAGGGTATCGAAGCGGGCCTGTTCCAGAAGATCGATCCGGCCAAGCTGCCGAACCTGGCGGGCATCTATGACCTCGCCAAGGATCCGCAGGGCGGCTACGGCCCGGCCTATACGATCGGCCGCGTCGGCATCGTCTACGACTCGGCCAAGGTGACCACCCCGATCACCTCGTGGAACGACCTGTGGCGCGAAGACCTGGCATCGTCGCTGTCGCTGCCCGGCATCACCACCACGGCCGGCCCCATGGTGGTCATGAAGGCCGGCGATCATGCCGGCGTCGACGCCTTTACCGATGAAGACGCCGCCTTTGCCGCCGTCGAGGAGCTCAAGCCGAATGTAGTCAAGAACTACAATACCGGCTCGGAGATGATCAACCTGTTCTCGACCGGTGAAGTCAGCGCTGCGATCGCGCAGGATTTCACGCTCGGCCAGATCCAGGCTGCCGTGCCGACCGTGGTCTGGGCCGACCTGGCGGAAGGCTCGATCGCCACTCTCAACACGGTCAATATCCCGGTCGGCGCTGCCGAGCCGGAACTGGCCTATGAGTTCATCAACTTCATCCTCTCCCCCGAAATCCAGCAGCAGCTGGCCGAACAGGGCGTCGATGCACCGGTGGTGACCTCGGTCGAGCTCACCGATGAACAGGCTGCGCTCTGGACCTATGGCGCCGACGTGATCGACGGCTTGCAGCGCGTCGACTACGTCAAGATGAACGCCGCCAAGGGTGGCTGGGTCGATCGCTGGAACGAAATCTTCGGCATGTAAAAGCTGCAGGCGCGGCCCAGCCGCGCCTCTTTCGCATTGAACGAATAACACACGCACTGTCATCCCGACCTTTGCCGGGGTGACATCGTGGTTGTGGCGCCCATCGAGCGCCATGGAAGGCCCATCAATGAAACGCTTTGCCGGCTGGACCCTGGCCTCCCCCGCGACCCTCTTGGTCGTGGTCTTTCTCGTGCTGCCGGTGCTGGCGACCATTGTCACCACCTTCACCACGCCTGCCGGTCCCTTTGCCACCTACCAGTCCTTTTTCGGCAGCGGCTTCCGCCGCACCGTGCTGATGCGCACCATCCAGGTGTCGCTGGCCACCACGGCCATTGCCCTGGTCATCGGCTTTCTCACCGCCTATGTGGTGTCGCGCGCGCCGGGTTGGCTCAAATCCATCCTCATCATCGCGGCGGTGTTTCCGCTGCTGACCGGCGTCGTGGTGCGCTCCTTTGCCTGGCTCATCATCCTGGGCAAGAACGGCATCCTCAATTCAACCCTGCTGAGCCTCGGGCTCATCGGCGAGCCGATGAGCATGCTCTACACCCAGGGCGCCGTCATCGTGGCCATGGTCTATCTCTTCGTGCCGCTGATGATCCTGACGCTGGTCGGCGTGCTCGAGGGCATTCCCGACGACCTGATCCAGGCCTCGGCCTCGCTCGGGGCCAAGCCGTCGGCCACATTCCTCCAGGTCACCCTGCCACTGGCCGTGCCCGGCCTCATCGTCGGCGCCGTGCTGGTCTTCACCGGCAGCTTCACCTCCTATGCCACGCCGCAACTGCTGGGTGGCGAACAGGTGATGATGATGGGCACGCTGATGTATCAGCAGGCCATGGTGACCTTTGACTGGGTGGCCGCCTCGACCATTGCCGCGGTCATGGTGGTGATCACCATCGCCATCGTGCTGCTGATGACCCGCGTCGCCCGGCGCCTCAACCCGATGGCCGTGTGATGACCCAGAAAATCCACCCCCTGCTGATCGCCGGCACGGTCCTTGTCTTCATGTTCCTGGTCGGGCCGCTGATCATCGTGCTGGGCGCCGCGCTCAGCGACACCACCTATCTCACTTTCCCGCCCCAGGGCCTGTCGCTGCGCTGGTTCGAGAACATCTTCCAGATCGACGCCTTCCGCCGCACCATCGTCACCAGCCTGCAGATCGCGTTCCTGTCGACCATGATCGCCCTGGTGATCGGCATTCCGGCCGCCTATGCGCTCAACCGGCATCGCATCCAGCTGCCGGGTTGGCTCTCCACCCTGTTCATCCTGCCCGTGCTGGTGCCCGAGCTGGTGCTGGGCTTCTCGCTGCTCAAGAACCTCGCCGTGCAGTTCAATTCGCCGATCTACATCTCGCTGCTGTTCGGTCATTCGCTGCTTGTGCTGCCCTATGTGGTCCGGGTGATCAGCGCCTCGCTCGCCTCCTTCGATTTTTCCATCGAGGAGGCGGCGATCAGCCTCGGCTCGCCGCCGCTCAAGACCTTCTTCACCATCCTCTTGCCCAATGTCCGCTCCGGCGTGATCGCGGCCTTCATCCTGGCCTTCATCACTTCGATCAACGACGTGTCGATCTCGATCTTCCTGACCGGACCCGGGCTCTCTACCCTGCCCATCCAGCTGCTCGCGCATATGGAGCAGTTCTTCGATCCCACAGTGGCCTCCGTCTCGGTGCTGCTGATGATTCTCACCGTGGCCGTCATGGCCATTGTCGAGCGCACGCTCGGCCTGACCTTCCTAGCCAAGTAGTATTCATGACCCAGGCCCTTACGCTCCAGTCGATCTCCGCCCACTACGGCACCACCCAGGTGCTGGAAAACCTGTCGCTGTCGGTGGCCGAAGGAGAGCTCGTTTCCCTGCTCGGCGCCAGCGGCTGCGGCAAGACCACGACGCTCCGGCTAGTCGCCGGCTTCCTTCAGCCCACTTCGGGCGCCATCACCCTGGGTGGTCGTGACCTCACCCGCCTGCCGCCCTATCAGCGCGATATCGGTCTGGTCTTTCAGAACTACGCGCTGTTCCCGCATCTTTCGGTGGCCGACAATGTCGGCTTCGGCCTCAAACAGCGCGGCATTTCCGGTGCCGACCGCACCAAGCGCGTCACTGCCATGCTGGAGCGCGTCGGCCTTGCCCATCTGGCCGATCGCCTGCCCGGCGCCCTGTCCGGCGGCCAGAAGCAGCGCGTGGCGCTGGCCCGGGCCCTGGTGATCGAGCCGCCGCTGCTGATGTTCGATGAGCCCCTGAGCAATCTCGATGCCAAGCTGCGCATCGACATGCGCGTCGAGATCCGCCAGCTGCAGCGCGCCAATGGCACGACCTCGGTCTATGTCACGCATGACCAGGAAGAGGCCTTTTCGATCTCCGATCGCGTCGCCATCATGCATGCCGGCCGCATCATGCAGCTCGATACGCCGGAAACGCTGTACCAGCGCCCCGCCAATGCCTTCGTCGCCCGCTTTGTCGGCTTCGAGAACCTCATCGCCATGAAGGTCGTGGCCCGCGACGGCGCCAAGGTCACCGCCGAAGCGCCGGGCGGGGTCAGGCTGACCCTGTCGCTGGAACAGTTCGGCACCATCCCCGACCGCTTCACCCTCGCCTGCCGGGCCGATGGCCTGGCCGTCACCGACAACCTCGCCATGGAAGGCATTCCGGCCACGCTGGGCCTGCGCACCTATCTCGGCCGCGCCTACCAGTATCAGTGCGAGACCCCGGCCGGTGCCCTCGTCGCCAATGGTCCGCTGACCCGTCCATTGGAGCCGGGCGTCGCCGCCAAGCTCGTCCCGGTGCCGGAACAGTGCACGATCCTGGCGCCGGAAGCGGATTGATGCTGCCTGGAGCATCAAGGCGGGACACAACCGCGATACCCACCTCTCCCCTTGAGGGAGAGGGTGCCCGAAGGGCGGGTGAGGGGTTGGCTCCACACGCGGTGAATGCGGGCATTCTGCGGACCCCTCATCCGTCTCGGCTGCGCCGAGCCACCTTCTCCCTCAAGGGGAGAAGGGGAATGGATCCATGACCACCATCCTCACCAATGCCTGGCTGCTCACAATCGACCCGGCCCTCACCGAGCACAATCCCGGCTGGCTGCAGATCGATGGCACCAGTATCACCGCGCTCGGCCCCGGCACGCCGCCGGTGATCGACAATGCCGAAATCATTGATTGCGGCGGCGATATCGTCATGCCGGGCATGGTCAATACCCACTGCCATATGGGCATGGCGGTGTTCCGGGGCCTCGCCGAAGATGTCGATGACCGGCTCTATCGCTATATCCTGCCGCTGGAGCGCAAGTTCGTCACGACCGACATGGTCCGCATCGGCTCGGCCCTGTCGGCGCTGGAGATGATCCAAGGCGGCGTCACCACCGTCGCCGACATGTACTATTTCGAAACCGAGGTGGCCAAGGTCTGCGAGGCTGCCGGACTGCGGGCCGTGCTTGGCCAGACCCTGGCCGATTTTGACCCGCCAGACCACAAGAGCTTCGACGAAGGCTTCGCCCGGGTCGAAGAGCTGGTCGATGCCTGTGTCGGCCATCCGCTGCTCACCCCCTCCATCGCCCCGCATGCCCCCTACTCCACGGGCCTCGCCGTGATGGAGCGGATCGCCCAGTGGTCGGCCGACCATCCCGACGTGCCGGTGCAGATGCACCTGGCCGAGAGCACGCTGGAGGTGGACTGGGCCCGCAAGACGCATGGCCAGAGCACTGTGTCCGTCACGCGCGATGCGGGCCTGCTCAAGCCGGGCCTGATTGCCGCTCACTGCCTGCAGCTCGATGATGCCGACATCGCCATGATGGCCGAGGCCGGCGTCCACGCCGTCACCAATCCGCGCTCCAATGGCAAGGCCGGTCGCGGCATTGCCCCGGTGGAGAAGATGCGCCGGGCGGGCATCCCGGTCGGCATTGGCAGCGACGGCGCCATGAGCGGCAATACGCTGGACCTGTTCAGCCAGTTCGCACCGGTCTCGATGTTTGCCAAGCTGCTGGGCGGCTCGCGCAAGCCGCTGCCGGCCGTCGACGTCATCCGCATGGCGACCATCGAGGGCGCCACTGTGCTGGGCCTCGCCGACAGGGTCGGATCGCTCGAAGCGGGCAAGCAGGCCGACCTGATCCGGATCAGCCTCGCGGCACCGCGCATCCACCCGATCTACGATTCCTATTCGGCTCTCGTCTTTGCCGCCATGCCGTCGGATGTGACCGATGCAATGGTTGCCGGCCGCTGGCTGATGCGCGAGCGGCGCGTCGAGACGCTCGACCCGGCAAAAACCACAAGCGATGCCGTTCATATCGCGGTCATGTTCAAGGCCGAAATGCGGCAGATCGACGAGGCGCCATGACCCAGCTCGACGCTATCCTCGCCCGGGTGGATGCGGATATCCCCCAGAGCCTCGACAGGTTATTCCAGCTGATCCGCATCCCCTCGGTCTCGACCGAAGCGCGCTACGCTGCCGATTGTCGCCGCGCCGCTGAGTGGCTGCGTGAAGAGCTTGGCAGCCTGGGCTTTGACGCGACGGTGCGCGACACCGACGGCCACCCCATGGTGGTGGCGCATGGTCCGGTGGTTCCCGGCCCGCATGTCCTGTTCTACGGCCACTATGACGTGCAGCCGGTCGATCCGCTCAACCTCTGGCACACCGAGCCTTTCGAGCCTTCGCTGGCGCCACAGCCCGATGGCGAGACCCATATCCTGGGTCGCGGCGCATCAGACGACAAAGGGCAGTTGCTGACCTTCATCGAAGCCTGCCGCGCCTTCAAGGCGGTCACCGGCGCCCTGCCGATCCGCATCTCCATGCTGTTCGAGGGTGAGGAAGAGGCCGGCAGCCCCAGCCTCGGGCCGTTCCTGGCCGAGCATGGCGAGGACCTGCGGGCCGATGTCATGCTGGTCTGCGATACCGACATGTGGGATCGCGATACGCCGGCCATCACCACGATGTGGCGCGGCTTTGTCAGCGAAGAGTTCGAAATTACCTGTGCTGACAGGGACTTGCATTCCGGCATGTTCGGTAGCGCCGCGCGGAACGCCGCCCAGGTCATCGGCACCATCATCGGCAGGCTGCGCAACGAGGATGGCAGCGTGGCCATTCCCGGCTTCTATGATGGCGTGGTGGAGCTGCCCCAGGCCATAGCCGAGCAATGGAACCGCCTGCCCTTCGACGCGAGCAAGTTCCTCGCCGATGTTGGCCTATCCACACCAGCCGGGGAAACCGGCCGCTCGGTACTCGAACAGGTCTGGGCCCGTCCCACCTGCGAGATCAACGGCGTCTGGAGCGGCTATGCCGGCGACGGTTTCAAGACTGTCATTCCCGCCAAGGCCAGTGCCAAGCTCAGCTTCCGCCTCGTCGCCGGGCAGGATCCGCACCATATCCGACAGCTGTTCCGCGACTATGTGCAGAGCCTCCTGCCGCTGGACTGCACCGTCACGTTCAAGGCCTATGCCGCCGCCCCCGCCCAGATGATGCCCCTCGACGGCACCCTGCTGACCCAGGCCCGCGGGGCGTTGAGCGACGAATGGGGCCGCGAGGCGGCGCTGGCGGGCACGGGTGGTTCCATCCCTATCCTCGGCGAGTTCAAGCAGAAACTCGGCATGGATGCCCTCCTGATCGGCTTTGCCCGCTTCGACAACCGCATCCACAGCCCCAACGAGAAATACGACCTGTCGAGCTTCCACAAGGGCATCCGCTCCTGGGTGCGCATTCTCGCCGCCTTCTCGGAGACCAGATCATGACCATCACCCGCTTTTCCGTCGCCCCGCTGCATGGCAGCACCATGCACCTGGCGGCCGTGGCCGGTGGACGCGCCGCGGCGGACCTGGTCATCACCGGCGCCCGGGTGCTCTCGACCTATTCGGAGCGGATCGCCGGGGACCGGGAAATCTGGCTCGCCAATGGTCGCGTCGCTGCGGTCATGCCGGCTGGTGCGCACCGAAAGGGCCCTGCCCCAAAGGCAATTTATGACGCCAGGGGCGGCATTATCGCGCCGGGCCTGGTCGACCCGCATATTCACATCGAAAGCTCCATGGTGACGGCCTGCGCCTATGCCGAGGCGGCCCTGCTCAATGGCACGACGACGATCTTCTGCGACAGCCACGAGATCGGCAATGTGATGGACGTCGCCGGCGTCGAGGCCATGCTGGAAGACGCGCGGATGGCGCCGCTCTCCATCTTCCTCACCGTACCCTCCACCGTCCCCGCCACCTCCCCCGAACTCGAAACCGCCGGCGGCGACCTGACGCCGGACAAGATCGGCGCCCTGTTCGACAAGTGGCCGGAGGCCATGGCCTTGGGCGAGAAAATGGATTTCGTGCCCGTGGCCATGGGCGACCCGCGCAGCCACTCCATCATTGCCGAAGCCCTCAGGCGTAACCGGCCGGTTTCCGGTCATATCTATGGCCGCGACTTCGTCGCGCCCTATGCAGCCTCGGGCGTCACCGACACGCATGAGGCTATCGATCGCGAGATCGCCAATGACCTCGTCGATGCCGGCATCTGGGTCTTCCTGCGTGGCGGCAATCCGGCGACCCCGTGGAACTCCATCGTCGAGGCCATCAAACCGATCACCGAACTGGGCGCCAGCCACAAGCGCTTCTGCGTCTGCACGGACGATCGGGACGCCGATGACCTGCTGAGCTTCGGGCTCGACTGGGTGGTGCGCGAAGCCATTCGCTGCGGCATGAAGCCGGAACAGGCCTGGGCCATGGGTTCGCTGCATGGCGCCACCCGCTTCGGCATGGGTGACGAAATCGGCGGCCTCGGCGGCGGACGCCGGGCCGATCTGGTGCTGCTCGATGACACGATGAAACCCGTCAGCACATGGTATGGCGGGGAACTGGTGGTCGATGACCGCAAGGTGACGCCCCTGCTCGAAGCCACGCTCAATCAGCGCTATCGCTATCCCGAGGCGGCCTATAACACTGTCCACCTGCCCAAGGCGCGCAAGCTCGTTCCGGAACTGCCCACGGAGCCCGTCATCGCCAATGCCATCGGCATCGAAATGCCCGGCATCGTTTTGCCGCATCGCAAGGTGGCCATCGAGCCGGCCAATGACTGGTCGACCATCCTCGAACGCCATGGCCTGAGCTTTGTCACGGTCATCGAGCGCCATGGCAAATCCGATGGCGGCATTGCCCATGGTCTGCTGCAGGACTTCGGCATTCGCAACGGCGCTGTCGGCTCCAGCGTCGGCCATGACAGCCACAATATCATTCTGTCCGGCACCAACGAGGCCGACATGGCCCTGGCGCTGGCCACGATCGAGGCGGCCAAGGGCGGCGTGGTCGTGGTGCAGGATGGCAAGGTGACGGCCTTTGTCGGACTGCCAGTGGCGGGTCTGCTCTCCGACAAGCGCGTGCATGAGGTGGCCGCGGAGAACCAGGCGCTCAAGCGTGCATGGCAGCATGCGGGCTGCAGCATCCCCTATATGGGGTTCAACCTGATCCCCCTGTCGGTCATTCCGGAGATCCGGATCACCGACAAAGGTCTTGTGAAGGTCCCCGAAATGGTGCTGGCTCCCCTTTATGAACCGACGAGTCGTCATTGACACCGACCCGGGCCTCGACGATGCCGTGGCCATTCTCTTCGCGCTGGCGTGCGGGCGCTTTGACGTCCTGGGTCTGACCACGGTTGCCGGCAATATCGGGCTGGAGCGGACGTCGGCCAATGCCGGCGGCCTGCTTGCGGTCATGGAGCGGGGCGATATTCCCGTTGTTTCCGGCGCCGCCACGGCCATGCTGCGCGACAATATCGACGCCATCGTCGTGCATGGGGCCGATGGGCTCCGCGGCATCACCCTGCCCCCGCCCCTGGCTCCGGTCCAGACAGATGCCGTGGCCTGGCTCGCCGAGACGCTGCTGGCGGCGCCAAGCGGCTCCATCGACATTCTTGCCCTGGGGCCGCTGACCAATATCGGCCACCTGGTGAGCGCCTTTCCCGAAGCGGCGGGGCGTATTGGCCAGCTGATCGTCATGGGCGGCGCTATTGCCGAGCCCGGCAATTCCGGCCCGGCTTCCGAATTCAACTTTGCTGCGGACCCGGAAGCGGTGGCGCTGGTACTGCGCTCGGATATCCGGACCACCATAGTGCCGCTGGATGTGACACGCAGATTGCGGGCCGACCGGGCCTATATCGAGGCGCTGCGGGGCAGCAAGGCGGGCGACCTCGTGGCCGACATCCTCACGGCCTATCTGGTCGATGGCAAGCAGAGCCGGCCCCTGCACGACCCCTGTGTGATGCTGCTTGCCCTGGCGCCCGAGCTGTTCGAGATCGAAGTGCTGCGCCTGTCGGTCAATCTGGGGGACGATCCGGATGCCGGTGCGCTGACGCGGACCGATACGGGGTCACCGGTCGCCGTTGCCATGCGCGTCGACGCAGAGCGGGCCCTCGCCCTTCTTGCCAGCGGCTTTCGCTAGGCCAGTTCCTGCTCCACCAGCGCGGTCCAGTAGCGGGCGCCGGTGGGGATCGCCGCGTCGTTGAAGTCGTAGCGGGAATTGTGGTGCAGGGCACCATCCACAGCGGGGCCATTGCCCAGCCACACATAGCAGCCCGGCACCCGATTGCTGAATTCGGCGAAGTCGTCGCCGGCGGTGGAGGGTGGGAAATCGGTCACCACGGGTTTACCCGTTACAGCTGCTGCGGCCGCAAGGGCTGCGGCCGTTGCGCCGGCATCGTTGATCACGGGCGCGATGCGGCGCTTGAAGGCGTAGCTGGCGCGGATACCGAACATGCTGGCCACACCCGTCGCCAACTGGCCGATCTCTGCCTCCAGCTGGTCGCGCACCTCTGCCGAATAGGCGCGAGCCGTGCCGCCGATCCGCACATCGTCGGGGATGACATTGAGCGCGCGGAAGTCGCCGCCGGTAATGGCGCAGGCGCTGACCACGGCCGGCTGCAGCGGATCGACGCGGCGGGCCACGATGGTGTGGATTGCGGTGAGAAAATGCGCGGCGGCAGTCATGGCATCGCGCCCCAGATGCGGCTTGGCGCCGTGGGTGCCGACGCCGTGAAAGGTCACCTCCCAGCTGTCGGAAGACGCCAGTTGCGGCCCTGCGACCACGGCCATCTCGTCGGGCGCCAGGCCCGGCATGTTGTGCAGGCCATAGACGGCGTCGATCGGGAAGCGCTCGAGGAAGCCGTCGGCCAGCATGGCCCGCGCCCCACCGCGTCCCTCCTCGGCCGGCTGGAAGATGAAATGCACCGTGCCGGAAAACCGGCGCGTGCGCGCCAGGTGGCGTGCCGCCGCCAGCAGCATCACTGTGTGACCATCGTGGCCGCAGGCATGCATGGTATTGGCGGTGCTGGACTTGTAGGGCACATCGCCCAGTTCGGGCATGGCCAATGCATCCATATCGGCGCGGAGGGCGATGGACCGGCTGCCGGTCCCGGCCCGGAGCGTGCCGACAATACCAGTCTTGCCCAGCCCGCGATGAACCTCAATGCCTGCCTCTTCCAGCCATTGCGCGACGATGCCGCTGGTCCGTATTTCCTCGAAGCCGAGTTCGGGATGGGCGTGCAGATCCCGGCGCAGGGCAATCATCGCCTCAAGCTCGAAAGGGTCGTTGTCTCCACGGGTCATGGATTGCTAAGCTCTTGAAAATCAACGTAAGCGCAGCATCCACCATTTGCCGCCAGCCAGCAAGGAAACACGCTCTTGCCTCTCGCTCCGCACCATTTCTGGCAGGCCATCGATGCAGCGGGGACCCATCTCCAGCCACCCCAGGGCTGGGTGGAAGGGTTCCCCGCAACCCTGCCAGACGGCCGGCAACTGCTGCTGCCCATCCGCGTCCTGCCCGGGGACGGCACGTCGGCGGTCGCTTCGCTGATCATCAACCAGGCCAGTTTTGTGGTGGAAGATGCGATTTCGGCGGCCATGGCCGATCTGTTGCACCCTCACGCACCAGATGTGGTTATCGGCGTACCGACGTTGGGCCTGCCGCTGGCGAACAATGTCGCCCGCCGGCTCGGCCACGATCGCATGGTGGCCCTCGGCACCTCGCGCAAATTCTGGTATCGCGACGAGTTCTCGGCCCCCATGTCGTCGATCACCAGCCCGACGCAGCAGAAGACCATCTATCTCGACCCGCGCTCGCTGCCGCTGCTTGAAGGTAGGCGGGTGGCCGTGGTGGACGATGTCATAAGTTCGGGGACGTCGATGTCGGCGGTCCTCAAATTGCTGGGACAGGCTGGCATCGAACCGGTAGCCATTGTCGCCGCCATGCTGCAAGGCAATCGCTGGCAGGAGCCGCTGCGTCCCTGGCAGGACCGTATCGCGGCGCCGCTGGCCTCGCCGCGACTGCAGCTTAATGCTGCCGGATACTGGGACGCCGAACGCTAGCGGTTGAGAATCTGGCCGCTGATGACATCGATCTGCATGCCGTCAAAGGCCGGCGTGACATTGGCCGGCGTTTCGGCCTCGGTGCGGGCATAGTCGAGATCGATATGCATATTGGTCAGCACCGCCTGCCTGGGCGCGAAGCGGGCGATCCAGTCCAGTGTCTCGGGCAGGCTCAGATGGCTCGGATGTGGTGTCGGCCGCAGGGCATCGATCACCCACAGGTCAAGCCCGGAAATCGCGTCAAAAGACGCCTCGGGAAAGCCCGACAAGTCGCAGGAATAGGCGAAATTGCCGACGCGGAAGCCGAGCGAGCTGATATTGCCGTGTGCCTGCTCGAAGACCGCGACTGTGATCGTCCCTCCCGGCCCATGTATCTCCAGCGTGTCGCCGGGGGCGATTTCATGGGCATTGAGGATGGGCGGATAGTCGCTGCCAGGTGGCGAGACGAAGCAATAGCCGAAGGCTTCGCGCAGGCGATTGCCGGTTGCGGCGTCGAAATAGACGTTGACGCGACGCCGGTTGTGCAGCGCCAGCACGCGCAGGTCATCAATGCCATGGGCGTGGTCTGCATGCGCGTGGGTGTAGAGCACGGCCTCGACACGGTCGACATTGGCGGCCAGCATCTGCTCGCGCAGGTCACAGCCCGTGTCGATCACAACCCGGGTCGGTGTGTCGCTGCCCTCGCTAAACCCTTCCAGCAAAAGAGAACATCTCAGCCGGCGGTTACGCGGTTCACTGGGGTCGCAGTCGCCCCAGACATTGCCGATGCGAGGCACGCCGCCGGAGGAACCGCAGCCGAGGATGGTGGCAACGATCCGCTGGGCGGCGCTCATGGCTCAGGCGAGCCCGGTCTTGGCGAAGAGGCGGGCGAAGTTGGCGGTGGTTTCGGCCCCGAGCTGGTCGAGGCTGATGCCACGCACTTCGGCCAGCTTTTCGGCGGTGTGGCGGACGAAACTGGGTTCATTGGACTGGCCGCGATGCGGGATGGGCGCCAGATAAGGTGCATCAGTTTCAACGAGATAGCGGTCGGCAGGGACGAATTTGGCGACGTCGCGGATCTCCTCGGCGTTCTTGAAGGTGATGATTCCGGAGAAGGAAATGTAGCCGTCGAGGGCCAGGGCGCGGCGGGCGAGGTCCTGGCCTGCGGTGAAGCAGTGCAGCACGAAGGGGAAGGCGCCGTGCCCAGTTTCTTCCTCAAGGATGGCCGCCATGTCCTCGTCGGCCTGGCGACTGTGGATAACCAGTGGAAGACCGGTGATCCGGGCCGCTGCGATATGGCGGCGCAGCCCCGTGGCCTGGGCCTCGCGCGGGGCATTGTCGTAGAAGTAATCAAGCCCCGCCTCGCCGATGGCAACGCAGCGCGGATGGGCACTTAGGCGGACAAGCTCATCCACCTCGACATGCAGTTCCTTGTCTGCATTGTGCGGATGGGTGCCCACCGAGCACCAGACGTTCGCATAACGTTCCGCGATGGCGGTGTATGTGGAAAACTTCTCCACAAGTGTGGATATCGTCACCATGCCGGAGACCCCGGCGGCCTCGGCGCGGGCCAGAACGCCGTCGATATCCTCGGCCAGGGCCTCGAGATCGAGGTGGCAATGGCTGTCGATCAGCATGCTATTCCGCCTTGCGTTCAAGGCGGGCAAAGACGCCCTGCGGCACCGGCAATTCGGTGCCAGGCTGCAAGCCTGCTGGTGTCTTGCTGTCAGCAAGCTTGCGGTTTTCTTGCGAAACGCCGAGCTGATCGAGCAAACGGGCGGCGGAAGCAGGCACAAAGGCCTGCATGGGGATGGCGAGACGCCGAACCGTGTCGGCCGTCACGTAGAGGACAGTGGCCATGCGGTCCGGATCGGTCTTCTTCAGCGCCCAGGGTTCCTGGCCGGCAAAGTAGTTGTTGGCGGAGCTGAGGGCCGCGATGATGGCGCCGGTGGCTTCGTGGACGAGCTGCTCATCCATGGCCTTTTGCGCGGCGTCGATGGCCTCGCCCACTTCGGCGATGATGGCTTGGTCGGCCTCGGTCAGCGGACCCGGTGTCGGCACCCTGGCATCGCAGTTCTTGTTGATCATCGACAGCGAGCGCTGCGCCAGGTTGCCCAGGTTGTTGGCGAGGTCGGCATTGACGCGCAGCACGAGCTTTTCGTGGCTGTAGTCGCCGTCATTGCCGAAGGAGACTTCGCGCAGGAAGAAGTAGCGCACGGCGTCGACGCCGAATTCGGCGATCAGCTCGAACGGATCGATGACATTGCCGAGCGACTTGCTCATCTTCTGGCCGTCGACCGTGAGGAAGCCATGGGCGAAGACCCGGTGCTGCACGGGGATGCCGGCGCTCATCAGGAAAGCGGGCCAATAGACGGTGTGGAAGCGGATGATGTCCTTGCCGATGACATGCAGGTCCGCCGGCCAGAACTTCCTGAACAGCTCGCTCTGCTCGTCCGGGAAGCCGACACCGGTGATGTAGTTGGTCAGGGCGTCGACCCACACATACATGACGTGGTCTGGCGCGTCCGGCACGGGGATGCCCCAGTCGAACGTCGTCCGCGAGATCGAGAGGTCCTGCAGGCCACCCTTGACGAAGGAAATGATCTCGTTGCGCCGCTCCTTGGGCGCGATGAAATCGGGATTGGACTCGTAGAGGTCGAGCAGCTTCTGCTGATAGGCCGAGAGGCGGAAGAAATAGGTCGGCTCCTCCACCCAGTTCACCTCGGCGCCGGAGGGGGCGAATTTCTTGCCGTCCTTCTCCGTCAGCTCGTCCTCATCGAAATAGGCCTCATCGCGGACCGAGTACCAGCCCTTGTAGGTGGACTGGAAAATGTCGCCGTTGTGACTGGCGGCCATCTTCTTCCAGATGGCCTGGCTGGCCTCGTGGTGGCGCTGCTCGGTGGTGCGGATGAAGTCGTCGTTGGAAATGTCGAGCGCTTCGGCCAGGCGCCGGAACTCGGCGGAGTTGCGGTCGGCCAGTTCGCGCGGCGTGACGCCCTGGGTGGCGGCCGTCTGCACCATCTTGATGCCGTGCTCGTCGGTGCCGGTCAGGAAATAGACCTCGCGGCCCTCGAGCCGCTTGAAGCGGGCGATGGCGTCCGTCGCGATCATCTCATAGGCGTGGCCGATATGCGGGGCGCCGTTGGGATAGGAAATCGCAGTCGTGACGTAGAAGGGCTTGGCGGTCATTGGGGCTCGGTGGAAACGGTCGTTGCAACGTGCTTCCTGATCGCATCGAAAATGGCGACAAGCGTCTGTTTCATATCCAGATTGATGCTGTCGGCGTCCGCGAAGAGGGCGTGTGCCTTGTCCCATAGCTCGTTGGCGGAGGCAAGGCGTCTGCGATTGTGTGGCTGCATGGCGGCGTTGCGGGCCTCATCGGCCATCCAGTCATCCAGCATCTCGCGGGCGAAGGTAAGTTCGGTGCTCTGCGTGTCCGCCCCGAGCGCATCAGCCAGTTGCAGCATGACCCCGGCCGGATGTTGCGCTGGGTTGGCGAGCCAGGCCTGCAGCGCGCCAAGCGCGGATTCCGGCTCAAGTGCCAGGGTCTCGAAGGCCCGTCGGGGACGGCCGCCGGCCAGCGCAGTGGCACGATCGAGTTCGACCTGCCCAAGGCCCGGATCGTGGTCCAGCAGCACGCCGCGCACGGCCTCGTCGTCCACCGGGCGCAGCGCCACATTGTGGCAGCGCGACTTGATAGTCGGCAGCAGCTGACCGGGGCGGTGCGAGACCAACAGGAAGATGGTGTCCGCGGGCGGCTCTTCCAGCGTCTTGAGCAGGGCATTGGCAGCCGAGGCATTGCAATCGTCGATACTGTCGATGATGGCGACGCGGTGCCCCGCCCTGCCCCGCGTGTGATGCAGGCTGTCGCGCAGCTCGCGTACATCCTCGACGCGGATGACGGTGTAATAGCCCTTGCTGTCCTTGAGGCGCCGGCGCAGCAGGAAGAGATTGGGATGCGACAGGGCCGCGACCTGTTCCTCGACTCGATGCCCTTCCTCGTCGCCGGTTGCCGTCAGGATGGCGGCAGCCAGCTCGAAGGCAAAGGTCGCCTTGCCGATGCCCTGGGGACCATGCAGCAGGATGGCGCCCGGCAGGCGGCGTTCGGCGAGCTGGGCAAGAATGGCCGCGCGGGGCTTGTCATGCCCGCGCGCCTGCTGGCGCCGCTCGGGCGGCAGGATGTCGGCGAGGCCGTCCGGATCGGTCACGCCTGCGAACCGCGCAACAGTTCGGGAAAGCGCTGGCGCACGACTTCCCAAATGGCCGCTTCGAGGGCCTCTTCGGATTGGGCGGCGGAGATCACGACGCAGCGCTCGGGATTGTCACGCGCAATGGCCAGGAAGCCCTCGCGCAGGCGCTTGTGCCAGTCGAGCTCTTCCTTTTCGAAGCGATCGCCGGTCAGCGCCAGGCCATCCTCGACGGCCCGATCGGCGACACGCTTGAAGGCGGCTTCGGGGTCCATGTCCAGCACGATGGTCAGGTCCGGCGTGTGCCCATCGAGTGCCAGGGATTCAAGGCCGGCAATGAGCTTGTCGTCGACGCCCCCGGTCAGGCCCTGATAGGCGCGGGTGGAATCGTGGAAGCGATCGGAAAGCACCCAGGTGCCATTGCGCAGATTGGGCGCGATCAACTGGTTGACGTGGTCGAGGCGCGCGGCAGCGAACAGCACGGCTTCGGCACCCGGGCCCCAGCTTTCCGACCGCCCCTGCAGGATGAAGGAGCGGATGGCCTCGGCCTTGGGTGTTCCGCCCGGCTCGCGCGTGCGCACGGCCTCGATCTCGTGCCGCTGCAGGTTCTGCAGCAGCCGCTTGATCTGGGTGGACTTGCCGACGCCTTCGCCACCCTCAAAGGTGATGAAACGGGCGCGGCTGGCTTTGGAAGTCGGTGCCTGTTGCAACATGTCTTCCGGCTTCATTTGTCTCGATCGGGATCACGTCCACCGGCCGTCACCCTCGAGCACCTCGGCGGCCAGATCGCGGAGGTCGAATCGTGCTGTTCTCGTCATCGGTCGATCTCACTCATCGGGG